>NZ_JAAATY010000008.1 GCF_013280595.1 Kibdelosporangium persicum
CGGACGCTGCGTCGCGAACGTCGTCGTCTCCGTCGGACCATAAACATCCGCCACCATCAACCCAGGACACGCGTCCAACACCCGGCGAATCGCCGCCGCAGGCACAACCTCCCCACCAGTCCAAACCTCACGAGCACCCGTCAGGCAATCCGGCCCGTCCTGCGCCAACATCCGGAACAACCCGGACGTCACGAAGATTCCGGTCACGCCGTGGTCGATGATCATCCGCCGCATGACCTCGGCGTCCAGGTCGCCGGGTGGCGCGACGACCACCTGGTCGCCGTTCAGCAGGGGCACCCACATCTCGTACGTGGTCGCGTCGAACGCCTGCGCCGAGTGGAACAGCACCCGGCTGTGCCCGCCGCGGAACCGCCGCTCGAATGCCAGACCGACGACGTCACAGTGCCGGACCGCGACGCCTTTGGGCTTGCCCGTCGATCCCGACGTGTACATCACGTAGGCAAGGTTCTCGGGAGCCAGCGAAACGGACGGGTCCTCAGTGGACTTGTCAGCCGGTGCGGTCGAGAGAATGTGTCCGTTGTGGATTCCTTCGGCCGTGGGCCGCCATTCGGCGTCGGTGATGAGGATGTCCGCACCGGCTTCGCCGAGGACCATCCGCAGCCGGTCGGCCGGTGCCCGGACGTCCAGCGGTACGTACGCGCCGCCCGCCTTGACCACGGCGAGTTCGGCCACGAGCAGGTCCACCGACCGTCCCATCAGGACGGCGACCGGGTCTTCCGGCCGGAGACCGAGCTTGATCAGCCGGTTCGCGAGCCGGTTGGCTTGTACGTTCAGCTCCGTGTAGGTGAGGCACACGTCGTCGGACACGACAGCAGGTTCGTCCGGCGTCCGGCGCACCTGGTCGGTGAACAGGCGCGGCAACGTCGCCGGCGGGATTTCGTGCGCCGTGTCGTTCCACTCGGTCAGCACCAGGTCACGTTCCGCCGCTCCCAGCAACGAGAACTCGCGCAACGGCCGTGCGGGATCGTCCGCGATCGCGCCGAGCAGGACCTGGAGGTGCCCAGCCAGCCGCTCGACCGTCGCGGCGTCGAACAGTGCCGGGTCGTAGTCGAACTCGATCGCGATCTGCCTGCCCGGCTCGACCATCAGGGCCAACGGGTAGTTGGTCGGCTCCGCGGCCCGCACGTCGTGGATCCGCAGGCCGTACTCGGCGAAGGTGTCCGCGTCGAACGGGTAGTTCTCGAACACCAGGATGCTGTCGAACAGCTTGCCCCCATGGGGGACGTCGGTCCGGCTCTGCAGCCGGGCGAGCGAGATGTGCTCGAACCGCCGGGCGTCGGCCTGTCCGGTTTGCAGGTCGTGCAGCCAGCCGAGCATGTCGCGCCCGGCTCGGACGGTCAGCCGGGTCGGCAACGTGTTGATGAACATGCCGATCATCGACTCGACGCCCGGCAGGTCGACCGGCCTGCCGGACACGGTGGTGCCGAAAACGACATCCGAGGCCCCGCTGTAGCGGGACAACAGCAGCCCCCACGCGCCTTGCATGACCGTGTTGACGGTCAATCCGTTGCGCTGGGCGACGTCCCGCAGTCGCTCGGTCTGTTCCACCGGCAGCGTCACGCGAATGGTCGCGCTGGATTCTGCGCGATGTGTCTCGACCGGCGGACGGTCGTACGGCAGCGCGGTCGGCGAATCGAACCCGTCAAGTGCGCGACGCCAATACCGTTCGGCTTCACCGGAATCCTGATCAGCCAGCCATCGCAGGTAGTCACGGAACGGCGGCCGTTCGCCGACCGGTGCCCGCACACCGCGCATGATCATCGCGTACTGACGGCAGACCTCGGTGAAGATCTGTGCTGCGCTCCAGCCGTCCACCAGCACGTGATGGAAGGTCCAGACCACCAGGACCTCGGCATCGGGCAGGGCGGCGATGGCCACCCGGGTCAACGGCGGCGCCGCCAGGTCGATGCCCTCGGCACGGTCGCGTTCGAGGTAATCCCCCAGCCGTTCGTCACGGTGCTCGGGCGTCAGATCCGACCAGTCAAGATGGACGACCGGCATCGTGATGTCGCGGCGCACGACCTGCACCGGATCGTCGAGTTCTTCCCACACCACACCGCTGCGCAGGACGGGCGTGCGTTCGGTGACCCGTTGCCACGCGGTGCCGAGCGCCCGGGGATCGGCCACTCCGGACAGTCGGAACTGGACCTGGTTGAAGTAGGAGCCCGACGGGTCGCCCTGAGCCGCGCCGACCAGGCTGTGGAACACCATGCCTGCCTGCATCGGGGTGAGCGGGTAGATGTCCGTCACCGCCCGGCCGTCACCGGCGAGCCGGTCGACCGTCGCCTGGTCGAGGCGCACCAACGGGAAGTCGGACGGCGTCCGGCCG
Source organism: Kibdelosporangium persicum (assembly GCF_013280595.1). Classification (GTDB taxonomy): domain Bacteria; phylum Actinomycetota; class Actinomycetes; order Mycobacteriales; family Pseudonocardiaceae; genus Kibdelosporangium; species Kibdelosporangium persicum. The sequence goes on from NZ_JAAATY010000008.1 coordinate 2,351, forward strand.
CCCGCGGTGGGTTCGGCACAGTGGCCGACGATCTCGCGCAGCGCCTCGGCCATGCCCTCGGCCAGCCGCCGCACGGTGTCCTCGGCGTGGATGTCGTTGGAGTAGTACCAGGTGAGTTCGAGGCGATCGTCGTCGATCGCACCGACCACATCGAGCAGATGACTCCGAGTGTTCCGAGTGCCCGCGTCAAGCCGCAGCCCATCGAGCGTACCGCTGGAAAAGCCTTCCGTGGAGCCAAGTCCGTCGAGGTGGCCGAGGTAGTTGAAGCTCACCTCGGCGCGCACCGCGAGGTCGGCCCGGTTCGCGAGGTACCGCAGTGCGCCGAAGCCGATGCCCCGCCGGGGCACCGCCCGCAACTGCTCCTTGACCGCCTTGAGCGTCGGGCCCCACGTGGTCTCCGGCACGTCGAGCACGACCGGGAACATCGACGTGAACCAGCCGGCCGTGCGGGAGAGGTCCACGTCGGCCAGCACGTCCTCACGACCGTGACCTTCCAGATCCAGCAACACCCGGTCGTGACCGGTCCACCGCCCCAGTACCCGGCCGAGGGCACTGAGCAACACGTCGTTGACCTGCGTTCGGTAGGCGCCAGGCACGTTGTGCAGCAACGCTTTGGTGGTGTGCTCGTCCAGCGTCACCGTCACCGTCCGGGTCGACCCGGCCGTGTTGCGGCCCGGTCGGTCCACCGGGAGTTCGGGCACAGTGGTGTGGGCGACCGCTGTCCAGTGGTCGAGTTCGTCGTCGAATCCACCGGCCGTGGTGTGGTCAGCCAATCGCGTCGCCCACTCGCGGAACGATGTCGTCTTCGCACCGAGGTTGATTGGCAGGCCGTGCACGGCTTGCTGGTACGCGGTGGCAAGATCCTCCGACAGGATCCGCCACGACACACCGTCGACCACAAGGTGGTGCGCTGCCAGCAACAACTGGCGGCCGGAGAGCACGGCCTTGAGCAACGGACCGTCAGTGAGACTGATCCCGTCGACGGACGGCGTTTGAATGTCCCGCCGCTCCAACACGTCCGCGGGTTCGACCGGCTCGTTGTGCTGGCGTCGGCCGTCGTAGCGCATCCTGAGGCCGTCGTGATGTTCCATCAGAGCGCGGAAAGCCCGGCGCAGAGCGGTTTCGTCGATGTCGGTGGTGAGCTGAAGACACAACGACTGCGTGAAACAGTCCGGCTCCGCCTCGTTGTACTCGAAGAACCAGTGCTGGATCGGAGTGAGCGGAACGTCGCCGCTGACTGCTCCCTGCTCGGCGGCGACCGGCGCGGCCCCTGTCATTCCCGCGGCCAGCGCGGCGACAGTCGGCTTGCGGAACAGGTCGCCCGGCGTCAACGTCAGCCCGGCCCGGCGGGCCCTGGCGACGACCTGGATTCCGAGGATCGAGTCACCGCCCAGCTCGAAGAAGTTGTCCTCGACGCCGACCCGGTCAAGACCCAGCAGCTGCGCCCAGATCCCGGCGAGCGTGGCCTCCACGTCGTTGCGAGGCGCGACAATGCCGCCGTTGACCGTGTTCCAGTTCGGTGCGGGCAGCGCCCGCTGGTCGACCTTGCCGTTGGCGTTCAGCGGCAACGACTCCAGCACGACGAACGCGGAAGGCACCATGTAGTCCGGCAGCGTGCGGCCAAGGAACTCACGGAGAGTCGCGCTGTCGGTCTGCCGGACGGCGGTCAGATAGGACACCAGGCGTTTACGGCCACCATCGTCAAGCCGGACGACGGTGAACGCCTGAGCGACGTCGTCACACCGCATCAGGGCGGCGTCGATCTCACCGGGCTCGATCCGGAAGCCCCTGATCTTGACCTGGTCGTCGGTGCGGCCGACGAAGACCAGGTCACCGCGGGCGTTCCACTTGACGAGGTCGCCCGTCCGGTACATCCGGCTGCCGGGAGCGTCGAAGGGGTTGGCGACGAACCGTTCCGCGGTCAGCCCTGGCCGGCGGGAGTACCCACGGGCGAGCCCGGCACCGGCGATGAACAACTCGCCGGTCACGTCGACGGGAACCGGCCGCAGGCCCTCGTCGAGCACGTAGACGCGCATGTTGTCCAGGGGACGGCCGATCGGCACCATGTCCGGCACCGCCTCGGCGTCCGGCATCCGGTACGAGGTCGCGAACGTCGTGGTCTCGGTGGGACCGTAACCGTCGACGACCACCAGCCCGGGGCACGCAGCCAGCACACGGCGCACCGCGGCGGCCGGAACGACGTCTCCGCCGGTCCAGACCTCTCGCAGGCCGTTCAGGCAGTCCGGTGCTTCGTCGACGATCGCCCGGAAGAGCCCAGCGGTCAACCACAACGCCGTCACACCGTGCTCGGCGATCACCGTGCGCAGGACGTCCGCGTCGACGTCCCTCGCCGGCGCGACGACAACCTGGCCGCCGTTGAGCAACGGCGCCCACATCTCGTACGTCGTGGCGTCGAACGCCTGCGCCGAATGGAACAGCACGCGTTGGTGGCTGCTGGTCCGGAACAGCCGATCGGACGCGAGGGCGACCACGTCGCAGTGGCGTACCGCGACTCCCTTCGGCTTGCCGGTCGACCCGGACGTGTACATCACGTACGCGATGTTCTCGGGGTGCAGCGGAACGCAGGGATTCGTGACCGGCCGCGCGGACAGGTCCTCGGCATCGACCATAATCGACTGTCCGCTGTGGATCGCACTGACCATGCCCGACCACTCCTGGTCGGTGAGGACGACCATGGCGCCGGCCTCGTCGAGGACCACGCGCATGCGCTCGGCGGGCGCACGCACGTCCACCGGTACGTACGCCGCACCCGCCTTGACCACGGCCAGTTCCGCTAGGACCACGTCAGCGGACCGGCTCATCAGCACGGCCACCGGGTCCTCCGGACGCACGCCTGCCTCGATCAACCGGTGGGCGAGTTGGTTGGCACGCGCGTCGAACTCGGCGTACGTGTACGCCGAGCCTTCGGACACCACCGCAGTGGCCTGCGGAGTGCGAGCGACCTGTTCGGCGAACAGGTACGGCAATGTGGCCCACGGAGCCTCGTGGGCGGTGTCGTTCCACCTCTCGAGCACCAGGTCCCGCTCAGCCGAGTCCAATAGGGACAACTCACCGAGCGGTGCGTCGGGTCTCGTGGTGATCGCGTCAAGCAGCGCGTGCAGATGGCCGCCCAGCCGGTCGATCGTCGCCGCGTCGAACAGGTCGGTGTTGTACTCCAGTGCCAAAGTCAGCGAATCGCCGCGCGGCCAGAACTCCACCAGCAGGTCGAACCGTGCCGAGGCGCGTGGCAGGTCGTACTCGGTGACGGCCAGCTCACCGGCCTGACGGGCGGGCACCATCTCCTGTTGCAGCACGATCGCGGCCTGAACCAGTGGCGTCCGGCTGGGATCGCGCTCCGGCCGTACCGCGTCGACCAACTGCTCGAAGGGCACCTGGTCGTGCGCGAACGCCTCCAGCATGGTCTCGCGGACTTCGGCGACGAACCGCTCGAACGGCATCGAGTTGTCCACCGTGGACCTGAGGACGAGCGTGTTGACCAGGAACCCGACCAGGTCCTCCAGTTCCGGGCGGTCACGGCCGGAGGTCACGGTGCCGACGGCGATGTCCCGCTGGTTGCTGTACTTGGCCAGCAACAACTGCACCGCGGCGGTGAGCGTCATGAACAGCGTGGCACCGTTGCGCTGTGCCAGCTTCGCCAGCCGGTCCACCAGATCGGCGGGTAGCTCGCGGCGGCAGACCGCGCCCGAGGTCGTCCGTACGCTCGGACGCGGACGGTCGGCGGGCAACTCCAGCGGCTCGATCCCGGCCAGCTTGCGCCGCCAGTACTCCAGTTGCTCTTCGACAACCGTGTCACCGAGGCGATCTCGTTGCCACAGGGCGAAATCCGCGTACTGCAAAGCAGGCGCGGGCAGGCTGGCCGGACCGTGCGCGTACAGCTCGACCAGTTCGTCGACCAGCACGCGGATCGACCAGCCGTCCGTGACGATGTGGTGCTGGTTGAGCAGCAACACGTGGTCGTCATCGGCCAGCCGGATCAGCAACGCCCTGGCGAGTGGCCCGTGCCTGAGGTCGAACGGCGTCCGCAGTTCGGCGGTGACCAGCGCATCGATCTCGTCCACACTGGACGCTTCGGCGGTGCTGAGCGGTATCCCGCCGGTCGGTGCGATCACCTGGACGCCCCGGCCGTCCACCGAGTCGAACGTGGTCCGCAGTGCTTCGTGCCGTTCGGCCAAGGTGTTCAGCGCGGTGCGCAGCGCGTCGACGGACAACGCCCCGGACAACCGGATTCCCACACCGGTGTTGTACTCGGTGCTTCCGGGACTCACCTCGTTGAGGAACCAAAGCCGTTGCTGCACCGGTGAGATCGGGATCAGATCCGGCCGTTGACCGGTGATCCGGCCGGTCGTGCCCGCGGCCGGCTGGGTGGGCAGCAGGTCCGCGAGGCGGGCGACGGTCCGCGCGTCGAAGATCGTCCGGGTGGACAACGCGGTGCGGAACCGGGCTCTGATCCGGGACGTCAGCCGGATGGCGGTGATCGAGTCGCCACCGAGGTCGATGAAGTCGTCCTCGACCCCGATCTGCCGCACGCCGAGCGCCTCGGCCCACAGCGCGGCCAGTGCCCGCTCCGGCTCGGTTCGCGGTGCCACGTAGTCGGTGCGCGCGAGGGTGTTCCAGTCCGGTTCCGGCAACGACCGTCGATCGACTTTTCCGTTGCCGCTCAACGGTAGTTCGTCCAGCGTCACGAACGCGGACGGCACCGTGTAGTCGGGCAGCGACCGCAGGACCGATTCCCGCAGCCCGCCGACGGACAGCTGCTGCCCGGAGGCCGCGACCACGTAGGCGACCAGGCGTTTGCGCCCGGTCCGGTCCTCCCGTGCGACCACCGCGGCCTGGGCGATCCCGGGATGACCGGCCAGCACCGACTCGATCTCACCGGGTTCGATCCGGAATCCGCGGATCTTGATCTGGTCGTCGGCGCGGCCGAGGAACTCGATGACGTCACCGGTCCGCCGCACGATGTCCCCGGTGCGGTACATCCGCTCCCCTGGCGGGCCGTACGGATTGGCGACGAAACTCCGTGCGGTCAGCCCAGGCCTGCCCAGGTAGCCACGGGACAGTCCAGCACCGGCGACGTACAACTCGCCAGCCGCGCCCTCGGGGACCGGGGCCAGCGTCTCGTCGAGGACGTACGCCCACATGGCGTCCAGTGGCGCGCCGATCGGCACCACATCCGGCACCGACGCCGCGTCCGGCATCCGGTACGAGGTCGCGAACGTCGTGGTCTCAGTAGGACCGTACCCGTCGACCACGACCAGCCCGGGATTGGCCGTCAGTACCCGGCGGACCGCGGCCGCGGGCACGACGTCACCGCCGGTCCACACCTCACGCACGCCCGCGAGACATTCGGGCGAATCCTGCACCAGAATCCGGAACAACCCGGCGGTCAACCACAATCCCGTGACGCCATGCCGCGCGATCGACTTGCGCAGCACGTCCGCGTCGACGTCTCCCGGCGGGGCGACGACGACCGTGCCGCCGTTGAGCAACGGCACCCACAACTCGTAGGTCGACGCGTCGAAGGCTTGCGGCGAATGCAGCAGGACACGGTCGTGCGCGCCGTTACGGAACCGGCTGTCCGCGGCGAGCGCGGCGACGTCCCGATGCCGGACCGCGACACCCTTCGGCGTGCCCGTCGAACCGGACGTGTACATGACATAAGCCAGGTTGTCGGGATGCAGCTCCACGTGCGGGCTCGTCCCGGATTCCCCGGTGAGCGAACCGGGTTCCACCAGCACGACAGGTCCGGAGTGGACATCGCGGACCAGGTTCTCGTTGGCGTGGTCGGTGATCACCACCGACACACCCGCCTCGGCGAGCACCAGCCGCGTCCGCTCACTCGGTGCCCGCGTGTCCAACGGCACGTAGGCGCCACCGGCCTTGGCGATGGCCAACACCGCGACCACCAGCTCAGCCGACCGCTCCACCTGCAGCGCGACCGGGTGCTCAGGCCGAACTCCCAGCCGGATCAGCCTGTGCGCCAGCCGGTTCGCTTGACGGTCCACAGTGGAATAGCTCAGTTCGGCCCGGCCGGCGGTGATCGCCGTCGCCTCGGGGGTTCGCCGTACCTGGCCGGCGAACAGGGCCGGCAACGTCAAGAGGTCCTGCGTCCGCGGTAAGGCGGGGTCCACGGCGAGAGTCGTCGCGGTCGTGTCTGGAGAGCCCATATCGGTGTCGACCTTTCGAACGCGGCGCGACCGGCCGCGTGAGATCAGCGGGAGAGAGGAGGATCAGGCGACTTCCTGGACGCGGCGCCTGCGGCTGGCCACCCGTCCACCCACCTGGACACGGTCGATGCGGCCGCGCGAGTCACACAGGAACCGCCCTGGCCGCGCCCGTTCGCCGGTGGCCAGGTCGATCATGCTGAACACCAGGCCGTCGTGCGGCACCAGCTTGGCCGCCGGGTCACCGTCGACGGTCAGCAGCAGGTCGCCGTCCCGGACGGTCACCGAATACTCGATGAGACCGTTGAAGTACGTCCCGAGGCAGTCACGGGGCGGCGGCACCCGGCGCCCCGGCATCTCACGGTCGCGGCAGTCACCGACAGCGATACCGGCCGTCCGCAGTTCGGCGACGAGCTCGTGCCATAAACCCGTCCCCGTGTTGGCGTTCGTCGTGAGCGCGACGACCGTGCCCGTCGCCGGGGAGATGCGCAGGTAGCAGGCGGTGCCGTCGGCCATGCCGTCGTGGCCGATCCAGCCGTCCCCGAACACCGCGAAGCCCAGACCCCAGCCGTCCGCGAGGCCGAACGGGTCCGCTCCGGCGACCGGCGTCCGCATCTGCGCCAGGTCATCGGGGCTGACGAGGTGGTCGGTGCTCCCGCCGTGCTCAGGTCGCAGGTGCATCCGGCTGAGCGTCACGAGATCGGCCGCGCTCGCCGCGAGCGCGCCCGCCGGGGCCTCCACCGGTTCCAGCGCCTGGCCGACCGGCCGGCACCGGTGGTGCACCGAGTGCCCGGACACCGTCGGCGCCAGCCCTGGCCGACCGACGAAACACGGCTCGATCCGCAGCGGTTTGAGCAGGATCGCCGTCGCGGCCTCGTGCCACGGCATCCCGGTGATCGCCTCGACAACCTCGCCGAGCAGGCAGTAGCCCAGGTTGGAGTAGGAGAAGTCCGATCCGGGCGGCCGCACGGTGTGCAGGTCGCCCAGGTGACGCCCGGCCCGGACGGTGTGGGTGGCCTCGGAGGCCAGCCCACCGGTGTGGCTGAGCAGGTGACGCGGCGTCAGCGCGCCGGCCAGCTCCGGGGAGAGCCGCCGCAGGTCCGGCAGGTAGTGGCCGAGCGGCTCGTCCAGGTCGATGTCACCGTCCGACACCAGCGCCATCACGAGCGTCGCGGTGAACAGCTTGGTGATCGAGCCGACCGGAACCTGGGAATCCCGGGTCATGGCCCGGCCGCCGGCATATTCCTCTTCACCGGACTCGAACACCCGAATGTCGCCCCGATGCAGAAGGGCGAGCTGTGCGCCGGGCACACGGCAGGCCTTCGCCAGGGTTCCCAGACTCGTACCCAACTGGTCGAGATCCATCTTTTCCTCGCAGTCGAAGATATGTGGGCGCGGACCGTCGACGCCACCACCCGTGCGGTGCAGGCGTGCCTAAGCGATGTGCGGCCGGCTACTTCAGCATTCGGCGAAGAGAACCGAAGTCGTCACCTTCGACAGCGGTGATGTTTTATGTCTGTTCACCGGACCGTGATTCGTCCATCGGCGATATTCGGATGGACCAGCCGATATCACGGGCCAGGGCGCGACAAATACGGCGACATATTCAGGCATGATCAGGAGGCACCTTCCATGCGTGTGTGATTTTCCACCGCGCGCCCGGCCTACAGTGGGCAAAGACCGGCCACGACGGCTTGTTCGATCATCTACTCGGTAACGCGGAGCCCGGTCGAGAGGGACATCGACGGTGCACGCGCCCGACCGCAGGACAGGTATCACGAAGTACCGGATCCAAAACCTGCCGAAGAAAAACGGTGATTCGAAGAGAGGACCGGGCGGACGCACTGCGCTTGCGGCGACCCGCCATGAACGCGCTGTACCCGCCGTCCCCACCACCGGGCGCGAAGCGCGCAGCCCGGCGTAACCCCCCTGATATCCCCGGCCTCAAGGATCCCGGTAACACCCGACATGTACCTTTCTCACCCTCGGCACGCGTCCCCACGACGCGACCCGACTCCCAACGCGTCCCCCACCTTGCAACGGTGTGCTAATCGTTGATACCGCCATTAGGGGAATCGTCATTTCGGTCACGGGTTCGTGAAATTACACTGACCTATGAACGGCTGCGCTCCGCAGCGGCGAGGCCCGGGAAAGTACCTCGTCCGGCCGCGTTTGGACCGGATGGTGACCGGGAACCGGGTCGTTGATCGACACGTGGCGTGAGCCATCGCGTTGATCTCCCCAGTGTTACAGATAAATTCAGGCTATCGCCCGGAGCGCGGCTGCTGTTTTGTGGCATCTAGACTGGTGACATGCCGCGAGTACGTACCGCGCTGGCTGTCGGTCTGCTCGCGGTGTTGATCACCGCCGCGTTCGTGTTGCCTGTTCCGGGGCCGGGCGACGTGCGGGCCTGGGCGCTCGGCGCTGGAGCGGCCGCGCCGCTCCTGATGTTCCTGACCTACGTCGTGGCCACGATCATGCCGGTGCCGCGCACAGTGTTCTCGCTTGCCTCGGGGCTTCTGCTCGGACCCCTCCTCGGAGTAATCGTGGCGATGTGCGCCACCGCGGTCAGTGCGATCCTGGGTTTCGCACTCGCGCGATGGGCAGGCCGAGGACTGGTGGCTCGTCACCTGGACAAGACGGCCGTCAGGACGGTCGACCAGAAGCTCAGCGGCGGCGGGTGGCTGGCGGTCGCCTCGCTACGGCTCATCCCGCTCGTCCCGTTCACACCGATGAACTACTGCTGTGGCGTTTCGTCTGTCCGGATGCGGCCGTTCCTGGCCGGGACCGTGGTGGGCAGTCTGCCGGGCACGACCGCCGCCGTGCTGATCGGCGACACGCTCACCGGATTCGGCAATCCCGCCGGGCTGATCGTGTCCGGAGCGTGTGCCCTCGCCGGCGCGGCCGGATTGCTGCTGGTGATCCGGCGGTCGGCTACCGCTCCGGCTCAGGCCGGCCCGTCGACAAAACCCCACGCGGGATCGCCGAGGCCGATGTCCGGCACCGCGGCGCGCAGAGCCGCGTGCACAGCCGACCGTGAGCCGACGACCCCGGGGTCGTAGTCCGGCGGCAACTGCTCGACGGATTCGAGGTCGTCCGGCACACGCATCAGATAGGCGTCCCAGCTCATGCGACCCGAATCTAGTCGGCCAGCTCGGCCAGTCTCTCCAGGGATCTGTGCAGGTCGCTCTTCAGCGTCCGGCCCACCGCCGCGGAGATCGGCCCGAACATCCCCGGGCCGGTGAACTCCACGTCGAGTTCGCCCTTCGCGCCCTCGCCGTCCGGGCGCAGCTTCAGCTCCAGCGACGCCTTCACGCCCGCCTTGCCCTCGCCGGACAGCGCGATGCCGTTCGGCGGGTCGTAGGAGATGACCGACCAGGTGATCCGGTTGCGCAGGCCTTTCACCGACACCACCGACGTCAGTACTGTGCCCGGCTTGATCTCGCTCGGCACATCGCCTCGCCAGCCCTCGTGCAACGCCAGCCACTCGCCGAAGCGGGACAGGTCCGACGCGGTCGCCCACGCCTTCGCCGGCTTCACGGGCATCGAGGCGGAAACGCTCACCTTGGTCACAGGCTTCCTCCTTACGGTCGCAAGGACGGTACCGCCAATCGGCCGACCGCGCCTGCCTCGATCAGGCGATCATGATCGCTTCCACCCGGTCGAGCCGCGCCCGCCACCACGCCACCCGCTCCGGCGAGGACTCCTCGAACCGGCCAGGGACAGGCGGGCCGGGCGTGCGGACGTCGATGTACCCGTCGACCGGGACCAACGAGTCGTCCACGACATCGCCTGCCAGCAAGGACAACGTGCCCAGACCGCACGCGAAGTCCAACGACGGCAACGCGGCGGCCAGAGCGACCTGCGCGGCCAAGCCGATGCTGGTCTCCAATGCGGACGACACCACGCACGGCAGGCCGGCGGCTTCGGCGACCTCCAGGGAACGCCGGACACCACCCAGCGGCGTGCACTTGATCACCGCGATGTCCGCGGCGCCGGCGACCGCGACCCGCAACGGGTCCCCGGCCCGGCGGATCGACTCGTCCGCGGCGATCCGGACGTCGACCCGCCTGCGCACCAAGGCGAGTTCGTCGATCGTCGCACAGGGTTGTTCGACGTACTCCAGACCGCCCGCGGCCTTGTCCAGCGCGCGGATGTGCGTGACCGCGGTGTCCACATCCCACACCGCGTTGGCGTCGACACGGATCTTTCCCGCCGGTCCCAACGCATCCCGGACCGCCTCGACCCGGGCGACGTCCTCGGCGAGGGACTCCACATGGTCCGCGACCTTGATTTTCGCGGTCCGGCAACCGGAACCGGCGGCGATCTCGAACGCACGGGCGGGGTCCACGGCGGGAACCGTGCAGTTGACCGGAATCCGGTCGCGGACCGGTGACGGCCAGCCCACAGTGCACTGTTCCACCGCGGTGGCCAGCCACCACGCGGCCTCGGCGTCGGAGTACTCGGTGAACGGGCAGAACTCGCCCCAGCCCGCCGGTCCTTCGAGCAGCATGCCCTCGCGCACCGTGATGCCCCGGAACCTGGTGCGCATCGGGATCGAGTAGACCCGGGCCTGGCCGAACCGGCTCACCTCAGCTGGGACTCGATGGCGGAGCGGATCTTCGGGTCGCCCGGCTCGACGGCCGGCCGGAACCGCGCCACCACCTCACCCTTGGCCGACAGCAGGAACTTCTCGAAGTTCCACTGCACGTCACCGGCGTTGCCCTCGTCGTCGGGGTGCTCGGTCAGCTCGGCGTACAACGGGTGCTTGCCCGGCCCGTTGACCTCGAGTTTCTCGGTCATCGGGAAACTGACGCCGTACGTGGTCGAGCAGAACGTCTGGATGTCGCCGGCACTGCCCGGCTCCTGGCCGCCGAACTGGTTGCAGGGCACGCCGAGCACAGTGAACCCGCGCGGCCCGTACTCCCTCTGCAACTGCTCCAGCGCGGTGTACTGCGGCGTCAGACCGCACTTGGACGCCACGTTCACCACCAGTGCGACCTTCCCACCGGTCAACTCGTCCAGTGTGGTGGCCGTGCCGTCCAGAGTCGTGATCTTCACGTGCCGCCTCCCTCGTCCTCGTGGGTGTCCCACCCTAGAACACCCACGAGATCGAGGATCTAGAACCTGACCTTCGCCAGGTACTCCTGCCCTCTGCGGGCGGTGAGCAGCGGGTCACGCGGCGCGTCGTGCTCCACCACGTACTCCCGGACCCCCGACTGGGCGTACCGGGCGAAGATCCGCGGGAAGTCGATCGTGCCGTAGCCGAGGTCCTCGAAGGACCCGTCGGCCGCCATGTCCTTGACGTGGAACACCGGGAACCGGCCGGGGTAGCGCTCGAAGTACGCCACCGGGTCGTACCCGGGTTTCACGACCCAGTACAGGTCCAGCTCGAAGTTGACGAACCGCGGGTCGGTCTCCTCCACCAGGATGTCGAACAGCACCTTGCCGTCCACCGTGAGGAAGTCGACGTCATGGTTGTGGAAGAGGAACTTCATCCCCGCGCTGCGGCACCTGATGCCCCATTCCTGGAACTTCGCGGCCGCGTGCGTGTACCCGGCGACGGTCCGCAGCGAAGCGGGCAGGGACGGCACCACCACGAACCGGACGCCCAGAATCCGGGCGATCTCCAGCTCCCGCTGGACGTTCGCGTTCATCGCGTCCCAGCTGGTGTGTGTCAGGACCGCGCGCACGCCGCCGACGTCGAGCATGTCGCGGAACTTCTCCGGTGCGTGTCCGTAAAGGCCACTGACACCGACGGTCGCGTAGCCCATGTCACCGAGGGCGTTGAGCGTCCCTTGTGGATTGATCGTCATGATGCTGCGGACGGTGTACAGCTGGATTCCGATGTGGTCGAGCGGCACCGAGTGCGGCGGCGGATCGTCCGCCGCCGCCACACCCGGGACCTGCAGACCACCCGCGACCGCCGAGAAACCCAGCACAGTGGTTCCCAGGGCAGCTGCCCTGAGAAGCCCGCGTCGAGAGGTAGTCATCGTCGACTCCCTTAGGAGACTGTGATCAGGACTGTGTTCGAGCTGTGCGCACCGGTGTTGTCCGTTGTGGTCAGTCGCGCCGTGTAGACGCCCTTGCGGGTGTACTGGTGCGTCACCGACGGGCCGGTACCCGCCGCCGTGTTGTCGCCGAAGTCCCACGAGTACCCGGTGATCGTGCGGCCCGCCGGCGGGTTCACCGCCGAGGTGAAGGACACGTTCAGCGGTGCCGCGCCGGTCCTCGGCGTCGCCGTGATCACGATTCCGGTCTGGGTGCCCGGCTTCGCCATGCCCTCGCCGTTGAACTGCAACCAGTCCACCGACATCAGGTCGGGCGAAGTGGGTGTCCACGCGGGATTCGTGAAGACCGCGTACAGCTTGACCGTACGGCCCGGGTCGGTCAGCGGCACCGTCGGCGAGATGACGTTGCCCCAGCCTCCCGTGTTCGGGATCGCGACCGAACCGAGCACCTGACCGGTCGGCGAGTCGGCACGGAACTCGATCGTGCCGCCGAGGCCGCCGGACGCCGCGCCGACCGTGACCGAGTCGATCTTGTGCAGGTGCACCGGGTCGTAGGCGACCCAGTCCCCGTGCTCGATCTCCCCGAGTCGCTTGCCGGCCGAGGCATCGCTGTTGTTCACCACGACCGGTCCACTTTGGGCACCGCCGACACCCTCGTGGTGCTCGGCCTCCTTGCGCTTGGGCTCGAGGACGAGGTGCGCGGAGCCGGTCAGCGACGGCACGCCACGCGGTCCGCCGTTGTCGGCGTACTGCACGGCCACCGCCACGTAAAGGTTCTGGCCAGGACCATGGCTGGCACCCTGGTCGGTCTTGATCTCACCTCGGCACCCGGTGACGTTGTCCATCGGATGCAGGTGCGAGTCGTGCCCGAGCTGGGACTGCACCACGACCTTGGCGCAGTCGATCCGGCCGTCCTCCCGGTCGGTGACCCGGACTTCGAACGGAATCGTGTCGCCCCAGTCGAACGCGCCGCCGTTCACCGGCGTCACCACCCGGACCTCGGGCCTGGTGTTGCCCGCGGTGATCACCGTCGCCGCGATCCCGTCCAAGCCGTTGCGCCGGCTCTTCACCGAAAGCCGGGCGTCGTACTGGCCGGGCTCGGCGTACGTGTGGGTCGGGTTCGGCTCGGTCGAGTCGATCGTGCCGTCGCCGTCGAAGTCCCAGAAGTAGTCGATCGGCTCGCCGTCGCCACCCGCGGACCCGGCACTGGAGAACTTCACCGTCAGCGGATAACGCCCGGAGTCCACATCGGTCTGGAGCTTCGCGACCGGCCTGCGGCCGTTGGCCACGTAGTCGATCCGGTAGATGCCGGCCCCGTCGTTGCTGCCGCCGCGGCCGGTTCCGCTGCCGGACCCGAAGTCGATCACGTACATCGAGCCGTCCGGGCCCATGTGCGCGGAGAACGCCTGGATCCAGCTCATGTTCGTGAACACCTTGTTGATCGACTGCAGATCACCCTGCTTGACCGCGGGGAAGCGCGGATTGGCGAAGGTCTGGTCCTCGCGCTGGAACGAGAACGTCTTGAAGAAACCACGAGTCAGCTCGTAGCCGAACCACTTGCCGTGGTAGTACTCGGGGAACTTCGTGACCAAGGGGTTGTTCGGGTCGTACTGGTAGACCGGCCCCGCCATCGGGCCACCGCCACCGGTGCCGAGCTCCGGGAACTCGGCGGAGGCCGAGTAGGCGTACCAGACCGTCGCCGGGTCGGCAGGCGGCAGGTCGCGCAGACCGGTGTTGTTCGGCGAGTCGTTGACCAGGTTGGCGCAGTCGAACTTCGGGCCCGACGTGCCGGTCGCGAAGTCGTAGTCGTTGAACGGGGTGTTGTTGCCGATGCAGTACGGCCAGCCCTGGTTGCTCGGCTTGGTCAGCCGGGTGAACTCGACTGTCCCTTCCGGACCGCGGTTCGGGTTCGCCGCCCGGGCGTCCGGCCCGTAGTCGGCGACCATCACCGCGTCCGTGATCGGGTCGATCGTGATCCGGAACGGGTTGCGCATGCCCATCGCGTAGATCTCGGGCTTGGTCTTCTCGGTCCCCGGCGGGAACAGGTTGCCCTGCGGGATGGTGTACGTGCCGTCCGGCTGGGGCGTGATCCGCAGGATCTTGCCCCGGAGGTCGTTGGTGTTGCCGGACGTGCCCTGCGCGTCCAGCGCGCGACGGCCAGGCCGCTCGTCGATCGGCGTGAACCCGTCGGAGTTGAACGGATCGGAGTTGTCACCGGTCGCGACGTACAGGTTGCCGTGCTTGTCGAACTGGATCGAGCCGCCCATGTGCGAGTTCGCCCGGAACTCGTCGCGGAACGTCGGGATCTCCAGCAGCCGCTTCTCACTGGCCATGTCGATCTTGTCGCCGGCCAGCGTGAACCGGGACAGGTTCTGCCGTTTCTCGACCTTGTCCGAGTACAGCAGGTACACCCAGTTGTTGCGCGCGAAGTCGTTGTCCAGCGCGATGCCCAGCAGGCCGTCGGACTGGCTGGTCATCTGCGGGGTGTACGCGAAGTCCAGCGCGGTCGAGATCTTCAGCGTGCGCTGGTCGAGGATCTTGAGCGCACCGGTCCGCTGGACGTAGAACACCCTCCGGTCCGGCGCCACGGCCAGCTCGAACGGGTCGGCGAGGCCCTGCGTGACCAGCGGGACCTTCTGGAACATGGTGTCCTTTGTGGCCGAACAGTCCCCCGGCTTGGCGCCGGAGGCCCATTCGATACCGCCGAGGAGGTGTCGCAGGTACGCCGGGTCGGCGAACCGCGCGGCGCCGTGGCCCAACGAGGTGTACCAGGACCGGCCGCCGTCGTAGTTCTGGCACCACGAGATCGGGTGGTCCACCCCCTGGTTCAGGCCCTCGATGCCGTCACGCAGCTTGACCTGCGCGAGCGTGTGCACCTTGCCGGTCGGGTTGGCCTTCCAGTTGTACCACTCCTCGCCTTCCAGCTCCCACAGGTCCGGCAGGTGCTGAGTGGACGGGTGCACGTGGTCGAGGACCTTGACGCGGCCCGGCTGGATCGGCGGGTGGAAGTCGAAGATCGCCCCGGCGAGGCCCTCGAACCAGGTCCAGTCGCGTTCGCTGGCCGTGGCGGCGTGGATTCCGGTGAACCCGCCGCCCGCGCGGATGTACCGCTGGAACGCCGCGCGCTGGTCCGCGTTGAGCAGGTCACCGCTCTGCGGCGTGGAGTTGGTGTTGTTGAAGATGACCGTGGCGAACCTGGCCAGGTTGGCGTCGGTGAACGCCGCCGAGTCCTCGGTCGCCTCGACCGTGAAGTTGTGCTCCTGGCCCAGTTTCTGGATCGCGGCGACGCCGGCGGGAATCGAGTCGTGCCGGAAGTTGGTCGTCTTGGAGAACACCAGGACGGAGAACCGCGGCTCGGCCGCGGCCGCGGGCACCCCGAAGGCACCCACCAGCAGAAGGACAGCGCAGAACAACGCCCGCAGGCGTGCGGCGGGATTCACTGCTGGTCCTTACAGATCCGCGGGCCCGTGTGCCTTGGCCGCCGCCTTCGCGGCGCTCTTGCGGCTCTCGACGTCCGCCGACCGCTCGTGCGCTCCGGCCGAGACGGCAGCACGGCCCGCGGCTTCCGGAGCGAGATTGACGAACTGGCCCGAAGTGGTGCCTCGGACACGGTTGTTGGCACCGGTCGGCGCCGGGTCGTTGTCCACGCCGGCGAGGTTGCCGCGCACGATGTTGTTGCTGACGTTCACCGTGGCCTTGTTGCCCGAGACCGTCAGGTTGCCCGCCCAGTAGCTGGCCTGCTCGCAGCCCACGATCGGGCCGTTGGCCCCGATCTGCAGCGCGTTCGAGTTGCCGGTGTAGCTGCCGTTGCCGTAGACCTCGCTGGCGCAGAGCACCGCGCCGAGCTTGGCACCGGTCACCGTGACGTCCTTGGCCACCACCGAGTCGACCAGGTCCACGTAGGCCACATTGGTGCCGCTGACATTGCCGTTGAAGTTCACGGACTGGCCGTACACCTCGCCCACAGAGGACGTCAGATCACCGTCCACAGTGGCGCCGTTGAAGTACGCGTACGTGCCGCGGTCGGGGTACTTGTCGGCGCTCACCTTCACGGTGCCGACCTTGCTGCCACCGGCCAGGTAGAAACCGAAGCCGTCGACCGACGTCAGCGAGCCCGTCAGGGTGGTGCCCTGGGCGTCGAAGAAGCCGTCGTCCAGAATGGACACGTTACCGGTGAACGTCCCGCCGTTGACGACCAGGCTGGCGCCCGCCTCGACCGTCACGGTCCCGGACACGTCCACATCGGTTAAGACACAGGATTTCGCCGCGGCGACTCTCAGGTCGCCCGGGACGGTCACCGATTCGGCTTCACCTTCACAGTAGGTGGTCAGTCCAGCGCTTGCCGGTAGTGCGACGGCGATGGACGCCGAAGCCACTGCGGCCGCGACAGCCAACACGGAACGAGCCCTCATTGGATCCTCCCAGGTGCTTGCGCTTTGTCGACGGGTTCAGATCGGCACTTCAATCAGCACTGGTGGCGGCGCCCAGCAAATCGCGGATGCGGCCGGTGGCCCGGGCGAACTCCGGGTCGGCCATGGTCCTGCCGTAGTCGCGGTCGACCGGCAGCTCGACGGGGATCAGCTCGTCGATGGTGCCCGGCCGCGCCGACATGACCACCACCCGGTCGGCGAGGTAGACGGCCTCGGGGATCGAGTGGGTGACAAGGAGCACGGTTGTGCCTGTCTCGCGCCAGATCCGGCGCAGTTCGATGTTCATCTGCTCACGGGTGAGCGCGTCCAGCGCACCGAACGGCTCGTCCATCAGCAGCACCGGCGGACGGTGCAACAACGCCCGGCACAGCGCCACACGTTGTTGCATACCACCGGAAAGCTCGTGCGGGTAGGCGTCCTCGAAACCGGTCAGGCCGGTCATCGCGATCAGCTCGTCCGCCCGGTCCCGCGCGGCGGCCGAGGGCATCCCGCGCATCTCGGCCTGCAGCAGGATGTTCCTGCGGGCGGACCGCCATTCCAGCAACGCGGCGCGCTGGAAGACGTATCCGATGTCCCGCCTCGGGCCGTTGACGTCGTCCCCGAGCAGCCTGATCCGCCCCCTGGACGGCTTCAGCAGACCGGACACCAGTTTGAGCAAAGTGGACTTGCCGCAGCCCGACGGGCCCACGATCGCCACGAACTCGCCTGACGCGACGCTCAACGACACGTCATGCAGGGCCGTGACGTCCTTTTTCTTGGTACGGAAGCGAACGGCCACGTCCTCGATCTCGACGCTGGTGTCCATCTGAGCGGGTGCCTGTGTCGGGCTGCTGGCGGGCATCCTCATCCCTTCGGCGCGAAGCTGACATCCCAGTACGCCGACGGCTCCTGGGCCTTGGAGATCACGCCTGCCTCGGCGAACACCTGGATCGTCCTGCGCCAGTCGGCCTCGTCGTTCACGCCGGGCGCCTTGCCGGTGGTCTTCTCCGTGTGCAGCAGCTTGACCGTGTTGTTGAACTGCTCGGTGAGCACCGTCTCGGACGGCAGCTGCTCCGAGGCGCCCTTCATCGACTGCACCGCGGCGCTCGCGTTGCCCTGCGCGGCGGTCCACGCCTCACTGGTCGCGGCGACCATCCTGGTCACCAGGTCCTTCTTCTCGGTCAGGTTCTTCTGCGAGGTGAGCAGGCCGTTGGAGTAGAAGCTCAGCCCGTGGTCGGCGAACTTCAGGTAGGAGACCGGTTTTTTGCCCTTCTCCTGGATGGTCGGGCCCTGGTCGGTGGCGAAGCCCAGCAGCGCGTCGGTCTGACCGGACAGCACGGCGGCCATCTTGCCCGCGGCGTCCAGGTTCTGCAGCTTCACGTCGGCGTCCGACAACCCGTTGACCTTCAGGAACGCCGGGAACGTCTTGCTCAGCGCGTCACCCGCGGTGCTCGCGATGGTCTTGCCCTTGAGGTCCTCGGGCTTGGTGATGTTCTTGTCGCTGAAGAACTGCACGGCCGACGGCGTGGTCTGCAGGAACACCCCGACGCTCTTGACCTGCATGCCCTGGCCGACACCGGCCAGCAACGCGGGGGTGTCCGCCCAGCCGAAGTCGGTCTGCCCCGCCGCGGTGGCCTGGATGGTCTTCTGCGAACCCTGTCCCGCCTGGATGGTCAGGTCGATGCCGTGCTTCTCGAAGATCTTCTGCGCCTTGCCGTAGTAGAACGGCGCGTGCTCACCGTACGGATACCAGTTCAGCATGAGGGTCGCCTTGTCGAGCTGCTTACCCTCGGCGGTGGTGGTCTTCTGTTGCTCCGATCCGCCGCAGCCGGCGGCCAGTGCCAGCACCGGCACCAGAGCGGCGGCGAGGAGATGGCGGAACCTCATGGGAACTCCCCTTTTCACAGGCTGGTCGTAGCGGCGTCGATACGGCGGCTGGCGTGCCACGGGAGGACGAAGTACTCGAGGACCTCGACGAGGGCGAAGAGCAGGATGCCGAGGACCGACATGATGACGAGGCCGGCGAACAGGGTGGGCGTGTCGAAGTTCCCGTTCGCCTGCTGGATGACGTAGCCAAGGCCCTCGTTCGACCCGACGAACTCGCCGACCACGGCGCCGGTGACCGCGAGCGTCGCACCGATCTTCAAGCCGGAGAACAGATGCGGCAGCGACGCCGGCAGCCTGATCTTGTAGAAGGTCTTGACCGGGCCGGCCCCCATGGTCGCCGAGAGCTGCAACATCTCCGGGTCGATCGACTTCAGCCCGGTGACCATCGAGATCACCACGGGAAAGAACGCCATCAACAGCGCCACCAGGATCTTCGGCTCGACGCCGAACCCCAGCCACACCACGAACAGCGGGGCCACCGCGATCTTCGGGATCACCTGTGCGAACAACAACAAGGGGTACAGCGTGCGCTCGATCGTCGTGGAGTACACCATGATCACGGCGGTCACCACGCCGACGAGGCTGGCGAGCAGGAAGCCCGCCACGGTCTCCCAGAGCGTGACGAGCGTGTGCTCCCAGAAGTAGTCGGACTTCTCCGCGATGGTGGCGAACGTGTCGCCCGGCGAGGCGACCAGATAGGGCTGGACCAGTCCGGTCGCGGTGATCACCCACCAGGCGACGAACAACAGCGCCAGCAGCGCGACCGGACGCCACGCCTGCTGGACGAAGCCGAGAGCGCGCTCGGCAGTGCGGGGACGGTTGCGCTCGGCCACCCCCGCCGGCGCCTCCTGCGTGCTTTCCACCGCCATGCCCTCCGCCTTCCCGCTCCGGGAAAATCCTCATCCGTGAAAGCGCTTACCCGCAGCTCGTAGCGCCTGTCACCTGGAATAGAAAGCGCTTTCAGAAAGCGCTTTCTGCGCTAGAGTAGACACGCCCGGCACGGCGGGTCAAGAAGTGGAGAGCCGATGGCCGAACGGACGCACGTGACGTTGCAGGACGTCGCCCGCGCCGCCGCAGTGTCACCCGCGACCGCGTCCCGGGTGCTCAACGGCACCGCCAAAGTCCGCGACGACCTGCGTGAACGAGTGCAGGACGCGGCGGGGAGGCTGGCGTACGCGCCGAACGCGCACGCCCAGGCACTGGCGGGCGCGTCCAGACCGACCGTCGGTGTCATCTGCCACGACGTCAGCGACCCGTACTTCGCCGTGATCGCACGGGGAATCATGCGGGTGGCTGGGGACAACGGCCTGCTTGTCATGCTGGCCAGCACTTTCCGGGACGCCGATCGTGAGGTCGCGTACGTCTCGATGCTACGGGCCCAGCGCGCCCCGGCGATTCTGCTGATCGGCTCAGGCTTCGAGGACAAGACGTGGGAACGTTCGCTCGCCGCCGAACTCGGTCCGTACCTGCGTGGCGGCGGCCGGGTGGCGGTGGTGTCGCGGCACCGCAGCCTCCGTGTGGACAGTGTGCTGCCGGAGAACCGTGCGGGGGCAGCCGCTCTGGCGAACGCGTTGCTGGAAATGGGGCATCGGCGGTTCGCCGTGCTGGCCGGGCCGCGCGCGTTGACCACAGTGGCCGACCGGATCGCGGGATTCCGGTCGGCACTGGCCGGCGCCGGTGTCCCGCTGTCCGAAGAGGACATTGTGGAGTGCGGGTTCACCCGTGACGGTGGGTATGCGGGCATGTCCTCGTTGATCGACCGGGGCATGCGGGCGACCTGCGTGTTCGCGGTGACGGACGTGATGGCGATCGGCGCGCTGACCGCGTTGCGTGACAAAGGGTTGTCAGTGCCGGGGGACGTGTCGGTGGCCGGCTTCGACGACATTCCCATCGTCCGGGACCTGACACCACCGTTGACCACGGTGGCGTTGCCGTTGGAGCAACTGGGTGAACAGGCGATGGAGCTGGCGCTGCGGGAGAACTCCGGGCGGCGCAGCCGGATCGTCCGGGTGGAGGGGCGAGTGGTGATCCGCGAGAGCACGGGAAGGGTACGTTCATGAGCCTGGCCGGACTGACCATCGACCGGGTCGAGACGTTCGCGGTGCCACTGCCGACGTTGCGTCCTTTTGGCGTGTCAGGCGGATCTGTCGCCGTGATGGGCAAGCCCAGCGTGCGGATCCTGGTCAAGGTGACGGCCGGTTCCCACTTCGGCTGGGGCGAGGCGACGCCGATCCCGGCGTGGACGTACGAGACGCGGGAGTCGATCGTCAGCACGATCGACGGCTACCTGGCGCCCGCGATCACCGGCCGGCCGGTGTGGGACCTGGACGGCGTGACTTCGGCGTTCGACCGGGCGATCAACCGCGGCTTCAGCATCGGCTCCCCGTTGGCCAAGGCGGCCGTCGACGTCGCACTGCACGACCTGGTGGGGCACGCGCTCGGGCTTTCCGTCGGCGAACTGTGGGGGCAGCGGCGGGTTTCGTCGATCCAGCTCGGGTGGGTCGTCTCCGGGCAGGGACCCGCCGAGGTCGCCGACGCCGTGGCCGAAGGCCGGTCACTCGGCTACGAGGCGTTCAAGGTGAAGATCGGCCTCGGGCCTTCGGACCTGGAGATCGTGTCAGCGGTCCGCGACGCCGCGCCGTCGGCGCCGTTGTGGGTGGACGCGAACCAGGCCTACTCGGTGGCCGAGGCCGTGCGGATCTCCCGTTCGCTGGCGGCTTTGGGCGTGACGGCGTTCGAGCAACCGTTGCCCGCGAACGACATCGCCGGTCTGCGGCGGTTGCGTGACCTGTCCGCGGTGCCGGTGGCCCTGGACGAAAGCCTGCGGCACCCGACCGACATGTCGACATTCGTGCGGCTGGGTGCGGTGGACATCGCGATCGCCAAGGTGCAGCGCAGCGGCGGGCTGACGTTGTCGCGGCGGTTGCTGCAACTGGCCGAGGACAGCGGCGTCCGGTTGATGGGCTCCGGGCTGACCGACTCGGACATCGGGCTCGCCGCGTCGCTGCACCTGTTCGCGGCGTTCGGGATCACCACGCCGGTCGACCTGAACGGGCGGCAGTTCGTGGACTCGGTGTACGCCGGTGAGACCGTGAAGATCTCCGCCGGTCGCGCCGAGGTGCCGACCGGTCCGGGGCTCGGCATCGAGGTGGACGAGGAGAAGGTCAGGGCGCTGGCTCTGTGACCTTGTTCCAGGCCCGGTCTTCTTCGGGTTCCTGGCTTTCCGGCGCCCCGGCCTTCCGGCGGGTCGCCAGGGCCGTGATCGCGGCGCCCGCGAGGAACGAGACCAGGCACAGCAGGAAGACCTGGGCGGCAAGCCACAGCACAGTACGTCACTCCTTGGTTTTCGTCTGGTCGACCACGGCCTTGTCGCCGAACAGGCGCTTGAACGCGGTGATGATCGCGGTCCGGCGTTTCTCGTCCGGGATCGTGCCGGTGAGGGTGAGCTTGTCCGGCGTGACGGTCACAGCCGTTTCCTCCGGCTGGCGGCTGAGCAGGGCGACCACCACTTCCGCGGCCTTGGTGGTGATCGGGAAGTCGGTGCCTTTCACGGCTTTCGTCTCGTCGACGAGCTTCCGGCCGTTCAAGTGCCTGGTCAGCGCCTGCACGAACTGCCGCCGCCAGGCTTCCTGTTCGGTGCTTCCGGTGACCGTGATGCCGGCGGGCGTGAACTTCAGCCGGATCGGCGGCAGTCGTGGTTCCACAATGGACACCTGGCGGACGCCGGATGCCGCGTCGACCGCGGTCGCGACCTTGGCGGTCTGTTCGACCGGAACCCCGCTGACCGTGACGTCACGGCCGTCGACGACCACCTCACCCTGCCCCGCGGCCTTCCTGGCCGCGGCTTCCACCGCGCGCTCGATCCCGGCGACCTGCAGGGCCAGCCCGATCGCGGTGACGGCGGCGGGCGTGGCGAAGGCGGCCAGGAACCACCAGCGGGGAAACCTCGGCATGGCCGCAGTTCCTACCCGGCGACCACTCCGGACACCAGCGAATCGCCGGCCGATCCCCCCAAGTTCACTCGATCCGGTGCCCCACGCACACCCTTCCAGCCCTCCGAAACACCCACTCCAGCACCCCGAGTTACACGTTCCAGCACCCCGAAACACCCACTCCGGCACCCCGAGTTACACGTTCCAGCACCCCGAGTCCCATCCGACGCCCCGACGGGGATCTCATGGTGCCGGAACGGTGGACACGGGGTACCGGAACGGTGGACACGCCAGGGCGCAACGGGCACTTCACCGTGCCGGAATGGTCAACTCGGGGTGCCGGAACGGTGGACACGGGGTGCTGGAAAGGTGGACACGCCGTGGGGCTGGCCGGTCAGTCTTCCTCGTCCTCGGTGAGGGCGAGCAGTTCGTCGGCGAAGTCGGGGTCGGCGACGGCCTGGCGGGCGACCAGGTCCACCAGTTGGTCGAACGTCAGGGTCGCCGCGAGTTCCGCGAACCGTTCCTCGTCGTCCTCGTCGTCCTGCTCGATCACTGACGTGAACAGGATGCCGTCCTCGAGGGCCGCGAGCGTCACGGCGACGGCGTGGCCGCACAGCATGACCTCGGCGCCGGTCCCAGTGTCGTCGTCACAGTCGCATTCGCCGGTCAGCGCCCCGTTGACCACGCCGACCCAGACGTCGTACTCCTTGCGGGCGGAGTCGAGCACGATCGCCGCCACCCCGCCGTCGTCCTCGCCGAGTTCGAAGACCCGGCCCGCGTCGAGATGTTCCCGCCCGATCCGGGCGAGGTCCGGTCCAACCAACGAGGACACCGTGTCGGCATCAAGTCGTACAGCCACCGGGCCATCCAACACCACGAGGCAACCCCCTGTGAGCACGTTTTGCTCACAGGGCGTTGAACTGCGGGTTTCCGCGACACCCCGTTGCGGACCGCGACAGGCGGATCAGAACACCACGACGGAACGCAGTACGTCACCCGTGTGCATCTTGTGGAAGGCGTCCTCGACGCCGTCGAGGGGGATCTCCTCGGTGACGAACGCGTCCAGGTCGAGCCTGCCCTGCTGGTAGAGGTCCACGAGCATGGGGAAGTCGCGGGACGGCAGGCAGTCGCCGTACCAGCTGGACTTCAGCGAGCCACCGCGGCTGAAGAAGTCGATCAGCGGCATCTCCAGGGTCATGTCCGGCGTCGGCACGCCGACAAGGACGACGGTTCCGGCCAGGTCACGGGCGTAGAACGCCTGCTTCCACGTCTCCGGGCGGCCGACCGCGTCGATCACGACGTCGGCGCCGAAGTCGTCGGTGAGCGCCCTGACGGCCTCGACCACGTCGTCCACTTCCCGGGCGTTGATCGAGTGCGTGGCGCCGAAGCCTTGCGCCCACTGGAGTTTGCGCGGGTCGACGTCCACCGCGATGATCTTGGCCGCGCCGGCCAGCCGCGCTCCGGCGACCGCGCCGCTGCCCACGCCACCGCATCCGATGACCGCCACGGAGTCACCACGGCCGACGTTGCCCGTGTTGATCGCCGCGCCGATACCCGCCATCACGCCACAGCCGAGCAGGCCGACCGCCGCGGCACGGGCCGACGGGTCCACTTTGGTGCATTGACCGGAGTGCACGAGCGTCTTCTCGGCGAACGCCCCGATCCCCAGCGCGGGCGACAGTTCCGTGCCGTCGGCCAGCGTCATCTTCTGCGTGGCGTTGTGCGTGTTGAAGCAGTACCACGGCCTGCCCCGCTTGCACGCCCGGCAGGCGCCGCACACCGCACGCCAGTTGAGCACCACGAAATCGCCCGGCTCGATGTCGGTCACGCCCTCGCCCACCGACTCGACCACGCCTGCCGCCTCATGCCCCAGCAGGAACGGGAACTCGTCGTTGATGCCGCCCTCACGGTAGTGCAGGTCGGTGTGGCACACCCCGCAGGTCTGCACCTTCACCACGGCCTCGCCCGGCCCGGGATCGGGCACGATGATCGTCGTCACCTCGACCGGTTCGCCCTTGGCACGTGCGACCACTCCACGGACCTCAGCCACTCTTGTCCTCCCGCCTCGTTGCGTACGCAACCGAGTAGACATCGCGCATGGGTCCGGTGTCGAGAGGCGATCTACAACATCCCCCGAAGGAACTCGGCAGTGGCGTCGTCGGCCGGGAAGAACGACTCGATCGCCAGCTCCGCGACCGTGATGTCGGCGGGCGTGCCGAACGTCGCGACCACGCTCAGGAAGGCCAGTTCCGTGCCCTGGTGCGTCATACGCAACGGCACCACCACGTCGTTGTCCAGATGCGGCTCAGGGTCGTCACACGGGTACGCCACCAGCTCCTGGTAGAGCTCCCTCAGTCCTTCGTCCGCGGTCACCGAGATCTCCCGGCGCAACCGTCCGAGCAGGTGCGCCCGCCACTCCCCCAGGTTGCGGATCCGCGGCGCCAGCCCTTCCGGGTGCAGGCTCAGCCGCAGCACGTTGATCGGCGACCGCACCAGCTCCGGCGCCACGTCCGTGGTGAACAGCGTGGTCGCCGCGTTGCTGTCGACGAGGTTCCACCGCCGGTCGACCACGCACGCCGGATACGGGTCGTGCCCGGCCAGGATGCGGCGCACGGCGGACCTCACCGCCGCCATCTCGGGCGCGTCCAATGAGGTCTCGCCGTAGACGGGCGCGTACCCCGCCGCCAGCAGCAACCTGTTGCGGTCACGCAACGGCACGTCCAGTTCCTCGGCCAGGTGCAGCACCATGTCCCGGCTCGGCGCCGACCGGCCGGTCTCCACGAAACTCAGGTGCCTGGTCGAGATGTCCGCCCGGATGGACAGGTCGAGCTGGCTGAGCCTGCGCTGCTCCCGCCACTGTCTGAGCAGCTCACCCACCGGTCGTTGCGTCAAGGTCACAGCTGCCACGCTACGTGCCACGTCGAAACCCCGGCCATTATCCCCGAGGTAATGCCGACCACCCCTCTCCCTCTCGTGAGTGTTTATCAGGGTTAGAACACGGATAAACACTCACGAGGGGTCGTTAAGAGGCAACCAGTTCACCGGAGTTGAGCAGTGCGCGGATCTCGCGTGCTGCCGTTCGGCCAGCACGGTTCGCGCCGACCGTGCTGGCCGACGGTCCATATCCGACCAGGTGCAGTCTCGGTTCGGCGGCCACGCGGGTGCCGTCCATCACGATCCCGCCGCCCGGGGCGCGCAATCCCAACGGCGCCAGGTGATCCAGCGCGGCACGGAACCCGGTCGCCCACAGGATGGCGTCCACGTGCAACTCCGAACCGTCCCGCCATCGCACGCCGTCCGGGGTGAGTTCGTGGAAGATCCGCCGCCACGGCAGGCTTTCCAGCCGGGCACGCACATCCGGCGGAGCCCAGAGCCCGGTCACGCTCACCACGCTGAGCGGCGGCAGGCCCGCACGGACCCGCTCGTCCACTTTGGCCACGGCCTCGCGGCCGACGTTCTCGGTCCATTCCTCGTCCCGGAACACCGGCCTGCGGCGGGTGATCCACGTGACGTCGGCGACCTCGGACAGTTCGAGCAGCAGGCCGGTCGCGGACGAGCCCGCGCCGACCACGATCATCTTCCTGCCACGGAACTCCTCGACGTCCCGGAAGTCCGCGGTGTGCAGCTGACGTCCCCGGAACGACGCCATGCCGGGGTAGTAAGGCCAGAACGGCCGCGTCCACGTGCCGGTGGCGTTGATCACGGCGCGAGCCGCCCACTGCCGATCGTGTCCCGCCGACACCACCAGCCGGTCGTCAGGGCCGTACTCGACCGAGGTGACCTCGACAGGCCGGATCACGTGCAGGCCATGGTGACGTTCATAGGCGGCGTAGTACTCGCTGACGACCTCTGAAGCGGGGAGATCCGCGTCGGCGTCCACGGGCGGGAAGCCAGGCAACGGGTAGATGCCGTTCACCTTGCCCAGCCGCAGGGACGGCCAGCGGTGGCGCCATGCCCCTCCGGCGCCGTCGGCGGAGTCGAGCATGACGTAGTCGTCGATCCCGTAGTGCCGCAGGTAGTACGCGCTGGACAGCCCGGCCTGCCCGGCTCCGATGACCACAACGTCGGTTTCCCGCATGTCCGGCCGAACGCCGGGGCGCGGCCGTCTTCTTCCCGATCGGCGGTGAGCCGTGCGTCACTGGACCGAACGTGGTTTTCACGGACGAGGGCACCGGAAAAACCACGTTCGGCGCACCACGCCGCCGCGGATCGGGTTAATTCACGTTAACGAGGGCAGGTCTTCCAGTGGAAATGGTAGGTGGTTTTGATGCTTCCGTCTGTCGAATCCATCGCGATAAAACTCGTGGTCTTCGTCGGATCGGACGTCCCAGCACTCACCCGCAACTCCGTGTTGATGTTGAAGTTGCGCAACTCGCCGCACGGATGGTAGACCAGTGCCGCGATGTCGGTGGTGTCCGTGAATTGCCAGTTGTCACTGTACGAACCGGACAGTGGGTGACTGATGAACTGGGTCGGTGACATTCCCTGGAAATAGTAGTTCGCCCGTTCGAGACCGGTCGCGCCTCGTTCCAGATGGGCGAAACCACGGTAGTCCGCCTGGGCGATCGCGTAGGTGAAGCCAGACGGAACGTGCACTTTCAGGCTGATCTGGCAGTTCTTGCGCCAGTCGGTCGGCTCCGCACCGACGCCGACCTGTGCGAGGAACTCGCTGTACGTCACCGTGAAGGCCTCGTTGTCCTCGGAGACGGCAACGGCCGCGGTACCGGGCCGGCACCCGGAACCATTCACGGTGGCGACATCGATGATAATCTTGTCGGGTGGCGGTGTGGACGGCCACCCGGCGGCCTGAACTGGTTGTCCGACGATCGATAAAGCGACGCCGGCAGCGGCCAACATATGAAGCATCAGATACCTCCAAATGCGTCACACGCGACTCGCGGCGGTGACCAACCGTATCGCGGTAATCACAGTTCAAAACCCGCTGAACGGACTAACACGTCACCTTCACCCCAGCAGAACTGGGAAAGGATGATAGGACGGCCGGCGAGACCAAAAGGTCCCATGATCAATGAGGAAACCCGCCGGCCTGCCGGAATCAGCGGCGCCGGCCCATCCGGACGGTGTCCCGCCCTTCGCGCTTGGCGACAAGCAGGGCGGCATCGGCTTCGAGGACCAGATCGGTCAATACTGGTTCCATTCCACGGGCTGGGACATAAAGCGCCACACCGATGGACACGGTCAGTCCGGTGAGCGTGGTCCTGGTGCCCTTGTCCACGTCCGGGACGCCGATCTGCAACGCGCGCACGCCGTCCAGCACCCGCGTGGCCACGGCCATGGCCCGGTCCCGGTTGGTCATCGGCAACAGGACGAGGAACTCGTCACCGCCGTGCCCGCCGTACCGGCCGACGACGTCGTTCTCCCGGCAGGACGCCCGCAGCACCTCGGCCACGGCATGCAGGACCATGTCGCCGGCCACGTGGCCGTACCGGTCGTTGATCTCCTTGAAGTGGTCCAGGTCCAGCAGCAGCAACGCCAACGGCTGGCGCTGCTCGTGCGCGCGCCGCAGGGTTTCCGGCGCATACGTGTCCCAGCCCCACCGGTCCAGCAGGCCGGTGAGCCGGTCGACGGCCCAGTAACCGATCGGCTGGCCGCAGGTGCCGCACCGCTCGTGGTCCTCGTGGTGCTCGTGGCCGCGGCTCGGCAACGGGATCAGCGGCGCGCGCTCCCAGGCACTCGACGCAGTGGTCATTGTTTACCCCCAACGGAAATCGGCATGTAGTCGTGGTCGTAGCCGAACGCCCGCGGCCCGGTCAGCCGCAGCCCTTCCGGCGTCGTCCACCGGCTGTCGCACGGGACGCCGAGGACGGCGACCCGGTTTCCGTAACGCATCCCCTCGGTGGTGATCGGATCACCGGTTTCGTTGTCCAGTACACAGATCAGATCGGGTGTGCTGGTCACGATCTCGCCGTCGCGTTCGGCGACGAGGTGTTCGTTCTGGAACGAGAGCGTCATCCGCATGCCCCGGCAGGCACCGATGCCCTCGATCCTGGCCTGTCCCCTGGCGAAACCGCCGGTGGTGGCGCGGTTGACGTCCACGACCTTGCCGGTGATCAGCAGTCGCCCGTCGAGCAGGGCCGCCGCGGTCGCCACCGGCTCGGGCGAGAGCCGCACGGCCCGGCCGAGTTTGTGCGCCAACGTCAGCGTTCCGGCGACCAGGCCTGCTTTCAGCTGCCTGCCGTTCAGGACGGTGTCGGCGGTGAAGACCGAGCACCCGGCTTCGGTGCACGCCGCGCGGGCGAACCGCTCGGCCCATTGGTTGCTGACGGTCTCGAGCACCATGGTGTTGCCCTTGTCGTCCACGATCACCATGGGCGTGCAGCTCACCCCGATCAGCGTGGGCAGCACCATGTGCGCCTCGGGGAAGGCACGGCCCATCGCGTCGCCGTCCACCAGCGGCAGGCCGGTCTCGGCCGCCGCGGCGATCGGGATCACCGAGTTCACGCCACCGATCTCGATCGGCACCAGGTGGGTGGCCTTGCGGCCCATCACCCGTTCCAGCGCCCGCAACGCGGTGATCGCCTCGTGCCCGGACGGCAGTTTCTCGGTGCCGACGGTCGGTGCGCCCATCGAGGAGACCGGCACCACCACCGCGTCCGGCGGGACGTCGCCGATGTCCACGACGGACACCGGGCCGTGCTTCTCGATCGCCACCTCGGCCAGCAGTTTGCCGACGTACGGATCACCGCCGCCGCCCGCGCCGAGAATCGCCGCGCCACGGGCGATGTCGTCCATATCGGACAGCCGGATCTCACGCATCGCCCGCTCCCAGCCGCCGCAGGTCGAGCTGCCCGATCGCCTTCACACGGACCCGGACCGCGCCGCCGGGCACGTACGCGAGCGGCACTTCCTCCACGTCGACGACGCGGATGCTGTCGGGCAAGGCCCCCGCCGACTCCGCGCGCTCGATCGCCTCCAGCTTGACGTCCTCCAACACCTTGTCCCGCTTGCCTTCGCCGACGCGCACGACCCGGTCGACCTCGCCGCCGACTTCCGCGATCGCCGCACCGACCGCGTTGGCCACCGCGAAGTTCTCCGGCCGGACGATGTCACCGACGCCGTCCAGTCCTGGCAGGACATCCGGCACGAGCACACTGCCGCCGCCGACCACGAGGACTGGCAAGGGATCTGGCGACGTCCGCATCCGGTCGACGGCCTCGGCGATGCGTTCGCCGACGGTCTCGAGCACCGCCGCGGCCTGGCTCTTGTCCAGGTGCCCGACCAGCGCGGGATCACCGAGGTCGACCATTCCGGCCGCGACCGCCAGGTCGGTCAGCGTCAAGTCGTTGCCGCCGAAGACAAGCGCACGCTCGGTGAGTTCGTAGCCGACACTGTCGGGCCCGAAGTCGTCTCCCCGCACCAGGCTTCCGCCGCCGATACCGAGCGACAACAGGTCCGGCATCCGGAAGTTGGTCCGTACCCCGGCGAGCTCGGTGACCGCGCCCGCTTCCCGGGGGAACCCCGCGGCGACGACGCCGACGTCGGCGGTGGTCCCGCCCACGTCGACCACCGCGCAGTCACTGAGCCCGGCCAGGAAAGCCGCGCCCCGCATGGAGTTCGTCGGCCCCGAGGCGAAGGTCGCGACCGGGAACCGGCGGGCGTACTCGACGTCCATCACGGTGCCGTCGTTCTGGCTCAGCAGCAGCGGCGCCGTGATCCCCGCGCCGCGCAGCGCCGAGGTGAGCGCGTCCGAGATCTGCCCGGCGAGCTCGATCAGGGCCGCGTTGAGGACGGTGGCGTTCTCCCGTTCCAGCAGCCCGACCCGGCCGAAGTCGTGCGAGCACGAGATCCGCAGGTCCGGGACCTCGGCACGGAGGATCTCCGCGGCCCGCAGCTCCATCTCGCTGTTCACCGGCGCGAACACCGACGAGATCGCGACCGACCGCAGGCCGCGTTCGGCCACGTCGGCGGCGACGCGCTTGATCTCGTCAGGGTCCAATGTGGCCAGTTCGGTGCCGTCGTACTCGTAACCACCGTGGACGAGGTAGTGCTTCTTGCCGATCGCGGCACGCAGCACCGGCGGCCAGCCCGTCAACGGCGGCAACGCCCCGGTCGCGGGCAGCGCGAGCCGGACCACCGCGGTCGGGGTGAGGCCGCGCTGCTGCACGATCGCGTTGGTGAAGTGCGTCGTGCCGATCATCACGGCGGACAGGTCGCTGATCCGTTCGATCGCACCGGAGGCCGCGGCCGCGGCGAGCAGATCGGTGACCGCCCAGGCAACTCCGTCGGTGACGTCCGGCGTCGTCGGCGTTTTGACCGACGCGAGCAGCCGGTTGTCCCCGGAAAGAAGGACAGCGTCGGTGTTCGTACCGCCTACGTCGATGCCGATTCGCACGCCTCCTCCTTCCCCTTCGGGTCGTCCGCCACAGGCACCTCGCTGATCGCCCGGACCAGGCCGAGTTTTCCGGCTGTCAGATACAGCAGTCCGGCCAGGAGTAACGAGTTCAGCGAGCCGATTCCGAGTGCCTCACGTTCACTCCACCAGCCGAACCACGCGGACACCGCCCAGATCACCAGCGTCACCGGGATCAATGTCGGCTCGGTGGCGGGCAGCACACCGCGCTGCCGCGATTCGTCGAGCTCGCCACGCCACCGTTTGACGATGTAGTACTCGGCGACCACGATCCCGGCGATCGGCGGCAGTGTGACACCGAGGATCATCAGGAAGTCGACGAACCGGTCGAGGATGCCGGCCGCCGACAGCGTGGTCCCGGCGATGCCGATGATCAGCGTGGCCCACACGCGGTTGACCTTGACGCCGGTCAGCGTGTCGATCGCGTTCACGATCCCCAGCGACGAACTGTAGAGGTTCCAGTCGTTGATCTTCACGACCGCCGCGACGAGGGTGATCACGCCGATCACGCCGACCGTGCTGGTCAGGATCGCGACGGCGTCCTGGCCCTTGACCGCGTAGGCCAGCAGGACGCCGATCAGGCCCATCACGTACTGGCCCAGCGTGATGGACAGGACGCTCTGCTTGACGACGTCCCGCGCGTTGCGGTTGAACCTGTTCATGTCGGGCATGATCGTCGCACCGGCCATGTAGGAGCCGGCCACCAGCGTCGCTCCCGCGGCGATCGTCATCGGCTCGCCCAACGGGCCCGCGGAGAACAGCGCGCCGACGTCCACCTTCGCGAATTCGGTGATCACCGAGTACGCGATGACGATCTGGAACGCGGGCACCGCGGCGACCGCGACCCACCGCATCGCACGGAATCCGTACATCACGAAGACCGTGATCACCACGCCGGTGATCAACGACCACACCCAGGGGTCGAGCACTGGCGCGATGGCGTTCATGCCCAGCGCGAACACGCCGTTCTGGATGCCGAACCAGCCGATCAGGCTGATCGAGATGATCAGGCCGAGCAGCGCCGAGCCGTACCGGCCGAAGCCGGTCCAGCGGGTGAGTACCGAAGTGGACAGTCCTTCCCGGCACCCGGCGATCCCGACGAACACGGCGACCAGTTCCAGCACGACCGAACCGAGCGTCAACGCCCAGAAGGCGCCCCAGAAGGACAGCCCGGCGCCGAGGATGACACCGGTGGAGAAGGTGATCAGGTCCGAGATCTGGCCGAACTGCTGGACCGCGACCCACCCCCAGCCGTACCTGGCTTTCGCGGGAACCCGGCTGAGGGAGTAGTCGTCCTGGGGCGTCACCTGGTTCCTCCGTCTCTCGGCGGGCCGCCCGCTCGTACCCGCATCACCACGGTCGGCTCGGACAGGTAGGCCAGCGGTTTCTCGTCGGCCGACACGATCGAGACGTTGGCCGGGTCGGCGCCCGCACGCATCGCCGACGCCCGCGCGGCCTCCCGTACGGCGGCTCGGATCTCCTCAAGCCCAGGGCTGTTCAACGGCACGATCCGCCGGGCCTCCCCGACCACCGGCGCGGCGGCCGCGCCGACCGCGGCGGCGGCCTCGGCGGCCACCGGCGACTCGACCTTCACGGTCCCGGCCAGTGCCGTACCGACGATCCTGGGCGACTGCGGTTTCAGCGACTTGACGAAGGTCCGCGCGCCCGGGCCGACGAGCAGCAGCGGCAGGTCACCCGGGGCTTCCTTGGCCCGGTCGATCGCCTCCTCGACGGACGCGTGGATCGGGACCAGCGCGGGAACACTCAGACCTGTCGGCACACCGGCCACTTTGGTCTGTCCCACGGTCATCCTTGGGCCGCAGTCGGTGAGCGCGCACACCGCGCGCACGCTTCCGTCCACATTGGTCAATCCGACGAGCGCGTCCTTCTCCCCCGCGAGCACCGACGCGCCGACGACAGCCGTCGCATCGGTCGCGCCGAGCAGCGACAACGGATGCGTGACCGCGTTGTCCAGCGTGGCAATGGTTCCGTCGCTGCGAGCGAGGAAGACTTCCGCGTTGTTCATGCCACGCCGGTTGACCGCGTTCAGCAGCTTGGCCGCCTCCTCGGCGACCGGCGCGGTCAACGCGGCCTGCAGGATCGTCGCGTTCTCCCGCTCGACCAGGCCGAGCCCGCCGTACTCGTGGGACAACAGGATGGCGCCGCAGGCCCCCATCTCGGCACGGAGGACTTCGGCCGCCGCGAGCTCGTGGCGGGGCGTGACCGCCGAGAAGACGCCGGTGATCGCGACCGCGCCGGCAACACCGGAGATCTGCCGGGCGAACGCCT
Organism: Kibdelosporangium persicum; assembly: GCF_013280595.1. Taxonomy (GTDB): domain Bacteria; phylum Actinomycetota; class Actinomycetes; order Mycobacteriales; family Pseudonocardiaceae; genus Kibdelosporangium; species Kibdelosporangium persicum. The sequence goes on from NZ_JAAATY010000008.1 coordinate 35,432, forward strand.
GAAGTCCCTCGAAGTCAAGGGGTTCGTAGTCGCTGCCGTCCAGCATCGCGCCGCCGGACAGGCAGGTCGACGCGACCACGACGCGTTGCTGCAACTCCTGCGGCCACAACGTCAACGGCGGAACGGATGTGGTCGCCGCGCCCAGCCGCACCGCCGCGACCCTGGCCAGACGGCCCGGCCAGCCGCGCCAGGAGCCCGTTTCCGCGGCCAGGTCGTTCATCACGCGCAGATCCGTCACCGCGAACATGACGTGGTCGATGTCGCCGGCCCTGATGCCGTGCGGCTCGGCTGCGTCTAGCACCGCGTCGAGCACGTCGCCCGGGGTGTCGCTCCCGAGTTCGACCGTGACCACCACGCGTCCTTCGGGATCGAGGATCGCCGCGGACGTCCGGCTGCCGGGAAGGGCGACGCCGAGCCGATAGCCCGTCATCGCACCACCAGCGGGTGGTAGTCGAGGTCCAGGCCGAACGCCCGGGGGCCGGCCAGGTCGATCCCCGCGGGCTGCCGCCACAGCTCCGGGCACGGCAACGCCAGCACGACCACACGTTGCCCGTAGCGCAACGAATCGGTGGCCACGACGTCGCCGCTGTAGACGTCGAAGAGGGTGATGATGTCCGGCGTCGTGGCCTTGACCTCGCCGTCCTCCAGGATCGCCAGGTACTCGTGGCCGACCTCGACACGCAGGCAGCGGCCGTCGTCGTTGTTGATGCCGTCCATCACCGCGGTGAACCGCTGGTTGGCCGCGAAGGTCGACGCCGCGCTGGTCTGGACCGGCGAGACCGAACTGATCTTGCCTTCCATCAGGCAGATCCCGCCCGTCTCCGAGGCGAGCCGCCGCACGGCCGCCACGACCGGCATGCCCGCGCAGTCCGAGAGCAGCTTGCCGATCCGCATCGCACGGCTGATCGACCCGATGACCACGCTTTTGCGGGCCTGTTCGACCGTCATCACGTACTCGGCGCTCACCCCGGTGTCGCCGAAGGCCGTGACCGCGCCGCGGGCCAGGCGTTCCAGCCAGTCACCGGTGTCGGCTTGGACGAGGACAACGTGATCGTGGTCGTCCGCCAGCACCGAAGGGCCCGGATGCACGCCCGCGACCTGCATCGCGACCTGTTCGATGCCGGGGAAGGCGCGGCCCATGCCGTCCGCGTCGGCCAACGGCAGGCCCGCGTTGGCCGCCAGCGCCACCGAAGCCGGGCCGTTGCTGCCGCCGATCTCCGTGCACATCATCGCCACGACCTCGGCGCCGAAGTGCTGTTCGACCTGTCGTCGAATGGCGATGCTCTCGCGCCCGGTGCCGATCCGCTCCACCCAGACGGCGGGCGACCCGAGATAGGCGCACGGCATGACCAGACCATCCGGCGGAAGGTCGTCGAGATCGACGACCTCCACGGGCCCCTGGGCATCCAGCGCGACCTGCGCCATCGGTACGGTTCCCGTCGCGTAGCCGCCACCGCCGGCCGCGAGCACGTCGCAGCCCCGGGCGAAGTCCACCAGGCAACCCCCGTTAAGTCGCACGAGTGAATGGTAGTAAGACAGCCACTCTGAGTATTTGTCCTTGCCCAATAGAATCCAAGCCCCGGCTATCCCCACCGCACAGTCACCCCGACACTGTCCGCCTACGGAGGCCCCGTGAGCCACGTTCCGCTCCGCGACCTGCTCGCTGGTCCAGACCTGAACATGCTGACGGTGCTGACCGCGTCACCAGGGCGGATGGTGGGCTCGGTCCGGGTCGTCGACAAGCTGACCGACCTACGGTCAGTGCCCCGCGACAGCTTCGTCGTGGTGTTGCCAACTGCGTCGGCACAGGCCCGGGGGCACCTGTTCGACATCGCGATGCGTGACGCGGCCGCCTCCGACGTGGGCGCGATCGTGCTGAACGGGATCGACGCGACCACGGTCGAGTCCACGGCGGTGCGGATCGCCAACCGGAACGCCGTTTCACTGCTGCTGGCGCCGGTGAGCCTCGAACCGACCCGGCTGATCGTCGCCGTGGCCGAGGCTTTGGCGGGCGACGCGACAGCCGCGCTCGCCCGGATCGACGCGGCCCGGCGGCTGATCGCGTCGGCCGAGATGCGTACCCACGACCGCAAGGCCGCCGTGCTGTTGGCGGCGTCGGACGCCTTGGGCGTTCCGGTCACGGCCCGTCAACCGGCACACGGCGAACCCGCGGCGCCGGTCCTCGTCGATGGTGCCGTGGACACGTTCGTCGCCGCCGAGGTCTCGCCGGACGCTCGCGGCTCTTGGGTGGTCGCTGCTCGTGCCGTGACGGCGTTGACGGCCGACGCCTACGCACGGGTGATCGGGGACGAGCGGCGTACCGAGCTCGCGCCGCTGGCCGACCGTGGACGCCTGCTCGGAGAACTGTTGCTGGCGCCCGACTCCGAACGCGTGCAACTGGTCTCCCACGCCCGATCGGTCGGGCTTCCGGTCGACGGCTGGCACCAGGTGTTGCGGTTCGAACTGTCGTCCTCTTTGGACTCCGGCGCGACGGTCAGCGCCGACCAGGTCGACGCCATCAGCGTGGCGATGCTGCACGCGGTCCGGGCGGAAATAGACGCCAAGTGGCACAGCACCCGCATCGGCGGCGAACCCCTGCTGGTGCACAGCGTCGACGCCGACCCCGGCCCGTCCGCCGCCCGCACGGCGCTGGCGGCGGCGAACACCGCACTGGCCGCCGCCCGCAAGCGTTTCCCCGGCATAGTCGTCCGGTGCGGTATCGGAGCCGTGCACCGGCAGGCGGAAGGGCTGCGAACCTCGGCGACGGACGCGAAAGCGGCACTGGCCGTGACCCGCCAGGCCAAACCACAGCGGGACGTGGTGGCGATCGACGCGCTGGGCCTCAACCGGATGCTGGTCGAGTGGTACGCGTCGGACAACACCCGGGCTTCCGTCGACGACCTGCTCGCCCCGCTCGTGGACCTCGGGCCGGCGGCCGCGGAAGAGGCGATCCGGACCTTACAGGCCTATTTGGACCACCAGAACTCCCCGGCCCGGGCGGCGGAAGTGCTGCGGGTGCACCGCCAGACCGTCCACTACCGGCTGAACAAGATCACCCGCCAGCTCGGGGTCGACCTGGCCGACCCCGAGCAGCGGCTGGCGCTCCAGCTGGCATGCCGCGCCTGGCTGATGCGCTAGCGGGCGCCGATGCCGACCCCCACGGCGACATCGATCCCCTGCCCTCCCGGGCACACGGGACCGTAACGCCGATCGCTTTCAGTTCCCTTTCACCCGCCCGACGATCCCGCCGGCATGCCGCTCACCGCGACGACACCCGAACTCCCGGAACATCTCCAGCGCCTGCCCGGCAGCCGCAAGCGCCTCACCGGAATCGCCTTGATCCGCCTTGACCTCGGCCAACGCCGCCAACGCCTTCGCCTCCAACAACCGCATCCCGTGCTCGCGGGCGAGCGCGACCGCCTTCTCAGCGAACCCGGCCGTGCCACTGGCCAACGTCATTCCGGCCAGTGCTTCGACTTCGACCGGATAGGCAACCAGGCCTCTCACCAGATCAAGGGCCTGCCTGAAGTGGCTCAGCGCCAGTTCACGTTGCCCTTCAGCCAGGCAGATGGTGCCAAGCACAACGGCCGCTTCGGCTTCGTGCTTGCGATAGCCCCGGCTGCGGGCCCCTTCCAGCGCCGTGATCGCGTACGTCCGCGCGAGTTCCGTCTCCCCTCGATCGCAATGCACCCGGGCGATCATGATGTTCGCCGGATCGTGCGCGTAGTACCGAGCCAAAGTGGACTCCAGCACGAAGCGGGACACGGCGAGCGCCTGATCGGCGTCACCGAGTTCTCGGTGGACCTGGCTGAGGTATCCACACGTCACGATCTCACCCGTCGGGACCTCGAGGCGGATGGCCAGCTCTCTTGCTTCCACGAGAGTCTCCAAGGCATCTCGTAGCCGGCCCACACCGTAGTAAGCCACACCGAGGTTCGACAGCACCGCCAGCTTGCGTTGTTCGCCTTGCTCCACCCCCCGATCGACGAGTTCGCGTCCCTCCTCGGCAGCTTCAACGGCTTTCTGTGGCCACCCTGCCTCGTGATAGGCAACGGCCGTGGTGAGCACCGCACTGGCGTATATCCCGGTCTCGCCGATCACGGCGGCGATCCTCCGACACTCGGCGAAGTCGTCGACCGACTCGTCGAAATGGCCGGCCACGGCCTTCGACGAACCGAGCACGAGGAACATGATCGCTTGTCCTCGTTGGTCACCAACCTGACGAGCAGCGGCCAGTCCAAGGCCGGCCATGCGGTTCAGATCATCTGTGCGGTAACTGTGGTAAAGGTCGGGTCGGGCCGCATCCGTCAACTGCCAGGCGTACCTGAGGGGTCCGTAGGCCGCGGTGTGTTCGATGAGGGCCATGTAGTTGTGCCGCTCCGCGTCGAGCCACCGCATTGCCTCATCCGTGGTCTCGAACACGAGCGGCACAACATCCGCGGGCGCGGGGCCCAGCCGCGAGACGTAGACCGACGCGATCGGAGCGACCGCCGCATATACGGAGTACAGGTACCAGTCCGCCAACCGGCGCAGCGCTTCGGCACTGTCATAGTCGTTCGCCCGCGCCGCTGCGTACACCCGGATCAGGTCGTGGAACCGGAATCGATCCTCGGCCTGGCGCTCCAGGAGGTTCGCCGCCACCAACCGCTCGAGGATGTCGCCAGCCTCATCGATGTCGCATTCGAGCAGTGCGGCGGCGCCTGCCACACTGATGTCCATTCCAGGCACCACGCCAAGCAGACCGAACGCTCGCTGGTCCACTTCGCTCAGTGTGGCGAACGAACCGTCGAACACAGCGCGGATGCCGATGCCGCTGGTCTTGAGTTTCGCTAACCGGTCACCGCTGCGCAGATCTTCGGCGTACCGGGCGATGCGCAGGCCAGGCCGGCTGGCAAGGTTCGACGCGGCGATGCGCAGTGCCAGCGGCATTCGTCCACACAGGTCGGTCAGCACGGTCGACGCTCCGATGTCTTCGGCGCACCGGGCCCTTCCCGCGATCCGGGCGAGGAGGTCGTAGGCGTGACGACCGGAGAACGGCTGGAGCGAGATGCGGTTGCCGCCGTAAAGAACGGACAACCCACCGAGTTCTGACCGGCTGGTCACCAGCACGGCACTTCCCGGCCGCCCCGGCAGCAAGGGCGCCACCTGCTCGACTCCAGCCGCATCGTCCAGGACAATCAGCACTCTGCGCTCCGCGAGACGCGATCTCAGCAGACTTGCCCGGGCGTCGACGTCGGCCGGTATCGAGGTCGGATCCACGCCCGCGGTCCGCAGCAGTTCAGCCAGCAGGTCATTCGCCGGGCGCGGCGCCGGGCTCGCCCCTTTGAGCCGGAGAAACCACTGCCCGTCCGGATACTGCTCGATCAGCCGATGCGCGGCACGCACCACCAGGGCGGACTTGCCCATGCCAGGCGGACCGCTGATGGTCATGATCGGCACCGTGGTTCCCGGACGCATGGACTCCAGCACGTGGGCGAGTTCGTCGTCGCGGTTGGTGAAATCGCCGATGTCGATGGGCAGCTGACATTCCACACGCCAGCCACTGTCCTCCTCGCCTGCCAGCACAATCTCGTGCGCCTTCCGCAGATGAGCGCCCGGTTCGACACCCAACTCGTCGACAAGCCGTTGCCGCACAGCGGAATACGCCCGCAACGCTTCCGCCTGCCTCCCAGCACGGAACAGCGCAAGCATCAACAACGCCCAGAACCGTTCCCGCAGAGGATACTCAGCTGTCAGTTCTGTCAGCTCCGGCAGTGCGACCTGGTGCTGACCAGCATTCAGATCCAGTTCGAGTTTCCGCTCAAGCGCCTGCAAGCGTCGCTCGGCCAGCGGCTCAGCCATCCTCCGCAAGTAGTCGGACGGCACATCCGCGAACGGCTCACCACGCCACAGTTCAAGCGCCTGCCGGAGGACTTCCGTTTCCCCCTCACCCGCCGTCCGCGCCGCGGCTATGCCCCCTTCGAACCGTTTGACGTCAACCTGGCCCTCGTCGACCACAATGCGGTAACCATCGCCGCCCGCCTCGATGTCAATGTCTTTGAGGACACTACGCAGCCGCGTCACCAACGTGTAGACAGCAGGACGCGGATTCGCCGGAACCGACTCACCCCAAACGGCCTCCACCAATTCGTCGAACCTGACAACCTTGTTGGCACGAACCAGCAACGCGGCGAGCAAACAGCGCAATCGCGCCGAGCCAATTGGAATCACCCGGCCGCCCGCGACGACTTCGATCGGCCCCAGAACCCGAAACTCCACCCTGTTCCCCGGAAGGTCCGACAACACAACCAGCCGGACACACTACCGCGCGTCACCCCCAGTCACGCCAGAGCCGAGACTGGGGGTCGCTCTGGCGTGCCTGAGGCGTGTTCCCGGGATCGCAGTGCCAATGGATGCCCCTCCACGGCACTCCACCCCTTCCCAGGGACGCGTACACACCGTAGCGAGAACACCTTTCACCAAGCTTTCACCAGAGGCTACTGGGCTTCGCCGTATGCGGACGCGGCGAAATCGCTGAGTTCCACCCGGTCGGCGACATCAGCCTTCATGATCAGGCTGGCCACGTGCTTTTCCACCGTGCGAGGCGAAATATGCAGGCGGTTCGCGATCGCCTTGTTCGTGAGCCGTTCCACCAGCAACTGCAGCACCTCGTGCTCCCGGACCGTCACTCCGATCGCACGTAGATCATCCGGCACCTGATCGATGCCCGTCCGACGCTGCTTGACCGAGGCGCCCGCGTGCCGCAGGAGCGAGCGGCATGCACCAGCGACTGCCGGGACTGACAGTTGGTGGAAGTACTCCTCGGCACGACGAAGCCAAGCGATGGGCTCCCCCCACCCGTCAGCTATCGCCGCTTCAGCCGCGAGCCGGAGGACGATATGGCGGACCATTCCATAGATCTCAGAGTCTTGTTGCGCTGCTGCCGCCGCCGCGTTCGCCTCTTCGATCCGGCCCTCGCGTCCGAGCAGAACGGCTTCAGCGAGTCGTACGAACTGGCGGTTCCACCGCATTGCGGCCTGAGCATCCGAGAGAACCGCCTGGTACTCACTCCATCCGGCTTCTTGCTCAAGTACGGCGAGGAAAAGGCACAAACCATGTCGGCCGGCAAGGTGGTAGTTGGACGGCAACCCCTCAGTAGCCGCCAACATCTTCGCCAGTTCGTCCCTGGCCAGACCTCGGTTCTCCTCGAGCAGGGCACAGAAGGCTCGCGCAAGTCCAAGCACCAACGGGAATTCGTGCGAGTGTTCGTCCTGCCACTCGGAGAACTCCGCGATCGCCTGATCCATCTCGGACCGCTTGCCCTGGTGCGCCGCAAGAATCGTCTGCACCATCAGCAGGTAACGAAGTTGGGGACGGAGGCGTAGCCGGATCACGTCTTGCTTGTATTGCGCGATCAAATGCGAGGTCTTGGCAAAATCGCCTCTCAGCGCCGCATCCATGGCGATGTTGCCTTGGACCGTGTATCCCAAGGTCACGGCACCGACCCTCTGGGCCTCGTCCAGCGTGCGCTGATAGCCCGACGGGTCGCCGTCGGACAACCACGAATTGACGGCCAGGAGCACCAAGGCATAGACCCGCCAGATCGGCAGCCGGTGGCCTTCGGCGATTTTCAAGCCACGCTGGAAACAATCAACCGACTCCGCCATGCTGCGGTCCCGCGCCAGTTCACCGAGGATGAGCCAGGCTTCGCACAGCACATGAGGCGAATTCCCGCGCTCGGCTGAAGCTATGGCGCGCCGGGCCAACGCTTCCGCTTCCGCCGCGCGGTTATCTCCTCGGCCGTGCCGTGTGAGACTGGCGGCGATCACATCTATGGCCGCGGTGTGCTCTTCCGGTGCGTCGCTACCGAGTACCTCTCTGGCCGCGATGACTTGTTCCATTCCTTCAGCGAAGAGTCCGGCCAAGTAGTAGACGTTCGCCAGCCGCGTGTGCAGCGCCGCGCGAGTTCCCGGACTGAGACTGGCCCCGTTCAACTGCTCGTCCAACGTGTCGACCAGCATCCGTGCCCGATCGACCTGGCCGGCTTCCGCCAGTGCGTAGAGCAGCGTTTCCAAGATCCTGGCCTTGCTCTCCGCCGTCGACTCTCCCTGCAGGAGTGTGTTGGCCCGATCGAGCAGTTTGACCGAGGACTCGGACGCTCCATCCGCCAACGCCCTTCGGCCTGCCTCCGCGAAGAGAGTCGCGGCGCCCTGGATGTCACCCGAGTCCGCCTGCAACGTAGCTACCAGCTGACACCACTCCCCCGGCAAGTCCGGATGGAGAGCCTTGACAGCGGCTGATGCTTGGCGGGAGTACTCCGCGCGGTCGGCGGGCGGCAAGCTTGACCTCAACGCCTCGGCCATGAGTGGGTGACGGAACGCGTACCAATCTGGAGACTCGTCGTCTGGTGCCACTATCTGGGCTGCGACAGCCGCACGTAGGTGGGACAGCATGCTGCGCTGGTCGAGCGCAGTCACCTGGCCGACCACCGACAGCGGGAATCTATCGCCGAGCACCGCTGCCACTGACAGCAGCATGCTGCCCTGCGGTCCCAACTGTCCGACCCTGTCGATGACTCCGCGCAGAACCGTCTCGGGGACGTCGGGACGCAGTGTGCCGATCACCCGCCAGCCAGCGGCGCCCTTGACCAACACACCGTCGCTGACGAGCTGGTGCAGGACCTCTTCGATGATGAACGGGACGCCCGCGCTGTCCTCGGTGAGCCTGTCGACCACTTCATCCGGCAAGTCCTCGGGTTTGGCCTCCAGACACGCAGCAGCCAGCCTGGAGACGTCTGCCGCAGTGAGGCGGCTGAGCGTCATCATCGATGCGGCATGGCGCTGAGTGGCCAAGCGAGCGAGGTCTCGGGCCGCGCAGGGCTCATCGCGGATCGTCGCCACAAGCAGCACCGGGAGATCCGCGAGATTGTCGGTGAGGTACTCGACGATCGCGAGGGTCTCGGCGTCAGCGTGCTGCAGGTCCTCGAGGATCAGCATGCAGCCGTGCGAGCGGCCAGCGAGGGTCACCAGCCGGAGGACGGCCTCGCCGAGAACTATCAACGAGTCGCCTACGTCGACGCCGCCCGGCTGTTGCAGGTCAGGAATGAGTCTGCCGAGAATTGGCCGATATGGTCCGAGCGCGACGTCATCTGGCAGATGGCCGCCTCGGAACAAGGCAAGAAGCGCCTCGGTCAATGGCCGGAAGGGCACAATGGGTCCGATCGTGCTGCCTCGTCCCCTGAGGACCCGGACGCCCGCGGCGAAGGCGATGCCCGCTGCTTCGGAGGCGAGTCTGGACTTCCCGATCCCCGCTTCACCAACGAGGAAGACCGCGCCGCCGCGCGATGCGCGTGCGGCGTCGATCGCCCTCGTCAGTTCGGCCACCTCACGATCGCGGCCGATCACGAGCGGGGAGTGGGACACCATGGCCGGACAGTACCCAGACTGCCCCGTTCGGTTGAAGTCCGGAACCCGGTAGATCTCACCGGGACTAGTTGATCCCCACTGAGTCGAACTGCTCAATGCGGGCCATGCCAGCCGTTGTGAGCAAGGTCGCCATCCTTTCGAACCTGTATCCGGCGAGGGCACTTGCTCGTGAAGCGACGGGGCGGGCTGCGCTGAGGGCGATCTCGCCAGCGGGGTGGGGGGTGGCGGAGGCGCCAGACATCGTCAGAGCAGTCATGACGACTTTTCCTTTTCTTTACCAGAGAGGGGCATCTCTAGGAGCGGTGAGGAGAGCTGCAGGAGCGGGGTGGGGGTTAGCGGAGTGCTCCTGGGGTGGGTTCGAGCAGGAGGACTGAGGGGACGCGGCTGGCGAAGCCGAGGCGGAGCAGGCCGTAGCCGATGCCGGCGAGGCCGTTGAGCAGGCCGGCGGACACCACGCCGTGAGGAGTGCCACAGCGGACGCCGCCACGGTCGATCGCGCCGAGCAGGAGGCCGGCGTGGCGGGTCGCGGCGGCCGCGGCCTCGTAGTTCCCGCGTTCGCCGAGGACCATCAGGGCTTCGGTCACGCCGAGCTCTCCGTGGCAGAGGCTCATGTCGCGCAGCGGATGGTGTTCGGCCAGGGTTCGGGACCACTCGTCGGGTGCGTCGCGGCGGGCCATGGTGAAGCCGGACAGGCCGCCGCACCAGCTCAGGTCCGTGCCGTCGGGCACTTCCGCGTCCAGGATCGCCTGGCCGACCTCGAAGTAGTGGTCGCCGGCTCCCGTTGCCGCGAACCGCTGCAGGGCCCAGCCGATTCCGGTGTGGCCGTGGGCGAATCCCGCCGTCGGCACGTCCATGCAGGTGCACGGCACCGTGTGCGCCTGCTCCACCAGCCGGTCGGCGAAGTCCCAGGCCAGGCGTCCCGCGGAGGGCAGGCCGGTTTCGGTGTGCACGGCCAGCATCGCCGCCAGCCCGCCGGCGCTTCCGGCCGCGAAACAGGCCAGCTCGTCGTCGGTCGCCGCCCGGGTCAGGTCCACCACCGCGGGCAGCCAGCTGCGGATCTCCGGGTCGTCCAGCAGGTTGCCCAGCCGGGCGATCGCGTAGCTGATCCCGCCGAGGCCGTGCGGGCCGCCGCAGCCGATGGTCACGCCGAGCTCGGGCTCGGTGATCAGCTGGTCGATGAGGCGGGGCACTGGGCGGACCGCGTCCCTGGCGAGTTCCGCGTAGCGCTGCACGCCGGTCAAGTCGGCGAGCTGCGCGAGGAACAGCGCCACTCCGCAATACCCGTGGGCGAGGCCGGCGCCCATCGGGAGAACCGCCCAGTGCTTGTCGATGATCGGCTCGAGGCCGAGCCAGTTCGCACGGCCGTCTCCGTGCATCGCGCGGGCGCCGATCTCGTCCGCGATCCCGCACGCCGCGGACAGCAGCCGCTGCGGGTCGGGGATCGCGGACGTCCCCGCCCGCGGCCGGGTCTCGCCGGTGCGGTGGTCCACGGGCAGCGCCCGCGTGGCCAGCGCCGCCGAGATCAGCCATTCCTGGTCGTAGCGGTCGACTTCGTCCATCGCCGCGATCTTCAGCACCACCGTCGCCAGGCCGGGGCCTTCCAGCAGGTCCGGGAGGCATTCACCGTCGGCCGCCCACAGGTCGCGGGAACCCGGCTTGCTGGTGAACATCGGCAGGTCGCCTGCCCAGAGGTCGCTCAGCTCGCTCGGGATCAGCCGCTGGCGGGCCAGGTCGCACGCCGAGTCGATGGTCAGCGCGTCGAACACGCGCTCCCGCTGCACGGCGTCGCGCAGCACGTCCGGGTGCGTGGACTCGTCCAGCAAGGTCGCGTAGACCTGGCTCGGCCGGGCCACGATCCGGATCTCGTCGTTGGTGCACGCGGTCAGCAGACCGATCAGTTCCGACCGGTGCCGCACGATCGCGTCGTAGCCCTCACGGAATCCGCCGAGCATGGCGGCCCGGTACTCGGCCGGTTCGACGTCGATGTCGCCGAGCCGCGGCCGGTTCGTCGCGCCCTGGAACTCGCCGCGCCGGCGGACCAGACGCATCATGTCGGTGCCGACGCCGTCCCACGCGACGGTCTCGTCGGGATACTGGACGCCCTTGTCGCCGCCCAGTCCGGAGACGTCGACCGCGCCGTGCTCGCCGAGGAGCATCTGCGGCAGCAACGCCATTCGGTGCACAGAGGACGCGAGCACGCGCGCCGCGGGGTCGGGCCCGGTCGCGGTCGGCTGCTCGAGCATCGGGTGGAACAAGGTCTCGACGTCCACGAGCACCGGCTGGTCCCCGCACGCGACCAGGTTCTCGTAGTGGATGTCCGCGCCGTCCACGGCGTACAGCAGCGCCAGCAACGCGCCTTGCCTGCGGTAGAACCGGTCGACCTCGGCGAGCTGGGAGCACGGCCGGTGCTCGATGAACTCCAGCCAGCCGTAGCCGTCCCGCGCCAGCGAGTCGACGGTACGCAACCCCAGGCCGAGGACCTTGGAGTTGAGCCAGCTGACCAGTCCGCTGAAGTGCCGGTGCAGGTCGAGTGATCGCGGCTTGTAGACGACCTTGCGGCCGTTGGCGAAATGCAGGATCGCGACGGTACGGCCACGCTGGTGCGAGTCGCCGGTGCCGGTCTGGATCTCCACCAGGTCACCCGGGTCGACGCCGCCCAGCAGCCGCGCCACGATCAGGTCGCGGTCGGCGCGGAACCGCTCAAGCAGCTCCACCTGTGCGTCGGCGCCGTGCTGGCACGCCTGGCCGAGCAGCCGCGCGAGCACCGGGTACTCGGCGAACAGCGCGGTCAGCCGCTCGGAGCTGGCCTGGGCACGGATGAAGTCGGCGAACCGCTGCTGCGCGGTCGGGCCGGTGAGCCTGCCGGACACCCGCTCGACGTTGAGTTCGAGCACGAGGGTGCGGGCGGCCAGGCCGGCGAGGCGCCTGCCGAGCTGCCGGTCGAACGCGGCGGCCACGGCCTGGGCGTCGATCTTGCCTACCGAGGCGGCTTCGGTGACCCGCTCACGGGCGATGCGAACCAGCGGGCGGAACACCCAGGCGAAGGCGTCTGGCCAGTCGGACGGCACAGCCCCCTCGGCGCTGACCGGGCCGGTGGCCACTGCCTGGTCGATCAGCTCCGCCCAGCGCGGGCGGCCCTGGACCGTCCACCGGCGTTCGGCGGCGGTCAGCGCGCCGGTCCACCATGGTCCGGAGTTGATCCCGTTGTCGCGGTGCGAAATCGCTTGGCTCACGAGTAAACAGGCTGGCAGCGGGCTTGCGCGCGGACATGGGTATCGGTTCCCCACATTCGCGCCAGGCACCACCCGTATTAGGTAGTGGGGGTTCCCGGCCGCCTGAAGTACTCGACGGTACCGGGGCCGGCGACGGCTGAGCGACCGCTGTCACCCATCCGGAACCTGACAGCAGGTGTCAGGCATGAGTGCCAGGATGAGCGGGTGAGCACAACGGTTGACCGGGCCCGGGTGCTGGCGTACCGGATCGCCCGGCAGGGACTGCCCGGCCGGAGCCGGGACCGGACCCCCACGCCCGTCGACGACCTGGACGTCGTGGATCTCGGCGTCCAGGACACACCGCCGGGCTCGGCCAGGCTGGCCCTGGGTGTCCGCACGGACGCCGATGTGGACGACCACAACCTGGTGCGTGCGTGGACCTTGCGGGCGTCGCCGTTCCTGCACCACGCCGAGGATCTGCCGAAGTTCGCCGCGGCGCTCTGGCCGCACAGCGAACGGGACGCGCTGGGCAAGGTCGCGTGGCAACGGTCGGTCATGCAGAAGAGCGGGATCACCGCGACGCAGGCGATCCGGTACACGGCCGAGGCGATGCAGGAATGCGTCACTGGCCCCACCGTGAAGGGCGCCGCCAGCGCGGCCGTCTCCAAGATCGTGCCGAAGGCGCTGGTCAGCTACTGCCGTGGCTGCCAGGCGGAGCACGTCTTCGAGTCGCTGTTCCGGCTGGCCGCGTTGCCCGGCGGGTTCCGGCTCGACCTCGACCGGTCGCCGCCGCTGCTCGTGCCCATCGAGAACTGGCCTGGCATCCCGGAAGAACAAGCCGGCACCGACGAGCTGATCATGCTGTACCTGACGTTCGCCGGACCGGCGAGCATCGGCGACGTCGCCGCGTGGCTGACCACGACCCAGAGCGAGGTCAAGCAGGTCTGGCCGGGCGAAGGACTGGTCGAAGTGGACGTCGACGGCCGTGCCGCCTGGCTGCCGGAGTCCGAACTGGACCTGCTGCTGGACCCGCCGGAGCCGCCGCGGGCCCTGCTGCTGCCCACATCGGATCCGTTCCTGCAGGAGCGCAACAAGCTGATGCTCGTGCCGGACAAAACGCACCACAAGGCGATGTGGCCGGCCATCGGCCAGCCGGGCGCGGTGCTTGTGGACGGTGACGTCGCCGGGATCTGGCGTACGAAGGCGTCCGGCCGCAAGAAGCTGGAGATCAAGATCACCGAGTTCAGGCCGATCGAGCCGGACGCACGCGACGAGCTCGCCCGGGAAGCCGGCCGGATCGGCGCCCTGCGCGGCGTCGCCGAAACCACCCTGACCTTCTCGTGAGTGTTTATCCGTGTTCTAACCCTGATAAACGCTCACGAGGGGGTGTCAGTGGTATTTGGCCAGGTCCTCGACGGCTTGGCGGACTTCGGGGTGGTTGCGGCCGAGGATCTTGGTCTTGATGTCCAGCGCGCGCTGGGTCAGCCTGCCCGCGGCGGCGATGTTGCCCTTCGCGGCCATCAGCATCGCGAAGTCCGCGCACGCCACGGCCAGGTCGTAGTGGTTGGGCGGCAGCACGCGTTCGAAGGTGGAGATGGCCTTGCGGTACAGCTTCTCGGCCATGTCCAGGTTGCCCTGCCTGGCCAGGACCGCGGCCAGCATCGCGCGTTCGTTGGCGGTCGCGGCGTGGTTCGGGCCGAGCGTACGTTCCCGCAGCGTCAGCGCGCGCCGGGCGTACGTCTCCCCTGTCACGAACCGGCTGAGCATCAGGTCGAGTTCGGCGAGATGGTGCCAGACCACGGCTGAGGTCGGTTTGTCCGCGCCGACCAGGTCCAACGCCTGCCGGTAGAGCACCTCGGCCTCGTCGAAACGGCTGGAGAACAGGTACACCGCGCCGAGCCCGCACATCAGCTCGGCCAGTTCCTCCGGGTGCGGCCAGGTGCCGTTCTCGGCCAGGTCCAACGCGGACTTGTAGAGCACTTCCGCGCTGCCGAACCGGTTACGGACCCGCTCGACCATCGCCAGGCAGCCGAGCGCCTTCACCCGTAACCGGACCAGGGTCTCGTCGTTGCGGGAGTACTCCTCGGTGATCACGATCGAGCGGCGCGCGTACCGCTCGGCCTTCGTGTACTGGGAAAGACGTTCGTGCAGCAGGCTCAGCTCGATGCACGCGCCCGCGATGGCGGGGTGGTTCTTGACACCGGCGTGCTCGACGACCGCGAGCGCGGTCTCGGCGACCACGACCGCTTCCTCGGCCCTTCCCTCGTCGTAGAACCGGCGGGCCAAGCCGAGGCGTCTGCGCGCCTCAGCTATCGGATCGAGCATCGCCGGCGCTGCACATCTCGTTCTCTCCTACCGTCCATGTGTGGCCATCATGATGGCAGGACGGCTGGACGTAAATCACCCGCTTCGTGGCCTCCGGCGCCCCCTGGACGCCGAAGGCCACGCTCTACCGGCGGGATCGTGCCTGGTCAGTGCGGGTCGCGGACAGCTGCCCGCGAATCTCCGCCCCGGAGGAATCAGCCGATCACGGAGTCCGCGATCTTCGCGCGCAGCGCGCGGCCGCTCGCGCCGAACGCCTCCAGCCACTGGGCTCGCTTGTACAGCCGGTGCAGGATGTGTTCCCAGGTCATGCCCACACCGCCGTGTACCTGGATGGAACGCTCGCACGCCGTGACGGCCGCCTCGGTGGCCGCGGTCTTGGCCGCGGCGACGGCCACATCGGCCTGCTCGTCGCCTTCGGCCAGTGCCCACGCCGCCCAGTAGGTCAACGACCTGGCCAGTTCGAGGTCCGCGTACGCGTCCACGAGCTGGTGTGAGACCGCCTGGTAGGTGCCGATCACCCGGCCGAACTGCTCACGGGTGGACGCGTGCGCGATGCCGTCCTCCAGCGCGCGCCGCCCGACGCCGAGTGCCTCCGCCGCGGCGAGCACAAAGGCGCGGTTCTCGATTTCGCCGAGTACGGAACCGTCGCCCAAAGCCTGCGAAGGCGCCGCGTCGAACTCCACTTCGGACAGCCGACGAGAACGGTCCGAAGTGGACAATGGCGTCACGGTGGCGTCGGCCGTCCGGACGAGCCGGAGTTCCGGTCCGGCCACGGTGACCACGAGCGCGTCGGCGAACGTGGCGTCGGGCACGAGGACCTTGCGGCCGGTGACGCGACCGTCCGCGTCCACAGTCGTGGCCAGGCCGGTGTCCGCGATGCCCTGCGGACGGCCGGATTCCGCCCACGCCAACGACAGCTTGAGCTCACCGGACGCGACCGAAGCCACGAGATCCTTGTCGTGCCGGATCGCCGGCAGGGCGAGGGCTATGGTGCTGAACAGCGGCGCGGGCAGCAACGCGGCGCCCGTCTCCTCGAACAGCACGACCTGGTCCAGCAGGGTCAGCTCGTCGTCGGTCCAGCCGAGGTCGGCCAGCTGCTTCCAGCTGTCCGGCCGCCAGCCCGGCTCGCCGTCGATGATCGCGGGCAGGCCGGTCAACGGGTGCTGTTCGGCCAGGAACTCCCGGGCGGCCGTGCGCAGCATGTCCTGTTCGGACGAGAAAGCGAAGTCCATTTTTCCTTACACCGGCCCTGTGTCAACGACTGCGGGGAAGGCCGAGCACACGCTCGGCGACGATGTTGCGCAGGATCTCGGAGGTTCCCGCTTCGATGGTGTTGCCCCGGCTGCGCAGCTGGCGGTACTGCCAGTAGCCGTCCCACACGCCGCCCTCGTCGTCGAGCATCGTCGACAGGCCCTGCAGGCCACGGGCGAGCTTGGTCAGCCGCTGGTTCGCCTCGCTCCACACGAGTTTCACGACAGAGCTCTCCGGCCCGGGCTGCCCCTTGGTCAGCAACGTCGTCAGAGTGCGGTAGTTGGTGAACGCCAACGACTGCAGCTCGATCCACTCGCGGGCGATCGCGTCGCGCACCACGGGATCGTCCGCGGGCACGCTGCCGTCCGGCGCGGGCTGCCTGGACAGCTCGACCAGACGCGTGAAGTGCTGGCGCAACTGGCCGACCAGGGCGAACGCCAGCGTGCCGCGTTCGTGCAGCAGCGTGGTCATCGCGACTTTCCAGCCGTCGCCCGGCTTGCCGAGGATCGAGTCCTTCGGCACGCGCACGTCGGTGAAGAAGATCTCGTTGAACTCCGGGTCACCGGTGATCTGGCGCAACGGCCGGACTTCCACACCCGGCGCGTGCATGTCCACCAGCAGGTACGACAGGCCCTCGTGCTTCTTGGCGGCGGGGTCCGTGCGCACGACGAGGATGCACCAGTCGGCGATGTGCGCCCAGGACGACCACACCTTCTGGCCGTTGACCACCCAGTGGTCGCCGTCCAGCACCGCGGTCGTGCGTGCGCCCGCGAGGTCGGACCCGCTGCCGGGCTCGGAGAAGCCCTGGCACCAGATCTCCTCGCCGGACAACAGCTTGGGCAGGTACCGCTGCTTCTGCTCCGGCGTGCCCCACGCCATGATCGTCGGCCCGGCCATGTTCAGCCCGATGATGCCGATGTGCTCCGGCGCCTGGGCGCGGACCATCTCCTCGAAGTAGATGGCCTGGTAGCTGGGCGAAAGCCCGGCGCCGCCGTATTCTTCGGGCCACGTCAGCCCGACGTAGCCCGCGTCGAAGAGCTTGTGGCTCCACGACCGCATGAAGTCGACGTCCGGACGGCCCGCACCAGGGATCGCCGAGGGGTCGAAGTTCTGCCGGTACCAGTCGCGTAGCTTCGCACGGAACGCCGCCTCGGCGGCGGTGTCACGGAAGTCCATTGAGACATGTTTGCACTTTGACTCAAAACCGGTCAACCGTTTGATGTGTCTCGATCGTGCGACGCCGGGTATCGTTGCCGGCATGCCGGCCACACCGCTCACCCGCGCACTGCGCGGACCGTCACCGGCGCCCAGGACGGCGCCCATCGACGCGTTCCGCCTGGCCAAGAAGTGGTTCCTGGCGGGGCGGCGGGTCGACATGCAGCAGCTGGCGGCCGAGCTCGGCGTCAGCCGCGCGACCCTCTACCGCTGGTGCGGCAGCCGTGAACTGCTGCTCGGCGAGGTGATCTGGGCGATCAACGAACGCGCCCTGCAGGACTGCCGCGGCAAGTCCCGCGGGTCCGGCCGGGTGCTGATCACCCGCGTGCTGGAACGTTCCCTGGCCCGGATTCGCGGTTTCGAGGCACTGCAGCAGTTCGTGGCCGAGGACGCGGAGTACGCGCTGCGGATCATCACGTCCAAGCAGAGTGTCGTGCAGGCCAGGCTGATCGAGTGGACCGCGGACTTCCTGCGCGAGCAGGTCGAGTTGCGCGACGACATCGACCTCGCCGACCTGGCCTACGTGATCGTGCGCGTGTGCGAGTCGTTCGTGTGGAGCGACATGATCACCGGCGCGCCGCCGGAGACGGACAAAGCGGTGAAGATCGTGGACCTGCTCATCGCGGCGGCCGAGGTTCAGCGGTAGGTCAGCAGATCGCGGTGCCCGCCTTCGAAATGGGCGTGGTCGTTGTACGTGACCAGGCTCGTCCCCGACCGGCCGTGCACGAGTTTTGTGATGCCGCAGTTGACCGAGACCCGGTTGACGGCCACAAAACCGTTGGTGTCCAAGCCCCACAGGCTCGCGCAGACCGCCGCGATCACGCCGCCGGACGTGAACACGACCCCGGTCTGCCCACTGCCCAGGCTTTCGAGCAGGTCGCGGATCGCCTCGGTGACGGTCGCGCCGAACTGCTGAAGACCGTCCCAGTCCCGCAGGGCGCCGTCCAGGGCCTGCTGGAACGCCTGCGGGCTGACCGGATCCCCTTGCGCCTGGCGGACAAGGCCGATGTGGTCGAACTCGTTCCAGCGCGGGTCCTGCTGGAGATCCGCGTCCAGGCCGGCCGCGAGCGCGGTGTCCCGCTGGCGCTTCAGCGTGCCGCTCCACAGCTGGTCGGCTCGCACTCCGCGGCGCCGTAACTCCGCTCCGACATGCTTGCCCTGCGAGTGCCCGGTGGGCGAAAGGACGTCGTAGTCGTCGGCACCGAAGGACGCTTGCCCGTGCCGGATCAGGTACACCAGAGGCATCAGTGAAACCTAGCCGTTCCCAGTTGCCAGTGATACGCCGTTCAGTCTAGCGACGCTGGGCCGGACGGCTCCGGATTATGGTCGTTGTGAACCTCCCGGCACGCCGGGCGGTACTGATACTCTCTTTCACGTCTGCACAGGGGTCGGAAAGCTTCGCACTAGTCGGTGTCATACATGTCGGGGAACGCTGCACGGGGACAAATCCACAACTCGCACGCGGACAATCAGTTCGCCGAAGCACTACGCTCGGCCATTCGGTCCAGCGGGTTGAGCCTCGACCGAATACAAGCGCGCTTACGCGCGAGAGGCACCCCGGTCAGCATTGCGGCGCTGAGTTATTGGCAGTCCGGTAAGCGGCAACCCGAGCGCAACGACTCACTGACCGCACTCGGCGAACTGGAAAACATCCTGAAGCTGCCGCCCGGTTCACTGCTTGCCCTGCTGCCGCCGCCCCGCCCGCGCGGCAAACAGGCCGGTTCGGTCCCGCCGGTCACCGAGACGGTCCGGTTCGAACGCGACGTCCTGCTCGGCCTGCTCACCGCCCTCGGCACCCCGAACGCCCTGGACCAGGAGCAGCAGCTCACCCTGGTCGGCCTGCACGACCGCTGCCAGCTCGGCGAGGACGGCGGCCAGCGGCTGATCACCACCAGGGCGGTGTTCGAGGCACGGACCGACGGCCAGGACCGGTGGCTGCTGATCTACAAAACGGACGATCCCGGCGCCGGGACACCGGCACTGACGACGATTCGCAACTGCCATCTCGGCCGTCAGCAGGTGGACGACGCGAATGGCCTGATGGTCGCCGAGCTGCTGTTCGACCAGCCTATTAGACGCGGCGACACATACTTGATCGAGTACGAACTACGGAATGCCGGGCCGCCGTATCCGAAGTGCAACAGGACACACTGGCGCGAGTTCCGCAGACCGATTCGCGAGTACTTGCTCGAGATCCACTTCAATTCGTCCGGCACGCCCGGCCGCTGCCAGCAGTTCGCCCGCCCCGCCGGGCAGAAACACGCCCGGATGCGAAACCTGACGCTGGACGCGTGCAAGAGTGTGCACGCGGTCGCGATAGATTTCGGGCCCGGCCTTTTCGGAATCGAGTGGGAATAACGCCGACCGTCCACTTGTGATCAGCGGCGACGGACGCCGCCACGGCACCCTCGGTGCGTGCGGAGCTCCGGGGAGCACCGTCAGTCCAGTTCGGCCAGCTGGTTGCGCAGCAGCTTGCCGGTCGGGTTGCGCGGCAAGGAATCCAGGAACCGGACGTCCCGGGGAACCTTGTACCTGGCCAGGTTCGCCTTGACGTGGGCCCGCACGCCTTCCTCGTCCAGTTCCACGCCCGCGCGCCGGACCACAAAGGCCCGTAACCGCTGGCCGAACTGCGGATCGGGCACGCCGACGACCGCGGCCTCGACCACGCCCGGGTGTTCCGCCAGCAGGTTCTCCACCTCGACCGGGAAGACGTTCTCGCCGCCTGACACGATCATCTCGTCGTCCCGGCCGTCGATGAACAGGCGGCCGCCGGCGTCGAAGTGGCCGACGTCGCCGGTGGACAGCAGGCCGTCGATGATCTCCTTGTTCCGGCCGTCGGTGTATCCGCCGAACGCCAGGTCGCTGCCGACGAAGACCCGGCCGATCTCGCCGGGTTCGGTGACGCGGTTGCCATGGTCGTCGTACAGCTGCACGCGGCAGCCACAAGGAACCTTGCCGACCGTGCCCGGCGCGGCACGCCAGTCCTCGGGCGTCGCGACCGCGGCGACGGCCACTTCCGTTGACCCATAAAGGTTGTAGATCACGTCACCGAACACGGCGGTCGCCCGGTTGCCGAGTTCGGGCGACAACGCCGACCCGGCCGAGAAGATGATCCGCAGCGAAGACGTGTCGTACGAGTCCAGCACGTCCGGCCCGAGGTCGAGAATCCGTTGCAGCATCGTGGGAACGAGCACCAGCTCGGTCGCCTTGTTGTCCCGCACCATGCGCAGGCACGCCTCGGGATCGAACTTGCGGCGCACCACCACCGTGCACCCCAAGGCGAACGACAGCACGAACTGCGACAGCGCCGTGCCATGGAACAGCGGCGCCGCCAGGACAGTGCATTCGTTGACACGCAACGGAATCCGGTCGAGGAACTGGGCTGCCGAGAGGCCCGACTTGACCTGCCGCGGCGCGCCCTTCGGCGTTCCGGTCGTCCCGCTGGTCAGCAGCACGAACCCGCCCGGCCGGGACGGATTGGGCAGCGGCCGGTCGTCGGTGTCGCCGATCAGCGCTTCGAGGGCCGGCTCGCCGGTGGCCGTGTCCGTCCAGGCCAGGTACCGCGGGATGGTGGAATCCGCCGCTTCCAGCAGCGGCGCGAACTCCTCGTCGTAGACCAGCGCCGTCACGTTCTCGCGCTTGATCACGTCAGCGAACTGCGGCTTGGCGAACCCGGTGTTCAGCAGCAGCACCCGCGCGCCCATCTTGCCGCTGGCGAGCATCGCGTCGATCAGGCCGCGGTGGTCGCGGCACAGCACGCCGATCACCGAGTCCTCGGTCATGCCCTTCTGCCGCCACGCGCGGGCCAGCGCGTTGGAACGGCGCTCCAGCTGCTGGAACGTCAGCGGTCCGAGCTCGTCCACCAGGCCGAGTTTGCCGGGGTCCCGCCGTGCCGACATCCGGACCGGCCCGGCGATCGCGCCGATCTGCTTGACGTACCGCAGCGCCCGGACACCCTCGTCGATGCGGGGCAACGGCACCAGTCCGGCACGGTGAAGGATTCTGATGCTCCGCAGCGTCTCCGGAACACGCGTCAGGACGTTGGGCACCGGCACCTCCAAAACCTACTGGCGAGTTAACTTCGACCGTATCTGTCGTACCCCCGGGGCACAATCACCGGCATGTTGGTGTTCGTCTGCCCAGGCCGTGACGGCGCAGGTCACGTTCGCGTGGTGAACGCCACCACATCTGAAACGGTGGCTGACCACACCCCGGCCGACCTGGCCGGCTGGATGGCCGCCTTCGAGCGCGACGAACACCCGCGCTGGGTGCTGCCCGCGGTTGACGAGCTCTACCCACGGCTGCTCCAGGTGGACGTCCGGCTCGCCCGCTGCCACGACCTCACCCTGGCGGAAGGCCTGCTCCTGGCCCACGAAGGCCGGCACGGCAGCCCCCGCAACCCGGGCGCGGCCTGGGCCAGGCTGCACGGTCGTGCCGAGCCGGAGGACAAACCGCCACCGGCCAAGGACGCGCAGCCCGCCCTGTTCGAGCTCGACGAGCGGTTCTACTCCATCGACCAGCTCGTCGAGGTGTACGGCGACCAGCAGCGGCGCATCCGTGCCAGCGCTCACCCCGATCGGGTGACGTTACTCGTGGCGTCCGAGTCCGCGGGCGCCCTCGCGGCCGCCGAGATGAGCAACCACGGGCTGCCGTGGAGCGAGGAAGTGCACCTGGAGATGCTGGAGTCCATGCTCGGCCCGCGGCCGGCGCCGGGCGCCAGGCCCGCCAAGCTGGCCGCGCTCGCCGAACGGATCGCCGAGGCGTTCGGCGGCCGTTCGCTCAACCCGGACAGTCCGCCGAGCGTGGTCAAGGCCTTCGCCAAGGAAGGCATCGACATCCCGAACACCCGGGCGTGGGTGCTCAAGGAGGTCGATCACCCGGCCGTCGAGCCGCTGCTGGAGTACAAGGAACTGGCCAGGGTGTGGACCGCGCACGGCTGGAGCTGGCTGGAGTCCTGGGTGCACGACGGCCGGTTCCGGCCCGAGTGGGTGGTCGGCGGCGTGGTCTCGGGCCGCTGGGCCACGCGCGGCGGCGCGGCCCTGCAACTGCCCAAGGCCCTGCGCAAGTCGGTCCGGGCGCTGCCCGGCTGGTCGCTGGTGGTGGCCGACGCGGCACAGCTGGAGCCGAGAGTGCTCGCGGCCCTGTCCGAGGACCGCGAGCTGGCGGCGTTCTCCACGGACGTCGACCTGTACGCCGGTCTGGCCGAGGACTCCTTCGACGGCGACCGCGGCAAGGCGAAGATCGCCATGTTGTCGGCCATGTACGGCGGCACGTCGGGCGGCGCCGGTCCCCTGCTCGCCGTCCTGCGCAAACGCTTTCCCCAGGCGGTCGGGCACGTCGAGCAGGCCGCGCAGGCCGGTGAACAGGGCCGGATGGTGCGGTCCCGGCTCGGCCGGACCTCGCCGTACCCGTCCGAGCGGTGGCGCTCGCTGATGGAGCGCAGCGACGGCACCGAGGAGGAGATGCGCAAGTCGCGGCAGGCGGCCAGGGACTGGGGCCGGTTCACCCGCAACTTCGTGGTGCAGGCCAGCGCGGCGGACTGGGCGCTGGTCCTGCTCGTGGTGCTCCGGCGCCGGCTCGCCGCGCTCGCGCCCAAGGCGGAGATCGTCTTCTACCAGCACGACGAGTTCATGGTGCACTGCCCGGCCGACACCGCGGACCTGGTCGCGGGCGAACTGCTGGCCTCCGCCGCGGAGGCCACCGGACTCGTCTTCGGCGACACCCCGGTCCAGTTCCCGCTGGAGATCGCCACTGTGGACAGTTACGCGGACGCCAAGTGAGGCCGGCCGTCAGCGCGAGCTGCCCAAGCACACGAACGGCCTGCGGTACGGGTCGGCGGCGATCGCGTCCGCCAGTGCCACAGCGGGTTGCGCGCCCGCGGCCAGGCGGCGGTGGTAGTCGTCCATCGCCGCCGCCGCGGCCTGGTCGCCGACCTTGCTCAACGGCGCGACGACCGTCTGCGATCCGCTGGCCAGCAACGCGCTCGCGAAACCCAACGCCTCGTCGCCCGGCCTGACCCGGTTCAACGCCAGTTCGCACGCGGCGAGCACGACCTGCTGCGGAGGACGCGCCAACCCGGCGATCTCGTGCGCGAACAGTGCGCCGTCGGCCAGGTCGAGCCTGGAGAACAAGGCGTTCTCCGGCTCGTGCACGCCGTGCGCGGCGATGTGGGCCAGCAGTGCGCCGTCGAGTGCCTTGAGCACGACCGAAACGGTGGCCTGGTCGCCCGACAGCAGCTCCACCGTGTGGTGGTGCGCCGCGAGTTTGTCGATTTCGCCGATGGCGGCGGGCAATCCGAGTCCCCGGACCAGAACCGCGCGGCCGTCTCGGCGCGTCGCACGTTCCGCGGCCAACCATGCCGTCGCCGAAGGCGCGACGACCGTCGGCCGTCCGTGCATGGACGGCAACACATTCCACGGCACACCGTAAAGTGCGCCAGTCGGCACGACCACAAGGTCACGGTCACCGATCACCTGCACCAACGGCCGCCCGATCAGACCATCTATCCGTTCGGCTTGTTTGCGCGCGGAGGCGGACACCACCTTCACCATCGGCGTGGGCAGTTGGTCCGGTGCCAACGCGTTGAGGTCGACGTTGAGCATTCGCGCGTGCTTCGCGGCCTCGGTGGCCGACCCGAGGTTCACCGTGCGGACCTCGCCGTCCATCAGCACCACAACCGCGAGTGAATCCTCGGATGCGACGAAGCTCATCAGCGCCCGGTCGCCCAACGCTTCGGCGACCTCCTCCGCCCGGGTGACCGGCCGTGGCCTTCCCCACCGTCCGGAGTGCCAGCCGAGCCGGTTGGCCTCGCGCAGCCGTTCGGTCCGGCGCGCCTGCAACGCGGCTGTGGGCAGCCCGTCGTGCCTGGCCTGGTGCACCGACTGGGTGAGGCTGCGGACCTCCGCGATCCGTTCGGCCAACGCCGGATTGTCCAGTCCTGCGAGTGGTTCGTAGCGATACGTCTGCGCCCGGGTGCGTTCCAGCCAGTCGAAGAGCCTGCCTGGCCGGGCGCCGCGCATCACCAGCCGGATCGCCAGTTCGCCGAGGTCCCGGCCGTGCAGCGCGGTCCCCGACAACAGTTCCAGCCCGCCCATCCGGTCCCGGACCTGGTCCAGTTCCGCCAGCCCGGCCTTGATCTCCCGCAGCGCCCGGGGCGCGTCGTCGTGCGCGACGGCCAGTTCGGCCCGGCAGAGCCGGCGCAGCATCCGGTGATCGATCGCGGTCAGCCGGCCGGGCCGGGCGACCCTGTCCATCAGCTCGGTCGCCCTGTCCAGGCGGCCGCGGCGGATCTCCAGCCGGACCGCGAGCATCCGTGCGGTCGCGGCCTGTTCGGTCAGCTTCGGCACCGGCAGGCTGTCGGCGAACCGGACAGCCTTCGCCGGCAGTGCGCCGGGGATCGTTGCGGACCGCAGCGCCAGCAGCGTGTCCACGCGCAGGCTGATCAGATTGGCGTTGGCCACGCAGGTCTCGCAGCCCCACTGCTTCATCCGCTGGTGCGCCGAGCGCGCCATGGTCCGCGCCAGGTCCAGGTCGCCGGTCAGCAGCGCGGCGGCGGCGCGGTACAGCTCGGCGTCGGCGAGATCACGGGACGTGCTGTGCTGTTCCCGCATCACCGGCAAGGCCTCGTCGAGATGGTTACCCGCCTCGTCGGCCAGGCCGGCGGTCAGCAGCGCCTGCGCCTGACTCATCCGGAGCAGCGCGACAGTGTTCTCGCCGATGCCTCGGTAGACACGGTCGCACTCCTCATAGCGGCGCAGCGCGGCCGGAACGTCGCCGCTGCGCAGCTCCAACGTGCCCAGCATGCGCTCCAGATCTGCGGCCCGCGCGGGCAGGTCGTACTCCATGGCCAGGTCGATGGCCCTGGTCAGCGCGTCACGAGCACGCTGGAGCAAGCCGATGCGGGTGCAGACCAGGCCCACCGAGGCCAACGTCTTGACGAACGGGTCGACCATCGGCCGCGGGTCCGCGGTGCCCGCCATGCACAGTTCCTGGTGCGCCACGGAGGACTCGAACCAGTCGAGACTCTCCTCGTTGCGCCCGGCCCCCAGCAACAGGACGCCGTAGTTGTTGTCGACGTTGCCGGTCAGTTCCGCCCGGTCCAGCGGGTCGGCGACCGCGGCGATCAGGGATCTGACCTCGTCCAGCCGGGCCAGGCCCACGGCCAGCCCCTGGGACTCGGCAAGCAGTGCGGCGAGGCTGCACGACAGCCGGATCCTGGCGCGCAGCCAGTCTTCCCTGTCCCCAGGATCAACGGGCTCGACGGTGCCGAGCACCCGCATGCCCTGCCGCGCCAGCCGCACGGCCTCGCCCTGCCTGCCGACGCAGTGCGCGTCGACGGCCGCACGGTGAAGCTCACGTGCCCGAAGGATCACTTGCGGGTCGGCTGGCGGCGTCTTCGTCACAGGCACACCACTATGACAACACAGAACGTAGCGAAAGGAAGCCCTCCGGTCCGGGAGAACCGGGCCGGAGGGCGGTCACGCCGGGTGTGGCACGCTACCTACGCGCCCTTGTGGATGCAGCCGCCTGAGCAGTCCGGGGTGTGGATGTGCTCCTGGGTCTCGACCTGCTCCCGCTCCTCCTGCGGCTGCTCGACCGGAGCAGGCAGGATGGTGGTGCCGGCGATGGTCCGCACGGCGCCGTCCTCGCCCGGGAGAACGTTTTCTTTGGTGCTGCTGGTCATGCTGATCTACCTCCCCTATCGATCTTGGCTTAGGCCAGACGTGAACACCGGAATCACTGGAAGTGACCTTTGTGTCCCCTGTTCGCACGCCCCTCGCGCCGCGAACGGCCCAATACTGACACAACGGAGCAATGATCGGGAAGAATTTCCTCACTGGATGGAGTGTGCCGTGAATCTCCCATCCGACGGGCCCAGTGCCCGGACGGTTCCCGGTGTACCCAAAAGGCCGTCCAATTGGACGGCCCTTTGGTGTTCTGGCATCTGCGACACGGCGCGACCGGCGGCACGCCACTGTGGATCGTCACGGTGCGTGGTCCCCGCGCGAACACGGTGCCGAGCCAGTCTTAAGTGGACACTTCGGCAGGCGTACGGCGTCAGGTTCAGCGGCGCACGGCCCAGACGATCAGCACCAGCCCGGCTGCCACGCACACCAGGCCGATGCTGGTCCACAACCGTTCGCCGGTCATGAAGCTACCGGTGATGTAGCCGAGTCCTTGGCCGGTCCAGACACCGCCGACCAGGATCAGCAGGGCACCCAGCACGATCGGAAGCCATTTGCGCATCCCTCATGATGGCACCATGAACTCCCGCACCATAAGCGGGCGCCGGCCACCCGGACATTTCCGATCCGCCCGGAGAGAGAATTGTCGATCCGCTGCCGTGCCCGGCCGCGCCAAGCGATGCCCGGCGGACCACTGAGGACCGCCCGAAGCCACTGTCCACAATGTATCGAAGAGATGCGGGGGCCGGGTCTGCAACCCGGCGTTCACCGGGAAAAGACGTCCGCTCGGCGACACGGCCGGAAACCATTTCCGCAAAGCGAACTCCGGCCGAACGGAATGTGAACCCCTAGAGTCCGTACGCGTCACCGGACAGCGAGCCGTCCGGCAGCCGGGGCGGCTTGATCCCCGCCTGCGTGAACAACTCGCCGAGCTCCAGGTTCAGCCTGCCGACCAGCATCCGGTAGTCCGGGACCGGCCGCAACCTGTCGTGCGGCACGATCCTCGTGAAGGTCTGGACCTCCGAACCCCTGGTCGGCCGCAGCCGGTTGACGTCCAGCTGGAGCTCGGCGTGATCCTTGCGGCGCCAGATGGTCAGGCTCCACCACTCGCGCACGTCCCCTGACATCCCGCCGTGTTGCGGGCCCCGCGGTATGCGCCACGACCATGACTCGACCCAGCTGCGCAGCTGTTCGGGACTCACTTGCACGGCGCTCCCACCAGGGCGAGGGTGATCACTCACCGGAAGACTACAACGACCGCCGCTGATCTTCCTGGTTCGCCCGCACCCGCTACGAAGTGTGGTCGTTCGTTCGTGAGTCCACGGCTCGCGACGCCATCCTCACCGGCCGGCCCCGTGCCGGATCGATCTCTACGAAACGCGGGACAGTGAGCCGGCGGTCAGCTCCGCGACGGATCGATGCCCCGACAACGCGACAGTGAGGTCGAAATCGGCGAGAATGCTCCGGACCACGTGCCGCACACCGGCTTCCCCGGCATGCGCGAGTCCCCAGACGTACGGACGGCCGAGCAGCACGGCCTTCGCCCCCAGTGCGAGGGCCTTGAAGACGTCCGCGCCCGTCCGGACCCCCGAGTCGAACAGGACTTCGAGCCGGTCGCCGACGGCGTTGACAATCGGAGGCAACGCGTCGAGCGACGCGATCGCGCCGTCGACCTGACGGCCGCCGTGGTTGGAGACGACGATCCCGTCCATTCCCGCGTCGGCCGCGCGCCTGGCGTCGTCGACGTGCTGGATCCCTTTGAGCACAATCGGTCCCTCCCAGTGCTCACGCAGGAACGGCAACGCCTCCCAGTTCCGGTCGGTGCCGGTGAACATCGGGATCCACTTCAGCACCGCGGACGGGATGTCGTCCTCCGGCGGCTGGGCCAGGCCGTCGCGGAACACCGGGTCGGAGAACGGGATCGCGGTACCGGTTCCACGGATGAACGGCAGATACGCGTTGTCCAGATCGTTGGGCCGCCACGCCAGTGTCCAAGTGTCCAACGTGACCACGAGCGTGGAGAACCCGGCTTTGGCCGCACGGCTGAGGATGCTCACGCACAGGTCCGGGTCGTTCGGCCAGTACAGCTGGAACCACCGGGGTCCGGTACCGTTCGCGACGGCGACGTCCTCGATCGTGTTGGACGACGCGGTCGACAGCACCATCGGCACGCCCAGGGCGTTCGCCGCTCGTGCGGTCGCCAACTCGCCGTCCTCGTGCACGATCGACTGCACACCGACCGGCGCCAGCAACACGGGCGCGGGCATCCGCGTCCCTAACACCGTCGTGGAGACGTCGCGTGCGGTGGCGTCACGGAGCATGCGCGGCACGATCCGCCACTTGTCGAACGCGTCGCGGTTGGCACGCATGGTCGCGCCGGAGCCGGCGCCGCCCTCGACGTACCAGAACGGCCCGGCCGCGAGGATCTCGCGCGCCGACTCGGCCAGCCTGGTCGGGTCGGTGGTGAACGGGGGCACCTGGTCGGCCATGCCCTGGAGGTACAGCTCGTACTGGTATCCGCCGAGGTGTTGCGTCATACCCCGACAACTTACTTACCTGGGATGGCTGCGCCGCCAGATGGCCATGACGGAGACGACAACACTGGCCACACTGGCCACGAGAACGATCGACAACGGACTCAGGGTGCGCGCACCGAGCGCGACCAACACGGTCCACAACACCAGCAACACCGACGACAACGCCAACAGGCCGGTCGCCACGGCCAGCATCCGGTGCTCCCGCATCGTCTGCTTCACCGGCACGCCGCGGGCGAACTTCATCCACGCGGTACCCAGCACGTACGCCACGAACAGCACGAGCACCAGCCCGAACCAGCCCAGCACGCTGAACGTGTCGTCCAGCCCGATGAGCATGAGCACCAGGCTGCCGGCCGCCAGCCCGGCGGACGCGCGTCTGAGGGCCAGCCACACGCCGAGCTCCTCGATCCGGCCGAGGTGCGGCCGCTGCACGACGGGCTCCGCCGTGGCGGGCGTGGTGGTCGTGTCCAGCTGCGGACGGCCGAGCCGGATCAGGTTCGTGCGGGCGTGCTGGTTGGCTGGATCGATTTTGATCGCCTCGTAGTAGGCGCGTCGCGCGGTTTCCTTGTCGTGCACGCGCAACGCCGCGTCGCCGAGGACTTCGAACGGCCGGGGCTCGTTGTTGGCCAGCTGGATCCCGCGGCACGCCGCGGCGAACGACTCTTGTGGATGGTCCGTGCCCAGCGCCTCGGCGAGAGCCACGTGGCAACGCCAGTCCTGGGAGTCACGCCGTACGGCTTCACGCGCCGACACGACGGCTTCGTCGCGCCTGCCGAGCTCCAGCAACGCGACGCTGGCGAGCCGGTAACCCCAGGACCGTTCGCCGTTGCGGATCGCGTTCTTCGCGGCGTCGAGCGACGCCTCGGCGTCACCGGCGTCGAGGTACGCGGCGCCCAGATGACACCACGCCTCGGAGTGCGTGGGGTGCTCGTCCAGCACCCCACGCACGACGTGGATCGCCGCGTCGGAATTGCCCGCGGCGGTGAGGTCGGCCGCGCGACGTAGCGCGACCGCGATCGGCTCGTCGGCCATCCTGACTCCCTGGCTTGGGGTTTCGGATGGCGACAGTCTTGCACTGTCCGCGTCAGGCCGGTTTCGGCGAGTCCACTCCCGGGCGGCTCTGCCGCCACCTTCCCCTGGTGAAGTCGGGAATCTGTTGCGGCGCGCCGCCTTGGTCGATGGACTTCGAACTCAGCGGGACGGGTGCGCTCCACACCGCGCCGTCGTACACGTCCATGTCCGGGACCAGGCCGAGCCGCATCGTCTGGATGGTCCGGTACACCATGTAGTAGTCCATCCCGCCGTGCCCGCCCGGTCCGGGTGGGACGTCTGTCCACAACCAATGGTCGTACGACTTGTACTCCTCGAAATCCGCCCACTGGTGGCCGGTGTTGTGCGGTTCGAGGTAGATCCGGGGTGGATAGTCCTCGAAAACGCCCTTGGTTCCGGCGATGTGGTTGAGCCTGCTGTACGGGTGCGGTGTGGACACGTCGTGTTCCAGGCGGATGACCCTGCCTTTGGCCGTCTGCAGCAGGCTGATGGTCATGTCGGACTCGACATACCGCTCCCGCCATGACGAATCGCCCGGCTCCTCGTGTGCCTTGCGGTACTCCGCGAGGCCGAGCGCGGGTGTGCCGTACGACGACATGCGCACGATCCGGTCGCCGCGGTTGATGTCCATGTACCCGGCGACCGGCCCGAGGCCGTGCGTCGGGTACAGGTCACCCTTGAGGCGGTTCTTGGTGTGCCACGCGCGCCGCCACTCCCCCGCGTAGTACGTGTCGGAGAACAGCAACTCCCGCAGGTCGTGGTTGTACGCGCCCGCACCGTGCAGCAACTCACCGAACAAACCTGCGTGAACCATCCGCAGAACGCGCATCTCGTTGCGCCCGTAACAGCAGTTCTCCAGTTGCATACAGTGCCGCTGGTAGCGCTCGGACGCGTCCACCAGCTGCCAGAGCTCGTCGATTGACGTCGCGAACGGTGTTTCCACACCGACGTGCTTGCCTTCACGGACCGAGGCCAACGCCATCGGCACGTGCCATTCCCACGGCGTGGCGACGTAGACGAGGTCGATGTCGTCGCGCCGGAGCATGTTCTCGTAGTCGTGCTCGCCCTTGGTGTACAGGGCGGGCGCGGGCTGGCCCGCGTCGGTGACGGCCTTCGCCGCGCGTGCCGCCGCATCCGCGTTGACGTCGCACAACGCGGTGACCTTGACGCCGGGGACGGCCAGGAACGACCCGATCATCCCGCCGCCCCGGTTGCCCAGGCCGATGATCGCGACGCGGACCGTGTCATGCCGCTCGAACGGCACGCCGATCATGCTGCGCCCCTGCTGACGGGGCCAGTCCTGCTGATCCTCCTGGGCCTGCGCCTCGGCCTGGGCCCCCGAACCCAGGCCGAGCGCCGCACCGGCCGCGAGCAACGACCGACGGGAGACCTGATCGCTCATGACACCTCCTGCTCAAATCTGCACATTCGAGCTCGATAGCAAGCAGATTCACACAGTCGGCCGGAGGTGTCAGCCTACTTTCGGACTAAAAGCCCGCACTCAGGCCATCGCGGCCAGCTCCTGGACGGCCTTGTACGCGTTCTCCTTGGAGGTGTCCGCGATGTGCTGGAACTGCTTGAGGTGCTCCACGACGTAGGCCAGTGTCATCTCGGTGTGCACGAACGTCAGGTCCTCGTCGAGCCCGAGCCCGTTGAAGTACAGCCGCAGCAGCGGCTCCTGGTGATCCCAGCTCTCCTTCGGGGTGCCCGGCCCGTACGAACCGCCGCGCGCGGTCACCACGAACACCTTCTTGCCGTTGAGCGGCCCCCGCCCGGTCTCCGGGTCGGCCCGCAGCTCGGGCACGAGCACGTGGTCGAACCAGGTCTTGATGGTCGACGGGATCGTGAAGTTGTACATCGGCACGCCCAGCAGGATCACGTCCGCCGCGAGCAGCTCGTCGCGCAACGGTTTGACCTTGTCGTACTCCGCCCGCATCTCCGGCGTGCGCTCGTCGGCGGGCACGTTCGCAGCCGTCATGTACAGGCCGGTCACGTGCCCGACCGGATCAACCGCGAAGTCACGGTACGTGTACCCGCCGTCCGGGTTGGCCGTGCGCCACGACTCGGCGAACGCGGCGCTCACCGGCCGCGAGTGCGAGTGGGCGCCCTGGATGCTCGAGTCGATGTGCAGCAAGTTCGTCATAACCGAGAAGATACGAATCAAGATGTTCTGAGTCAAGAATATCTCCGGTCACACCGGTCTCCCGTAAACTGCCAGCGTGGACGAGAACGTCATGGCGACCGGTGTGGTCGACCAGCGGTGCCTGCAGCACTTCGACGTGAACTGGCTGCTCAACCGAGCCGCACACGGGCTGCGCGAGGCCATGGACGCCGAGGCCAACGCCCACGGCACGACCATCCGCGGCCACATCGTGCTGACCGCGCTCGTCCAGAACTCACACCCTGACGCCCGCCCATACAGCCAGCTCGCGCTGGGGCACGCGTTGGGCGTGGACAAGACGACGATGACCGCGCTGCTCGACAAGCTGGAGCGGCAAGGACTCGTGGTCCGCACGCCCGACCCCAACGACCGCCGCGCCCGCATCCCGGTGCCGACCGAGGCCGGCCGGGAGTTGCAGGCGAAGCTCTACCAGCGTCTCCAGCTGGTCGAAGACCAGGTGCTCGGCGACCTCACGACCGAGGAACGCGACGTCTTACGGGGACTACTGCGCCGGATCATCCCCGTCCAGCCGGTCGAGGGCTCGTGCATGTGAGCGTGCCAGGCAGGCTGCGGTTCACGCTCATCCTGGGGGCTTTGTCCGCTTTCGCGCCGTTGTCGATTGACATGTATCTGCCGGGTTTTCCGGCGATGACCGATCAGCTGCACGCTTCGGCGTCCGAGATCCAGCTGACCCTGACGGCGTTCGTGATCAGTCTCGCACTCGGCCAGGCCGTCGCCGGGCCACTGTCCGATGCTTACGGACGGCGACGACCGCTCGTCTTCGGCTTGGTGTTGTACGCCATCGCGTCCGTCGCGTGCGCCTTCGCTCCGTCGGCGTACGCGCTTGTCGCGTTCCGGTTCGTCCAAGGGCTCGGGGCCGCGACCGGGATCGTGATCGCCCGCGCCGCGGTCCGTGACCTGTTCTCCGGGGTCGCGCTCGCCCGGTTCTTCTCGACGATGATGCTGGTCACCGGGCTGGCACCGATCCTGGCGCCGGTGATCGGCGGACAGCTGCTGCAGGTCACGTCGTGGCGCGGGGTCTTCGTCGTCCTGGCGGCGTTCGGCGTGGTCCTGCTGCTGTCGACTGTTTTCGCCTTGCCGGAGACGTTGCCGTCGTCGCGACGCAGGCCCGCACGGGTCGGCGCGGTGCTCCGCTCCTACGGCGGACTGCTGCGGGATCGGGTTTTCCTCGGTTACGCCTTGACTTCCGCTTTGCTGTTCGCGGCGATCTTCGCGTACATCTCCGGTTCGCCGTTCGTCCTGCAGGACGTCTACGGCCTCTCGCCCCAGCAGTACAGCTGGGTGTTCGGGGTCAACTCGGTCGGGATCGTGCTCGCCGGCCAGATCGGCGGCTGGCTGGTCGGCCGTGTTCCGCCGCGCCGGCTTGTCGTGGCCGGTCTGGGTGCCGGGTTGGCCGGCGGCGCCGGACTGATCGTCGCGGTCGCCGCCGGGGCGGGACTGTTCGTGGTCTTGGCGCCGATGTTCCTGATCGTGTCGAGTGTCGGCATCGTGATGCCGAACGCCTCCGCGCTCGCCTTGGCCGATCAGGCGGACAACGCGGGCGCGGCGTCCGCGCTGATCGGCATCTCGCAGTTCATCATCGGCGGCGGCCTCGCGCCCTTGGCCGGGCACGGCGCGCTGGCCATGGCCGTGCTGATGGGCTCGGTCGCCGTCGGGTCGGCGCTGGCGTACGTCACGCTAACCCGTCACAAGCCGAACCGCGAGGACAGTGATCACGGCGCTGGAGACGATGGCCGTGATCATGCGGCCTCGTTGCCCGGTGAGCACGCGACCGACGACGCTGCCACCACCGGCGAGCAGGAGTTGCCAACTCGCTGACGCCAGCAGCGCGCCGAGCACGAACACCATGCCGTGCACCAGATCGGGCACGACATCGGCCCGCATGCCGAGCACGAGCGCTCCGAAGTAGATGATCGTCGCGGGGTTCAGGATGGTCAGTCCCAGCAGTCCGAAGTAGGCACTCCGGGCCGTGACTTCCTTTTCACGACCCCGTTTGCGTGCGTCGACGACCGTCTTGACCGCCAACGCGATCAGCACGACCGCAGCGGCCCAACGCATCGGGCCCGCGATGGGTCCGATCAGGTTGGCGATCGCTGCGCCACCAAGGACGGCGACCAGGGCGTACACCCCGTCCGCCGTGGCGACACCGAGGGCCGCGGCGGCGCCGACCCGCAACGAGGTTCTCGCGGTCAGACTGATCAGCAAGGCACCGATCGCCCCGACGGGGATCGCGACGCCGTAACCAGCCACTACCCCCGCGAGGAACGCGCCGCTCATGACGCGGCCGCGTCGCACCTCCGGGTCACGCGCTGCTGTCGGCGTGCTCCCGTCGCCGCGGCGACAGGACACTTCCGAGTCAGCTTCTTCTCCATGGCACGAACATACCCCCGCCCGCAACCCCTTTACCCATAAAACCCCTCGTGAGTGTTTATCAGGGTTAGAACACGGATAAACACTCACGAGGGGGTACTGGGGGTTTACCGGTCAGAGTCCTCTGTGGACTGAGGGTGGCCGCCACATGGGGTACAGCTTCGGCCCGTTGTCCGGCAGAGCGATCGGGCCGCCGGTCGGCTGGAATCCCAGATGGACGTACAGGGCGAGGTTCCTGCGGTTCGTGGCTTCGAGATACGCGGGCATCGAGGCGATGTCCAGCTCGCGCAACCGGTGCTGCACCAACGCCGTGCCGATCCCCCGGCTTTGCAACTCCGGAAGCACCGCGACGTACGCGAGGTAATGATGAGGCGCCTTGGGATGCGCGGCGTCCATCGCGTGGTGCAGCGCGTGGAACCGCGGCGCGTACGGCCCGCACATCACGTCGATACGTTGGTCCCAGTCGCGCGGCGAAGCGTGCGGCGGCCCGAAAACCGCCGGGTACCACACCGAAACACCCGACAGCTCGCCTCCGGCGAACACCTCTCCCACGCCCAACGCGTGTTCGACCGCCATGGCCCAGTACGCCGGGTAGATCCGGCGGCGGTCCTCGGGGTCCGGCACGAGCCACTCGGCGACCTCGCCGGTCACGAACGCCTCGCTCAGCACGCGGCTGACCGGGCCGATCGGGTGGTCCGCGCCGATCCGGAAGACCTCGTGCCGGATCGGGCCCATCGCCAGGCCCGGGCTCGTGATCGCCGGGATCACCCCGGAGGAGTCCGTGCGGGCGGGCAGGTCCTGGCTGGCCCGGCCGATGACACTGTTGGCGCCCAGGCCGATCGCCGCGTAGACCGACGGCCTCGCCGACTTCAGGTACGCGCCCCAGCAGATCCCCGCGACGCCGAACACGGCGAACGTCAACGGCAGTATCCACACGGCGGGATGGCCGGCCGGCAGGCCGAGCAACGTGGAGTACTGGTCGAGGGTCAACCAGAGCACGAC
This sequence comes from Kibdelosporangium persicum, assembly GCF_013280595.1. Classification (GTDB taxonomy): domain Bacteria; phylum Actinomycetota; class Actinomycetes; order Mycobacteriales; family Pseudonocardiaceae; genus Kibdelosporangium; species Kibdelosporangium persicum. Next base: position 70,664 of record NZ_JAAATY010000008.1, read on the forward strand.
CAGCAGCAGGATCGCCGCGATGGCCGGGGAGACGAACTTGCGCCACGCGTTCTCGCCGGTGTCCCCGCGCCTGCCGAAGTACCCGATGACCGAGATGGACGTCAGCGCCATCAGGATGACCACGCCGAGGCCGCCGAACGTCGTGCCGATGTACATCAGGTCGATCAACGGATCCAGCCCCGCCGCGGCGAACACGACGATCACCCCGAACGCCAGCACCGTCTGCGTCAACGATCCGACGTAGGGCGAGCCGGTCCGGCGATTGGTCGACCCCAGGCCGGCGGGCAGGACCTTCTCGCGCCCCAGGGCGAACAGGTACCGCGCGACGGTGTTGTGGAAGCTCACCAGCGCCGCGAAGAGGCTCGTCACGATCAGGATCCGGCCGGTGTCGACGATCCAGCCGCCGAGGAAGCCCGCGTTGAACGTGAAGATCAGGTCGGCCTGTTGCTGTGTCGCCGCGTCCACGATCCTGTCCGGCCCGATCGCCACCGTCAGCGCCCACGCGGACACCGCGTACAGCACGCCGACGAACGCCACGGCGATGTACGTCGCTCGTGCGACCGTACGTCTCGGGTCACGGCTCTCCTCGGCGTACACCGCTCCGCCCTCGAAGCCCACGAACCCGGTCACCGCCGTCACCAGCAACGCGCCGACCCCGGCGGTCACCAGGTTCGACGGCGACAACGAGTCGAACGTGATCGTGCCGTCGGCCGGATTGCCCAGCTCGACCACGTTGAACACCAACATGATCAGGCACTCGGCCGTCAGCAGGACCGCGAGCACGCGACTGTTGAAGTCGATCCTCAGCACGCCGAGGACCGCGATCACCAGCCACGCCAGCAGAGCCAGCGCCCACCACGGGACACTCCAGCCGAACCAGGTGTTCAGGTGACTGGCCAGGATCGCGCCGAAACCGCCGTACAGGCCGACCTGCATCGCGTTGTACGCCAGCACGGCGACGAACGAGGCACCGACGCCGGGCACGCGGCCAAGGCCCTGCGCCACATAGGTGTAGAACGCGCCCGCGTTGGTGATGTGCCGCGACATGGCGACGTAGCCGACCGCGAACAGGGCCAGCACGACCGCGATCACCGCGTACGCGATGGGAATCCCGATGGTCTTCGTGTTGGCGAACGTCAGCACGGCGCCGCTGCCGATCACCGTCAGCGGCGCCGCCGCGGACACGATGAAGAACACGATCGACGCGACCCCGAGCCGGTTGCGGGCGAGCGCGGACGACACACGGCTGCGTCCAACCCGGACGAGCGCCGTGCTGGGAGAAGCTAAGTTGTTGTCTACCAAAGCAAAGCTCCTTCGCGAAGGTCAACGGCGGCGGCCAAGCACCGCGTCGCCGACCGCGGCCTCAGTCTGCTTGGCGAGTTCGAGCAACGGGTCCGGCAGCGCGCGGCGCATCTCGTCCAGCTGGGAGCGCGCCCGGTGCGGGCCGTGGTACCAGAGCAAGGCGCTCAGCAGGCCCGTCGAGTGCGCCAGCGCGGCCAGCGTGACGTCCCGCATCAGCTTGTGGTCCTTGCTGATCCTGGCGAACTGGATGTCGGGGTGCGGCCGGGCCAGCAGTTCGTGCAGCCGTACCTCGGGGATCAGTGCCTGCTCGGCGTTGACCGTCCGGTACTGCACGGCGGTGCCGCCCCACCATTTGCGCTGGCGGGTCTGGGCGAGGTGCCCGGCGACGTGCAGCCTGCTGCCGACCTTGTCCCGGGCGTCCTGACTGAGGTACTCCAGCCAGACGCGGATGCTCAGCGGCGGCTCCATCACGATGTCCCGCAGCACGCTCGCGGCCAGCTGGTCGTTCGGTGGTGTCGGGTCGAAGACGATGACGCGCCCGTCCACGACCCGCAGCCTGCGTTCCAGCACCAGCTCGGCCAGCAGTGCCCCGGCCAGGCCGAGATCGATCCCGGTGTCGTGCAGGCGCGGCACGATCGTGTCCGTGTCGTGGTTGTGGGCCACCAGGAAGTACTCGTCAGCCAGCCGGAGGTGTGACGACGAGCTCGGCGCGCGACCGGTCACCGGTGCGCTTCCGCGGTTCTCACCCGGCGGGGTGAAAATGTGATAGTTGTCATGTCAACTGTCGAGGTCACCTGCCGGGGAGGGTCAAGCACCGCAACAGGATGCCACCGACGATCTCCGCTCTCCACGATCGATGACCGGGCGTCACCCGATCGGTCGAGTCGAAATCGCGGATATACCAAACTGTGGCCGTTCCGGTGACGTATCACCTTGTAGGCTCAGTCAGCTTCAAGATCGACAACTACGGAACGGGTTCGGGAAACAATAGTGGGAAAAACCTTCGCGCACGCGTCACGGCGCCGCACCTCAGCCGTCTCACCCACGGGTAGCAGAAGCGTTGGCCATACGACCGTGGAGGTCAGACAGAGGTGAACACCCGCAAGGAATGGTCCGTGAGCTGCCGTGACATCGCGGGACGGCGGCGTGACCTGACGGTGTTCGTCAGCGGTGGGCGCGTGGTGCTCGTCTCCCCACCAGGCGAGACGGCCGTGCTGACCCCGCTTGACGTGGGCAGACTGCGTGCGGCACTGCGCGACGCGGTAGTGGACGCGTCGGCGATCCACGACCAGTAGGGTTTGATTCCTACTCGCCAGTAGATAGGGTTCCGCCATGACCGGATACTTCGTGACGGGCGGGACCGGGTTCCTGGGCAGCAGAGTGGTGTCGCGGCTGCTCACCCTGCCGGACTGCACCGCGGTGCACGTGCTCGTGCGCCCCGGTTCGCTCGGCCGGTTCGACGCGCTCGCCCGGACATGGCCGGCCGGGCGGGTCGTCCCGGTCGTCGGCGACCTGACGGCACCGTTGCCCGATGTGGCCGGCGTGGATCACGTGGTGCACCTCGGCGCGATCTACGATTTCACCGCCGCTGCCGAAGCCAATCAGGTCACGAATGTGGACGGCACCCGGAACGTGATCGAATTCGCCGGACGGGTGGGCGCCAAATGGTTGCACCACGTTTCCTCGGTCGCGGTGGCGGGAGATCATCGCGGGCGTTTCACCGAGCGGGATTTTGATCTCGGCCAGCACCTGCCCTCGCCCTATCACGCGACGAAGTTCGAAGCGGAAAAGCTGGTCCGCGACCAGAACGCGGTGCCTTGGAAGGTTTATCGGCCCTCGGCGGTGGTGGGTGATTCCCGGACCGGTGAGATGGACAAGATCGACGGCCCGTACTACTTCCTGCCCGCGATCACCCGGCTGTCCCGGCTGCCTGCCCGGCTGCCCCTCGTCGTGCCGGACCTCGGCTCGACCAACATCGTGCCCGTCGACTACGTCGTCGACGCGCTGGTGCACCTCATGCACTCCCCGGCACCGTCAGGGTCGACATATCACCTTGTGGCTCCGCGCAACCAGACCCTGGCCGAGGTGTACAACGCCTTCGCGAAGCCCGCCGGCGCTCCCCGGATCGTCGCCAGTCCCCGCGTGTCCGGTCTCCGCGCTCTGGGATCCGTTGGCGCGCTTGCGGTCGACCGGCTTCCCGGTGGCCGGGAGGCCCGCTCGGCGGTCCTGACGGAACTGGGAGTTCCGCCGGAGATCGTGCCGCACATGGCTTTGCGAGCCGAGTTCACCACGTCCGCGACGGTCGCGGCGCTGGCCGGAAGCGGTCTCTCGGTGCCGCCGTTGGCTTCTTACGCGCCCCGGTTGCTGCGGTATTGGTCCGATCACCTGGATCCGTACCGCGCCCGCCGGGCCGACCGGTCGGACCCGTTGGCAGGACGGCGAATCCTGATCACCGGCGCGTCCTCCGGCATCGGCCGCGCGACCGCGCTGGCGGCGGCTCGCCGTGGCGCGCAGGTCTTCCTGGTCGCCCGCCGTGCCTCCGAACTGGACTCGGTGCGAGCGGAGATCTCGTCGTTCGGCGGTTCGGCCTGGGCATATCCCTGCGACCTGACCGACGGTGCGGCCGTGGACGCGTTGATCAAACAGGTGCTGACCGAACACTCCGCGGTCGACATGCTGGTGAACAACGCGGGCCGCTCGATCCGCCGGTCGGTGTACCTGTCGGTCGACCGGATGCACGACTTCGAGCGGACCATGGCCCTGAACTACTACGCGCCCCTGCGACTCACTCTGGGCTTGTTGCCGCACATGCGGGAACGCCGTTTCGGTCACGTGGTCACCGTGACGACGATGGGGTTGCAGAGCGACACGCCCCGGTTCGCGGCGTACCTGGCCTCCAAGGCGGCGATCGAGGAGTTCGGCCGGGTGGCGGGACGCGAGACGCTGGCCGACGGCATCACTTTCACCTCGGTCCGGATGCCTTTGGTCCGGACGCCCATGATCTCCACGGCCGCTTACCGGGCGATGCCCGCCCTGTCCCCGCGACGCGCGGCCGAGATGGTGATCAACGCCCTGGTCCGCCGGCCGGAGGTGGCCAACCGCCCTGAGGGCGTGGCTTTGGAGGTCACCCGGATGATCGCGCCCCGGACTTCCCGCCGGGTCGCGAACCTCCTGTACCGCATGATGCCCGAAACGGCACCGGAGGCGCGGTCCCGTCCTCAGCCGCCTTTGGCGACGGTCGCGGCGACCCTCACCCGACTGGTCTGGCGCAAGCTCTGAGCATGGTTCGTCACGCGTCGACCATTTGGACTTCGGCCCGGCGCCGGCGGCGATAGTCCGTGGGGGACAAGGAGAACTCCCGCTTGAACGCCTTGCTGAACGCGAACTCCGACCGATATCCGACCTGCCGGGCGATCGCGGACAGAGGCTGGTCACCTCGGGTCAGCAGCTGGCCCGCCTTGGTCATCCGCCACCACGTGAGGTAGGTCAGCGGCGGTTCGCCCACCAGCTCGGTGAACCGGCGGGCGAACGTCGCCCGGGACAGCCCGGCGTGCTCGGCCAGGCCTGCGACTGTCCACTGTGCCGCCGGTTCGCGCTGGATCCGGGTCAGTGCCGCCAAGATCGCCGGATCGTCCAACGCGGACGCCCAGCCGCCGGACTGCTTCCGGTACCAGGTTCGCACGACGTATAGGAGCAACAGGTCCAGCAACGCGGGGACGGCCGCGCTTGTCCCCGGCTGGCGGGAGTCCATCTCGGTGCCGAGGAGTTCCACAATGGAGCGGACACCGGGCTCGGGCGCCGCGCGGGCGGGCAGGTGGATGACCTCCGGCAGTGCCGCGAACAGCGGGTGCGGGCGGACCTGGTCGAGGTAATACGAACCACACAGCATCGAGGTCCGCGGGCCGTCGCCGTCGGGGATGTCCTCGGCCGCGACGCCGCCCATCGGGAACTGCGGTGACGCGGGATCGTCGACCAGCGCGTGGCTGCGGCCGTGTGACACGAAGACCACGTCGCCGACGTTCAGGCGGATCGGGGACGCGTCGCCGGGCGGCAGCATCCAGGCCGCGCCCTCCAGGATCACGTGGAAACCGGCGCCGCCCATCGCGGGGAACCGCATGCCCCAGGGCGCTCGCAGGCTGCATCGCGCAGACGTCGGCCGGCCTGCGCGCATCGCGGCGATCGCCTCACCGATGATGTCCATCACACCAGCGTACCAGCGCTTCGTCAGACGATCAGACATGAACGAGCGGGTCATGAACATGGATCGTCTCAACGGATGCTCCTAACGTCGATGGCATGACAGAACTGCCAACCGTGGTGAACGACTTCATCAACGCCGGGAACGCCCACGACGCCGACGGCATGCTCGCGACGTTCCCCGACGACGCCCTGGTCATCGACGACCAGCGGACTTTCTGGGGCAAGGAGTCCATCGGGCGCTTCGTCGACAAGGAGATCGTCGGCGCGAAGGTGACCATGGACGTCGTGAACGTCCGGCGGCACTACGACACGTGGATCGTCGACGCCGAACTGGACGGCACGTACGACAAGACCGGCCTGCCGGACCCGCTCGTGCTCAGCTACCACTTCACCGTCACCGGCGACAAGATCACGACGCTGATGATCCTCTCGACGAAGCCGGGGTACTGACATGACCAAGCGCGCACTGGTGACCGGCGGGACCAAGGGCATCGGCGCGGCGATCGTCGAGCGCCTGACCGAGGACGGCATGCGAGTGGCCACGACCGCACGCTCGGCCGCCGACTCCCCCGTCGAACTGTTCATCAAGGCGGACGTGGCCTCGCAGGCCACCGAGGTGGCCGGGGAAGTGCTGGAAGCGTTCGGTGGCATCGACATCGTGGTGCACAACGCGGGCGGGTTCCAGTTCGAGCCGGGCACCGCCGAGTCGTACCGCGATCAGGACTGGCAGAGCGTGCTCGACCTGAACCTCCTGGCCCCGGTACGAATCGACCGGGCACTGATCCCGCACATGGACTCCGGCGCGATCGTGCACGTCACATCGATCGCGCGGGTGATCCCGACGACCGGCCCGTTGCCTTACGCCAGCGCCAAAGCCGCGCTGACCGCGTACAGCAAGGGCCTCGCGGCCGAACTCGGGCCGCGCGGGATCAGGGTCAACGCCGTGCTGCCCGGGTTCATCGAGACCGAAGGGGCACGCAAGGTCCTGGCCAAGTTCTCCGACGACCCGGACACCGCCCGCGCCGAGCTGCTGAAAGCACTCGGCGGCGTGCCGCTCGGCCGCCCGGGACGGCCCAGGAGGTCGCCGACCTGGTCGCCTTCCTGGTGTCCGGCCGGGCCTCGTGGATCACCGGCGAGGAGTACCGCATCGACGGCGGGAACGTCCCGTCCGTCTGAGCGGCCGTGTGCCTTCGATCACGTGACCCGGGGCGACCGGGACACGCGTACCGCAGGTCGGAGGCCCCGGCCGGGCTCTCGGGATAGGCTCGACCAGGTGAGCGACCATCTGGTGTGGATCGACTGCGAGATGACCGGACTCGATCTGGTGAACGACGCCCTGATCGAGATCGCGGCGCTGGTGACCGACGCCGAGCTGAACATCCTCGGCGAAGGAGTGGACGTGGTGATCCACGCCTCGGACGACGTGCTGGCGAACATGCCCGAGGTGGTCAGGGAGATGCACGCCAAGTCCGGCCTCACCGAAGAAGTCCGCCGCTCGACCGTGACACTGGCCGACGCGGAACGGATGGTCCTCGACTACGTGCGCACCCACGTGCCCGAAGCCCGCAGCGCGCCGCTGGCGGGCAACTCGATCGCGACCGACCGAGGCTTCATCGCCAGGGACATGAAGGCACTCGACGCCCACCTGCACTACCGGATGGTGGACGTCTCCTCGATCAAAGAGCTGTGCCGCCGCTGGTACCCCCGGATCTACTACGCACAGCCAGGCAAAGGCCTGGCGCACCGAGCCCTGGCGGACATCCGCGAGTCGATCAAGGAGCTCGCCTACTACCGCAGCACGGCCTTCGTCCCCCAACCAGGCCCGACGAGCGAAGAGGCCCGGGCAGCCGCGGAACGCGTGCTCAACGCCGACACCTGACCCGAATTTCAGCTGCTGCCGAGGGCGCGCTACGATACTGTCGCTTCAGCAAGAAGCATGGTGGGTGTAGCTCAGTTGGTAGAGCACCTGGTTGTGGTCCAGGAAGTCGCGGGTTCAAGTCCCGTCACTCACCCGCAGGTCAGATGCCCTTTCTTCCACTCCGGAGGAAAGGGCATCTTCGCGTTTGGGAGAAATTTGGGAGACGATCTTGGTCTGACGGTTGCTGCGCGACCTTGGAACCCACAGCGCCCGAACGGTTTTCCGGCATGTACACCGTCCGTCGTCTAAGCCCCCCGTGCCCGCGCCTGCAGCAGATCGTTGAGCACAGCCACCGGTGAGGTTGGCCACATCGCCAGTCGTGCGTCGAGAGCCGCCTCCCACTCAGCCGTCAGCCCGGCCATCAACTCCTGTCGCATCTCGCGTGTGACGTGGTCGTAGTTGGCCTGGACCGTGCCGTCCAGGTGTCCGAGCCGGTCATCCATCAATTTCGGCGGCGTGCGCAGTCCCCGCATCCGTGTCTTGTGCGTGTGACGCAGCCCGTGCGGCGTCAGGCCCTGGGCGATGGGCAGCCAGCACGCATCCGCTCGACTGGAAGCGCTCCGCCCTCGAACCGGAACGCCCGGCCACGGTTCGCCGCGCACCGGCACGGGCCGCGCCTCGAACCGCCCTTTCCTCTGATACCAGCCCGTCACCGCCGGGTGGAACACCCACGTTGCGAAACCATTCCGGCGCCAATGCGGTGCCGACTCGCCCGACGAACCGCCACGGACGTACCCGAGATCGGTGACGGCCGCTTCGATCCTCGTCCGTGTCTGGGCGGCTACCGCACCCGGGCGGTTGAGGAACGCCGACACCGTGGCGGGTGAGACACCCGCTCGCCGGGCAACGTCGACCAACGTCGCGCCTACTCTCCGGACTGCACCATTCGCGGCGCCCAGCCCTCGGAAGACGTACGTCCGGCCGTGACATGGGCACGGCCGCAGCTCGGTCCGTCTAATATGGTCGCCCAGCAGATCACTGAGGAAACGCGGCGAGTCGACGGTGCGATAGCTGTCGTCCTTGGGTGGGCAGCGAACGAACTCGCCTGTATCCAGTTGGTACAGCTGCCACTCAATCCGAATCGACCCGGGGCGCACGAATTCTGTTTCCAGCCCAACAACCTCACCCCAGCGCATGCCGGTGTACGTCGCGAGCACACAGGCCACGAATTCGTCGTCCCTGCCCGCGAGCAGAGCAGCCCGCTCAGCAATAAGAAGGGCGCCCAATGGATCGGTGATGATCTTTTCTGGTCCACGGTGGCTGGCTCGTCCGGCGCGTTTGCCCCTGCCCCGCCGCCTAGCTGCGGGGTTTGTGTCGATCAAATCTTCGTCGTAAGCGTCCTGCAAGATGAGGTGGAGCAACGCCCGCCAGTTCTTGATGCTCTTGGGCGCGTAGCCAGCCGCCGTCTCCTGCTTCTCCCATTGGGTGATGGCCGGGCCGAGGATGTCGGCGAGCGGCTTATCCTCGAACTCCGGTAGTAGATGGTTCTCGATGTCCGCCCGGTAGGTCTCCATAGTGGACGCGGCGAGATCCTGCCGGGCGTACCACTCGGACACGTACATGCCGAAGGGCACCTGGCCGACCGATCGGTTCCGCCATCTGCCAGCCCGCACCTTGGCCTCTTCGTCATCCGCAGCCTGCTCAGCTTCGCGTTTGGTCCGGAACTTGATGGTGGCGCCAGTGGCATCGCTGACTGTGCCGTACTTGCCCGGAGCGATTTTGTACCGCCCGCGGTAGTAGGTCCCGCGGTTTTCGGCGTATCCCAACTTGACCTGCCCTTGCTCGACGAGTGCCCGCCATTCCGGTGCGGATGGCGGGCACTCGTTGTGGTTCTGAACTAGCTGGCTGCCCGGCGTGCCCGCCGCGGTCTGCGCGCGGTAAGCCGCGTCACTTGCGCGCCTGTCGAGGCATGGGGGCGACGTGAGTGCGTCTGCGCAGACGCTGAGGTGGCCGGTTCGTCAGTTGGGCGGCGCTCGAACAGGGCCACGATCTGTTCGATGTGCTCGGCCGTGAACCGGTAACCGCCGCCTATCCAGCTGAAGGGGATTCGGCGCTTCCGGGCTTGTTCCTTCACCCACCACTCCGAACAGCGGAGCATGGTGGCCACTTCACTCGGCAGGTAATACAGCGGTTCGCCGGTGGGCTGGGTACCGACGGTGGTCATCGTGATGGTTCTCCCGTTCTGACCGTGCATCAACGCGTGTGGGCGCCAGTGGGCTGTCCCGATGGGGCGGTTGGCGTCCTGGGCGCGCTGGGACGGCCGTAGTGAGGTGTCACGTCCCCCTGCGTCTCCCCCGGTATTCCGGCGGCGTTGCGTGCTTCACGTGCGCGGCCGGACGCGCCGGGCGAGTTGTCGCGGATGAACGCCAGGCACACGTCGGCACGAGTGCGACCATGCGCCTGTTGCGGGCGTGTCCGGCGCCACGGCTGGCCTGCCATTCCGTTTCGGACACGGGATGTTCTTCGGTGGGCCGTCTCCACAGTTGCCCGAGCCAGGCTGCCCCGGGGCGCCGCCCCGGGCGTTGCGGTGTACCGGGGTGGCGCTGGCAGTGCGTTGCGGTGGTGGGTCAGCGGCCGGGCAGGCCCGCGCCCAGGCCGGCCATGACAGCGGCCATCTCGGTTTCGAGGGCCTTCATCGCGGCTTTCGCTGCGTGGCGACTGGCTGTCAGGCGTTCCTCTGTGCGGCTGGCCTGATCCTCAAGCGCAGTGTCCATCGCGTACACCGCCTGAACGGCGCGATCGACGTGCGGTCGTAGCAGGGGAGCCAGCACGGCAAGTTGGGTGTGCGGTCGGGTGACCGCGCTACGGGTCGCCAGTGTCGCGGCCAGTGTGGATTCGATCTGCATGGCGTTGTTCCTGATACGTGCCGCTTCCAGATCCCACATGGCCGCGTAGTGGTTCGAGAGCGCGGTCATCAGGTCGCCGTAGATCTCCACCACAGTCACCTGCCACTCGTGCACTCTGCCAGCGGAGTCTGCCCGGCTTTTCAGGACACTGCCCACCACAGCACCGGTGACAGTGGCCACCAGCGTGGATACGACCGTGATCACGGTTTGCCAAATCGGCATGGCCATAGTGACCTCTCTTGAATCTTTGAGGGAGGGAAAAGGGATAGGCCCTGTCAAGCGCGCTGTTCTGTCCGAAGTGGTCATGCCGCCTGGCATGGTGTGTGCGGGGTGTCACGTCCCCTACGTCTGCCCCCTCGGTTTCAGCCTGTCTGGTGTGGCTGTAACCGAGGGGGCGGGTTGTAGGGGTTTTAAACCCGGAAACCCGGCGCACGTGTGTTGACCTGGGAAAACAGGTGCCGGGTTTGAGTTGATCTCCGGGTTTGCAAACCCGGAAGTGCCGGGTTTCCGGGTTTGAACCGGACGAGGCGAGGAGAAACCCGGCGGTTGCATGTGCTGGTCAGGTGGTGTTTTCCGGGTTTCCGGGTTTCCGGGTTTGATTTCGGGGGGTCAGTCCGAGCTTGATCGTTTGACCCAGTAGATGCGGGCGTTGGTGGCCGGGTCGGTAGCCGACCGGAGCACCATGTCACCGCGCCAGCGGCCGACCTGACCGGTGAGCCGGCGGCCGAGCGATTTCACCGACAGCAGCTTCCCTGCCGGGGTGGTCGGGAACAGTCCGTTCCAGGGGTCGCCGCCGATGTCGGGTTCGGCGCTGCGGCGGACATCGTTGGCTGACAGTGCGGTCTCGCCGTGCAGTTGGTGCCAGCGCAGCAGAAACGCTTGCCATTCGGCGGCGTCGTCGTCCAGTTCCCGGGCGCTTTCGGTGTTGGCCAGGAACGACGGGACGCCGTGGTGTTCCAGGAACCCGCCGACCCAGCGTGCCCAGCGGGTGAACTGCCGCATCTCCGGCACGGTGTTTGAGACGGGTGCGCCGTGCGCGGTCCAGTCCAGGATCAGGGTCAGCACGTGCCGCAGGACGGTGGCCCGGTTGGCCGGGTCGAGGATCCACGAGTCCAGATCAGGGATGGAGAACCCGGTGCGGGCTTCCGGCCGCGGGCAGTCCGGGTCGAGCCGGACCCAGATGGTGCGTGAGGCCATGTCGCCGCCGGTGCGCAGGTTGTTGCCGGTGGCCAGCCAGAGCCGGTCGTTGTCGTACACGGCGGCGGAGTTGGTGCCGAGTTTGCGGTCGGTCCAGGTGCGTTCGGTGACCAGCCGGGCCAGGTTGGCGGAGTTGATGACGGTGCCCTCTTCGAGGTTGTCGAACACCACCGCGCCGACCGAGTCGGCCAGCACGGTGGTGATGGACTTGCGCAGTTCGTCCTCGCTGTCGGTCCAGGTCAGCACCCGTTGGCCGACCAGCAGCCCGACACAGCTGGTCAGGATGGTTTTGCCGGAGCCGGGCATGGTGGCGTCCACGATCCCGAACGGCGAGAGCGTCCGGGTGAACGGCCGGATGATCGGCGTGACCAGCAACCCGAGGTAGTTGGCGCGGTCGGCCGGCGTGCGCCACGGGAAGTCCACCAAAAACCGGTCGAGCAGGAACTCGCAGGCCTCGTTGACCTGCTGCGGGGTCGGTTTGTCCGGGACCGGATCGAGTACCAGAGAACCGGTGGTCAGGTAGAAGCCGGTGGCGCGGTCGTAGCCGGGGGTTTGCAGCAGCGTGCCGTCGGGGCGCAGCACCGGTGTGGAGATCACCCGCCGCAACGGCGGCAACCCTGGCCAGGACTGGCGGGCCAGGACCGCGGCCAGGACTTCGCGGCGGGGGGTGACTTCGCCTTTGTCGTCGACCACGGTGGCCTGTTCGGCCAGCAGGCTGGCCAGCAGCGGCGGGCGCAGCACCGACACGGCCAGCGGCATCGGCACGTCCTCATCGCCGGAGGTCACGTCCCCCGCTCCGGACACCGGTTCGATGACCACCGGGGCGCCGTCGGTGACGTAGGTGTCCGGAATGACCCGCTCGTCCAACGCCCGGGTCAACTCCCGGATCGTTTCCGGGTCGGACCCGACCCGGATCAGCTGGCGGGTTCCCGCCCGCGGCGGGTCGGTGTCGTCGCCGGTGTTGTCGACGGGGTGCAGGTGCCGGTCGTCAGGCCGATGCTGAGCGGCGGTGGTCATGGCAGCCTGCCTTTCTGCGTCAGTGCGACGCGATGGAACGACGGGTGCAGAGGGTGCGGATGGTCATGCCGCTGTCACCGCTGACGGTGTCGCGCCACTGAGGGACGTGACATCGTCGCGGGTGATGGCTTCGACCACGGCGGCCCACAGGTCGCGGGAGACCGGTGGGGTGACGGCGTTGCCGCACATCCGGACCTTGACGCGTTTGGACGTGCCCAACAGCACGAACCCGGCCGGGAACGCCATCCCGAGTTTGATCTCCTCGACCAGCAGCATCCGAAACAAACAGTCCTTGATCGACGGCGCGGCCCGCATGACCGCGTCACCCTCCACAGTGGTCTGTGTCGGCAACGGCGTGTCCAGGCCGCGCAGGCGGCCGGTGTCGTAGGCGTAGAGTACGTTCGGGTCCCAGGTCACCAGGCTCTGATGTCCGTCGGTGGTGAGCGTGCGCAGCGGTTCACCCACCGGCGTGCACATCTGCGCCGGGTTGCCACGGGGTGTGTTGTTGCGCATCGCCATCGCCAGCGCGTGATGGGTGCCGCCCGCGGCGAAGGTGTCCAGCGGATCCAGCACCTCTTTGACCCGGTTGTTGTTGCGCAGCGGCACCACCACCACAGCGTCGCTTTCGCGGGTGGTGCGGGTGCGCATCGGCACGATCGCGGACTGCGCGTCGTCGTTCCATGTCCCGCCGGCCGGGACCAGCAGCGCGGTCTCGTGCCGTGCGGTCTGGGTCCGCACGGGGGACGTGACCGGTGCGGCGTGCTTGTTCTCCCGGCCTTCCACGGGAACCAGCGCAGGCATCACCCGCAACCGCTCACCGCTGTCACGTCCCCGCTGCGGGCGGGTGAACCGCGCCAGCCACGCCTCGATCCGGGCGGTGGTCTTGGGCGACAACGGCTCCGCGCGGTCACCGATCCGCTCGCCGCGCACCGACAGATCCAGCGCGGCCAGCGCGGGCAGCGCAAACGGCGCCACCTGAGTACCGCGGCAGGCGACCGAGGGGCAGCGGTAGACGTACTGACGGCCGTACGCCCCATACGGTTTCTTCGGGTTCTTCGGTGCGTGCAGCGCGGTAACGGTCTGCTCGCACGACGGGCACCACGCCCGCGGCCGGGTCCACCGGTCGAAATCCGGTGCCTGGTAGCGGTTCTGCCAGAACACCACATACACCCGGTCGCGCAGCTGGGGTGCCGGCGCGCCCAGTTGGTGGGCGAAGGCGGAGTTGAGGGTGAGCACCTTGTGCTCGTAGCCGAGGTTGCGCATCCGGGCGATCCACTTGCCAAAGTACCGCCACTTCAGCAGCGGCGGGGTGTTCTCCACGATCACCGCGCGGTAGCGGTGGTATTCGGCGAACCGGGGCACGTCGTGCATCAACGCCCGGCTGCGTTCCCGGGCCTCGTCGGGCAGCGGTTCGTCGTCGGTGTCCTCGGTGCTGTCCAAGTCGAACAGGGTCGGATCGGTCGGCTGGTCGGCGAAGTCCTGGCGTTCCCCGCGGGCCTGGGACCAGAAGGTGCACGCCGGGCTGGCCCACAACACGTCGGTGCGCGGAAACCGCCCAGGGTCCACGGTGGCAATGTCCTGGCGGTCATGGTCCACGTGCGGGAAGTTGTGCTGGTGTGTTTCGATGGCCAGGTCCCAGTGGTTGGCGGCCATCACCACCCGCACACCCGGGACGGATTCGGCGCCAGAGGAACTGCCCCCTGCGCCACAGAACAGGTCCGTGACCGTGATCATGACTGCCTCTTTCTGTCCGGTGTGGTCACGCGAACTTGGTCATACGGCCGTCCCCTGCCACGTTTGGATGTCACGTCCCCTAGCGGGCCTCGTGACTTCGGCATCGTCATCTGGTTCTTCGGGAGTGCGGTATTCACTGCCCCACGTCTCCCATTGGGACGGTGGAAGGTAGATCCAGACGCGGGCTGCCAGGTCGGTGCCCGATTTGGTGGTCTGGTAGGCGAAGGTGGTGGTGGGTGCGTAGCAGCGGCTGGCGCCGTCGGGGCGATCGAGCGGGCACCGCAGGCGTCGGCTGGCGCGGCGGGTGGCCAGCCAGTCGCCGTAGAAGTACCAGCGGTGATCGCGTGGTCCGCCGGACAGGGCGACCAGGTCGCTATGCGGGTCGTCCCACGCGAACTCGGTCATGCGGCCGTCCCGTTGCCACACTGGGATGTCACGTCCCCGTGCCGCGCTGGGGTTGTCGTGGGTGGGATGCGGGGACGTTTCGCCCCCGCGCGTAGTCCGTTGGTGATGGTGCGGCGCAGTTCGTAGTCGGTGCAGTCGCAGTCGGCGGTGAGCATGTGCCGTGCGGCGGCGAGCAGCTCCTCGAACGCGGTGGCCCAGTCGAGGCTGCCGCCGCCGACGTGCTGTCCGAGGTTGCCCGCGGCGCTGTAGAGCGTCTTGGAGTGCTCCCCGGCCGGCGCGTCGGCGACGCGTTGGCATTCGCCGCACACGGCGGCGGCTGTGTAGGCCGCCAGGCGCGTCGAGGTGCGCGGTGGGGGTGCCGTGGTGTGCACGACCGGTTTGGGCGTCAGCAAGGCCGTGAGCCATGCGGGAAGCGGCACCGGGGGCAGGTCCACGGCGAGTTCGTACATGCCGTCCGGGGTGATCGAGCCGGGCGCGACGATGTAGCCGCCCCAGGCGCGGGTGTCGATCTTCCAGCCCAGGCCGGTGCCATGCTCCCCCTCGGTGTTGCGCAGCCGTACCCCGGTCGGCGCGGCGAAGAACAGGTGCATCCCGCCCCGGGCGGTCAGTCCCCAGCAGGTACGGGGAAACGGCTGGCCCTGCTCGGTGCAGATCGCGGCGAAGTGGCCCAGCCCGTCCCGCACGCCCTGCGCTGCAAGGCCGGGCGGTGGCGTGTCCTTGGCGGACTTCGGATGATCCAGGTCGATCACCACCAGCCCGCTGGGACCGGTGGCGACGCCGATGTTGTACGGCGCGCGGGTCCAGGCCGCCCGGATCCGGTCCGGGTCGGTGGTGGCCCGCTGTTCCCAGCCCTGATGCCCGTCGCGGCAGAGCCCGGTACGGGGGCAGGGTTTGCGCGCGGTGTCACCGTGCAGCGCGGGCGGTTTCTTCAGGCCGGGCTGGATCGGGAAGACATGCCAGCCGCGCTCGGCAGCGGCCAGGGCCGCGGCCAGCAACTGACGGTGGGTGGCGTCCATGCGGGTGTCCTTTCGCGGTCAACACGGCGTTGTCCGGTCGGTGACGGCAACCGGGTTGCTGCCCGGGAAAAAGGGCAGCGGCGCAGCCGCACCGCTCAGAGCAGTGCGGCGCGCCGCCGGGGCAGACAGAGGGTCGTCGGACGCGCTGTCGCGTCCGACCGGTAGGGAACGGATGCGGGTCAGAAGGGCGGTTCGCCGCTGTTCCACTGGCTGTCCGCAGTTGCCGACTGCGCGCTGGTGTCCCCGTCAGCACGGGTGGCCTTGGTCACGGTCACGGTGGCCCATCGCATGGACGCGGCGACTTCGGCGACGTCCAGCTCGAACGCGTAGCGCTTCTCGCCCTGGCCGGTTTCATACGAGCGTTGCCGCAACGCGCCGGTGACCAGGACGCGGGCGCCTTTGGACAGTGAGTTGGCGAGGTTTTCGGCGGCTTGGCGCCACACGGTGCAGCGCAGGAATGTCGCGTCCCCGTCGATCCAGGAACTGGTTTTCTGGTCGTAGCGGCGGTCGTTGGCCGCGACGGTGAAGTTGGCGACCGCGGTGCCGGTCGCGGTGTAGCGCAGTTCCGGGTCGGCGGTGAGGGTGCCCGCGACGGTGACGTCGGGAAGGCCGGACATGGCAAGAACTCCTCTGGTCAAAGGTGACGGGGGTGTGGGGTCCGGTGTGACGCGGGCGCATGGTGTCTCCGCGTCACACCGGGGTGCGTGCCGCGCCACCCGTGGTGGCGGCTGGTCAGCAGCCGTAGTCCGCATTCGGGTTGGGCGCGTGTTGGCGGGTGCAGTCCGGGCAGAGCCAATGGGTGCGGTCGTGCCGGGTCCAGCCACGGTCGCGGGCCGCTTGCGCGGTCGTTGCCCGGTCGGGGTGCCGGATCTCGTACCAGCCGCCGGCGCGGTCGTCGTCAGCGTCACCGAGCACGGCCGGCTGTTCGGATTTCCATTCGTGGTGGTCGCACAGCGGCGCGGCGCAGGTCAGCCGCCAGGTGGCGTCTGGTTCGCGGGAGATGTCCTCGACGCGGTACCACGGGTCGCCGTGGTGTATGTCCAGCCAGGCGACCAGTTCAGGCCAGGCGTCGAACTGATACTGCTCGCCCAGTGCCTCGTTTGTGTCGACCAGCCAGGCCGGGCAGACGTGCCGCCAGCTGTGTCGTGACCACCAGGCCGGCGCTCCGGCGTCCCACGCCTCAAGCACGCGGTCGCGGACGCGCAGGACCATGCTCGCGGTGCGCCGGGCGGCGTCCGTCAGTTCGGCAGGCCGCGCGGTCCAGTCGACGCCAGTGGCGGCCAGCAGCGCGGCGTATTCCCGGGCGTAGACCAGCGGGACCGAAGTCAGCGCCATGTGCAGACCGGACTGTGTGTGGACGACCGTCCAGCCGCCGGTGTAGCGGCGGGTGCAGGCGTCGACCGACGGGATGATCGCCAGTCCGCGCGCCGGACAGGGTTCGCCGGGGAAGGTCAGTCCCGGCTGGTCGCGGTACACCGGTGTGACAGGCAGCCACCCGGTGGTGTCGTCCACCGTGGTGATGCCGCCGTCCGGCGGCGAAGTCGTCAAGGGCATGGCAGAACTCCATCCAATGCGTCAACGGAGCGAACGCCCACTGAGGACGACCGTTGGTCACGTCCCGTGTGGGTGTAAGGAACCTGGGAGTTAGCTGTCGCGGCGTCCGGTCACGCGTAGTTGCGTGGTGCGTCGGTGAGCCGATACAGGGTGCACGGCGTCAGCGGATCGTGTGGTCGAAGTGCAGGAGGTGCCCTCCACTGCAGGTGCCAGTGAGGCGTGTGGTGTCCCCCTGCCTGCCTTGTCCGCTGAGATATACGCTGCCGGCGCATACCGGGCAGGTGGCGGTGAGATACGCCTGAACAACGCGCTCGCCTTGGCCTGTCACGCCTTTCACGTTCAGTGTCACCGGGCGCTTCGGTTTCTCGTTCTCGTCATGGTTGACGGCCAGGCTCTGCGGGGTCGAAGGCCGCGCGGAGCCTGGATTGCTTCCTGGACGCTGACGCCCCCGGTTCAGGTCAGGGGTGTCACGTCCCTTTTTGGTGCGGTTGACGGGACGATCGGCGGCGTCCACGCGGTTGTCGAGTTGGGCGAGGGTCTCGGGTGCGATGGCGATGAGGTGGTTGTCTTCGCCGCCGATGCGCACCGCGGCGGCGTGGTCGTCGTCCGTAAGGGCCTTGCGGTTGGACTCCGGCACGATGTTGGCCGTCTTCGTGCGGCTCAAACACTTGAGCGCCTGGTCAACTTCCTCCTTGCTGAGGTCGCGGTTGAGGCGTGCCCGCAGTTCGTCCAACCCGACCCAATCCCGGCCGGGACGCACGGTGAGCAGATCCCGGTAGGCCTGGACGATCTGGCCCTGGATGTGTTCCTCGCGGTTGTCGGCGGGTGTCCGGCCACCGTTGAACGGGTCGCTGATCGGCTTGGTCTGTCCTCGCTTCTGTGTTGGTGTCGACGGGGTGTTGGTGTCGGCTGTGGATGTCGCGTCCCTTGTGGTGCGCCGCCGCGGCGGTGTCTTTGCTGCGGCCGGAGTCACGTCCCCTTTCGAAGTGATGGTGCGTGGTTTGTCGAACTGGCGGTTGTCGGCCGGGGTCCGGGATAGCGTTTGGTCGGCAGTCGCGGCTGTCGCTGTGTCAGCGCGCGTTACCGGCGCTTGCTGCGATCGGCGACGTTCTTCCCTGCGGATCTCACGATAGAGCTCGTCACCAACGCCCTGGGTGTGCATGGCGGCGACCAGATCGTCGTCACTGGACGCGGCAACGCCTTGAGCCCGGACCCGCTGAAGGGCGTCTGGGTCATCCTGGCGGTGGCTGAGGAACGAGATGAGGTGCTTGGCCTCGCCACCTAGCTTGACGGCTGCGTCGCGATCTCGATCGGTCAGAGTCTTCTGGTTCTCTTCGGGGATCAGCGAGGCGTCCGGATCGTGAAGGCTCAATTCCGTTATGGCTTTGTCGAATTCAGCGCGGTCTACGTGGGGGAGCTGATCGCGCAGTGCGGTCAAGCTGACCCAGCCGCTGCTGGCCCACCGGCCCGGTCGGCTGGCGAGTCTGCGTGCGGCGTCTCGGATTTGGTCCGGCACGTTCACCTCTGGCGCTTCCGGCATACCGCTGGGTTTGTCCGATGTGGTCACAGGTGTCACGTCCCTTGTGATGTCCACGGCGTCCTGAGCCGCGATGGGCGGTGCTGGCCGCGTGGCCTGCTTGTTGTGCTCTTTGGCTTTGGCGATGCCCTGGGCGAGCAGATGCAGCTCGGCCATCTCACGCGAGCTGAGGTTCTTCTTGCCCTTGAGGTAGCGCAACCGGTTCTGCAGACCCTTGAGACCTTTGTCGGCGAAGCGCTGGTTGACCTCTCGGGTGAGGTCGGCCTTGACGGACGTCATCGAGCCGTCCCAGAACCGTTCGGCGACCTCGGCGCGTTCGGCGACCGGGACGATGTCCAACGGAGACTGAGACTGTGGTGTCACGTCCTTTGTCTGCTCACCGTTGTCGCAGACGTGCGCCTTTTTGACGGCGTCCATGGTGGACTGGGCAGCAGTGAGTTTCTGTTCCGCCGCCGCGATCTTCGCCGGATCGCCGGTGGCCTCAGCGGCGGCGAGAGCCCGGCGGGCACGGCTGAGGCGTTGCCGCGCCGCCTGATGGGCCTTGGTGCGCGATGCGCCGCCTGTGCAGCGGCGCCCACCGGCTCGACACATCGCCCTGTCACGTCCCCTCACTGTCACGGCCGATCAGCGCGTCGAGCACGATGGTTTCGTGGTCGAACGCCAGCCCGCGCTGGATCGCCAGCGGGACCGGGATCCAGTCGGCCGCGCGGGCGTCGTCGGCGGCGCGGGGGATGGACATGTGGTCGAGCAGGGCGGTGTAGGCGGTACTCACGACGTGGCCGCGCGGGTCGCGGCCCGGAGTGTCGTAGCGGCCGACCCATTCCAGGGTGTCCGGGGCGATAAGGCTGGTTTCCTCCCGCAGTTCTCGGCGGGCGGCGTCCTCGGGCGTCTCGCCGGGATCGACGTAGCCGCCGGGCAAGGCCCAGCAGCCGGGGAAGGCGCTACTGGTGTGCGTGCGCTGGATCAGCAGCACCCGCAGCAGCCCGTCCGTGTCCCGGGCGAACAGCACGACATCGACGGTGTACCGGATGGAGTCCACGATCGTCGAACCTCCAGAATGATCACACAGAGTGACGATAAGGGGTAGGATGGAATGCGTCACGTCCCCCAGGGAGGGAGTGGCTTGAGATCACCGCGTGCCGGGGTTTCGACCGTTTCAGCGGGTGTCCGCTGGCCGCGTCCCTGCCTCCCTGATCACTGTTTCCGCAGGTGAGTTCAGGGAGTCGCGGCAGGGAGGCGGGTAGGGAAAACTCCCTGCCTCCCTGCCGCCTCCCTAGGCGTCCACGCCCGCCTGCTCGCCGTCGGCACCGCCAGAACGGTCACGCTCCGCGAGCGCGGTGTGGACGAGGTCGGCACTGACGTGCATTTTGCCGTCGGTCTTGTACGGCGCGGCGTGGTACTCGGTCAGGTACTGCTTGAGGTCGCCGAGTTCCCAGCCGCCGTAGGTGATGCGGTGCAGTTCGGTAAGCCGTTGCAGCACTTCCTGAGTGCGCATCTTGGGCAGGTCACCGATCACGGTGGCGATGTCGGTCAGCGGGTCGCGTTGCGGCTCGCCGTCGTCGGCATCGTCGTGGCCGATGGTGCGGCCGTGTTGTTCGAGGATCTGCATGGCCCGGTCGATCACCCCGTAGGCGTCCTGTGTGGACACATAGTGGGACTTGGAGATGACGAACGCCATGCCGTCCGGAATGTCGTCAACCTCGCCGGTCAGCACGACGGTGCCGGCGTCCCGGCCGGGACGCAGGTCCTGAGGCCGGGCGCCCATGTCGGCGGCGTCGGCCAGGACCAGCTTCGCGGTCGGGTGGTTGGGCACGTACAGGCTGGCCCGCACGTGCGCGCCTTCCCGGACCGCGACGGGCAGGGTGCGGTCGTCGGGCCGCTGTGTGGCCTGGTACAGGTGGATGTTGACCGCGCGGGCCTGGTCATGCAGCCGCTTGGCGGCCCGCCAGGCACGGGCGTCGGCCTTGGTGCCGCCGATCGGGTGCTGCTCGGCGTAGAGCACCTGGACCTCGTCGACGAACGCGTAGATCGGATGGAAACCCGATCCGGGCTGGCGCGACAGCTCCCGGGTGATGTTGCCCCGGATGCCCGCAGCACGTTTGGCCTCGTAGCGGCGTTGCATCTCTTCAACCAGGTCTTCGAGCATGACGCAGGTCGCTTCGGTCTGCTCGACCGCGGAACCCTCGATCAGGGTGTGCGCGCGGGGCTCGAACATCGACCAGTCGCCGTCGCCCTTCAGGTCGGCGATGCGCAGCTCCACGGTCGGGTCCAGCGCCAGACCAAGGGCCTTGAGCCGCATGAACGCGGTCTTGCCCTGTTTGGACACCGCACCGATCAGGCCGTGCCGGTTGAGCATGCCCTGCTCGATCTGCTCCCCGCGCATGGTTACGCCGATCGGCAGCCGGTCGCGGAACACGTCGAACTCGCCGTTGAACTGCAACGGCCAGGGAGGGGCGGGCTTGTCCATCGTGCCCGCATCAGCGACCCACAGGTCCAGCACCCGCGCGTCGGCTTTCGGCTGGCGTTGCGGGTAGACCTCGTGCTTGTGCCGGCCGAGGTTCCCGGCGAGCAGCTCGACCCGTTTCGGGTCCAGGAAGTCGCTGGCCGCGCACCCGAACGGCAGCCTGACCTGCACATACGTGCCGCCACCTTGCTGGCGCGGCAGCACTACGAACTCCAGTTGCTGTCCCTCTTTGAGCGCCTTGGTCAGGGACGTGACCTTGCAGTGCGTCAACGCGCGGGTGAGCATGCTCTCGTCGATCACTGCGAAGGATTCGGCACGCTGCTCGGGTGTGTGCAGCCACTCGGGCTCCCATGTGGAGTGTCGGCGGCCCTTGTGCCACAAGTACACCAGCACACCGGTGGTGGCACCGGTGACCAGCACGATCCCGTAGGCGGTGGCCACCCACACCACGAACGCGACCGCGTCGATCACCGCGGTGATCGGGCCGGTCACCTGGCTGATGTCCTCGCGCGAGATCGCGAGGATCACCCCGAGGGCCAGCAGCAGTGCCGCGACTGAAAAAGCCGCCGTGGCCAGGGCTTTGACCACCCTGGCCGGTGAGTCGATCCAGTCCATCATGCGCTGGTGGCGGCGTTGTTTTTCTGCGACCGCACGGGCTTCCCACTCCCGCAGGGCTTCCTGGTCACGGGACTGTTCGGCGTCGTTGAGCAGCCGCTCGTAGCGCGCTGATCCATGCGTGTCGCGCCAGTGCCTGAGCACCATCCCGGCCCCGGCGACCGGGTAGGACACGTTGCGCGCCAGCGCTTTGACCACCCGCAGCGTCCGCTGATGGGTCGCCACGGTGCGGACTACGTGCACTACCACCGTGACGTCTCGTCGGTAGGCCTCGATCCGCTGCAACGCCAACGCTTTCTGGCTCGGGCGCCGCTGCTGGTATTCCTCCTCGCTGATCAGTTCGGCGTCCAGCACCTGTCCGGCCGGGTCGGCCGGGGGACGGTGGGGCAGGTAGTGCACGTTCGCCAACTCCTCCGGCCGATCGCCGCCGGGGGTGGTCCCGTCAGTCATGGTCCCGGTCCTTCCCGGACGGTTCCTCGGTGTTTGCGCTGTTCCCAGGCGGTGACGCGGTCCCGCCGCCGGGTGTGCGGTGGCGGCGGGTCAGCTGGATCTCGTGGGTGGCCCAGGCGGCGGCGATCACCCCGGCCGGCACCGCCCACGTGCCATCGACCGTGACGGCCAGCGCGAGCGGGATCCCGACACCGGCCAGCTCCAGCCCGTGCCAGCCCAGCCACGCCGCCGCCAGCCGCGCCCGCGCCGTCAGACCCGGGGACGTGACCCGATCCCGCACCGCCGGAAGGCGGGCCGGTGGCACGTCCGCCACCGGCCCGGGACCGGTCTCGGGCTGGCTGGTGTTCCTCGCGTTGTCCGTGGTCACTGCGATGTCACCTCCCTATGTGTTGTGCCGCAACGGTTCACGCCGCGACCATGACCCATCACCTGCGGAAACGCGGGTGCTGATCAGCCGGTCGATCCCGCTCATGCCCGCTTCCAGCACCCTGGCCACCGCCAGCAGCGGCCAACGGGCCAGGTGCAGCAGCAGAAACACCAGCAGCGCGGCCACGAACTTCGCCAGCGCCCACGTGCCGAACTCCTCCAGCACTTCGGTCGCGGACATCACGACACCGCCCCGGCCGGGCTGTTCCCGTCACCGCCGCCGTACAGCGCGTAGGTCACCACGATCGCGACCTGGGCGCGGACTTTCAGGAACCGCTGCACTTCGGTGCGGGTCGGGCGGGCCGGAAGCACGCCCGCCTGGATGCCCTCGCGTACCCGGGCCAGCAGCGCCGGAACACGGCGCGCCACGCGTTCCGGAACGTCCGGCGGCAACACCACCTGATCCGTACCGGACGGGGTTTGTCCTGTTCCCGGCCTGTTCCGCGACTGGCTGGCGGCCGTGTCGGCCAGGTAGGCGGTGATCTCGTCCACCAGCGTCTCGGTGGCCGGGTCGATGCCCGGCAGCGGCCCGGGCGGCAACCCGGGAACAATCACCGGAACAAGCCGCGCCCGGCCCCACCACGTGCGGCCCAGCCGGACCAACCCCGGCTGGAACACCAGCCGCGCGGTGCCGTCACCCGACACGTCAGCCACCGCGTGACGCACCGCCGCGGCCCGCACGGCCACCGTGCGGCGCTCAGCCAGCCGCGCCAGCCAGGCCGCGTAGCGTTCCGCGCGGGTCGGCAGCGGACCGCGGGGCCGGGCGGTGATCAGTTGATGCACCACCACCCCACCGACCGACACCGCCGCCATCACCACGCCATCGCTGATCCCGCCGCCAGGCTGGGTGTAGCCGTGCGCGAAGTTCAACCCACCGGCCACCGCGCAACACACCCACACCCCCACCACCAGCCACCCGACCGGCCGCCCGGCCGCGCGCGCCATGGTCACCGCGAACGCGAACGCCCACATCGACCCCTCGGTGAACCCCGGCAGCAGCACCCCCCACGCACCGAAGATCTCCCGGCCGTAGACAGCCATCGCCGGCCACGCCAGCACCGCCGGAATCAGAATGATCGGCAAGAACAGCAGATGCATCGCATGTGCACGCACCCACCCCGCGACCGCAGCCCGACGCGCCTGCCACCGCGCTGCCTTCTCCGCACGGTCCTTGCGTGCTTGCTCCGCCTGTACGGCCCGGTCGGCGCGCTCCTGCTCGCGCATCGCCAGCTGCGCCGTCAAGTTCCGCGCCGCAGCGGCGTCCTGGTCCTTGCGGCGCTCATCACGCCATCCCATCACTCCCTCACCTCCCCTGCACGCGCAGGAACTCAGTCACAACACGAATCGAATCTGTCCCCATAGGACAGTCACGACGGCCGTTCCGCATTGGGCAACGCCGTTAAGGAACAGGCGCCTACGCCGTTCCACAGGGGACGTGACACCGGTCAAAGGTGGACACCGTGGCCAACCAGCCACAGCAGCAGCGGATCGACCCGGGCGGCGAATGCGTGTAACTCGGTGCCTTCGCCGTCGGACTCGTCCCTGGCGGCACCCCATCGGGCCTGTGGCCACGTCGCGTCCGGCCACTGATACTTGGTCTGGTCAGCCGTGGCCGTTGCTTCTGGTGAAGGCGGCCAGCAGATCAGCGGGGGCGACGGTCAGGGTCGGCTGATCGCTGCTGACCGGCCGGCGCAGCGCGGCGCCCAGTTCGTAGGCCTGACCGCTGTGCAGTGACACCAGCAGCCGCGCCGGGTGACCTGCCAGATCCACCTGGACAGCGGCATCGCCCGACCCGCCGTAGGACAACGTGATCGTGACCGTGGTGTTGAACGCGGCAGCCCACGCACACAACCGGGTCAACTCGTCGATCAGGCGTTGTGTGGATCCCGACTCGATCGAGTACGGCAACGACAGGTAGGTCATCCCGCTGCCGTACACGGCAACCCGGTCGATGCGCGGAAGGTGGTCGTATTCCGCGAGCGCCGTAGCCACCTCGGTCATCAACCGGGTCACGTCAGCCGTGGTAAGCGCGGCAGTGGTGTTCATGGTGGTCTCCCTCGAAAGAACCGAATCCCCAGTAGCCGGTGTGGACACCACCGCCGCGCAGCGCGAGGCGCGCGGCGGCAGCGAGAGGAACGCTCAGAGATGCACCCCGTGGCGGGCCAGCCACGGCAGCGGGTCGATCCGGGCGGCGCGCTGGCCGCCGGGCCAGACCTCGAAATGCAGGTGCGGGCCGGTGGATTGGCCGCGGGAGCCGACCGTAGCGATCTGCTCCTCGGCGGCCACGTCCGCACCGTGCGGCTGGTCGATGGTGTGCATGTGGCCGTAGACGGTGACTGTGCCGTCCGGGTGGCGCAGCCGCATCCACAGGCCGAACCCGGATGCGGGTCCGGCTTCAATCACGGTGCCGTCGGTGACCGCCCGGATTGGGGTGCCTTGCGGTGCGGCGATGTCGATGCCGTAATGCGGGCCACCACTGCGTGGCCCGTAGCCGGAGGTCAGCCGCCCGTCTGTAGGCGCGACGTACCGGCCGCTGGGGACAGCGTCCGCACCCGTGGTCGGGTTGTTGGTGTGGTGGTAGGCCACAGCGGCGACCACGACGGCGACCACGATCACCGGGCCACTGCGGGCCATCAGTCGTCACCTGCCCGGCACTGGCAGGTGTCCTCGGTCACGAGCCGGTTCGGTGTGGTCCATACGGGACACGGAGCGGTGTGCGGCCCGGCCAGCCCATCAGACGGATCCCCGGCCGCGCCGGCAAGCCGGGCGCGGATCCTGGTCGCAGCGCGGGCCAGCACGGTAACCGGGTCCACCCCGATGCTGTGCATCGCCACCAGGCTGCTCAGGCACACATCAGACAGCTCATCAGCGACATCGGCCAGTGAGTGGGTAACGCCCTTGCGAGGGTTCTGTCCAGTCGCGCCGATCCAGGCCCGGGAGACCTCCCCGACCTCTTCACTGAGCTTGAGAATGCGGCACTGTGTCTCGTGCAGGCTGTGCCCGTTGTGCCGATCCAGCCACCGGGCCACTGCCCGGGTCGTGGCCACGATGTCCTGCTCCGGTGCCCCAATACCGGCCGATCGGTCAGCACACGGGTGCGGGTTGTCTAGCATGGTGATCTCCTGACTGCGTCGGAGAATGCGGTGGGAGACCCGGCCCGGCGGGGTCTTCTTCGCGGGAGGACCGCCGGGCCGGGCGACATCACCGGCGGGTACGCACGATGTGCTCATCCTTGTTCTTGCGACCGAACAACGCCCCCGCGGTGCAGGCCAGGGCGATCAGGCCCATGCCGATGGCGATGCCGAGTTCGCCCATGCCGCCCGCCGTGTACGCCAGGTACCCGAACACGACGGCCAGGATCACCAGAATCAGCTTCAACATCACATACCTCCACAGTGGTTTTCGTTGGTGTTCAACACTTCCGCCCGCAGACCACAGCTGGTGGCCAAGGGGCGTGAACCTGAGTGCCGTGCCGATATCGCCGCACGCCGTGGCGTGATCAGGACGCGGCACAGCCAGCACTGTCGACCGCGTCGACAATCGCCCTGGCAGAGTTCTCATGCCGGGCATACGCGGCGGGAAATCCCGAGCGCTGCACCGCTTGAGCGGCGGTGGTGACGCTCATCTGCTGCCAGCCTGGCACGGAACGCAGACGTTCGTAGAACTTCCGGGCGCTGTAGCTGGGGCTCATGATCTGTACCGGAGACCCCCAGCCCATGCTCGGCCGCTGCTGGAACAAACCCAGCGAGTCCCGGTCGCCGTGATTCAGGTTGCGCAGCCCGGACTCCTGCAACGCGGTCGCCACCGCGACCACCCTGCCCCGCTCCGGAATGCCCATGTCCCGGCCGACCGCGACGATCGTGGCCGCGTTGTCCAGCTGGTCCGGTCCGTACCCGGACACCAAGCACACCGTCCCGCGGGCGGTTCCGGTGTCCGGGCCGGCCAGATACCCCACGACCACGACACCGGCCAGCACCGCGCCCGCTTTGGTCAACAACGACATCACGACCACCTGACCCGGAGTAGGGCGCGGGTCTTCACGCCGCGTCCAGCAACGCGACCCGCTCGCTCCGGACATGGGCGACGGCAGGTGCCGGGGCGGGCGGTGTCTGGCTGCTCCTGCCGGGGCAGGTCGTACGCCAGGTGCCGCAATGCACCCGCACCTGACGGCCGTCGCCCAGCCGGGCCAGGACCGTCAGTGAGCCACAGCCGAACGCGCAGTTGCGCAGCGTTTGGTCCGGGTCGGGAAAGTTCATGACAGTGCGTCCTTTCTGGACATCCGTCTCGGTACAGCACGACAGGCCGGGTCAGCGCAGGCGCGCGGGCGAGCATGACCGGTTTGGCGGCTCCCATTGGACGGAATGGTGGTGAGGATCAGGATTCGCGCCGCATGGCTCCACACCGCGGTGGTCGCGACCGTGCCGCAGCGGCGGCTACGCCGCCCACGCGGCGAGACTGTCTACCGGGGACGTGACACCCGGCAGGGGCGTGCACGGCGTGGACTCGGTCAACGCGGTGATCTCCGCATCGATCCGGTCACGCTGCACGGGATCGGTGGTCTCCCACCACAAATCGATCAGCTCACGCAACCGGTACGCCCTCGCCCAGCCCGCGTCCAGCGTGGCTGACCGGTCGGGCATTGGGCGCACGCCGCACAACGGGCACCGCCGGGCCGCGCCGCCCATCCGCTTGATCTGCCGCTCCCGCGACCGGGATCCCCGCCAGGTACGGGCCAGCGTCCACGTGATCCCCGCGGCCTGCACCACTTGCAGCAGCCGCGCACCCTGCCCGGCTTCGTGCAGCGCCAGACGGGACGTGACATTCTTGGCCCACCCGATGTAGTGGCGGGCATGCCGATACGGCCGGTCAAAGTGCAACAGATACACCGTGCCCACATACCGGTCGGGCACCGTCACCGGGCTAGCCGAGTCCATACAGCACACGCGCCACAACCCGGTTGAGCACGTCACAGATGCCGCCGACCGCGTCCTGCGCGACCACGGTCACCGGACTGCCGTTGACATAGGCCGGTTCGGTCACATCCCCCGGGGTGATCGGCACCCGGATCAACACCGACGGCAACACGGTCAACCGGCTGGAATCCTGCGGATCGAACCACCGGCGCGGCGACAGCGAATCCCGCCCCCACCCGGCCGCCTTGTACCGCAGATCCCCCAAATCCGGCCGATCCTCGGTCGCGATCACCACGTCGATCGCCATGCTGCCCTGGTCGTCCCACGCCACACCCGCCGACTGGATACGCGGATGCGTCCGCACATACGGCGGCGCCATGATCGGCGAACTGGCGATCTCCCACGCCGCCGCGGCGAACTCCAACCGATCCCGCGTCGGTGTCGGATCCTCGCCGTAATCCAGGAACATCCCCCGCTTCTGCGCCAGATAAGCCCCATACCTCGAAACACCATCACTGGCCTGGACCGTGTCATACCCGTCATCCGGCCAGAACGGCAACTGAGCACTCATCCCTCTTGTCTCCCAACACTTGACACCAACACCAACAGAGCCACAACCCGGCCCTCGGGCATCGCCCGTGCGGTCAGACAGGGCCGTCTTCGGAGGAAAAGAACTCGATCAACACGGCGGACGAAACCCGGTACTGGCCATCGGTCGTCTGCAGATAGGTCCACCCACGTTCAGTGAGGGGCTTCTCGACAACCTGCTCACGGGTACCGGCGGGCGTCGTGATCCACGTGCCCCGATCTGCCCACTCAGCCTTGCCCAGCATCACGCCGCCTCCGGCGTCTCGTCCACGCACGCAAGGGCGCGCTGGGCGATACGGCGATCACGCCGCTCCCGGGCAGAACCGTCACGGAAAGCCGTAGTCGGCTCCACACACGACTCGCGCAACCCAGCCAATTCAGCAGACAACCGGGGATCACTGATCACATAGTGGAACTCAGGATCCAACGGCGTCAACACGTCAACCCGCTCCTGCTCGAACAGTTCGGCGGACTCCTCAGGCAACACATCGTCATCGGCGTACACGGCACGAACTCCTTACCTCACAAGGGTGAAAGCGATGGGGCCGTTGGTCCCCGACCCCTCCACACCCGATCCCGAACACGCCACGGGCAGCTGTGGAGAGGCGGCACCCAACGGGGCGCGATGCAGTGACCGGCGTTGAAGCAAAGCGCTTGTCAGCGGCCGGTCTCCCACTGGCAAGCGCGGCGTTTCGATCGATTCACGACGACACCCTTCTCAAGCAAGAGCCGTTGTCGCGAACGGAAACAACGGCTCTTGCTGGGGTTGTTCACCGACTGGACTGGATCTCAGTCGGTGCAAGTGAAATACCGCTGTCCCCTGGTGCTTCACGTGGAAACCCGGACACGTCAACGGATCGTGAAGGACGAGAGGATGCCCATCCCAGCGGAAGGATGGTTGGCAGCCTTCTCCGTGACCGACTCCCGACTGGTTCACACCGATGGGAGGACCACGCGCCGCAGGCTGCCCTAAATGGCGTCAATCCACTGTGGAGTTCTCTCACGTGGCGAGTGCGTCAGCACGGCGATTTACCCATCAGCTCCCGTAATCCGAGCTACTTCAGGCACGCCAGACACACTGGTCCCAGCACTAAGGACGACCGCCTATCGCTGCATGAGCAGCGTTCTCAGTTAATGCTGCAAAAAGAAGTAGGAACGTTAAGCGAAATGCCAAACAGACGGACTCCGCATTGTCACTCCTTGATGCCGATTTGGGTTGGTAGCCTGTATCGGAGCCGCATACCTAGTATGCTGATACGTACCTAGTACGTCAACACGTACTAGGTACGTCACCCGTTCGGACTAAGGAGAGACGTTGGCAGCTAACGACAAGGCTCGGCGACAGCTCCCCAAGTACATGGAGATTGCCGGAGAAATCCGCAAGAAGATCAAGACCGGTGAGTGGCCTCCCGGTCACGAGGTGCCTAGTGCAGCTACGCTGTGCGACCAATACGGGGTCAGCATGAGCGTGGCCAAGCATGCGCTTAACCTGCTCAAGTCAGGAGGCCACGTGTATGGCGTATTCGGCGTGGGAACATTCGTGGCTGACCGTCCCAGCCCTGTCCGTATCTCACCCGAGCGACAGCTACAGAGCGCAGAGGCAACCTTCGACAGCGAGGCCGAACAGGCCATCGAAGTCCGCCGCACCACCGAGCGGGTCGCCGCACCGGCCGACATCGCCGAAGCCTTCGGTATCGCCACAGGGGAGGAAGTAACCCACACCCTCACCCGCTCGTCAGAAGGCGGACAGCCGATCTCTATATCGGACACATACCAACTGATCGGAGTTGAGGGGATTTCAGGCGCCACTATTCTGGAGGAGACGGTGAGCCAGCAAGTTCCCTCGGTAAGCCACGCAGAATGGCTCGGAACGCCTCCCGGTGAGCAGGTCAGGACGATCCGTCAGCGGTTCCTTACGGCAGACGATCAGGCGGTCATGATCTCCGACGTATCGTACCCCATTGATCGCTATGATACATTCGTTTTTCGAATGGCCATCCCGTCTGATGTCTAAATGAAACCAGGGATATAACTCAACACTTACCCGGGCCTGGCTGAAGTGATACTTCAGCCAGGCTTTTAACGCTTCACCCAGGCTTGCGCGACGTCATCCAAGTTCCACCACGAAACGTAGTGGGCGTCCTTAGACCGCAGCTCCCATCCGGCCGACAACCGGTCAAAAAAGGTGTCATCGGCCGTTTTGCCGCCCTTTGGCTCACCAATGAACACAAGGCGCTTTCCGCCTGCCCTCTCGAACCACGAAAGAGCCTCCGAGGCCATGCGGTTACCCCAGCCTGGTGGCCAGCAGAGGAACAAGACGTCGCCTGAACGATCTCCAGCCGAAAGCTTGTCCAGACCTTCGACGGGGTGCCACACATCGGCCTGGCCCGCGCCTGCCTGAAACGACACGTTGTCCCCCTGGTCCGGTGGTTCAGAGTCGTACGCCTCGACCTCCACCCCAGCTGCCGACAGTAGCGCTGCCCAGTAGCCTCTCCCGGCACCCAGCTCCACCATTGGACTTCCGTCGCAGAACTTGATAATCCACCCGACGGTTTCGGGCGATGGGATGGCATAAGAGTAAATACCTTGCAATAGCATCTGCGCGTATGCCAGGCGGGCGCTCCCATTTGGTCGACCGGCGTCTACCACCCTGCGCCCACTGCGCTCCGACACCGCTGGCGCGACCACATCCCAGTACGGGTTCTCGCTGTGCGCTTGGCCGCCCGTAACGTAGTGGACAAACCTCAAATCGAATGATGCGTCTGCCCTATCGTCACCGGTACCGCTCAAGTTCGGGGCCAAGTCCAAGTACTCGGCGACCTTGGGATACGTGGCTTTAAGGCGATGCTCGTCGTCCAGCAGTACGGCCAGCTCATGGCGTCGTTTAGCGGTCAGCACCAGGTCGTTCATGTATGCCATTCTCGCACCCATGCCTATCCCCCGGCGACAGCGCGGCCTGGGTACATAGTGAGCCGCATCTGCAGAGCCATGCTGAACGCGGGATACCAGGTCGGATCTCGACTCGACCACGGTCGGACGTTCAGCAAGCAGCGCCGTCCGTCACCTGGGAGCGAAGTGACAGCTAACTCGGTGCCCCACCTCCGAGGAACCTCAGGGAAGGTATCCGCTCAGAAGATACGTGGTTAGGTCCGCACCCAGATGGCGCGCGTGTTCGAGGTCCGAAGGTTCCGACCAACCTAGGGTTCTGAACAGCCTTTCACGGTCCAGGTCAATTGGAATGTTGATCAGTAATATCGGTACCGCTCAAAATTTATCCAGTGAAAACCGCGCTCACGTCACAGCAACGAATAATATATTCACCCGTATTACGCGACGCGCACACATCATCAACCTAAAGGAACGCCTCTCAATTTCCAGAATGCGAGATCAAATCTGCCTCACCGTAGAGCCACGCTGTAATCAACAGCTGGACTTCCATACTCATACCCAAGTCGCTGAGATCTTCAATTATCTGCGAAATCGGAGCACCATAATGCCCCAAACTCCATCTACCACTCGCAACATCTATGAACCATTCATCCCTGGTCCTAGATTCATCTTCATCATCACGACGCCTCGACTCATCCGTACTTAGCACATCGGAGGGATCTTCGAACGCATAAACACTGCCATCTACGCGCTGCCATTCATAAACAAATACGGTCATAAGGACCAAAACGTCAAGCTCTTCAGAATTGAGGCGACTCTCTCTTAGGTTGATCTCCGGGATAACCGTAGGAAAGCCTGCGATGTCGTCCTCTGAATCTGCTATCACCCACGGACGGCGACCTTCCAGCAGGACTTGCCGAAGGTCTGCAAAGTAACCGTTTTCCACCCACTTCGCCTTAT
Organism: Kibdelosporangium persicum; assembly: GCF_013280595.1. Classification (GTDB taxonomy): domain Bacteria; phylum Actinomycetota; class Actinomycetes; order Mycobacteriales; family Pseudonocardiaceae; genus Kibdelosporangium; species Kibdelosporangium persicum. The sequence continues at coordinate 102,695 of NZ_JAAATY010000008.1, forward strand.
TAAATTGCGGAAATGCCTCCGACATGAGAGCTTCATCCGAGAGTGCTATCCGGATCAACCCCGCCAACGGTGGCTCAAATTCTAGCTGTTCATGCACCGGCAAAATAACTTCGGCTACATCACGCTTTGCATTACGCCAAATAGTTAGCGGACTCAGGTTACCAGTGACAGCAAGATAACGCTGCAGCCACAACCATTTTGCCCTGAGGAGGTACTCCGGAATATCCAACTCTATTGATCTATGAAACTGTGACCAGAATGACTGACACTCGTGCGGTAGATATCCAACGCTGGTTAGTCGATTCACATGCATAAGAAAAACTGCAGATGGCTCTGCATGCTCTTGATCTTGGGCCTCTTCTACGAGTTTAAGTAGTATCCTCCCTATTTTGGCTAGTAGCTCTGGCACTGCTCCGGCAATTTCCGGAAGACCCTTCCCGACGAACAACAAAATCGAGCGATAACGCCCATCATCGCGCTTGCCTGCCATATGTTGATTGAAACAAAATCTGACGATCATCTCTACCGTGGTTGGCCTCGGCACAAGATACGACAGAGACCGAGCGAGAAAGGATGCAATATTGTCTAGACTCGCCTTTGAAGACACCTCGCCGGTGTGAGCGATAACCTTACGCAAAAAGTCGTCGGCACCGTCCTCCAATTCATCGTTCAACATCTGAAGCGAGAGCTGCGCTACCATGTCTGATTCTGCTCTTTTGATCAGGGCAATAAGGCGATCGTATAGGGCTGCAGCGTTATGCTGAGTACGAACCATTTGGCGAGCAGCGAAATATTCCAGAAACGTTCGGTGTGTAAATCCAAAGAGTGGCTCTGTGGGACTTGAGCCGATGTCTGTCAACACCCAAGCGCGGCCAGTACAAAAGTCGATAAACTCATTCGCGGCGTTTTCGGACTCCTCAATTGAGTCGAATCTCTTCTCTCGGAGATACTTCGTCATGAAAGCAACAAGCCGCTCACGTGTCAAGCCTTCTTGGTTCTCCGGATTCTCGTAGAGCCAGAGGGCAAGGGCGTAGAGGGCGGACTTGACATGTGCATCGAATGGTAGAGGAATGACAATACTTCGTTGCTTATCCCAACGCTCGAACAACATCTTTGCACATTTTTCGTATACCTCGGGACGGTTTCTGGGTATATATCCCTCGATGGAGTAGATTCCGCACATCAGAGACAGCATCAGTGGATTCTCGCGCAGATCTCGCACCAATTCACTCTCGTGCATAAAGGCGCGTGGAAAGCTTTCCCGTTCTGCGGTACTAAGCGAAGAGTCAAGGTTGAACCACTTACGGACGTAGTCCTCAATTTGCGCTGTACCGAAGTGGCTCAGTGCAACTACGGGGAACATATCCGGATCAAGTGGAGCTTCAGAATATCCTACCTTCCGTGACGTCACGAGTATCTGCGTTGTAGGATAGCGGCTTGCGAATGCATGGACAGTATCTACAATACGGACGCGCAATGCAGTGTCTATTAACTCATCGAGACCGTCGAAGATTACAAACGCGCGTCCACTCATCAGAAGATATTCCACAGCTTCAACGGGTGGCTCAACTTCATAAGGCGACCGACAGACAGATTTTATGTATTCGGTCATGGTGGTTCGCTTCTCTTTGAATTCCACGGCAAACTCTCGAAGTACCACCACGAAGGGTACTGTTGCCTTTATTGAAGTGGCGCCATTGCAGATGTCAACTGCTGTCTTCAGTGATAGAGTTGATTTACCACCACCTGGATCTCCTAGAAGAACACAACGAGAAGTAGTTGCAAATACCTGCGAAATATCGGAGATGTGCGCGTACTCCTCTGACCGTCTGCGGCGCCGCCGTACAGCTGAAGGCTTCAAACCCAGATTCTTAGCGGAATCTACCTCCTCCCATCCAACCAGATACGGCTGCACATATAGTGAGTCGAAGGGAACGTACTTGGTGGTTCCCCAATGCGGGAGGCGCATCTTTCCATTTATGAATGCTATTTGCTTTTTGAGTTCCTCCTCGAACTGCTCTATACGCGCGATCGACCTAACCGCCTCGATGATCGAGCAATTCCGCTCTGCATCTCCAACAATTCGCCCTGCGGCTATCCGAAAAATTTCTCCTGGGCGCACCATGAAGTCTTTGTCTAGGTTAACCTGAGCGAAATATTCGCTCGCGATGCGAACAGATTCGTCAACAAGAAGAGACGCAGTCTCTCGGCACATTGGCTCATTGAGGCTTGGCATATGCAACCGGACAGCCATTGCCAGCTCTTTCTCAACCGCATGCCTCGCCGGCCCGCTGTCTATGTCTCCTTTGGTGCAATGATAGATCAGCATTCTCATTGTCAAACTACTAAACTCGGCGGTAGCCAGGAACTTGGCCAGTTCCGACGCATGACCTGGGTTAAGCGAAGTGATAAAGTGGGTGAAGCGCTCGCTATACGGGGGATCGCCTACCTCCGCAACGGAGCGAGCGATATGCTTGCGTTTGAGGAAAGTTTTTGCACCGCCACCAAGGAGCTTTCCAACTGCTGACGCTACGGTCCTCGTAACGATTGCCAGTCCAGCTTCCATTACGTTGCCTCTCCCTATCACTCGCCCCACGTTCGAGGGGTATCAGTCGTGAAGTATCGCGCCTGCGGACGAATCGTAACCATCAATCGTTATTACCTGGGTTCAATCACCCAAAAGAGTGACATGCGTACGTCGGAGACTAACGCCGACCTAAGAGTGATCCGTCGCGGCGCGACGATCTGATCCACTCTCACCCTGGAGTGCAAGAACAACACGAGCCCAGTCTGCAAGACTTCTACACCTTCAGGGCAAGAAGGCCGGAGGACTACGGAGCTATGCAATCTGGTCAAGGCTGATGAGGCAGTTCTGGAGATCATGCCGCGCTGCTGGAGCCCGGAGCGAGGACGGTCCTGCTCAGTGCCGGGACCGGGGGAGAAACCGAAGCAGCCAACCTCCATCGCACCACCCACCCTCGACACCCGCCGTCGGCCCCGTCCGCCCCGACACCCTCGCCAGCGGAAATCATCTTCGTGATGTTCAGAAGCGACTGCAAAACCGGAGGTTCATTCTGGCGGTCACGTCGGCGCCGCACGAAGACTTGATGAAACGACGGTGATCGAGATTCGAAGGTGCTGGGAGAAGTCTGGGAGACGAGCTACCGATCGACGTGCCAGGACACCTGCGTAGACCAACACGCATCGACAGCCCTCACCTTTGCTTTTACCTAACACTGCAGGTGGGAAGCGATGGTGGACCTGGTTGTGGTCCAGGAAGTCGCGGGTTCGAGTCCCGTCACTCACCCCAATCCCCGAAGTGTGCGCAGCTGACGCTGCGCCGCTTTGGGGTTCGGTTTTGTTCTGGGGGCCGAGCCCCCAGACCCCCACGTGCGTGCTCCTTACCTTCCAGCGCTGGTTACCTTTCAGCTGAACCAGCTGCGCGGCTTTGCCGCGAGGCGCCTCCGGCGCCTTTTCTTTTGGGCGAGTTGGGGCTGGGGTTGGTACGCCTGAAGCACGTGCCGGGGGTGGTGGGCAAGAGTGGAAGGTGGGGGAGGCCGCGGGGGCGGTGATCCGGCTACGCGGACCGGCCCCGGGCGGTAGTCATACGGATCGCCGCCGTGAGGTGCGCGGTAGCGCGTGGGTGGTCTTCGTGCTCCCTTCCTCCCGTCTGGCCTGGACGCAGTCCAACCATGGGGGTCAAGGGGTCGGCCCACGCGAAAAGACCAGGCTGGAAGCCAAACCGATCCCCTTGACGGCCATGGTTGCCTTTGGCAGGCCGGACGGGAGGAAGGGAGTGCGGCCCCCTCTCCTCTTGGTGGCCTGCCCGTCCGGCGAGGACACCTTCTTGAGAGCCCAACCCTCAACGCCAGCCGAAGACACCAACCCCCGGCGCAACGCAAGCCGAAGACACCAACCCCGGCGCAACGAAGGGCAAAGAAATCCCAGCCCGGCGCCGCCAAGCGCAAGGACAAAGAAAGGCCCCGGACAGAAAGCCCGGGGCCTCGAAGACAAGAAGCTACTTCTTGCCGCCCTTCTTGTACTCGTCCCAGGACAACTGCCAGTCGGACAGCCCGTCCCAGGCCTGCAACGGCTTGCCGCCGGAGTTGCGGACCTCGAAGATGTCGCCCTTGTTGCCGATCTCCTGCATCCACCGGGCGTTCTCGGTCGACATGTTGATGCAGCCGTGGCTGACGTTGCTGTTGCCCTGCTGCTTGAGCGACCACGGCGCCGAGTGGTAGAAGATGCCGCTGTTCGATAACCGGCTCGCCACCTCCACCTTCGTGCGGTAGCCGCCCGGCGAGTCGGCCGGGACGCCGTACGTGCCCGAGTCCATGGTGTAGTTCTGCTGCTCGGACATCACGGTGTAGATGCCGTTCGGCGTCTCGTGCTTGGGCTTGCCCAGCGAGATCGGGATGGTCTTCACGACCTGGTCGTTCACCGACACCGTCATCTGCTTCGTGGCGCCGTCGGCGACCGCGACGACCTTGTTGCCGATGGTGATCGCGGCCTTGCGGTCCTCCTTGCCGAACACACCGGGGCCGAGTGCCTTGCCGTAGATCGCGGCGTTCACCGTGATCTTCGTCCCGGACTTCCAGTACTCCTTGGGACGCCAGTGCACCTCGTTGTCCCGGAACCAGTGGAACGCGCCCTCGGTCGCCGGTTCGGCGGTGATCCTCAGCGCCTTCTCCGCCGCGGCCTTGTCCGCCACGTTGCCGGAGAAGTAGAACGCCAGCGGCTGCCCGACCCCGACCGTCTGGCCGTCCTGCGGGATCATCGAGAGGCCGATCTGCTTGCCGGGCTTGACCGTCGTGAACGACGAGGTGATGGTCGACGGCTTGCCGTCGGTGCCCGTTCCCGCCGCGTTGACGGTGTACGACTTGCTGTAGCCGAGCGGCTCGGACGACTCCCACTTCAGGCCGTCCGGGCTCAGTGTGCCGCTGACCGCCTTACCGTCCTGATTGGTCACGGAGACCTGGGTGAGCTTGCCGTCGGCGGCGGTGACCGTGATCGGGTCGCCCGGCGCGACGCCGGCCGCCTTGTCCGCGGGCGTGACGCTCATCGCGATCGGTTTCGGCTGCGGCGCGGGCGAAGCGCTGGACGTCTGGCCCGCGGGCGCCGGCGCGCCGTCGGTCGGCTGCGGCGAAGGGGAATCGCCTGAGGAGCAGCCGGCGACCGACAGGACAGCTAAGGCTGTGGCGATCGCCACAATAGATCGTCGCATCAAGACACCTCTACCGTCAGCCCGTCGACACTTCGGATACCCGGACCTGAATCCCCCGACCCCAGCTTGGCCCGAACGCACCAATTCTGCCCGCCAGCTGGGGGTGTCGATCAACCGGGGGTCCGATTTCGGGCCACCGGCAGGCCCATGCTAAGGTTTTCCTCGTTCGCAAGGGAGACCTCGCGAGCGCCGCTAGCTCAACTGGCAGAGCAGCTGGCTCTTAACCAGCGGGTTCGGGGTTCGAGTCCCTGGCGGCGCACTCCAAGGCCCAGGTCAGATCGTTGACCTGGGCCTTTGTGCACGATAGAACTTCTCCTCCGGGGTCCTTCATCTGGGGAGATGCGATGTTCCTTGTCACCGGCGCGACCGGCAACGTCGGCACGGAGTTGGTCAGAGCCTTGGTCGAGTCGGGCGCGCCCGTACGGGCCTTGGTGCGCAAGCCGGACGCGGTGGTACCGGAAGGCGCGGTGCCGGTTGTCGGCGACCTGAACGACCCGGCCAGCATGGGCACCGCTCTGCGGGACGTGGAAGGCATGTTCCTGATGCCCGGCTACGCCGACATGCCGGGCTTGCTCAGCCGGGCACGCGAGGCCGGCGTGCAGCGGATCGTGTTGTTGTCCGGTGGATCCGCCGCGTTGGAGGACATGGACAACGCCGTCTCGCGCTACCTGGCGTTGTCCGAACGGGACGTCCGCCGGTCCAGTGTCCCGTGGACATTCCTGCGGCCGAGGGCGTTCATGTCCAACGCTCTGCGCTGGCTGCCGCAGTTGCGCACGGGCGACACGATCCGGCTGCGGTTCCCTCACGTCCGGGCCGCGTGCATCGATCCGTTCGACATCGCCGCCGTGGCCGCCGTCGCCATGGTGCAGCCGGGGCACGAAGGTCAGATCTACGAGTTGACCGGTCCGGAGGCGTTGCTGCCCTCGGCACAGGTCGCCGTGCTCGCCTCGGTGCTCGGCCGGGATCTGCGCGCCGTGGAACTCTCGGACGAGGAGACCCGGGCCGAACTGGAAGCCGAGATGCCCGCGGAGTACGTCGAGGCCTTCGTCAACTTCTACGTCGACGGGACACTCGACGAATCCACCGTCCACCCCACCGTCCCGCGGATCACCGGCAGGCCCGCGCGGACCTTCGAGCACTGGGCCCAGGCCCACGCCGGCGACTTCCGCTGAGCCGGAATCCGTTGGCCACGATTTGGCCAGCTCCTGACCAGTCCACAGTGGAGCGTGCGGATCGCTTACCGGAAAGCCTTGCCCGTTAAGTGCTCTGCCCCTCTTCGGCGGTACTGCGAATCACGAACGGTGCATACGCTGAGGACCGGACCGGGGCGGGAGTTGCGCGCGCTCTTGCGCCGCACTGTGGGCTCGCCGTGCGCTCATCCGGCCCGTCCATGCCACAGGCGCCGACCGGGCGCTGGTGCCGAAGCATGGGAGGGCACAGTGGGACACGACAGGCGACCGACCGTCGTTGAGGTGGACTCCAAGGGCCACGTCTGGGTGAAAAGCTCGGCGAGCGGCGGCGACAACACAAACTGCGTTGAAGTCGCTCACGACGACACGTCAATCCTGGTCCGGGACTCGAAGGATCACGGCGGCCGTCGGCTGCGCCTGCGTTTTGCCACGTGGCAAACGCTTTTGCGGCAGATCTGAGCTCAAGCAGACCAAGCCTCGCGTCGCTATCGTGCCGCGGGGCAACACAAACATGCCGACCATCCGGTCGCAGGTGGCGTGACGCCTCATAACTTCGCGCTTGGTATCTGGTTACAACCTCCCAATCTGCCATGTGGCATTACGGTAGCATGCGGAGTAATGTGTGTCACATTGACAGTCGGCGTCAAGCCAGCCGTCGATTCGCCACCTCGACCCCGAGGAAGTGAGGATATTCATGGCCCAGGGGGACAACCCTGTAGTCCAACAGCGTCGTTTGCGTGCTGAGCTGCGGCGAATCAGGGATGACGCGCGGATGACCCAGAAGGAGGTGGCCGATGCCCTGGAATGGTCCACGTCCAAGATCATTCGCATTGAGACGGGCGGCGTCGGCATCTCCAAGACGGACCTCATCGCCCTGCTTCGCCATTACGGGGTCGAGGAACAGCGCGTCGACGAACTCGTGGAGGTCGCCAGGATCAGCAGGCAGTCGGCGTGGTGGGACCAGTACCGGGACCGGTTCACGCCCGAGTTCATCAGGTTCATCGGTTACGAACAGTCGGCCAAGCTGATCAGGACGTTCGCCGCGTTGACGATCCCCGGTGTGCTCCAGACCCGCGCCTATGCGACAGCGATCCTCGAGTCGTTCAACACCCCGGTGGACCGGATCAGCCTGAACGTCGATGTCCGGCTCAAGCGGCAGGAGTTGCTTGACCAGGCCGACCCGCCCGAACTGTTCTTCATCCTCGACGAAGCCGTCGTCCGCCGATGGGTCGGCGGCCCCGAAGTGATGCGGGAGCAACTGCTCAAGCTCAAGGAGCTCAACAACCACCCGCACGTGAGCATCCAGATCGCACGGTTCGACATCGGCGCGTACCTGGGGATGAAGGGTTCTTTCGGCGTCCTGGAGTTCCCGCAGGACCAGGACTACGTGGTGCTGGTGGAACACGCGCACGGCGACGAACTGATCCAGAACAACCCCGAGCGGGCCAGTGGCTTCGTCGCGACGTTCTTCGATCTCGAGGCGCTGGCTTCACCGAAGTCGGAGACCGATTCGATCCTCGACGAAATCCTCGCGACGATCCCGGGTGGCAAGCCCGCGAAGAAGGGAGCCGCCGCGACGACAGGATCCTGACACCAGTGCGGACGACCTCTGCGTCACCAGAGGCCGCCCGCGGCACTTCACAACCATCCGCGTCAGATTAGGTAAACATTGGAAGGTTGCCCGACATGTCTAGCGCATCGGGCTGCCCGTGCGCAGCCCTTCCTCATGAACTTCACCTGATGGTTGCGCCTTGCCGGCTGGATCCGAGGCCGGTTCACGTCCAAGTGCGGGTCAGCGCGTACCGAACGGCCAGCGGACCTCCGGTGTCCGGCCATGATTGAGGACTCCGAGCAACGACTCCCCGGTTGGGGGACGTTCCGTAGCGAAAAGACCGTCTGCGCGGTCGCCCACAATGCCGCATCGGCACACCGCTTGGTCGACTACATCGAGTTGATGGAGGGCGATCGCCGGATCTGTATCGAATGGACAGTCGTTCCCGACCGTCTCGGCAGCGGTGTGACCAGGATGCTCGACCGCCTTGGCATCGAGCCGATTCCTTGGCCGGAGGCCAAGAAGCGCTCGTACGACCTCGCTGTCTGCACCAGCCTGCACGAGGTCGAGTTCCTCGACGCCAAGAACAGGTTCGCCGCACCGCACGGCTGCGGCTACAACAAGCGGTATCCGGCCTGGTTCTGGCGAACCAACGACGACCCGCCGGTCTACGGGCTCGACCGGCAGTCGTTGCTCGACAGGGACGGCAAACCCGTGTTCGCCGCCTTGGTCCTGTCCCACATCGATCAGTTCACCGTGCTGGCCGGCCAGTGTCCCGAAGCCGCGCACGCCGCACTCGTCGGCGGCGACATCGCCTTCGACCGGTTACTGGCCAGCCTGCCGCTGCGGGAGCGTTACCGTCACGACTTCCGGGTCGGGCGAAACCAGAAACTGGTCGCCGTCTCCAGTACTTGGGGTCCGGAATCCCTGCTGTCGCGATTCCCGGCGCTGCCCGAACGGCTGACGCACGAGCTGCCAGCCGACCACCGGGTGGTCATGACCATGCACCCGGCGGTATGGGCCGAACACGGTATCCGGTCCGTCCGCTCGTACCTGCGTGACGCCGTTGAGGCGGGCATGACACTGCTCGGCCCGGCAGTGGATTGGCGTGCCGTGCTCGCCGCCGCGGATGTGCTCGTCAGCGACCACACATCCCTCACCCCGTACGCGGCGGGAGCGGGAATTCCCGTACTGCTCAGCCATTTCGCCAGGGACGAGATGTCCGACCGCTCCCCGATCAACGACCTCGCACGGCACAGCCCGAGGCTGGACGCCGCCAAGCCGCTGCTCGGGCAACTGGCCGAGGCCTACGCCGTCCGGGAGACCCAGCAGCGAATCGCACTGGGACAGATCTCGTCGGTACGCGGGCAGTCCGCGAGAGTCGTCCGCAAAGCCCTGTACCGGCTTCTCAAACTGTCCGAACCGGACACAGCGCCACGCGTCGATGCCGTGCCGTTCGGCGCGTTGCCGGAAGGGTGGTGAGATCAGGACGGCCCGAGCGAGGCCAGCTGGGCGCGGACCCGGTCCACGCCGGGATTGCCGAGGCCGGCCAGCAGCGCCTCGGTGCGCTGGTAGAACTCGCGCGCCGCGGCACGGTCGCCGGTCTTCTCGAACAGTTCGCCGAGTGCCCACAGCGCGTCGGCCTCGCCCAAGGGCGACCGGACTTCACGCATCCGGGCAAGGGTTTCGTCGAGGTGCTCCTTGGCCGCGCTCCAGTCGCCGAGCCCGGTTTCCGCGCGTCCCAGCGCAAGCAGGGCACGGGCGTGGTTGTACGGGTCGGCGACCGGCAGCGTGCCCAGTTCGGCACGGGCCTCCCGGAGCGGGGCCACGGCTTCGCTGAACCGGCCGGATTCGATCAGCGCGCGGCCGATGCTGATCAGGGCGAGGCCCGCGCTTCGTTGTTCACCGGCTTCCCGGTAGCCGACCAGGGCCCTGGTGAAGTGGTCGATGGCCAGTTCCGCTCTGCCCTGGTCGAGGTAGGCGAACCCGAACCGTTCGGTCGAACTGGCGATTCGTTGCCGCTCGCCCAGTTCACGCCAGATATCGGCTGCCCTGGCCATGTGCTCCAGGGCTTCCTCGTTGCGGCCCAGTGCGTGGAACAGCAGGCCCAGCCGGTCCTCGGCCTCGGCTTCCGCCGCACGGTCCGGCCCGCCCCGCGTCGCCTCGACCGCCAGCAGGTCGAACCGCATCCAGTCGTGATAGTGCGTACGGTACAAGTGCAAGCCCCACATGGCGTCGGCGAGCTGCCACGCCATGGCCGGCATGCCTTGGTCGTACGCCGCGCGGGCCGCGGCGAACAGGTTGAGGCGTTCGCGGTCCAGCCACTCCAGGGCTTCCGTGTGGCCCGCGAACGTGACCTGGTCGACGGGGACGTGTTCGACGTCCCGCCGCAGGCCTCTGCGGTGCGGTGTCACGAAGCGCCCGGCCTCGGTCGCGACGCTCAGATACCAGTCCATCATCCGGCGAGTGCCGATCGAGCGGTCCCTTTCGGACTCCTCGTCCTGGGCCGCGGACAGCGCGTGCAACCGGATCAGGTCGTGGAACCGGCAACGGTCCGGTTCGACCTCCTCGATCAGGCTGGCCGTCAGCAACTCGTCGATCAGGCGGTCGGCTTCGGCACGGGACGTCGCCAGGACCGCGGCCGCGACCCCGGTGCCGAAGTCCGGCCCGGGATGCAGCCCGAGCAACCGGTACAACCGGGCCGCGGAGGGGGAAAGCGCCTGATAGGACACGTCGAACACCGCCTTCACCGACAGGTCGTCGTCAAGACTCAGCCGGGCGAGCCTGCGCCGTTCGTCGACCAGGTCCGCCACCACCTTCTCTACCGTCCATTGAGGACGTGTGGCCAGCCGGGCCGCCGCGACGCACAGCGCGATCGGCAACCCGCCGCACAACACCACCAGCTCACGCGCGGGGCCGGGTTCGGCCTTGATCCGGCCGACGCCGACCGCGCGGGTCAACAACTCCACCCCGGCCCAGACACCCAGCCTGTCCAGCGTGACGAACCGCGCTCCCTGCGAGATCAGACCACCGAGCCGGGAGCGGCTCGTCACGAGCGTCACGGCGGACGGCGAAGCGGGCAGCAGAGCACGGACCTGCTCCGCGGACGCGACGTTGTCCAGCAGCACCAGCAGCCTGCGGCCCGCGGTGAGCGACCGGAACATGGTGGCCTGTTCGTCGGGATCGACCGGGACCCGTTGCGGGGCGACTCCCAGCGCCCGCAGGAATCGGCCGAGCACCTCGGCCAGCGCGACGGGCCTGCCCGGCCCGCCCAGGTCGGCGTAGAACTGGCCGCCGTCGTACCTGGTCCGCACGCGGTGGGCCCAGTGCAGGGCGAAGGCGGTCTTGCCGACACCTGGCGGCCCGACCAGCACCACGAGCCTGCCGTCGCGTCCCGCGTGGTCCAGGGCACGCAGTTCGCGTTCACGGTTGACGAAGGTCGGGACGTCGGGGCGCAACTGGCTGGGTGAGTCCTGGCGGTCCTGCCGGCGTTCGATCACCGGCGGGGTGCTGGTCGCGGGCAGATGGATCCACGCGTGCAGGCTTGTCCGCTTCACCTTGATGGACACCGGGTGATACGCGGCGGGATCGATGTTCCTGAACCGGTGACGGACAATGCCGTCGTAGACGCCGTCGGACACGATCGCGGCCAGCGGAACCGGCGAGTGGCGGAGCGCGACCTTCAACTCCTCCGCGTCGAGCAACCGGCAGACGACCACGACGTCAGTGCCGGAAAGACCGTGCTCGTCGGTCGTGATCTCGCCCGCGTGCACCGCGAGCCGCAGCCGGATTCGCTCAGCCAGCCGCGTGTCCCGGTTGTAGTCGACCAGCGACGCGCACAACGCACTGAGCAGTGGGTCGAGCAACAGCACCTTGGAGATCTCGGGCGGGACGACCACGATGGCACCGTCACCACGGTCCTCGTGCAGGCACGCGTCCCACGGGATGCCCGCCGACGCGAACGACTCCTGCACCAGCCGGTACACCGCGGACCTGATGGCCGCTTGGGCGCTGTCGTCGCGGTACGGATCGCTGAAACCCTCGACATCGAAAGCGATCACGGACTGGTGGGTCGGATACCGGTGCATCTGATGGCGTCACCCTACGGTCGAAGGGCCAGCCCTCTAGGAATACCACCGGACGCGGCGGCGGACGTGTCACCGTGACACATACCGGTCGGTGGCGATCCGGCCCGTGAACGTCGTGCAGTGGTCGTCCGCGGTCTTCGCCATCGGCCGGCCGTTGCTCGACGACGTGCCGGTCAGGGCCAGCTTGTGCCGTTCGCGCAGACGTCTGAGCGTGTTCTCCCGCCGTGAGCTACGGTCATGCCCTGCGAAGATCGACCTGGGGGCATGACCGGTGGACACGAACGAGGCCAAGCGCATCGAGGCGACGAACTACGAGCGCTACCAGATGGCGACCGGCTACGGCTGGCAGTTCTGGGCGGACGTGCCGAGCCTGCTGGAGCGGTGGCAGGTGCTGCCGTTCAACCAGCGCGGGGACAAGCGGATGGCGTTCGGCGTCGTGCAGGGCAACTACCAGGGCATGCCGTTCACCGTCTTCGACTTCCACCGGCGCCCGACCGTCACCAGCGTGCACACCCGGTGGACGAACAAGAAGGTCAACGAGCTGGACACGATCACCATCGACAGCGTCTGGGTGATCACGTTGCCTGCCGCGATGCCGCCCTTCCAGATCGTGTCGAGCGTCGATTCGGCGTTCGACACCGAGCAGTACCCGGAGCCGCCGACACCGGACCGCAAGTTCAACCGCTGGTACAAGCTGATCAACACCGACCCGCACGCGGCCATGCAGGTCCTCACCCCACCGGTGATGAGCACGATGCGGCAGCTCAAACTGCACAACTGGTCATTGGCCGGCAACGAGCTGATCTACGTCGACCACCCGATCTTCAGCCGGACCAAGCCCGACGACATCGTCGAGACGCTGGGCAGACTGGCCTCGCTGGTGTCGGTGTTGCCCGTGCACCAGCCCGCTCCCCCGCCGGTGCCGGCCCACCACCCACCGGCCCACCACCCGTCAGCCCAGTACCAGCAGCCTTATCCACCGCGGCAGTACCAGCAACAGCCGCCGCCTTACGGCTATCCACCCCACCGCGGCTACTGACCGGATAAACTCGGTCACAGCCGATCACGGGGGGTGACTGTGGCCGAGCGCGTCACCTCGTGGTGGCGGATCGCTTTCATCTGCGCGGTGCTGCTGCTCGAAGGGATGAGCTCGTCCAGCATCAACGTGCAGATCGGTGCACTCGAGTCCCATTTCCGGCTGTCCCCGGCGTTGCTGCAACTCGTCGTCGGGGCGTTCCTGATCGCGTACGCCGGGCTGTTGCCGCTGGCCGGGAGATGGGTCGACACGCGGGGCGGCCGCACGGTCTTCCTGCTGGGTGTGGCGCTGTTCGGGCTCGGATGCGTACTCTGCGCCGCCGCGATGTCCGGATTGTGGCTGGTCGTCGGCAGGTTCGCACAGGGCGCGGGTGCCGCGTTGAGCGCGCCGGCGGCGGTGGCGTTGATCATCGCGGGCCTGCCGCCGGGACGGACGCGTAACCAGGCAATGGGCTTGTACGCCGCGATGGGCGCGGTCGGATTCTCGCTCGGCCTCGTGCTGCCCGCGTTCGTGGTCACCGAACTGGGATGGCGCGCCAGTTTCCTCGTGTACCTGCCGGTGGTCGCGGCCATGCTCGTGGTCGGCCAGACGATCGAGCGGTCTCCCGCCTCCGGCGGACGGGTCGATCCGTTCGCCGCGATCGCGGTCACCGTCGCGATGATGCTGGCGGTGCACGCCATCGGCGACGTCGGCCAGGCGCCGTGGTGGGGCACGACGGCGCAGCTGGCCGTCGCGGTCGCGCTGGGTCTGGGCGGACGGCGCCTGTTTCCGGCGGAGGTCACGAGATCCGCCGGCGTGCTGAGCGGCTCCTTCGCGCTGGCCGGGGTCTTCTCGGCCCTGACCACGTCGATGTACCTGGCCAGCCTTGCCTTGCAGGCCGACCACAGCGCGTTCGAGGCCGGCCTCGCGCTCGTGCCGCAGAGCGTCAGCAACGCGATCGCCACGATGTTCGGCGCACGCCTGGTGACCAGGTTCGGCGCGCGGAAAGTGCTGACCGCGGGCATGTCGATGATCGTGGCGGCATTGGGCTACCTGGGCACGGCAGGCATGGGATTGCCTTACGCCGCAGGGCTTCTGCCCGCGTTCATCGTCATCGGCGTCAGCATCGCGCTGTGCTACCCGGCGTCGACGATCATGGCGGTGGACGCGGTCGAACCCGTACACCACGGCACGGCGGCCGGGATGCTGACGACCTTCCAGAACGTCGGCGGCGCGGCCGGACTGGCCGTCGCCACGGCCGCCGCGGTCGTGCCGCTGCCCGGCAACGGCGTGCCGCCGGAGCCAGGTCAGCTGCTGTGCATGGCGATGATGCTGTTCTTCGCCGCGATCGTCGTGCTGATCTGGCGGTTCAGTCGACGGCGGCTTCTGTCCACACGCGACTGAGAATCTCGGTCACCGTCTGCTCGGGCGTCTGGTCGGACGTGTCCAGCCACAACCCGATCCTCGGGGTGTCCTCCCGCAGGCCCCTGTCCAGCGACTCGATCGTCCACCGGTCGTACGTGTCCGCCTTGGACCTGCCGGTTTCCCTGGCGAGAACAGCCTCCGGCCGCGGCGCGAGCACGACGACGAACAAGGGCCGCTGCTTGATCATCCGGACCATCTCGCCGAGCGGTTCGCCGAGGATGACGTCCTGAGCCACCACCGTGAACCCTTCCCGGAAGTACTCTTCGCACGTCATCGCGGTCAGCCTGTACCGCAACCGGAGTTGCCGCCACGCCTCGTCCGGCGGATCGGGCGTCATGTCCGCACGACCGTTGACGATCATGCGCCGGAACGAGTCACCCCGCACGTGCACGGACCGGTCAAGCCGCTCGGCCAGCAACTGCGCGATGGTCGACTTGCCCGCCGCCTGGATTCCCGTCAGCAGAATGATCGCCTGGTGGGTCATACGAGACATCATGCCCACCAACGCAAGACAATTCGCCCTAGGTCGTGTTTCGAATGTCCCGGTCGATGAGAGTCTGCCCCGGCCGGAGGCCGGAATCGGCTCGGTGGGGCGGTTCCTGGCGTCGCCGCGGGATCGCCGCGAATACTGGTTGTCTTTGGGCGGTCCCGCGGTGGCGTCAGGGGCCGCATCCGGCCCGGCTATCGCGATCGGGCACTTGAAACACGGCCTAGTCGGCTCCTACCAGACGATCGCGCAGCACGAGCAGGTCGTCCGGGCTCACGTACCGCGTGAAGTCCAGCGATCGCACGGTTTCCAGCACGAGCGCACGCGTGGTCGTGCCACGCTGGGCCACCATCGCCTTGGTGAGGGGCTCGTAGTCCTCGATGCCGAGGGTCTGCGCCATCACCGACAGCCTGGGGAAACTGGCCTCGTAGTCGTCGGCGATCACCTCGCCGGGCACGCCCGCCAACGCCAGCAACAGCAGCGCCACCAACCCGGTACGGTCCCTCCCCGCCGCGCAGTTGATCAGCACACCCCCAGGCCGGGCATGGGTGACGGCCCGCAACACGGCCCATGGCAGATGCGGGCATCTTTCCAAGTACGGCTGGAAATACAACGCGGTGCCGTGCAGGCCGTTGCCCCATTCCGTCCAGAACTCCACGTCGTCGACCGGATCCATCGGCACATTGACCACGTCGATGTCGTCCAGGTCCGGCATCTTGTCGCGCTCGGCGGGATTCCGCAGGTCCACGATGGTTCGGATGCCGTACGCACGCAAGGCCGCCCACCCCTGCTCGGTCAGTTTGTCCGGCGCGTCGGCGCGTACGACGGCCTTCATCCGGGTGCGATTCCCGTCGGTCGTGGCCAGCCCGCCCAGGTCACGGACGTTGAAACAGCCGGGCCACGCCAGGTTTCTCCCCTCCATGCCCGGTACAGACGTCGCACTGCGTGATCAGGTTGCCTGCCGGATGATGGTCCACGGGACCCTCACAAGGAGACTTCGGCATGCGATTGGATCTTTCCGGCAGGACGGCGCTGGTCACCGGCTCGACCCAGGGCATCGGCACGGCCATCGCGGCGGGACTGGCCTCGGCCGGGGCGCGGGTGGCGATCAACGGCCGGAGCGCGCCGGGCGTGCGGGCCGCGATCGACGGGCTCGAGGGCGACGGCTTCGTGGCCGCGCCGGGGGACGTCTCGACCGACGAAGGCGCCCGGCAGGTGCTCGCCGCCGTGCCCGATGTGGACATCCTGGTCAACAACCTGGGGATCTTCGGCGCCCAGCAGCCGCTGGAGATCACCGACGACGAATGGCGCCGCTACTTCGAGGTGAACGTGCTGGCCGCGGTCCGGCTGACCAGGGCGTACCTGCCCGGCATGATGACGCGCGGCTGGGGCCGGATCCAGTACATCGCCAGCGACTCGGCCATCGTCACCCCGGCCGAGATGATCCACTACGGCGTGTCCAAAACGGCTTTGCTCGGTGTGTCACGGGGTTTCGCCAAGAGCGCCGCGGGCAGCGGGGTGACGGTGAACTCGGTGATCGCCGGGCCGACGCACACCGGCGGGGTCGAGGACTTCGTGTACCAACTTGTCGACAAGAGCCTGCCGTGGGACGAGGCGCAGCGGGAGTTCATGCGCCTGCACCGGCCGCAGTCGTTGCTGCAGCGGCTGATCGAGCCGGCGGAGATCGCGAACATGGTGGTGTACCTGAGCTCCCCGCTCGCCTCGGCGACCACCGGCGGCGCGGTGCGAGTGGACGGTGGCTACGTGGACGCCATCCTGCCGTAGTAACCCCAGGTCACCCCTCGTGAGTGTTTATCAGGGTTAGAACACTCACAAACACTCACGAGGGGTGAGCTGGGATAAGGGAGACTGGGGCCATGCGCAGGATCCTGGTAATCGGCATCGGGGCGGGCGACCCGGAGCACATCACCATGCAGGCGGTCACCGCGCTGCGTGCCGTCGACGTGTTCTTCGTCCTGGACAAGGGCGAGGTCAAGCAGGAACTGGTCGACCTGCGGCAGGAGATCCTGCGGCGTTACGCCCCCGACTCCGGCTACCGGGTGGTCTACGGCCGTGATCCGGACCGTGACCGGACGACCGACGCGTACGTTCAGGCCGTGGACGACTGGCGCAAGCGCCGCGCGGACGTCTGCCAGGAGATGATCAGCACCGAGCTGGCCGACGGCCAGACCGGCGCGTTCCTGGTCTGGGGCGATCCGACGCTGTACGACAGCACGCTGGCGATTCTCGACGACATCGCCGCGCGCGGGTTCGAACTCGGCATCGAGGTGATTCCCGGCATCAGCAGCGTGTCCGCGCTCGTCGCCCGGCACAGGGTGCCGCTCAACCAGGTGGGCAGGCCGGTGCAGATCACCACCGGGCGCAGGCTTTCCGAACAGTGGCCGGACGACGTGGACGACGTCGTGGTGATGCTCGACGCGCGGACCGCCTTCACCGAGCACGTTTCCCAGGACGCGGAGATCTACTGGGGTGCGTACATCGGCACCCCGGACGAGATCCTGATCAGCGGCAAACTGTCCGAGGTGGCCGGTGAGATCGTCTCGGCGCGCGCCGAGGCCCGGGAACGCAAAGGCTGGATCATGGACACGTACCTGCTGCGGCGGGGCGCCCCGCCGGCGTCCGGCGAGGCGCCCTGAGCGCGGTTCTACCGGCCCTGCAGCGACTTGACGTTGTTGCCGAACGTCCAGCCCTTCGACCCGTCCCAGTTGATGGACCAGGTCATCAGACCCTTCAGGGCGCCGTTGTACCCGCTCCAGGCCTGCGAGACGAGATTTGTCGACATGTAGCCACCGCCCGCGCCCGGTTGCGCGGGCAGGCCCGGCGCCTGCTTGTCGTACGGCACGCGGATCGTGGTGCCCTGGATGACCAGGCCGCGGTTGAGGCAGTCGGTCTGCGCGCGGAACCCTTGCACGGTCCCGGCTTGATAGGAGTCGCCGGAGCAGCCGTACATGCTTCCGTTGTAGTACTGCATGTTCAGCCACCACAGCCGCCCGTTGTCCGCGTACTTCTTGACGATCGGCAGGTACGCGCCCCAAATCGAGCCGTAGACCACGCTGCCGCCGGTGACGTACGCGGTCTCCGGCGCCATCGTCAGGCCGAAGTCGGACGGCATCTGCGCCAGCACGCCGTCGATGATCCGGATCAGGTTGGCCTGCGACGGCGACAGCGAGGTTATGTTGCCGCTGCCCACAAGCCCGGTCTCGATGTCGATGTCGATCCCGTCGAAGTTGTACCTCTTCAGGATCGGCACGATCGTGGCGACGAACCTGTCCGCCACGGCCGAAGAGCTGAGGTCGATGCCGGCCGTCGCACCCCCGATGGACATCAGGATCGTCGCGCCCGCGGCCTTGGCCGCGCACATCTCCGCTGGCGTCGCGACCTTCACCGTGGCGTCCATGCCGTCTTCCCACAACACCGTCCCGTCGGACCGGATCACCGGGAACGCCGCGTTGATGACGTTGTACCCGGCGTTCCTGATCCGCGCGTCGGTGATGGGAATCCAGCCCAGCGGCGGGTGCACGCCGTTGGCGGCGCCGTCCCAGTTCTCCCAGTACCCTTGGAGCACCTTTCCGGCGGGCTTGGACTTCACCGCGCACACGTCGGCCTGGACCTGGACCGGTTGCGCGGTTGCGGGCACGGGCGCGGCCAGCAGCAGTACGCCGAGGCCGATACCGAGCAAACGTGACCGTCGAGCCATCACGGCTCCCTTCTGGGGCACAGCCTGGCAACCGGCGTCAGCCGCCGGTCCGCGCCGCCAGAGCAGTCGACTGCAGGGTGCCTGTGACGCTAATGGCCTAGACCACTGGTCACAACCCCGCTTTCGACTGAACACGCACGGTGATGGCTCCCGACCGTTCGCCGCTGGTCACGGCAGGACCGACGAACCGCACCGGCGAAGCCGGCAGGCCAACCCACACCCGCACCCGGTGACCAGTCATGGCAGGGTTTTGGCATGGACGAGGTACTGGGGCGGGACGGGACGTGGGCGTTCGACCTGGAAACGCTGCGGATCGTGCCGAGCCACGGCCGGGGCGTGCACAAACTGCGGCAGGCGATCGGGGAAGTGTCCGTTCCGTTGGCGGCGATCGCCGGTGTTTCGTACGAGCCCGGCAAGAAGGGCGGCCGGTTGCGGCTGCGGGTACGGGAAGGCGCGGACCCGCTGATGCAGGCCACCGGCGGGAGGCTGGGGGACAACGCCGACCCGTACCAGCTCGCGGTCGACGCGAACCAGGCCGCGACGAGCCAGTACTTCGCCGAGTCGGTGCGGACCGCGTTGATGGTCAACCAGGTGCCTTCGACTCCGGTCACGAGTTACCTGTTGCCTGGGCCTGGCGTGCCGATCGCGGCGACGGCCGGGGACGGGACCGCGACGTTCGACGGCGAGCACATCCGGCTCGACTGGAACTGGATGGCGAAGGAGAGCAAGTCGGCCGCCGGACCTGTCCAGTTGACACTGTCCGATGTGGCCTCCGTCGAGTGGCATCCGCAGAGCGGTTTCGGCTACGGCTGCCTGCGGTTCCGCACCAAGGGCGTGTCGGGCCTGCCCGCGCCCGAACACGACCGGAACTGCCTGGCGTGGGGCGTTCAGCGGGAAGGCGGGCACACGGCGCTTCTCGCGGCGGCCGTGACTTACCGTCTTCCCCATCCGTTGGCCGCTCCGGCCCAGGTCGAGGGCAAGGGTCCGGACGACGATCCGGACGCCATGCTCCGGCGGTTACGGGAACTCGGTGAACTGCACCGGTCCGGCATTCTCACCGATGCCGAGTTCGCCGCCGCCAAACAGAAGCTTCTCGGGCTGTGAACGCCGTCAGTCCAGCGGCGGGAACCAGCTTACTGCCGGTGATCTTGACTGCCAGCTCAACAACGCCGTGACCATGTAAGCGAAGCGCGTTTGCTCATCCAGCCCCCGCTGTTCCCGGAGTATGCCGGGGTCAGATCCGGCGCAGACGGCCGACCCACCAGAACGCGAAACCGAGCAAACCTGCCGCCACAAGCAGGAACAACCCTGTCTCGATCAGCTGGAACGTCCCCAACCGGTCCGCCGTCTGGAACTCGGCGAAATGCCCGCGCACCCCGTTGACGAACTCCACGCCGCTGTCCACCCTGCGCCCGTCTGCCGGTACTTGCGGGATGTACGGTTCAGGCGAGTCCGCACGCCAGGTACGGATCGGCGGCAAGTAGTGCTCCCGCAGGACGACCGCGGCGAACATCCGCGTACCGACGAAGCCGACGAGCGTCAGACCCATTGCCAGCAAGGTGTTTCTGGTCAGCACGCTGAAGGCCAACCCCAGCGCGAAGCCGAACACCGTGTGCCCCAGCATGACCGGAACGCTCGCGTCGAACGACTCGGCGTCGAACGGATCGATCGGGTAACGCGCACCGAGGACGTGCTCAAGCGTGCCGAGCAGATCGATCGTCAGCAGGCTGAGCAGGACCGACAGCAGGACCGCGAGCCCGGCGAGGAACAGGACGTGCCCGGCCAGCCAGCGCCTCGGCCGGACATCCTGGCTCCAGGCCAGGACATGCGTGCGGTTCTCGTACTCGCGGCTGACCAGCGGTGCGCCGACGAAGACGGCGACCAGCGCGCCGAAACCCGTGGGGAAGTAGAGCACCTCCCACGTCAGGTCTCCGTATGCCAGCCACGGGCGGGCTCCCACGAGATCCGGCGGTGTCGCGGCGACCATGTGGTTCAGTACCACAATGACGACCGACGCCAGCGCCGCGATCGCGGTGATCGCCGCGACCGCGAACCGCCGCTGGCGCAACGTCAGCAGTCCCAACGAGATCATGCCGCACCTCCGCCGGTCAGGTGGGCCAGCACCAGATCCTCCACAGTGACCGGCTCGGTGACCCACGGTTCGCCTGGGCGATCGCCGCCCCTGACCAGGAACGCCGACTGTTGCTCGTGGTGGCTGGCGTGCACGACCTCACCGGCCGGCGGCGTTCGCGCGGGTGGCCCGACATACCTCGAATGACTGGACATGAGCTCGTCCAGGTCACCGGACAGCACGAGTTTCCCGCCCCGCAGCAACACCAACGAGTCGGCGACGCCGGAGATCTCAGCGACCACGTGGGTGGACATCAGCAACGCCATCCCGGTGTCGGCCGCTTCGGTGAGCAGTTCCCTCATCACGTCCCGCCGGACAACCGGGTCCAGGCTGGCCAGCGGTTCGTCGAGCAACAGCACATCAGGCCGGGAGCCCAGTGCCACGGCGAGCGCGACCTGGGTCTGCTGGCCGGTGGAAAGCCTGCGGCACCGGCGGTCCAGTGGCACGTCGAACCGCCGGGCCCAGCTTTCCGCACGCTGCTGGTGCCAGACGTCGTTGAGCCGCCTGGCGATCTGGAACATCCCTCCGGCGTCCAGATGCCCGTACAGCGGCTTGTCCTGCGCGACGAAGGAAATCCGGCCGCGGGCTTCAACGGTCCCCTCGTCCGGTCGTAAGACCCCCGCGAGCATCGTCAGCAGGGTCGTCTTGCCCGCGCCGTTCGCGCCGACGAGCGCAGTCACCCTGCCCCGCTCGAGCTCGAACGAACAGTCGCGTAACGCCCAGGAATCGCCATACCGTTTGCCCAGGCCCTGCACGCGCAGAGTCATTTCTCCCTTTCCGCGAGGACGATCCGCAGCAGCGCTCGCACGTCCTCGTCTTCAAGCCCGGCCGCGTGCGCCTGCTTCACCCAGCCGGCAAGCCGTTCACGCAACTCCGCCATGATGTGCGGGTCGGCGGACCCCAGCGACGCCTTGACGAAGGTCCCCGAACCCTGCCGCGCCTCCACCAACCCGGAAAGCTCCAGCTCGCGGTACGCCTTGAGCACGGTGTTGGCATTGACACCGCTGGCACGCACCACTTCCCGCACGGTCGGCAACCGGTCCCCAGGCTTGAGCCAGCCCAGCCGCAACGCCTCCCGCACTTGCCGGACAAGCTGCAGGTATGCGGGCACCCCAGCGCCACGGTCAATCCGGAACTCGACTACCGACACCCGGCAAGTGTTCTACTTGACTAAGACACTAGTCAAGTAGAACATCGGCTCGGAACGTGGTCGAGACGAAAAGCCCTGATCAGGGACCCTGTCTCCGGAGCTCACGGTTGCCCGGGGCGGGAGCACCCGGTCAGTCGATCACTGTGACGGTGCCCTTGCCGCCGTCGACCCGGACACGGTCGCCTGTGGACAGCACCGCGGTAGCGTTGCCGCAGCCCACCACGGCGGGAATGCCGAGTTCGCGGGCCACGATGGCGGCATGCGACAGAGGCGCCCCGATGTCGGTGACCACGGCGGCGGCCCGAGGGAACAGCGGGGTCCAGCCGATGTTGGTCACCGTGGTCACCAGGATCTCGCCGTCCCGCAGCAGCTCCCCTTCCTCCACTGTGGACACGACACGGGCCACGCCCTCGACCACACCGGGCACCCCCGGAAAGCCGGTGATCGCCGAGGACTCGGCCGGCTCGGCGGACCAGTTCTCCGGATCGAAGCGGCCACGGATCAAGGTCGGGTACGGCGGAAGCGCCGAATAGTGCTCGTAAGCCGCCTTCCGGGCGGGAATCGACGACAAGGGCGCCTTGGCGCCGTCCAGGACCTCGATGATCTCCGGGAAGCGCAGGAAGAACAGGTCCTCGCCGACCAGCTCGCCGGCTCGCAGCACGAACGCACGGAACACCCAGAAGGAACGCGCGAACTCCGACCGGGCACGTTCCCGTTTACGCGCCGAAGCCGCCGCGCGGGACAGTCGACGGGCGAGGCGGGGAGCCGAGCGGGGATGTGCGGCCCGCAACCGTTCCCAAGCCGCGGCACGGGCGGAAGCCTGACGAGTGAGCAGTTCTTCCGGTGACGACGTCATCCCGTCGAGCAAGCGTTTGATCCACGCCGGGTCCTCCCCCGGTTTGGGCACCGAGATCTCGAACTCGTCATGCCCGCGATGTCCCCAGGCCTCGGTGTACTGCTCCGCGGTGATCTCGCCGCGCTTGAGCCGTGCCAAGCCGATCACCGGGCCCAGGCTGACCAGTTCATCCGCCGGCGTGTGCAGGCCGGACAACAGCAGCGCCGCGTCCGAGGGCCCGGCCCGCTCGGCGAGCCGGACGCCGAGGCGAGCGGCTCCGGCCTGACGGGCACCCGCGTCGAACGTCCGGCACGCCGTCAACAGGTCCGCCACGTCGGACCGCCACAACCTGGCCAGCTCCGAAGTGGACGATGCCGCGGCGATCCTGGCACGCAGTGCCGAACACCGTGCCGGGTTCGCGGCCACAAGCGAGTCCAGGTTCCTGCGGTAGGCGCGGAAGTCCCGGGCGACCCGGACAGCCGCGGACACCGTGGCACGCAGGACGGCCAACCGGGACATCGGCAACGGCGGGATCACCACATCGTCAGGAATCCGGCCGAACACCTGCCCGGCCATCCGCCGTGCCGCGCCGCCGAGTCCCAGCGCGGTCATCACGGCCATCGCCGTACTGACGTTCAGGTAGAACCGGCCGCCGATGTTGCCGGACGTCGGGTGCCCGCCGATCGACGGCACCGCCAGCGACCGCGCCAGCCACCACGTCGCCGGGGTCATCACGCTCGGCACGGCTTCGCGCAGGTTCGCACAGGTCCACAGATAGTCCCCGATCAGCGAGTCGTTCCACACCTCACGGGCGGGCAGGGTCGTGATCGGCCGGGCCTGGAGGATCACGAACCGTCCGTTGTGGAGCGCCCACTCGATGTCCATCGGCGTGCCGTAGAGCTCCTCGATCCGCCTGCCCAACGCCGCGAGTTCCCGGACCCGCGCCGCGGAGAGCACTGCCTGGGAGCGCTTCCCGGCCGGAACCGGTGCCGTCGCGGTGCCGCCGGGAACCAGCACGGTCATCACGGCCTTGTCGGCGATTTCGGTACGCAGCACGTCTCCAGTCAGGACATACGTGTCCGGTGTGACGTCACCGCTGACGACGGCTTCGCCGAGTCCCCACGCCGCGTTGACCATGATCGTGTCCCGCACACCGGTGGTCGGGTCGGCGGTGAACATCACCCCCGCGGCCGAAGCCGGCACTATTTCCTGCACCACGACAGCCATCGCGATATCCGGCGACGACAAGCCTTTACTAGCCCGGTAGTGAACCGCTCGGTCAGTCCACAGTGACGCCCAACAACGGTGGATCGCGTCGAGTACTGATTCGATTCCGCTGATGTTGAGGAACGTGTCATGTTGACCGGCGAACGAAAGATCCGGCAGATCTTCCGCTGTGGCCGAGGAACGCACAGCGACCGAACCGGACAGTCCGGCATAGGCCGAACGGATCAGAGTTACGACATCCGAAGGAATAGTATGACCTTTAGCTGATACGAAATCGCGATACGCGCTGGTGGTCACGAAAAAAGCCTGCGGCACAGGCAATCCCGCTTGCGCCAGACGGGCCAACGAGGCTCCTTTGCCGCCCACGGAGGCCAGGTCGGCAGCCGGATGATGCAGTGACAGGATCAGCGGATGGGTCATGCCCCACATAGTCCCAGGTGGGACATCCCGGCAACCGGAACCGTCCGAATGTCTTTCCGTACGTTAAATCGGTGCAAATTCCCTCAGCCACGACATCAACGCCGGACGGATGAGTGATCAGGTACTTGCGGTGGTCGCTAAGCTGTCCGCCGGGAGGCGAAGGGACTCGGACTCTGCGCACGGTTCGCCAGGTATTCACGAGGGAAGCGACCGGGTTTCGGCGAAGAGTCCACTGCGTTCGCCGGCGAGGCAAGCGGTGTGGAGGGTAAACCAGCATGACCGGGTCTGGTGACGCTCCGTTGCGCGACAACTACGGGCTGACAGCTCGGGGTGCCGTGGAGCGTGAGGCACGGTTACCGGCGACCGCACGGGTCCGTGCGGCGGCACACGGTCCTGCCTTCGGCCTGCCGGATACGGATTCCCTCACGGACAACCGGATTCCGACGTTCTCCCGCGCGACACCGCCGCGCTCCGCGGCCATCGGCACGTTCCTCAAAGCACCGTACGGTGAGGACGTTCGAACCCGGCGCGACCACGACGTGATCGTGTCCGCCTCGGGCCCATCGCTCATTTTCCCTGTGCCGCCGAACGATCCCGGGTGGATCGGCGTCGGCGGCCGCACGTCCCGGCACGACTGACGCAGCGCTTGACAACCGAATACCGGCCCCGTCCCCGATTCGCCGACTCCCTACCCCGTCCCCAGGAGTTCGTTGTGCGATCCCGTCCCCTGACCCGTCTGCTGACCGCGGTCCTCTGCGCCGTCGGAATGCTCGGTGTGGCAGGCCTGTCCGGCTGCACCGGCTCGACCGCTTCGCCGGCGTCCGGAAAGATCACCCTCGGTTTCTCGGCCTGGCCCGGCTGGAACGTGTGGCAGGTCGCGCAGGAGCAAGGCCTGTTCGCCCAGAACGGCGTCGAGGTCGAGCTGAAGTGGTTCGACAGCTACACCGACAGCCTCAACGCGCTGGCCACCGGCGCGATCGACGCGAACAGCCAGACCCTCAACGACACGCTGATGTCGGTCAGCGGTGGCGCCAGGCAGACCGTGGTGCTGGTCAACGACAACTCCACCGGCAACGACAAGATCATCTCGCGGGACGGCATCGCCGGTGTCGCCGATCTGAAGGGCAAGAAGGTCGCGGTCGAGCAGGGCACCGTGGACCACTACCTGCTGCTGCTCGCGCTGGCCGAGGCGAAGCTGTCCGAAAAGGACATCGAGCTCGTCCCGCTGGTGACCGACGCGGCGGCCGCCGCGTTCGTCGCGGGCAGGGTCGACGCGGTCGGCGCGTTCGCCCCGTTCACCACCAAGGCACTCGAACGGCCGGGCAGCCGGGCGATCGCCACGTCCGCCGAGTTCCCCGGCGCCATCCCGGACCACCTCGTGGTCAAGTCCGACCTGGTCAAGGACAACCCGCAGGTCGTGCAGGGCGTGGTGAACACCTGGTTCGCGACGCTGGCGTGGATCAAGGACAACCGTGACGCGGCGGTCGGAATCATGGCCAAGCGCAACGGTGTCAGCGTCGAGGACTACAAGTCCTACGACTCGGGCACGACGATCTTCACCCGCCAGCAGAACATCGACGCGTTCACCCCGGGCACGACCCCGCAGCACCTGAACCACCAGGCCCGCCTGGCGTCGGACTTCCTGATGAGCACCGGCCTGGCGAAGAACACCCCCAACCTCGACGGCCTGTTCAACGACGCGTTCGTCAAGGCGGTGCCGGAGTGAAACCCGCCGGGGTGAAACCGGGGCCCGGCGAGGAGCAGGCCGCCGGCCGGTTCCTCGAAGCCGAACGCGCGAGCCGGGGTCCGGGCTCCGCGTCGGCGCGGCAGGATCGCAAGGACTGGACCGCGCTTCCGCGACGCGGCGCGGCCAAGCCGCCGTCGTCGTTGCTGAGCATCCGCAAACCGATCTCCCGCAAGGCTCAGCTGACGCTGACCGTCCTTTCGTTCGTGATCCCGTTGCTGGCCTGGGTCGTGCTGAGCGCGACCCAGGTGGTCTCCCCCACGTTCCTGCCCGGCCCGGTGGCCACGCTGCAGGCGGGCTGGGAGATGGCCCAGAGCGGCCAGCTGTTCACCGACCTGTGGGACACGCTGCGGCGCATCGTGTACGGGTTCGGTCTCGCCGTGCTCGTCTCGGTGCCGGTCGGCATCGCGATGGGCACGTTCATGGCGGGCCGGGCGTTGTTCGAACCGTTCCTGAGCATGGTGCGGTACCTGCCGGCGAGCGCGTTCATCCCGCTGATGATGATCTGGCTGGGCATCGACGAGGAGTCCAAGATCGGGGTGCTGTTCCTCGGGACTGTCTTCTTCAACACGTTCATGACCGCCGATGTGGTCCGGTCCGTTCCGGCCCAGCTGATCAACGTGTCGTACACGCTCGGCGCCCGGCGTGACGAAGTGCTGCGCAAGGTCATCATGCCGCACTCGTTGCCCGGCATCATCGACGCGATCAGGGTGAACATCGCGGCCGCGTGGAACCTGGTCGTCGTCGCCGAGGTGGTCGTCTCCACGACCGGCCTGGGCCGCAGGATCATGCAGTCGCAACGGTTCCTGGAGACCGACCAGATCTTCGCGATCCTGATCGTGATCGGGATCTGCGGTGTGGTCATCGACATGCTGCTGCGCTTGCTGCGCAACCGGATCGGGCGGTGGGCGACATGACCGGCACGGCTCTGCTGGACATCCAGGACGTCGGCAAGCGGTTCCAGGCACGCGGCCGGGACGTGCTCGCACTGGACGGCATCAGCCTGCGAGTGGCGCGCGGTGACTTCCTGTGCGTCTGCGGTGCCAGTGGATCGGGCAAGTCCACGCTGCTGTCGTTGGTGGCCGGCCTGGACACCCCGACCGCGGGCAGGATCACTGTGGACGGAGTCCCGGTGACCGGCCCCGGCCCGGATCGCGGCCTGGTGCCGCAGGCGGACAGCCTCTACCCGTGGCGGACGGTGGAACGCAATGTCGCTTTCGGACTGGAGTTGCTGCCGGTCGGCCCGGCCGAGCGGGCCAGGCGGGTCGACTGGTACCTCGCCGAGACCGGGCTGTCGGAACTGCGGAACTCGTTGCCACGACAGCTTTCCGGCGGTCAGCAGCAACGCGTGGCGATCGCGCGGGCGCTGGCCTGTGAACCGGAGGTGCTGTTGCTCGACGAACCGTTCGGTGCGCTGGACGTGCAGACCAAAGAGGACATGCAGGTGCTGATCCGTCAGGTCTGGCAGGATACCGGGACGACCGTGCTGATGGTCACGCACGACGTCGAGGAGGCGGTTTTCCTCGGTCAGCGGGTGGTCGTGCTGGAGTCGGGGCCGGGCAGGGTGGCCGCGGACATCGCCGTCGACCTTCCCGCCGAGCGGGACCTGGCGATCAAACGCACCCCCGGGTTCCTGTCCCTGCGGGCGAGGATCGAGGATCTCGTTCGCGCCCAGCACCACACGGCCGGCCAGGCGACCGGCTGAGCCGAGGAGGCGGCATGAAGCACCTGAAGAGACCGCCGGGGCGGGACGGCGGCGGGAAGCTGCTCGGCAGGCTCGGCATCCGGGGCAAGCTGAACCTGCTCCTCCTGCTGCCGCTGGCGGCGGTGCTGATGGTCGCGACACCGTTCGTCATCGTGCAGGCCAACAGTGCCGCCTCGGCGGGCCAGACCGCGGACGCCGCGCGGTACACACGTGAAGTCGGTGGCCTGGTGTGGGAACTGCAGCGGGAGCGGCTGCTCACCACCGCGTACCTGGCCTCGCCGGGCGCGGACAGCTCGGCGATGGAACGCCAGCAGCGCAAGGTGGACGACACCGTCGGGCAGGTCCGGTCGTCGCTGGGCGGCGAGATCTCCGACGAGCTCTCGTCGGCGCTGGTCCGGGTCGGTTCGCTGAACGAGTTGCGGCAGGGCGCGTCGCGGCGCGGCGTGTCGGCCGACAGCGTGGCCCGTACGTTCCACGCGATCGTCCAGGCGATCATCGACTCGCTTCGCCTTGTGCCGCAGGTGACCAGTGACGCCGAGGGCACCAGGCAGCTGACCGCACTCGAAGCGTTGTTGCGCGCCAACGAATACGGCGAGCTGCGCGGTATGGCGCTGATCGCGACCGCGCTCAACCGGACGACCGGTCAGGTCCTGCTGGACGACGCGGCCCAGCAGGCGAAGATGTTCACCGAGCGGTTCGTCCAGCAGGCGGACGTCGAGCACGCCGCACTCGTCGTGCAGGTGGCGGAAGGCGATCCCGCGCAGGCCGTCGAGGACCTCGCGGCGCGGATGCCCCAGGACACCCGCAATCCCGCCGCCCTTGAGGCGTATGCCAATGACGCGTTGACGACCGTCGGCGCGCAGTCAGGTCTGCGCCGTACGGTCCAGGACCGCGTCACCAGTCAGCTGACGGATGCCGCGACGTCCCGTGCGGACAGCGCGCAAAGCGTCGCGTGGCTGGTCGGCGGCGGCGCTGCCGCCCTGTTCGCGTTGGTGGCGTTCCTGACCGTGATCGTGAGCAGGTCGATCGCGTCGCCGCTCAGGCAGCTGACCGACGCGGCGACGAACGTCGCCCAGCTCGCCGAGTCCGAACTGGTCCGGGTCAGCGACACCGAGACCGCCGAGGCACAGGCACCGCGGCTGACCGAAATCAAGGTCCCCTCCGGCGACGAAATCGGCCAGCTGGCCGTCGCGTTCAACCGGGTGCAGTCGACCGCTGCCGGGCTGGTCGAGCGCCAGGCGATCACCCGGCACAACGTCAGTCTGATGTTCGCCAACGTCGCCCAGCGCACCCAGAACCTGGTGGGCCGCCAGCTCGCCCTGGTCGACGAACTGGAGCGCGACGAGCAGGACTCCCGTCTGCTGGAACGGCTCTACCAGCTCGACCACCTCTCCACCCGGCTTCGCCGCAGCGCCGACAACCTGCTCGTGGTCGCCGGTACCCGGACCGACACCGGGCTGGGCGGGCCGATGCCGCTGGCCAACGCGATGCGCTCGGCACTCGCCGAGATCGAGGACTACCAACGGGTCCGGCTCGGCGACATGGATGAGGTCACGTGTGCGTCGTCGCTGGGCACCGACCTGGTGCTGGTGTTCGCCGAGTTGCTGGAGAACGCGACGTCCTTCTCCCCGCCGGACACGAGTGTCGAGGTCAACACCGCGTTCACCAACGAGGGCGCGTGCATGATCAGCATCGTCGACCACGGCATCGGCATGAAGCCGCAGCAGCTGGCCGAGGAGAACCGGCGTCTGGTCGACCGGGAACGTCTCGACGTGGCACCGACCAGTGTGCTCGGCCTGTTCGTGGTCGGGCGGCTGGCCCGGCGGCACTCGCTGGCCGTCGACCTGGTTCCCACGCACGGCGGCGGTGTCACGGCGCGAGTCGCCATTCCGCCCACGCTGTTCACCCGGCCCGCTCCGCCACCCGAACCCGCGGGCTTCGCGGGCGCGGCTCAGCAAGGCGCGGCACGTCCCCGGCTGGAAATGCCGGACGTGCCGGAGATGCGAATCCCGCCCGCGCGGCACAGCGCCGGGTTCTCGTGGTTCCCCGAGCACCACCCCGACGTGACACCCGATCCTCCGCCACCGGTGGCGCAACCGGTCGCCACGGCCCCGGCGGGCAACGGCGAACCGGAGGCCCGTGGCGGGTTGAAGCGGCGAGTCGCGGGCGCGCAGATCCCCGGCGGCGCGGCGATTCCGGCCAAACCGGGTGTGGTGTCCGCACCGGTGGCGGCGCGCGTGACGCCCCACGACCCGGCGGCGGCCCGTACGGCCCTGGACGGGTTCCAGGAGGCCTTCGCCAAGGTGGCCGCCGAGCCGCCGAGCGTGACGGCCCCGGTTCCGGTCGGTGCGGCCCCGGCGAAGCCGCAGGCACCCGAGGCACGGCCGGCGACGCGAGACGGCCTCACCCGGCGGGTGCCGGGCGCCAGCCTCGCCCCCGGTCTGCGCACGATGAAGACGACGAGTGCACCTCCCCTACCGGCCCAGCCGAAGTACAAGGCACGGGACCCGGAGGCCGAGAAGGCCTCGCTGGACGCGTTCGCCAGCGGACTCGCTCGTGCCGGAGCACGGAGGACCGGCGTTGACCCTGATCCGACGAAAGAGAGCACCCCATGATCACGCCCCCTGGAGTCAGCACCGAGGCCCAGAACTTCAACTGGCTCGTGAGCCGCTTCGCCCAGGGCACCGCCGGGGCGATCGCGGCGATCGCGGTGTCCGCCGACGGCCTGCTGATCGCGATGTCCTCGGATCTGGCGCGGCAGAACGCCGACCGTCTCGCGGCGATCGCGTCGGCCATGCTGGGCCTGGCCAACGGCGTGTCCGACACGCACCCGCTCGGCCAGCCGGACAAGATCATCATCGAGCTGGAGCGCGGCTACCTGCTCGTCTGCACGATCAGCATCGGCTGCTCGCTCGGCGTGCTGGCCACCAAACAGGCCAGTCTCGGCACCATCGCCTACGAGATGGCGATGTTCGCCAACCGGGCCAGTGCCGTGCTGACCCCGCAGTTGATCGAGGAACTCAAGAACTCCGTCGGCCAATAGGGGGTGCAGGCATGACCGGCAGACAGGACGATCCCGACGTCTCGTTGTTGCGCCCGTACCTGATGACGTCCGGGCGCACCAAACCCGTCGATCACACCATCGAGATCGAAGCCCAGGTGATGACCAGCACCCTGGGGGCCAACTCGGTGCAGAACCTGACGTTCGAGCGGCGCGACATCCTCTCGTTGTGCCGCCGGACGATGTCCGTCGCCGAGATCGCCGCGATGCTCAAGCTGCACATCGGCGTGGCCAGGGTGCTGGTGGCCGACCTCGCGGCACTGGGTTACGTCGTCGTGCGCAGACCAGAAGCCGAAACCCCGCAGGACCTCCGCATGATCGAAAGGGTCATCCGTGGACTCGAAGCCCTTCGCTGAACCGACGTCCGGGGCGCCGAAGAAGCCGCCGGCACCGGTCAAGATCGTCATCGCGGGCGGGTTCGGCGTCGGCAAGACCACCGCCGTGGCGTCCATCTCCGAGATCCCGCCGCTGCGCACCGAGGCCGTGATGACCTCGGCGGCCGCCGAGATCGACCGCACCGGGCACGTGCCCGCCAAGACCACCACCACCGTGGCGATGGACTTCGGCTGCATCACCATCGACGACGAGGTCAAGCTGTACCTGTTCGGCACGCCCGGCCAGGACCGGTTCGGCTTCATGTGGCACGACCTGGTGGTCGGCGCGCTGGGTGCGCTGGTCATCGTGGACACCCGCAGGCTCGACGACTGCTACCCGGCGGTCGACTACTTCGAGAAGGCCGGCGTGCCCTTCGTGGTGGCGGTGAACAAGTTCGACGGGATGCTCAACCACGACCTCAACGACGTGCGCTGGGCGCTGGCGGTGTCCGACGAGGTCCCGCTGGTCACGTTCGACGCCCGCGAGAAGCTGTCGGTCCGCGACGCCCTGTTGGCCGTGCTGCGCAACACCTTCAGCCGGGCGCAGGCCCGCGCGGCGGCACCCTGACCCGGACAGCCCCGCCCGAACAGCGCTGGCTGAACGGCACTGGCTCATCACCCGGCTGATCTTCACCGGCTGATCTTCACCGGCCGCGGGATGATGGCATCATTGCGCCCGGGAGCAGTCCACCTCTGGGGAGCAGGGAGAGGTGCCGGTGAGCTCAGCCGTCAGGTTCGCACTGCTGGGGCCGTTGCGAGCATGGCGTCACGGGGCCGAGATCGACCTCGGACCACCCCAGCAACGTCTGCTGCTGGCGTTGTTGCTGGTGAACGGTGGCAAACCGGTCAGTCTCGACTCGCTGGTCGACCTGCTGTGGGAGGACGAACCGCCGTCCAGCGCTGTCAACGTGGTGCATCGTTACGTCGGCACGCTGAGGCGGCTCTTCGAACCGGACCTGCCGACCAGGGCCACCGGCTCGTGGCTGATCAGGGAGGCGGGCTCGTACCGGCTCGCGGTGACCGCCGAGTCGTCCGATGTGGTCGAGTACCGGCAGAACACCGCCCGGGCCCGGCGACTGGCCGAGGCGGGCGCTCAGCGCGAGGCCGTCAGCGCTTACCTCGCGGGGTTGAAGCTGTGGCAAGGCCGCGTCGCGCACGGCGTGGTCGCGCCTGCCCGCGCGAAGGCGATCTTCCTCGACCTGGACCACGAAGGCTGTCAGGTGGTTTGCGAGGCCGCCGACGTGGCGCTGGAGTGCGGCCGGGCCGCCGACCTCGTGCCGTTCCTGCGCATGGCGGTGTCGTTGGACGAGTACAACGAGGCGATGCAGGCCCGGCTGATGCGGGTGCTGGCCGCGACCGGCAACCAGGCCGCCGCGTTGCGGACGTACGAGACCATCCGCGACAAACTGGCCGACGACCTCGGCGTCGACCCGGGTCCTGAGCTGACGGGCGCGTTCCGCGAGGTGCTGACGTCACCGGCGCCCGACGAGACACCGCTGATCGCGCCGGTGGTCCGGCCCGCTCAGCTGCCACCGGACCTGCCCGCGTTCGCCGGCCGGTCGGCCGAGCTCAGGCAGCTCGAATCGTGGCTGCCGGACCAGCCGCGGGGCCTGGTCACGATCGCGATCGACGGGATGCCCGGCGCGGGCAAGACGACGCTGGCCGTGCACTGGGCGCACAGGGTCGCCGACCGGTTCCCCGACGGCCAGCTCTACATCAACATGCGCGGCTTCGACCCGGACCACGCCCAGCTCACCGCGGCCGAAGCGCTGCGCGGGCTGCTCGACGCCCTGGGCATCAACACAAGCCGGATACCGGCCACCGTCGACGCGCAGTCGGCGCTGTACCGCAGCGTGCTGTCCAACCGCCGGGTGCTCGTGCTGATCGACAACGCCCGTGAGGTCGCGGACATCCGGCCGCTGCTGCCCGCGTCGGCGGGCTGCCTGGTGATCGTGACCAGCCGCAACCGCCTGGCCGGGCTGGTCGCCGCCGAAGGCGCGCAGGCGATGACGTTGCACGCGCTCTCGGCCGAGGAGGCCAGGGAGACCCTGATCCGCAGGCTCGGCCGGGAGAAGGTCGAGCACGAGGCCGAAGCGGTCGAGGAGATCATCGCCCTGTGCGGCCGCCTGCCGCTGGCGCTGGCGATCGTGGCCGCCCGGGCCGCGGCCTATCCGCACTTCCCGTTGAGCGCCATCATCGCCAAGCTCAAACAGGCGAAGGGCACCTTGCAGGGATTCCGCGACGACGACGGCGAACTGGACGTGCACACCGCTTTCTCGTGGTCGTACCGGATCCTCAGCACTGAGGCGGCACGGCTTTTCCGGTTGCTGTCGGTGCACATCGGCGCGGAGACCTCGGTCGGGGCGGCGGCCAGTATCGGCGGGCTGCCGGTCGGCCGTGCGCAGGCGTTGCTCGACGAGCTGACGCGTATCCGGTTTCTCACCGAACACGAGCCTGGCCGGTACCTCGCACACGACCTGATCCGGACGTACGCGGTCGAACAGCGCATGGAGCTGGATTCGGCGCAGGACACGCACGAGGCCCTCGGCCGGTTGCTGGACTACTACGTGCACAACACGTATCAGGCGTACTTGCGGCTGCCGCCGCACCAGGTCTTCCCGCCACCACCGCCACCACGGCCCGGTGTGCCCATTGTGGACATCCCGGACCAGGCGGCCGCGCTGAACTGGTTCGCCGCCGAGCGGCACGTGATCGGCCTGCTGGTGAAAACCGCGGCGGAGCACGGATTCCTGCCGTACACCTGGTATCTGGCCATCACGATCCAGCACTACTACCAACGCAGGGGGCTCGCCCACGAGTGGGAGTCCGCCGCCAGCACGGCACTGGCAGCGGCGATCCTGGCCGACGACACCTACGTGCTGGCCAGGATGCACCGCAGCATGGCGGGCGCGCAGTGGCTGTTGAAAAGACCCGAGCGGGCCCTCGAACACCTCAAGCGCACCGAGGAACTGCTGGCCGAACTGGACGACACGAGCGGTTTCCCTTACGTGTACAGCAATTACGGGACCGTCCTGGCCGACATGGGGCGTGCGGAGGAAGCCGCCGAGTACCACCGCAAAGCGCTGGACCTCTACGAACAGACCGGCGACCGCAAAGGCCAGGCGATCTCGTTGCAGGTCCTGGCGACCCACGCGGGACAGCTCGGCCAC
Source organism: Kibdelosporangium persicum (assembly GCF_013280595.1). Taxonomy (GTDB): domain Bacteria; phylum Actinomycetota; class Actinomycetes; order Mycobacteriales; family Pseudonocardiaceae; genus Kibdelosporangium; species Kibdelosporangium persicum. The sequence goes on from NZ_JAAATY010000008.1 coordinate 137,211, forward strand.
AACGAGGACGCGCTGGACCTGGCCGACCGGGCCATGGAGATCTACCGCGCGATCGGCGACCGGCACGGCGAAGGCAACAGCTGGGAAGCGCTCGGCCGGATCCACATCGCACTCGGCGACCACCAGAGGGCCGTGCACAGCCTCAAACAGGCCGTGGAGATCTACCGTGAGGTGCACGCGCTGGCCGAGGCCGCGAACGTGCTGATCCTGCTCGGCGACACGATGAACACCTCCACCGCCACCCGGGAGGCGATCTCCGCCTGGCAGACCGCGCTGGCCATCTTCGAGGAGCTCCGGCTGCCCGAGAGCGACGAAGTCCGTGCGCGGATCAAGGCACACCACGACAGTTCGTAACCAGCGCTGGTCACGCCGATTCGACGTACACCTCCTCGCCGGCGAGCACCATCGCCTGCAACCGGCGCAAGGCAGGCGCGGGATTCCGGATCTCCCGGTACAGCGCGAGCGCTTCGGCGCGCCGGTCGGCCAGCGCGAGCGCCGTCATCAACAGCTCGACGAACACGTCCCGGCCGGGGTGCATCCGTACCAGGTGTTCAAGCTCGGCGATCAGTTCGAGGTGCGCGCCCCGGCGCAGCTTGACGCGGTAGAGCTCTTCGAGCACCTGCAGCCGCCGTTCGGCCAGCCGCCGCCGTTCGGCGTCCGCCCACGGGCCCGGGACCTTCTGCAACGCGTCACCGCGCCACAGCGCGAGGGCCGCGGTGAGCGCCTCTTCGGCCTCCTTCGGGCACCTCGCGGCTTTTCCGCGCCAGTAGAGCCGTTCCACCCGGCCGACGTCCAACTGGTCCTTGCCGACCCGCAGGACGTAGCCGCTCGGCGCGCTCTCGACCTCGGTTCGCAGGACGCGGCGCAGCCCCGAGACGTAGCTGTGCAGGTTGCTGGCCGCGCTCGCCGGCTCGGGTTCGCCCCAGACCGCACGGATGATCGCGTCACGGGACACGACCTGGCCGGCGTGGGACGCCAGCACGGCGAGCACTGCCCGTTGCCGCGCCGAGCCCAGGGCCAGCTCCTTGCCGTCTTGCAGGACCCGGACCGGGCCAAGGAGCTCGATGCTTGTCATGGTGACGACAGTAGGCAGCAGGTGTGGACAAAGAGTGAGTGCTTTGTTACCGCCTAAACTCACGGCGAAACCGCAGCTCAGAGCCGTTTCGGCGGACGCGGGGTCACTCGCGCGGTCAGTCGGGCGTGCTCGGCGGTCACTGCGCGTCCGACCGGACCGACCACACCACGTAATCACTCAAGGTAACAATGGCGTATCAGTGAGTGATCATGGCGAAAGTCCTGGTCCGTTCGGCTCACACTGGCCAGTGGTGTAGCCGTACCAGCCAGGGGTGGTGCTGGTGGAGTTCCGCGTACCCGTGCTTCGTGATCTGCCGAGAGACACACCGTCCTTCACCGGGCGGGAGGACCTGCTCGCCCGGTTGGACCGCTTGACCGGTCCGGCCATCGTGGCGATCGACGGTCCGCCAGGAGCGGGCAAGACAGCGTTGGTGACACATTGGGCGCGCACCCGTCACCACCGTTTCCGCGACGGCGTCCTCTACGCCGACCTCCAGGGCTACGCGATGGGCCCGCCGGAGGACCCCGCGATCGTGATGACGACGTTCCTGAACGTCCTGGGCGCGACGGCACCGGCGAGCACCGAGGAGCGTGCAGCGGTGTTGCGGCACCTGCTCGCCGACCGCGAGGTGCTCGTGTTCCTCGACAACGTCCGGGATTCCTCCCACGTCCAGCCATTGCTGGCGGCCCTGACGCCGTGCCCGGTGATCATCACGAGCAGGCAGCAGCTGACGAAGCTCGTCTACCACGAAGGCGCCGAACGGCTGACCGTCGGGCCGCTCAGCGAGGACGCGGCGAAGGAGCTGCTGTTCCGGCGGATCGGCAGCCGGTGCTGGGACTCCCCGGAGGCGGTGGCGGCCTTGGCGACCCTCTGCGCACGATTACCGTTGGCGCTGCGGATCGTCAGCGAACACGTCGCCGCGCGGGACACAGCGCCCATCGAGGACTTGGTGGCGGATCTCCGGGACGCGGGGCGCCTGCTGGACGCGGGACCGCACGGCGACGACGTCACCACGAGCCTGCGCACGGTGTTCTCGTGGTCGCACCGGGCACTTTCGGCCCACGCGGCCCGGTTGTTCCAGTGCCTGGGGCTGCACCCGACGCCTCGGTTCAGCGCCCAGGCCGCGGCCGCCGTCTCGGGCCTGGGCCACGAACACGTCCACCGGGCCTTGGACGACCTGATCGGCGCCCACCTGATCCAGCAAAGCGCCGCCGATCGCTACTTCCTGCACGACATGATCCACGCGTACGCGGCCGACCTCGCGGCGTCGGACCCGGAAAGCCCCGCGGCGCTGAGAAGACTGGTCGACTGGTACCTGCGCACGGCGACCAACGCACGCAAACATCTCATTCCCGACGACCATCCCGTGCCACTGCTCCAGTCCGATGTAGACCTGCGGCCGCGGACGTTCGGCACCGGCGCCCAAGCGCTGCGGTGGTGTCTTGACGAGCGCTCCACTTTGGTCGCCGTCACCCGGCTGGCCGCACGGCACGGCCTGCACAACCACACCTGGCGGCTGGCCGCGGCCATGGAAGGTCTCGCCGACCGGTTCATCGATCTCGATCAGCAGGTCGACGTCTTCGAGCTCGGCCACGAGTCGGCGACGCGGGTCGGCAACATGAAGGCCGCCGCGGGCAATCTCAACAACCTCGGCAAGGCACTCATCTCGTTGCGCAGGCTGGACGAGGCACAGCAGTGCTTCGAGTGGGCGCTGCCGATCTTCCACGAGGAAGCCGACCGGTACGGCGCCGCGATCGCCAGGCACAACCTCGGCACGATCCGCCTGCTGCGCGGCGATCCGCGGCGGGCGATCACCGTGTACGAAGAGGTGCTCACCGAATTCGTCGAGATGGAGAAAGAGTGGTCCCAGGGGCACGTCCACCAGAAACTCGGTGACTGCCGACGTGCCCTCGACCAGCTCGACGAAGCGGCACGGTGTTACCACCTGGCGCTGGCACTGCGGACGAAGATCAACGACGTGCGTGGGCAAGGCATCACGCTGGCGGCACTGGCCCAGTTGAACGTGGCGCAGGGCAACGTCGGCGCGGCGATCGACTACTGCGAGGCGAGCCTGCGCGTGCACCGGCAGACCGCGGACCAGGCCAACACCGCCCAGACGCTGTGCACGCTGGCGACGGCGTTGACGGACCGCGAGCCAAGTCAGGCGGCAGCGCACGCACAGGCCGCCGTGGACATCTACCGGGACCTGAATCCGCATGAGCACGCGAAGGCGCTGACTGTGCTCGCCGCGATCCACGAGAAGACCGGTGATCTGGCGAACGCCAGGGACACGTGGGCTCTCGTGCACAGAACCCTTGTGGCCCTGGGAGATCCGGATGCGGCGGAGGCGGAGCGACAGCTCAGGGCGATCGAACGGGCCATGTCCGGCATCCCGGACCCACGGCCGGACTCCACAAAAATCGTGGACAGCAAGGACAATTCGTAAGGGGAGGCGCCCCGACGCGCCTCCCACCACGGCATCAGGCCGGGGCTGACGTCATTCCATACCACAGAACGGTCAGTCCGGCCAGCGCCGGAGCGACAGACCCGTAAGCGATCACCCGACAGAACTTCGGGAGATTCCGCATTCGCTACTCCTCGGCGGCTGGTTCGTGATCTTGCCGATCTGCGTCACAGGATGACACAGCCACGATTCGTGCCGCCGACCGGGTCCCCGGACACGACCTTTCGGCCCAAGGCGAACACTCAGAGTCGCGCGCGCTTCGCTTTGGGTGATTCCGTTCGTGCCCTATCGGGTGGCGAATGGGTCATCATCGGCCCGCGGCCGATGACAGCCGGCCCGTCCCGGCGATGTAGTGGCAGACGACCTACTCGAGGAGGCTCCATGATCACGGCTGCGGAAAGCAGGTTCGCGTCCGGCTCAGCCGATCCGGCGTCGTTCGGGCGTGATCTGGCCGAGCTCGGCCGTCGGCACGGCACCGTCTTCGACGAGTACATGGGTGCGCTGGTTGTCCTGCGGCACAAAGATGTCTCCGCCGGGTTGCGCGACCCCAACACGTTCAGCACCAGCTTCTACGGCGTCGGGCCGATGGCCTCGATGATGATCGCCCACGGCGGCGCCGAGCACGCCCGGCAACGCCGGATCCACAACCGCTTCTTCAGCCCGGCGGCGAGCGAGCGCTATGCCTCGCGGGTCGTGCCGATCGCGGAGCGGAACTTCGAGCGGCTCGTCGGGCTGGACCGGGCCGAGCTCGTCGGCGACGTGCTGGCGCGCTACCCGATGGAGGTCTTCCTCGACCTGCTCGGCATTCCGAACGACCTCGGCGACCGAGGGCTTGAATGGGTGCGCGCGATCGTGGCCTGGACCGGGTCGCCCATGAACGAGGAACTCGCCGCTCCCGGACAGCACGCGTTCGACGAACTGCGGGCGTACGCCGCCAAGCTGGTCGAGGCCGAGCGTACGGCCCCGAGCGACAACCTGCTCGGCGAGATCGTGCGGGCACACCTGGAGGAAGGCGGCTTCTCGGTCGACGCGTGCACGGTCGCCGTGGTCAGTCTCCTGCTCGGCGGGCTGGAGACCACCATCCAGATGCTGTCGGCCACGATCGCGTCGCTGCTGCTGAACCCGGACGCCCTCGCGCGGCTGAACACGAACCGCGCCCTGTGCGATGCCGCCATCGACGAGGCGTTCCGGTGGGCCAGCCCGTCCGCGGGCCTGTACCGCCTTGTCACGTCCGATGTGGACGTCGACGGCGTGCCGGTCAAGGCGGGCGACATGGTCTACCTCTGCATCGCGGCCGCGCACTTCGACGAACTGGCGTACCCGCGGCCGGAGGTGTACGACCTCGAACGGCGACCCAGCCACCTCGGTTTCGGCCTGGGACCGCACTACTGCGTCGGTGCCCCGTTGGCACGGATCGAGGTCCGGGCCGCGCTCGACGCGTTGCTCGACCGCTTCCCAGGTATCCGCCTGGAACGCCCGCTGAACTTCTTCTACGGCGCCCGCGGATTCGTCCAGCACGGCACCGAGCAACTCCCCGTCCTGCTCACCTCCCCCTCGTGAGTGTTTATCGGTGTTCTAACCCTGATAACCACTCACGAGGGGTGACCTGCGGGTTTACGGTTTGAGGTCGAGGGCGGCGGAGAAGGTGCCGTCCATGTGGAACGGTGTCGAGCTGTGCTCGTGGGTGACGCGCCAGTCGCCGTCGATCTTGCGCAGGCAGACCGTCACCCGGAACCACAGGTCGAACCGTTCGGGGCTGCCGAGCGGGACCGCGGACAGCCGGTGCATGCTGTGCGTGTACGCCACGTCCGCGCCCGCGATCACTTCGAGGTCCCTGATCTCGTAGTCGACCGGGCCGTCGAAGGTGGCGAACCAGGTCCTCAGCGCCTGAGCGTCCCGCGGTGCGGTGTTGCGCAGGGGCGGGGCGAGGTCGTACTTGACGATCCCGGGCGAGTACTGGCCGACGATCGCCTCCGCGTCGCCCGCGGTCATCGCGGCCTGGTAGCCGCCCGCGAGTTGCCGGATACGGGCCTCGTCTTGGCTGGTCATGATGTTCTTCCTCCCTGGTGTGAGTACCTTGCACCGGGGACGTAGAGGCCGGCACGACGTTCTCGACATGCCCGGCGAGAAATTTTTCGGGGAGGCAGCCGTGAAGTACCTGATCATGATCCAGATGAACCCGTCGGCCAGAGCGATGTGGGAGAGCCTGACCGACGAGCAGCGCGCGGACGGCTACCAGCTCCACAAGGACATGGTGTCCCGGCTGGAGGCGTCGGGTGAGCTGGTGGTCTCCGAGGCGCTGGCGGACGTCTCGCTGACCAGGCGCGTCAACGTCAAGGACGGCGTCGTCACCACGACCGACGGGCCGTTCGCCGAGGTCAAGGAGTACCTGGCGGGCTTCTACCTGGTGGACTGCGAGAACATCGACCGTGCGATCGAGCACGCCGCCCGGCTGCCGGAGGCCGGATTGGGCCTTGTCGAGGTACGGCCGGTGATGGAGCTTCCGTGAACGTTCTGCTCCGGGACCTCGCGCCGCAAGTGTTGAGTGCCTTGGTGCGCAAGTTCGGCGACTTCGACTCGTGCGAGGACGCCGTCCAGGAGGCGCTGCTCGCCGCTTCGGTGCAGTGGCCCGGGCAGGGCATGCCGGACAATCCGAAGAACTGGCTGATCACGGTCGCGGCGCGGCGGCGGATCGAGCTTCTGCGGAGCGAGACGGCACGTCAGCGTCGCGAGGAGACGGTCGCGACGATGGTGCCCGCCGACCCGTCACACGTGCCTGGTGTGGACGACACGCTTGAGTTGTTCCTGCTGTGCTGTCACCCGTCGCTGACCGAGGCTTCGCAGGTCGCGCTCACCCTGCGGGCGGTCGGCGGGCTGACCACGGCCGAGATCGCGCGGGCCTATCTCGTGCCGGAAGCGACCGTGGCGCAACGGATCAGCCGGGCCAAGCAGAAGATCAAGGCCGCCGGAGCCTCGTTCGAGCAGTCCGGTGACATCCCGGCGGTCCTGCAGGTGCTGTACCTGATCTTCAACGAGGGTTACACGGCCAGCTCCGGTGAGACGCTGCACCGGGTCGAGCTGAGCAGCGAGGCGATCCGTCTGACCAGGCAGCTACGCGCCCGGCTGCCGGACAACGGCGAAGTCACCGGTTTGCTGGCGTTGATGCTGCTGACCGACGCGCGCCGGCCCGCCCGTACCCGCCCTGACGGCGCGCTGGTGCCGCTCGCCGAACAGGACCGGGACCTCTGGAACTCCGCCGCCATCGCCGAAGGTGTGGCCCTGATCAGCTCGACGCTGTCCACGGCGGAGCTCGGGCCGTACCAGATCCAAGCCGCGATCGCGGCCGTGCACTGTGAGGCGCGCAGGGCCGAGGACACGGACTGGCCGCAGATCCTGGCGCTCTACGACGTGCTGGACCGTCTCGCACCGGGACCGATGGTCACGCTGAACCGGATTGTGGCCGTGGCGATGGTGCACGGGCCGTCAACCGCCTTGGACCGGTTGTCCTCAGCACAGGACGACCCCGCTTTGGCCGGCCACCACCGGGTGCACGCCGTCCGGGCACATCTGCTCGACCGTGCCGGTGACCCGGACGCCGCACGCACCGAGTACGAACTGGCCGCGCGCCGCACCCTCAGCCTGCCCGAGCAGCGCTACCTGCGGTCCCGTGCCGCGCGGCTGGCGTAGATCCGACGTAGATTCGAATCATGGAGCGGTGGGCGCGGCCGGACAGCATCCGGTGGATCCTGGAGAACTGCCAGACGTGGGCGATCGTCGGCCTGGCCGACAACCCTCGCCGCGCCGCACACGGCGTGGCCCGTTTCCTGCAACAGCAGGGGAAACGCATCGTCCCGGTCCATCCGTCGGCCGAGACCGTGTGGGGCGAGCAGGGGTACGCCACGCTGGCCGACATCCCGTTCGCCGTGGACTGCGTCGACGTGTTCCGGCGTGCTTCGCAGGCGGGCCAGTTCGCCGACCAAGCCGTGGACATCGGCGCCAAAGCGGTGTGGTTCCAGCTCGGCGTGGTCGACCCCGGCGCCTTCGACCGCGCCACCGAAGCCGGGCTGCGAATGGTGATGGACCGCTGCCCGGCCATCGAATGGCCCCAGTACGGCTCGTGAGTGTTTATCCGTGTTCTAACCCGGATAAACACTCACGAACAGCACGCTGGGGATTAGCCGACGTACTCGCGGAGGTGCCGGGCGGTCAGGGAATCGCTCTTGGTGATCAGTTCCTCCGGGGTTCCGGTGAACACGATCTGCCCGCCGTCGTGGCCCGCGCCGGGGCCCAGGTCGATGATCCAGTCGGCGTGCGCCATCACGGCCTGGTGGTGCTCGATCACGATGACCGTGTTGCCGTCGTCCACGAGCCGGTCGAGCAGGCCGAGCAACTGGTCCACGTCGGCGAGATGCAGGCCGGTCGTCGGCTCGTCGAGCACGTACGTGCTTGCCTTCTCCCCCATGTAGATCGCGAGCTTCAGGCGTTGCCGCTCGCCACCGGACAATGTGGTCAGTGGCTGCCCGAGGCCGAGGTAACCCAGGCCGACGTCGACCATCCGGTCCAGGATCGACCGGGCGTTGCCGGTGGTGAAGAAGTCCCGGGCCTCGGTCACCGACATGGCCAGGACCTCGCTGATGTCCTTGCCGCGCAACTTGTACTCCAGCACCTCGGCGGTGAAGCGCTTGCCCTGGCACTCCTCGCACACCGAGGCCACCCCGGCCATCATCGCCAGGTCGGTGTAGACGAGTCCGATGCCCTTGCACTTCGGGCACGCGCCTTCGGAGTTGGCGCTGAACAACGCCGGTTTCACGCCGTTGGCCCTGGCGAAGGCGGTCCGGATCGGATCGAGCAGGCCGGTGTACGTGGCCGGGTTGCTGCGCCGGGAGCCGCGGATCGGCGACTGGTCGGCGACGCTCACGTCGTCCCTTGTGGACACCGAGCCGTGGATCAGCGAACTCTTGCCGGACCCCGCGACACCGGTCACGACGGTCAGCACACCGAGCGGGATGTCGACGCTGACGTCCTTCAGGTTGTGCAGGTTCGCGCCCGTGATCGAGAGCCGGCCTGTCGGCTGCCGGACGGTGTCGCGCAGTTTGACCTTGTGGTCGAGGTAGCGGCCGGTCAACGTGCCGGACTCCCGCAGACCTCGCAGGTCACCGGCGTAGCAGATGTTGCCGCCGTGGGAGCCCGCGCCGGGGCCGAGGTCGACGACGTAGTCGGCGACCTCGATGACCTCGGGCTTGTGTTCGACGACGAGAACGGTGTTTCCCTTGTCCCGCAGGCGGAGCAGCAGATCGTTCATCCGCTGGATGTCGTGCGGGTGCAGGCCGACCGTCGGTTCGTCGAAGACGTACGTGACGTCGGTGAGGCTGGACCCCAGGTGCCGCACCATTTTCACGCGCTGCGCCTCACCGCCGGACAACGTGGCCGACTCCCGGTCGAGGCTCAGGTACCCCAGTCCGATCTCGACCAGGGAGTCCAGCGTCTCCCGGAGATTGCTCAGCAACGGCGCCACCGACTCGTCGGTGATCTCCCGGACGAACTCGGCCAGCTCGTTGATCTGCATCGACGAGCAGTCCGCGATGTTGCGGCCGTTGATCTTCGACGCCAGCGCCTCCTGGTTGAGCCGCGTCCCGCTACACAGGCCACACGTGTCGAACGTGACCGCGCGGTCGACGAAGGCACGGACGTGCGGCTGCATCGACTCCCGGTCCTTGGCCAGATACAGCCGCTGCACCTTCACCACGAGACCTTCGTAGGTGGTGTTCGTCGTGCCGATCTTGATCTTGGTCGCCGGTTTGTACAGGAAGTCCTGCCACTCCTGCTCGGTGTAGTCGGCCAGCCGGACGTCCGGGTTGACGAACCCGGACAGTGCCAGGCTCTGCCAGTACCAGCCGTCGACGGTGAAGCCGGGAACCGTGATCGCGCCTTCGCGCAGCGACAGGTTCTTGTCGACGAGTTCGTCCACGTCGATCGCGGAGACCCGGCCGAGCCCCTCGCACTCCGGGCACATGCCTTCCGGCAGGTTGAAACTGAAGGCGCCGGACGTGCCGACATACGGTTCACCCAGCCGGGAGAACACGATGCGCAGCATGGTGTACGCGTCGGTCGCGGTGCCCACGGTCGAGCGCGAGTTGGCGCCCATCCGTTCCTGGTCGACCACGATCGCGGCGCTGAGGTTGTACAGCGCGTCCACGTCCGGCCGGCCGAGACTCGGCATGAACGACTGGATGAACGCGGTGTAGGTCTCGTTGATCAGCCGCTGCGACTCGGCCGCGATGGTGCCGAACACCAGCGAGGACTTGCCGGAGCCGGACACCCCGGTGAACACGGTGAGCCTGCGCTTGGGGATGTCGGCCGAGACATTCCTCAGGTTGTTCTCCCGCGCGCCGCGGACCTGGATGACGCCGTGACTGTCCGCAAGATGGTCCCCCATGACACCCCTCCTGATAGCTTACGCCGTAAGGAGATAGTTTAGCAGGCCGGTGTCAAGCCCTGGACAGGACGTTCTGCGGGCCGCGCCCAGGCACAGCAAAACGCCCCGCGGCTCAAGCCGCGGGGCGCTCGCCGCCGGATGGGATCAGCCGATGGGGCGTTTCGCTCCGAAGAAGTCCTTGCCGCCTTTTTCCATCGGCGCGGACAGCACGGGGATGCCGTAGTCCGAGGCGTGCACGATCATGCCCCGGCCGATGTACATCACCACGTGGTGGATCGTGGCCGCGCTGTTGCCGTAGAACAGCAGGTCACCTGGTTGCAGTTCGCTCTTGGACACCGGACGGCCGACCTTGAACTGTTCGCGGCTCGTCCGGGGCAGCTTGTGGCCGTGTTGCGCGTAGGCCCACATCACCAGGCCGGAGCAGTCGAAGACCGGCGGTTTCGTGCCGCCGAGCGCGTACCGGTCGCCACGGCGGCTCAGGGCCGAGGTCACCGCCTTGCCCGCGATGCCGTTGCCGGGCAGGTACACGCCCTTGTCGAGCTCGCCCTGCAGGGCCGCGCGGTCCGCGGGGGACAGTTTGTCCAACGAGGTGGTGATCTCGTTGATCTGCTTGTCCAGCTCCGCCTTCTTCGCCTTGATCTCCTCGGCCAGCTTCGCCGCCGCGTCGCGGGCCTCGGTCGCGCGTTTCTGCGCGTCGGCGGCCTTGGCCTCGGCGTCCGCGGCCGCGGTGACCGCGCCGACGAGCTGCTGCAGGGCCTTGTTGTTGTCCGTGGCCAGGACGTTCAGCGCCGACGAGCGGGCCAGGAAGTCCTTGGCCGAGGTCCCGGTCAGCAACGCCGAGAGCTTGTCGAAGCGGGCACCTCGGAAGGTGGCCTGCGACAGCGTGTCGACCTGGCCGCGGAACTCGTCCTCCTTCACCTTCGCCTCGGCCTTGGTCCTGTTGGCCGCGGTCATGTCCTCGCCCGCCTTGGTGATGTCGGCCTGGCGGGCGTCACGGTCCTCGACGGCCTTGAGGTAGTCCTCGTTGAGCTGTTTGGCCTGTGTGTTCAGCTCGCGGTAACGCTGCAGGGTCGGGGACTCCTGCTGGGCGAACGCCGGGACCGGCACCAGGGCGCCGACAAGTGTGATCACGGCGGAGGCCGTCAGCACTCCGCGCTTGAGTCTGCTCGACACGCGCGCGTGTCTCCTTCTCACTCGACCGAGCACCTGCTGGCCGGACACGGCGGCCAAAGATCTCGGCAAGGTTACGAAATCACTCAGCGTGAGTCCACAGTGGGGGCAGCCCATGCATGTTCCCCCAGCTCCCCCTCGTGAGTGTTTTCGCGTGTTAGAACACGGATAAACACTCACGAGGGGGGAGCTGGGTCAGCGGAGGGTCAGGGCGGCGTCGGACAGGTCGTCCATCGTCCGCGGGGTCAGCGGCACGTCGAACACGGTCGCGATCACCTGGGCCCAGCCGTGCACGAAGTACCGCCAGCCGTCGACGACCGTCAGATCGTCGACGGCCTGACGTGCCCGAGCGGTCGCCAGGAACTCGAGGCTGCCCCGGTAGTTGATCTCCCAGACCAGGCTGCCGGGCGGGAAACGGCAGGCTGCCGAGATCGGCGAGCCGGGGGTGTCCTTGCCCATGCCGGTCGCGTTGACCATGAGGCTGCCCGGCGGCATCAGTTCGATCAGGCCGTCGGCCGGCCCGGTCACCACCTGGGTGTCCAGGTGTGCCGTGGCGATCCCGGCCCGTCGCAGCATCGCCCGCAGTGCCACCAGTTTCCGGTTGACCTTGTCGGTGCAGAAGATCCGCCGCGGCCGGTCCGGCCGGTGCAGCAGGTACCAGATGATCGCCGTGCCCGCGCCGCCCGCGCCCAGGCAGAGCAGTTCACCGCCGGTCCGGCCGAAGTGACCGGCCGGGATGAACTCCTCCATCGCCAGTCCGGCCGTGACCGCGTCCAGCGCGTGCCCGCGCAACCGGCCGTCCTTTTTGGACAACGACGAGATCTCCCTGAACCGTTGCGCCTCCGGGTCCACATCGTCGAAGAGGTCCCGCGCGGCTTCGTAGACACCGAGTTTGTGGGTGGTGATCAGGGCACCGCGCATCCGCGGATCGTCCGCGATCCGCCTGATCACGTCCCGGTACCGCTCGCGGTCCGCGTCGAGCGGTAAGTCGAACCCGATCAGCTCGCGCGTCGGCAACCCGAGGATCTCCGCCCACAGCGGGAAGATCCTCCTGATCGACGACTCGCTGGTGCTGACCCCGACGAACCCCATGCTCACCGAACGACCTCCTCGCCCCACGGATCGCGGCACCGCTGAAGAACGAAGGTAGCAGTGCTCACACGGCCACGAACGTGTCGCGCGGCGTCCCCCATCCGGGCGCGTGGTCACGACCAAGATCAGCCGGCCGCGATTTTCCTTGTGATCCGCGTCATGGAACGCGAATCACGGCGTCCCTTCAGTACCTATGGCCGCAACACCTGGAGCACACCGTGACGATCCGTGACCGTGTCATTCCCGTCGGGCGAACTCTGCGGGTGCATGTTCTGCCCAGTGCCATCAAGAACATCGGCAAACCCCGGGTGTACGGGTACGTGTGGGGCCCGGCGCACGACGACAACCAGGACCTGTTGACGTGCTGGACGTTCGAGCAGGGGTGGATGCTGAGCAAGGTGTTCCACGACGACCATCCCGGCTTCGGGCCGGGGATGGCCGCCCTGCTCGAAGCCCTGCGCACGACCGAGGTCCGTGCGGTCGTCGTGCCCATCAGGGACAGATACGCCCAGGCGATCGCCCGCCGCATCGAGAGCGCGGGAACGTCCTGCCTGGTGATCCCGGGTTAGGCCGTGTTTCAAATGCCCGATCGCGATAGCCGGGCCGGATGCGGCCCCTGACGCCACCGCGGGACCGCCCAAAGACAACCAGTATTCGCGGCGATCCCGCGGCGACGCCAGGAACCGCCCCGATCCCGACTCTCATCGACCGGGACATTCGAAACACGACCTAGCCACGCGGAAGACGGACCGCGGCGAACTGGGTCGCCTGGGCGGCCATCCGTCCGCTGCTGTCCCACGCGAACGCTGCCTCGTCCATGCGGTTGCTGGTCACGTCGTTCGCGCTCATCCGTACCCGCACCGGTCCTGGCGCGGGCAACCGCCTGATGTACGCCGAGAACTGCAAAGTCGGGGCCCAGCCAGGGGCCCCGAGTTCGTAGGACACCGGCGGAACCGGGTCGAGGGCCACGAGCAGGCTCAACGGGTCCCAGTCCGAGCCGTCAGCGAGCCGCTGCCAGGTCGAGATGGCGCCCTGCCGCGCCGGTTGGCCGGTGGCCCAGCCGATCGCCGCGGGGTCGACGCGGGTCTCCACGACGTCGAGGATCGGAATCTCGAAGTCGTTGCCGGGAGCCTGTGCGGGGAAACGGAAACTGTCCTGCTCAGCGGGCATCTCCGGCGGCTGGGTGTTGGTCCACCACGGGTCGTCCTCGCTCAGCACGCCTTGGGTGACCAGGGCTTCGACGCACGGAGTGCCGTTCTGCGTCAGCCGTGCGCGCAGTTGCGTCAGGGTGCGGCTGGACTGCAGGAACTCGACCCGCACGGTGGCCGGGCCGGGTTGCGGCGCGGTCGGGAACGCGCCGCTGATCGCCGTCAGGTGCGGGTGCTCGCCCAGTTCGGCCGCGGCACGGGCGACCACGGCGAGGAGGTAGCCGCCGTGCAGTTTCCCGCCGACGCTCCACTGCGCGTCCAGGTCGGCCGTGAACTCGCCATCGCCCACTGCCTCGATGGCGGTGGCCTCTTTGAAGGACCCCATGGGGGCACACTGACAGCCGCAACTAGCCAGTGTCAAGTTGTCGTGACCGGACCGGATCAGGGCTGATCAGGCCGGAGTCTCCGGGAGCGTGAGGGTCACCAGCGCGCCACCGTCCCCGGCGTTGGCGAACGTCAGCGTGCCGCCCAGGACCTTCACCTGGGCCACGGCGATCGTCAGCCCGAGCCCGTGCCCGCTGCCGCGGTCACTGCTGCCGGTGCGAAACCGGCTGGGCCCGTCCCGCAGCAGCTCCTCGGAGAATCCGGGCCCGTGGTCACGAATCCGGACCGTCAGACCGTCCACAGTGACCTCGACCGGTGGCTTGCCGTGCTTGGTGGCGTTGGCCAGGAGGTTCACCAGCACCCGCTCCAGCCGCCGTGGATCAGTCCGGGCCGAACTCTCCCCGGCCACCGAGACGACCGCGTCCGGAGCGACTCCGGCGACCCGGCGCCGAACGAACTCCCCCAACGCCAGCTCGGACAACTCGGCCCGTTCGGTCGCGGTGTCCAGACGCGCGACCTCCAGGATGTCCTCGACCAGGACACGCAGAACCCGCACGCGATCCCGGACCAGCTCGGCCGGACGTGACGGCGGCAGCAGCTCGGCGGCGGTGACCAGCCCGGTGACCGGCGTACGCAACTCGTGCGCGATGTCCGCGGTCACGCGTTGCTCGGCCACAAGCCGTTCCTGCAAGGCATCGGCCATGCCGTCGATCGCCTGGGCCAGCTCCGCGGCCTCGTCGCGGGGCCGATCGCGGATCACGTCCCGGACCCGTGCCGTCATGTCGCCGTCGGCCACGCGGCGAGCGGCCCCGGCGGCCAGCCGCAACCGGCGGGAAAGGCGGCTCACCAGCAGCACACCGAGGACGGAACTCAGCACCACGACACCGAGGGACCCGATCAGCAGAACCCTGTCGAGCCGCGACAACGCCTCGTCCCGGTCGGAATACGGACTGCGCAGGGACAAAACCCTGCCGTCCGTCTCCGCGGCCGCCCAGATCCACGAGCCTTCAGCGGTCCGCTGCAAGTACGTCGCCCGCTGCCCGCCCCGGACCGCGCTCAGCAACTCCGGCGGAACGTTCGGCGAATCCAGTTCGCTGCCCAGGGAAGCCTGGCCGGACAAGGCGTACTCGCGAACCACGAGCTGGATGCGTTGGTCCTGCAGCTGACGGGCGTCGGTCAGCTGGGTCTGGGCGAACTCCGTCCGCACGAGCAGGCTCAACGCCGTCGCGACCAAAGCACTGACGACAGCGATGGCCGCGCTCAGCCGCCACCGCATCGAGGCGGGCAGCAGTTTCATGACGCTGTTCTGAGCTTGTACCCGAAGCCTCGCACGGTCTCGATCCGGTCCTGGCCGACCTTCGCGCGCAACCGCTGGACGTGCACGTCCACCACCCGCGAGTCGCCGCCCCACTGGTAGTCCCAGACCTGTTCGAGCAGGACGTCACGGGTCAGCACGCTGCCGGGAGAGTCCACAAAGCACAGCAGCAGGCGCAGCTCGGTCGGGGTCAGTTCGACCGGCTTGCCGCCTACGCGGACCTCCAGGCCGTTGCGGTGCACCTCCAGGTCGCCGAACCGCAGCGGCTGCTCGCCGTTCACCTCCTCCGCCCGGCCCATCCGGCGCATCACCGCGCGGATCCTGGCCACGAGCACGGTGCTGTCGAACGGTTTGGTCACGTAGTCGTCCGCGCCCGCCTCCAGGCCCAGGACCACGTCGATCGGGTCGGCCCGGGCCGACATCATGATCACCGGGGCCGGGCTCTCCTCACGGATCTGCCGGCACAGGCTGACCCCGTTCATCCCCGGCAGCATCAGGTCGAGCAGTGCCACGTCCGGTGCCAGGGAACGGAACTTCTCCAGGCCGGTGATGCCGTCCTCGGCGACGGTGACCCGGAAGCCGTCGCGTTCCAGCGACAGCTGGGTCGCTTCCCTGATCACCGCGTCGTCCTCGACCAGCAGGATGTGCGTCTGGTTCATCGCCTGAACTGCTCGAACGTGGTGCCGGTCCACCTGAAGAACTTGTACACCTGCTGTGAGGGGCAGCACGACGGGTCCTTCGCGCGGTACTGCCAGTGGATGATCTGCACCACGCCGTCCTTGCTCTGGTCGAGGATCATGCCCGGTTCCTCCAGCGCCAGCAGGGCGACCGGGGGTTTGGCCAGGATGTCGTACACGTAGTTGGCGATGAAACCATTGCCCCGGACCACCTCGAGATCCAGCCCGCCGTTGTCCACGACCGGCTTCAGGTCACAGACCATCACCGACACGATCAGCTCCGTGACGCCGTCCCCGGTCACGTCGACATACCGGGAGTCGACCGGGAAACGGCCGCCGGCACAGGGCGTCAGATGGCTCTTGATCTTGTCGCTGACCTTGGTGTCGGCCCGCAGCAGGGCCACCGGGTCGAACGAGGGCGTCGCGCCACTGGGCGGCGCCGGTGTCGACGGCGGCGGCGTGACCTGGCTGGCGGCGCCTTCCACGCGCACCCCGCCCGCGGTCGCGCACCCGGCCAGCAGCCCGAGGCACACCAGCCCCAGTGCCAGTCGGCGCATTCGGCCCTCCTTCGTCACTCCATTCTGCCGAGCCGCGCCGGACCGGCCACTCGGCTGTTACAGAGCCGCCGGACAGCTGCGGGCGGGCTGTTACACGACCGTCGGCGTACCGCCGGAAAGCGTCCCTAACTTCGAAGGAGATCACTTTTTGTAACACGCCGGGAGTCAGGTGACCATGCTGGAGCGTCTCAAGCCGTTCAGGTACGTGGCGTTGGCAGCGGTCGCACTGTTGGTCGCCGCGATCATCCTGGTTGTCGAGGAACGGGAGCAACCGCCCTCGCGCCCGACCGGCGAGCAGACGGCGGCCACGTCCGACGTGGTGCACGGTGCGGACCACCAGAGCAGGCCCGCGCCCAGGATCGGCCCCGCACAACTGGTCTACAAAGTCGAGACGACCGACCCGGTGGTGTTCCTGACCATCGACGACGGCGCCCACCGCGATCCGGCGATGGCCGGCATTCTGCGGCGCGACGGCGTCAAGGCGACGTTCTTCCTCACCAACCGGTACGTCCGGCGCGACCCGGACTTCTTCCGCAAGCTGCGCGACGACACCGGATCGGTGATCCAGAACCACAGCGAGTCGCACGAGAACCTCGCAGGCCGCCCGCTCGGCCAGCAGGAAGCCGAGATCGTCCCGGTCTCCGACACCTATGCCAGGCAGTTCGGCCAGCGGCCGACACTGTTTCGCGCTCCCTACGGCAACAGCGACGACGTGACGTTGCAGGCGGCCGGTGAGGCAGGCGCGAAGTACGTCGTGCACTGGGGTTCGGAGATCAAGGGCGGCCAGATCCGGTTCAGCGGCCCGCGTGAGTTCCGGCCGGGATCGATCGTGCTCATGCACTTCACCGAGAACTTCGAGGCGGACGTGACCGCGTTCGTCACCCAGGCCCGCGCCAACGGGTTGCGGCCCGCACTACTGACGGACTACTTGCGATGAGAACCACGAAAATCCTGTCGATCCTGACCAAGGGCCTGATCGCGACCGTCTCGTTGGCCGTGCTCGCCGTGACCGCGACCGGTTGGTGGACCTACCGGACCGCCACGACGAACCTGGCCACGGACGACGTGATCGTTCCGGACCCGCCCCAGACGAGCACGAGCGGCGGCCCGACGCCGCTGCGCCAGCCACCGCAGGACACCACGATCCTGTTGGTGGGAATGGACAGCCGGACCGACGCGCAGGGCAACCCGTTGCCCCGTGACCTGCTCGACCAGTTACAGGCGGGCAACGCCGGCGGTGAACAGAACACCGACACCATGATCGTGATCCACGTGCCCGCGGATCCGGCGAAGAAGGCGTGGGGCCTGTCGTTACCCCGTGACTCCTATGTGGACATCAAGGGCGGGTTCGGCAGGCACAAGCTGAACTCCGCGTACGCCAGGGGCAAGAACGCCAAGGCAGGCCAGCTCCGGCAGCAGGGCAGGGATCAGGCCACTGTGGACCGTGAGTCGACCACGGACGGCCGCCGTACCCTGATCGCCACGGTCAACCAGCTGACCGGCCTGCGCATCGACCACTACGCGGAAGTGAACCTGCTGGGGTTCAGCGAGATCACCAAGGCGGTCGGCGGTGTCCCGGTGTGCCTGAACAACCCGGTGCGTGACTCGTACTCCGGGGCGAACTTCCCCGCGGGACAACAGACCTTGCAGGGTGTGGACGCGTTGAAGTTCGTCCGTCAGCGGCACGGCCTGACCAACGGCGACCTGGATCGGGTCCGTCGTCAGCAGGCGTTCCTGGCGGGGCTGGCCAACCGGATGTTCAGCGCCGGCACGCTCACCGACCCCACCAAGATCACCGACCTGGTGAGCGCCCTGACCAGGGCCGTCGTCCTGGACAAGGGCTGGGACCTGGTGTCGTTCGCCCAGCAGCTCGGTGACCTGAGCGCGAACAACATCCAGTTCCAGACCATCCCGACCGGCCGGATCAACCTCCCGACGCCGTCGGACGGCAGCGCGGTCGAGGTCGACCCCGACCAGGTGCGCGCGTTCGTCCAGGACCTGCTGGAACCTCCCGTCCAGCAGCAGCAGGAGGAACAGCCGCCGGCCCCGGACACGAAGCGGATCGAGGTGCAGAAACCGGAAAGGGTGCAGAAGATCGCCAGTGTCCAGCCCATCAACGCCGGAGCGATCCCCTGTGTGGACTAGGGTTCCGATGGTCCCCGGATGGCCGGCGGTGCTCGGGCCGGGCGCCATCGCCGTCGGCGGCCTCGCCCTGCGGTCCCGGGCGACCGCCCGGGTGGAGCGGCGAGTCCGGCCGTCGTGGTCCCCGTGATCGAGACCACCTTGCCGCACCCCTACCCCCTAGGGGTATAAATCGGGGTAGCCGATCAGACAAGGGGTGCGAAGATGTCCCAGGCGACCTACACCGTGCAGGGCATGACCTGCGGCCACTGCGTCAGCTCGGTGACCGAGGAGGTCGAGCAGATCGAGGGCGTGCGGGCCGTCGACGTCGACCTGGCGACCGGCAAGGTGACGGTCACCAGCGACCGCGACCTGGACGTCGACGAGGTGCGCGCCGCGGTGACCGAGGCCGGCTACCAGCTGGCGAGCTGAAGCTCCCCCTCGTGAGTGTTTATCAGGGCTAGAACCCTGATAAACACTCACGAGGGCTCATGCTGCGGATCGCACGACGGACACTGGCAGCGACTGCCGGGTTATGCCCGCTGCCCGGTAGTAGACGTCCTCGAACGTGGCCAGGGTCCGGCCGATGTCGTGCACGGCGATCATCTCGCGGCTCGCCTCGCCCATCGCGGCGGTCACCGAGGGGTCACGGAAGACCTCGTCGATCGCGACGGCCAGCAGGGCCACATTGCCTGGCGGGTAACGGAATCCGTTCACGCCCGGTTCCACGAGGTGCGGCAGGGCCATCGCGTCGGCCACGACGACCGGCAGCCCGGCGGCCATGGCCTCCATGGTGGCCAGACTCTGCAACTCGGCCGTCCCCGGCATGCAGAACAGGTCCGCACGCTGGTAGGCACGAACGAGTTCCTCATCGGACACGAAGCCGCGGAACTCCACCCGGTCGCTCACGCCGAGGCTCTCGGCGAGTGCCGTGAGCTTGGCCCGGCACGCCCCGTCGCCGACGATCTCGGCGCGGATCTCGGGCAGCCGGGCCACCGCGCGGATCAGTTCGTGGACGTTCTTCTCCTCGTCGAGCCGTCCGACGAACAGCACCTGCTTGCCGTTGGTCTGCCGGGCGGGATAGTGGCCGAGGTCGATACCGCAGGAGATCGCCCGCGGCGAGCCCGGCAGGCCGTTGGCGGTCAACAGGTCCACGGCACGAGGGGTGGGGGCGGTCACCAGCTGGGCGGCCTGGAAGACTTTGACCAGGTCACGCCAGGCCCAGCGGATCGCAGCCGCCCGCAGCGGCCGGGGGATCCGAACGTAGCCAAGGAGATTCTCCGGCATGAAGTGATTGGTGGCGATGACCGGGATGCCGTGCCGCCGCGCCGCCCGCAACACCGCGCGCCCGACCGGGAAGTGCGACTGGACGTGCACGATGTCCGGTTGGACGCGCCGGATCAGCGCCTCGGCTTCGCGCGCGGCCTGCCACGGCAGCGAGATCCGGAACGTCGGGTGGAACGGCGTCTTCTTCGACGTCAACGGATGCATGGTGATCGCGGTGTCCTCGACGGGCACGGCGTGCTGCGGGCAGGCGACGTGCACGTCGTGGCCGCGATCGGCCAAACCGTGTGCCAGGCGTCCCGCGAAGTTCGCCGCGCCGTTGATATCCGGCGGGAACGTGTCGGCGCCGATCAGAATCCTCAGCCGGTTGTCTTTCGCGAGCATGGTCGTCTCCTCAGGTTCAGGGGTTCTGGCCAGCACGATCACGCCGGCCACGGACAACAGGGCGAACACAGCCAAGGCGATGGCCTGGACGGGTGAGAACAACGCTGCTTCGCCGTAGACCCACAGGCCGACGGCCACAGCGGTGAAGGGGTCGAGCACGGTCGTGCTGCCGACCACCACCGCGGTCGATCCGACCGCGTAAGCCTGGTGCACCAGCCAACCGCCGAGCAGGATCAGCAGGGCCGACTCGGCACCGAGCAGGATCGAGAATTCGGCGGTCGCCGCCCGGATCACGGCCGCGCCGAGTCCGAACAGGACCGCGGCGGAGCCGGCCAGCAGCAGGCAGTTCCGGACCAGCACGGCAACGCACGCGAACGCCAACGCGCCCAGCACGAACGTCTGGATGGAGCCGGTCTGCACGCCGCTCATGTCCGCGCCGGTGGACGCGGCGACCAGGACGAACCCGGCCGTGCCGACACCGACCGCGATCAGGGCGAGGACGTTGCCGCGACCGTTGAGCACCACCGTCAGCAAGAGACTCAGCACGCCGATCGGCTGCACGATCACCAAGGGCGCCAGCCACAACGCCACGACGTGCAGTCCCGCGCCCAGAACGGCGAGCGAGGTGCCGATCAGCCACCGCCGGGACCGCAGGACCCGCAGCGAGAAGCCGGTTTCCTGGACGGCGCCGTGTTGCATCGCGACCGAGATCGCGAAGCAGCACGCGGCCACCACCGCGAGGAACACCGCGAGGACGATCATCGGGCGGCCCTCCGGATAGTCAGTGCGAGCACGACGACGAGCGCGATCTCAGCGGCCAGCGCGAACCGTTCGAGCAGTCCCAGCGGCAGCCACACGACGAACTGGGAGGCCCCGAACGACGCCGCCGTGAGCGCGCCGACCACCGCGACGGCACGAATCGGTCCGGCCGCGACGGTCCACACGGGATCCGCGGCCATCGTCCGAGCCAGCAGCCAGCAGGCCACCGGCAGGGACGCCAGGAACATCGCGCCGCCGAAGCGGTGGATCTCCCCGGCGACCGTGGAGACGTCCACGCTCGGATTGCCGGGGAAGATCGCGACCAGCGCCAGTCCGGCGAACCACAGTCCGAAAGCGACCTTCGGGTAGTCGATGCCCGCCCGTTTCATCCCCGTGGTGACCGCGAAACCACCGGCCATCAGCGACAGGACCGAGGCGACGAACAGCAATCCGTTGTGGAAGACGTAGTCGCTGACCGGGTCGAGCAGCGGGTCGACCTGCTGGACCCACGCGAAGTTCAGGTACGCGGTGATCAGCAGGGCGCCCGCCGACGCCAGCAGGGCGACACGGCTGAGGTTCAGGACGGGAGGCACAGAACCGAGGCTAGGAAGCCGAAGGCAAACGGATGGTTATCTCGGGTTACCGGACGGCTGTCGTTTACTGACTACTGTGGCGGTCGTGGCCAGACTGCTTCTTGTGGAGGACGACCGCACGATCGGTGAGGCGCTGGAATCCAGCCTGCGCCTGCACGGCTATGAGGTGAGCTGGTCCCGTGCGGGTGCGGTCGCGCTGCACGAGGCCCAACGGAGCACGTTCGACCTGGTGCTGCTCGACCTCGGCCTGCCCGACCTCGACGGGGTCGAGGTGTGCCGCAGGCTACGGTCCGTGCAGCCGCAGGCCGTGCTGGTGATCGTGACCGCGCGCCAGGACGAGATGGACGTGGTGGTCGGCCTGGAGGCAGGCGCGGACGACTACCTGGTCAAGCCGGTGCGGCTGGGTGAGCTGCTGGCCAGGGTGCGGGCGCACCTGCGGCGCGGCCCGTCCAGCGCGCGGCACACCATCTCCGTCGGTGAGCTGGTCGTGGACACCGCGAGCAGGCAGGTCACCGTGTCCGGGCAGGAGGTCGTGTTGCGGGCCAAGGAGTTCGATCTGCTCGCCCGGCTGGCCGACGCGGTCGGCAACGCGGTGAGCCGCGACACCCTGATGACCGAGGTGTGGGACGCGCACTGGTACGGCTCCACCAAGACTCTGGACGTGCACATCGCGTCACTGCGGCGAAAACTCGCCGCGGTCGCGCCGTCGCCGGAACAGGCGCCGCGCATCTCGACCCTGCGCGGGCACGGTTACCGGCTGGAACGACCGGTGAGGTGAACGGATGCGCAGGCGAATAGTCACGTTGGCGATCACCGCCGTGGCACTGGCGATCTCGTTGTTCGGCTTCCCGCTGGCGGCGTTCGTGGCCAAGTACAACTGGGACGACGAACGGACCGACCTGGAACGCGCCACGGCCATCGCGGCGATCGCCGTGGCCAGGGATCTGCCGGGGACGGCCACGCTGCCGATCACTCCCCCGGAGATCATGCTGGGGCTCTACGCCCCGACCGGTGAACTGCGCACCGGCGGCGGGCCTGTCATGGCGGACCAAGCCGTGCGACGGGCCGCCGCCGGCGAGATCGAGGTGATGGACGTCGAGGACAGCATGGTGGTCGCGGTCCCGATCTGGGACGGCAGCACCCTGGTCGGCGTGCTGCGGGCGACGGAGTCACACCGGTACTCCAGTGTCCGTACCGCCGTCATGTGGCTTTTCATGATCGGGTTCGCGGTGGTGTCCGTCGGCGTGGCACTGCTGCTCGCCCGCCGGATGGCCGCGCGCCTCGCGGCACCGCTGGAGGAGCTGTCGGCGGCCGCGAAAGTGCTGGGCGACGGCGACTTCACGGTGCGGACCAGCCGCAGCGGGGTACCTGAGATCGACTCCGTCGGCGCTTCGCTGGACAGCACGGCTCAGCGCATCGGGGACACGATGGACCGCGAGCGGGCGTTCTCGGCCAACGCGTCTCACCAGTTGCGTACCCCGATCGCCGGGCTGCGGCTGCAACTGGAGGCCGCGCTCGAGTCGCCCGACGACCCGCGTCCCGCGATCCGCAAGAGCGTGGCGGCAGTCGACCGTCTGGAACGGACAGTCGACGACCTGCTCACGCTGACCAGGGATCGCTCTCCCGCGCCGGTCGCCGACCTCGACGCGCTGCTCACCGACGTGGCCACGGCCTGGGGCGAGCCACTGGCGGCGTCCGGGCGTGCGCTGGAGATCAACGCGCACGGCGCCCCGCAGCCGCGGGCGGCCGAGGCGGCGGTCCGTCAGATCCTGAACGTCCTGGTGGACAACGCTTTCACGCACGGCGCGGGCACGGTCCGGGTCACCGCCCGGGATGCCGGGGACGCGCTGGCGATCGACGTGTCCGACGACGGCCCCGGAATCTCGTCGCGGCACGACGTCTTCGCCCGGCGTGTGCACAACGGACACGGCATCGGCCTGGCGTTGGCCCGCAGCCTGGCCGAGGCCGACGGCGGGCGGCTCACCCACCGCGAAGGCTCGACCTTCACGCTGCTGTTGCCGTCAGCAACGGAATCAGCTGGTCCTCAGCCGTGAGCGACCCGTGCTGCCCGCTCAGCAGCGACATCCTCGGTTCCACCTTGGACCGGATGATCGCCGAAGTCCCTTGCGCGGCAACGACAAGGTCGCCGATGCGGCCACGGGCGTAGTCCGTGACGCCCGGCCCGAACCACCCGGCCGCGATCGCTTCGTCGCGGGGCAGCAGCCACGCCCGGCCGTCCAGCAGAGCGGACCACGCCGCCTGAACGTCCGCCAACGCCCCAGGCTCGGTGTACACGTGCCGCGCCCGCGCCTCACCGCCGAGCATCCGCACGCCTGACCGGAGGTCTTCGGCGGAGTCGAAGTCGATCCGGTCCTCCTCGGGCGCCGCGACCATGCCGTGGTCGGCGGTGACGACCAGCAGGCCGTCCGGCGGGAGTTCCCCGGCGATGGTCTCGGCCAGCCGGTCCACCTGCCTGAGCTGGAACCGCCACGCCATGCTGCCCGGCCCGAACACGTGCCCGAGCAGGTCGAGCTCCGAGTGGTACGCGTAGCAGAACGTACGGTCACCGCTGGTCAGGGCTTCGACGGCGGTCATGGCCAGATCCCCCATCGCGAGGGTGCCGCCGAAGTCGCCGCCGCGGAACGCCGCCCTGGTCAGGCCGCTGCCCTCGAAGGTCCGGTGGGTGGCGACCCGGACGCGCACCCCGTGGTCCGCCGCCCGCTGGAACAGCGTTTCGACCGGCTGGAACTGCTCGGGCACGTACTTCTCCCGGAAGTCCTCGGTCCGGCCGCCCGCGTGCAGGCCCCAGCTCAACGCGTTGATCAGTTCGTCGTCCGACGCGGCGAACGTGTAGCCGACGATGCCGTGCCTGCCTGCCGGGACGCCGGTCCCGATCGTGGTCAGGCTGGTCGCGGTGGTCGCCGGGAAACCGGCGGTGATCTCGGCGCCCGCCAGGCTGGTCAGGAACGGCGCGTCCCCGGGATGTGCTTTCAGCTGCGCCCAGCCGAGGCCGTCCACCAGCAGCAGGCAGACCTTGCGGGCCTCCGGCAGCGGTACGGCCGGGGTCAGGCCCGGGACGCCGAGTCCCGCCATGATCGACGGCACCACATCGGACAACGAACCGCTGCCGTAGCGGGGTACCAAGGGCGATCCCATGATCCCAACCTAGCCGAAAAGTGTTGCCAGTTCGGCGGGCGCGACCTGGTCGAGCTGCGCATACGTGCACGATTCGGGGGTGCGGTCCGGACGGAACCGCACCAGCCTGCTGCCGTGCCGGAAACGCCGTCCCTGAACATGCTCGTAACGGACCTCGGCCACCCATTCCGGCCGCAACGGCTCCCAGGACAAGTCCTTGCCGACGGCCCAACGGCTGTACGCGCCGGGGATCCGTTGCTCGGCGTGCGCCTGCGCCCACTCCCGCCACGGATGGCCCGCCAGCGCGTTCTCGCGCAGCGGCGCCAGTTCGTCGACCAGTTCGCGCCGCCTGGCCGCGGTGAAGCTGCTGGCCACGCCCACGTGATGCAACGTGCCTTCGTCGTCGAACAGCCCGAGCAGCAACGACCCGACGGACTCGCCGTCCTTGTGCCAGCGGAACCCGGCGACCACGCAGTCGGCTGTGCGCTCGTGTTTGACCTTCCACATCACGCGCTTGTCCGGCTCGTACGGCAAATCCGTCGGCTTGGCCATCACGCCGTCGAATCCCGCCCCTTCGAACCGGGTGAACCAGTCGGTCGCGACGTCCGGGTCGGTCGTCAACGGCGTCAGGTGGACCCGCGCGAGTTTGTCGTCGAGCACGTCCTCCAGCAGGCGGCGGCGCCGCGCGAACGGCTCGTCCATGAGCGATCGGTCGTCGAGCGCCAGCAGGTCGAAGGCGACAAAACTGGCCGGGGTCTCCTCGGCCAGCTTGCGCACGCGCGAGGCCGCGGGATGCAGCCGCAGTTGCAGGGCCTCGAAGTCCAGGCCGGTGCCCGTGACGATGACGATCTCACCGTCCACGACACACCGGTGCGGCAGGGCTTCGCGCAGCAACTCGGCGAGTTCCGGGAAGTACCGGGTCAGCGGCCGGTCGTTGCGCGAGCCCAGTTCGATCTCGTCGCCGTCCCGGAACACGATGCACCGGAACCCGTCCCACTTGGGCTCGTAGCTCAGGCCAGGCGTGCGCGGTACCGCGTGCACGGCCTTGGCCAGCATCGGTTTCACCGGCGGCATCACGGGCAGGTCCACACCTCGACCCTAAAGCACAGGTCAGGGCGATGCGAGCGGATCCGCCCTGTCGGCATCGCCGCATCCTGACAATCCACTATGGACTGTGCGGGCTAGGCGGCCAGGTAGCCCAGGGCTGCGGTGCCCAGCCCGGCCACGACGCTCAGCACCACGTTCGCCACGGCCGTCCGGTAGGCCTTCCGTTCGACGAGTTGGAGCGTTTCGTAGGCGAATGTGCTGTATGTCGTGAGCGCGCCACAGAATCCGATGCCGATGAGGGCGTGCAGTCCGCTTGAGACTCCCGTAAGCAGCCCGAGCACAAAACACCCGGCGACATTCACCACGAACGTGCCCCACGGTGACGCCACGGCCCGGCTGACCAGATACCGCAGCGGCGCGCCGACCATCGCGCCGAGAACCACGAACACCGCGTTCACGGACGCCTCGCCAGCCTTCTGACCAGCCAGACCCCGGCCAGAACCGCCACGATGGCGGTGAGCACGGTCCCGATGAGGTAGGCGACGGCCACTCCCGGCGCGTCGGCCAGCAACTGACGGGTCTCCACCGCATAGGTCGAGAACGTGGTGAAACCCCCGAGCACGCCGACGCCCAGGAAGGGCCGCACCAGCCGATGCGCCCTGACCAGTTCGGTCGCCAGCACCATCAGCACGCCCATCAGGAAGCATCCGGCGGCGTTGACGACGAACGTGCCCCACGGGAAGGCGCCCGGTGCGGCCGGGAACGCCAAGCCGACGCCGTACCGGGCCAAGGCGCCCAGGCCACCGCCCAGCGAGACAGCGAGAACTACCGGCACGCCGCCAGACTAGGCGTACGGCGCGGTGATGATCTCCATGACGTGGCCGTCCGGGTCGTCGAAGTACACGCCACGGCCGCCGTAGAGGTGGTTGATCTCGTTCGGCTTGTCGTGGTGCGGGTCGGCCCAGTAGGGCACGCCTTTCTCCTTGATCCGGGCGAAACAGGCGTCGAACTCCTCGTCGGTGACCAGGAACGCGCAGTGCTGCCTGGAGAAGTCCGTGTTGTCCGCGTAGTCCAGCGTGACCCCGTTGGCGGTCTGGACCGGGAAGAACGGGCCCCACTGGGCACCGGCTTCGAGCCCCAGGATGTCGGCGAGGAACCGCGCGGATGCCTTGGCGTCGGTGGCCGGAACGATGATGTGGTTCAGGTCGATAGCCATGACTTCGACGTTAGACGTCTAACGATTAGCCGTCAAACGTTTCGACGGTTACCATTCCCCCATGTCCGAGGTTCCCGTGGGGTTGACCGTGGCGCGCACGGCGAAGGTGCTGGGGCGCGCGTTCGACGACGTGCTGGCCGAGACGGGCGGTTCACTGTCCACATGGACCATTCTTTTCGCACTCAAGACGAGCGCCACGGCCAGCCAGCGTGAACTGGCCGAGGCGGCGGCGATCCAGGGCGCGACACTCACCCACCACCTCAACGGTCTCGAGGCCGACGGACTGGTGACCCGGCGGCGCGATCCGGCCAACCGCCGGGTTCACCTGGTGGAGCTGACCGAGGCAGGCGAGGCGCTCTGGCAACGACTTGTCCGGGTCGCCCAGGATTTCGACGCGCGGCTGCGGGACGGCATCAGCGACAGCGAGGTCCACGTCCTCGAACAGGTGCTGAACCGCTTACAGCACAACGCTTTCCAGCAGGCCTGAACGACCTCGTGAGTGTTTGTCAGGGTTAGAACCCGGATAAACACTCACGAGGTTTGTTCAGCGCTAGCTACTCGGTACCCTCGGCTCCAGCCCCGCTGCCGTGTAGATCGCGTCGATCACGGCCATGTTCCTGACCGAATCCTCCGGCGGAGTCAGCGTCGGCTCGCCCTTCTCCACCGCGTTCTTGAAGGCATCCAGCTGAAACGCGTAGGTGGGCCGCTTGGTGAACCGCTCGGTCCGCTTGCCGCCGTTGGACATCACCGTCATCCGGTGCCACATCTGGGGCATGTACGGGTTGGTCAGGCTCATCAGGCCGTCCGAGCCGTACACCGTCGCCGACATCCGCAGCAGCGAGGCCGACCATAACGAGCACGTGATCTCCGCGGTGTAGCCCTCGTCGAACCGGACCTCCGCGGTCATCGCGCGGTCGACGTTCGGCTTGTGCAGTTTCGCCCGCGCGGACAGGACTTTCGGCTCCTCGCCGGTCAGTGACCGTACCAAGTGGACGGGGTAGCAGCCGGCGTCCATCAGCGCGCCGCCGGCGAGCCCGAGGTCGTAGCGGATGTCGGAGAATTTCGGCAACGGGAAGCACATCGCGGCTTCGATCCGTTCGATCACCCCGAGTTCGCCGTCCCGCATCACCTCGATGGCCCGCTTGAGCATCGGGTGGTAGCGGTAGTGGAACGCCTCCATCACGACGAGGCCGCTGGATCCGGCCGCGTCCGCGACCGTTTTCGCTTCGGCCGCGTTGGCGGTGAAGGGTTTCTCGCACAGGACGTGCTTGCCCGCGGCCAGCGCGGCGAGCGTCCACCGGCCGTGCAGACCGTTGGGCAACGGGTTGTAGACCGCGTCGATCTCCGGATCGTCCACCAGGTCCTGGTAGCTCTCGTGCACCTTCGAGACCCCGTGTGTGGCCGCGAACCGCCGCGCCTTCGCGGTGTCCCGCGCGGCGACGGCGGCGACTTCGACCCCGGTGTCCGCCTTGGCCGGTCTGATCAACGCGGCGGGCGCGATCCTGGCCGCGCCCAGCATCCCGATTCGCAGCATCGCCCGATCATGTCACGCCACGGCCCGCGCCCGGCACGAATGGAGTAGGTCTTCCGGCACTACCGGCAGGTAACCGGGCAGTGGCTGAATGAGATGTCATCACCCAGGTACACATCGGAGGAACCTCCCGTGGCAGCGACCGCACTGGCCGCACTCAGAACGTCCGAGCAGGCCCAAGTCCTGACGAATCTGCTGCGCTCGCACCCGGAACTCGCGGCCGAAGCCGAATGGCACGCCACCACCCTGCTGTCCGCCCCGTCGCACGAGGAGGTCAGCGCGGCCCTCGCCGACACCCTCACCGGCTACGAGTTCTCCGACATGGACGCACCTGACGTCGTCGTCTGCGACCCGGAAGACGTCTGCGCATACCTCGTGGACAAGGCCGTGGAGCCGTACCTCGCGGAAATCCAACGCCGTGCCATGCTCGGTCTGGTCAACGCCGCCCACGGCATCGCGACCGGTGTGCTGATGAGCCTCTACAGCCTGCGGGAGTACGAGAACAGCACCGAGCACGTGCTCGGCAGCGCGGGCGACCTCATCAGCTACGCACGCCGCGTCACGATCCTGCTCGAACAGCTCGACATCCCGCTGCCGCCGGAGTACGTCGCCCGCGCTTGCCCGGCCTGGCCGCTGGCCGGCTGACGAGCGGGGTGGCCCGGCGGAACCGCCGGGCCACCCTGGCGAACGCTAACGCAGCCAGCCCGGAATGGCGGGCTGCGGTCCCACCGGAACGTGGGCCGACATGCTCTCCCCAGCCGGAGGCTCGACAGCCGCGCACCGCCTGACGGTCGGCGTCTTCAGGGTGATCAGGTACTCGTCAACGGGACGTGTGGTGCACTCGCTGCGTCCGTAAACGCCGTGGCCCCAGCCCTCGTAGGTCAGCAGAACCGTCGTGTCCTTCGACTGCCGGTGGGCGTTGACGGCCCACGAGTACGGCGTCGCCGGGTCGTACAACGAGTTCAGCATCAGGATCTTCGGCGCGTTGCGGATGGTCAGCCTGTGCTGCGGGTTCTTCACGGAATCCTCGACGCCGACGCACGAGGTCACCGCCCGGTGCCCGAGCGCCCCGCCACGCATGTCCGGCGCGAGGGTGTTCTCGGCGGTCTCCAGGGCCTTGTACTCCGCGGAGTGTCACCCCGAACACCCGCATGATCGGTCGCAACGGATTTCCTCCCCGGCCAGGTTGTGAGCAACCGCCCTGCCAAGTTGATCACCGCGGGGGCTACCGACGTGAGTATGACGTGACCCTGAGATCGTCTCAGGGAAAGCCCGGGCGAAAAGCCGCCCCCGAACGCGGCGACGGCCACGTCCGGGGGCGTTTCCCTGACGAGGAACGCGGTGCTAGAAGTTGTCCGGAGTACGGATGCGCTCACGCACCCACACGCCGGCCGGCTTGAGCGGGCCGGTGCCGGCGAAGCTCGTGCCGGCGCACGTACCGCTCTTGAAGACCGCGCCCGAACGGAAGTCGTCCGAGAAGTTCCAGTTCGTCCAGCCGATCTTCTTCTGCGCCATCAGGTCGATGTACCGCTGCGACATGGCGAAGTCGTTGCCGCCGTCACCACTGGAGGTCTGCGTGCCGAACTCGGTGACGAAGACCGGGACGCGGTCGGCGATGCGGGACAACGCGTTGAGGTAGTTGTCCCGGTGCGTCGCCGCGTAGAAGTGGAACGTGTACATGAAGTTGGTGGCGTTGATCGGGTTGTTGAACACCTCGGTCTCGCTCTTGCCGTCCGAGATGCCGAACGTCGACCAGCCGTGTGTGCCGACGAACACGACACCGTCCGGGTCCTGCGCGCGGATCACCGGGATCATCTCCTCGGCGTAGCGCTTGACGTTGGCCCAGCTGACGTTGTTGGGCTCGTTGGCGATGTCGTAGATGACGTTCTTCTTGTCCTTGTGCCGCTGGGCGATCTCGGTGAAGAACGTCCTGGCCCGCGCGGTGTTGTAGTTCGGGTCGCCCGGGGTCAGCTGGTGCCAGTCGACCAGCGCGTACATGCCGCGCTTGGTGGCCTCCTCGATGTAGCCGTGCACCATGTCGGTGAACTTGCGCGGGTCGGTCTCGTAGCCGCCTTCCTGGATGTACATCGAGATCCGGAAGATGTCGGCCTTCCAGTCGGTGGCGAGCGCGTCCAGCGACTGGCTCTTGACGCACTGGGAGTACCACTGGATTCCGTGCGTGCTCATGCCACGCAGCTGGATCGGCTGGTTGCGCTCGTTGCACAGTTTGGTGCCGCACACGTGCAGCTGGCCGTTGAGGGCGACCGGGCTGTCCGCCGGGCCGGGAGGCGGCTCGGTGCCCGCGACGTCCACGGTCAACGAGTCGGCGTTCGGGCCGCCGTTGGCGCTGGTCGCGGTGGTGCGGATGCGGTTGGTGCCCGCCACGAGGTTGACGTTCGTGCTGACCGTCTGCCAGCTCGTCCACGCGCCGGTCGCGGGGAACGACAGGCCGGACACCGCCGGGGTGCCGTTGACGGTGACGTCCACCGGGCGGCTGGCCGTGGTTCCGTTGGCGTACCGGAAGACCAGTGAGTGGCGGCCCGCGGCCGCGGCGTTCACGGTGTACTCGACGTAGCTGCCGGTGACGTTGTCGAAGTTGACGAACCCGGAGCCGGTGAACCCGGTGTGGTTGGACTCCACCACGCCTCGCGAGATCGTCGCGCTTTCGGACTGGTACGTGACCGGCGCGGCGGACGCGGTCTGGGGAACGGTGAACACGGCTGCGGTGATCGCGGTCGTGACCAGCGCCGGGCTGAGCACGGCTGCGACCCGTCTCGAGCGTGCCACTGATGCCTCCTGCAGGGGTCGGGGGCGGCGGCTTGCGGGGGATCGATTCCTCAATTGGATAGGAAACTTTCCTAACAGTAAGCCGAATCACACCACCTGCCCGGCCCGTCTGTCAATCGGCAACCGGAACGGCCGGATGTGCCTTGTTGAATGGCCTGGACAATCCGGCGCCGCATCGTTCTTCCGTCATCCGGAACGAAGGCGGCCGGTGACGCCGCGAGCGCGGCAGGTCAACGCAGCGTTCATCACGTCGCCGCCTCACACTTGCCCCACGATCAAGGTGTTAGCCTCGGGTGTGGACGGCATTCCAGTCGACGTATTCGGCCGCCCGATGGGCGCGTTGCGGATATCCCTCACCGATCGGTGCAACCTCCGGTGCCGGTACTGCATGCCCGAGGAGGAGTACGCCTGGCTGCCCCGCGAGGACCTGCTGACCTTCGAGGAGATCGAACGTCTCACCGAGGTGTTCGTGTCGCTCGGGGCCGACAAGGTGCGGCTGACCGGCGGCGAGCCCCTCTTACGCCGTGACCTGCCCGAACTGGTCCGGCGGCTGGCCGGGCTGCCGGGCGTGAAGGACCTCGCGATGACCACCAACGGAGTCCTGCTGGCCCGGCACGCCGAACACCTGCGGGAAGCGGGCCTGCACCGGCTCACCATCAGCCTGGACACCCTGCGGCCGGACCGGTTCACCGAGCTGACCAGGCGCGGCACGTATCCCGACGTGATGGCCGGGATCCACGCGGCGGTGGCGACCGGGCTGACCGACCTGAAGATCGACACGGTCGTCATGCGCGGGGTCAACGAGGACGAACTGGCCGATCTGGTCGAATTCGGCAAGAAGATGTCGGCCGAGGTCCGGTTCATCGAGTACATGGACGTCGGCGGCGCGACCGGCTGGACGCCGGAAAAAGTCTTCTCCCGCAAGGAGATCCTGGAAACCCTGGCGCGGGAGTACGGTCCGGTCGAAGAACTTCGCAAAACGGATGTGGCACCGGCCGACCGGTTCCAGCTGCCGGACGGAACGGTTTTCGGGATCATCTCGTCGACCACCCAGCCGTTCTGCGCGACCTGCGACCGCAGCAGGCTCACCGCCGACGGGATGTGGCTACGCTGCCTGTACGCGATGACCGGCACCGATCTGCGCGCGCCGCTGCGTGCGGGCGCGTCACCCGACGAGCTGCGTGAGCTGATCACCGGCACGTGGCAGCAGCGACGCGATCGTGGCGCGGTCGACCGGGTCGGCCAGCGCGCCCGCGGGCAGCAGGTCTTCGTCAGCGTGGAGACCCTGAAGCGAGACCCGCACCTGGAAATGCACACCCGTGGAGGATGAGCGCACCATGTCCGGCGACCAGCTCGCAGGGCCGAGCATCGACACACCAGGGCTGACCCATCTCGACGCCGCGGGCCGGGCTCGCATGGTGGACGTGGGCGAGAAACCGGTGACGCGCCGCGTCGCGGTCGCGTCCGGTGTGGTCTCGATGAAGCCGGAGACGCTCGAGCTGATCACCGGCGGCAGGATCGCCAAGGGTGACGTGCTCGCGACCGCGCGGATCGCCGGGATCATGGCGGCCAAGAAGACCGGCGAGCTGATCCCGTTGTGTCATCCGCTCGGCCTCGACAGCGTCACCGTCGACCTCGGCCCGACCGGGCCGGGCACCCTGACCATCACGGCGACCGTCTCCGTCACCGGGAAGACCGGTGTGGAGATGGAGGCGCTCACCGCGGTGAGTGTGGCCGCGCTGACCGTCTACGACATGTGCAAGGCGGCCGACAAGGACATGGTGATCGGCGACGTCCGGCTCGAGGCGAAGTCCGGTGGCCGCAGCGGCGATTACCGGCGGTGAACAGGCGTCATCCCTCCTGACCGACTCGTTCCTGCTGGGTCGGCACGATCGGCAGCCGCGGCAGCGGGATCGGCGGCTCGACGAGCATCGAGCTCCCGGGTACGGGCACGAACACGGGTTCCGGTTTCGGCGCGATGACACCGGGCCGGGTCGCCTGCACGCCGCACCAGACCTGTCCGGCCAGGACGACAAGGGCCATCACCAACGGCGCTGTCCAGCCGTCGGTGATGCTGTGCACCAGGCCGCACGCGAGCGCGCCGACTCCGGCGATGAAATAGCCGAGTCCCTGCACCATTCCGGACAACGCCGTGGTCACATCGGAACTGCCCGCCGCCTTCACCGAGATGGTGGTGAGGGCCATGGCCAGGCCGCCCATTCCGATGCCGAGCCCGATCGACCAGACCCAGGGCAGGAACGCCGGAGCGACGAGCAATCCGGCGACACCGACGGCGTTCACCGCGACGAGCGACACGACCAGAATCCATTGGTTGCGCCATCTGTGCACACAGAACGGCACGAGCCACATCATCGGCAGGCCCATCGCCATCGACACGGCCAGGCAGAAACCCGCGGTGCTCGCGGAAAGCCCGGCGTCCCGCAGGATCACCGGCAGCCAGCCCATCACCAGGAAAGTCAATGTGGACACAAGTCCGAAATAGACGGTGAGGTGCCACGCGGCTCGCGAGTGGAACAGTTTCCGCGGGCTGAGCGCACTGTGCACGAAGACCATGCTGGACCGTGGCGCGCTCTGCCACACGTGGACGGTCACCGCGGCCAGCAATGCCCAGCAGGCGAGGGCGAACTGCCACGAGAAAGCCGCGACCAATGTGGGCGTCACCAGTGCGCCTATTGTGCTGCCGCTGCCGAGCGCGAGCGTGTAACTGGCTCTCGTCCGCGCCGACGCGGGTTGCACGAGAACCGGGAGGACGGTGCCGACGACCGCGATTGCGAGACAGGCGAGCAAAGTCCCGGCGATCAACAGTTCGGGACCACCCTGGACCCGGAGGATCAACGACACGCCAAGAATGATGAGCGCGCATGTGACGGCCCGGTGAATACCGGTGCGCGCACGCAGCCAAGGTGTCCCCCAACCGCCGATTCCACTTGCCCACAACGGCAGGGCCACCAGGACCGCGCCGACGGCGGCGGTCATGCCCGGTGCTGCCGAGACATCTTCGAGAGCGGCGCCGAGGCTGGTCACAGCCGGTCTGAGGTTGAGACCGAGCAGGAACACAACCGCGGTACTGACGGGTGGCGTCTGCTTCACCGCATCCCCCTTTCTCTTCAGTGGGGTGTGCGCGACCGCCGGACCGTCTATTGAGCAGGGCAGACGGCCCGTGGCCTGCGAAAATAAAAAGGAGGATCCGCGTTACGCGGGCGAATGACCTATTTCGGGATGGTCATGCAATGACGGGATCGACGCTCCACGACCCAGACTCTTCATACGAGCCTCCCTCTGGGCGCACACGGTGCGACTCCCCGCGAACCGCACCGGCGGCGACCGTCATAGAAAAGAGTCGCTGTTGTTGGCGGGCCGGTCAATCGCCCTTTTGGGCGTGTGGCAGGCTATCCCGATATCGAACATTAGTTCGAAGCAACCGGTGAAGTGCGAGAACGTTCCCGCCAGGAACTGAGCACAGTCATGAACCACGGCCACGCCGAAGTGCCTGAGTTTCGTGCGGATCCCACGGTGCGCAAGGTGGCCGGATTGGACCGGTCCAAAGCGTTCGGGCTGCCGTGGCCTGCCTGGTGCGGTGACCGCCCGTGCCGTACTGGGCGGATACCGATTCCAAGATCCGCCAGGGCGCGAGTCCGGAGTTCGGGATCTCCGCATATGAGGAGGAATGGTCAGGATCTGAAGCCGCGCTTGCTGGAATGCGACCATCCGACAAAGCAGATCTGAAGTTCCGGGATCAGGACCGCACGGCGATGGACGTCCCCGGCCGGGAGGCGAATAATGGTGCCGTCATCGGCGCGAATGACGTCGTTTCGTCCTGAGCCGTTGACGATTTCGGCCATGCGTGCACACGGCACGGGTTTCCGCTGGTCGGCGGCTTCCCGCGACGCCACTTTCGACAGACGGAATGCCGCACCGGCCGGAATTGATGGCGCCCGGACAGTCATCCACGTCACTGGGGACCCATGCTGCCTGCGAACCCGGACATAAGGGAGCGCACACTAGGCGCGGGCGGGTGTGTGAACCTGGACGGGAGTGGTACCCGATGGACGTGAAACGGCCTAACCCGGCGTTGTGGCTGTGGTACGCGGTGGGCGGCAAACTGCCCGACCGGTACCGCGAATGGGTCCTGCACGACGCGACGGTGCCGACCTGGCTCGTGCGGCACGTGATCCGGCGGATCGTGTTCCTCGCGCCGATCCTGGCCCTGCTTTACCTGGTGCTGGCCGTGTGGCTCGACTTCGACCTGATGATCGTGCTCGTCGGCCTGGGCCTGGGCGTCTATACGGGCATGTACTACTCCCTGATCTTCTCGACGCACAGTGTCGACAGCCGCGTGACCCGGCACGGCTACCCGGACCAGTACGCCTCGCAGGTGCGGAAAGCCCTGAAGCAGGCGGAACGCGAGCGCTACAACGCCCGCTGGCGCAACGGCGGCGCCCCTTCCCTGTGACCGATGGCCTGGCGACAACCCAGGCCACACATCCGCCCGTTGTCGGACCTTCCCGATACGCTGGCAACCGGGGGCCGGAGGCCGCCCAGCTTCCCTGTCCACACAACGCTGTGGACAACCCACACCAACGACCCGGGCGTTGTCGGACCCCGTCGGTAAGCTGGTGACCGGGGGCCGGAGGCCGCCCGGCCACCAGCACCCGGCCGGCTACGCGGCCACAGCCCTCGCCAGCGCGTGATGGTCGTGGAAGTCGCGCGAATGCACGATGAGGCCGTCGCGCACGCGGACGATCAGAACATTGGCCACCTCGAACGACTCACCGGTCCTGTGCACGTCGACGCGATAGTCGTACTCGGCCACCACGACCTCCGGATCGTCAGTCTGACGCACCACGACGTGGTGGGCGGTCACCTTGAATGGCCGTTCTCGCGCGCCACTGAAGCGGCTGTGCAGCGCAGCCCGTCCCTCGATCCGTGACGGCCCGTCCACCGCGTACGGGTGCTCAACCACGGCGTCCTCGGCGTACAGCCGCGACAAATCCGTCCATGTCTCCGACGAGATGCCGGCGATCAACTGCTGGACGACCTCAAACGGGCTCAGCGTCATCTTCCACCCCCACAATCGGAACCTTCACTCCGGATCCATCATACGGAGCTACGACTCCGCTTGTCTAGCCATGCGCAGTCGGTCACGCGGGGGTGTTCATCTACGGCGTGGTGCTGATCGTCCTCGGCATCCGGCTGCCCAGCTCGCCCGCACGTGAGCTACCTGGGCACCCACAAGGTCACCCGCGTGCCGCCGCCCGGCCGGGACACAATGTCGGCATGGCCGCCCACCTTGCTGAGCCGCGCGATGATCGACTCGTTGATGCCGAACCCGCGCGGCCGCTCGGCCATGTCGAAGCCGACGCCGTGATCCCGCGTGGTCACCGCGATCCCGCCGTCCCGCTCCTCGACACGGACCGTCACCTGCGTGGTCTGGGCGTGCTTCAACGTGTTGCGTAGGGCTTCCCTGGTCGCGTCCCTGACCGCCTTGCGCCTGGCCTCCGGCAACTGGTCGTCGATATCGGCCATCACCAGTTGCGCACGCAGCCCGTCCCGCGCCATGTCGGTCGCCACGGCGGCCAGGTCCTCGGTCAGCCGCCCACCGGCCGCCGGTTCGACGAAACCCCGGCGCAGCGCGATGGCCTGCGCCCTGGCGACGTTGCGGAGCTCCGCCAGTTTGGCCTCGGCGTCGATGGCGTCCGATGGCGTCCGCATCGCCATGGCTTCCAACGCCTGCAACACGTTGTCGTGGACGTAGCGGTTGAGCTCAGCCCGTTCGGCCGCCCGGCCGTGCCGTGAGCCGATCACGAAGGCAGCGACGACTGCGGCGCCGGCTGCCAACACCGCGAGGAGGACGTCCATCGGCTACACCGGCACGGTCGGTGACGTTGGCGTGTACGCGACGCCCTTCTCGATGGCGTACCTGGTCAGTTCCGGCCGCCGCCGCTGGCCCGTCTTGTCCCGGATCC
Source organism: Kibdelosporangium persicum (assembly GCF_013280595.1). Taxonomy (GTDB): domain Bacteria; phylum Actinomycetota; class Actinomycetes; order Mycobacteriales; family Pseudonocardiaceae; genus Kibdelosporangium; species Kibdelosporangium persicum. The sequence goes on from NZ_JAAATY010000008.1 coordinate 174,373, forward strand.
GGTCGAGGTACGACCGCACAGTGCGGATGCTGATGTCCAGCGCCTCCGCGATGTCCTGGTCCCGTTCCCCTGCCGCCACCAGGGAGAGCACCTGACGTTCCCGCGCCGACAGCTCGATCACCAGGCCGTTGTCCCGGCCCGGCATCGCGTCCAGCACGTGCGCCGCCAGCATCGGGCTGACGTAGCTGTTGCCGCCCGCGATCCGGCGGATCGCGTGCAGGATCTCGGCGCCGTCGGAGTCCTTCGACAGGTAGCCGCGCGCCCCGGCGGCCATCGCGGCCAGCACCTCGGCACGCCCCGAAGACGCCGAGAGGACCAGCACACGATGGCCCATGCCGACGACCTCGACCACGGCCGCCGAACCCTGCACGCCCGGCAGGCGCAGATCAAGGACCACCACACCCGCCGGATGTTCGCGGTGGGCGGCGAACTGGGCCACCGACCCCGCGACGGCGTCCACTTCGATGTCCGGCGCGTCGGCCAGCAGTTCGGCGACGGCGGCTCGGTACAACGGATGGTCCTCGATCACACTGACCGGGATCCTGGTGGCGGCCATGGACTCCCCTCCCCATCGGGATCGCTCGACTGGACGGTAAGCGGTCCGCGAGGTGGCGGCTGACAGTCAATCAGCCCTCATCGGGGCTAGAGCTCGTCGACCCGCACGATGCCGTCCTGGATGGCGCGGGCCACGAGCGCCGCCTTCGTCGGTGCTTCGCGCCCGACGTTGGCGTACTTCACCCTGACCCGGTCGAGGTAGCCGTTGACCGTGCTCACGGTGAGGTTCAGTTTTTGCGCCACCATCTCCTTGGACTCACAGTGGAACCACTCGAGCAGCACGTCGATCTGGCGCTGGGTGAGCTTCGGCCGGTTGGCTCTCGTATCAGTGCCCAGGGCGCCCGACAAGGCCGGCGGGGTGTACGGGGTGTTGCTGGCCGCCGCGTGGATGGCCGCGACGAGGTGGTCTTCCCCCTCAGCCTTGGTCAGGTACGTGAAGGCGCCGATGTCCAGGCACGTCAGCGCGGTCTCCCGGTCCTCCCGCATGGTGTACACGACGACCTGGCGGCCGGCGTCGACCAGCCGCTTGAGGTCGCCGTAGGCCGGACCGGTGATGTCCAGCTGCAGGTCGAGCACCACGACATCGGCCCGGTCCCCCGGATCCAGCCAGGCCACGGACACGCTCGGGCCCGAGTCCAGCACCTCGATCGGCGGGTCGGCGGCCTGGCACCACGCCTTGACCCCCGCGATCACAGCGGGGTGGTCGTCCACCACGACGATGCTCGTCATCCGCGGCCCCTCCAGGTCGCCTGCACCCACAACAGGTCCCCACTGGTCACAGTGGAAGTGGTGATCTCGTCGTTGTCCACGATCGGCACCGCGTCGGGCACCGACTCCGCTACGACGCTGACGGTGACTTGTTCTCCCGTGCCGACGACGGTGAGCCGGACGTCGCCACGAGCCGTGGCCAGCACTGCGACAGCGGGCTCGGTGAGCAGCCGGCGCATCGTGACAGGCACCGGCGGCCGTTCGCCCCGCTCCGAGAACCGTACCGACACTCCGTTTCGCTCGGCCAGGCCGACGCACGCCATCAGTTCGTCCACCAACGGGTCCGGCCCGACGGTGGCCTCCCCGAAGAGCCTGCGCATCCGCGCGGCCTCGATCGCGCAGATCCGCCGCACGGATTCCTCGCCGGGATCGAGCGCCCCGGCGGCCAGCCCGGCCAGCACCGGGGCGGTGGTCTCGGCGAGCGCGGCGTACCGGTCCTTGCGGTCGGCGTGCAACTGGGCCGCGACGGCCTCAGCGGTCCGGACCTGCTCCTCCTCGCGCGCCATCCTGGCCACCGACATCGCGATCCGCCGCAACGCGTTGGCGAACAGGATGACCGCGACCTGGAACGCCGACGAGACCAAGGTCGTGTTCACCACGCCCGCGAAGGTGACGTCGACGGGGCCGTCGAAGATCGCGAGCAGGAACGCGGGGACGTAGTGCACCGCCAGCAGTCCGGCGAAGAGCCCGGCGGGCCTGCCCATGGCGAGCAGAACCAACGACCAGCCCACGACTTCGTCGGACCAGTGCGGCGTTCCCAGCCGGTCGACGGGCGCGACCGTCACCGTCGCCGCGATCGACGTCGCCAGCACGAGAACAAGCAACGGCCAACGCCAGCGCCGCACAGTCCGGTCGAACGCGCCCAGGACCGAGACGACCGTCAGCACGGCCACAGCGGCGATCTGCACCTCGACCGGCCGGTAGGAATCCCAGTTGGCAAGCAGTTTGGGCACCTCGAGGCCGTACAGGATGACCAGGCTGATCCCGGCCGAGCCCCACCGCAGGCCCCGCATGTACTTGGTGGCGACGTCTTCGGCGTGCCGAGGGACGTCGAGCTCAGGCGCGTGCATCGGGCCACTCCAATACGACCTCGGTGCCTTGCCCTGGCGCGCTCGTGACGACGGCCTGGCCGCCCAGACGCGCCATCCGCTCGACCAGCGAACCCGTCACGCCGTAACCGTGGCCCCCGGATCTGGCCGGATCGAAACCTCGGCCGTGGTCACGGATCCGGACCCGCACGACGCCGCCGACGTGTTCCACAGCGATCTCGGCGACGTCGACGCCCGCGTGCCGGACGACGTTCGTCAAGGCTTCGCGGGCGCCCCGGCACAACGCGACGGCCACCACGGCCGGCAATTTGGCCGGGTCCTGCCTGCGCCATTCGATCCGGACCGGCACGTGTTCGACGACATGGCGCAGCATGAGGACCAGTTCGACTTCGCCGTCCGCGGGATCGGTACGCCCCTCGATCACTTCGAGGTCACGCGCGGCCTGTTCGGACAGCCAGGGCTCCGGCCGGTTCGCCACACCAGCGCCGACCATGAGCAACGTCGCTGAGGCCGTGTCGTGCAGAGCCGCCAGGTACTCCCGCTCGTCCGCGCGCCGGGCAGTCGCGACAGCCGCCTTCCGCCGAGCTTGCTCCCCGCGTTCGAACTCCCGGTCCGCGGCCCGTCCGCCGTGCCGCACCAGCAGATAGAGGCCACGGCCGAGGATCGCCTCGATGACCATCCATGACCCGATGGGCACGACGAAGGTCCAGTCCTGGAGTTCGGCCAGCACACCGCCTGTGAGGTACGCGGCCAGGACCACCAGCGTGGCCACCCCGCCGACCAGCGTCGACGAGTGGAACTGGTACGCCACGACGATGATCGAGGTGGCGACAAGCACCCAGCTCACGCGGTCGGCTTGCATCTCCGGCGCCGTCGTCCACACCTGCGCGAGACACACTCCGGCGACGACCGCCAGGTCTGCCGCGAGTAGCCAGGGTTGGCGCCGCCGCAGCATCCGGACGGTGAAGAAGACGTTCCACGCGTTGAAGCCGACAATGACCAGAGCGGTGAGCAGGACGTCCCGTGGCGTGGTGGTGACCCACGAGATCAGGCTGCAGAGCGCAACCACGACAGCACGGATGACCACGGCGTAGAACAGACCGAGGCGATTCAGTTCCCGTTCCGCCGGACCGGTCATGGACGGTGGTTCCGTCCAGGCGGCAGGCCGCCGACGAAGGGCTGGTCACCCCTGCGCGCCACTCTCACTCACTCATCCTAGTGGTGAGGAAGTCACCGCGGCGGTGTCGGCACAGGCAATGTCAGGCCGATACCCGGTCCCAGATTCCGCGCTGGACCAGCAGAACCCGTATCTCACAAAAATCTACCATTTCTACCAAGATGATGATAGAAATGGTCTTATGGCTGTCGCCGATCGACTGGACCTGACGCTGCGCCTGGTGCGCAACGCCGAACGGATATCGCTGAACGAACTGGCCGACCGGCTGGGCGTCTCCCTGATGACGGTGCGGCGTGACCTCGACGAACTCCAAGCGCGGGGCCTGGTCCAGCGAGTCCGGGGCGGCGCGGTCTCGCTCGCCGCACCAGCCGAGGAAGCAGGCTTCGCCGCCCGCGAGGCGTGGCAGGCAGCGACCAAACACCGCATCGGCGCGGCGGCTGCCGAACTGATCGACCCCGACCAGACCGTCCTCCTGGACGCCGGAACGACCACAGCCGCACTCGCGAGCAGCCTGATCGCCCGCGCCCCGTTGACGGTCGCTGTGCTCAGTCTGCAGGCCGCGCAGGCGCTGGCCGACAAACCCGGTATCCGGCTGCTGGTGATCGGGGGCGAGTCACGTGCCGGGGAGCGCAGTCTCGTCGGCCACCTGACTCTCCGGATGCTGGAAGAACTGTGGTTCGACACCTTCGTGATGTCGATCGGCGCCGTGCACCGCGAGCTCGGGTGGTCGGAATTCTCGATGGAAGACGCCACCGTGAAGCAACACGCACGATGCCGCGCCACCAAGACGGTCGTCGTGGCCGATTCCACCAAGCTGGGCGTACGCGCCTTCGCCCGAGTAGCCGGCCTTGACGACGTCGACACGTTCGTGACCGACGATCCCGGCCCCGGCACAGCCATGGAGACCCTGAACCACATCCGCGACGTCGGCGTTGACGTCGTGCTGGCCTGAAGGAGCAACCTTGTCCCTGATGATTTTGGTCGCGGGCCCGTACCGGTCCGGTACCGGCGACGATCCCGCCAAGCTCGCAGCCAACGTCGACGCGATGAACCAAGCGGCTCTGCGCCTGTTCCGGGCCGGACACCTACCGGTCACCGGCGAGGCCCTGGCCCTGCCGTTGATCCAGCTCGCCGGATCAACCAGAGTCGGCGATGGCCCGTTCAACGACATCTTCCACCCGATCGCCCGGCAACTGCTGTCCCGATTGCGACGCCGTCCTGCGAGTCGGTGGACCGTCCGCAGGTGCGGACGAGATGATGGAGCAGGCCCGTGCCGAGGGCAAACCGGTCTTCACCAGCATCGAGGCCGTCCCCGCCGCCTGACGGAACAGCTCAGTCGCGACGGCTCTATGTAGTGAATTCGGTAGTGCCACGGATACCCCGAATGGCCGACACCGTGCAGGATTTTCGGCATGAGCGATCGGTCTGCGCCCAACTCGCGGTACAAGAACCTCGTCCTCGCGCTCAACCACGCCTTCAACGCCGGCGACCTGTCGGGCGTGGACGACCTGCTCACCCCCGACTTCGCGGAGCGAGACATGCCCCCGGGGCCGGAGGGATACAAGGCAGTGGTCCGGCAGTGGCGCGCCGCGCTGCACGAACCCAGGTCCGAGGTGCTCGGCCTCGTCGCCGAAGGATCCACAGTGGTGCTCCGGGTCCGCCTCACCGGCGTCCACGTAGGAGAGATCGTCGGGGTGGCACCCACAAGGCGCCACATCGACGTCGAGCAGGTCCACTTCTACGAAGGCCGCGACGGCCGACTCGCGACCCACCACTACATCCGGGACGACTTGGCCCTGCTAGGCCAGCTGGGCGTGCGGTCCGACATGCTGGCGACCATGCGCCTACGGCCAGACCGCCAGATCAAGCACGTTCACCTGGCCCATTTCGCGGGCTGACACGCTGCGAGATGATGTGGTGCCACGGATTTATGTGCGTACACGGAATTGGCCGCAAGGCCGATCCCGCTGATCTTGGGAGCGACGGCCCATGAGAGCCGGAGGCCGGGCACCTGTGTCGGCAACCGCGGAACACGGACATGCGCGAACTGGATCGCGGCCGGGAACATTTCCCGGCCGGACTAGGTGCACGGTCCCTCCCCTCTGGGAGTCGGCAGGCGGGATGATCCGCCAATGGAGGCCGCGTCAGTCCGCCACACTCTGGGCGAGGAACAAAGTCCCGCCGAGAACGACGGAGGCGCCATGACACCGCTACCGCCGGAGCAGGAGCTCACGGTGGTCCTCGCGGACGACCATCCTGTGGTTCGTGGTGGGTTGCGGGCATTGTTGTCCTCCGTCCAAGGGATCACGGTGGTCGCCGAGGCGACCACCGGGCGGGAAGCCGTTGAGGAAACGGTCAAGCATCGGCCGGATGTGCTGCTGGTCGACCTCCAGATGCCAAATTTGAACGGGATCGCGGCGACTCGCGAGGTTCTGCGGGCCGCCCCGGAAGTGGCGGTGCTGGTCCTCACGATGTTCCACGACGACGAGTCAGTGGTCTCGGCGATGCGAGCCGGCGCCAGGGGCTACATCCTCAAAGGCGCAGGCCAAGAGGACATCGTGCGCGCGGTCCGTGGTGTGGCGGCGGGCGAAGCGATCTTCGGGCAGAACGTCGCCCACCGAGTCCTGGACCTCCTCGCCACACCCCGTGCCGCTGAGCCCTTCCCTGACTTGACTGCCCGCGAACGAGAAGTGCTCGACCTGGTGGCCGCAGGGCTTGGTAACGCCGTCATCGCCCGCCAGTTGCACTTGGCGCCCAAGACCGTGAGCAACCACATCTCAGCGATCTTCGCCAAGCTGCGGGTGGTCGACCGCGCAGCGGCCATCGTGCGAGCACGAGAAGCAGGCCTCGGGCGCTAGGCGGCTGGTTCTTCGAACCGTTCCGCCACGACCTGCCGCACCTGCGCCGTGGGTGTCACGAAGACCACCCGATCGGGTTCAGGTTGGGCGAGTATCCAGCCCTTCGCGCGTTCGTGCATCAACCGATGACGCTTGCACATCAAGCGGTAGTCGCGTTCTCGTCGTCGCTGACGACGGCCGGTTCCCTCCGACTTGGTATGAATCTCGCACCTTCGTTCGGACACAGGACACCCGGGCTGCCGGCACTTGCGATCCCTCATCCGGATTCGGTTCGCCAGACCTTGTGCGGCATAGCGATAGGGGCTCACGTCCAACAGATGCCCGAAGTCGTCCGTGACGAGTCGACGCAGCGCTCCGTTCCTCGCCAGCTCGCGGCATTGCTCCGCGGTGATGGGCCCGTACTCGGACAGTTCACCCGGTTTGTCGTTCAAGCCGATCAACGTGCTCAGTGGCACCGTGACGTTGATGTTGGCCTGTACTCGTTCGCGATTCCTGCCCAGCACGAGATCGACCAGCACATCGGCCCTGCGCTGGGCGAGCGTGCGGGTGTCATTCGGCGTCCTCGCCCTGTAGGCAAGGTGATTCAGCACGTTGTAGGCCGCCTCGACCTCACCGGCCAGCATCGTCGCCACGAGCTTGCCCGATCCGTCCTCGGACTTGCGGGTCACGACGTCGCGCTGTTCCTCCCGTTGTTTACGTTTCCGTTCAGCGGCTTCCGGGTCCACCTTCATCGCCTGGCGCCGCAGCGCGCGTCGGTACTCCTGGTACGTCGCATGTGGCCCTTGAGCGAGAACGGCCTCTTCGACCCGGCGTGCGTCCTCATCGGACAATGGCTTGGTGATCTGACACGTCGCCCGCACACGAGCAATGTCGATTGTGCCTTCTTCCAAGGCAATGAGCGTGGCGGGTAGACGCCGGACGATGTAGTCGGCTTCGAGGATTCGGTTCGTGGCCACCCTGATCGACATGTGCAGGGTGGCGGCGACCTCTTCGGGCGCGCCGTCGGCGAGTTTGATCCCTGGCCTGCCTGGTGGCCGGCATCCTGCGAACTTGGCCAAGTCACGAATCTGCGCCGCGGCCCAACGGCCTTGCTGCTTCTCGGCTTCGTGCACTGCTGCTATGGCCCTGATGTCGGGCGTTGTGTTTGTCATGTCTGCGACCGTAGAGGACGGGTCCGACAGTTTTGCGTTGTTCAGGGCCAGCCGATTCGATGAGTCCGTACGAACGGTCCGTTCGTACGGACTTGTTGCCAGGACAGGGTGATTCCCTGCCCGGTCACCGGCTGGGGGAACGGTGATCGGCGGCCTGTTCTCAGTTGCCTTCGTTCTGGCCCGGCGCCGGTGCATCGGTCCTCACCGGCGCACCGCAGTCGAAGAAGTCCCACTGCATCGATCCGCCGTCACCGTCACCCGAAATCGACATCTCGAACTGGCGAGCCTGCCTTTACCGTCCGACGAACAACTTCATCGACCTGGAGGCTCCGGCTGGGATGCCGTCGGTGTCCTGCCAGTCGGCGCGGATCTCGGTCGGAGCCACCGACGCGTTGTGTCGAGTCGTCGGCACGCCCCAGATGACCAGGGCAGTGCAGACAACGTGACCGTCGCGAGCACGCTGACCCGGATACACATGTGCTACCCCTTCGAGGCAGGTGAGAGGTGGGATCTCCCGGGACGGCAACTCTGGCCCACTACCACCCTCAGTTGGCAGAGGCCGGGTCCGGGGAACGGCGGGAAACACTCCGGACGAGTTCGGGACCCTGATCCCAGGACAAATCGGCCTGGACGACGGAGTATTACAGGGTGCCGCTTTCCGCTCGCCGCCCGACGACCAGTCTGGCTTGGGCGATGTTCACGGTCGCTGCCATGGGCGCGACCGTTGCCGTTGTGCTGGCTGTGATGGGACGCGCGGGCTGGGGTCCTGTGGTCGCCAACGCGGCGATGGGCGTGGCGTTGTCCGCGAGTGGTGCTCTGCTTGCCTCGCAACGCCCAAAGAACCCGATCGGGTGGTTTTTCCTGACCGCGAGCCTGGCTCACGCAGCGAGCGCTGTCACAATCCCGCTGGGCGGCGTTCCGGGCCACGAGGCCTGGATCTTGTCCGCCGCCTTGCTTCTCCCGTTGGCGTTGCTGATGTTTCCGACCGGGAGACTGCCCGGCAAGTGGTGGGGAGTGCTCGCCGGCGCGCTGGTGGTGGCCAGTCCGCTCGTCCTCATCGGCTGGGCTGCTGCCAGGTTCACATGGCTGGGTTTGATCGCCGCCGTCCTGGTTTCACTGCTGCTGCGCTACCTGCGCGGCGACGAGGTGTTGCGCCGGCAACTGCTGTGGCTGGTCTTGGCCTTGATCTGCAACGCTTGGGCGTCCTTGCCTTGGCTCATGCGGCTCGGCCCGGGCTTGCTGCTCGCGACGTCGACGCTGGTACCGGTGGCGATGACGATCGCCATCCTGCGATACCGGCTGCTCGACATCCGGCTCCTGGTGTCGCGTGGCCTGCTGTTCCTGCTGCTGACCGTAGGCGTCATCATGATCTACGCCGGTCTGGTCGTGCTGCTGGGCCGGGCGTTGAACCTCGAGACGCATTTGGGCGTGGCGGCACTGGTCGCCGTGGCAGTGGCTGTGTTGTTCGACCCGGTCAGGGTCCGGCTGCAGCGTGTCCTCGACCGCGTGCTCTACGGGCACCGCCGCGACCCGGTCGGTGCGTTGAACCACCTGAGCACACGCCTCGACCCCGAGATGGGGTCGTTGGACGACTTGCTCACGGCGGTGCGTGACGCGATGCAACTTCCCTACGTGGCGTTCAGGTTGCAAGGCAGGGAAGTCGCAGCGTCCGGATCGGCCGCCGGTGTGCTTGAGGTGGTCCCCCTCGCCGCGTCAGGCCCGGCCGGCGCCGAACTGGTCATCGGGGTCCGTCCCGGGCAAAGCCGACTGGCGAGCCAGGACATGCACGTGTTGTCCGTCATGGCAATCCCATTGGGTGTCGCGTTACGAGCGACGATGTTGTCCGAGGAACTGCAGCAGTCACGAGAACGCATCGTCGCCGCACGTGAGGAAGAACGACGACGTCTGCGCCGCGACCTGCACGACGGGTTGGGGCCGACGCTGAGCGGTGTCGCGTACGCGACCGACGCCGTCAGAAATCTGGCTCGGACGGACCCGGACACCGCGGTGGACCTTCTCGTGCGCCTCCGCGGCGACATCGGGGACGCGATCGTGGAGATCCGGCGGCTCGTCGAAGGCCTCCGTCCCCCCGCCCTGGACGAACTGGGGCTCGTCGGCGCATTGCACCGGGAAGCCGAGCGACTGTCCTATCAGGAAGGCGGGCGCCCGCTGACGGTCAGCGTCGAGGCACCGGCCGACATGCCCGAACTTCCCGCGGCCGTCGAAGTCGCCGCCTACCGGATCAGCACGGAGGCGTTGAACAACGCGGCGAAGCATTCGGGCGCCGAAAACGTCCGCGTGCGCATCACCGTCAGCGATGATCTCCACATCCAGGTCCGGGACGACGGCAGTCCCGGACCTAACGGCTGGGCGCCGGGTGTCGGCATGGCGTCGATGTCCGAACGCGCGGCGGAGGTGGGCGGACGCTGCGAGGCCCGTCCCGGCGTGGACGGCGGGAACGTCGAAGCGGTGCTGCCGTTAAAGCCCTGGTGAGATCACGCGATAGTGCGTGGTGAGCCGGCGGTTGTCGTCCAGGATATGAAAGGCGACCGCGGGCGGCACCGTGAGATCCACGATCTCGTCGGTCTCCCATGGCAGCATGACTGTCGACACGACGCCTGGCGCGACAAGCAGCGGCAAGCCCGCGAACGTGCTCGCAGCGCTGGTGTGCGCGTGTCCACAGAGAACCGCCACGACATTGGGGTATCGCGTGATCAGCGCAGCCAGCCGATCCTCACCGTTCTGCTTGATCCCGTCGATGAAGGGGATGTGCAGCAGCACCGGCGGGTGGTGGAAACACACGAACACCGGAGCGTCTGCGGCGTCGATGAGTACCGACTCGAGCCAGGCCAGCGTTTCGTCGGCGAGAAAGCCGTCGGAACGACCGGGAATGCTTGAGTCACACATGGCGAACACGGCCTCGCCAACGCGGTGCACCCGGTTGATGGGCTCGCCGCTCGCACTTTCACCCAGCAGCACCTCGCGGTATGGGCCGCGTGAGTCGTGGTTACCGGGGCAGTGCAGGAGTGCCGGCGAACCGGAGAACAACTTGGCGACTTTCTCATACTCCTCGGGCAGGCCGTGATCCGCGAGGTCTCCGGTGACCAGGATCGCGTCGAGTTTCCCGGGAAGCCGGTGGAGGTAGTCGAAGACCTGGGTTGCCCTGTCGACGCTCCGCTGCTCGTTGTCGATGTGAATGTCGCTCACATGCGCCAGCACGATCATGAGTGGTCCCCATCCGCCGCGTAACTGTCCAGCAGGTGACGACGGTATTGCGTTTCGAGCCTTGGGTGCGACCGTGTCTGTGAGGTCACGAGCGAGGCTCATCTGGCGCGCCACCCGTTCCACCGGCAGGCAGGAGGCCATCGATCGGTTGAGCGAGACGCCCTCGCCTGCGAGGGCGGTTGGCAGCGCGAGTCGTCGGAGATCGTCTCCGTGGCCGCGCCACCAGATGCCTGGGCTGGCGAGATCGAGGTAGCGACAGTGGCTGTCGAGAGCAGACTCGGGGAGCCCTGTCACCGATGGTTGGAGCCTGTGATACTTCCCGTCATGACCTTGCTCGGCCGGGCTGACGAGGTGGCCAGGTTCACGGCTGCCCTCAACCGGCTAGGCGGCAAGCCCTGGATCTTCGAAGTCGTCGGCGAGCCGGGCATCGGCAAGAGCCATCTGCTCGACGAGGTGCGCGCACGCGCACTGGATCACGGTGCGCTGGTATTGGGTGCCAGGTCGACTGAACTCACCCAGCGGGTTCCGTTCCGGACGATCACTACTGCGCTCACGGGACATGTCAGCGCCGCCGACCTCGGCAAGGCACATCGGTCCGCCTTGGCTTCCCTGTTTCCAGAACTCGGTCCTGAGCCGGCCACGGTTGAGCGGTACCGGATCCACCGAGCGGCGCGGGCGTTGCTGGATTCGCTGGCCAAACCGAGCGGCCTCGTCCTGATCCTCGACGACGTGCACTGGCTCGACGACGCGACCGCCGAACTGCTGGCGCATCTGATGCGCCACCCTCCCGTCGGCCCGATCCTCACGGTCCTTTCATATCGGCCCGCACAGGCGTCAGCCCAAGTCACCGCTGCGATCGATCAGGCGACGAAAGCGGGCGAGGCCGAGCGGATCGTCCTGGCACCGCTGTCCGTTGACGACTTCGCGCAGCTTCTCGGACCTGACGTGCCCCGGGCCCGTTGCGTCGATCTGCATCGCGGATGCGGCGGAAATCCGTACTACCTGCGGCTGCTGACCTCACCGTCGGGCAGCACCGCGGAGAGGTCGCTGGTCGACGAACTGACCGGGCTGCCCGCTGTGGTTCGTCTGGTTGCCCGGGCAGCCGCGGTGGCGGGCGACCCGTTCGAGCCGAGTTTGGTGGCCGCGATCGCCGACGTGGACACCCGCAGCGCTCTGGAGGCGCTCGACGACCTGCTGGCCCGTGACCTGATCCGAGCGGACGGCGAACGCAGGTTGCGGTTCCGTCATCCGCTGGTCCGGCGGTTTGTTTACCTCGACGGCGACGAGGCCTGGGGAACGCTCGCGCACGGACGCGCCGCTGCCGAATTGGCTAAGCAGGACGCGCCGGTGGCCGTCCGGGCACACCACACCGCGCTGGCTGCACGGGCGGGCGACCTCGACGCGATCAGCACGCTGGTCCGTGCCGCGGGTTCGACGATGACCGAAGTTCCGGCTACCGCAGCACAGTGGCTCCAGGTCGCGCTGGACTTGCTGCCGCCTGGAGAACCACGGCTTCGTCAGCGGCTGCTGACCATGACCGGCCGTGCCCTGGCCATCACGGGGCGGCTGGCCGAGAGCCGAGACCTGCTGCGTACGGCGTTGGCCGAACTTCCGCGTGAGGACGCGGAAACGCGGATCGTCGCCGCGACGCTGTGCGGGATGGTCGAGCGATTGCTCGGTGAACAAGAAGCCGCGCACGCCCTTCTGCTGGCCGAGCTGCCCGACGGGACGCACACCATCGGTTCGGCGAGGCTGAAACTCGAGGTGGTTCTCAACAGCGTCGCGCGCGGCGAGTTCGGACAGCACATCGACCTCGTCGACGAGGTCCTCGATTTCGCCGGCCGATCGGCCGACCGAGTGCTGGAGGCGGCGGCGCTCGCGTTGATGTCGTGGGCCAGCTACCTGGCGGGTGACCTGGTCAAGTCCATCGAGAGTTGTGACGCGGCGAAGTCGCTTTTCGACGGGCTGCCGGACGGCGAGATCGGCGAGTGGATCGAACTGGTCATCTGGTTGAGCCATGCCGAAGGGGCCCTTGATCGTCTCGATGACGCGCTGCGCCACATCGACCGAGGTATCGCGCTCGCCACGACCACCGGACGTGCGTACGTGGTGCCGCAACTGCTGGTACGCCGAGCGCTCATGCTCCGCTGGCTCGGCAAACTCGACGAGGCGAGTCGTCATGCGCAGGACGGCGCGGCGCTCGCGCTGGACCAGGGCAGCCGACCGATCCGCGGCATGGCTCTGATGGTCATCAGCCGAACCCGTCTGGTCGCGGGTGATCCTGCGGGTGCCGCCGAGGCCGCGCGGTCGGCGATGGATCGTCTCAACGACGACCCCACCAGCCCATCCGACAGCGCACGCCAGGTGCTGGCGCTCACGACCGGCCAGCCGGATCGGATGGACGTGCTGATGGACGTGCTCGGCGGCCCTGACTTGGCCAAGGTCGACAGGTACAGCCGCCCCCTCCGTTACGAGGAGCTGACCAACGCCGACGTGGCCGACGGGCACGTCGAGCGCGCCCGGCAGTGGGCGTGGCGCGCCGAGCAAGCCACTCACCCTGACCTGCCGATATGCGTGGGCGTGGCGCATCTCGCGGCAGCAAAGGCTGAGCTGGGCGCCGGGAACAATCGGCTCGCCAAGACCCACGCCTTGGCGGCGGTCGAGGCGTTCGAACGGGTCGCCGCCCGGTTCGATGTCGGGCGCGCCTACCTGACCTGTGGCCGGGCATCGGCGGCGCTGGGCGAATCAGCGAACGCGGTCAGCGAATTCGAGAAGGCCGCCGCGCTGCTCACAGCCGCGGGGGCCCCGATCCTGGCCGCGCAGGCGACCCGGGAGCTTCGGCAGCTCGGCCGCCGGACGGCCGGTTCGGAGACGCTGACCGCCCGGGAGCGCCAGATCGCCGAGCTGGTCGCGGCCGGCCGGTCGAATCGGCAGATCGCTGAGGCCCTGGTCATCAGCGAACGCACGGTGGGAACCCATCTGACGCGGATCTACGCCAAACTGGGAGTCTCTTCGCGGGCTGCGCTCGCGGCGCAACGCACCCGGCGCGAATAGGGATATGGAGGCCATGGCGCACTTCGTGGGACGGGCCGACGAACTCGCGGTGTTGACGTCACTGCTGGCGCGCCCAGGGTTGTGCGTCGCGGAGATCGTCGGCGAACCCGGTATCGGCAAAACCCGGTTGTTGGCGGAGTTCCGTGCGGTGGCCGCTGAGAAGGGCCACCGGGTGCTGGCTGGTCAAGCCGGGGAGTTGTCCGGGACGGCGCCGTTCTCCGTGCTGGTCGACGCCCTTGACGACGTCCTGGCCGGGTGCCGGCCACCGCTGGACGAGCGGTCGCTGGCGTTGCTGGCCGACGTGCTGCCGTCGATCGAGGATTTCGCACCCGCCGAACGACCGGCCGGCGGTGGGAGATACCGCGTGCACGGCGCGCTGAGCGAGTTGCTGGAGTGGCTGGCCAGTCCAGGTGGACTCGTGCTGACGCTCGACGACGTGCATTGGGCCGACGAAGCGACCTCGGAGCTGCTGGGCCGTCTGTTGCGTCGGCCGCCGCAGGTGCCGATGGTGATCGTGCTGGCGTATCGGCCGCGCCAGCAGCCGCCGCATCTGACGGCGGCGCTCGCGGCGGGCAACAGCGAGATCGTCGAGCTGGCCCCGTTGTCCCGCGATCAGATCGCCGAACTGCTCGGGCCGGATGTGTCGCAGCACCGCCTCAACCGGCTCTACGACCTCAGCGGCGGAAACCCGCTCTACCTGGACGCGCTGTCCAAAGTGGGCACCTTGGCCTCGTTCGACGCCGTGCTGCGCGCGGAACTGGCCGTGCTCGCCGAACCGGAGAGGCTGATCGCGCACGCCGCCGCGACCCTGGACGACCCGTTCGATCTCGACACAGCCGCGTTCGTCGCGGAAATGTCCCGGCAGGAAGCCGAGTCCGCGCTCGCCGGGCTCCTCACGCGTGATCTGATCCGCGCGGCGGGCACCAAATGGCGCTACCGGCATCCCTTGGTCCGGCGCGCCGCGTACCGGTCCGCCAGTCGCGGCTGGCTGCACGGCGCACACGCACGAGCGGCCCGGGCGTTGGTGGACGCGCCGGTCGTCCAGCAAGCGCCGCACGTCATGCGGGTGGCGCACGTAGGTGACCAGGAGGCAATCGACCTGCTCACCGGCGCCGCACGTGAGGCGCTCGCGCATGGCCCGGCCATGGCCGCCCAGTGGTTGCGTGCGGCGATCGACCTCCTGCCCGAGACCGCCGCTGACCAGCGACTGGGGCTGCTGGCCGAGCTCGGCCACGCGCTCGTGCTGAGTGGTTCGCTGCACGAGGGCCGCGATGTCCTCCAAGCAGTGCTGCACCAGTTGCCGCGTGACGACCCGGCCCGGCGGGCAGCGGCGGTGGTGTCGTGTGCGCGGGTGGAGCAACTGCTCGGCCATCACCAGGAAGCCCGCGGCTTGCTGCTGGCCGAACTGGCGCGCCTGCCCGTGACACATCGCGTCGAAAAGGTTCGGCTCGAACTGGAACTGGGTTCCGTCGGACTGATCAGCTGTGACTTCCGGATCGACATCAGGTGGATCGACGACGCCCTCGCCACGGCACGCGACCTGGGTGACCGGACCTTGGAAGCCGAAGCGTGCGCGGTGCACGCCCTGGCCGCCTACGGCTCGGCTGACGCGGCGACGGCGCTGGAGTGGCAGCAAAAAAGCGCCATGGTCATCGACCAGCTGTCCGACGATGATCTGGCCGCCAACCTAAACGCGACCGCGACGTTGGGCTGGGCGGAGTTGTACCTGGCGCAGCCACGCGTCGCCTTGCGCCACCTTGACCGAGGACTGGCGTTGTCGGCCCGCACCGGTCAGAGCCACCAGCTCGTGTATCTGCTCACCGGCAAGGCCATGGCGCAGATGCTGCTGGGCGACCTGGTCGAAGCGAGTGCGAGCGCGGCCGAGGCGGTCGAGGTCGCTGAACTGTCCGCAAGCGACAAACTGCGGGCCGCGTCGTACACGATTCAGGGCATGGTCGAAACAAGCCGCCGCAACCGTGACCTCGCGTTGCGGGCGGGCAAACGAGCCGTGCGCGCGTGCGGCGGCACGTTGGACTGGTGGTCGGCGGTCGCGGGATGTGCGCTCGGTGCGGCATGGTTGATCAACGGTGACGCCGACGCCAGTGTGGCCAATCTGGTGCGCCTCTCCGGCGGTCCGGCGTTGCCGTTGCTGGACCCGTTGCACCGCCCGGTTTTCGCGAGAGGGCTCGTGGCGGCGGAACTGTCCCGGGGACGTCCCGACGAGGCAAGGAGATGGATCGCGCTGATGGAACGGTCCGTCGCGGAGAGTCCCGGCGGTCACCTGCTGGCCAACCGATCGGGTTATCTCGCCTTCTCGAACGCCATGGTGCACATGGCGTCGAAAGAGCCGCACAAAGCAGTCGAACACGCGGCCACCGCGATATCGGCCTTCCAGGCGACCGATCACGTAGTGCCCGAAGTGGAGAGTCGCGAACTGCTGGGCATGGCGCTGGCCGCGTCCGGCGACGTCGCCGCGGCGATCAAGGAACTGGCCAAGGCGGCGAGCCTGTACGAGCGTTGTGACATGCCCGGCCGCCAAGACGGCGTGTACCAGCAATTGCGGGCGTTGGGCCACAACGCTGTGGCACCCCGCAGGTCACCCGTGCAGACCATTCTTCCGCAACTGACGTCCCGCGAAGCCGAAGTCGCCCAGCTTGTCGCGGACGGCCTGACCAATCGGGAGATCATGCAGCGGTTGCGGCTCAGCAGACGGACCGTCGAGACTCATATCTCCAACATCCGGGGCAAACTGCACGTCGAGTCCAGGGCCGCGCTGGCCGCAACCGTCATCCGGGCCGGTCAGGCCTCATGATGCTCACAACACCGCGGCGACGGTGACCTTCTTCTTCCGCATCGGCTTGGTCTTGCCGACCATCGTGGGGTCCGGACGCACTCCAAGTTGGTCGAGCAGTTCCAGGTCGTCGCGAACGCAGTAGTGCGTGGCCAGGCGCCCGTCACGGCCTTCGTAGATGTGCACCTGCTCCACGCTGACCGCGCACCCCGTGGGCGCGACGCCGAGGTACTCACCCACGTGCACTCCCGTGAACCGCAGCCGCACCACTGTGGTCGTGCCTTCCGCGACCAGACCGAGCACGTCCCAGCGAGCGTCCTTGAACGCGCGCCGCAACGTCTGGAAGGAGCTTTTGAACCAGTCCGGCCCCGCTGAGACTCCGAGGTCGGCGAAGTCCGGCGTCAGGTAGTCGTCGATCCTGGAAATCGTCCCGTCGTTGAACGCCCGGCACAGCTCCAGTACTAGGCGCTTGTAATGAGCGGTCCCCGTCATTGCTTCCTCGACCCTCTCCCCAGGAGGTCCCGTTGCCCCGGACAATGGTGACTCACGGCGGGCGGCAGCGCTTCGTGGTAATTACGCACATCCTGTCCAACTGCTACACAAGACGCTTCGACGCGTAGCGGAGGGGCACCTGTGGGTAGCCAGCCGGGCGGCCGCATCACCTTCCTCGTGTACCCGACGACCTCGCCCAAGGACGCACACCCGAGGGCGAGGTTGCTGGTCACGCCACCTGGCCGTCCCGGAGGACCAGCTCGGCTCCGTCCCAGGTCCGCCGCAGCCACCGGTCGTGTGAAGCGATCACGACCGAACCGGGCGCGGACTTCAGCGCGTCCTCCAGTTCCTCGACCAGACTCAGCGACAAGTGGTTCGTCGGCTCGTCCAGCAGCAGCACGTCGGGCGGGCGGCCGATCAGGACGGCCAGGGCCACCCTGCGCCGCTGCCCGACCGAGAGCCGGCTCACCGGCCGGTCCAGGTCCTTCGGCGCCACCAGGCCCAGCTCGGCCAGCGGCACCGCGCCCGAGTACAGCTGGCGCGGTGACTTCGCCGGCTCCGGGAACTCCACGTCCTGTTCGAGCAGACCCACCCGGACGCCCCGGGCACGGCGGACCTCGCCGTCGTCCGGGGCCAGCTTTCCCGCCAGCACGTGCAGCAACGTCGACTTCCCGGCACCGTTCGAGCCGCAAACCATCAGCCGGTCCCCGGTCACTACGTCGAGCTGGCCGATGTGGAGCCGTCCGCCGACGCGGACCTGGCGCATGGAGAGAGCCAGCTTGTTCTCCGCAGGCGACGCCGTCAGAGCCGCCGCGAACCGCAACGGCGCAGGCGGCTTACGCACCTGCGTACGAGTCAGCTCGTCAAGCCGATGTTGCGCGTTGCGTACACGCCGCGAGATCTGCTTCTGGACCCGGCCGCCGAAGAAGTCGTAGCTCATCTTGTCGTTGTCACGCGGCGCTCTGTTGTGCGCGACTCCGCGAGCGGTGACGGCCACGGCGTGTTTGAGGCGTTTCAGCTCGTCCTGCTCGGCCTCGTACTGCTGCTCCCACCGGGCGCGTTCGGCACGCTTGGCGTCGAGGTAGTCGGTGTAAGCGCCGCCGTACAGCGTGATCCCGCCCCGTGTCGGGTCAAGGTCGACGATCGAGGTGCACACAGCGTCCAGGAACACGCGGTCATGCGACGCGACCACAACCACGCCGGGCAGTCGGGTCAGCTGGCTCTCCAGGAAGGCCATGGCCTCGTCGTCGAGGTGGTTCGTGGGCTCGTCCAGGAGCAACGCCTGGGGTTGCCTGATCAACAGCGCCGCCAAGCCGAGACGGGATCGCTGCCCACCCGACAACGAACCGAGCTTCCGGTCGTGCGCCACCCCGGCGAGGCCGAGGCCCTCCATGACGAGTGAGGCTCGCCGGTCGGCGTCCCAGATGTCGTGAGCCTGCGCCCACTCCAACAGCTCGCCGTACTCGGCGAGTGCGGCTGGATCGTCCAGTTTGGTACTGAGTTCCGTCAGCTGCCGGTCGGCGTCGCGAATCTCGGCCAGCGCGTCGTCGACGACCTGGCCGACTGTGTGGGCCAGGTCGTATGGCAGCTCCTGGGCCAGGTACCCGCAGTCGGGTGGCCGGATGATCTCGCCTGCGTCCGGCTCTTCGATGCCGGCCAGCAGTTTCAGGACGGTCGACTTGCCGACGCCGTTCTCGCCGACCAACCCGAGCCTCTGCCCGGGAGACGCGGTCAACGAGACACCGTCGAGAACGCGCCGGTCGCCGTAGACCTTGTCGAGGTCACGCGCGAGCAAGTAGGGGGATGGAGACATCGCACACCGCCGGAAGAAGCTCGGTTGAACGTCCGCCGGGCAGCACGCCTCGGGCGCGGACAGGTGGCGATGTCAGCTCTCCATGATGGTTACGACCATAGCAAGACGGGCAACCGAATATTGGCTCTCCGCAGATGCTGACGTAGATTGCTAAAAGTTCCGCAGATACGGAGGACGACGTGAGGAAACTGGCGGCCTTACTCCTGGCCCCGATCGTGCTCGCCGGGTGTGGCGCGCCAGAACAGCCACCGTCCTCACCCGCGGCGGCCGGGTCGGTCACCGGTGCGGTCACGGTGTTCGCGGCCGCTTCGCTGACCGAGACCTTCACGCAGATCGGCAAGGACTTCGAGGCCGGCCACCCTGGCGTGCGGGTCAGGTTCAACTTCGGCGGCAGCTCCGCCCTGGCTCAGCAGATCAGCCAGGGCGCGCCCGCCGACGTGTTCGCCTCGGCCAGCCCCGCGAACATGAAGCAGGTCGCCGACACCGGCGCGGTCACCTTCGTGCGCAACAAACCGCAGATCGCCGTGGGCAAGGGCAACCCGCTGAAGATCGCAACGCTTGCGGACGTCACCAAGCCCGAGGTGAAGCTGGCGCTGTGCGCACAGCAGGTACCCTGCGGCGCCGCGGCGACCAAGGCATTCGAGGTGGCCAAGCTGACACCGAAACCCGTCACGCTGGAACAGGACGTCAAGGCCACGCTCACCAAGGTCAAGCTCGGCGAGGTCGACGCGGCCCTGGTGTACCGGACCGACGTGTCCGCCGCAGCCGACGACATCGACGGGGTGGACTTCCCGGAGGCTATACAGGCCGTCAATGACTATCCGATCGTGACGCTGACCAACGCGCCGAACGCCGCAGGCGGCAAGGCCTTTGTGGACTACGTCCTGTCCGAAAAGGGCCGTCAGGTACTGACCACCGCGGGCTTCGACGCCCCATGACAGTCACACTGACGGCATGAGAGCGGTACGGGCGCGGGTTCCGGTAGCGCTGGTCATCCCCGCGCTGATCGGCCTGGCGTTCCTGGTGCTCCCCTTGATCGGGTTGGTCATCAGGGCGCCGTGGGCCACTTTGGTCGACCACCTGAGCACCGCGGAGGTCGGCGAAGCGTTACGGCTGTCGTTGATCTGCGCCACGTCCGCGACTGCCATCTGCCTCGTGCTGGGCGTACCGCTGGCGTGGATGCTCGCGCGAACGGAGATACCGGGCAGGCGCATCGCGCGGGCCTTCGTCACCGTGCCGCTGGTGCTGCCGCCGGTCGTCGGTGGTGTGGCGCTGTTGCTGGTCTTCGGGCGTCGCGGCGTGATCGGCCAGTACTTGGACTCGTGGTTCGGGTTCTCGCTGCCGTTCACGACAACAGGCGTAATCGTCGCGGAAGCGTTCGTAGCCATGCCGTTCCTCGTGATCGCGGTCGAAGGCGCGTTGCGCGGCGCTGATCCGCGGTTCGAGGAGGCCGCCGCCACACTGGGCGCGTCGCGGTGGATGGCTTTCCGGCGTGTCACCTTGCCGACGGTTGCTCCAGGCATCGCGGCCGGCGCGGTCCTGTGCTGGGCGCGGGCCCTTGGCGAGTTCGGCGCGACGATCACGTTCGCCGGCAACTTTCCGGGAACCACGCAGACCATGCCGTTGGCCGTTTATCTGGCTCTGGAACAGGACCCGGACAGCGCCACCGTGCTGAGCCTCGTACTGCTGGTCGTGTCGGTGGCGATCCTGGTCAGCCTGCGTGACCGGTGGATCGGAGCACGGGCATGACATTGCAGGCGACCTTAAGCGTCCACATTGGATCGTTCACTCTGGCCGCAGACATCGGTGTGGAACCGGGCACCACCCTGGCGTTGCTCGGGCCCAACGGAGCCGGGAAAAGCACCGCGTTGCGGGCGTTGGCGGGACTACGGCCGTTGACCGGCGGGGTGGTCGAACTGGGCGGCCGCACGCTTGACGACCCGGCGCGGGGCGTGTTCGTCCCGCCGGAACAGCGATCAGTCGGAGTGGTGTTCCAGGACTACCTGTTGTTCGGCCACCTGTCCGCAGTGGACAACGTCGCGTTCGGACTGCGGGCACGTGGCATGCGCAAGCGTGAAGCGAACACCGCGGCTGCCGAATGGCTCGATCGGGTCGGCCTGGCCGCGCAGGCACGCCACAAGCCGCGGCAGTTGTCCGGCGGTCAGGCGCAACGCGTCGCCTTGGCCCGGGCGTTGGCCATCCGGCCGGACCTTCTGCTGCTCGACGAACCACTCGCCGCATTGGACGCGGCCACACGGATCCAGATACGTGCGCAACTACGTAAGCACCTCGACGAATACGACGGCGCGACCGTCCTGGTGACACACGACCCACTGGACGCCATGGTGCTCGCCGACCGTCTGCTCGTCGTCGAGAACGGGACTGTCGTGCAGGCAGGCGCACCCGCTGAGATCGCCAAGCGCCCACGGACGGACTACATCGCCGCGCTCGTGGGGCTGAATTTGTATCGCGGCACGGCCGACGGTGTGACCATCAAGCTGAACGACGGTGGCGTGCTCACGACCGCGCACCCTATGGAGGGCGCGGTGTTCGTGACGTTCCCACCGAACGCGGTCAGCCTGCACAAGACCCGGCCCGACGGCAGTCCCCGCAACACCTGGCTCGCCGAAGTGGCCGGGATCGAGCAGCACGCCGACACCGTGCGCGTCCGGCTGAACGGCATCCCGGATCTGCTGGCCGACGTCACCACGGCGGCCGTCGCCGAACTGTCGTTGACCCCCGGGCAGCAGGTGTGGGTCACGGTCAAAGCGACCGAGACCAACGCCTACCCCATCTGAAAGCCCAGGTCAGCCGCTATGGCCGCGCTGGTGCGCCATCACAGATCGCCCAGCAGCGCGGTCGGGTGCTCGACGCAGTCGGCCACGAACCGGAGGAAGCCACCCGCGACCTCGCCGTCGCAGACGCGATGGTCGAAGGCGAGGGTCAGCTCGGTCACCTTGCGAACCGCGAGCTGACCGTCCACCACCCATGGCCGGTCGATGATCCGGCCGACGCCCACGATCGCGGCCTCCGGGTGGTTGATGATCGCGGCCGATCCGTCCACTCCGAACACGCCGTAGTTGTTCACGGTGAACGTGCCGCCGGTCAGTTTGGCAGGCGGCAACGAGCCTTCCCTGGCTGCCTCGGTGAGCTGGCCCAACTGAGCGGCCAGTTCGCGGGTGGTCAGGTTCTGGGCATCCTTGACCACAGGGACGACCAAACCGCGGGGCGTCTGCGCGGCGAACCCGAGATTCACCGCGTCCGACAGGACGATCTCGCCGCGTTCGGTGTCCACAGTGGAGTTCAGCGCCGGGAACCGCTTGAGGCCAAGCACGCAGAACCGCGCGAGCAGTGCCAGCAGGCTCACCGGGCGAGCCGGGTCGACGCTGTTGATCTCCTGGCGCGCGGCGAGCAGACCGGTGGCGTCGACGTCCACCCATACCGTCGCCTCCGGGATCTCCCGGCGGGACCGGCTCAACCGCTCGGCCATCATGCCGCGGACCCCACGCAGCGGAATCCTCGTCTCCCCGCGGTTTTCGGCCTGGTCAGGGGTGTGGCTCTCGATCGCGGCCACCACGTCCCTGCGCAGCACCAGACCGTCCGGCCCGCTGCCGCTCAGCGCTCGCAGGTCGACGTGGTTCTCCTTGGCGAGTTTGCGGACCACGGGAGAGATCACCGCGACCGGGCCTGTCTTCTCGACCGGCCTTTCCGGTGCGATGGCCACCTGGCTCGCCGCAGGAGCCACCGTGCCGTTGACGGCAGCCATCGCCCGACGACGGCCGTGGCGGCGACCGCGTTTGGTGACGCCGGAGCCGACGAGGTTCGGGCTCGTCTCCACACCAGGCTCGGACAACCCCGCCGAGGCGACCGACAACAGCGGAGCGCCCACGTTGATCGTCGAACCGGCCTCACCGTGCAGTGCTGTCACCACGCCGGCGTACGGAACGGGCACCTCGATCGCGGCCTTCGCGGTCTCGACCTCGACCACGGGCTGGTCCACCTCGACCGCGTCGCCGACCGCGACCAGCCACCGCACGATCTCCGCGTCGACCAGGCCCTCACCGAGGTCAGGCAGGGTGAACTCGCGGACGTTCACTGGTCCTCCCACTGCAGCCGGGCGATCGTGTCCAGAATCCGGTCCGGGTGCGGCAACTGGTGCTCCTCGAGGTCCTTCGGCGGGTATGGCACGTCAAAACCGCCAACCCGCAGCACCGGCGCCTCCAGCCAGTGGAAACACTTCTCCGTCACGGTGGCCACGACCTCGGCGCCGTAGCCGGAGAACACGGACGACTCGTGCACGACGACGGCACGGCCGGTCTTACGGACCGACGCGCAGACGGTGTCCTCGTCGAGCGGGGCGAGTGACCGCAGGTCGATGACCTCGACGTCCCAACCTTCTTCCTTCGCCGCGTCCGCTGTCTCCATGCAGGTCTGGACGGTCGAGCCGTACGAGATCAGCGTGACGTCCTGGCCCGTCCGGCGGACCACCGCGCGGTTCATCGGGTCGGTCCGGGCAGGGAGCTGGAGGTCCGCGCGGGTCCAGTAGCGCGACTTCGGCTCCATGAAGATCACCGGATCCGGGCTCTCGATCGCGGCCCGCAGCAGCGAGTACGCGTCTGCCGTGGTGCCCGGCGTGACCACCGTCAGTCCAGGGGTGTGCGTGTAGTACGCCTCGGACGAGTCGCCGTGGTGCTCTACGCCGCCGATGCCGCCGCCGTACGGAATGCGGATGACCATGGGCAGCGCGACCTTGCCGCGAGTGCGGTTGCGCATCTTCGCCACGTGCGACGTGATCTGTTCGAACGCCGGGTAGGCGAACGCGTCGAACTGCATCTCGACGACCGGGCGCATGCCGTACATCGCCATGCCGACCGCTGTGCCCACGATTCCCGACTCGGCCAGCGGCGAGTCGAAACAACGGTCCTCGCCGAACTGCGCCGTGAGACCGTCGGTCACCGTGAAGACGCCGCCGTACGGTCCGACGTCCTCGCCGAACACCACGACGTTCGGGTCGTCGGTCATCGCGTCGCGCAGCGCGCGGTTCAACGCCTGCGCCATGTTGATCTGCGCCATCACGCCTCACCTCGGTCCGCCGCCAGCTCGGCTCGGAGCGCGGCGCGCTGGGTGCGCAACCGGGGCGTTGGCTCGGCGTACACGTGCTCGAACAGTTCGTCCGGGTCGACGTGCGCGTCCTTGTTCATCTCGGCCCGCAACTCGGCCATCATGCGGTCGGCTTCCTCCGCGTACGCCGATTCGTCGACGCCGAGCAGGCGGTTGAACCGGATGATGGGGTCACTGGCCCGCCACGGCTCGGCGTCGCTGGGGTCGCGGTACCGGTTGGTGTCGTCGGAGTTGGTGTGCGGGTCGACCCGATAGGTCAGGCCTTCCACAATGGAGGGTCCGTGTCCGGCTCGCGCCCTGGCCAGCGCCTCGGAAACCACCGTGTAGACGGCCGCGGCGTCGTTGCCGTCGACGTGGTGGCCGGGCATTCCGTAACCGATGGCCTTGTGTGCCAACGTCGGCGCCTTGGACTGCTTGGCCAGCGGGACGCTGATCGCCCACTGGTTGTTCTGGATGAAGAACACGACCGGGGCGTTGAACACCGCCGCGAAGTTGAACGCCTCGTGCGCGTCGCCTTCGCTGGTGGCGCCGTCGCCCATGAACACCAGCACCGCCAACGAATCTCCGCGCAGGCGCGCCGCGTGCGCCAGGCCGACCGCGTGCGGTCCGTTCGTCGACAGAGGCGTGCACAAGGGCGCGACGCGGTGCTCGTACGGGTCGTAGCCCGAGTGCCAGTTGCCACGGAGCAACGTGAGCGTCTCGGCCGCGGGAACACCGCGAGTGACCACGGCGACGGTGTCGCGGTACGTCGGGAACAACCAGTCGTTGTCTTCGAGAGCCAGCGTCGCGCCGACCTCGCAGGCCTCCTGGCCGACCGAGGACGGGTAGACCGCGAGGCGGCCCTGTTTCGTCAGCGCGGTGGCCTGACGGTTGAACCTCCTGCCCAAGACCATGCCACGATGCAAGGACCGCAGCACGCGCTCGTCCGGCAGGTCGCCGACGGCCGACCCGTTTTCGTCGACCAGCTGGATGGGTTTCCGGCCCGGCAGCATGAGCTCGGGGCTCGCCTCGATCGACTTCATGACCGAATGGTCAGTTGGTATCGTGACACTTGTCCACGCTCGGGGCCGAGACCGAGACGACTTGTCGACGTGAACCTGACGGGAGGCCCGGATGTCCCACCAGATGTCGGGCCACCGGGAGACCGATGGACGGATTGCCCCGGCCCTGGACGACATCGACCGCAGGATCGTGGAACTGCTGCGGGCGGATGGCCGGATCTCGGTACGCAAGCTGGCCGAACAGGTCAACGTCTCGCGCGCCAACGCGTATGCCCGGATCGAGCGGCTGACCACGTCCGGCGTGATCACCGGCTATCACGCGACGATCGACCCGCACCAGTACGGCTACACCGTTTCGGCGTACCTGGCTGTCAAGTTGCGCCAGCGGTCATGGCGCGAGTTCACCCAGCGTCTGGCCGACATGCCCGAAGTCGAGCACGCGGCCATGGTGTCCGGCGGGTACGACGGCCTGCTGCTTGTACGGACCACCGACAGCGACGCTTTACGCGACGTGGTTCTGGACAGGTTGCAGTCCATGCCCGAGGTCATGGCTACGCACACGATGTTCATCCTGGACGAGCTGAGGCCGAAGCCCTCGTAGGTGGCTCACCGGCTGAGCCACCTACGAGGACCTGCGGTTTTGCCGGGTTATGTCCGGACGGCTTATATCCGGGCGGCGGCCGCGGCGATGTCCTTCGCGAAGGTGCTCACCTCGGTGTAGACACCCGGTGCGTTGCGCCTGGCGCAGCCGTCACCGTGGCTGACGATGCCGACCTCGATCCACTCGCCCGCGTTGTCCTTGCGGAACATCGGGCCGCCGGAGTCGCCCTGGCAGGTGTCGACGCCGCCGCTCGCGAGGTTGCCCGCGCAGATCTCGGCGGCCGGGATCAGGCTGGAGTAGTAGCCGCCGATGCCCCGGCAGGTGGCGTCGGACACGAACGGCACCTGGGCCTTGAGCAGGTAACGGCTGCCGGTGTTGGCGCCCTCACGGGTGTCGCCCCAGCCGGCGATGTCGAACGTGCCGGTGTCGTACTCCTTGGTGGTGGCGATCTTGAGTGGCTTGACGCCGGTGACCGGGCTGGCCAGCTTGATCAGCGCCCAGTCGCCGCCAGTGGACGTGCCGTACGTCGGCGACCGGTAGATGTAGGTCGACCGGACCCTGGTGGCGGTCGTGTCCTGCAGGTCCACCACACCGATCGTGGCGGTGATGCTGTTGTTGTTGCCGGTCCGGCCGACGCAGTGCGCCGCGGTCAGGACGATCTGTGGCGCGTACAGCGCGCCACCGCAGCCCATCGACAGCCGGACCATCCACGGGAACTCGCCCTTGGCCGCCCGTGTGCCCCCGACGACCTGGACGCCGACCTCGCCGTCCGGGCCCGGTTGGGCGGCGGCGGGTGAGGCGAGTCCGAGCATGGTCGCGGCGCCGACAATGGCCACCGCGGATTTTTTGAGCGCGCTGAACCACGTGTTGGTGCTCAATGGATCAGTCCTTCCGAAGTCCACTCAAGTGCAGGGAGGGTGGAACGAAATCGACTACACCAGAGCGGATTCGGGCCGGTCAACCCGACTTTCTTCGGATGTTGATCCCAATTGTGTCACCAGGATGTTGCCACGTACGTGGTTTCCAGGTATTCGCCGATGCCCTCGAAGCCGCCTTCCCGGCCGAGCCCGGACTCTTTGACGCCGCCGAACGGCGCGGCCGGGTCGGACACGAGGCCGCGGTTCAGGCCGATCATCCCGGCCTCGAGACGCTCGGACAGGCGCAGTCCCCTGGCCAGGTCAGTGGTGTACACGTAGCCGGCGAGGCCCATCTCGGTCGCGTTGGCGAACGCGACCACGTCATCGTCGTCCTGGACGGTGAAGATCGGCGCCACTGGTCCGAAAATCTCCTCGCGGGCGAGCACCGAGTCACGGGGAAGACCTGTTACGACGGTCGGCGGATAGGAGAACCCGGGTCCGTTTCCTCGCTTTCCGCCGAGCCGGACCGTGCCGCCGGACAATTCCACCTTGGATTGCACGTTTGTCACCGCGCGCTCGTTGACCAACGGCGCCGATGACATGTCCCGCATAGCGGAAACGAGTTTGGCGGTGAACTCGTCCGCGACAGATTCCTGAACGAGGAAACGATTCGCGGCGGTGCATGCCTGACCGTGGTTCCGCATTTTGGCCAGCAGCGCGCCTTCGACGGCCGCGTCCACATCGGCGTCGTCGAGGACCACGAAGGGCGCGTTGCCGCCGAGCTCCATGGAGCACTTGACGATGTGACCGGCGGCCTGGGCCAGCAGGATCCTGCCGACCCGGGTCGATCCTGTGAAAGAGAGCTTACGAATTCGTTCGTCCGCGAGCGCCGGTTCTACAAGATCACCCGGCTTGTCCGTGGTCAGGACGTTCACAACCCCGTTGGGCAGGCCGGCTTCAGCGAGCAAATCGGCCAGCAGCAACGCGGTCAACGGCGTGTCCTCGGCCGGTTTGAGCACGACGGTGCAACCGGCCGCCAGCGCCGGGCCGATCTTGCGAGTCGCCATGGCCGCCGGGAAGTTCCATGGGGTCAGCAACAGCGAGACGCCGACCGGGCGCCGGAAAGTGAGAATGTGGTTCGCCCCGCCGGGGGCGGTCCGCAGTTCACCGCCGATCCGGACGGCCTCCTCGGCGAACCACCGGAAGTACTCGGCGGCGTAGGCGACCTCGGCCTGGGCATCGGCCAGGGACTTGCCCATCTCCTGGCTGATCAGCGCGGCGATCTCGTCGCGCCGGGCCGTCATCGCCTCGAAGGCACGGTGCAGTACCTCGCCGCGCCGCCGTGGCGGGGTGGCCGCCCAGCGCGGCCATGCCGCGTGAGCTGCGGTGATCGCCGCGTCGAGGTCGTCGAGACCGGCTCGGGCGACCGAGGTGATCACTTGTCCGGTGGACGGATCCAGGACCGGGAACATGCCCTGGGATCCGGGGACCCACTTGCCGTCGATGAACAGTTCGGTCCTCACAACACCTCCCGGAAAGCCGCGTCGAGGATGTCCAGGCCTTCGGCAAGCAGCTCCTCACGGATTACCAAGGGCGGCAGGAACCGCAGAACGTTGCCGAACGTGCCCGCGGTCAACGTGATCAACCCGGCACGGTGGCATGCCGCGGAGATCGCCCCAGCCAGCGCGGGGGCCTGTTCGGCGAATTCGACGGCCATCATGGCGCCCCTGCCGCGGACTTCCCCGACCTGGTCGTATTTCGCGGCCAGCGCGGCCAATCTGGGGCGCATCACCGATTCGATCCGCCGGGCCGCTCCACAGAGATCCTCGGCCTGCATGGTGTCGACGGCGGCCAGGGCGGCGGCGCACGCGATCGGGTTGCCGCCGTAGGTCCCGCCGAGCCCGCCGACGTGCACCGAGTCCATGATTTCGGCGCGGCCGGTGACCGCGGCCAGTGGCAGGCCACCCGCGATGCCCTTCGCGGTGGTGATCAGGTCCGGCACGATCCTCTCGTGGGTCGAGGCGAACCAGTCGCCGGTCCGGCAGAAACCGGTCTGGATCTCGTCGGCGATCAGCAGGATCCCCTCGGCCGCGCACCAGTCCGCGACGCGCCTCAGAAACCCGGGCGCGGGCACGACGAAACCGCCCTCACCCTGGATCGGCTCGACGATCACCGCGGCCACGTTGGCCGAGCCGATCTGCCCCCGGACGGTGGTCGTGAACGCCTCGAAGGCCTCGTCAGCGCAAGTGGCCGATCCGGACGGCCACCGGTACGGGTAGGCCATCGGGACCCGGTGGACGTCACCCGCGAACGGCCCAAACCCCTGCTTGTAGGGCATGTTCTTCGCGGTCAGCGCCATGGTCAGGCTCGTGCGCCCGTGATAGGCGTGGTCGAACGCCACGATCGCGGACCGGCCGGTGTGGTGCCGGGCGATCTTGACGGCGTTCTCCACGGCCTCGGCGCCGGAGTTGACCAGCGCCGACCGCTTCTCGTGATCTCCGGGGGTGATCTGGTTCAGCCGTTCGGCCACCGCGACGTAACCTTCGTACGGCGTGATCATGAAGCAGGTGTGCGTGAAGTCGTCCACCTGAGCGCGGACGGCGTCGACGACCCGGGGCGCGGAGTTGCCGACGTTCGTCACCGCGATCCCGGAGCCGAAGTCGATCAGGTGGTTGCCGTCGACGTCCACGACAATGCCGCCGCCTGCGCGCACAACGTACGCGGGCAGGGACGTGCCCACTCCGTGAGCCACCGCCGCGACCTTGCGGGCATGCAGCTCCCGGGAGCGCGGGCCGGGAATCTCGGTGCGCAGCACACGCCGCTGCGCGACACCTTGCGAAGTCGCGGTGGTCATATCCGGAGTACATCCGCTGACCTGCGGATCAGTCAGTTGTACATCTGGCGTATCAGTTGTCCAAGTGGAGTGCTACCCACAACTCGGCTCGGGTGCTGACCGTGTCGAGGCTGCGACCGAGCAGTTCCTCGATCTTGTGCAGCCGGTACCGCAGGGTGTGCCGGTGGATCTCCAGTCGTGCGCTGGTCTCGTTCCAGTTCCCGTCGCACGCCAGGAAAGTCCGGAGCGTCCCGACCAAGTCCAGCGACGACTCGTGGCCGCGCAGCGGCGCCAGCAACGCTTCGGAGTAGGCACGGACCTCCGGCGTGTCCACACGCGACAACAAGCCGGTGTCCAGCAGTTCCGCGTTGGTGATGATCACCGGGCCGGCGCCGGCCAGCGCGCCGGACATGTTCAACGCCTGCGTGAACGCGTCCGATGCCTTCTCCCACGCCACGGCGTCGCTGACGGCCGCCCGGCCGCGGCCTTCCAGCACCTCGGCCAGCTGCCGGACGCCGTACCGCTCGAAAACGCACAGCAGGTAGCCGTCGCCCTGAATGCTCAAGGCCTCGGGCATCGCCCGTTCCAGCTGTGCCGCCACGTCGCCGAGAATGACCGCGACCCGAATCGGCGGCTTGGGCAGCGAAACTCCGGTCTCGATCGCGTCCTGGACGAGCCCGCGGACCAGGAACCGGGCGGCGGACGCCCGCAAGGCCCGCTCCACCCGGCGCACCGCAGTGGCCTGCTCGGCCTGGAACGCCAACAGGCTCGACGCCATGCTGATCACGCCGTGCCCGTCGGAGCTCAGGTTCGACGTCCCGACGGCGAGATATCCGTCCATGTGCTCGATGGGGTGGACGGACACCTGGGTCTTGTCCGCCGACCAGGACAGGGAGAAACGCCCGGCGGGCGAGACCCGGTCGAGCTCCGCCCGGACCCGTTTCACCTCGCGCCTCGCCTTGGACGGAGCCGCCGCGATCACCCGGAACTCCTGGTCACAGACCATGGCCCAACCGTTGAGCCACTTCGCCAGGCGCCGGACGATCTCGCCGGGGACGTCCGGCGCGGCCAGTGACCGGATCAGCGCCCGCTCGACGTCCGCGGTCGATCGCGCCGCCCGGACGGCGGTGCGGGCCAGGTCGTCGGCCACGAACTTGGTGATGTCCGAGAACCGGGTCTCCAGGGGCACCTCGACCAGCGGCATCCCGGTGTTCTGACACGCACGCAGAAGCCCCGGCGGCACGGACGCGTGCGACAGACCCACCCCGAACCCGATGCCGACCACGCCGGCGTCACTGAGCCGCGCCACGAAAGCGTCAGGTGGCCCCAATCGCGGGCCAGTGGTCAGCAGCAGCGTTCCGGCACGCAGGAAAGGCACCGGATCAGCCAGTTCGCTGACGTGTACCCAGCCGATCGTGCGGTTCACCGCCTCCTCCCCGGCCAGCACGCGCAAGCCGAATTCGCGCTCGCGGACAAGTGCGGCCAAAGTGAGGGTCACCGCGTCACTGTCGCACGCGGTGATGCGGGCCAAGGGCAAGCACCGGGATGGCACACGAAAGAGCGAACCTGTGAAGGAGGCGTGATGTCCGAATCCACGCACGATGCCGTCGTGGTCGGGTACGACGGTTCTCCTGCCGCGCGGCGGGCCGCGCATTGGGCGGCGCGGGAGGCCGCCACGAGGCGCCGGCGCCTGGTGATCGCGCACGCGTTCCGCTGGCCGTTGACCGAGTTGACCCAGTTGCGCACCGAGGCCCTGGTTCTCTCGGAGGACCCGTTCCGAGGCGAGTACCAGAACCTCGTGGACGAACTGGTCGAGGAATGCCGCCCGTTGGCGGGCGACAACGAGGTCCAGGGCGAAGTAATCCCCGGTGATCCGGTCGACGTGCTCAACAGTCTCGGCACGGACGCGAACCTGCTTGTCCTGGGCTCGTCCGGGCACGGCGCGGTGCACCAGGTCCTGCTCGGCTCCACCTCAGCGGAGCTTGTGCGGTCGGTGACCACGCCCGTCGTGGTGGTCCGCGAAACCGACAACCCCGCGCGGCACCGCCGTGTCGTCGTCGGTGTCGACGGGTCCGCGACGAGTACTCGAGCGGTCGATTTCGCGTTCGACTTCGCGACGCGGCACGACGCGGAACTGGTCGCCGTGCACGCGTGGAGCGATCTGCCGCTGGACGCCCTCGGCGCGGTCCGGGAATGGGACGTGGACTGGAACGAGATCACCGAACAGGCGAAGGTCATCCTGGCCGAGACCGTGGCCGGGCATTCCGCGCGTTACCCGGACGTGCGGGTGCGCCAGGTCGTGACGATGAGCAAGCCGGTCGAGGCGCTGCTGGAAGAGGGCCAGAAGGCCGACCTGATCGTCGTGGGCAGCCATGGTCGCGGTGCGGTACGCCGCATGCTGCTGGGTTCGGTCAGCCAGGCCGTCCTGCACTACGCCCAGCGCCCGGTGGCTGTGCTCCGAGAGACCTGAAGCTGTCCACTGTGGGCGATCATGCACTCGCCGGAGATGCGGGCACTGGTGCCGGCAACGTCCATCGCCGGCGATTTCCTCTCGGTGCGCCGACGAGTGTGGTCGCGGTGGCAGCGTTCTCCCGCCCCAACGTCAACTCGCCGGCGTTCCGCCAGAACGACATCGTCGCCCGCCCCGTCCTCAGGACGCGGTAGCGGGAACGATCCACTTGCGCAGCCGCGGCGGGAGACGCTTCTCCATGCCGTACGGCTCCAGATGCGCCTGGAAGACCTCGTTGAAGGCGTGCTCGACGCCGTCGGAGTCCCAGACGTCCCGCTCCAGGATCGGCGCCTTGAAGTACGGCTGCCCGACGATGTGCAGTTGCGGGCCGTTGCAGCGGACCACCTGTCCGGTGATCCCGTGCGCACGGTCGGACAGCAGGAACAACGCCACGGGCGCGATCCGGCTGGGCGTACGGTCCGGCGGGCACGCCCGCAGGGAGCGCTCCGATTTCCACACCATTCTGGTGTGCGCCAACGGGCACAGCGCGTTGACGCGGATTCCTGCCTCCTCCATGTCCAGTGCCCACGAGTACGTGAGCGACGCGACCGCGCCTTTGGACGCGGCGTAGACGCCGAGTTTGCGTTGTCCCAGATGCGCCCCGGAGGAGACGTTCACGATCGAACCGCCGCCCTGGGCACGCATCTGGCGTGACGCGGCGACGCCCACGTACATCACCCCGAGGACGTTGACTTCGACCAGTTCCCTCATCTGGTCGATGTCCTCGTCCCATGGCAGTGCCTCGTAGTTGACACCCGCGTTGTTGATCAGGCCGTGCACCGCGCCGAACTCCCGGACGCACAAGTCGACGATCTCCTGTGCCTGGCCGGGATCGGCCACGGAATGGCCGCTGGCGACGGCCCTCCCTCCTTGCGCGCGGATGTTCTCCGCGGTCCTTTCCGCCAGGTCACCATCGATGTCGTTCACCACGACCGCCGCCCCCGCATGGGCGGCGTGCAGCGCGAACGCCTCGCCGAGGCCGCGCCCGGCCCCGGTGATGACCACTGCCTTCCCGTCCAAGAACCTCATGCGTCCAGTGTCGACACCCGGCGTGGACCCGAATGGGTGACCGGCGGCGAACGGTCTGGACATTGCGCCAAACGCGCCAACGAGTTCACCCGCACCGTAGAGCCGCACCTATCACCGAACAACCCGAAGATGTGAAGCAACTGCCGGTTTCCGGCGAGAAGTTGCCGGTCCCAGATCAAGGCCCACGGCATAAACACAGTTCAGAACCGCTACGAAGCTGCCGTTGAACAGCGTTCGGAAGTATAGGGAATCTTCACTGGAGATCCACTGCCGCAGACTAACGTTCCAGATGCCCGGAAGGCGTATTACGGCATCGGGGGGTATGTCGTAATACGCACCGGGCATCTGAAGGGATCACCAGACGGCCTCAGTGGTCGTCGGCCGGGGGTACACCGAGCGCGGTGAATATCGCTTCGGCGGCACCGCGCTCGACCAACGCGTCACCGGTCTCCCCCAGGCCGTGCAGCACCTGCCCCTTGGCCTGGCGCGCCCAGGCCTCCACCAGCCGCTGGCCCGTTTTCCGCGCGATCGTCAGCGCCTGCTGGGCGTGGTCGTACGCCCGGGAGAAGTCGTTGAAGGCAAGGTGGCCCAACGCGAGGACCGTCAACGCGCGTGCCTCCAACAGGCGCATACCCGAGTCGCGCATGACGGCCAGGGCGTCTCGTGCGGCCGTGAGCGCCTCGGCGACGTGACCGGACCGGCGTAAGGCCGCGGACATCCCGATCAGCACTGAGGTCTCGCCGTACCGGAACTCGATGTCCCTGGCCAGTTGCAGCGCCTCCCGGTAGTGGCTTAGCGCGATGTCCGTGTGACCACGGCGCATGTGCGCGGTCGCCACGATGTCCAGGCCGCTGACCTCGTGGCGCCGCTCCCCCAACTGGCGCCCCTGCGTGATCCCGGTCCGCGCCAGGACGACCGCGCGGCGGTAGCGGCCGGCGTCGCAGTGGGTCTCCGCGAGACAGATGATCGTGCTGACCTCGCCGTGCCGGTCGCCGAGCTGACGGCACGTCGCGAGCGCCCGCAGGTGGCATTGGACGGAGTTGTCCAGCTCGCCCATGGCCCAGTGCGCGAGCCCGGCTCCGTTCAACGCCCGGGCTTCCACGTATCGGTTGCCGAGTTCGCGGGCCAACGTGATGGACTGCTTGTGCCAGCTCAACGCCTGGTCCGGGCGGCCGAGCGACAACTGTGCGACGCCGACGTAGTTCAGGCCGGTCGCCTCACCGACCCGGTTGCCGGTCTCCCGGTTGATGGTCAGCGCCTGCGAGTAGTAGCTGGCCGCCTGCGCGGGCCTGCCCAGCTGCGAGTGCACGCGGCCGAGGTTGTGCAGCGAAGCCGCCTCACCGGCCCGGTTGCCGATCCGGCGATTGAGGGCCAGCGCGTCGTTGTGGTGCATGATCGCGCGCTGGTAGTCGCTGAGGTTGTAGTAGACGAGCCCGAGGATGTCGAGCATGGACGCCTCGGCCAGCCGGTCGCCCTCCTGCCGGGCCGCTTCGAGCGCCACGTGGCAGATCTCCAGCCCGTCCACCCCATGCCCGCGGCTGATGAAGTACCCGCGCAGCACGTCGGTGATCTGCCAGGCGTACCGGCGCGGCCCGTTGGCCGCCGCCCAGTTCACCGCCGCGATCAGGTTGGGGCGCTCGGCGTCGAGCCAGCTGATCGCTTCGGTCTCGTCGGCCAGCACGACCACGTGCGCGCCTTCGGCCATCTTGGGCACGGGCAACCGCGAGGTGTCCGGGAACAGCAGGCTCGTCGCCGCGTGGGCGGTGTGCAGGTAGAAGTCCAGCAAACGGTCCAGCGCCCCGGCCACGTCGTCCTCGCGTGCGCGGAGGCCCGCGTATTCGGCCAGCAGGTCATGCAGTCCGTAACGGTCGCCGGATTCCGGGTGCACGAGGTTGGCCGAGACGAGGTGCCCCAGGCCCCGGCGGACTTTGGCCGGAGTGCTCCCGGTCAGGGCGATCGCGGCGTCGACCGAGAAGTCCGAGCCGGGGATCAGGCCGAGCAGCCGGAACAGGTTCCGCGAATCCGGTTCGAGCTGGGCGTACGACAGGTCGAACGCGGCTTGGACCGCGCCCTGCTCGTCGCCCTCGACGGTCAGCCCGGCGAGCCTGCCCTGCCTGCGAAGGTCCGCGGTGTACGCCGCGATCTCGGTGTGCGGACCGGAGTTGATGTTGGCTCCCGCGATCCGCAGCGCCAGCGGCAGATAGGCGCAGGCCTCCAGCAGATCCGCGACCGAGCCCGCTTCCTCGCGCACCCGGTCCACGCCGATGCTGCGTTCAAGCAAGGCCCGGGCTTCGTCTGGGTGCAGGCCGTCCAGCGCGAGCCGGTACGCCCCTTCCCGCGCCGACAACCCGCCGAGCCGGCCGCGGCTCGTCACGAGGACCAGGCATCCCGCGCTGCCCGGCAGCAGCGGCCGGACCTGGTCGACGCCGCCGGCGTTGTCCAGCACGATCAGCACCCGGCGGTTGGCCAGCAACGTCCGGTACAGGCCCATGCCCTCCTCGACGTCGATCGGGACCTGCTCGGCCGGTACGCCCAGGGCGTGCAGGAACCGGGACAACGCGTCGAGTGGCCGAACTGGCGCGCCAGAGGCGTAACCGCGCAGGTCGACGTACAGCTGGCCGTCCGGATACCGGTCGCGGACCCGGTGCGCCCAGTGCACGGCCAACGCCGTCTTGCCGACTCCCGCGATGCCTTCGATGGTCACGATGACCACGGCGCTGGCCTGGCTGCCTTCCGGAACCAGCGCGTCCAGGGCCTCGATCTGGGCCTCACGGCCGGCGAACCCGGTGACGTCCGCGGGCAGCTGAGCCGGGATGCTGTGGCCCGTCGACGGCGACACGGCCGCGGCCGTCGGGGCTTCCCGCTGCAGAATCCGCAGGTGGGCGTCGCGCATCTCCACGCCCGGCCGGACGCCGAGTTCGTCGGCCAGCCGGTCCCGTACCTCGCCGAACAGGCGCAACGCGGCGGCCTGCTGACCGGATCCGGCCAACGCCAGCATCAGCCTCGCGTTGAGGCCTTCGTGCAGTCCGCCGTGCAGCGGGTCCTCACCGGTCAGCCGCTGCAACTGGACGGCGGCCTGCTCGTGCTGGCCGAGCGCCATGGCCAGGTCGGCGTAGCTCAGCGCGGTGGCCAGGCGGCGCTGCGCGAGTGCCATCGCGGCCGGATGCTGGCGCAGCCGGTCGGGCAAGTCGGACAGCACGCCACCGCGCCAGCACTGCAGGGCCTCGACGAAGTTCGCCTCGGCGGTGTGCGGATCGTCGTTCGCCAGCACCCGCGCCCGGGTGGCCAGTTCGTCGAACCGCAACGAGTCCAGCCCGGTCGCGTCCACTTTCAGCAGGTAGCCGCCGTGTGCCGCGGCGATCGGCTGGGCCGGGTCCAACGAACGTCTAAGACGTGCGACATATGTATAAACGAGGTTCATCGAGGACTTGGGCGGGTGGTCGCCCCACAGGACGTCCACGATCTCCTCGCGGGTGACCACCCGGTTGGGCTGCAGCGCGAGCAACGCCAGCAGGGAGCGCGGCATCGAGGGCCCGATGTCGACCGGGCCCGCGCCGGTCCGCACGCTCAACGGCCCCAGCACGCCGATCCGCAGCTCGGTGCGGCCGTCCAGGACGAGCCCGACGACCTCGGCGAGCCGGCGCATCGACGCCGGACGTGGCTTGGCCACGCGGCCTTGCTCGATGTACCGCACCGCTCGGACGCTCACTTCGGCCCGGTCGGCCAGCTCCTGCTGGGTCAGCCCAGCACGGACCCGGTGAGCACGCAGCAGCTCACCCAATTCGTTCGGGCCGGACGGCATACCGATGATCCTGCCGGAACAACCCGGCCAGCCATACCGGACCGGTGGGGCAACCCTTACCGCGACATCGCGGCCAGAACGGTAGTTTCGGCGTGTGCGCAGGTTACTGGGGGTGCTGGCGGTCACGATCGCGGCTTTGGCTTTCGGAATAGTGGCGTCCCGCCCGGCGCCGCCCCCGGCGGAGGTCCCGCCGGGCGGTGACCTCGCCGCGGCCGCGCGCACGATCGAGGCGTTGCTGGACCCCACGTCCGGCGTGGATCCGATCGCCTTGTTGCCCGCCGACTTCTCCGCCGTGGAGAGGGTCGTACCGGGCCGGATGCGTGCGCCGGACGGAACAATGCGCGCGGTCCACGTGGACGGCGGATGTTCCACACCATTGGGTGACGAGAACACCCGCTGGGATTACAGCGTCGGCTGCAAAGCACATGATCTGGGCTACGACCTGCTGCGGTATGCCGAGAAAAAGGGCCACCCGTTGCCCGCCGACCTGCGGCGCCGGCTGGACGACCAACTGTCGCGCGACATGCACAAGCAGTGTGAGCTCAATCCGCAGAACTCAGCCGGCGCGTGCCGCATGGTCGCCGACATCTACACGGTCGGCCTGGTGGTCAACTCCTGGCACCAACGGTGGGGCCCGCCGCGAGCCGAACCGATCTCGTCGTGGGCCGTCGGCCTGCTCGTGGTGGTCTTCCTGCTCGCCGGACGACCACCGTGGTCACGTTTCCGCAGGCCAGCCCCTGGCTCACCAGAAGAGCCACCGGTCGACTACATGTCGATGCTGCGAGTGGTGAGCATGGCCGGGATCGTCGTCGGGGAGACCGTCCTCGCGTTCACGCAGGCCAGCGCCTTCTGGTTGCTCCAACTCGCGCCGTTGCTGTTCTTCGCGGGCGGCCACGCGAACCTCGTCGCCTGGCGTTCCGCCGACGGCGACTACGGGTCGTACCTGGCGATCCGGATCCACGCCCTGCTCAGACCTGTCTTCGCCTTCGTGCTGGCGTGGTTGCTGATCCCGCTGACCCTGGAGTTGCTGGACGCGCCCGAGAACTCGATCGCCTCGGTCGGGTCGCTGGTGCTCGAGCCGCTCTGGGTGCTGGGCATCTTCCTGATCACGGTCGCCGCGTGCCCCGCGATGGAGTGGCTGTACGAGCGGTTCAAGGCCGCCGTGCCCGTGATCTTCCTGGCCGGATCGACCGCCGTGCACGCGGCCGGATCGACGGACGCCTACCTCTTGGTCAGCGGTGTGCTGCTGGCTCTCGGATTCGGCCAGCTGGCGTTCCACTGGGAGGACGGCCCGCTACGCCACGTGCCCAGGCGGCTGCTGGCCGGAACGGCTGTCGCGGCCTTGGTCGGGTTCGTGGTCCTCGGGTACCTGCCGTTGCTCGGGATCGCCCAGGTCAGCCTGGCGTGCACGGTCCGGAGGTTCGAGTGGGTCCCGGTCAGGGCCGTCGCATTCCTCCGGTCCCGGCCGATGACGGTCTACCTCGTCTACGTCGGGATCGTGCTGTTGTTCGCCGGACTGACCAGTTCGGCCGGAGTCGACTGGTTCAGCCTGCCGCGCACCTGGCTGGCGATCTCGATGATCACCGCGGCGACCCTGGTCGCGTTCCTCTGGTACGAGCGGCGGCCGCGCCCGGTGGCCGAACTGGCGGGCCCGAT
Organism: Kibdelosporangium persicum; assembly: GCF_013280595.1. Lineage (GTDB taxonomy): Bacteria > Actinomycetota > Actinomycetes > Mycobacteriales > Pseudonocardiaceae > Kibdelosporangium > Kibdelosporangium persicum. The sequence goes on from NZ_JAAATY010000008.1 coordinate 212,715, forward strand.
CAGCGGCGTGCAGACGCTGGCGTGCACCCTCGGTGTCGGATACGCGACACTCGGGGTTCTCGGGTTCGCCGTCACCGGCGTGACCTGGCAAGTCGGCGCGCCCGCGTTGCTGGGCATGGCGCTGGACCCGCTGGCCAACCTGATCCACCTGATGCTCGGCGGCTACCTGCTGCACGTGGTGCACAGCGAGAAAACCGGCAAGATCTGGCCATGGTTGCTCACGGCGGCGGCCTGCGTCCCGCCGATGCTGTCCACCTGGAGTCCGTTCGGGACAGTCGTCCACGGCGCCACCATCGCGGTGGCTATCGGTGTTGCGGGCCACGTCACGGTGCTCAGGTTCCGGACCAAGGCGGACGTCGTGAGCGCTAGGTAGCCTCATATGGATGTGGCGCACAAAACGCGCCATCCGGGGTCAGAGGAGTTGCCGCAGGTCAGGGACTACGGGACCGACGGCGGCGCGCCGTATCACGATGTGGTCGACACCCCGGGCGCGAGGGTGTGCCACCCTACCGACAACCGGATGCCCTCCCTAAGCGTCCGATAGGTAGTTGGGAAGCACCAGCCGAGCTGACAGGAGAGGTAGTTGGAGTACGGGCCGCCTAGGTCAAGCGGCCGCGCTGGCGATCAGGGCCGAGGGGGACGTCCGGCACCGCCGCGTGGCCAGCAGGGTGCGCCACCACGTCGGCGGGTTCCGCCGTCCGGTCGCGACCAGCTCCCACCACCCGGCCACCCTGCTCGGACTCCGCTGCGGGACAGAGACGACCACGACGACCAGCCGGGTCGCTCGCGACAGGCGCCGCCGCGTGACCGCGGATCGGAGCGCGCCCGGCCGCGTAGGACCCCTGAGCCCTACCGGCCGAAGCGGATCGGCGGGAAGGTCGCGGTGGCCCTGACGTCGCTCGTCCTGCTGGGTGCCACCGGCTACGGCTACGGCATGTACAACGAGATCGTCGGCGGCTACACCACGGCGAACGTGCTCGACGAGGGCGCGGGCGGCCCGAAACCGGCGGACGGCGCGACCGACATTCTGCTGGTCGGCCTGGACAGCCGGGTGGACGCGCAGGGCAACCCGCTGTCGAAGGAGCTGCTGGCCAGGCTCAACGGCGGCAAGGCCGACGGCGAGCTGAACACCGACACGCTGATCCTGATGCGGATCCCGAACGACGGCCAGAAGGCGGTCGGCATCTCGATTCCCCGCGACTCGTACGTCGACATCCCCGGGTTCGGCAAGCACAAGATCAACTCCGCGTACGCCCGCGCGAAGGCCACGGAGATGCGAAAGTTGAGGGCCGGCGGCGAGAGCAACCAGGCACAACTGGAGGTCAGGTCGAACCAGGCGGGCGCGGCGCAGCTGATCAAGACCATCCAGGGCCTGACCGGCGCGCAGATCGACAACTACGCCGAGGTCAACCTGCTCGGCTTCTCCGAGATCACCGACGCGGTCGGCGGTGTGCCGATCTGCCTGGTCAAGTCGGTCAACGACAGCTACTCCGGAGCCCGGTTCCCGGCCGGTGAGCAGGAGGTCTCCGGTGTTCAGGCGCTGCAGTTCGTGCGCCAGCGGCATGGCCTGCCCAACGGCGACCTGGACCGGATCGTGCGCCAGCAGGTCTTCATGAAGAGCATGGCGACCAAGGTGCTCAGCGCGGGCACGCTGACCGACCAGTCCAAGCTGGACAACCTGCTCGCCGCGATCAAGAAGTCCGTGGTGCTGGACCAGAAGTGGAACATCGTCCAGTTCGCCAAGCAGATGCAGGGCATGACCGGCGGGGCGCTGGACTTCAAGACCATCCCGACCGGCCGTCCGGACCTCAAGACGCCGGAGGACGGCGACGCGATCGAGATCAAGCCCGCCGAGGTCAAGTCGTTCGTCCAGGGCCTGCTCGGCGGGCAGCAGGCGCCGCCGTCCAGCGGTGCGCCGTCCTCGTCGGGCAGCAGGCCTGCCGACGCGAGCAACAACGCGATCACCGTCGACGTCCGCAACGGCAACGGCAAGGACGGCCTGGCCGCCCAGGTCGCCGAGCTGCTGGCCGGCCAGGGCTTCAACCCCGGCGACACCAAGACGACCGCCGCGCGGACGACGACCGTGGTCCGTTACCCGCGGGGTGAGAAGGCCAACGCCGACAAGGTCGCGGACGCGCTCGGTGGCAGCGTCACCGTGGAGCAGGACACCAACGTGGCCAAGGGCCGCGTGGTCGTCCTCCTCGGCAAGGACTACAAGGCGACCGACGGCCTGGCTGGGCAGCCACTGCTGCGACTCGACCCGCCGGGCGGGGTCCGTGCTCAGCAGCCGCCGCCCCCGCGGATCGGCTCCAACGGCGCTCCCTGCGTGAACTGACCGACGTTCACTCTTTGGGAGTAACACCGGAAGAAAACGCTACTTCCGCGTAAGAGCGGCGCTACTGGCCAGTTCCTCCAGTGTGTTGTTCGACGTGGCTGTGTACCAACGGGTGCTCGGGGACGAGATCCGCAGGCTGCGCAAGAAGCGCGGCCTGACTCGCAAGCAGCTCAACCGCCGCTTGCAGAGTGACATCTCGTTGCAGACCCTGGCCACCTACGAGCTGGGCACCCGGCAGTGCTCGATCGTCCGGTTCGTGGAGATCTGCCTGGCGCTGGACGAGCTGCCCCACGAGTTGATCGCACGTGTGCACGAGCGGGTGTTCACCGACTCGCCACGCGGCCGGGTTCGCGTCGACCTGCGTCAGGTCGTCCGCGACGACCACCCCGAACTGCTGCCGCTGCGGCGCTGGGCCAGAGACAGACTCGGCCACCACCCGGCCGGCCACACCGCGAGCGCCGCCGAGGTGCACCTGGACTTCACCGCGCTGGAACGGATGGCCGAACTGTGCGGAATGGACACCATCGACCTGATCGGGCTGCTGCGCCGGATCGGTGGCACATCCAACGAGCCACCCGCCGGTTCAGACCGGGCCGACGTGGACTGACGGCTGCGAAGCCTCCCTGGCGCACCGCAGCCGCCACCGGTCGTGTCAGCTGATCAGCTCGAAGTCGGCCGGGTCGACCTTGCGGGTCTCCAGCCAGTAGCGCCACGTGAATCCCGGCCACACCGTGCGGTTCACGCCCATCGCGTCGAGGTACCAGCTTTTGCATCCGCCCTGCGTCCAGACGCCTTTGACGAGCTTGTGCTGCACCCGCTCATTGAAGTCGTCCTGCACCTCGGGCCGGACGTTCAACGCTTTGGCTTCATTGCGTTCGACCATCTCGATGGCCTCGGTCACGTACCGGATCTGCGACTCGATCATGAAGACGACCGAGTTGTGGCCCAGTCCGGTGTTCGGGCCGAGCAGGAAGAACAGGTTCGGGAAGCCGGAGACGGTGATGCCCTTGTAGGTCTGCATCCCGCGCTGCCGCCATTCCTTGGACAGGTTCTTCTGGTCCAGCCCGATCACGTCGAGCTCGTCGAAGGCGTCCGTGACGTGGAAGCCCGTGCCGAAGATGATCGCGTCGACCTCGTGCTCGGTGCCGTCGGCCGCGACCACGCTGTGCTCGCGCACGTGCGTCACGCCCTCCGTCACCACGTGGACGTTCTCGCGAGCCAGCGCCGGGTAGTAGTCGTTGGAGATCAGGACCCGCTTGCAGCCCATCGTGTAGTCCGGGGTCAGCTTGCGGCGCAGCTCGGGGTCCTTCACCTGGCGCGTCATGTGCTTGCGCGCGACCCACTCGCCTGCCTTCATCAGGCCGAGACGGCCGTTGAACCCGATCGCCCGGGCTTCGAGCATCCAGTAGATGGCGTCGCGGTACAGCCGCTGCGCGCCGGGCACGAGCCGGAACAACCGCTTGGCCCACTGCGGCATCGCGTGGTCCGGTTTGGGCATGATCCACGGCGGCGTGCGCTGGAAGACCGTCAACTGGGCCACGTCCCGCGCGATCCGGGGGACGAACTGGATCGAGCTCGCCCCGGTACCGATCACCGCGACCCGCTTGCCGCGCAGATCGTAGTCATGGTCCCACTCGGCCGAGTGGAAGACCTTGCCTCTGAAGTCCGGCAGTCCCGGCAGCTCGGGGATCCGCGGGATATGCAACGCGCCCATACCCGAGACGACGAACCTCGCGACGTACTCGTCGCCGTTGCGCGTCAACACGTGCCAGCGGCTTTCCTCGGCGTCCCACCGGGCGCCGACCATCTCGGCCCCAAATCGGACATGGTCGCGCACGCCGTACTTTTCGGTGACACGACGCAGGTAGTCCCAGATCTCCGGTTGCGGTGAGAACGAACGGCTCCAGTCCGGGTTCTGCTCGAACGAGAAGGAGTACATGTGCGACTGGACGTCACAGGCGCACCCGGGATACGTGTTGTCCCGCCAGGTGCCGCCGACGTCCTGCGCCTTCTCCAGCACGACGAAGTCGTCCCGGCCGGTCTTCTTGAGCTGGATGGCCATTCCCAGCCCGGAGAAGCCGGTGCCGACGACCACGACGCCCGTCTCGTACCGCTCGCCCATCTGACCTCCAAGCCTGCGGAGCCACCGATGTTACCGATAGTAGGTTACTTCCAGTAGGGAACGGTAGAGTGAAGTCGTGACGAGTGCGGAGACCAGGACCGAACGCCGGCGCCGGATGCCCCGGGCGGACCGCGAACGGCAGATGATGACGATCGCCGAAGCGGTCTTCTCCGAGCGCGGGTACGCCGCGACCTCGATGGACGAGATCGCCGACCGCGTGGGCGTGTCCAAGCCGATGATCTACGAGTACTTCGGGTCCAAGGAGGGCCTGCTCGTGGCCTGCATCCGGCAGGTGCGGACCGAGCTTCGCGAGGTGACCGCCCAGGCGGTCATCGGCGCCCGCTCCCCGGAGGAGGCGCTGCGCAACGGCCTGGTGTCGTTCTTCCGGTTCACCGACGACCACCGCCGGTCGTGGGAGCTGCTGCTGCGCACGGAGACCGCCGTGGTCGGCCCGGCCGCCGTCGCGGAGATCGAGACCGCACGTCAGGAGCAGATCCAGCTGCACATCGCGCTGTTCTCGGCGTACATGCCCAACGCGGAGCAGCGGTCACTCGAAGCCGCCGCCGAGATCCTCGTCGGAGCCTGCGAACGACTGTCGGTGTGGTATGTCCGTCATGACGATGTGACACCCGAGGAAGCCGCCGAGCACATCATGCGGATGACATGGTTCGGCCTTCGGAGCGAGCTCGAGCACCCAGACGACCACGGTGCGTAGCAGATCAGCGCGACCCATGACACTCTGGATCGATCACCCGCCGCTGAAGTGTCGGGATAGGCTCGTAAGACGTCTAATGATGACGAACAAGCTGGACGAAGGAGCCGCGGCGAGAGGGGCCGGCCATGATGGAACCCATCGAGGCGAACTACGTGCCGGACGGCGACGGCTGGACCATCACGATCGTCGGCAGAGGACAGACGCTTACCGCCACCGCACCGGGACTGGTCGCGGCCCGGGACCAGGCCGAACAGCTCGTCAACCAGATCGCCGGGAACGACAAGAACCGGACCGTGGTGCACCGGCTGGACGGCGACGCGCTGGAGTTCACCACGGCCTATCTCAACGCCCGCCTGGCCAAGCCGGAAGAACCCGCGGCGGCGCCGGTGGAGAAGACCGAGCCCGCCGAACCCGCCAAGGACGACACCGAAGCGACCAAGGCGGGCGCCGCGGACAACAGCGCCGGGAAACCGTCCGGGGACGATGAGCCCGCGCAAGCCGCGAAGGGCTCATAGCGCCCCCGGGGGTGGCTCAGCGGAAGAGCCTCCGCACGACGATGACCGCGACCAGCACACCGACGCCGATCAGCGCGGCCTTCACCCGCGGGTCGTCGAACTTCGACTTCACGCTCGACGTGGCGTCGTCGACCAACTTCTTCGGGTTGGCCTTCTCGCCGAGCTGGTCGAGAGTGGACGCCAGCGCCTCCCGAGCCTGCTCGATGTCGCGCTGGATGGTGTCAGGGTCGCGGGCCACATGTCCTCCAAAGCTGGCTGGCTCTCGGCGCACCACGGTAGATCACGGGGCACGTACCCGCGGCCCCGGGATATGACCGGCGCCGGACCACCCGCCGGCCGCTACCACTAGGCTATGGCCCCGAAGTCGAGAAGGGGCCGTAGCCCAATTGGCAGAGGCACACGGTTTAGGTCCGTGCAAGTGGGGGTTCAAGTCCCCCCGGCCCTACTTCCCTCCCCTGACCAGCACCGGAACCTGCCGCCTTGGCGGGGCGACCCGCTAACGGGGCGACAACGGGGCGACGAAGATCCACGGCTTGCCGCCGCCGTGGACGGCCTCGAAACGACGTTCGCCGTCAACGTCCTGGCCAACTACCTCATCGTGGCGCACCTGTGGGACCACTTCACCGCTCCCGGCCGCATCGTCCTCGTGAGCAGCGACACCCACTTCGGGGATCTGCGGCACAACCTGGGCATGGTGCCCGCCCCCCCGCTGGGAGACCCCGAAGGCCCTGACCCAGCCGCGGGACGACGCGGCCGGACGGACGACCAAGGAAGGACGCACCGCGTACTCGACCAGCAAGCTCGTCGTGATCTATCTGGCGCACGAGTTGGCGCGGCGCCTGCCGGACGGCGTGGACGTCTACACCTTCAATCCGGGTTTCGTCCCCGGCACCGGACTGGTGCGCGACGCCGGGCCAGTGGTGCGGTGGCTGTCGTGCACCCTGCTGCACGGACTTGTCGCGGCGCCGTTCGCCATGTCAGCCCGCTCGGCAGCCGCCTTGCTGACACAAGCCGCCGTCGGTCCTCGACCGGCAGCCAGCGGCTCGTACATCGACCGGGGCACCGTGACGGAGTCCTCTGTGGAGTCGTACGACCGCGGCCGTGAGGAAGAACTGTGGCGCATGGCGGCCGAATTGTGCGGTGTCAGCCCGGCTTCACGAACGGCTGGACGAAGGCCGTGATCTCTTCGTCCACATCCGGGACAGTCGTCGGTTCGGTCTCCGACAGCGCACCAATTGTGGACGAAGGACAAACGGACACTCAGAAGCGCACTCAACACCGGAGTATCACACGAAGGTGGGACAACACAGGACGACGCTTGACATGCATCCGGATACGTCTTCCCGGGGTTCGGCGAACAGCGACGACCGCGGTGACAACGGAGCGGGGATCAGGGCTGAGCAGTGCCAGTCCGCATATCGCCATCGCAATTCCGTCGCCGTCCGACGGGCACAGTCTCGTTCGGACACAGCCGTCATATTCGTGATCTACAATTCGCGATTCGACACTCCGTATTCGTTTGCCGCGTGGCAAAACCCGCACCATCGGGCGACTTGTGCGAGCCGCCGCGGCGCGCCATGGTCAACGGCATGACTTATCGAGATCTGACCATCCGGGTGCTCGGTGATTTCACCAACCGGCAGTACGCGAGCCTGGCCTACGAGGTCGGGCTGCGTCTTGAGGCCGCGGGCCTCGGCAAGCGCGCGATTCTGGTGACCGACGGCAAGATCTCCGGCATCGAAATGGATCTGGCGTACGCCACGCGCGACACCGGCCCCGCCGACACCCGCGGGAATTGATTCGATCATTCTCCCCCGCCGTCCCCCGTCCATAATCGACAGTCCGGAATCACCGGCCCGCTCATCCTGCTGGAATTGCTTGCCGTGCGCTGTACGGTGACGACCACAAGGGCGATGCGGGAGGTGTCGGTGGTCGAGTACAGCGGTTCAGGGGATCCCGCGCGAAGCCTCGCCCTGTTGTGGCGTACGGCCGAGAAACCCAGTCGCGGTAAGAAGCCCGCGCTGACGGTCGACCGGATCGTGCGCGCCGCGATCGACCTGGCCGACCGGGAGGGCCTGGCCGTCCTGTCCATGCGTAAGGTCGCCGACCAGCTCGGCGTCGGGACCATGTCGCTCTACACGCACGTGCCCGGCAAGGGCGAACTGTTGGACGTCATGCTGGACACGGTCTACGGCGAGACCGACCGGCCCGATCTGGCGGCCAGGCCGTGGCGCGAACGGCTGGAGTTCCTCGCCCGGGAGAACCTGGCCCTCTATTCGCGCCACCCCTGGTTGCTGCAGGTCGCGACGACGCGCCCGCCGCTCGGGCCGAACCTGATCGCCAAGTACGACTACGAGCTGCGGGCCGTCGCCGACGTCGGCCTGAGCGAGATCGAAATGGACGCCGTGCTCACCCTCGTCCTGCAGTACGTGCACGGTGCCGCCCGCGTCAGCGTGGAGAAGACCCAGGCCGAGCGCGAGACGGGGATGACGGACAACGACTGGTGGGTGGCCCACCAGCCGTTCCTCGCCCAGATCGGCGACACGGAGAAGTACCCGCTCGCCACCTCCGTCGGGGCCGCCGCGGGTGCGGCCTTCGACGGGACGATCGATCCCGGTTTCGCGTTCGAGTTCGGCCTGGGACGGCTGCTCGACGGGATCGAAGTGTTCGTCAGCCGCTCAGCTGATCGCCCCAGCCACCCTGGACCATAGTCTGGAAGTACCACTTGCCTTCCCGCTTGACCAGCAGGTCTGCGTAGCGCACCTGCTGGCTGTGCCCCTCGACCGTGAAGGTCGCGTCGCTGATCACCAGCACGAGCTGCTTGGTCAGGAAGATGGGCGTGCGCCGTGACTCCATCTTCACTTCGCCAGGCTCGCCCATGACCTGGGACATGCTTTCGACGAACTGCCGGCGCGTCTGCTGAGCCGCGCCGCCGTTGCCCGTCTCCGCGCTGTCGCTGACGATGTTGAGCGGAAACATCGCCATGTCCGCCATCCGCTCCACGTCAGCGTTGGCGGCATGCCCGTCGTACTCGGCGAACCATGCCTCGACGCCGGCGATGTCCTCGGCCGTCGGCTCGAACGCGCCGCTCGCCACGACAGCCTCTGGAAGTTCCGTCATACCCCTGCCTCTCCTCGCTTACCGTACAGTGTACGTCAGGCTGGCCCGTAAAATCGCGCTCGATGACAGACCGGCACATCGTGGACGTACACCTGCTGCTGATCAGGGACGGCGAACTACTGCTCAGCCGCCGTCGTGACCCGCTGCCCCGCTTCGACGGCATGTGGCACCTGCCATCCGGCAAGCTCGACGCCGGTGAATCCGTGCTCGACGCGGCCGTCCGCGAGGCCGACGAGGAGATCGGGGTCCGAATCGAGCCCGGTGACCTGACCCACGTGCACACGTCCCACGTGACCGGCTTCGGGATCGAACCCCGGGTCGGGTTGTTCTTCGAGACGCTCCGGTGGACGGGCGAACCGGTGAACCGGGAGCCGCGGAAGTGCTCCGAACTCGGCTGGTTCGACCTGGACGACCTGCCGTCCGACATGATCGAGTACCCGGCCGCCGGGATCCGCGCGTACCGCGCCAAGGAGACGTTCGCCCTGCTCGGGTGGCCGAAAATCTGAGGTGGCCGAAACCGTGCGCCACCAGGATGGCTACGTGACACAACTGCGGATTGCCCACACAGCCGACCTGGACGCCGCCACGGCCGCCGCGGCGCGAGCGCTGATGGACGTCGCCTTCGACGGCGACTTCGCCGACGAGGACTGGGAGCACGCGCTGGGCGGCATGCACGCCCTGCTGTGGGACGGACCCGACCTGATCGCGCACGGCGCCGTCGGACAGCGACGCATGATCATCGAAGGTCGGCCGCTGCGGGCGGGCTACGTGGAGGCGGTGGCCGTCCATCCGGGCCATCAACGCCGAGGGCACGGTGGAACGATCATGGACGCACTCGAACGCATCGTGCGCGGCGGATACGACCTGGGCGCGTTGAGCGCCAGCGACGAAGGTGCGGCTCTCTACGCAGGGCGCGGATGGCAGCTGTGGACAGGCCCGTCATCGGTGCTTTCGCCCCGCGGCGTCGAGCGGACCGAGGACGACGACGGCAGCGTCTACGTCCTGCCGGTGGCCGCCCCATTCGACCTGTCGGGCGAAATCGTGTGCGATTGGCGACCCGGCGACGTGTGGTGAGCACCGGTACTTTGGGGTCATGACGACGCCCGGGTCACTGCCTCAGCGCACCGTCTGCCACGGCTGCCGTCAGGTCACCCACATCCGTCTCGAGGACGAGGACGAGATGGCCGTGCTCCGGCCGATGACCGTGCCTGGTCAAGGCTCGATCTACCACGAGATCGCGCCGGGCGTGATGGTCGAGCGGCCGTGCCCGTTCTGCGGCGAGTCCGCCGACCCCGGCTGGCTCACCGGGTTCACCCCACCCGTCTGACCGCGGTGATCCTCCACCCGGTGGCTTGACCGATCCGGAGAAACTGACACCATGTCGAAAGGTGTCCGAGGCGCGGCCGTCCGGGAGGTCTGAGAACCATGCGGGGACTCGAACCGCTGCGGCGGGCGCTTCGCGTGGTCGACTGGTTCGAGGCCCGCGGTGTCTACGTGCCCGGTGAGGACAACCACCCCGTCTCCCCATGGCGTGACTTCGGCTGGTTGATCGCCTCGTGGCTGATCACAGTCGCCCTTTTCGTGGTGTTCTTCGCCATGGCCGCCTGAGGGTGGCCGGCCCGAGTGGCCATGGTCACTCCAGGTGCGGTTTCGGTTACGGCTTGGCCACATCACGACACCAGCTCCGACTCGACCTCGGCATCACTGTGGGTATTTAGCGCGACAAGCCCCACTCTGTGGAAGTCACACCTCTCTCCCCCATAGGCTGAAAGCAGGAACCCGTGAGAACCGTCGGACTGGCGGTCGCCGCATGCGTGGTCGTCGCGCTGGCGACTGGGTGTGATGCGGGTGTGCTGAACAGCGCGAGCGCGACCGGGGTCTCCCCCGCCGCCGCGCCGTCCCCGGCCCAGCCGCCGGACGCGATCGCCGACCGGCCCGCCAAGTTCGGCGAACGCCGGGTCGTCGCTGGTTCCCTGATGGTCACCGTGTTGGCGCCGAAGTCGTTCGTACCAGGGGATACCGCCTATCCACGGCCGCCGCGCGCGGTGGCATTCGAGGTCGCGCTGGAGAACCAGGGCAACCGGACGTACCGGCCCGCCGAGCTGGTGGTCCGGGCGACGAACTCCGAGGGCGTCGCGGTGGTCCCCGTGGTGGACAAGGCGCAGGGATACGCGGGCAACGTCAGCGCCGACATCGAGGTCCCGCCCGGCAAGAGCATCCGGCTGACGTTCGCGTTCGCGGTGCCGTCCGGGCCGGTCGACCTGCTGGTCACCGTGCAGCCGGACATCGCGACGGCCGGTGACCGCGCCGAGTTCGAGGGCACCGCCTGAGCCGGGTAGTTTCTGCGGCTATGAGCGAGCAGAAGAGGCTGGCCGTCGGCGATCCGGCACCCGAGTTCACCCTTCCCGACAGCACCGGCAAGCCGGTGTCGCTTTCGGACTACCGCGGCCGGTCGGTGGTCGTCTACTTCTACCCCGCGGCGGGCACGCCGGGGTGCACCAAGCAGGCGTGCGACTTCCGGGACAACCTGGCCGAACTGAACGACGCCGGGTTTGACGTCATCGGCATCTCCCCGGACAGCCCGGCGAAGCTGGCGAAGTTCGTCGAGACCGAGGGCCTGACGTTCCCGCTGCTGTCGGACGCGGACCGTGCGGTGATGACCCAGTGGGCCACGTTCGGCGAGAAGCAGAACTACGGCCGTACCGTGATGGGCGTGATCCGGTCCACCTTCATCGTCGACGGTGACGGAAAGATCGCCAAGGCCGCCTACAACGTCAAAGCGACCGGTCACGTGGCGAAACTCCGCCGCGACCTGGGCGTCTGAGGATTTTCGGCCGGCTGGCTCAACCTTGGCGCCAGCTCGTGCGTCAACGCCGCTCAGCCCCGGAAAGTTGAGCCGATCCGCCGTCAACCTGGGGATATAGCTCCGGCGTTTCCGGGGCATGAGGCGGACACAGTGGACGTTCACGGTGGCCATCACGGCCGTCGTGCTGGGGCTCTCCGGTTGTGCCACCACAAAGGCAAGCCCCGAACCGGCGCAGGAGATCCCGTTGCTGACCGGATCTGACGGCGCGGCACCGGCACCCTCGGAATGGACGGTGCCGCCGAGTGATCCGTTACCCGGCCCGGCATCGCCCCCGGCCCTGCCGTCCCCGGGGGCGCTGGCGGACAAAGTGGACATCGAGCAGGCGGTGCGGCAGGTGGCGAGGAACTCGGCCGCCGCCGGAGTGGTGATCGACCGCGGGTCCGGCGCACGGCTGGCGTCGCAGAACGCGGACCGGCCGTTCTACGCGGGGTCGCTGGTCAAGCTGATCGTCGGGGTGGACGCGATCCTGCGCCACCCCGGCGATGGGCTGCTCCGCAAGCGGATCGCCACCATGGTCCAGGTCAGCGACGACGAGATCTGCAGCGAGTTGTGGGTTTCCGAGGGCGGCGGCACGGCGATCATCGGCCGGATGCGCCAGCGGATGGGCCTGAGGGCCACCGAGCCCCCCAGGAATCCCGGCCAATGGGGCGACACATTGCTGACAGCGAACGACGTGGTCCGCATCTACGACTACATCCTCGGAGACGCGCCACCCGTGGTCCGCGAGACGATTCTCGACGGGATGGCCAACGCGTCGCCGACCGGATCGGACGGGTTCAAGCAGCACTTCGGGATTCCGTCGGCGACCGATCAGCCATGGGCGATCAAACAGGCCTGGACAAACAACGACCGGCACGTGTCCCTGCACAGCACCGGCCTGGTCGGCGCGAAATGGCGGTACACCGTGGTGCTGCTGACCGAGCATCCGGCCGGGCGGAAGTACGAAGCCGCCGCCAGATCGGTCACGGTGGCCGCCCAAGCGATCAACCCGCTGCTGCGCTAGCCGCCAGATCGGACCGTTTGTACAAAGGGGAGACCCGTTGTACAAACGGCTAAAGGACGACGATTTCGCCGAGGTAGAGCCCGGATCCGTCACCTCGCGGCAGCCAAGACGAGCAGTGCACCCAGATGGTCCGGAGCCCGCCGCGCACATTGAACAGTTCCGCACATCAACGCAGCTCGGCGCCGTTGTCCAAAGTGATGAGCAGTCATACACATGGCCGAAGAGGCACGACACCATCGAGACAGGAGACGGGGTGTCACCCGGCCAAACGCGCCGCGCCCCTGCTCCACTAACCCCAGGTCGAGCTCGTTGTACAAGGTGGTGACCAGTTGTACATACGGCTGAATGACCGCAACATCACCGAGGCAGGCACCAGTTTCATCAGCCGGTCGCGGGCAGCGGCCATGACGGGGGATGTCAGCAGGCCGAGCCGGGCGGCCTGTCGGGACATCCGGGAGACTGACTGGGTCCGGCGCAGGCGCAGGCTGTCGTACCGCGCCAGGTTTCCCCGCTGGACGACGACGCCAAGAGTGACGGCGTCCTCCAGGGCCTGGCAGGCGCCCTGTCCCATGTTCGGCGTCATCGCGTGCGCGGCGTCGCCGATCAGGACGACCGGGCCGTGCACGTAGGTCTTCAGCTTCGGCACGTACGACAGGTCGTGCCGGAGGATCTTGTCCGGCGACGCCTCGCTGAGCAGCTGCGGGATCGGGGCGGCCCAGTGGCCGAACCGGCGGCGCAGCTCGGCCAGTTCGCCGTCCGGGCTGCGCCGGCCTGGCGGGGCGAGGGTACCCGCGAAGGCGTACACCTGGTCCTTGGGCAGCTGGATCAGCCCGAACTCCTCGCCCTGGCCGAAGAACTCGCCCACCACCTCCAGCCGCTGCCCCGGGCGGTCGATGACGGTCCGCCAGGCCGTGGCGCCGAAGTAGATCGGGTCCGTACCCGGCCAGAACCGGGCACGGATGACACTGCGGTGGCCGTCGGCGCCGACCAGCAGGTCGGCCCGCGATTCGCCGTGGCTGTGTGAGACGACCACCCCTTCGCCGTCGAGCCGGGCCCCAGTGATCAGAGTTCCGGTGCGTAGCACGCCGTCCGGCACTGCCTTGGCCAGCGCGGCGAGCAGATCGGCTCGATGGAGTGCGACGGCGGGACCGTATCGACGGTCCAGTTCGGATGTGTCTGCGTGGATGAGCCGGTCGCCGCGCGACGTCATGATGCCGCCGTTGCCGGCGAGCAGGCCGACGTCGCGAATCCGGTCGCCCAGGCCGATGTGGTCCAGGGCGCGCGACGCGTTCGGCCACAACGTCAGGCCGGCGCCCACCTCGCCGAGTTCGGGCGCCTGCTCGAACACCTCGACGTCCCACCCGACACGGGTCAGGGCGATGGCGGCGGCCAGGCCGCTGATTCCCCCGCCGGCGATCACCGCTTTCGGCACGATCATCTCCCCTCTACACCTGTAGAGGACTCTACACTTGTAGAGTGCCGGACCGCCGAGCTGAACTGATGGACGCAGCGATCGTCACACTGGCCCGCGAAGGCATGCGTGGGCTCACCCATCGCGCCGTCGACCGGGCGGCCGGTGTCGCGGAGGGTTCGACGTCGTACTACTTCCGCACCAGAGAGGCATTGCTGGTCGGGGTGCTGGACCGGCTCGCCGATCTGAGCACCGCGGAGATCAGCGCCGTGGACGCGCACGACCTCGCCGCCGTCGCCGGACTCATCGAGCATTGGGCGACGGCCGGACGCGAGCGGATGCTCGCCAGGTTCGAGTTGACCCTCGAGGCCACCAGAAGGCCGCAACTGCGGGCCGCCCTCGAGCGGCTCAGCGGGCACTTCCGGTCGATGGCCGAAGAGGTGCTGGCCGAAACGAACGTGCCCGACGCCAAACGCCGCGCGGCCGATCTGGTCGCTCATATCGACGGCCTGCTTTTCGACCAGGTCGTCGGCGCTGGACCGGCCAGATCGCTCGAGGACCTGCAGCGGGCCCTGACACCGCTGTTCATGGCCGCTTTCGCGGTGTAGCTCTGTTGCGAAGCGGAGCTTCACAACAGAGCAGGCTCAGCCCGCGAGTGCCCGCAAGTGCGGGAGCAGGAGATTCAGTGCCCGGCCGCGGTGCGAGATGCGGTCCTTCTCGGCCGACTCGAGCTCGGCCGACGAGCGGGTCTCGCCTTCCGGCACGAAGATCGGGTCGTAGCCGAAACCGTTGGTGCCCCTGGCTTCCCGAATGATCCGGCCCGGCCATACGCCACGGACCACGACATCCTCCTGGCCCGGGACGACCAGCGCGACGGCGCAGATGAAGGCCCCTCCCCTGCGCTCGTCCGGCACGTCGCCGAGCTGGTTGAGCACCAGGTTGAGGTTCGCGTTGTCGTCGCCGTGTGAGCCAGCCCAGCGCGCGGACAGCACGCCTGGCATCCCGTTGAGGGCGTCGACTTCGAGCCCGGAGTCGTCCGCGACCGCGGGCAGGCCGGTCGCCTTGACCGCGTCGACGGCCTTCGCGTGCGCGTTCTCCTCGAAGGTCGCGCCTGTCTCCGGCGCCTCGGGGTACTCGGGCACGTCGTTGAGCGTGATCAGCTCGATGCCCGAAACACCCGCGGCGTCCAGGATCCGGCGCATTTCCACGAGCTTCTTGGCGTTGCGGGTGGCCAGCAGCAAACGTGTCACGGCTACTTCGCCTTCTTCTTGCGCGGCGCGGGCTCGGGCAGCTCACCGGGGTACGGCTGGGCCAGCGCCTCGGCCTGCAACCGGCAGAGCTTCTCGGTGCCGGCCAGCGCCAGGTCGAGCATCTGGTCCAGGGTGGAACGGGCGAACGTGGCGCCCTCGCCGGTGCCCTGCACCTCGACCAGGGTGCCCGCGTCGGTCGCCACGACGTTCATGTCGACCTCGGCGATCGAGTCCTCCTCGTACGGCAGGTCCAGCCGGACGCGCCCGTTGACGACGCCCACGCTGACCGCCGCGATCGCGCACGACAGCGGCTTGGGATCGGCGAGCCGGTCGGCCGCCGCGAGCCAGGTGACCGCGTCGGACAAGGCGACGTACGCGCCGGTGATCGCGGCTGTCCTGGTGCCGCCGTCGGCCTGGATGACGTCACAGTCGACCATGATGGTGTTCTCGCCGAGCGCGGACAGGTCGATGCACGCCCGCAGGGACCGGCCGATCAGCCTGCTGATCTCGTGGGTGCGGCCGCCGATGCGGCCCTTGACCGACTCACGGTCACCGCGCGTGTTGGTCGCCGACGGGAGCATCGCGTACTCGGCGGTCACCCAGCCGAGCCCGGAGCCGACCCGCCAGCGCGGCACGCCGTCGGTGACACTCGCCGCGCACAGCACCTTCGTGTTGCCGAACTCGACCAGCACCGATCCGGCCGGCCATTTCTGGAAGCCCCGCGTGATCCGGACTTCCCTCAGTTCGTCGTCGTTCCTGCCGTCACTTCGCGCCACCAGGCAACCCTACGAGATGCGCATCAGACCGTGTACGTGTCCCCGAGCTCCACCAGCCGGGAGTCACCCTGGTACGCCTGACGGGCCTCCGCGAGCACGGCCTCGCGGTCGGTCCACGGCGGCACGTGCGTGATCAACAGCCGCCGGACGCCCGCCCGGCCGGCCAGTTCTCCCGCTTCCCGGCCGGACAGATGCAGGTTCGGCGGACGGCCTGGTTCGTGCGTCCACGACGCCTCGGCCAACAGCACGTCGGCGCCGTCGGCGAGTTCGTCCAGCGCGTCACACGGGCCGCTGTCGCCGGTGTAGACCAGGCTGCGGCCACCGTGGGTGATGCGGAAACCGTAGGCCTCACAGGGGTGGTCGACTTTTCGCGCCGTCACCTGGAACGGCCCGATCTCCACGGTGTCGGCCGAGAGCCTGCGGAAGTCGAAGACGTCCGAGAGGTCCGTGATGGCCAGCTCCTCCGCGTCCGGGGCATAGGCGCGGGCGAACCTGTCAGGCGCCTCGCTGGGCGCGTAGACGGGCAGGCGCTGCACCCGGGGGTCCCTGGAGGGCTTCGGGTGGTACCTACGGAAGACCGTCAGCGCGCTGAAGTCCGCGCAGTGATCAGGGTGCAGGTGCGACACCAGGAGCGCGCCGAGCAGGAACGGGTCGCAGTAGCACTGGAGCTCGGCCAGTGTGCCGTTGCCGAGGTCCATCGCCATCAGGAAATCGTCGGCCTCGATCAGATAACCCGAGGCAGGCGAGTTCGGCCCGGGAACGCTGCCCGAACAGCCCAGCACGGTCAACAACACGATGCACAGCGTTACACACCGCGTGCCAACAACGGGTCAATTTCGCACCATCGGCCTAACTGTGGCTACTTCCAGTCCCAGAAAACGGCGTGCCAGGCGGTGGAACGGCGCGACTGGACCGGTGGCCATGAATTCGTGCCTCGGCTCCTCACCAGCGGGTTCCCGCAGCTGATCACGCTCGGTGAGCACCCGGACGACGTCCTTCGCGGTCTCCTCCGCGCTGGATACCTGGGTGACCCCGTCGCCCATTACGATCTGCAACACCCCGGTCAACAATGGATAGTGGGTGCAGCCCAGAACCATCGTGTCGACCTGCGCGCGTTGCAACGGCTCAAGGTAGCTCTGGGCGAGGCCGAGGATCTGCCGCCCCGAGGTCACACCGCGTTCGACGAACTCCGCGAACCGCGGGCACGGAACGGCGGTTACGGTCACGTCCTTCGCCGCGGCGAACGCGTCCTGGTACGCCCCCGAACGGATCGTGCCTACGGTGCCGATGACACCGATCCGGCCCGTCCGCGTCGTCGCGACCGCACGGCGCACGGCGGGCAGCACGACCTCGACAACTGGTACCGAGTACCGCTCTCGCGCGTCGCGCAGGCAGGCCGACGACGCCGTGTTGCACGCGATGACCATCAGTTTCACGCCGCTGTCGACCAGTTCGTCCATGATCGCCAACGAGTGCGCCCGCACTTCGGCGATCGGTTTCGGGCCGTAGGGCGTGAACTGTGTGTCGCCGATGTAGCGCAGCTGCTCGTCGGGCAGCTGGTCACGGATCGCGCGGGCGACCGTCAGGCCGCCCACGCCCGAGTCGAAGATCCCGATCGGCGCGTCGGCCGAGATCGAACCGGGGATCAAGCCGGCAGCTCCGGAACGACCGGGTCGGCGGGCTGCTTGCTCCGGCTGGCCCGCGCGGTGAGCCACGCGGTCAGTACACCGGCCAGCGCTCCGAAGAGGTGGCCCTGCCAGGAGATCTGCGGGTTGCCGGGAAGCACACCCAGCAGCGTACTTCCCCAGTACAGGAACAGGACCAGCGCCACCGCGAGCTGTTTGAGGCTGCGGTTGAAGATACCCCGCACCAGCAGGAACGCCAGCCAGCCGAACGCGATGCCGGACGCGCCGACCGTGATCGTGCCCGACGACGCGGTGAGCCACACGCCCAGGCCACTGACCAGCCAGATGGTCACGGTCACCGCGATCCACTGGCCCACTCCGCCGGCCATCGCCAGGAAACCGAACAGCAGCACCGGCAGGGTGTTGCTGAACAGGTGCTCCCAGCCGTGGTGCAGCAGCGGCGCCCAGATCACGCCGTCGAGACCGGACCAGGACCGAACGACGATCCCCCAGCCGTCCAGGTCGAACGGCAGGACCAGGTCGACCAGCTCGACCAGGTACATCAACGCGGTGAAGCCGAGGACCACCAGCGCCGCCTGTTTCGGGTTCGGCGGCACGACCCGGTTCAGCGGGCCGGGAGCGGCGGGCACGGCAGGCAAAGTGCTCACACTTCGAGGCTACGTTCCCGGACAGGCCCCGGGATCAGGTGAAACCCTGGCTTTTCACCCCGGGATCGTGGTGCGGCGGGTGGCCTGTTTGAGCGACCGGCCGACCAGCCAGGCCGCCACGATGCCGCCGATGGCGCCGCAGAGGTGCCCTTCCCAGGAGATGCCCGGCTGGTTGGGCAGCACGCCCCAGAGCACCGATCCGTAGACCGCGAACACCACCACGGCGATCAGGATCTGCGGCAGGCTGCGCACGAACAGGCCGCGGACCAGGACGAACGTCAGGAACCCGAACACGACGCCGGACGCGCCGACGTGAATGGTCCCGGGCTGGCCCAGCAGGAACGTGCCGAACCCGCTGAACAGCCAGATGATCGCGGTGACGCCGAGGAACTGGCCCGTCCCGCCCGCCGTGGTGAGCAGGCCGAGCACCAGGAACGGCACCGCGTTGGCGGTCACGTGGTCCCAGCCGGCGTGCAGCAGCGGGGCCCACAAGATGCCGTCCCATTCGTCCGCTTCACGTGGCCAGATGCCGTGCAGGTCGAGCGTGTGCCCCAGCGCTGTGTCCACGCCTTCCACCACGAACATCAGCGCGACGAACCCGGCGACCACGATGAGCGCCTGCAGCGGGTTGCGCGGAATGATCCGCTTGGCCGGCGGTGTCGGCGGTTTGGGTGGTTTCGGGGGCTCGTCCTGGTACGGAAATCCAGTGGGCTCCACAAGATGACAGTATCCCGGTTCGTGACTGATCGTTTCGAGATCGCGGTACGCGCCGAGGCCGAGCTCGGCGAAGGGCCGACCTGGGACGCCAGGACCGGCACCCTGCTGTGGGTCGACATCCTCGCTCCGGCGATCCACCGCTGGAACCCGTCGACAGGCGTGAACGAGACCACCAGCGCGCCGCAGCACGTCGGCGCGGCCAAGCCCCGGGCAGGCGGCGGGCTGATCCTGAACCTCCGCGACGGCGTCGCGATCGTCGATTCCGCAGGTGAGCACCGGTGGCTCGTTTACTGGGCCAGGGACGGGGTGCGCGGGAACGACGCCGCCGTGGACGCCGCTGGACGGTTCTGGGCCGGGACCATGCGCTACGACACGGCTGAGGGCGGCGGCTGGCTGGCCAAGGTCGAACCGGACGGCAAGGCGACCATGGTGCTCGACAAGGTGAGCATCAGCAACGGCGTCGGCTGGAGTCCCGACAACACCCGGATGTACTTCGCGGACACGCCAACTGGCCTGATCCAGGTGTTCGACTACGACCTCGACTCCGGAACCGTCTCGTCGCCACGCCCGTTCGCGGACGTCGACGGCTCACCGGACGGTCTGTGCGTCGACGGTGACGGCTGCGTATGGGTCGCGTTGTGGGGTGACGGCCAGGTGCGCCGGTACACGCCCGACGGCAAGTTGCTCAGCACCGTGATCGTGCCCGCCAGCAAGACGACGGCGTGCTGTTTCGGCGGCGACCAGTTGACCGATCTCTACATCACGACAGCGCGGGTCGGGATGAGCGAATCCGAGCTGGCGCGTGAGCCGCTGGCCGGGTCGGTGTTCGTCGTCCCGGACGCCGGAACAGGCCTGCCGTCCACTGTTTTCGCAGGTTGACAGGCCTGGCCAGGAAACCGGGCCATCACGCCCAGAGGTGGCCGTCGAGACGTTCGGCGGCCTCGTCGAGCGAGCCGCTGTAGGCACCGGTGGACAGGTACTTCCAGCCGCCGTCGGCCACGATGAAGACGACGTCGGCCTCCTCACCCGCCTTGGCGGCCTTCTCGGCCGCGGCCAACGCGGCGTGCAGGATCGCGCCCGTCGACACGCCCGCGAAGATGCCCTCGGTCTCCAGCAGCTGCCGGGTACGCCGGAGGGCGTCGTACGAGCCGACGGAGAAACGGCTCGTGAGGACGGACGGGTCGTACAACTCGGGCACGAAGCCCTCGTCGAGGTTGCGCAGGCCGTAGACCAGCTCGCCGTACCGGGGCTCGGCGGCGATGATCTGCACGCCAGGCTTGTGCTCACGCAGGTAGCGACCGACGCCGACCAAGGTCCCGGTCGTGCCCAGGCCCGCCACGAAGTGCGTCACGGACGGCAGGTCGCGCAGGATCTCCGGACCGGTGCCCTCGTAATGGGCACGGACGTTGTCGTCGTTGCCGTACTGGTAGAGCATCACCCAGTCGGTGTTCTGCTTGGCCAGTTCCTTGGCCGTGGCCACCGCCTGGTTCGAGCCGCCCGCCGCGGGCGAGAACACGATCCGGGCGCCGTACGCCTGAAGCAGCTGGCGGCGCTCCTCGGAGGTGTTCTCCGGCATCACGCAGACCAGGCCGTAGCCCTTCAGCTTGGCCGCCATGGCCAGTGCGATGCCGGTGTTGCCGGACGTCGGCTCGAGGATCGTGCAGCCCGGGGTGAGGCGGCCGTCTTTTTCGGCCGCCTCGATCATCTTCAACGCTGGGCGGTCCTTGACCGAGCCGGTCGGGTTGCGGTCCTCGAGCTTGGCCCACAGCCGCACGCCGTTGCCCGGCGACAACCGCGGCAGTCCGACCAACGGGGTGTCGCCGAGCGCGTCGAGCAGCGAGTCGTACCTGGCCATGATCAGCCGCCGGCGACCGCGGGCAGGATCGTCACGGTGTCGCCGTCGGAGACCTTCGCCTCCAGGCCGCCGGCGAACCGGACGTCCTCGTCGTTGACGTACACGTTGACGAACCGGTGCAGGGTGCCTTCCTTGACCAGGCGGGTCTTCAGGCCGCCGTGGCGGGCCTCCAGGTCGTCGATGATCTCGGCGACCGTGCTGCCGGTGGCCTCGACGGCCTTCTCGCCACCGGTGTGGGTGCGCAGGATGGTCGGGATGGAAACGGTCACAGCCATGGGAATCCTCCGGCTTCAGGGTTTCGAAGTGGCGCGGTGCTCGGGCTCAGCCACGGTCCGGGACGTCGTCCGCCCCGGTGTGCGAGAACAGGTAGGACTCGACGACTTCCACCGGCTCCTCGGTGACCTGGCCGTCCACGATCCGGTACGACCGCAGCTCGATCTGTTCCGGGTGCCGGGTGGAGACCAGGACGTAGTGCGCGCCCGGCTCGCTGGCCAGGGCGATGTCGGTGCGCGACGGGTAGGCCTCGGTCGCGGTGTGCGAGTGGTAGATGACCACCGGCACCTCGTCGTTGCGGTCCATCTCGCGCCAGAGCCGGAAGTGCTCGGCCGAGTCGAACTCGTAGAACGTCGGCGACCGGGCCGCGTTGGTCATCGGCACGAACCGTTCGGGCCGGTCGGTCCCGTCCGGGCCGGCGATCACACCACACGCCTCGTCCGGGTGGTCACGCCTGGCGTGGGCCACCATCTCGTCCACGAGGTCACGGCGGATCTGCAACACGACCCCATCCTAAAGGCTGGATGGACCGTTCCCACCCGGTGAGAAAGACCACCGGATCAATCGGGTGTCAGCGGGAATGTTCCGGCCACAGGTCGCGGTAGGCCGGGAGGTCGCCGTTGGCCTCAGCGGCGAGCAGTCCGTGGACCATCGCGCGGGCGAACGTGTCGGCCGCGGCGGCGCAGAGCCGGTCCAACGCCAGCGCCCGCAGTGGCGCGTTTGTCGCGCCACCCCCGTCGGCGCCGTCCTCTTCCAGCGGTTTTGTGCCCGTCGCGAGGGCGAAGACGGTGTCGCCGTCGAACATCGAGTGCGCCGGGTGCACCGCACGGGCCAGGCCGTCGTGCGCGGCCACCGCGAGCCGCCGGGTCTCCGCCTTGGCCAGTTTCCCGTCCACCGCGACCACGCCGATGGTCGTGTTGAGCAGCCTGCGCGGGATGTCCGGCAGGGTGGCCGCGCGGTTGGGCCAGGGCCCCCCGAACTCACCCCGCAGACCGAAACGCGCCGCGAACGGGACGCCGGTCAGGTCGTCCACGGCCTCGCCCACAGCGTTGACCACCGCGAGCGCACCCACGGTGAACCCGTCGACGACCGTGCTCGCCGTGCCCACGCCGCCCTTGAGGGAACCGACGCGTGCGCCTGTCCCCGCTCCGAGGCTGCCCTGTCCGACCTGACCACTCGACGCCGCCTCGCACGCCGCGTACCCGAACTCAGCGTCGGGTCGGTTGCCCCAGGCGTTGACCGGTAGGTCGAACAGCACAGCCGACGGCACGATCGGGACGACCTCGTGCGGGCGCGTACCGACCTGCAGTCCACGGTTGTGCTCAGCGAGCCACCGCATCACGCCGTCCGCGGCCGCCAGCCCGTACGCGCTACCGCCTGACAGACAGATGGCGTTGACGTGCTGCACGAGGTTCTCGGGCAGGAGGGTGTCCGTCTCACGCGTCCCAGGCGCGCCACCGCGCGCGTCCACCGCACCGACGGTCTGCGGCGGCGTGAGCACCACGGTCGTGCCTGTGGCCCAGCCGTCGCCGACCTGCTGGTGATGGCCGACCAGCAGGCCCTCGACGTCGGTGATCGCGTTGAGCGGCCCGGAGTTCACGAGCTCATCGCGTGGATGAGTTCCTCCTGCACCACCGTGAGCCAGTGGTAGACCGGCAGGTGGCCGGCGCGGGGGTCGTCATCCGGCAACTCGTCGGGCATGTCCTCCTCGACGTCCAGCGCCGTGCCCAGCGCCAGGCGCACGTCGTTGATCGCCGACAGCCAGGCGTCCGCCTGCTCCAGGCTGAGCCGGACCTTGCCGCCGTCCGGCGGGCAGGTCTCCAGCACCACCCCGGCCACCCCGGTCTTCAAGTCCAGCAGCGTGGGCTCGTGCAGCGACCGTAAGGCGGCCGCGGAGTCCATGTCCTCCTTGGACGGCTGGTCGGAGTCCAGCCGGTGGAAGTCGGGCAGCAGCCGCGACAGGATCGGGTCGTCCGGCGCGGTGGCCGGACCCGTCCGGATCCCGGTCAGTTCGGCCAGTTCGTCCTGCGGCGCCTCGTCCGCCCTGGCCCGCAGCATGTCGTTGATCTGGCCGACCAGGCCCCGCAGCACGGCCGCCTCCTGGCGCTCCAGCTCGGCCACGACCTGGTCGCCGTCCCGTCGCCACGGGTTCAAGAGTCACGCTCCATCGTCGCCCAGAGGCCCGCCGCGTGCAGCCTGGCCACGTCCGCCTCGACCTTGTCCTTGTCACCGGAGGACACCACCGCTTTGCCCTTGTGGTGCACGTCGAGCATCAGCTTCGTGGCCTTGTCCCTGGAGTAACCGAACAGCTTCTGGAACACGTAGGTCACGTACGACATCAGATTGACCGGGTCGTTCCAGACGATCGTCTGCCACGGCTTGTCCTCGGCGGCCAGATCCGCACCGTCTGTCTTCCCCAGCTCGACTGGCGTGGTCATACCCCAATGGTGGCATGCCCCCGCCGAGCCGTTGTGTCGAGTTCAGGGGTTTTGCGCCGCCGGGTGATCCGCCCGCGTGGCAGCGCCATAGGCTCTGACTTCATGAACGGACCCGGCGCGAGCACTGCGCTGCTCACTGACCACTACGAGCTGACCATGCTGGCAGGCGCGCTCGCCGATGGCACCGCGGAGCGGCCATGTGTTTTCGAGGTGTTCGCCCGCAGGTTGCCCGACGGCCGCCGCTACGGGCTGGTCGGCGGCACCCAGCGGGTGCTGGACACGATCGCCCGGTTCCGGTTCGGCGATGACGAGCTGAGCAGGCTGAGCGAGTCCGAAGTGGTCGACAAGCGGACCCTGGACTGGCTCGCTTCTTACAGATTCTCTGGAGATGTCGACGGATACCCTGAAGGTGAGCTTTACTTCCCCGGCTCGCCGATCCTGACCGTCCGCGGCACGTTCGCGCAGGCAGTCGTGCTGGAGACGGTCATCCTGTCGATCCTGAACCACGACAGCGCGATCCTTTCCGCCGCGGCCAGGATGGTCAGCGCCGCCAACGGCCGTCCGATCATCGAGATGGGCTCGCGACGGACCCACGAGGACGCCGCGGTCGACAGCGCGCGGGCCGCGTACATCGCCGGATTCGCGACCACGTCGAACCTGGAAGCGGGCCGCACCTACGGCATTCCGACCGCGGGCACGTGCGCGCACGCCTTCACGTTGCTGCACGACGACGAGCGCTCCGCGTTCCAGGCCCAGGTCGACGCGCTCGGCGTGGGCACCACGCTGCTGGTGGACACGTACGACATCACCAACGGCATCAACACCGCGATCGAGGTGGCCGGGCCGGACCTGGGTGCCATCCGGATCGACTCCGGCGACGTCGGCGTGCTCGCCCGGCTCGCCAGGGACCAGCTCGATTCCCTGGGCGCCAAGGACACCCGGATCGTGGTGTCCGGTGACCTGGACGAATACGCGATCGCCGCGCTGCGTGCCGAGCCGGTCGACGCCTACGGCGTGGGCACCGCGCTGGTCACCGGGTCCGGGGCGCCGACCGCGGGCATGGTCTACAAGCTGGTCGAAGTGGACGGCCGCGCGGTGGCCAAGCGCAGCTCCCACAAGGAGTCCCGGGGCGGGCGCAAGGGCGCGATGCGGCGCCACAAGCCGACCGGCACGGCCTTGGAAGAGGTCGTGTACAAGCCGGACAAGCAGTGGCCGGCGATGACGGACAACGACCGCGATCTGCAAGTGCCGTTCCTGCGCGGTGGACAGCCGGTGGCCGACCCGCCCACCCTGGAGCAGTGCCGCAAGCGCGTGAAGCGGGGCCTGGTCAGCCTGCCGTGGGAGGGCTTGAAGCTGTCACACGGCGAGCCGGCCATCCCCACTGTCTTCATCGACTGAGGGTTCATCGGCTGAGGGACGAGCGACTGAGGGAGTGCCAGTGGCGAACGCGTTGATCGTCGTGGACGTGCAGAACGACTTCTGTGAGGGCGGCTCGCTGGCCGTGACCGGCGGTGCCGCGGTCGCCGCGGCGATCAGCGAGCACATCGCCAGGACGCCGTACGACATCGTGGTGGCCACCCGGGACTACCACATCGATCCAGGCGCGCACTTCAGCGACAACCCGGACTACGTCGACACGTGGCCCGTGCACTGCGTCGCGGGCACGCCCGGCGCGTCGTTCCACCCCGAGCTGGATGTCACGGCGATCCAGGCCGTGTTCTCCAAGGGCGCCTACGCCGCGGCGTACTCGGGCTTCGAG
The DNA here is from genome assembly GCF_013280595.1 of Kibdelosporangium persicum. Taxonomy (GTDB): domain Bacteria; phylum Actinomycetota; class Actinomycetes; order Mycobacteriales; family Pseudonocardiaceae; genus Kibdelosporangium; species Kibdelosporangium persicum. Next base: position 238,163 of record NZ_JAAATY010000008.1, read on the forward strand.
GGTGAGGCCGCGGACGGCAGCTCGCTGGCCGACTGGCTCAAGGCTCGGTCCGTGACGAACGTGGACGTGGTCGGTATCGCGACCGACCACTGCGTCCGGGCCACCGCCCTCGACGCGACGCGGGCCGGGCTGAACACGCGGGTCCTGCTGGAGCTGACCGCGGGTGTGGCGCAGCCGACGGTCGACTCGGCGCTGGACCAGCTGCGTGACGCGGGTGCCGATCTCGTGGGAAGTCCCCGGGTCGGCTGAGCGAGCTCGCAGCGTGACGGGGAACGCGGCGGGCATGGCGATCAGGCCGCCGCGCCTCCGGAACACCGCGGCACCGGCCGAGCCGTCCGGTTTGGCGTGACCGGCACCAGCGGTGACGCCGGTCGGCGCGCGGGTGTTGGGATCGCCACAGCCGAACCTCCAGTTCCGGCAATTAGCCTGCCGTGAGGAGAGATCGATTCTGGAGGTAACCGTGTCTGTTGTACCTGTTCCGGCCCGTCCGGCCGTGCTCGCCGACCTCGTGCCGCGCACGTTCGTCCGGGACGCCGCGCTGGTCGTCGGTGGCGCCGCGCTCACCGGGCTCGCGGCACAGGTCGTGCTTCCCGTGCCGGGCAGCCCGGTGCCGATCACCGGGCAGACCTTCGGCGCGCTGCTCGTCGGCGCCGGGCTGGGGTGGCGGCGTGGCGCCGCGTCGATGCTGCTGTACCTGGTCGCCGGGATGGCCGGGGTGCCGTGGTTCCAGGACGGCAAGTCCGGCTGGCTCGGCGTGACCGGTGGTTACCTGGTCGGTTTCGCTGTGGCCGCGGTCCTGGTGGGCGCGCTGGCCGCGCGCGGTGGCGACCGTACGGTGCTGCGCACGATCGCCACGATGGTGCTAGGCAATGTCGTGATCTACGCGATCGGCGTGTCGTGGCTCGCCGCCGCGACCGGCATGGACCTGGGTACGGCCATCGAGCGCGGGCTGCTGCCGTTCCTGGTCGGCGACGGGATCAAGATCCTGCTGGCCGCCGGGCTGCTGCCGGGTGCGTGGGCGCTGGCCAACCGCCGGTCCTGATCCATCCCGTGAACCGCCCCGTGATCGGCTCAGCACGATCCCGAGGATGATCAGCGCCGCGCCGGCGACGGTGTTCAGGCCGACTGGTTCGGCCAGGAACACCGCGCCGAGCGCGGTGGAGAACAGCGGGGTGATGTAGGTGACCGTGGACGCCACGGTGGACCCCGCCGCCCGGATCACGACGAAGTTCAACTGGTAGGCCACCCCGGTGCCCAGGGCGCCGAGCACCAGCAACGCGGCCATGGCGCCAAAACCTGGCCACCCCGGGCCACCTGCGAAAACCGGCGTGACCAGACCCAGTTCCAGCGTCCCGCACGTGACCTGGACAGCCGCCAGGACCATCGCCGAATCGGGCCGGTGGGACATGAAGCGTCGCGTGTACGCGAAGGCCACGCCGTAGCAGGTCGTCGCACCGAGGCAGGCCAGCGTCCCGACCAACGGACCGGTGTCGACGCCGTTCCATACCCCGAGGACGACCAGCACACCGACGAACCCGATGGCCATTCCGACGAGCCTGCGGGCGGTCGGCCGCTCGTCGGGCAACAACATCAGTACGAACACCAGCGTCGCGAGCGGCACGGTCGCGTTCCAGACCCCGGCCAGCACCGAGCTGATCTTGGTCTCGCCGAACGCGAACAGCGGGAACGGCACCGCGTTCAGGAAAAGCGCCACCACGGCGCCGTGGCCCCACACCGCCGGATCACGGGGCATCCGCCGGCCCGTCACGAGGACCAGCAGCCACAACGCGGCGGCGCCGAAGACACACCGCCACAGCGCGACCCACATCGGCGCGACGCCCGCGTTGACCGCGATCTTGATGAGGAAGAACGTCGATCCCCAGATCATCGACAACACCAGGAAGGCGGGCACCCAGCCGGTGGCCCCCTCGTCGCGCCATCCCGGTTGACCTGCGCTTACACGTAGCTTTCTCATCACGCTCCCACCGTGACCGGCTCCGCCGGGCGTGTCCGGCGGTGATCGGACACGAGGTTCGCCCGATCCGGCACAATGAGTCCAACAAGTTGGCCTGCGAGATCCATGAGAGTCGCTCATGACCGTCAATCTGGCTCAGTTGAGGGCGTTCCTCGCCGTGGTCGACGAGGGCGGGTTCAGCGCGGCCGCCCCCGCGCTCGGCATCAGCCAGTCCGCGGTCTCGCACGCGATCGCGGCGCTCGAGCGGGCGGTCGGCAGTCCGGTGCTGCACCGGACCAAACAGCCACAACTGACCACGTTCGGCGCGCGCTTGGTCGAACACGCACGGGCCGCGGTCGGCGCGGCGTCCGCCATCGACGACCTGGTGGCCGAGAACGCGAACCAGCCCACCGGCACCATCCGGCTCGCCGCGCCGGCCACCGTGTGCCAGGGCCTGCTGCCGGACTTGCTGACGAAGTGGCGCGGCGACTTCCCGGGCATCACGGTCCGGGTCTTCGAAGGCGAGGACCACGAGATCGTCGAGTGGCTCGCCGAACGGACCATCGACGCGGCGGTCCTGGTCGATCCGGACGGCCATGACGGGGCCGAGATCGGCGCGGACGAGTTCCGCGCACTGCTCCGCCGTGACCATCCGCTCGCGGGCGAGGACGTGATCGACATCCCGGACCTGGACGACGATCCGTTCCTGTTGTCCGACGGCGGATGTGAGCGCCATATCCGGGAGCTCTACCGGCGGACGACGAGCCGGTTGCGGCCGACGCACCGGGTTCGGGAAGGCGCCACCCTGATCGCGATGGTGCAGGCCGGGATCGGCGTTTCGATCGTGCCCAGCCTGATGGGCGCCATGATCGACAACCGGGTCGTGCTCGTGCCTTTGAAGCAGAAACTGAAACGCCGCTTGGTTTTGACCGGTCCCGCTTCAGGATCGTGGCATCCGGCCGTTACCGCCTTGGTCGACGCGACGCGGTCGAGGGCCTGACAGCACCGAGGGTCTGAAAGCGATGTCGGTGCCTGCCGGTACCGTCGGTCCGTGCCCCGAACCGCCGACTCCCTCCCGTCCCTGCGCGAACTGCTGACGACCGCCGTCGAAGCGGTCGGCGGTGCCGAACGGCCCGGTCAGGTGACCATGGCCGAAGCGGTGCACAAGTCGATCAAAACAGGCGAGCACCTGGCCGTCCAAGCGGGCACCGGCACCGGGAAGTCGTTGGCGTACTTGGTTCCCGCGGTCCACCACGCGATCGAGAGCGGCCGGACCGTCGTGGTCTCCACGGCGACCATCGCGCTGCAACGCCAACTGGTCGACCGTGATCTGCCCAGGCTCGCCAAGGCGCTGAAGCCGTCGATCGGGCGGGAGCCGACGTTCGCGATCCTCAAGGGCCGCCGCAACTACCTGTGCCTGCACCGGCTCGACACCGGCGCACCGGAGGAGCCGGACGACGGCGCGCTGTTCGACCCGTTCGCCGTCTCGGCACTCGGCAGGCACGTCAAAAGGCTCTTCGAATGGTCCTCGGAGACCGAGACGGGCGACCGCGACGAGCTCGTGCCCGGTGTGACCGACCAGGCGTGGCGGCAGGTCTCCGTGTCGGCCAAGGAATGCCTCGGCAAGGACAAGTGCCCGTTCGGCACGGACTGTTTCGCGGAACTGGCCCGGGCCGAAGCCGGGCGGGCCGACATCGTCGTGACCAACCACGCGCTGCTCGCCATCGACGCCCTGCAGGGCTACCAGGTCCTGCCCGAGCACGACGTCGTGATCATCGACGAGGCCCACGAACTGGTCGACCGGGTCACGTCGGTCGCCACCGCCGAACTGACCGCGGGCATGGTGTCCGCCGCGGTGAAACGCTGCGGCAGGCAGATCGCCGAGGACATCGTCGACCGGCTGGAAGAGGCCGGCGAAGGCATCCGGGAGATCTTCGGCGACCTGCCGCAGGGCAGGCTGGACGAGTTGCCGCGCCCGTTGGAAGGCGTGCTGCGGGTGACTCGCGACGCCGCGCACGCGTGCATCACCGCGCTAGGACCGGACCGTTCGTCACAGGACGTCGAGTCGACCACGCTACGGCGTCAGGCGATCGCGTTGCTGGAGGAAATCCACGACACCGCGGTCCGGGTCCTGGAGGCGTTCGACACGGACGACGCACAACGCCGTGACGTCGTGTGGCTGAGTTCGGACATGATCGGTGGGAATCCGCGGCCTCCGGCGCTCCGGGTCGCGCCGCTGGGCGTAGCCGGACTGCTGCGGGAGCGGCTGTTCGGGGAATGCACCACCGTCCTGACGTCCGCGACGCTCACACTCGGCGGATCGTTCGACGCCCTGGCCCGCCAGTGGGGCCTGCCCGTCGAGCAGCGGCCCTCCCAGAAGGCCGAAGGCACGGCCACGGACATCACGCCGCCCGCCGACAACGACATGCCGCGCTGGTCCGGGATCGACGTCGGATCGCCGTTCACCCATGAGAAAAGCGGAATCCTGTACGTGGCGCGGCACCTTCCGCCGCCTGGCCGCGACGGTCTGCAACCCGCGTTCTTCGACGAGCTCGAAGGCCTGGTGAACGCCGCCGGTGGCCGCACGCTGGGGCTGTTCTCGTCGATGCGGGCCGCCCGGCAGGCCGCGGACGAGCTCAGGGAGCGGCTGGACCACCCGATCTTGTGCCAGGGCGAGGATTCCACGTCGTTGCTGGTCAGCAAGTTCGCCGAGGACGAGGCCACGTGCCTGTTCGGGACGTTGTCGCTGTGGCAGGGCGTCGACGTGCCCGGCCCGTCACTGCAACTGGTGGTCGTCGACCGGATCCCGTTCCCGCGTCCGGACGACCCGTTGGCGTCGGCTCGTCAGCGGGCGGTCGAGGCGCGCGGCGGCAACGGGTTCCTCACCGTCGCCGCGACGCACGCGGCACTGTTGCTGGCGCAAGGCGCGGGCCGTCTGCTGCGGTCCAATGACGACAAGGGCGTCGTGGCGATCCTCGACTCGCGGCTCGCGACCGCACGGTATGGCGGCTTCCTCCGCGCGTCGCTTCCTCCCTTCTGGACAACCTACGACCAGTCAGTTGTAAGAGGTGCATTGGCCCGGCTCAATAGTTGAACCACCATCCCATTGCCGTCCGTACCACCCTACGGAGGCATCGCGGAAGGTGAGGGAGACAGCCGTATGGGGTCGCACCGGGTGGATGAACCGCGCCCGTTCAACCGCAGGATCCTTGTGGGGCTGGTGATCGGTGTGACGGTGTCGGCCACGCTCACCGCGATCGCCACGACCAACCAGTCACCGGTGGCGCACGAGACCGTCGAGGTGGGATCGTCCATTCCGCTGGAACCCACGATGCGCAAGGACGTGCGGCTGACGCCCGACGAGGCCAAGGCACGGGCCCGCGAGGAAGCCCACCTCAGCAAGATGGTCGACTCGTTGCGCCGCAAACTCGGCAACGCGTACGCGGGCGCCTGGTACGACAACACCAAGCGCAAGCTGATGGTTGGCATCATCGACCGGGCGTATCTCGGCGATGTGCAGCGGGCCGGTGCGGAACCCCGGATGATGAAGAACAACCTGGCCGGTCTGGTCGGCCAGAAGACCCGGATCGACCGGATGGGCGGGTCCGCCCCGTCGTCGATCTTCTCCTGGTACGTCGACCCGGCCACGAACAGCGTGGTGATCGAGGCGAAGAAGGACGGGACGGCGGACGAGTTCATCGAGAAGGCCAAGGGCAACGGGGACCTGGTCCGCGTCGAGAGGTCGGACCGTGAACCCCGCGTGCTGGCGGACGTGATCGGCGGACGCGGCTTCACCGTCGGCGACGCCCGCTGCTCGATCGGGTTCTCCGCGACCACGCCCGCCGGAACGAAGCACTTCATCACCGCCGGGCACTGCACCGCGGCCGGTGCGGTGGTCCTCAGCGACGGCCTGGAATTCGGCCGGGTCAACGCGGGCACGTTCGACACCGACGGCGACTTCGGCCTGGTCGACGTGACCGACCCGGCCGCCGGGATCCCGGCCTCCTCGGTCGACACGCGGGACGGCGGGCCGATCACCGTGACCGGCACCGAGGTGGCGCCGGTCGGTGCTTCGGTATGCCGGTCGGGCGCGACGTCCGGCTTCGCGTGCGGCGAGATCACCGCGATCGACGAGACGGTGAACTACGGCGAAGGCCGGATCGTCCGCGGCCTGACCCGGACCTCGGTGTGCGCCGAGCCTGGCGACTCGGGCGGGCCGTTCGTCAGCGGCACGCAGGCCCAGGGGGTGACGTCCGGCGGGATCGGTGACTGCGCCAGCGCCGGGACCACGTTCTTCCAGCCGATCAACGAGGCCGCGACCAAGCTCGGCGTGACCGTGGTGACCGGCTGACCAGTTTTGTCGGCGATGAGTGACGCACGCTCACCCTCGGGGCCGCCTTCGGGTCCAGGCCTGGTTCACGTGGTGGTGGCGGGGCAGGTCGCCGCATGGCGTCCAGATCTGAGAACACCCTGCTCAACGAGGGTGGCGCATCAGGCGCGCCACTGGGCGAGGACGGTCACCGTGCCCGGGTCGACCTCGGTGAACCCGGCGTCGCGCACCGCGATCACCCGGCGGTCACGCCAGGCGCCGCCCGGGTCGTCGCCGGGGTGGAGCGAGGCCCACTGCTCGCGGCTCGGCGTCCGGACCGCGCAGCGGAAGCCGATTTCCGCCCACGCCTTGAGGTCCGGCTCGTCGAGCAGTGCGGCGAGCAACATGCTGGCGTGGCCGACCTGAGCGGCCGCCTTGCCCGCGGTCAACGGGACAGCCGGGTTCAGCCAGAGAACCGGCACGCCGTCCGGCACGGGGCCGGGTTCGTCGGCGGGCAGTTCGCTGCCGGAGATCTGCAGGCGGCTGATCTCCCTGGGCGTCTCCACCACCAGGCCAGGCACGAGCGCGCGGACCTCGGCGCCGTCGACCTCGACGGTGACGCCCGGAAAGGCTTGCACCGCCAGCCAATGCGCGCCGCGAGCCCGGCGGGAGACCTTCCGGATGTGCCCGGCGACCCAGGCGCTGACCGGCTCGTGCCACTCGCCTTCCGGCTCGGCGCGCGGGTCCAGGCACACCGCGATGGCCGCGGCAGCCGCTGCCTCCAGGACCGGAGTCCGGCTCGGTACCGGGTCCCGTTCGATACGCAGTATCACCGGCATCGCCCTGACCAGCTCCGGCGCTGTCTCGACCTGGTTGGTCTGATCGGCCGGAAGAGCCAGCCACGAGGCGTAGCGCGCGGCCAGTGGAGCGAGGATGCCGCTGGTCACAGCCGTTCGCCGTCGATTCCGTCCGCCGCGTCCGCGGCTTCGACTTCGGCACGGGTCACGCCGAGCACGAACAGCACGACGTCCAAGTACGGGTGGGACAGGGCCGTGTCCGCGACCTCGCGCAGCGCGGGTTTGGCGTTGAACGCGATGCCCAGACCCGCCGCGGAGAGCATGTCGATGTCGTTGGCGCCGTCACCGACAGCCACGCATTGGGCCAGCGACACCCCGGACGACTCGGCGAAGCGGCGCAGCGCGACAGCCTTGCCGGGCCGGTCGACGACCTCGCCGATCACACGGCCGGTCAGTTTGCCGTCGACGACCTCGATCTCGTTGGCCGCGCAGAAGTCCAGGCCCAGATCGTCGACCAGGCGCTGGATGATCCGGGTGAACCCGCCGGACACGACACCGCACCGGAATCCGAGCCGCTTGAGGGTCCGGACCGTCGTGCGGGCACCGGGCGTCAGCTCCAGCGCGCCGGCGACCTCGTCCAGCACGGACTCGGGCAGGCCTTCCAGAACGGCCACCCGCCGGTTCAGCGACTCGGTGAAGTCGATCTCACCGGCCATCGCGGCGTCGGTGATCTGCTTGACCTGCTCCTCGCAGCCGGCCTTGGCGGCGAGCATCTCGATCACTTCGCCCTGGATCAACGTGGAGTCCACGTCGAACACGATCAGCCGCTTGGCCCGCCGGGTCAGGCCTTCCCGCTCGACCGCGACGTCCAGGCCCACCCGGGAAGCCACCTCGACGAGCGCGTTGCGCAGCAGGCCGTCGGCTTCGGGCGTGTCATCCGCGACCGAGACGTGCAACTCGAGACCGGTCACCGGGTAGTCGGCCACGCGGCGGATCGCGTCGATGTTGACGCCCAGCGCGGCCATCCGCCGGGCGACCTCGGTGAAGGCCCGTGCGGTGACGGGCCTTCCCAGGACGATCACGGCGTGGGTCGAACCGACCCTGGCCGGGGTGAGCGTGTCCGCGCCGATCTCGACGGTGACCTGCATGGCCACCGTCGCCATCGCCTGCTCGACCAGCTCCTGCAGACCCTCGGGGTCGTGGTCGGTGCCGACCAGCACGCCCAGCACGAGCTGGCCGCGGATCACGACCTGTTCGACGTCGAGGACTTCGACGCCGTGCCTGGTCAGCACCGCGAACAGGACCGAGGAGACCCCGGGCTTGTCCGGGCCGCTCACCGTGATGAGCACAGGCGTGCTTGATGGACCGGGCAAGGCGTGCCTCCTCGGTTGGAGCGGGCGCGTCTACCTTGGGCTCGAGCGTTACTTCTTGTGCGGGTCGCCGCCGGTGATCTCGTCCGGCTGGGTCTTCTCCGCGAGCACCTCGGACGGCGTGGCCTTGTGGCTGGCGCCGACGTGCGCCTCGGCGCGGTACCGCTCGACCATGTGCGGGTAGTGCAGCTCGAACGCCGGACGCTCCGACCGGATCCGCGGCAGCTCCTTGAAGTTGTGCCGCGGCGGCGGGGACGTGGTCGCCCACTCCAGCGAGTTGCCGTAGCCCCATGGGTCGTCGGCCTCGGTGACCTGGCCGTACCGGTAGCTCTTGAACACGTTCCAGATGAACGGCAGCGTCGACGCGCCCAGGATGTAGGCACCGACCGTGGAGATCGTGTTGAGCGTCGTGAAGCCGTCACTGGCCAGGTAGTCGACGTACCGGCGGGGCATGCCCTCGTTGCCGACCCAGTGCTGGACCAGGAACGTGCCGTGGAAGCCGATGAACGTGGTCCAGAAGTGCAGCTTGCCCAGCTTCTCGTCCATGAACCGGCCGGTGATCTTCGGGAACCAGAAGTAGATCCCGGCGAAGGTCGCGAACACGATCGTGCCGTAGAGCACGTAGTGGAAGTGCGCCACCACGAAGTACGTGTCCGACACGTGGAAGTCGATCGCCGGCGCGGCGAGCAGGATGCCGGTCAGGCCACCGAAGAGGAACGTGACCAGGAAGCCGACCGAGAACAGCATCGGCGACTCGAACGTCAGCTGGCCCTTCCACATGGTCAGGATCCAGTTGAAGAACTTCACGCCGGTCGGCACCGCGATCAGGAACGTCATGAACGAGAAGAACGGCAGCAGCACGGCGCCGGTCGCGTACATGTGGTGCGCCCAGACGGCCACCGACAGCGCGGCGATCGACAGCGTCGCGTAGACCAACATCTTGTAGCCGAACAGCGGCTTGCGGCTGAACACCGGGATGATCTCGGAGACGATGCCGAAGAACGGCAGCGCGACGATGTACACCTCGGGATGGCCGAAGAACCAGAACAGGTGCTGCCAGAGGATCACGCCACCGTTGGCGGGATCGAAGACGTGGGCGCCGATATGGCGGTCGGCGAGCAGACCCAGCAGGGCCGCGGTCAGGATCGGGAACGCGATCAGCACCAGGATGGCCGTGATCAGTATGTTCCAGGTGAAGATCGGCATCCGGAACATGGTCATGCCCGGGCCGCGCAGGCAGACCACGGTCGTGATCATGTTGACCGCGCCGAGGATCGTGCCGAGACCGGACACCACCAGGCCGGAGATCCACAGGTCGGCACCGACACCCGGTGAGTGGATCTTGTCCGACAGCGGGGTGTAGGCGAACCAGCCGAAGTCGGCGGCGCCACCCGGGGTCAGGAAGCCGGAGATCACGATGATCCCGCCGAACAGGTACAGCCAGTACGAGAACGCGTTCAGCCTCGGGAACGCCACGTCCGGCGCGCCGATCTGCAGCGGCAGCACGAAGTTGGCGAACCCGAACAGGATCGGCGTCGCGTACAGCAGCAGCATGATCGTGCCGTGCATGGTGAACAGCTGGTTGTACTGCTCCTGCGACAGGAACTGCTGTCCTGGCACGGCGAGCTCGGTGCGGATCAGCATCGCCATCGCGCCGCCCACCATGAAGAAGGCGAACGCGGTGACCAGGTACATGATCCCGATCTGCTTGTGGTCCGTAGTGCGGAACAACCGCAGGAGGTACGAACCCTTGACCGTCTTACCCGCCGGGAACGGTCGAGTCGCGATCGGCTTGGGGGCTACCGCCGTCACTTCCGTGCCTCCAGTGGTGGTTCTCGTTCGGGGCCGCGCCAAGACAGCTGTCCGGGCGACGGACTGGATACTATCCCCCGCTACATATGTGGGCGCGCGAGGGGAGCCAACCACACCTCGACCGGCAGGCTGCCGTTGGGTGGATCACATCAGGACGGCTGAGCTGGGACAACCGCGTACTGACGAAGTGTCAGGTCGGTGTAGGTGACCGGGCCGCGCGGGCCGGGCACCTTGTCGATGTTGATCCCGGTCTCCGGCACCGCGAGCAGCTTGAACCCGTCGAGCAGCCTGGTGGTGGCGTTCCAGAACACCCCGGTCCCGGTGTACGCGGCCATGAAGGCGTCGGCGGTCGCTGAGTTCTCCGTCACGATTCCGGCGGCCAGGCCCGAGGTCTTCTCGTTGGCGACCTGCGCGGCCTGCACGGCGTCGTCGACCGGGGACACGGTGACGGTCGCCTCGCGGTCGGAATCCAGCGCCCACTCGTAGCCGATCGGGTGGTCGTGCGGCGGCAACGAGGCCCGGACGCCTGCTTTCTCCAACGTCTCCAGCACGGCGGGCAACACGTCGGCGTAGACGGCGGAGTCGATCAGCAGCAGGTTGAGCCGGTTGCACACGCCCAGCCGGTCCAGGCTGCGGGCGATCAGGTCGTGTGCCTTGGCCAGGTCCGCGTCGCCGTCCAGGTACAGCACGCCGCCGCCGTCCGCGTGCGCCAACGTCCGCACGCCGTGCTTGGCGGCCTCGAAGCCCAGCTCACGGGTGCTGTCGCCGCTGCCGCGCAGGATCACCAACGGCACCAGGCCGGGAAAGCGGACCAGGGCCGCGGCCGCCGCGCGGTCGGCGCTCGGCACGAGCTGGATGACAGCGGGGTCGATGCCCGCGTCGGTCAGCGCGGGCGCGATGACCTCGTGCACCAGGGCCGTGGCCGATCTCAGCGCGGCCGAGCCGGTGCGCAGCACGCCCGCGTTGCGGGACTTGATCAGCTGGGAGGCGACGTCCACCGTGACGTTGGGCCTGGCCTCGTAGTTGGCGCCGATCACGCCGACCGGCCTGCGGCGCTCGACGAGCCTGAGGCCGTCCGGCAGGTCGCGGATCGGGGTCTCCCGTGGCGCGTGCGGCACACCGGCGAGGAGGCTCAACGAATCGGCCATGGCGGTCAGCCGGGCCTCGGTGATGGTCAGCCGGTCCATCAGGCCGGAGCTCATCCCGCCGGCCTTCGCGGCCTCGACGTCCTGGGCATTCGCCTCGAGCACGGCCCGCGCGCTGGCCCGCAACCGCTCGGCCATTCCGGTCAGCGCGGCGTCGATGGCCTGCTCGGATGCCGTGGCCAAGGACGGCGCCGCCTGCTTCGCCGCGCGTGCGCAGGCCTCGACAACCTGGTCAACCACCGTCTTCTCCTCTCGAGTGGAGTGACTAGTCTGCCGCACGGGGTGGCACCATCCCACGGGAGGCGAAACACAAGTCCACTGGAGGCGTCGTGACTCAGTTCGTGGGCCTGCGGCGGACCGCCGAAACGGTCGCTGCCGGCGATACGAGCTCGGTCGACCTCGTCTCCGAGGCGCTCGACCGGATCGAGAAGTCCCAGCCCAGCCTGAACGCGTTCCGGCGGCTGCGCCGGGAGGCCGCGCTCGCCGAGGCCGCCGAGGCGGACCAGCGCCTGGCCGCCGGTGACCGGGCGCCGCTGCTCGGGGTGCCGATCGCGGTGAAGGACGACACGGACATCGCCGGTGAGCCCACGGCGTTCGGCTGCGCCGGGGACTTCCCGCCCAAACCGGCCGACTCCGAACTGGTCCGCCGGTTGCGCCAGGCCGGTGCGGTGATCGTGGGCAAGACGAACACCCCGGAGTTCGGCCAGTGGCCGTTCACCGAGGGGCACGCTTTCGGCGCCACCCGCAACCCGTGGGACATGGGCTACACGCCCGGCGGTTCGTCAGGCGGATCGGCCGCGGCCGTGGCCGCAGGCCTGGTGCCCGCGGCGACCGGTTCGGACGGCCTCGGTTCGATCCGGATCCCGTCCGCGTGGACGGGCTTGGTCGGCGTGAAGCCGACCCGCGGGGTGGTGCCGAGCGACCCGTTGCCGGACATGTGGAACGGTCTGGCCACGCACGGGCCGTTGGCCAGGACGGTCGAGGACGCCGCTCTGTTGCTGGACGTCATCGCGGCCAGCGGTACGCGGATGCGGGATGGCGCGAATCGTGCGCCAGGCCGGTTGCGGATCGCGCTGGCGCTGCGGGTCCCGTTCACGCTGTCGCCCGCCCGGCTGCATCCCGAGGTGCGCTCGGCCGTGGTCCGGCTCGGCCGGGTCCTGGCCCGGCTGGGGCACGAGGTCAGGCTGGCGAGCCCGAACTACGGGCTGGTCGGACTGGGTGTGTTCCCCCGGTCGCTCGATGGGCTGAAGGACGCGGCGCTGGAGGTCCCGGACCTGCGTCTGCTGGACAAGCGCACCCAGCTCAACCGCAAGATGGGCGCCCTGGCCGGACCCCTGGTCCGGCTTTCGCGCCTGCACGAGCAGTTCGAGCGGCGCAGGATCGGCCGGATCTTCGACACGGCCGACGTGATCCTGGCGCCGACCACAGCGACTCCGCCCACTCCGGTCGGCCGCTACGACGGGCTGTCCAACTTCGCCACGACTCGCGCCATGATCGCGGCGTGTCCGTACGCGTGGCCGTGGAACATCCTGGGGCTGCCGGGCGTGAACGTGCCTGCGGGCCTGACGAGCACGGGCCTGCCGATGGGCGCTCAGATCGTCGGGCCAGAGAACAGCGAACCGCTGTTGTTGTCGCTGGCGGCGCAGTTGCAGAAAGAAGAACGCTGGCACGATCGGGTTCCACCGAACCTGACCTGAATGATCTCGCGACAAAACCCCGGACCTGCTTCTACCGGGCCTTCTGGGCCTCAGGAACCTCCAGGCGAGATCGGAGGCGAAGGACCCGGCAGCTGATCCGCTTCCTCGTTCTGGCTGAACGACAACGGTCAACTGTGTTAGCGCGGCTTCACAACGGACGCGTTCCCGTGGCCAGCGCGCGAAGGGTTTTGACCAGCACGTCCACCGGGATCGACGGGTCGATGACGCGCTGCATACCCAGGCCTATCCCGAGGCTGAGCAGCGCGGTCGCCATGTCCCGTGGGTCCAGGGTGGCGGCGTCGCCGTCGAGGTGGGCGGCGAGCACTGAGGCGATGACTTCCCGGATCGCACGGTCTCGGTCGGCCAGTTCCTGCCGGAGCACGGGGTCACGGCGGGCCTGGAGCGCGAATTCGACCTCGAGGGTGGTCCAGCCCTCGTCGCCGATCATGCGCTCCGCCCATCGCTCGAACCCGGCGATGCCCTCTTCCAGGCTGGGCGACGCGCCGACGTCGGCGACGGCCCTGGCGATCTCGTCGTGGTGGATCTGGTCCAGCACCGCGAGGCACAGCTCGTCCTTGTTGCGGAAGTTCGAATACACCGCGCCTTTGGAGAAGCCCGCTTCGTCGGCGACCTTCTCCAGCGAGGTGGCGTGGTAGCCGTCGCGCAGGAAGAGCTCTCGGGCGGTGGCGACAAGCAGGTCCCTGGTACGGGCCTGGCTCTCCGCCCGGGTCAGTCGGGGCACCCGGCCAGAATACGAACCTACCGCGAGTAGATAAATACTGCTAGGTTCCAGATACCAGTGGTATCCCACTTCGGCGCGGAGGTGCGGCGTGGACGTCCCGATCGCGATCATCGGCGCAGGCGCGTCCGGCATCGGCGCGGCGATCAAACTCCGGCAGGCGGGCGTCACCGGCTTCGTCGTCCTGGAGAAGGCGCGCGAATTGGGCGGCACGTGGCGCGACAACACCTATCCCGGTTGCGCGTGCGACGTACCGTCCGCTTTGTACTCGTATTCGTTCGCGCCGAATCCGGAATGGACGCGGGCATTCGCACAACAGCCTGAGATCAGGCAATATCTGGAGCGCACCGCGTCCCGGTACGACGTGCGGCGGCATATCCGTTTCGGCGTGCGACTGGACGACGCCCGGTGGAATCCGTCCACCAACCGTTGGGACCTGGCCACGTCAGACGGCCAGTACACGGCGCAACTGCTGATCGCCGGGACCGGCCCGTGGCATCAGCCACGGATTCCGGATCTTCCCGGCCTGGACGAGTTTCCCGGCGAAACGTTTCATTCGGCCAGGTGGAACCACGACTACGACCTGACCGGCAAGCGGATCGCGGTCGTCGGCACCGGCGCTTCGGCCGTCCAGTTCGTGCCCGCGATCCAGCCAAAAGTCGGCGAACTGCGTCTGTACCAGCGCACCGCCCAGTGGGTGTTACCCAAACCCGACCACTACGTGCCCACAGTGGAACGCTGGCTGCTGCGGACGTTCCCGGTGACGCAGAAAGCATTGCGGGCGGCAGAATACGCCGCGATGGAGGCGCTCGGCGTCGGGTTCCGGCATCCCTGGGTCCTGCGGCTGGTCCAGCGGATCGGCCTGCTCCACTTGCGCCGGTCGGTTTCTGATCCCGAACTGCGCCGTGCCCTGACACCGGACTACACGTTGGGCTGCAAGCGGTTGCTGATGTCCAACACGTACTACCGGTCGCTGACCAAGCCCAACGTCGCCGTGCACAACACGGCTGTCCGCGAGATCCGCGGCAGCACGGTGGTCGGCGCGGACGGCAGTGAGTCGGAAGTGGACGCGATCATTTTCGGTACCGGGTTCCACATTCTCGACATGCCGGTCGCCTCCCGCGTCCGTGACGCGGACGGCCGCACGCTGGCCGACGTGTGGCAGGGCAGTCCTCAGGCGTACCTCGGTACGTCCGTCAACGGCTTCCCGAACCTCTTCCTCCTGCTCGGGCCCAATCTCGGCACCGGGCACTCGTCGGCATTCTCCATTTTGGAGTCACAACTGGCCTACGTCGTCGACGCCGTGCAGGCGATCCGCCGCAACGGCTGGTCGAGCATCGACGTGCGCAAGGACGTGCAGGACGCGTACAACGCGGACGTGCAACGGGCACTGCGTACCACTGTGTACAACGCGGGCGGCTGTGTGAGTTACTACCTGGATGCCAATGGACGCAACAGCTTCAGTTGGCCGTGGTCCACGGTGACGATGACGAGGCGGATCAAGGACTTCGACCCGGCGTCCTACACGGCGGCACGGTGAGCGACAGGATGAACCGGCGACTGCTCGACCTGTTGACCGCCGAGCCGGTGCAGGTCGGCGACTACGTGGACATGCTCGGCGACGTCGAGCAGCCGAGTACTGGGGTGGCGCAACGACTGATGCGCACCAGCCTCGTGCCCCGGATCTACGAGCGGTACTGGCGGCCGGCGCTCGGCCGCGTGGCGAAGGGCCTGGCCGGGCCGAGCATGGCCGAGGAGCATCGGTTCGCCCGCGAGAACCTGGCGCTGCACAAGGGCCACATCGTGCTGGACGTCGCGTGCGGCACAGGCGGCTTCACCCGCGGCTTCGCCGGGGTGGTCGGCCCAGAGGGCCTGGCCATCGGGCTCGATTCCTCGCGGACGATGCTCTCGCGCGCCGTGGCGGCTGGCGGCGGTGCGGTCTATCTGCGAGCTGACGCCGTCCGGCCGCCGCTGCGGGACGAGTCGTTGGACGCCGTGTGCTGTTTCGCCGCGTTGCACATGTTCGCCGAGCCCATGGTGGCGCTGGACTCGTTCGCCCGGACGCTCAAGCCGGGCGGGCACATCGCGATGCTGACCAGCGGCCGTCGTGACCAGCAGCCGCTGCGGACGGTGGACACTCTGGTGGGCCAGGCCAGTGGCCAGCGGATGTTCGACCGCGGCCAGATCGGGGCCGCGCTGCGGGCTCGGGGCTTCACCGCGGTCGTCGAGCGGTACGCGGGTCTGACGCAGTTGGTGGCAGGACGGAAGGACTGATCTGTTCGCTGGTCGGGCAGCTCAGCCATGTGGACAAGTCGTTGGACAAGTGGATAGATCGCCGGGAAGGCATCACCGACGGGCACGCCTGAGACTCAGGCAGTTCGACATATGTCCAAGCCATTGGCCACAGGGACAACGGCTCTCACCTGGCGATGACCGGCTCCAGCAGCCACATGCCGCCGAGGAACGCCGCGCCCAAGGAGATGAGCACGAACATGGCCACCCAGAACAGCCCAGGCGTCCGGGTCAGCCGGGCCAGCTGATCGGCGTCGGAGTCTCGGGCCTGCCTGCGACGCCGTTTGGCCTGTAGCTCGAACACCGGCCGGACACCGCCGAACAGCAGAAACCACGCGACCAGGCACGCGAAGGCGGCCTGGACCTGAGGTGAGGTCACCAGCGACACGGTGACCAGCACGGCACCGGTCAGCACGACGGACACCACGCCGAAGACGTTGCGGATCATCACCAGGACGGCCAGCATCAAGGCGGTCATCACCCACAACAGCAGGGTGATCTTGCCCGCGATCATCAACGCCGCGAGGCCGAGCCCGATCAGGGACGGCGCGACGTACCCGGCGAACGCGGTCAGCACCATGCCTGGCCCGGTGGGCTTGCCACGCGACACCGTGACCCCCGAGGTGTCCGAGTGCAGCGTGATCCCGCGCAGCCGACGGCCCACCAGAACGGCCACCAGCGCGTGCCCTGCCTCGTGCACGATGGTGATCACGTTGCGGGCCAGCCGCCACGGCTCGCCGGAGAGCACCAGCAGCAGGGCGGCGGCGCCGGTCACCAAAGTCACCGCCACTGGCGGGTCCGGCTGCGTCCCGAACAGCTCATCCCAGAAATCCACCGCGACACATCACCACACACCGTGTGGGCGGCCGGTGAACTCGCAGGTCAATGCTGGTGGCGCAGCCGGACGACCTAGGGTGATCACAGCGGCTGCTTCAAGGACGCCGCGTGCAGGGATGGCGTACACGACCTGGGAAGGGCGACTGGCACTCCAGAATGTCTCGCACCACGCACACACCGACGGCAAAGGAATGAACATGGTGTTGACGGCCTTGCGTACCAGGCCGTACCTGCAAGCCGTCGGCGTTTTCCTGCTGGTGCGGCTAACCGGTCTGGTCGTGCTCGCAATACTGGCCGGCAACCGTGAGCGTGACCTGTTCGACGTGTTGAAGTCGTGGGACGGTGACTGGTACCTGGCAATCGCCGACAACGGTTACGGCAACGTTCCCGAGCGGTTCGTCGACGCGGCCGGGCAACGGACACCGGCGACGCCGCTGGCGTTCTTCCCGCTATATCCGATGCTCATTCGCGTTCTCACGCCCATCACCGGTTCGGATAGCCTCACCGCGGCATTGCTCGTCAGCCTCATCGCGGGATGCGCGGCGGCGGCGGGCATCTTCCGGATCGCCCAGATCGTCGACCCGCGGCCGAAGACCGGGCTGTTGCTGGTCGCATTGTGGGGCGGCGCGCCAATGGCCATCACGTTGTCCATGGCCTACACCGAGGCGCTTTTCACCGCGCTGGCCGCGTGGGCTCTTGTCGGCGTGCTGGAACGCAACTGGACCGTGGCCGGCCTGTGCACCGCGGCCGCGGGCCTGGTCCGGCCGTCGGCCTCGGTGCTGGTCGGCACGGTCGCGCTCGCCGCGATCGTCTCGGTGTTCCGGGAAGGAAAGTCCTGGCAGGCGTGGGTGTGCGCGGTGCTCAGCCCGATCGGCCTGTTCGGCTGGTGGGGCTACGTGGCCAAGCAGACCGGCAGCCTGACCGGCTGGTTCGACATCCAGCGGCAGGGCTGGTTCAGCTACTTCGACGGCGGCATGCAGACGGTGAAATTCTTCGGCGACATCCTGGACACCGGCAATTCCGTGATGGAAACCGTCACGATGCTGATGGTGCTCGGCGCCGTCGTGCTGACTTTCCTGATCCTGTTCAGCCGCATTCCGTGGCCGTTGTGGCTCTACGGCGGCGGGACGGTGTTCATGGTGCTGGTCACAGCCGGGATCACGTACTCGAAGGCCCGGTTCCTCATCCCGGCGTTCCCGCTGCTGATCCCGGTCGCGCAGGGGCTGGCCAACCGGAAGCGCCACACGATGCTCGCGGCCACCGCGGGGTTCGTGCTGTTCGGCAGCTGGTTCAGCGCGTACTCGCTGACCGGGTGGACGCTGGCGATCTGAAGCCGCCGTCCACCGGCCACGGTTACCATCGCGAGCATGTCGCCCAGTAACGAGCTCACGGTCGGTGAGCTGGCCAGACGTGCCGGCGTGCCCGTCTCGACGCTGCACTTCTACGAGGCCAAGGGGCTGATTACCAGCCGCCGGACCGCGGGCAACCAGCGCCGGTTCCGCCGGGACACACTGCGCCGGATCGCGTTCATCCGGATCGGCCAACGGGTCGGCATCCCGCTGAACACCATCGCCGAGGTGCTCGGCAAGCTGCCGGACGGACGGGTGCCGGACCGGAGCGACTGGGCCGAGGTGTCGGCGTCGTGGCGGGCCGAACTGGACGCCCGGATCGAACAGTTGCTGCAGCTGCGGGACGACTTCACCGACTGCGTCGGCTGCGGGTGCCTGTCGCTGGACCGTTGCGCCCTGGCCAACAAGGACGACCAACTGGGTGCGAACGGTCCAGGTCCGCGCAGGTTGATCGCGGCACGCAAACAACAGTCCGCGGACCCGCTCCCCACCGGCGGGCCCGCGAACTGCCATCCGTGCGTCACTCCCACCGGAACAGACGGGATGCGATGAAGCCGACGACCAGCGTGAACACCGCCAGGACGATCAGGTGCAGCGGCTCGGGGAACGAGCCGTCCCACGCCCGCTGCATCGCCTGAGACCCCGCGCCCAGCGGCGAGAAGTCCGAGACGCGCCGGATGACGTCGGGCATCAACGGGCCCGGGGTCCACACACCGGCCAGGAAGACCAGCGGGAAGAACGCCACCGTGCCGATCCCGTTGGCCGCCTTACCGGTCGGCGCGACCGCGGAGATGAGCAGCCCGACCGCGAACATCGACACGATGCACAGGAAGAAGGCCAGCACGAACCCGAAGAACTGACGCGGCATCGGCACGTCGAACGCGAAACCGGCGACCGCCATCACCACCGCGGTGACCGTGGTCAACGACGCGAGGTTCACCAGTCCCTGCGCGATCATCAGCGTGATCGGCCGCACCGGGGTGACCGCCAGCCTGCGCAGGATTCCCCGCTCCCGGTATGAGGCCAGCACGCTGGTCAGCGCGTTGAGCGCCATCATCCCGATCACCATGGTGATGATCGGCGGCAGGTAGAAGTCGATGAACCGCCGTCCGCCGAAGTCCGGGCTGGGACTGCCGGTCGACGGCAGGGAGCCGAAGACGACCACCAGCAGCACCGGGATCGACATGACGAACGCGAGCCCGGGGTCCCGCAGCATCAACCGGAACTCGCTGCCGGTCAGCTTCCGGAGTCCGGTCAGCACGTTTCCTCCTCTGCCCGGCACCGCCGCCGGGGTGTGGCTCGTTTCCTGCGCCTTGTCCATGACCTGCGTAAACCCGCTCATGCCTGGTTCTCCGTTGTGGTCGACCGCTTCGCGTGAGCGGCGCTCTGTGCTGATGACCCTGCGCTGAATGTCGGGGTGCTGAACGACACGCCGAACGACCCGGTCATGACTCCTCCGCGAGCCGTCGCCCGGTCAGCGCGACGAAGGCGTCTTCCAGGTTGGTCTGCTCGACCCGCAGGTCGAGGGGCACCACATTGCGGCCGGCCAACGTCGTGCTGACCGCCTGGAGCAGGTTGCCGTGCCCGGTCACCACGGTCTGGCTCGTGGTGTGCGCCACCTCCGTGACCTCGGGCAGGTCGGTCAGGATCCGGTCGTCGAACTGGATCGAGGCACGGAACCGCAGCCGCAGCCCGCCGTCCACCCGGGACACCAGGCCCGCCGGGGTGTCCAGCGCGACCACGCGGCCCGCGTCCACCAACGCGAGGCGATCGCAGAGGCGCTCGGCCTCCTCCATGAAGTGGGTGACGAGCACGACCGTCACTCCCCGGTCGCGGATCTGCTCGACCAGCTGCCAGGTGTCGCGGCGGGCCTGCGGGTCCAGGCCGGTGGTCAGTTCGTCGAGGAACGCGATCTCCGGGTTGCCCACCAGCGCCAGCGCGATCGCCAGGCGCTGCTGCTGCCCACCGGACAACTTCTTGAACGGCGTGCGGCGCTTGCTGGTCAGGCCCAGGTCGTCGAGCAGTTTGCCGCCGTCCGCCGGATTCGGGTAGAACGAGGAGTAGAGCTCCATCGCCTCGGCCACCTGCATTTTCTCCGGCAGTTCGCTTTTCTGCAGCTGCACGCCGACCCTGCGGCGAACCTCAAGGCCGTCCTTGCGCGGATCGAACCCCAGGACGGAAATACTTCCGCTGTCCGGTGTGCGCAATCCCTCGACGCATTCGACCGTCGTCGTCTTGCCTGCGCCGTTCGGCCCGAGAATTCCGAAGATCTCGCCGCGCTCGACCGTGAAGGAAACGTCGTCCACCGCGACGTGGTCCCCATATCGCTTGTGCAGGTTCGCGACCTCGATGACCGCCATTCCCCGCTCCCCTCGCCCGTTTCGCCCTGTTCGCTTTCGATGGGGAGAACGTTATTCAGCGGGCGGGCCGGAGCGAATCCGTCTGGAACCAGACCTGGGGTGGGGCTAGCCATACCCCGGCACTATGTCTGCGAGTAGTGCGTGCCCCAGGTGCATCCGCAACACTGATCGCGTGCTGCGCGAACATGCCCTTGCCCTGGTCCGTGGGCTGGCGCTGTTCGGGCTGTCCTTGGTGGCCGCCGTGCAGAGCGCCCTCGCGATCGTGGTGTCGTGTGCCGGGGTGCTCGCCGGCTTCAAGCGGGAACGGTGGCTGCCCAACCTGGTCAGACGGCTGGTGGCTCGCTGGACGGGCCTGGAGATCCCAGTCCCCTACTGGCCGGAGCCCGGGCCGCCACGACCCGAACGGGACGGCTGGTACCGCTGGGGCAACCAGCTCTACCGCAAGCCCGGCCCGATCGCGCGGATGCAACGGTTCCGATGGCTGCTCAAAGATCCGGCCACGCACCGCGATCACATCTGGGCACTGACCGCACCCGTCACCAGCGCCCTGACCGTGGGTCTACCAGCGGTTCTGGTGGTGGCCGGATTTTTGGTCCACCCGTTGGCGGCGTTACCCATGGCCGCGGTCGGCGGCGCGGCCGCGCCGGCGTTGCTGCGGATCTACAGCCACTGGACCGGCGCGTTGTTGCGGCCGACCACCCGGACCGGCCGGACCTCGCTGTGGGCCTGGGTAATGGGCCGGGCGAACGTGTTGCTGAAGCTCGCCGCCACGTTCGGGCTGTCCCTCATCGGCGTCGTCCATGTCGGCGTGACGGCCGTGACGTTGTCCGGATTCCTCGGACCTTTCGCGGCCCAGCGGCAGCCGAGCCGGACGTTCCTCAACCGGCGGCGCCGCCAGATCGGCGCGTGGACAGGCGTGCGGATCGACGTGCCGTACCTGCCGATGCCACCGCCGCCCGCGCCACGGCCGGACGGCAAGTACCAGCACGGCCGGATGCTGTACGACTCGCCGCATCTGATCAGGTACACGCAAACGTTCACAACGCTGATGAAGGACAAGGCGACCTGGCGCGACCCGCTGTACCTGATCTTGGATCCGCTGGTCAGCCTCTTCCTCGCGATCGTGCCGGTGGTGCTGGTCGTCGGCGGGTTCTTCGGCTACTTCTGGACCTGGATGTGGTCACGGCCGATCTCCTTCTTCGCCGGCTTCGACATCACGCACGACTGGGGCTACCTCGGCGACCTGTTCCCGGCGCTGCGGGCGCTGCCCGGCTGGCTCACCCCGGTGGCCGGTCTGGCCGCGGCCATCGCGGGCCTGCTGGTGTGCCAGGCCTGCCTCACGGCCCACGGCCACTGGAGCAAGTGGCTGCTCGGACCGACCAGGTCCGCGCAGCTGGCCCAGCAGGTGGACCACCTCCGCGAGACCAGGTCGGAGGCCACCGACGCCCAGGCCGCCGAGCTGCGCCGGATCGAACGGGACCTGCACGACGGCGCCCAGGCCAGATGGGTGGCCATGGGACTGAACCTCAGCGTGGTGGAGCGCCTGATCGACCAGGACCCGGAAGCGGCCAAGAAACTCGTGGCCAACGCCCGGGGCGCCTCCGCGGAGGCACTGGTCGAGCTGCGCCAACTGGTCCGCGGCATCCTGCCGCCGGTCCTGGCCGAACGCGGCCTGGGCGACGCGGTGCGGGCGTTGGCCCTGGACAACGCGTTGACCGTGCACGTCGCGGTCGACCTGCCTGGCCGTGTGGACGCGCCGGTCGAGGCCGCCGTGTACTTCGCGATCAGCGAGGTGCTGACCAACGCGGCCAAGCACGGGCAGGCCGAGCAGGTCAGCGTCGACCTGCGCCACGTCGACGGAAAGCTGCGGGCCACCGTGGCCGACGACGGCCGCGGCGGCGCGGATCCGGCACAAGGCAGCGGCCTGCGAGGCATCCAGCGCCGACTCGCTACATTCGACGGCGTACTCACCCTGACCAGCCCTTCGGGCGGCCCGACCACCGTGACCTTGGAGGTCCCGTGCGCGTTGTCCTCGCCGAGGACCTCTACCTCCTCCGAGACGGCCTGACGCTGCTGCTGGAGGCCAGCGGGTTCGACGTGGTCGCCGCCGTGTCGACCGGTCCGGAGCTGGTCAAGGCACTGGACGACCTGAACCCCGACGTGGCGATCGTGGACGTCCGGCTGCCGCCCACGTTCACCGACGAGGGCCTGCAAGCCGCGCTCCAGGCCCGCCGGAAAGTCCCCGGCCTGCCGGTGCTGGTGCTGTCGCAGCACGTGGAGCAGTTGTACGCCCGGGAACTGCTGGCGGACGGCGCCGGGGCGATCGGCTATCTGCTGAAAGACCGCGTGCTCAATTCGGACCAGTTCATCGACGCGGTCCGGCGGGTCGCGGACGGCGGAACCGCGATGGACCCGGAGGTCATCTCCAAACTGCTGGCCAGCAACGCGCGCCACGAGCCGTTGGCCGAGCTCAGCCCGCGGGAACGCGAGGTCCTCGAGCTGATGGCCAGCGGCAAGTCGAACGCGGCGATCGCCGCGCAGCTGTTCGTCAGCGAGGGCGCGGTGGGCAAGCACACCGCCAACATCTTCGCCAAGCTCCGGCTGGTCCCGTCGGACGACACCAACCGGCGGGTGCTCGCGGTGCTGGCCTACCTCAACCGCACGGGGGCGTGAAAGGCCCAGCTCAGAGCCGGTGGCGCAATTCCGCGGCCAGCACGGCGGCCTGGGTGCGCCTGCGCAGGCCGAGCTTGCCGAGCACGCTGGAGACGTAGTTCTTCACGGTCTTCTCGGCCAGGTTGAGCCGCTCGGCGATCTGCCGGTTCGTCAGGCCCTCGCCGATCAGCCGCAACACCGACCGTTCCCGGCGGGTCAGCGCGTGCAGCGGGTCGTGGGTCTGTTCCCCGGGCGGCTCCTCGGACAGCCGCCCGCCCGCTCCGACGATCCGGATCGCGCTGGTCAGCTCGGCCCCGGCGACGTGTTTGGCCACCACGCCGGCCGCGCCCGCCTTGATCGCGGCGGTCATGGTCTCGGGATCGACGAACGGCGTCAGCATCAGGCACCGCACCTCGGGGCAACGCAGCTGCAGATCCCGGCACAGTTGGACGCCGTCGCCGTCAGGGAGGCGGACGTCCAGAACGGCCACGTCCGGCAACTGCTCGGGGACCTGGGCCAGGGCCTCGACCACGGTGCCCACCTGGCCGACCACGCGCATGTCGGTTTCGTCGGCGAGCAGCGAGGCCAAGCCCCGCCGGACCAGTTCGTGATCGTCGACGATGAAGACGCTGGTTGTCACGGTTTCAGCCGGGAGCTAGTCGGTGCGCCGCGCAGCACGATCAGACGTGCCGCGCGACGCACCCGCGCCCGGCCGGGCGACGCGGCCCTGCCCCGCGTCGCCCGACCGCCGGTGCCGTCAGCACCGGGGGTCCTGTGCGGTACAACCCCGTGAGGTACTACGCCTCGACTCCGCGGTGACGGAATTCTGTCGATCGAAATAACCGCAAAAGAATTCAACCTCACCGGATCCGGACCGAGTCGCAACGTCTCCCACGCTAGGTATTTCGTTTGGACTCGCCTGATCTGACCGAGGTTCACTCGAATGGCGGAAGTTAGTCGGCACCGTACCGCCGTTACAGTGAAACGTCTGATATGACGTTGAGATTCTCACCACATGGGACACGGGCCGAATGGCCCTCCCGGGTCCGTGTCACGGGGTAGATGCTTCCATCGAAACACGGAAGAAATATGTTCAAATAACAACTATCGACATCGAGACGGCCCCTGCGCTGGGACGTGGCGGGCCGATCGGGGGTGTGGTAATGCCGGTCCCGGACGCACGCACGCGTACCGACGACTACTGGCAGGAGTGCATCAGGATCCGGCCCACGTTGGTCCGGATCGCCGCCCGGCGTTGCGCGGCACCGGTGGACCCCGATGACATCGTCAACGAAGCCCTGATCCGCGGGGCCGAATTCGACGACCTGGACATGAACAGGCTGGAACAGTTCCTGGTCTCCACGGTCACCCGGCTGTGCGCGGACGAGGCCAGGCGCCGCACGGTGGCCACCCGGATGGCCAACCACCCGAGGCTGGTGCCGCCGTCCGCGGAGGACCCCGCCGAATTCGCCTGTGACAAGGCGGAAGCCCGCTGGCTGGCGGTCCGGCTGCTGGCGCTGCCGCGCCGCGACCGCGAGCTGGTCGACATGCTCGCCGACGGGATGCCGCACAGCGAGATCGCGCGGGAGCTCGGCACCACGACGCAGGGCGCGCATTCGGCGCTCTACCGGCTGCGCAAGCGGATCGGGGCCTATCGACCGATCGGCTGATGGCCGTATCCGCCGGGAAGATGGCTGGTGAGGCGATCCGGAAACAGCCCTGCACGACGCATGCTGCGTGGCATGTCAGTCATCGAGGTGTCCAACCTGCACAAGAGGTACCGCGACAAGATCGCGGTACGGGACGTGTCCTTCGCCGTGGCCGAGGGTGAGATCTTCGGCATTCTCGGCCCCAACGGCGCGGGCAAGACCACCACGGTCGAATGCGTGGCCGGGCTGCGGGCCCCCGACGGCGGCACGATCCGCGTGCTGGGCCTGGACCCGCGGCGCGACAAGGACGAGCTCAACTCCCAGGTCGGCGTGCAGTTGCAGGAAAGCCAGCTGCCGGAACGGCTGAAGGTGTGGGAGGCGCTGCACCTCTACGCGTCGTTCTACCCGGACCCGGCCGACTGGGAACGCCTCATCGACGAGTGGGGCATGTCGGAGAAACGCGCCACCCCGTACGGCAAGCTGTCCGGCGGCCAGAAGCAGCGGCTGTTCATCATGCTCGCGCTCGTCGGCAGGCCGCGGGTGGTGTTCTTGGACGAACTGACCACCGGCCTCGACCCGCAGGCACGCCGCGAAACGTGGCAGCTGATCGAGCGGCTGCGGCAGACCGGCGTGACGGTCGTGCTCGTCACCCACTTCATGGAGGAAGCCGAGCGGCTGTGCGACCGGCTCGCCGTCATCGACGACGGAGCCGTCGTGGCCATCGACACGCCAGGTGGACTGGTGTCGCAGATGGACAGTCGCCAGCGGATCCGGTTCCGCGTCACCGGGCCGTTCGACAAGGGCCTGCTGACGCCGATTCCCGAGGTCAGCGAGGTGGCGCAAAACGGCGACCACATCGAGGTGACCGGCACGGGCGACCTGCTCTACGCCGTGACGGCGGTGCTGGCCCGCCACCAGATCGTCGCGGCCGGCCTCCGGGTCGACCAGGCCAGCTTGGACGACGCCTTCGTGGCGCTCACCGGCAAGCGGTTCTGACACCACCATCCGATCATCCGCGGTGGGTTTTCTGTTCGTCGTTTGCACTTCCGGAATGCCCGTCGTTTATTAAGCACGGCTTCATTAGGAGAATCCATGTCCGGGACCGGCACCCTCACTTTCACCGAGTTCAAACTGTTCCTGCGAGATCCCGGGGCCACCATCGCGACCATCGGCCTGCCCGTCGCGATCGTCGTGGTGTTCGGCCTCATCGCCCAGCCGGGCAGCGGCACAGATCCGATCATGACGTACTTCCCGGCCATGGCGCTGGCGTTGGGCCTGGCGCAGCTGGCGCTCAACGTGACGCCGACGACGCTGGCCAGCTACCGCGAGAAGGGCATCCTGCGCCGGATGTCGACGACACCGATGCGCCCGGCGCGGCTGCTCACCGCACAACTGCTGATCAGCATCGGTCTGGCGGTCGCCGCCGCCGTGTTGGTCGTCCTGGTGGGCCACCTCGGTTTCCGGTTCACCTTGCCGCAGAACTTCGGCGGCTTCGTCGCGGCGTTCCTCCTGGGATGTGCGGCGCTGTTCGCCGTCGGCCTGCTCGTCGCCGCCGTCGCGCCGAGCGCACGGGTCGCGACCGGGGTGGGTGTGGGGTTGTTCTTCGTCAGCCTGGTGTTCGGCGGAGTGTTCATGCCCGCCGAGACCCTGCCGCCGTTCCTGGTGCGGATCGGCGACTTCACCCCGCTCGGCGCGTTCATGCAGTCGCTTCGGGCCAGCTGGGGTGGCACCATGCCGGAGCCGCTGCACCTCGCCGTGCTCGGCGGGTACACGATCGTCGCCGGTCTGGCCGCCGCCAGGCTCTTCAGGTGGGAATGAGGGTGATGCTGCAGATCACCGAGGACGGCAAGCCCCACAAGGCGAAGTGGATCTACACCGGGCTCGCCTACGCGGCCCTGCTGTTCGCCGTCACGTGGGCGATGATCCAGCCGGAGATCACGCCACGACCGGAGCTGACGCTCGTGCTCGGCGTGGCGGCCGCGGTCTGGCTGGGGGCGATCGTGCGGTGGTGGCCGGTCTGGCCACGGCAGCGCGCCTGGGCGGTGGTCGCCTACTTGGGCCTGCTGGCCCTCAACGTCGGCCTGATCGCCAGCAGTGACGCGTTCACCGCGTACGTGTGGATCGGTTTCCCGTACGCGTTCGCGATCTTCCCGGCGCGGTGGGCGGTGTTCGCGGTGACGAGCAACGCGGTCTCCACCTTCGTGGTGCAGAGCGGCGCGCTGCAGAGTTCGCCGTTCGTGGTCATGGTGGGAGTAGCCGGTCCGGTGATCTTCGCGGGGTGGGTCGCCGGACTGGAGAGCGAACGGCGGGAGAAGGCCATCAGCCAGCTCACCGAGGCCAACCGGCGCCTGGCCAGCGCGATGGAGGAGAACGCGGGCCTGCACGCCCAGCTGCTCGTGCAGGCCAGGGAAGCCGGGGTGCTGGACGAACGCCAGCGGATGGCTCGCGAGATCCACGACACCTTGGCGCAGGAACTGGCCGCGTTGATCAGGCAGTTGCACGCGGCCAACCGCGTTCGGGAACAGCCCGAGCAGTGGCAGCACCACATGGACCAGGTGCGGTTGATGGCGGAGCGCGGCCTGTCCGAGGCGCGCCGGTCGGTCCAGGCGTTGCGGCCGGCGCAGCTGGAGAAGTCCCGGCTGCCTGAGGCGATCGAGGAGCTGGCGCGGAACTGGAGCCAGGCCTCGGGCGTGCCGGTCCGGGTGGAGACGACCGGCACGCCGGAGCCGATGATCCCGGGCATCGAGGTGGCACTGTTCCGCGTCGTGCAGGAGGCACTGGCCAACATCGCCAACCACGCGAGCGCCGCCAGGGCGGGTATCACATTGTCCTATTCGGACGACGTGGTCCTGCTGGACGTCCGGGACGACGGCGCCGGGTTCGACCCCGGCGCGACCGGCCCGGGCGAGGACGGCGGATACGGTCTGGGGACCATGCGTCAGCGGCTGCTGGGGGTGGGTGGCACGCTGGAGATCGAAAGCAGGCCGGGCGAGGGCACCGCGATCGGCGCGAGCGTCCCCGCGATCAGGGCGGAAGGTGCACCGTGATCAGGTTGCTGATCGTCGACGACCACCCGGTCGTCCGGGACGGCCTGCGCGCCACGTTCACCGGGGAACCGGACATCGAGGTGGTCGGCGAGGCGGGCAACGGCCGTGAGGCCATCGATATGGTGGCCGCGCACGACGCCAACGTGGTCCTGATGGACCTGCGGATGCCCGAACTGGACGGTGTCCGTGCGATCCGCAGGCTGCGGGAAACCGCGCCGGGCACCCGGGTTCTGGTGCTGACCACGTTCGACACCGACAGCGACGTGCTGCCCGCGATCGAAGCGGGCGCGACCGGCTACCTGCTCAAGGACGCGACCACGGACGAACTGCTGAAGGCGGTCCGCGCGGCGCACCAGGGCCAGTCGGTGTTGTCGCCGTCGGTGGCCAACCGGCTGATCGGCCAGGTGCGCAAGCCGCAACGCGGCACGCTCAGTCCTCGGGAACTCGAAGTGCTGAAGCTCGTCGCCGCGGGCGCCACGAACCGTGAGGCGGCGTCGAAGTTGTTCATCAGCGAGGCGAGCATCAAGACGCACCTGCTGCACATCTACGCCAAGCTCGACGTGCGCGACCGGGCGGCGGCGGTCGGCGAGGCGTACCGGCGCGGCCTGCTCGACTGAGACCCCTGGCGCGAAAAAAGAGCCCCCTCGCGAGCGAGCGGTCGGGTTGCTCGCCAACGAGGGGGCGCGCCGCGACGGCCGAGGGCCCGGCCGCCGCGGCAGTGCTCGGCCAGCCGTGTCTCTAGCCGAACCCTCGGACCGCTTCTCCCGCGGGGAAGCGGCTGTCTTCCGCGCCAGGCCGTGCGACGGGTTGCATCGACGGGAATGACGGGTGTTCCATGCCGGGCCGCGCGACCGGCCGCATGTTCGGGAACGAGGGGTGTTCCACGCCCGGTCGCGCGACGGGCTGCATGTTCGGGAACGACGGGTGCTCCATCAACGGCATCGGCGGCCGTTGAACAGGACGCATCGCGGGGAACGACGGGTGGTCCATCATCTGGTCGTCGCTCGGCCGCGCCACCGGCCGCATGGTGGGGAACGACGGGTGCTGGTCGGCGGGCATCGGCGGAACGGGCGGAAGCGGCTTGCGGTCGCGTTCCGGCCGTCCGGCCCGGCGTTGCCGCGAAGGCGGCGGCGCGGGCCGCATCGCGTCCGCCGGGGTGTCCGGCACCTCGATGTTCGGGACGGACAGGTTCGACAGCGACAGGTTCGGCGCCGACAGGATCGGCAGGGCCGTGGTCGGCGGCAGGAGCGGCTCCGAGCGCACCGGCGGCACCGGCTCGGTCATCGGCCCCGGGTCCCTGCCGAGCATCGGCAGCTCCGGCTTGGCGTGCCGGCCGGACGGCTGCTCCACTGGCGGCATGCCCCGCCTCGACGGCGGTTCCACCGGAGCCATCCCGCGCCGGGACGGCGGTTCCACCGGCGGCATCCCGCGCATCGACGGCCGCTCGACCGGCGGCATCCCACGCCGAGACTGTGGTTCGACCGGCGGCATGCCCCGCCTGGACGGCGGCTCCGCCGGAGCCATGCCACGCATCGACGGCGGTTCCACCGGCGGCATCCCGCGCATCGACGGCCGCTCGACCGGTGTCATGCCACGCATGGACGGCGCCGGACCCGAGTTCATCGGAGCCGCGGCACGCGGCATGGCGGGCATCGGGCGCCTGCCCGAGTTGGCCGGAGGCGGCACCGGCTGCATGTTCCGGCCTGTGGTGCCCATCACCGGCGGCCCGGCCGGCGCTGGTGGCCGGACCACCGGCGGCCCGGCGGGCACCGGCATCGGCGCCGAGATCTGTGCCGAAGCCTGGGGACGTCCGGCCCCGGCCAGCGCGGGCACCTGCGGGGCGGGGACCTGGGTCGGCATCTCGGCCAGGGTGTTCTGCCGTACGGGCGGTGCCGGTGGCCGCAGCGCCGACTGCGCGGCGACCGGCTCGGTCACCGGTGGCTTCGACGGCGCCGGGATGACCGGGCGGCGGCCCTTGGTCTCGGTGGGAACCGGCAGTTCCTCGTGCAGCTTCTCGGTCCACTTGATCATCGCGCGCGGCGCGTCCCAGCCGCACACGCCGACCAGCTTGCCGTTGCGCACGTACCCGGTGATGCCGGGTGTTCCGGCGGCACCGTCGGCCAGCTTCACGGTGTCCGTGCCGAGCGACGGGATACCGGCGATCTGCAGCCGCACACCGTACTGACCGGACCACACCCGTGGGATCGGCATGAACGGTGTGGCCTTTTCCCGGCCCAGCAACAAGTTCTCGGCCGCGTGCCGTCCCATCTCGACAGCGTTGATCCAGTGCTCCACGCGCCGCGGCGTGTCGTCGAACCGCAGGTTGGGCCACCGGCCGCAGTCACCCGCGACCACGACGTCCTGCGCGCCCGCGGCGAACAAAGTGGACTCGCACAGCACGCCGTCCTCGAGGATCAGCCCGGATCCGCGCATCCACTCGACCGCGGGGATCGACCCGACCGCCATGATCACCGCGCCCGCGACCAGCAACTGGCCGTCGGTGGTGTGCATCGCGACGGAGTCGTCCGCACAGATCCAGTTGCGGATGTCGGTGCCCATCGCCATCCGCGCGCGGTGCTTGCGGTGCAGGTTGTCCACGGCGGCGGCGACGTCGTTGCCGAGGTTGCGCAACGGGAAGCGGGACCGGCCGACCATGGTCACGTCCCGGCCCATCTTGCGGGCGCTCGCGGCGACGTCACAGCCGATGTAGCCGGTGCCGAGCACCACGATCGGCAGGTCGCTGCGGTGGATGGTCTTCTTGACCGCCAACGCCTCGTCCACTGTGCGCAGTGTGTGCACCCGCGGGCTGTGCCGGGGAACACCCTTGAGGTGCCGGGGCTCCACACCGGTCGCGATGATCAGCCCGTCGTACTTGATCTCCTCACCGCCGGGCAGGTGCACGACTTTGCGCTGTGTCTCGAGCCGTTCCGCGCGGGTCCCCAGGCGCCAGCGGGCACCGGTGTCGATGTGCCGCTGCAGGGTCAGGTCGGCCGGGCGGTCGCTGCCGGCCAGCAGGTCCTTCGACACCAACGGGCGGTGGTACGGCCACCGCGGTTCGTCACCGATGATCACCAGCTCACCGTCGTAGTCGAGCTCGCGCAGGCGTTCCGCGGCCCGTAAGCCGGCCACCCCCGCGCCGACGATGACGATGCGTTCGAAGTCGGTCATCTAAACCCTGTCCACCTTGATGGCCTGCATGGGGCAGCAACGCGCAGCGGCCGCCGCCTGCTCGACCTGATCCTCTTCCGGTCTCTTCGTGTAGAAAAGCCGCCCGTCGGGGCTCAGTTCAAACAGGTCCGGCGCCTCCATCTGGCAGATCGCGTACCGCTCGCAGCGGTCGTTGTCCACTTTGACCCGAAGCCGTCGGCCTCTCATACCTGTTCCTCCACCAGACCGATCTGCACGAGCATCCGGGTGGGAATGAACCGCAGGATCGAGAGGGTGACGGCCGGGATCAGCAAGGTCAGTCCGGCGAGCCACAACACCGAGAGGTGCCCGTTGGCCGCCGCCGCGAGGATCGAGTGCACGACCAGAAGGCCGAAGGCCGCGTAGGCCATCCGGTGCACCCATTGCCAGCGACGGTAGGAAGTCCAGCGGTACAGGCCCGCGGTGAACGCGATGGCGAGCATCAGTTCCAGGCCGACGATCGCGATGGCGTAGCGGAAGAACACGCCGTCCCCGAAAGGCACCGAGATCTGCGCGAACGTGAACGCGCCCTCGGCGAGGAACAGGAACCCCATGGCGTGCACGATGCCGAAGGTGATCGTCAGCGTGGCGAGGACCATGTGCCCGGAACGCAAGGTCTTGCGCTCGCCGAACCTGCGTGCCCAGCCGGTCTTGGTGAGCACGCCCCAGCAGATCGTCAGGCACATCAAGGCGTACGAGGCACGAGCCGCGACCGCGGCGACACCGCGCAGGCCCTCGTCTCTGGGGCCACCAACTGCGAGAACGACCGTATCGGCCAGACTGTCGATCACCGTGCGAGTTCCTTGTCCACGAACAACCGGCTTCGCTTGCCACCACCACCGCCACCGCCACCGCCACCGCGGCGGCCGCGGTCGTTGTCATCGTCGTCGTCATCGACGCGCCGGACGGCTGACTCCTGCGCACGACGACGGCGGTTGCGGCCCGCGGCGAGCCACAGCAGGAACACCGTCAGCGCCACCAGCAAGGGCACCAACGTGACCGCCACGACCATGTCCGTTCCCTCGGCGTCCGAGGACAACTTCAACGGCGTGGCGTCGGCCAGGTTGGCGTAGTCCACGTTGTTCGTGCTCTCCAGGATCGTCATGTGCTTCATCACGACCGTGTTGGCCGTCGTCGCGAACTCGCGGATCTTCGGATCTGTTGTCCCTGCCCGAACCTGGGCGATCAGCGGGAAGATCATCCCGTGCGCGGAGCGCAGGCGCATCGCCCAGACGGAGTCAAACTGGGCTCCGGTCGACGTGGCCATCTCGGTGAGCCAGCTCTTCTGGGCATCGTTGGGCTGGTTGGGCAACGGGCACGCGTACGGCGCCGCCAGCTCGTCCACTGCCTGGTCGAGCATGGCGTGGTCGGACTTCAGGGTGCGGCCGACCTCCTGCACCTTCGGGTCGGCGGACCGCTCCTGCGCCATGTCGCCCGCGGGCATCTCCCACAGACCGGCCAGCTTCACCTTGACGAGCAGTTCGCAGTCGATGTCGGTCAGCGGCGCCGTTCCCGGCTGCTGCGCGGACGCGACGGTCTGGCTCGCTGTGAACAGGGTGATCAGCAGGAGCACCAACGACGCGAGGGATCGTTTCACGGCGTCCTTCCTTGTCTCTCCGGGCGTCCGCGATGGACGGACGCGATAAGCGACGTTGCTGGAAAAGGCCGTGCTGGGTCCACTATGGACACGGCAGGGTGCCATAGCGGGCCCACTGGTGCGTCCTGGCGGGGCACCTGGTTTACGCCTTCACCGATGGATACGGAGGGGGCAGCCGGGCGGTTCAAACAAAAATTCCGCAACGATTTGGCACTGGACGGACAACGGCCGCCACACCAGGATGTCACCGTGGGACGCCACAGCCATTCCGCAAGAGCCCTCCTGGGTGATGAGTTGCGCCGTCACGGGCATACCGAAGAAGACCTGGCCACCGCGCTGTACCGGGACTTCGGCACGCCCTTGATGGCGTTCGCCCTCAAGCTGACCGGCAACGACCGGCACTGGGCGGAGGACGTCGTCCAGGAAACCCTGATCAGGGCTTGGCGTAACGCCGAGAAGCTGGACCGCAGCCCGGACATGCTGCGCGCCTGGCTGTACACGGTCGCCCGTCGGATCGTCATCGACGGCAGGCGCAGCCGGAAGGCCAGGCCGCAGGAGGTCGAGGAACCGGACGCCAACTCGGTGGGCGTGCCCGACGAGTCGGACCGCACGCTCAGTGCGATGGTCGTGTACGACGCGTTGCGGGTGTTGTCCGACGAACAACGCGAAGCGATCATGCAGACCTACCTACGTGACCGCACGGTTAATGATGTCGCCGAGACACTGGGCGTTCCTCCGGGTACGGTCAAGTCGAGGCTGTACCACGCGGTCCGCGCACTGAGGCGCGCGCTGCGCGATCGGGGGTGAAGTCGGGAATGGTCCACGCGTCGGGGCACGTCGACATAGCCGCGTACATTCTCGGCGCGCTCGACGAGCCCGACAACGCGGCGTTCGAGGAGCATCTGCTCGACTGCCCGAGGTGTCAGCTGGACTTGGTCGAGCTGCAGGATGTGCCTGACCTGCTGGACAAGGTCAAGCACGACGCACCCGCGCTGCTGGTGCCCGTGCCCGGTCCGCAGGTGTTGTCGTCGTTGCTGGAAGAGGCCACCAAATCGCGCCACCAGCGCCGTCGCAGGCAGTGGTTCGCCGCCGCCGCGGCCGCGGTCCTGATCGTCGCCGCGCCGCTGGTGACGATCCTGCTGACCAGCGACGAGTCGCCGGAGCCGATCGCCAGTCCGCCGGTGAACGTCAGGATCGAGACGCCACCGACGACAAGCGACGCGCAGGTGCTCAACGGGGTCGGCGGCGAGATGGACGCCAACGTCACCATGTTGTCGCAGGACTGGGGCACGCAGATCTCCATCGAGCTGCGCGGCGCGGTCGGGCCGCGTAAGTGCGAGCTGGTGGCTGTGTCCACACGCGGCGAGACGGAGACCGTGACGAACTGGATCGTCCCGCCGGGTGGCCGCAACGAGCCGCTCAAGCTCACCGGGGGCACGACGTTCCAGCCCGCTGACGTCGCCCGCATCGAGGTGCGCGACGACAAGGGCCAGGTGCTGCTCTCCGTTCAGGGCTGACTGACCGGTTAATCTCGTGAGCAAGCGCTCACTCGGGAGGAAGCCGGTGTTGTTCGACTCTGTGGACGAGGTCGCCCAGCGGCTGGCCGGCGCCGGCTATCTGACGTCGACCGCCATCGCGACCACCGTGTTCCTCGCCGACCGGCTCGGCAAGCCGCTGCTGGTGGAAGGGCCCGCGGGCGTCGGCAAGACCGAGCTGGCGCGCGCGGTGGCCCAGGCGACCGGGTCGCAGCTGGTGCGTCTGCAGTGCTACGAGGGCATCGACGAGGCCCGCGCGCTGTACGAGTGGAACCACGCCAAGCAGCTGCTGCGGATCACCGCCGGGCGTGACGAAGGCTGGCACGAGGCCCGCGCGGACATCTTCACCGAGGAGTTCCTGCTCGCCCGGCCATTACTGACGGCCATTCGCAACGCCGAGCCGACGGTGCTGCTGATCGACGAGACCGACAAGGCCGACGTCGAGATGGAGGGCCTGCTGCTGGAGGTCCTCGGCGACTTCCAGATCACCGTGCCCGAGCTGGGCACGATCACCGCGACCCGCAAGCCGTTCGTGGTGCTCACGTCCAACGCCACCCGCGAGCTGTCCGAGGCGTTGAAGCGCCGTTGCCTGTTCCTGCACATCGACTTCCCGGAAGCCGGCCGCGAGCTGGAGATCGTGCGGATGCAGGTGCCGGAGGTCTCCGAAACCCTGGCCGCATCCCTGGTCCGGGTGATCGGCGCGCTGCGGGCGCTGGAGCTGCGCAAGTCACCGTCGATCGCGGAGACGATCGACTGGGCCCGCACGTTGCTGGCGCTCGGCGCGGACCAGCTGGACGAGTCGATCGTGCACACCACGCTCGGGGTCGTGCTGAAGTACGAGGCCGACCGCAAGCGCGCGGTCGCTGACCTGAAGGTCTTCGGATGAGCGTGCCGGAGCGTCTCGTCTCCTTCGTCGAGGCACTGCGGGAACACTCGATCCTCGCCGGTCCGGGCGAGACGGTCGACGCGGCCCGGGTGCTGGCCGTGCTCGGCATGGACGACCGCGAGCGGGTCCGGGAGGGACTGGCGGCGGCGTTGCTGCGCCGCTCCGGCCAGCGGACGGTGTTCGACCAGGTCTTCGACTTGTACTTCCCCGGTGCGGTGGGTGGCCCAACGGACGAGCCAGGGGATCTGGAGTCGTTGCGCGAACAGCTCGTCCAGGCTCTGGCCGGCGGCTCCGCCCAGCAACAGGCGGCGGTCGCGCAGGCCGCGATCGAGGCGTTCGGGCGGTTCGGCGAGGGCACGCAGGGCGCGGGCGGGTGGTCGGCGTATCAGGCCTTGCAGCGACTGCGGCCGGAGACGTTGCTGGTCAGGGTGTTGGCCGCGCTGCGGGCCGACGATCCCGGGTTCCTCGCGGACGTGCGCCGGGACGAGGTCCGCAGGCAGATCGCCGGGTTCCGGCGGATGGTCGAGACCGAGGCCCGGCGGCGGACCGCCGAACTGCGCGGCCGGGAGTCGGTGGCCCGCAACGCGGTGGCGCCTCCGTCGGACCGGGCCGATTTCCTCACCGCGGGCCGTGCGCAGCTCGCGGATATGCGTCGCGCGATCTATCCGCTGTCCCGAAAACTTGCCACCCGATTGGCCGCACGGCGGCGCCGGGCACGACGCGGCGAGATCGACGTGCGCCGCACGTTGCGCAGATCGATCGCCTACGGTGGCGTGCCCGTCAAGCCTGCCTACCGGCATCACCGGCCTGGCCGTCCGGAGTTGGTGCTGCTGTGCGACATGTCCGGGTCGGTGGCCGGGTTCGCCAACTTCACGCTGCTGCTCACCCAGGCGCTGCGCGACCAGTTCAGCAAGGTCAGGGCGTTCGCGTTCGTGGAGACCACCGACGAGGTCACGCACCTGGTGAAGGCCGGTGCCGAGGACCCGGCCGGGCTGGCCACCCGGATCCACCAGGAAGCCAGGCTGATCCGCTGGGACGGCCACAGCGACTACACGCACGCGCTGCAGGTGTTCGCCGACGAGTACCTCGACGCGATCGGGCCGCGGACCTCGGTGCTGATCCTCGGCGACGGCCGCAACAACGGCGGCGACCCGAACCTCGCCGCGCTGCGCCGGATCGTCGGGAATGCCCGGCGCGCATACTGGCTCAATCCGGAACCGCGACGGTTGTGGTCGACCGGGGACTCCCTCGCGCACGAATACGCCGGTGTCGTCGAGATGCACGAGTGCCGGACCGTGCACCAGCTGTCCGAGCTGATCACGCGGTTGCTGCCGATCTGATGGTCCAGCGTTGGGTGCGGTTGGTCGTCGGTCTGATGCTGGGTGCGTGCCTGGCCGTCGTCGAGGTCCTGTACGTCGCGATCAGGTGGCCACGCAAATGGGCCAGGGCGCTGACGGAAGTGGAACGCCGCAGGTTGGCGCGGTGGCACGGCGTCGAGAGCTCGTCCGACTACGACGACCGCAGCGCGGTGAAGTACCTCGCGCTGAGGGCACTGGTAGGCGGCGTGCTCGGCGGCGGGACGCTGGCGTTGCAGGCGTACGGCGTCGTTGTCGCCGGTCTGGCCGTGATGCAGCTGGTGACGGGGGCCATGCACCCGTCGGGTCTGGCGATGGTCGTCCCGCTTGGCCTCGTCCTGCTGTACGGCAGTCTCCAGGGACTGCTCGGCGTGGCCAGGCTGGAACGGACCCTGGCCCTGCGCTACCTGGGGCCGAGTGAGCAGGAGCTGCTGCGGCGCCGGATCACCGAACTGGCCACCAGCCGGGCCGGGGTGATCGACGCGGTCGACGCGGAACGCCGCCGGATCGAACGGGACCTGCACGACGGCGTCCAGCAGCGGCTCGTCGCGCTGGCCATGCTGCTGGGCCGGACCCGGCGCCGGGCGGTGGCCGACCGCGACGACCTGCTGGCCCAGGCACACGACGAGGCCCAGCAGATCCTCAACGACCTGCGGGACGTGGCGTGGCGCGTCTATCCGACCGTGCTGGACAACCTGGGCCTGGCCGAAGTGCTCGCCGGGGTGGCCGAACGCGCCGGGATTCCTGTGAAGCTGACCTTCACGCTGGAGGGCCGGTTGCCCGCGCAGCTGGAAACGGCGGCGTACTTCGTGGCGTCCGAGGCGGTCACCAACGCGGCCAAGCATTCACACGCCGACCTCGTCACGATCGAAGTCGGCGGCCACGAGAACATGGTGCTCGTGCGGATCACTGACAACGGGATCGGCGGCGCCGACGAGCGCGGGAGCGGCCTGTCCGGCCTGGCCCGCCGGGTGGCCGCGCTGGACGGCCACTTCACCGTGACCAGCCCGGAAGGCGGCCCGACCGTCGTCACCGCCGAACTGCCACTTTAGGAGCGGGCAATGCGGATAGTGCTCGCCGAGGATTCGATCCTGCTGCGCGAAGGCCTGGTCCGGCTGCTGGCCGAGGAAGGTCATGAGGTCGTCGCCGCGGTCGGGGACGGTGTCTCGCTCGTCGAAGCGGTCGCCGCCAAGCAACCGGACGTGTGCGTTGTGGACGTCCGGATGCCGCCGACCCACACCGACGAGGGCCTGCGGGCGGCGTTGGAGATCCGCGAGCGATGGCCGGCTGTGGGTGTGCTCGTGCTGTCGCAGTACGTCGAGAAGCGCTACGCCACCCAGTTGATCACGTCCGACACGGGAGCCGTCGGCTACCTGCTGAAGGACCGGGTCGCTCAGGTCGGCGAGTTCCTCGACGCGCTGGACCGGGTCGGCGCGGGCAACGCGGCCTTCGACCCGGAGGTCGTCCGGCAGCTCCTGGCCCGCACCACGCACACCGATCCGCTGTCGCGCCTGACATCACGCGAGGTAGATGTCCTTGGACAAATGGCGCAGGGTTATACAAATGACAGAATCGCCACGTCGCTGCACATCTCCCGGAGCGCCGTGGAGAAGCACGTGAACTCGATCTTCGACAAGCTCGACCTGCCGCGCAGCACCGGCTACAGCCGCCGGGTGCTGGCCGTGCTCCGGTATCTCGGGACGTAGGTACGGTTGACGCACGTGACCATCTATCTCGCCAGACACGGCCAGACCGCCTACAACGCCGCCGGACGGTTCCAGGGACAGCAGGACATCCCACTCGACGAGGTCGGACTCGTGCAGGCCAAGGAACTGGCCGTCAAGGTCGCCGACCTGGGCCTGGCCGCGCTGTGGTCGAGCCCGCTGGCCAGGGCACGGCAGACCGCGGAGGCGGTGTCGGCCCACATCGGCCTGCCCGTCCGGTTCGACGACCGGCTCAAGGAGACCGACACCGGGATCTGGACCGACCGGCTGGTCAAGGACTTCGCCACCCAGAACCCTGACGGCTACCAGGGATGGATCTCGGGCACGATCGATTTCGGGTTCGAGGGCGGCGAGACGTTCGCCGAGCAGAGCGACCGGGTGATGGCCGCTCTGGCGGAGATCGAACAAGGACCGCGTCCTGCGCTCGTGGTGTGCCACGGCATGTCCATGCGGCTGGCGCTGGCACGGCGCGCTGCCGACAGATTCACCACCAGCACCGGCATTCCCAACGCCGCCGTGGTCGAGTTCCCTAGCGCGGATCAGGCAGCCGGCGGCTGAACAGCGAGACCATCATGGCCACGACGGCCTGGACCGCCATCACCACGGCGAAGGCGTCGCGCATCCCGAGCACGTCCGGTTCGCTGAGCCACAGGAACAACGACCCAAGGGTGGCGACGCCGAGCGCCAGGCTCACTTGTTGGACCGTGACCAGCGAACCGCTCCCGACGCCGGCGCTTTCCACGGGCACCCGCGACAGGACCACCCGGAACAACGTGGTGACCATCAGGCCCTGGCCGAATCCGGTGACCACCATCGCGGGCGCGAGGGTCAGCGCGGTCACGTCAGGCCACGCCAGCAGGACCGTCACGATGCCGATGACCACGCCGCTGCCCTGGATCGCCGCGCCGACGGTGATCACCCCGCGGCCGTGTCGGCTCACCAACCGGCTGGACATGAGCGACGCGATCAGGAAGGACACGGCCATAGGCGCTATGGCGAGGCCAGCCCCGAGCGGCCCGTAATGCAGACCGTCCTGAAAGGTCACCGCAGCGACGAACATGTAGGCGCCGAACCCCATGAAGAACGGGCCACTCAACAGCAGGCCCAATTTGATGCTCGGCATCCGCAGCACGGACGGCGGCAGCAACGCGGTCCGCCCGGCTCGTTCGACGCGCCGCTGCACCACCGCGAGCGCGGCGAACAACACCGGGCTGGCCGCCAGCAGCAGCCACGTCCACAGTGGCCAGCCGATCGCCCGGCCTTCGGTCAACGGCACCAGCAACGCGAACAGGGACACGGCCAGCAACGCCGTTCCGGCGAAGTCCAACGTGGCCGGATTGGCCGACCTGGTCTCCGGGATGCGCCGGGCCAGCACCAGGCCGACCAGTCCGACCGGGACGTTGACCAGGAAGATCGGCCGCCAGCCGGAGCCCGCGATGTCCGCGGCGATCAGGGCGCCGCCCAGCACCTGGCCCAAAACCATGGCCATCCCCGCGTTGGCCCCGTACAGGCCCAACGCCCGGGACCGGCGCTCCCCCGTCGTGGTGGCCTGGATCGTGGACAGGACCTGCGGGAGCATCAACGCGGCCGCCGCGCCCTGCGCGATCCGGGCGCCGACCAGCACACCGGCGGTCGGCGCGAGGCCGCAGGCCAGTGAAGTGATCGTGAACGCCGTGAGGCCGATCTTGAAGAGCCGCTTGCGACCGTAGGTGTCGCCGAGCCGCCCGCCGAGGACCAGCAGGACGCCGTAGGCGATCCCGTACCCCGCGACGACGAGCTCCAGCATGGTGGCGGAGGCGTTCAGGGTGCGGTCGATGGTCGGCAGGGCCACGTTGACGATGAAGAAATCGAGGATCGGCAGGGCCGCGCCGAGCAGGATCGTGATGAGTCCCACCGTCGTCAGCCCGGCCTCGCCAGCCGGCGCCGATGTGGTGCGCCGGAGAGTGGGTGTCGTCATGGCTGCCACGATTCGCCGGACCCATAGCCTGGTACCAGAGCCTGGTTATCCGGGTATCCACACTACCTGGCACCGGGATCACGTGGCGTGCGATCCTGGTGGCATGACCTCGACGCTGCCTGCCGGGACTCGCGATGGCCTGCGGCGACACGAGCTGGCCACGTTCTTGCGCAGCCGCCGGGAGCGGATCAGCCCGGAGGAGGTCGGCCTGCCGCCGGGTGGCCGGCGCCGCACGCCAGGTCTGCGCCGTGAGGAGGTCGCGCAGCTCGCCGGGGTCGGGGTCACCTGGTACACCTGGCTGGAGCAAGGACGCGACATCAAGGCGTCCGACCAGGTGCTGGCGGCGATCGCGGGCACGCTCCGGCTGGATCCCCACGAGCGCGCGCACATGTTCACCCTCGCCGGTTCACCGCAACCGGTGGCGGCCAGCGAATGCGACGCGTTGTCCCCGCAGATGCACATCATCCTGCGCCAGCTGGAGCCGCTGCCCGCGACGGTGCTCAACTCCCGGATGGACATCCTGGGGTCCAACCGGCCGTACATGTGGCTGTACGACCTCGACGCCGTCCCCTTCGAGGACCGCAACGCGATGGTCCTCGCCTTCACGCACCCGACGTGGCGCGCCCGTCTGGTGGACCGCACGGACAACCTGCCGTGGGTGGTCGCCCAGTTCCGGGCGTCGATGGCCGAGCACGTGGGAGACAAACGGTGGAAGTGCCTGGTGACCAAGCTCCGGGCGGAGTCACCGGAGTTCGACACGCTGTGGGACCGCCACGACGTGCGGTGGATCGAGAACGCGACCAAGCGGGTCGACCACCCCGAGGTGGGCAGGCTCGAGTTCGACTACACCAACCTGTGGTTCGGTCCGCGCAGCGAGACCCGGCTGACCACGTACACACCTTCCAATGAGGACACCTGGCGCAAGATCCGCGCCAGGTTCGACGGTTGTCCACAGCCTGGACCGGCCACCGGCCCGGACACCGGCTGAGGATGGAGAATGGGTCGTGTGATCGACCCCCGACGGCTACGAGTGCTGCGAGCTCTGGCGGACCACGGAACAGTGACCGCCGCGGGTGAGGCGCTGCACCTCACGCCGTCCGCCGTTTCGCAGCAGCTGGCCGCGCTGGAATCCGAGACCGGGCAGGAGTTGCTGCGCCGGCGCGGCCGGCGCGTGTCGCTGACGCCCGTCGGCGAACTGCTCGTCCAACACGCCAACGCGGTCGCGGCGGAGCTGGAACGCGCCCAGGCCACGCTCGCGTCGTTCGCCACGGGAACCAGGGGGCGCGTCGAACTGGCCAGCTTCGCGTCGGCCATCACGCAGGTGGTCGCGCCCGCGGTCCGCAAACTCCGGTTCTTCGCGCCCGACATCACCGTGGTCGTCCGCGACGCCGAGGGGCACGCGAGCGTGCCGCTGTTGCTGGACGGCGAGATCGACATCGCCATCACCGAGGACAGCCGGCAGGGACCGCGGACCGACGACCCCCGGCTGATCCGGTACCCGCTGTACACCGAGCCGTTCGACGTGGTCCTCCCGGAGCGCCACCACCTCGCCCGCAGCAAGGCGATCACCCTCAAGGACCTCGGCGAGGACGAGGACTGGATCGCGCCGTTGCCCGGCAACCCGTGCCGCGACGTCGTGGAGGTCGCCGGGAACAACCCCCGGATCACGCATACTTCGGACGATTTCAGCGCGATCGTGGCCCTGGTCTCGGCCGGTGCGGGTGTCGCGTTGGTGCCGCGCAACGCCTTCACCCAGACCCGTGGGGCTGTCCGCATCCCGATCGCGGAGGCGCCACCCGAGCGCCGCGTGTTTGTCGCCGTGCGCCGCGGCAGCGACCAACATCCCCTGTACAGCAAGGTTTTGGGCGCCTTGCTGGAGGCGGCCAAGGGCGAGGTGTAGCGAAGGTCTGCTTCATAGGCGCCGCCGCCTATGAAGCAGAACCACACAGCGATCAGGCGTCAAGTTTTGCCCGTGCCGCAACAAAAGCGTCGACCGCCCGGTTGACGTCGTCGGTGGAGTGCGCCGCCGACATCTG
This sequence comes from Kibdelosporangium persicum, assembly GCF_013280595.1. Lineage (GTDB taxonomy): Bacteria > Actinomycetota > Actinomycetes > Mycobacteriales > Pseudonocardiaceae > Kibdelosporangium > Kibdelosporangium persicum. The sequence continues at coordinate 280,448 of NZ_JAAATY010000008.1, forward strand.
GGTGCGAATCCGGGCCTTGCCGTGCGGGACGACCGGGTACGAGAAGCCGATCACGTAGATCCCCTGCTCCAGCAACAGGTCCGCGAGCCGGCCCGCCAGCGCGGCGTCGCCGATCATCACCGGGATGATCGGGTGCTCGCCCGGCAGCAGGTCGAAGCCCTCCTCGGTCATCCGCGTCCGGAACAGGGTGGTGTTCTCACGCAGCCTCGTCAGCAGCTCACCCGACGAGCTGAGCAACTCCAACGCGGCCAACGACGCGGCCGTGATGGACGGCGCCAACGAGTTCGAGAACAGGTACGGGCGTGAGCGCTGGCGCAGCATCTCGACGATCTCCGCGCGCCCGGAGACGTAACCACCGCTGGCGCCGCCAAGGGCCTTGCCCAGCGTGCCGGTCATGACGTCCACCCGGTCGGTCACGCCGAACAGTTCGGGCGTGCCGCGACCGGTCGGGCCGGTGAAGCCCACGGCGTGCGAGTCGTCGACCATGACAAGCGCGTCGTACCGTTCGGCCAGGTCGCAAATGTGGTCCAGGGGCGCGAGATAGCCGTCCATGGAGAACACGCCGTCGGTCGCGATGAGCCGGTACCGGGCGTCGGCGGCGTCCTTGAGCTGGCGCTCCAGGTCGTCCATGTCCCGGTTCTTGTAGCGGTACCGGCGGGCCTTGCACAGCCGGACACCGTCGATGATCGACGCGTGGTTGAGCTCGTCGGAGATCACCGCATCCTGGTCGGTCAGCAGCGTCTCGAACAGCCCGCCGTTGGCGTCGAAGCAGGAGCTGTAGAGAATCGTGTCGTCGGTGCCGAGGAACTCGGAGAGCTTGGCCTCCAGCTGCTTGTGCGGCTGCTGGGTACCGCAGATGAACCGGACCGAGGCCATCCCGAAGCCCCACTCGTCCAGCGCGTTCTTCGCCGCCTCGATCAGCGCCGGGTGGTCGGCCAGGCCGAGGTAGTTGTTGGCGCAGAAATTGAGCACCTCGTCGCCGGTGCCGACCCGCACGGCCGCCCGCTGCGGGGTGCCGATCACCCGCTCCGCCTTGTACAGACCCGCCGCACGGATCTCGTCCAGCCCGGCCCGCAGGTCGTCGCGCATCGCGCCGTACATCAGATCTCCGTCCAATCCAGAATGATCTTGCCGCAGTCACCGCTCCTGGCCGTCGCGAAGGCCAGGTCGAACTCGTGCGCCCGATACCGGTGGGTGATCACCGGGGTCAGGTCGAGACCGGCTTGCAGCAGCACCGACATCGAATACCAGGTCTCGAACATCTCCCGGCCGTAGATGCCCTTGATGTGCAGCATCTTGAGCACGACCGCGCTGAAGTCGACCGGGAACTCCGCGGCGGGCAGGCCGAGCAGCGCGATCCGGCCGCCGTGCGCCATGTTGGCGATCATGTCGCGCATCGCGCTGGGCTGGCCGGACATCTCCATGCCGATGTCGAAGCCCTCGGACATGCCCAGCTCGGCCTGCGCGTCGGCGATCGAGGTATGGCGCACGTTCAGAGCCAGGTCCACGCCGACCCGTTTGGCCAGCTCGAGCCGGTGGTCGCTGACGTCGGTGATGGCGATGTTGCGGGCGCCGGCGTGCCGGGCGACGGCCGCGGCCATGATCCCGATCGGGCCCGCACCGGTGATCAGCACGTCCTCGCCGATGACCGGGAACGACAGCGCGGTGTGCACGGCGTTGCCGAACGGGTCGAAAATCGCGGCCACGTCCAGGTCGACCGGATTGCGGTGCACCCAGACGTTCTGCTCCGGCAGCACGGCGTACTCCGCGAAGGCGCCGTTGCTGTGTACGCCCAGGCCACGGGTGTTGGCGCACAAATGGCGCCTGCCGGCCTTGCAGTTGCGGCACGTGCCGCAGACCAGATGGCCCTCTCCGCTGACCAGGTCACCGACCTGCACGACGGTGACGGCCGCGCCGGTCTCGACGACCTCGCCCGCGAACTCGTGGCCGGCCACCAGCGGCGTCCGGATGGTCTTCGCGGCCCAGTCGTCCCAGGCGTCGATGTGCAGGTCCGTGCCACAGATCCCGGTGCGCAGCACACGCACCACGACGTCGTTCGGGCCTGGTTCGGGGTCTGGGACGTCGGTGAACTCCAGGCCCGGGCCCTCGACCAGCTTGACGAGTGCCTTCATGCGGGCAGTGTGGACCCGGGCCTGTTGTGCAGTCCATCAGGACTTTCTGAAGTCCTTTGTTAGCGCAGCTGGAATAGCCGCATTGTTGGACGTGACCTGCCGATGCCCTCTCAGTGGTCACAGCAGATGTGGGTCGCCCATTCGGGTTCGTGCCACCAGTGCTGCTGCTTGGCCGACGCCCTCGCGGGCAGGACCGCGTTGACCACCCGGCTGCTCGCCGGTGCCTGGCTCCGGAAAGGCGCCATCAGTTCGTCGACGGTTCGCTGCACGCCGCCCACGACCGTACGCCGCACGGCAGCCGCCGCCTTGATGTCGGTCAACGGGTTGCCGTCCACCAGCGCCAGGTCCGCGAACGCGCCACGCTTGAGCACGCCGATCCGGTTCTCCAGGCCGAGCCACACCGCCGGGTTGCGCGTCGCGGTGATCAACGCCTCGCGCGGTGTGAAGCCGTACTTCACCATCGCGCGGAGGTTCTGGTGCAACGACACGGCCACGTTGTCCAGCGGCGCGTCCGTCCCGCAGATCACCAGCCCGCCGCCACGATGCACCCGCAGCACCATGTCGACGTTCGCGGCGAGCGCCTGCGGCGTCGGCGCGCCCGGTGTGCCGATCGCGTTGATATCACTCGCCAGCCGCTCGTACTCCCACTGCGGGAAGAGCACCTTGGTCCGTTCGTCGGTGAACAGCGACTTGTCCTCGGCGTAGAGAACCTTGGAGTTGAACAAGGTCGGCGTCAGCGACATACCCGATCGGGTGAAAAGCGTGACCGCGTCCTGATACGCCCGGCCGATCCGGCTGACCGTGTGCGAATAGCCGAGCCGGTTGGTCGCCCCGGTGTGTTCCATCCCGTCCATACCGATGTTCGCCGCCGGGTACAGATAGTGCGACGACAGCGGGATACCGGCGGCGTGCGCGGCGCGGATGACTGTCTGCTGGTACTCCACTGGTAGTCGCACATACGTCTTGACCATGTCGTAGCCGAGCGCGACGGCCCTCGACAACTCGAGGTCCAATTGCTTGCGGGACAACGTGGGCCGCATGAAGTTGTAGTAGACCCGCGACCCGTCGATCGCCTCGCCCGTGGCCAGGAATCGCGGCCCGACCCGGCTGCCGGATTCCAGCGCCTCCCGCGTCTCCACCATCTGGTAAGCCGGGTCACCGGGTGATCGCGTCGTCGTGATGCCGTACGCGAGCCACAGCCGGCCCTGCCTGTCGCCCCATGCACGGCCACGCAAATGCCAATGCACATGCGCGTCGACCAGGCCCGGCATGGCGACGAGCTTGCTGGCGTCGACTGTTTCGGAGCCACGGCGATGCGGCCTGATCTCCGCGATACGGCCGTCCTCGATGACGATGTCGACGTCGTCGCGCAACCGCTCGGATTCACCGTCCCACACCGCGCCCGCGTGGATGATCGACCGCTCCGGCGGCCGGGGACGGCGCCAGGTCGCCGCGAGCCGGACAGTGCGCGGGCGTCCGCCGCTGATCTTGACCACCCGCAGTTGCCCGTTCGACAGGTACACCAACGCGTCGGACCTTTGCCAGGCAAGGGAATCGGTGACCTCGTGGGTGACCTGCCTCGGGTCGCCGATCATCTTGCCCGTGGCGTCGACCGGCGCGATCCACGCGACGCTTTCCACGACAAAGGCAAGGTACCTGCCATCCGGCGACCACAGTGGACCGTCGTCGCCGCGGGTGGCGAGCGAACGGAACGGCATCGGTTCGGCGTAACGGAGCTCGCTCGTGCGCAGGTTGACGGTGAGGATCTGGCTTGTGCCCTCACGGAAACGCCGTGAGAACGGCTTGACGGCCGCGACTGCGATCACGTTGCCGTCCGGCGACCAGCTCGGCCTGCCGGGCATGAACAGCGCCGGGGTGATCTGCTGGACGGCGCCGGTGGCGACCTCCAGCGTCCACAGTGCACCATCCTGGTCGATGTACGCGACGCGCCGCCCGTCCGGCGACCATCGCGGCATCGTCTGCGCCCCGGGCAACGACGTCAGGACCTTGTCCGTGCCGCTGGCCAGATCCCGCAGCCACAGGTCCGCGGTGCCCAGCCGGTCGCTGATGTACAGCAGGCTCCTGCCGTCCGGTGAGAAGTCCGGGTCGGAGTTGAAGTACTGGTCGCTGACGATCCGCTTCGGCACTCCCCCAGTGCTCGGGACCAGGTACAGCGCGTTCAGGGCGCGGTAGGCGATCTGCGAGCCGTCCGGCGACACGACCGGGCTGGCGATACCGCGGACCGGCTGCGGCGCGGGCGAATCGAGGTCGCGGACCCGGCGCCGGTAGTCCCGCCGCACGACGGAAACGCTTGCCTCGATGGGGACATCGCGGACCGCGGCGCCCGAACGGACCCGGATGCGGCCGTCGGCGACGTACCAGACGTCCTGGCCCGTCCAGGTGGCCGCGAACCCGAAGACGTCCTCGCCGGTGGTCACCTGCTGGTCACCGAGCATCAGGCTGGCGTCCGGCCCACGCAGCCGCATGTAGCTGGGGGTTTGGCCGTCCGGCCCGAAACCCGGGCCGTAGAACCGGTCGATGCCGGTCGCCGTGACCAGCCGCGTCCGCTCGCCGGTCGCCAGCGTCACGGTGTCGATGGCGGTGTCGTTGACGGTGAAGATGAGGCGTTGCCCGTCGGGCGACCACCTGGGCATGGCTTCCTCGTCCGGTGTGGTGGTCACAGCCGTGAGGGTTCCGGAAGCCAAGTCGAGCAGCCAGATGCCGTAGCTGCCGTCGCGGTCACTGCTGAACGCCAGGCGTTTGCCGTCCGGCGAGAACACCGGTTCGCGGTGGTCGAAGGCTCCGCTGGTCAGCTTGCGCGGCGTACCACCGTCGGCGTCGATGACATAGAGGTGGAAGTTGCCGTCGCGATACGACTGGAACACGAGCTTTCGGCCGTCCGGCGACCAGGCCGGCTGGGTCGCGTCCTGGAAGTCGTCGGTCAGCCTTCTCGCCCGTCCGCCGGTCGCCGGCAGCACCCAGATGCCGGTGACCAGATCGATCGCGATCCGCTTGCCGTCCGGGGACAGCGCCGCGGACATGTTCGTACCTTCGCGTAAGACGACCTGCCCCGCGGCCGTCTCGGGTTCGGCGACCGCCGTCGTCGCCCCGGTAATCGTCAGACCCGCTGCTACTTGGCCGCTTCGGTAAAGAAGTTCCCGCCGGGAAAGTGCCTCTGGTGACATATTTACCTCCCAGCGGGCCACTATGCCGCGCCGGAACACCGGAGTCCATCGCTGATCGCCACACGGTGAGCACATCCCGTGACCATCCCGCTAAGCTCGGAGGGCCACAGGGAGGTGGGCATGCGATACACAGTGGACGGGGAGCACGTTCCGGGCGGTGCGGGCAGGATGGAAACGTGAACCCGAAAGCTGCGCCGCGGCTGCTGATCGTGGCCGACGACGAAGTGCTCGTCACCCGCCTGGGCGAATTGCTCGACGGAGCCGGATACCAGTACGAGGTCGATCCGACAATGGGCAAGGCCCTGGACTCGTACTATGACGTGTTGATCGTCGACCGGTCCGAGGAAAACCTCGAGACCCTCGCCCAGCTGCGCCGCAAAGCGGTCACCGCGCGGGCGCTCGTGCTTTCGGCGATCGGTTCCGACAAGGACCAGTCCGACGCGATGGCCGCGGGCGCGGACGACTACCTGCCCAAGCCCTTCCTGCCCGCGCGACTGCTCGCGAAAATCCGCGGCCTGCTTCGACGGCACATCGACAACGCCGAGACAATCCCGTTCGGCCGCGCACAACTCGACGTCCGCCGTTATGAGGTCGTCCTGCCCCGGGGCAAGCGGGTCTCGTTGTCGGTCCGGGAATTCGACCTGCTGCGCACGCTGGTGGCCCGGCCGACGGTGATCTACCCGAAAGCGGAGTTGCGCAACCGCGTATTCGGCACCGATGCCAGCGAATCCACCGTGGACACGTACGTGTATTACCTGCGCAAGAAACTGGGCCAGGGAGTCGTGCGTTCGGTTTATCGCCTCGGCTACAAAGCCGGTGCGATCGCCCCGTGACCAGGACCGATCGCGGCCGCCTGGTCACGGAGCACAACCGGCCAGCTCGCTCGGCGGAATCAGCGTGCAGTCGCCCAACTGCCTGACCAGGCTGAAAGCTTGGACCCAGCCGATTCTGGGGTGACCGAAGGCGAAGACGTCATTGGCGGCTCGCACCGGCCCGTCATCGCCCCGGACAAAAAGCGTGCCTCGTACGCCGACCAAAGGACACTCTCGTGCCCGGATGACCGCCGCGCCCCGGCGCAGCTTGGGGCACAGCCGGACCGAAACCTCGACGCAGCGCGGACATACCGGTGGCTCAGCGTTGGCCATGGCGTTCGGCCACCCCGGCCAGTCCTCACGGAAGTCAGGCAGCAGCCACAGGGTTCCGGCCGCGGTCTGATCAGCCGGTCCTCCGCACACCTGGCACAACAGCCGCCGCATGGCCCTGCGCTGCCGCAGCGAATGAACTTCGCCGAATTCCGGTCGCCCTTCGCCGGGACGGGAAGCCGCGCGAATCCACAGGACACCGCGAGAATCGCGATCCATGACCGTCTCATCGGCATAACCGATACCGCCTCTGGCCCGGCAGATCAGTTCACCGGAACGGTCCTGTTCAGCGGACCATGCCGTCACATACGGAACAGTGATACGATTTGGCTCGATTTCCTTGGTGTTCGATGGCATGGCTACCTGTTGATCTCGTGAAGGTGTCATCAAGGAGTACACGCTCTCAATAGCTGTCAGACTTCACTGGTCGACGATCTCTACGTCCGCAACGGCGAACAGGCGAGTACCGACATGATCGATATCCACAGGGAACAGGAGGCCGTTCCAGTCCCATTCATAGAGGGCGACGGTTCCAAACCTGTAGTGACCTCGGATCTCGTGCTTGGTTTTGACCCTCGCGCCCGGGTAGGGGCGACCATTGGTGGGTTGAGGCTTGGTGCGGCCAGGTGCGCCCACAACCGCGGTGGGGCTTGATGATGTGCACTGGACTGCCATGAGTGTTCCTGTCCGGGTCGAGTTTCTTTACTGGTTCGATTCGACCTGGTGAAACTGCGAGTGGGCGATGTTGTGGACGTGATCATCACTGCGGGGTTCACAAGCTGGTCAACTGACACGGCTACCCTGGTTGGGTCGGTGACCAGGGCATCTACCGTTATCCGGGCGGTGTGAGAAGTGGGCCATGAATCGGAGACCATCACTCGAACGCGTCGCGAGGTGGGTGAGCGGCTCGCCACCTTCCGTACCGCTGCCGGACTGACCCAGGCGGAATTGGCTGCCCGGGTGAGCTGTGACCGCACAACTCTTACCCACCTGGAGAACGGCCGCCCTGGCGGCACGGTGGAACTGTGGGGCGCGCTGGATACCGCCCTAGCCGCTGACGGCATGCTGATCACCAGCTACATGGGCCTACAAGCCTTGATCAAGGCGGAGCAGCACCAACAGCAGCAGACCCGCGCGGTTGAGGCTCAGGCACGCGTGGCTGGGCTGCGTCAGGCCCGCAGCAGCGGTCTTACCGACGAGCTGACCATGGCGGCTTCACGCGCGGAGTTGACGGTGGATGAGCTCGCCGATGATGAGCTGGCGGCCGTGGAACTCGCCCGCCGGATCACGGCCAGTGATGTGTCAGACGAAACGCTCACTCGCCTGGAGACCGCATTCGATGACCTTGCCACGTCCTACCCCAAGGCGGACCCGCCCGCGTTGCTCGGACGGTTGCGGCTCTATCTTTCCTATGCGGCAAAACTGGCCGACCACAAAGCCACCCTTTCCCAGAAGCGGCGTTTGGTCACTGTCGCCGGATGGTTGTCATTGCTCGCCGCGACTGTGCACATCGACCTGAAACAACGACACGCGGCCACTGCGCGGCTGAAGACAGCAGCCGAGCTGGCCCGTGAAGCCGAGCATGACGAGATTCGCGCCTGGTGCTATGAGACCGAAGCCTAGCGCGTGTTGACCGACGGGAACTACCTGCTCGCGGTGGAGCTTTCGCAAGCAGCACAAAGACTCGCCCCGCAAGGGTCGTCAGTGTTGATCCAGTCGACCATGCAAGAAGGACGCGCACGCGCACGCCTCGGTCAGCATGAAGCCACATACGCCGCAGTCACCCGCGTCCACGGCTACGTGTCCAACCTGCCGCGCCCAACCCGCCCAGAACATCATTACCGATACGACCCGGACAAAGCGATCGCTTATACCGCGACAACTCTTGCTTGGGCAGGTGACCCAGCAGCCGAAACCTATGCCCGGGAAACCATCACCAGGCTCGCCCCGTCGGGCGACACCAGCACTTGGCCCCGCCGCGTCGCCAGCGCCAAACTCGACCTGGCCCTCACGCTCCTGATCACAGATCAATTCGACGAAGCCTGCCACGCCACACAACAAGCACTTGAATCCGGCCGCGTCGTACCGTCCAACCGCTGGCGGGCTGCCGAGGTCATCAAAGCTGTGGAGCAAAAACACATGCCCGAAGCCACGGAGCTCAAAGAGGCATACCAGCAGCTTGAAAACGCACAATAGAACGGCGCGGATCGCCGTCAGGTGGGGAACAAAAGGTAAGCCGGTGCGCACGTGGCGTTTGCACCGGCTTCACTCGGATGGGTGTACTTCAGAAGTTGATCATGTGACCGGCGAGGCCGTGGATGGCCTCCTTGACGGCTTCACCCAGCGTGGGGTGGGCGTGCACGTTCCTGGCGACCTCGGTGACGGTCAGGTCCCACTGCTGGGCCAGGGTCAGCTCCGGCAGCAGTTCCGTGACGTCCGGGCCGATCAGGTGCGCGCCGATGATCTCACCGTACTTCGCGTCGGACAGGATCTTGACGAACCCGGCGCTGTCGCCGAGACCGTGTGCCTTTCCATTGGCGGTGAACGGGAACTTGGCCACCTTCACGTCGAAACCGCGTTCGCGCGCCTGCGCCTCGGTCCAGCCGAAGCTGGCGATCTGCGGCTGGCAGTAGGTCGCACGCGGGATCATCACGAAGTCCAGCTCCATGGTCTCCGCGCCGGCGATCGTCTCGGCCGCCACGATGCCCATCGACTCGGACGCGTGCGCCAGCATCAGCTTCGCCGTCACGTCACCGATCGCGAAGATATGCGGCACGTTGGTGCGGCCACGGGAGTCGATCTCGATCGCGCCGCGGTCGGTCACCCGCACGCCGGTGTTCTCCAGGCCGTAGCCCTCGACGTTCGGCTGGAACCCGATGGCCTGCAGCACCTTGTCCGCTTCGAGGACCTGCTGCTTGCCGTCCTTGGACACAGTGACCCGCACGCCGTCACCGGTCTCCTCGATGCCCTCGACGCGGGTCGAGGTGAGCACGTCGATGCCCAGCCTGCGGTAGCGCTTGAACAGCTCGGCGGAGACCTCTTCGTCCTCCAGCGGGACCATCCGGTCGAGAAACTCGACGATGGTGACCTTCACGCCGTAGTTGTGCAGCACGTACGCGAACTCCACACCGATCGCACCGGCACCGGCGATCACGATGCTCTGCGGCACGTCCTCAGCGAGGATCTGCTCCTCGTAGGTCACCACGCGGTCGCTTTTGGATGTTCCGGGCAGCAGCCGCGGCTTCGCGCCCGCCGCGATGACGCAGTGGTCGAACGTGATCCGTTCGCCGTCGACCTCGATGGTGTTGGCGTCGACGAACGTGCCCCGGCCGTGCACCTCGGTGATGCCGTTCTTCTTCATCAGGAAGTGCACGCCCTTGACGCGGCCGTCGGCCACCTTGCGGCTGCGGCGGAACGCCTCGCCGTAGTCCAGGCTGACCGTGCCGTCGACCTGGATGCCGTACGCTTTGGCTTCCTTGGTGAAGATGTGCGCCAGTTCGGCGTTGCGCAGCAGCGCCTTCGACGGGATGCAGCCGACGTTGAGGCATACTCCGCCCCAGTAGCGCTCCTCGACGACGGCCGTCTTCAGGCCCAGCTGTGCCGAACGGATCGCGGCGACGTAGCCGCCGACACCGGCCCCCAGGACGACGACATCGAAATGTGTGGTCATGTCCTCAGCCTATGCCGGGCCGATTAGGGTGTCCGAACCGACGAGAGGGGGCTCACGATGGGACGTCCGCGACTGCCCGACCACCTGGAGATACTGCTCAGCGACGAACCCGTCGTGGACTTGTACGCGCACGGCCCGTGGCGCGTGCCGGACGGCCTGCTGGAGGAGATCGCCGAGCGCGCCCGCGTGCTCAACAACGACCCGCGAGTGGCCGAACTGCCCTACAACCTGACTGACTTCTACGGCCAGCAGGCCACTGTCGTCGGCGCCGAACTGTGGTGCATCGTCCCGTACCTGTCCGGGATCGCGGCCATCCGCGGCGGCAACCGCGCGGACCTGGAAGCGGAGCTGCTCAACGCGTTCCGCGGTGAACAGCTCCCGGTCAACCGTGATCCGGCCTGGTTCTCCGCGCGGACCAACAAGTTCCGGCCGCCCGGCGACTGGCTGATCACGGCGGCAGGCGACGATCCGGCCAAACGGGAGCTGGCCTACCAGCTGGCGCGGGAGTGCCTGGACGTCTTCGCCGGGATCGAGCCGTTCGAGCGGCGCCGCCAGGCCGCCATCAAGCTGTACGAGCTGCCCAAACCCGAAGAGGAGAGCGGCACGCCGTACGGCAACCTCGTCAACGTCTGGGCTCGCGCGGCCACTGACGAGATCCTCGCCGACCTGCCCGAGCTGGCCGGGACCGTGAACTACCTGGAGTGGGTGGTCTCCGGGTTCGTCGCGGCGCACGACCGGCTCCGCGCGGCGATCTCCGGCTGGGAGGCCGCGGCCGCCGTCGCGTGCCTGCTGCAGCAGGCGGGTGTCTGGGAGAGCCCGGCCGAGTTCGCCGTGTTCACCGACACGACCCTGTACGAGAACGTCAAGAAATACATCAGCCAGCCGTTCGCCGAGAGCTGGGCGACCGAGGTCCGGGCGTGGCTGGCCCGTGGCCTGATCGAGGGCGAGGCGGACGCGTGCCGGGCCTGGCTGGACATGGGGATGCGCCTGGAGGCCTGTTTCCGTGGCCTGCCGGAGGGGCCGAATTCGGCGGGCACGCTGCTGCCGGTGACCAGCTTCCAGCGGGCCGTCCGTGACCTGTTCAGGCGGCGTCCGCTGGTCAACCCGCTGGAACGGAAGTTCACGGTGGTCACGCGTGCGGCCCAGGAACAGCCGGTGCCCGCCCGGCCGGAGTTCTCTCTGGTGGGCCAGCCCGAACTGGCCTCGGCGATCCGGGATCTGCGGGTGGACCGGCCGAGTGAGCAGCGCCGGATCCGCTTGCTGGTCGCGGGCCCGGACGCGACCGGACGCCGCACAGCCGTGAGCGCGTTGATCCAGAACCTGGTGGACAACCGCGTTGTGGCCGGCGCGCGCTGGATTTCCGACCCGATCTACACGACGCTCGACGCCAGCAACGCGCTGCAGCAGCTGAACCGGGATGTCCGTGAGTGCATCGCCGAACGAAACGTGCTCGTCCTCGACGGCCTCGACCGGATCGTCGGCATCGACCGGTGCGGCACGGCGGTGGCCGAAGAACTGCGCCGCAGCCTCAAACGGCACCCGGAGCTGCACGTCATCGCGGTCTGCGGGCTTGGCGGCGACACCAGGCTGTTCGACACGAACCCGGCGCTCTACCAGCTCTTCCGGGTGGCCAGGACCCACGAGTTCACCGACAAGCAGTACGCCGAACTGCTCAAGCGGGCGGTCGCCCGGCGAGGTGCGTCGATCAGCCGTGCGGTCAGTCTCGCGGCCGGTGTCCTGCTCACCCGCACTCCCCCGCTGTTGAACCTGCGTGGCGCTCGCCTGGTGGAGCACCTCGCCGAGCAGTCGGTCCTCGCGGCGCGCAAACGGGCCAAGGTCGGGCCGTCCCGGTCGGTTGGCGTGACCGAGGCCGATCTGCCGCGCCAACTGGTGCCCGGGGACGTCGCCGGGTCCGACCCGCAGGCCGAGCTGGACTCGTGCGTGGGCCTGGAGAAGATCAAGCGGGAGCTGGCGCTGCTGGTGGCCGAAGAGAAGGCGCACCGGATGCGCCGCGAGGCCGGGATGGTCGTCGACGACCGGGCCCGGCACATGGTGTTCACCGGCCCGCCCGGCACCGGCAAGACGATGGTGGCGCGAATTCTCGGCCGCATGTTCGCGGCGACCGGGGTGCTGTCGTCCGGGCACATCGTGGTGGTCGACCGGGCCGACCTGGTGCACGGCGAAGGCTGGGAGATCGGGCCGCGGGTCCGGCGGCTGGTGGACCGGGCCGTCGGCGGCGTGCTGTGCGTCGAGTCGGCGCACGAGCTGCAGCCGAGCGACGACGACTGGCGCAACCGGGAGACCGTCAACGCGTTGGTGGCCGCTGTGCAGAGCCACGGCAAGGATCTCGTGGTCGTGCTGACCGGGCCGGACGCGGGCGTCAACGGGCTGCTGAAGTCCGAGCCGGACCTGGCCGCGTTCTTCCCGTCCGTGCTGCGGTTCCCGCCGTTGACCGAGGACAGCTTCGTGGCGCTGTTCGAGGCGAAGGCCGAAGCGGCCGGGTTCACCTTGCGGGACGGTGTCGTGCAGAAGGTCCGGAGCCTGGTGAAGTCCACGCCGACCGGCAACGCCCGGATGGCGATCGGGCTGCTCGAACGAGCCATCGCCCGGCAGGCCCGGCGGGTGCTGGCCGACGACGTGGTCGGCGAGGACGAGTCGCTGCACGAGATCCTGGCCGAGGACGTCCCCGACACGCTGGCCACCACGTCGTGGGTGGAGCTGCCGAACGACCCGCTGTCGGAGATCGACAAGCTGATCGGGCTGGACTCGGTCAAGCACGAGGTCCGGCTGCTGGTGGCCGAGGCCAAGGCAGACCGGATGCGCCGCGAGGCAGGCATCCCCCTGGCCGCGCCGACGCGCCACCTGGTCTTCACCGGCAGCCCGGGTACCGCGAAGACGACCATGGCCCGGCTGCTCGCGGCCGTCTACGCCAAACTCGGCCTGCTGTCGTCCGGGCATCTGGTCGAGGTCTCCCGCGGTGACCTGATCGGCGAGTACCTCGGGCAGACGGCGCCCAAGGTGCGGGCGGCGGTGGCCAAGGCGCTCGGCGGTGTGTTGTTCATCGACGAGGCCTATTCGTTGACGGAGGCCTGGTACGACGACTACGGCTCGGAGGCGATCGCGGAGCTGATCAAGCTGATGGAGGAGCACCGCGAGGACTTGGTCGTCATCGTGGCCGGGTACGACGGCAAGATGGCCAAGTTCATGGACAAGAACCCGGGTCTGGCGTCGCGGTTCCCGACCAAGCTGCGGTTCCCGGACTACAGCGACGACGAGCTGGTCGCGATCTTCAAGGCGATGACCGCGAAGGCCGGCTACGAGCTGCACCCCGACGTGATCCCGGCGGTCCGCGAGTTGCTCAGGCGCACGCCCCGGGGCGAGTCCTTCGGCAACGGCCGGTTCGTCCGCAACGTGTTCGACCGGGCGGTGGCTCTCCAGGGCCACCGGATCACCAGCAGCGCCGAGTCACCCGAGGTCCGGCTGCTGCTCGCCGAGGACCTGCCGAAGTCCCAGGACACCGGGCACGATGTGCCAACTGGCCAATACCTCTGACATGTGTACAAAAGGACCGGCTGTCTCCCGATCGTCAACCGCATACACCATATGTCCAACCCGTCGGACATATGGACAACTGTCGCTCCTGAGCCCAGGGTATGCGCCACTTGGCCAACGCTTAGGACACTTGGACAACCCGAGTTACACCTGGTCAGGAGGGAATGTCCGTCCGACGGCGCAGTGGGCGCGCCTGTAAGGGGATGGCTGATGGGATGACGTCCGCAGCCGGGGCCGTCGCGCCGTTGTCGCTGGGAGTGGCCAGGCAGATCTGGTTGCGACCGGCCTCCTTGGCGGCGAGCAGTGCCGCGTCCGCCGCCAGGACCAGGCGATCGGTATCCACACCGGAGTCCGGGTAGACGGCCGCGCCCATGGACACCCTGATGCCGTCGAGGACAAGGGTCTTGCCGGTCTTGGCGTGCGTGATGGACACCGGCGTGTGCGCCAGACGCAGCCGGATGCGTTCGCCGACCGACAGCAGTTCGGTACTGGACGTGCCGGGAAGCACGACCGCGAGTTCGTCGCCGCCCCATCTCGCGGCCAGGTCGCCGCGGCGGATCTCGGAGCGGACCACCCGGACGACCGCCTGGAGCGCCTGGTCACCCGCTGGGTGGCCGTAGCTGTTGTTGATCTCGCTGAACTTGTCGACGTCCATCATCAACACGCCGACGTTGCCGCCGACCAACTCGGCGCGCCGCAACTCGGCACCGACCACCTGGGACCAGAACGTCGGCGCGGCCAGCCCGGTCTTGTCGTCGGTCCGGGCCTGACGTTGGTACTGCGGCAGCAGCAGGTCGCGGTGGAGCGCCAGCACGGTGACCATCAGCACGGGCACAACCCACGGGTTGGACGCCTCCAAGGCGCCGACCGCGATACCGAGGCCGAGTGCGGCGGCCACCACGAGCTGGTCGGACAGGTCACCGAGGGCTCGCCGGGCGGTGGCCTCCGGGGAGGACAAGAGGATCGCGCCGACGACCATGGCGTAGTTGATCAGCCACCACGTCGCGGCCGCGGCGATCACGATGACCAGCGACCACGGTCCGACCGGGACACGTGGCGCGCTCTCCAGGCCACCGGCCCGCAGCACCGCCGAGGCGCAGGTGCTGGCCAGGATGAACGTGGCCGCGGAGAAGATCTTGCGATGCCAGACGAACTGGCCGTAGACCCGCGCCCAGCAGAACCCGTAGGCGATCACCACGAGCGCGACTACAAGCGGTAACGGCAGTAGAAGCACCCCGGTGAACACCCAGAGTGACTTCAGGTTGGTGTACGGGACGCCTTCGACGGCGACCTCGCGCCTGCGTTCGATGCTCCGCGCCGCCTCGAGGTGCAGCAACGATGCCGTGGCCAGCACCGCGAACCACACCCATTCGGTGCGGCTCACGCTCACATGCAGGCTCGCCATCACTGTGACCAGGACCGCGACCAGGTCCGTGACCAGCACATACGCCAACGCGGCTGGTGGAAGCGAGAAGAGACGCCACTTTCGGGGCGAGACCCAGCGCAGCCTGGGGTTCACACTCATCACCAGGCCCGTATCAGCAACGCGGGTCACCCGGTGAACGGTAATCGGCTAGGACACCCGATGTCTTTCGGCCAGTCGGGGGTCTTGCACCGATCCGATGTGTACAGAGAGGAACGACCATGAGCGGCAACGAGTGGGTCCAGCGCGGGAACGAGTGGTTCGCGGGCAACGAGTGGTTCGCAGGGAACGAATGGTTCACCGGCAACGAGTGGTTCGCGGGAAACGAATGGTTCACCGGCAACGAGTGGCTCTTCCAGGCCGCCTGCTGATGCGAGCCCAGGGGGTGGCGGGCTCGCCCTCGCTGAGCCCGCCACCTCGGCGCCGCCGCATGCTGGTCGCGGCCGGCGCCATCGCCATAGAGACGTGGGCGTGCGCCGTGCGTTGACCGGCGATGGTCCCTCAGGTCCGAAGATCGGACGCGCAGGGCAGGACCGGAATCGCCGGTGTCACTGGTCGAAGTCGATCTCCACGGTGTCCGATGTGGGCACGGTCTGGCAGGTGAGTACGAAGCCCGCGTCGACCTCCGCGTCCTCCAACGCGAAGTTGCGGCGCATGTGGACCTTCCCGGTGATCACCTTGGCCCGGCACGTCCCGCACACCCCGCCCTTGCAGGCGAACGGCAGATCGGGGCGTACCCGCTGGGCGCCTTCCAGCAGGGTCGAGTCGCGGGGCACGACCGCCGTGGTGGTCCGGCTGTCGAGCCGGACGGTCACTTCGGCGCTGGGCCCGGTCGTGCCTGGGTCGACGTGGTGGACCTGCTCGGGCGGCGTGTCCTCCACATAGAACAGCTCGAAGTGGACACGTTCCCGGGGAACTCCGAGTTCCGCCAGGACTTCCCGCGCCTCGGTCACCATGCCGAACGGTCCGCACAGCCACCAGTGGTCCACCTCGGACACCCGCGTCAGCATGGGCAGCAGGAGGCGGAGTTTCTCGCCGTCCAAACGGCCGGTGAACAGCTCGGCCTCGCGGGGTTCGCGGGACAGCACGTGCACGAGTTCCAGCCGGGCTGTGTAGCGGTCCTTAAGGTCGGCGAGTTCGTCGGCGAACATGACTGTATTGGTGCGGCGGTTGCCGTAGAGCAGCACCGCGCTCGCCGAAGGGTCCTGCAGGACGGTCGACAGGATCGACATCACAGGCGTGATTCCTGAGCCGGCCGCCACCAGCACGTGCCGGGCCGGTGCCGGCTCGGGCGTGAAGTCGCCGGTCGGCGGCAGGACCTCGATGGTGTCGCCGGGTCGCACCTCGTGCACGAGCCACGGCGAGAACGCACCGCCGGGGACCTCACGGACGCCGATCCGTGGTTTCGAGCCGACCATGGCGCAGATCGAATACGAGCGCCGCTCGTCACGGCCGTCGATGATCCGCCGCAGAGTCAGCGACTGCCCGGCACGGAAGTCGTACTCGGCGGCCAGGTCCGGGGGTACGTCGAAGGTCACTGCGACGGCGTCGTCGCAGAGGCGCTCCACGTGGGCCACGGTCAGTTTGTGGAACTCGGTCCGGCGACGCAAGGAGGTGGTCATTGTCAGATCTCCTTGACGTGTTCGAACGGTTCGGCGCACGCCCGGCAGCGCCGCAGCGCCTTGCACGCCGTGGCGCTGAATTCCGACAACAGCTCGGTGTCCGGCGACCCGCACCGCGGGCACGCGACCCGCTTGGGCGGGGCGGTCAGCGTGAGCGGGATCGGGCCGCCTCTGGGCGCCGCGCCGGGCGGGGCGATACCGGCTTCGGCGAGCTTCTGGCGTCCTGTCGCGGTGATCCAGTCGGTGGTCCACGCGGGCGACAGGACCGTGCGTACATCGACGGCCCCGAACCCGGCCTGGTGCAGCGCCGAGCGCAAGTCGGAACGCATGGCGTCCATCGCGGGACAGCCGGTGTACGTGGGCGTGATGGTCACGACCACGCCATCCGGCGTCTCCTCGACCTCACGCAGGACACCCAGATCGGCCAGGGTCAGCATGGGCAGTTCCGGATCGGTGACCGTTTCGGCCACGGCACGCGCGCTCACCATGTCGCGTCCGGATGGGCTCGGGCGACGCTCTGCATTTCAGCCAGCAACGGCTCCAGGTGTTCGGTGTGCCGCCCTGCGGTCGGGACCGGGCGCAGGTATGGCTGCTTCAGCGCGCCAGCCGTGATGACCTGCGCCATCACCGCGTCGAACTCCTCGCGCAGGGCCTTGTCGTCCTCATTCTCACCGTCGAAGAGCTCGTCGACGTACGGCCACACCTCGTCCAGCCCGGCCTGCATCCGTTCGTGCGACAGATCCGTGCCGTCGCCGAGCCGGACGACCCAACGGGCCGCGTAGTCGCGGTGATACGTCAGTTCCTTGACGCCCTTGGCCGCGATCGCGGTGAGGACCTGGTCGGGCGAATCGACCAGGCGCTGGAAAAGAGCCAGCCGCCAGGTGCTGAACACCAGCAGCCTGGCCATCGAGAAGGCGAAGTCGCCACCCGCCAGCTCGACCAGCCGGACGTTGTGGAAGTCCTCGGCCGCGCGGAAGAACGCCAAGGCGTCCTCATCGGACTGGTTCACCGCCGGGACCAGTGCCGGATCCGCCTTGGCCGCACGGGCGAGCAGCAGCCGGGCCTGGCCGAGCAGGTCGAGGCCGATGTTGGCCAACGCGACCTCGTCCTCCAGCTCCGGCGCCGCGGCCACCCACTCCTGCAGCCGGTGCGACATGATCAGCGCGTCGTCACCGAGCCACAGGCAGGACCTGGCCAGCTCGGCGGCGTCCACACCGGACGGAACCGACGTGTCCATGCCCGCCAGCGGATCGGTGAAGCCGGTGCCGAAGGCCCACCGGGTGTCATTGTCTTCGGTAAGCGCCTCGTAGGCGTTGTCAAAGGACATCTCGGCTCACATGTGGGGGACGTCTTCGGGGATGTCGTAGAACGTGGGGTGCCGGTAGACCTTGTCCCCGCTCGGCGCGAAGAACGGGTCCTTCTCGTCCGGGCTCGACGCGGTGATGTGGTCGGCACGGACGACCCAGATGCTGACACCCTCGTTGCGACGCGTGTAGAGATCGCGGGCGTTGCGCAGCGCCATCTCGTCGTCGGCGGCATGCAGCGATCCGACGTGGACATGGTTGAGGCCACGCTTCCCGCGGACGAACACCTCGTACAGCGGCCAGTCACTCATGCCACGGCCTCCTTGTGTTTGGCGGCGTACGCGGCGGCCGCGTCGCGCACCCACTGGCCGTCCTCGTGTGCCTTGCGGCGCCGCTCGATGCGGATCTTGTTGCACGGGCCGTTGCCGCTGACCACCTCTTTGAAGTGGTCCCAGTCGATCTGGCCGAAGTCGTAGTGGCCACGTTCGGGGTTCCAGCGAAGGTCCGGGTCCGGCAGCGTGACGCCGAGTTTCTCGGCCTGCGGCACGCTCATGTCCACGAACCGCTGCCGCAGCTCGTCGTTGGTGTGCCGCTTGATCTTCCACGCCATGGACTGCGCGGTGTTGGTCGATTCCGCGTCCGGCGGGCCGAACATCATCAGCGACGGCCACCACCAGCGGTTGGTCGCGTCCTGCACCATGTCGCGCTGCTCCTGGGTGCCGCTCATCATCGTCATCAGCAGCTCGTAGCCCTGACGCTGGTGAAACGACTCCTCCTTGCAGATCCGGATCATCGCCCGCGCGTACGGCCCGTACGAACTGCGGCACAACGGGACCTGGTTGCAGATGGCGGCGCCGTCGACGAGCCACCCGATCACGCCGACGTCCGCGAACGTCAGCGTCGGGTAGTTGAAGATCGACGAGTACTTCTGGCGGCCTTCGATCAGCCGCTCGGTCAGGTCGGTGCGGTCGGCGCCCAGCGTCTCCGCGGCGGAGTACAGGTAGAGCCCGTGGCCGGCCTCATCCTGCACCTTGGCCAGCAGGATCGCCTTGCGGCGCAGCGAAGGCGCGCGGGTGATCCAGTCGCCTTCCGGCTGCATACCGATGATCTCCGAGTGGGCGTGCTGGGCGACCTGGCGGATCATCGTCTTGCGGTAGCCCTCGGGCATCCAGTCCCGCGGCTCGATCCGCTGGTCACGCTCGATGGTGGCGTCGAAGTGTTCCTGGAGGTTCACGAGGACTGCTCCCGTTTCGCCACGAGGGTGAGCACGTCGTACTTGGCGACGGACTCACCCTTCTGGTTGGTCACGTCGGCGTCCCACCGGACTTCGCCGTACTGCTGGTCGTTGCGCGGCGTGATCTGCTTGGCGGTCAACGTGACCGTCAGCGAGTCACCGGGGAACGTCGGCGTCAGGAAGCGCAGGTTCTCCAGGCCGTAGTTGGCCAGCACGGGGCCCGGGTCCGGCTGGACGAACAGGCCAGCGGCGAACGACACCACGAGGTAGCCGTGGGCGACGCGGCCGCCGAAGAACGGGTTGGCCGCGGCGGCTTCCTGGTCCATGTGGGCGTAGAACGTGTCGCCGGTGAACTCGGCGAAGTGCTCGATGTCGGCCATGGTCACTTCACGCGGCCCGGCAACGACCGTGTCGCCGAGGCGCAGGTCTTCCAGGTGCTTGCGGAACGGGTGCTCGCCTTCGGTCCGCTCCGAGCCCGGCACCCAACGGTTCGTGACCGCCGTGAGAACACGAGGGCTGCCCTGTACGGCCGTGCGCTGCATGTGGTGCAGCACGCCACGGATGCCACCCATCTCCTCACCGCCGCCTGCTCGACCGGGGCCGCCGTGGACGAGGGCCGGCAACGGTGAGCCGTGGCCAGTGTTCTCCTTGGCGTTCTCGTTGTCGGTGACGAGCAGACGGCCGTGCCATGGGGCCACCCCGAGTACGACGTCACGAGCGAACTGGGTGTCCGCGGTGACGACGGAGCCCGCGAGGCTGCCGTGGCCGCGTGCGGCGAGTTCGATGACGTGCTGCGTGTCGCGGTACGGCATGAGCGTGCTGACCGGTCCGAACGCCTCGACCTCGTGCGGTTGGGCCTGGCTGGAATCTTCGGCCACCAGCAGGACGGGCGAGATGAACGCGCCACGCTCGGCATCGGCGTCTACCACGGACACCTGGTCGGGGTCGCCGAACACCACGTGGCCCGCCTCGAGCAGGGCCTTGAGCGAGCGGCGGACCTCCTCGCGCTGTTCGAGGCTGGCCAGGGCGCCCATCCGGACATCCGCGTTGGCCGGGTTGCCGACGGTGATCTTGGCGAGGCGCTCGCTGGTGGCCTGGGTGACGTCGTCCAGCAGTCCGGCCGGGACGAACGCGCGCCGGATCGCGGTGCACTTCTGGCCTGCCTTGACGGTCATCTCGGTGACCAACTGCTTGACGAACAGGTCGAACTCGGGCGTGCCGGGGGTGGCGTCCGGGCCGAGGATCGAGCAGTTCAGCGAGTCGGCCTCGGCGTTGAAACGGACCGAGCGGCGGACCACGTTCTCGTGCGCGCGCAGTCGCTGTGCCGTGGAGGCGGAACCGGTGAAGAAGACGAGATCCTGCTCGGTGAGGTGGTCGAGCAGGTCACCCGCGCTGCCCGTGACCAGCTGGAGCGATCCTTCCGGCAGGATGCCGGACTCGATGATCAGCTCGATCAGCCGGACCGTGAGGTACGCGGTCTGGCTCGCCGGTTTGACCAGGCTCGGCACGCCGGCGATGAACGCGGGCGCGAACTTCTCCATCGGTCCCCAGACGGGGAAGTTGAAGGCGTTGATCTGCACCGCGACGCCCTGCAGCGGGGTGCAGATGTGCTGGGCGACGAACGTGCCGCCCTTGCCGAGCGGTTCGACGTTGCCGTCGACGTAGACGGTGTCGTTGGGCAGCTCGCGCCTGCCCTTGCTGGAGTAACCGAACAGCGTGCCTATGCCGCCGTCGATGTCGAACTTGTTGTCGCCCTTGGTCGCACCCGTGCGGTGAGACAGCGCGTACAGCTCGTCGCGGTGCTCCATGAGGTACGACGCCAGGACCTTCAGCAGAGCGGCGCGCTGGTGGAAGGTCAGCTCACGCAGCTCGGCGCCCTTGTCGCGGCCGTAGGCCAGCGCGGCGGCCATGTCGACGCCGGCCGACGAGATCCGGGCGATCTCCTCGCCGGTGACCGCGTCGTGTAGCGGCGCGCCCTCGTCATCGGGCGTGTGCCACCGGCCGGACACATAGCTGCGCAGCGGAGCCATCCTGGTCGCCTCCCGGCTGAATTACTAACCGTCCGTTCAGTAGGCATGGTAGCTTGGCGGCATGGCCGACGAAAGCGGTGTGACGCTGGTTCGCCAGGGTCAGGTGGCGACCATCACGATGACTTCGGCGGCGCTGACCACCCGGGTGAAAAGCGACCTGCTCGACGCGGTCACCGAGGCCGGCAAGGACTCCGGCGTTCGCGCGGTCGTGCTGACCGGCACCGGGAAGGCGTTCAGCGTCGGCCAGGACCTCAAGGAGCACGCGGAGACGTTGCGGGCGGACGCGACGCACGCTTTCGACACCGTCGAGCAGCACTACAACCCGATCGTGCTCGGGCTGGCGACCATGCCCAAGCCGGTCATCGCGTCCATCAACGGGCTGTGCGTCGGCGCCGGTCTCGGGTTCGCGCTGGCTTGCGATCTGCGGATCGCGTCGGCCAAGGCCAAGTTCGGCACGGCCTTCACCGCGATCGGCCTGACCTGCGACTCCGGCCTGTCGGTCACGCTGGCCAGGGCGGTCGGTGCCGCGCGGGCCAGCGAACTGGTGTTGCGGGCGAACACGTTCAGCGCCGAGGAGGCCCTGCAGTGGGGCATCGTCGGGCAGGTGGTCGAACCGGAGGACCTGGCGGCCGAGACAATCGCGCTCGCGGAGAAGTTCGCCAACGGCCCGACGCTGGCGTATGCCGAGGCCAAGGCGGCTATGGCGGTTTCGTTGAGCCAGGCTTTGGCGGCCGAGGGCGCCGGGCAGGCACGCCTCGGCGTCACCAAGGACCACCGCAATGCCGTGGAGGCGTTCCTCGCCAAGGAGACGCCCACGTTCGAAGGACGTTAGGCGCGGCGGATCCGGCGATTGCTCGGCCATCAGGTCGGCCCACCAGATCCGGACACGGTCCGGGCGAACCTCCTGTAGCCGCGCCTCACGCCAATCACCGTCGAGTTCGACGAGCCACCGGTCGGCCAGGCACAACAAACCGTCGCGCCGCATGTTCTCCTCGGCTTGTTCGAGGCTCGTCGGATCAGCCAGTTCCCTACTGCACTACTGGCAACCGACACCCGAGGCGTACGCCGCGATGGGCGCCATGTACCGGACAGATCCCAGGCAGCGGGCCATGGCCGAAAAAGCGGATCAGGCTCTGCCTGACTGGTTGGCGTCAGCTGTCGAGGCTTACGCCGTCCGTCAGCTCAGGGCTTCTCGAACGCGACCGTGACGCCCTGACCCACGCCGACGCACAGCGTGGCGATGCCTCGGTTGCTGTTCTCGCGCTCCATGCGGCCCAACAAAGTGACCACCAGGCGAGCGCCGGAGCAGCCGAGCGGGTGGCCCAGCGCGATGGCCCCGCCGTCGGCGTTGACGCGTTCCTCGTCGAGCTTCAGTCGACGGATCACCGCGAGGCTTTGTGCGGCGAACGCTTCGTTCAACTCGACCGTCAGGTCGTCGCGTTGCCAGCCCGTACGCTCAAGCACCTTCTCCGTCGCGGGCACGGGACCGAGGCCCATGATGTGTGGTTCAACGCCCGCGCTGGCGCTGGCGACAACCCGCGCGCGTGGGTTGAGGCCCAGGCGCTCGACGGCGGCCTCGCTCGCGAGCACAAGCGCGGCGGCACCGTCAGACAACGGCGACGACGAGCCGGCCGTCACGATGCCGTCCTTACGGAAGACGGTTTTGAGTTGGCCGAGCTTTTCGAGCGTCGTGGCGCGTCGGGGTCCTTCGTCCACAGTCACCGTACTGCCGTCCTTGACCGCCACTGGCACGATCTCGCGGTCGAAGCGTCCCGCGTCGATCGCCGCGATCGCGCGCGAATGGCTTCGCAAAGCGAAAGCGTCGGAGTCCTCGCGGGTGATGCCGTCCAGAGTGGCCACTTCCTCGGCCGTCTCGCCCATGGAAAGCGTGGTCCCGCCCGAGAACTTGGGGTTGGTGAAGCGCCACCCCAAGGATGTGTCGGCGATCTCCCCCGGCTTGGCCCACGGCGTGCCCGGCTTGGCCATCACCCAGGGCGCACGGGTCATGGACTCCACACCGCCGGCGACCACAATGTCCGCATCGCCCGATTTGATCGCCTGGGCGGCGGACGCGACCGCGGTCAACCCGCTGGCGCACAAGCGGTTCACCGTGTAGCCGGGCACCGTGTGCGGCAGGCCCGACAGCAGCACCGCCATTCTGGCGACGTTACGATTGTCCTCACCGGACTGGTTGGCCGCGCCGAGGACCACCTCGTCGATCTCGTCGGCGGGCACTCCGGCCCGGCCGACGGCTTCGGCCACCACGAGAGCCGCCAGATCATCCGGCCGCACCCCGGCGAGCGCCCCGCCGTACCGGCCCTGCGCTGTTCGGACACCGTCAACCACGAATGCCTCGGCCATACCCGTTATTATCAACCGTCCATTCGGTCAGTTGGCAAGGTGGTGAATCCGGTGTCACAGAATGCGGCGCACGACATGTTCGAAGCGGATGCCGCGTCGCGGGCACTGGGCATCGAACTGATCGAAGCAGCCGACGGCCGCGCGGTCACCAGGATGCGCGTCACACCGGACATGGTGAACGGCCACGACATCGCCCACGGCGGATACGTTTTCCTGCTCGCCGACACGACTTTCGCGCTCGCCTGCAACAGCCACGGACCGGTCACGGTGGCCGCCGGAGCGGACATCACCTTCGTCGCATCGGCGCGTGCGGGCGATGTTCTCACAGCGCACGCCGTGGAAAAGACGCGCTACGGCCGAAGCGGGATTTATGACGTGACCGTGGACCGAGACGGCGAAGTGATCGCGGAGTTCCGGGGACGCAGCAGGGTGATCAACCGATGACCCGCCGCGGCCGTCCCGGATACGACCTCGAATCGCTGCTCGCGGTGGCGGTCAAACTGTTCAACGAACGCGGGTACGAAGCCACCAGCATGGAGGAGTTGTCCCGCAAGCTGGGAATCACCAAATCCGCGATCTACTACCACGTGGCCAGCAAGGACGAACTGCTGCGCCTCTCGGTCGACCGGGCACTGGACGGCCTGTTCGCGGTCGCCGACGAGGCCATGACGATCGACGGACCGGCGATCGACCGGCTGGAATTCCTGGTCCGCGGCAGTATCAATGTGCTCGTCGAGCGATTGCCGTTCGTCACGCTGCTGCTGCGCGTGCGGGGCAACACGAAGGTCGAGCGCGCCGCACTGGCCCGCAGGCGCGAGTTCGACCAGCTGGTCACCGAACTGGTGAAACAAGCGGAGGCCGAGGGGGACGTCCGGCCGGACATCGACCCGTCGGTGACGGCGAGACTGCTGTTCGGGACCGTCAACTCGCTCATCGAGTGGTATCGCCCGAGAGGCGGGCTCGGTGGCCAGGAGCTGGCCGACGCGGTCTGCGCGATCACCTTCGACGGTCTTCGGACGCGCTGACAAAATCAGACAGAAATCCCCGCCGCGGGTGATTTCCGGCGGGAGGTGGAAGTGGCTCTCCCCATGGCCACTTCCAGCACCGGCATCACGACGAGAATGCCGGCTCGCCCTTCTTCTTGCCCTTGCTGGTGTGCGCCGCCTCGAACGCCTCGATGACGTTGGCCGGAATACGGCCGCGGTCGGAAAGCTCGAAGCCGTTCTGCCGGGCCCAGTCCCGAATGGCCTTGGTCTGCTCCCGGCTCGCGGGCGAACCGGCGCGCTTGGTCGGCGACGTGCCGCGCTTGACACGGCCACCGATACGGCGTGCGGAGTTGACGAACTCCTCGAGGCCCGCACGCAGCTTCTCGGCGTTGGCCTCGGTCAGGTCGATCTCGTAGCTCACGCCGTCGAGCGCGAAGCTCACGGTGCTGATGTCGTCGGCGGCGGTGCCGTCGAGGTCATCAACCAACTGGACGGTGACCCTCTGAGCCATTAAAGGTTACCTCGATTTGCGACAGTGGTGACAATGGGTAACTCCCGCCGATGGAATCAACCCGGCGCAGGAGTTACTCGAGACTATAGTTTGTCACTACCGGCACTTCGCAACTGCTGGCGTTCCGGCGTGGCGGAGCACACCCTGACATGCATCAGATGGGTTTTCCGTCGGCCCTCGCGAGTCCCTTGACATGAACGCCGTGCGGGCACCCGGAAGGTTCCCTGCACGCCGTGCAGGTTGATGTTCTGCGAGAAACCGCCATGTTTCGCGTTCGACTTGACCGACCTGGGCGAACTGCGTCGTGCCAATGACATTCGACTTGCGACCCGGACGCTCGCAGGTTTGCGTTCAGAGTCTAGTTCTGACGCCGAGCGCGGGTGATCCGACGTCCGTCAGCACCGCTTGGTGGACAGGACACCGGGCCCACCCGGCGGTGATGGCGGGAAATTCGGGCTTTCAGCGGGACACCCCGAATAAGGACCATGGGCGCGTTGTCCGTCGATGAAGGTCGGCCGCGGCAGCGCCCGGGAAACACCGCCTGACATCGGGCATGCCCACCTCGACCTGGGATTCCCCGGGCCTGGTCGACGGCCTTGTTGCACGACGAGGTGGCGTTCGCGCCAGCATGCCGCTTCCGGGCAGCGCGATGTTCGTCTGGTCGGGCAACCAGTCGTCGGCGATGGATCATGCTGTCGGTGCGCTCCGATACCGGAGCGAGGACTGCGGGGAAATTCCGCGCCGTCCAGGGCACCTTCCGGAACGCCGCGGCGCCGGCCGAGTTGTCTGGTTTGGCCGGGGCTTCCGATCGATGGCGAGAAAATTCACACTCCGAAGAATCGACGACTCCGACGGCCACACCCCTCCGTCGGTTACTCCATATGGAGTAATGCCTCAGAAATGCGCTGCTCCGAAACAGACACAGACCTTATCGCCAGCAAGTGGTGACAACGTCATCCTGGCGATTAGGCGCGTCCCGTCGTTCCGCGCAAACGTGGACAGCCATACCACCCCCGCTAACCCGCTCAGCGAGCAACAGGCGGCACGGTCGCCGGTTTTTCGACCGCGCTCCGAATCTGATGGCCTGTTCGCCGTTCCCCCGGACCCGGCAGACGCTCAACTGGCCATCGACAGGTTCCCTTCGGTTCGCGTCGCACAGTGCCGATCGAGGCAACTCGGCCGCCTCCATGGCGCGCCGACCACGGCAGCAGAACGTTGCGCCACGCGGTCGCCGCGTACTGGGACGCCGCCGAGTCCTTTACGGTCTCCACGCTCGGGCGCGCCGGTTCCTTGCACTGCTGGCCGTTGGGGCGACGAGCGGGTGGCCGCGTTCACCATGGCCTCTTCATACGGATCACCCTTACCGGGTCCACGGTCTCAGACTCCGAGACCATGTGACGTTCGGTTCCTGGCGTATCTCATCCCAACGGCTCGATCCTGCCTCCGGTTCTCGACCGCCAAGGCCTACCAGTTCTGGGGTACGCCTCCGGCTCATCTGCCCGTGATTCCGCAACGACGGACACTGGGCATGACTCGTGCATCTCCGCCCTGCGGAGCCACACCGATCCTATCGAAAGCCGACGGCCCGCCTAGACCGTCGAGCCGAAAAGCCCTGATCTACAAGGCATCCGCCGCCCACACAAGCCGAACCTGTTACAGGCCAACAACTGCCATACAACCCAAACGCTCCCAGACAGCCCCCACCACTCCCGGGGGGGCGACCCCGAACCCAGCCTACCGGCGGACGTTGATCAACAGGGATTACGTTGTGCACGTTGTGGATAACTCGCGCCCTGTGGACAACTCGACGATGTGGATCTTCATCGCCTTGCAGCGTCAGTGGATCTGGCTACGCTGACGGTGCATTGTTGTCCTCTGTCCAAAGCATACGAAGTGCTGACCACGGTAGATGAGGACTACCGCGGCCGGTCACAGCGTGAAACCTCGCGGGAAAGGATCGGTGGGGTCCAACAGGTATTGAGCCATACCGGTGATCCAGGCGCGACCGGTGACCGTGGGAACGACCGCCTCGACGGAAGCGACGGTGGTCTTTCTGCTGAGTCGTCCGGTGAACGTCGTCCCGAGCAGGGACTCGTTCACGAAGTCCTGCCCGATGGCGAGTTCGCCACGGGCGTACAGTTGCGCCATTCGTGCGGAAGTGCCTGTGCCGCACGGGGATCGGTCGAACCAGCCAGGATGGATGACCATGGCGTTGCGAGCGTCGCTGTGTTCACCACCGGGTGCCACCAGTTGTACGTGCTTGCAACCGCTGATTCGGGCATCGGCGGGATGCACGGGACGGCGCTCGGCGTTGATCGCGGCCATGATGCGCAGGCCTGCCGTGAGCATCTTGTCCTTTTCGGACTTGTCAAAGGGGATGTCGAGGTCCTTGACCGGCAGGATGGCGTAGAAGTTCCCGCCATAGGCCATGTCGTAGCGAACCTCGCCGATCCCCGGCACAGTCACGGCCGCGTCCAGCTCCAGCGAGAACGATGGCACGTTCTCGATGGTGACCGACTCGGCATGGCCGTCGCGCACCTGGACCTCCGCGACGACCAGTCCGGCGGGCGTGTCCAGCCTGACCGTGGTGACGGGTTCGACGACTTCGACCATGCCGGTCTCCACCAACACAGTGGCCACCCCGATGGTGCCGTGCCCGCACATCGGCAGGCAGCCGGAGACCTCGATGTAGATCACTCCGGTGTCGGCGTCGGGTCGAGTGGGTGGCTGCAGAATCGCGCCACTCATGGCGGCGTGCCCGCGCGGCTCGTTGACCAGGAACTGGCGGATGTGATCGAGGTGCTCGACGAAGTAGGCGCGTTTCTCGGCCATGGTGTCGCCGGGGATCACGCCGACTCCGCCGGTGATCACGCGCGTCGGCATGCCTTCGGTGTGCGAGTCCACCGCGGTGAAGTAACGGGTGGCGCGCATTTCAGGCCATCCCCACCGCTCGGCGCATGTCGGCCTCCAGCACAGCAAGCTGGTCGGCGGACAACGGTCCACGCGGTGGCCGGCATGGCCCACCATAACGGCCGACGAAGTCCATGCCGAACTTGATCGCCTGCACGAACTCGGTCCTGGAGTCCCACCGGAAGGCGCCGACCAGGGACTCGTACAGCGCCCGGGCGTCCGCCAGCTTGCCTTCCAGGGCAAGGGTGAACAGGCGCACGGATTCGGCCGGGAAGACGTTCGGGAAACCAGCGAACCAGCCGGTCGCGCCCATCAGCACGGACTCGACCAGCACGTCGTCGGCCCCGGCGACCACGGTCAGGTTCGGCGCCAGGTCGCGGATCTCGGTCACCCGGCGGACGTCGCCGGAGAACTCCTTGACCGCGACCACGTTGTCGAGCTGGGCGATCTCCGCGAGCACGGCGGGCGTCAGGTCGACCTTGGTGTCGAACGGGTTGTTGTAGACCATGACCGGCAGGCCCACGGCGGCGACCTGCTCGAAGTGCTTGATCACCTCGCCGGTGTTCGCCCGGTACAGCGTGGGTGGCAGGCACAGCACGCCATCCGCGCCGTCCTCGGCCGCGGCCTCGGCCCACTGCCGCGCCTGGTGCGAGCCGACGCCGTGCACACCGACCACGACGATTCCCTTGTCGCCCACGGCTTCGACGGCGGTTCGTGCGACGGCACGGCGCTCGTCGTCGGTCAGCGAGGAGTACTCGCCGAGCGAGCCGTTCGGGCCGACGCCACGACATCCGTTCTCGATCAGCCACCGGCAGTGGTCGGCGTAACGGTCCAGGTCGACTCGGAGCCCAGCCGGTGCGCTCGCGTCCTCCGCGTATGGCAACGCCGTCGCGACGATGACGCCGTCGAGCTTTTCCTCGGTCACTCTTCCTCCTCGGCTGCGAGTTCGCCCAGCCGCAGCGGTGCCGCGATCGGGCGTCGTTCGGGGAAAGGCACTCCGGTCAGGTCGGCCGCGTTGCGCAGGCAGGTCCGTCCTTGGCAGCGGCCGAGGCCTACCCGGCTGACCAGCTTCACGGTCCGGGCCCCGGTCGCTGCCCTGGTTTCGACCGCATCGCACAACGCGCCGTAGGTGACCCGTTCGCAGCGGCAGACGATGGTGTCGGTGGCCAGCCAGCTGCGCCACCCTGGCTTTATGGGATACGCCTGGGCCATCGCTGCCGCGAACCTGCGGCCTTGGCGCACTTTCCGCAGTGTGTCCGACGGCACGTCGCCGCCGACTGCGGCGATCCCGGCGACGGTCCCCTCGGCCGCAGCCAGGTCCGCGCCACCGATTCCGGTGATCTCCCCGGCCGCGAACACACTGGGAACCGACGTTGCCTGGGCGATGTCGACCTGGACGAAACCGTTCGCCAGGACGCATCCCGCGGCGATCGCGAGCTCGGTTCGCGGCGTGAATCCGTAGCCGACGCACACCGCGTCGACCTCGATTTCCTCGGTGCGGACGACATGCCAGTCATTGTCGAGCCGCGCGACGGTCGCCGTCTGAACATGGCCGTCGCCGTTCGCCGCGACCACTGCGGTGCTGGTCCGGTATGGGATTCGGTGGCGCGCGAGAAGAGCCCCATACCGCGCCGCCTCGCCGAACTTGTGACGTCCGGCGAGCGGAGTACGCAGCCACCGCGCCGGAGAGTTCGCCTCCAGCACGCCGATCACCGAAGCGCCGACGTCCATCAACGACTTCGTGACGGCCAGCAGGAACGGCCCGGTCCCGGCTACCAGTACGCGTTTGCCGATGGGCAGGCGCTGTTCTTTGGCCAGGATCTGTGCCGCGCCGGCGGTGTACACGCCGCGCAGGTCCCAACCGGGGAACGGGACGACTCGGTCGTACGCGCCGGTCGCCAGCACGATCGCGTCGGCGTCGACCGTGCGGGCACGTCGGTCTGGCCCGTCTACTGGGCCACTGAGGAGATGCACGCGGCGTCCCTCGACCGCCCAGACCACAGTGGACGGCAGATGCTCGACGCCGGGGAGCGTGCGCGGGCGGTCGTAAGGCTGGCGGAAGAACTGGCCACCTACGGAAGGCCCGGAATCGACCAGCAGCACGCTTGCGTCGCGGACCGCCGCGGCTCGGGCCGCGCTGATACCCGCAGGTCCGGCGCCTATCACGACCACAGTCATGATCGTGTCCGCACGATGTCGCCGTCGGCCGCTATCCGCTGACACGAACGGACATCCGGCACGTCATTAAGCTCGACTACACAGTCGAAGCACACGCCGATCCCGCAGAAGATCCGCGAGCGCCCCAAGGTGTGCAGCACCGCCGCGATGGTCTGACCAGGCCGTACGGGCACCTCCTCGCCGTCGACAGTCACGTGCATGTCATCACCGCCGGGCGGTCCACTCGGAACGGTCCGGGGTCGACGATCGGCTGCCGTCCGAGGAAAAGGTCGGCGAACAGCTGGCCCGTTCCGGCGGCCAGGCCGATTCCCGCGCCTTCGTGCCCGGTCACGTGCCAGAGACCCGGGACTCGGGGATCCGGGCCGATCACGGGCAGATGGTCGGGCGCGTACGGCCGGAATCCGCCATACGCCCGCATGATCGGGATCTTGGTCAGGGTCGGAAACAGCCTGACGGCCTTGCGCGCCAGTTCGCGGAGAACGGAGACACGCAACGTGTCGTCGAAGCCGGCACGTTCCCGGCTTGAGCCGATCAGGATCGTCCCGGCCCGGGTCGATTCGACCACTGTGGACGTCTGCAGGTCGGCCGCGCCGCTTTCGACCGCACCGACGTAGTCCGCGTCGTAGACCTTGTGCCGCACGGTGTACGAGGTGTGGCTCGTCACGAGGACCACTCCCCTGCGCGGCTGGATGTTGATCGGCGCTCCAGCCTGTTCGCTGAACTGACCGGCCCACGGTCCGCACGCGTTGACCACGGCGCCGCATGGCAGGAGCCCTTCGGACGTGAGCAGCCCGCCAGGTCGAACGCCCAGCGCGGTGACGTTGCCCCGGACGTCACCGCCACGGTGCTTCACCGCGGCCAGCAACGTCGTGGCGGCGAGAACGGGCTGGAGCTGTGCGTCGTCCGGGTAGTGCACGGCGGAGACCACGTCCGGGGTGAGGTTCGGTTCGAGCGCCACCGCGTCCGCTGCCGTGACCAGGTGCGCTCGTACCCCGGCCCGCCGTTGCTGGTCGGCGAAATCGGCCAGCGCACCCGGGTCCTCCAGCGTGACCACCAGGCCGCCCTTGGCGTCCCATTCCACCTCGGCCAACTGGGGTCCGAGCTGGTCGCGGAGGGTGGCCAGCAATTTCGGCCACCGGGCGACGGAGGCCTGGGCCAGCGTGAGTTCCGGGCCGGGCGGCTTGTCGGACAGCAGGACGTTGCCCTCGCCCGCCGCGGTCGTCCCGCTCGCCGGAGCGCCTCGGTCGATCACCGTGACCCGGATTCCGGCCGCGCTGAGCGCCTCGGCGCAGGCGGCGCCGATGATGCCCGCTCCGACGACCGCGACGTCCGGGTGCATGACCACCACCGTTCATTAAAGTGAACGACAGCAGGGTAGCTCCGATCCCTGGCGCGTCCAATGGGCCATTAGGGGTGAACGGACGAGGCGGCCGAACCGGAGGGGTACTGCAACAGCAAGACCGAGGTCACCGGGCCGTCCACCGCTTCGTAGATGTGCGGCCGGTGAGCCGGGAAGCAGATGTAGTCACCCGGGCCGAGGACGTACGGCTCGTCCGGCGGACCGAACCGCAACACACCGTCGGTCACTGTGACGTGCTCGAATCCCGGATGACCGGCCGAATGCTGGACCGCGCCTGGCCGGACCCGCTGGTCGTAGATTTCGACCACCGTGTCGGTGAGGTCCACCCGCCGCAGCAACCGCAGGTCGACCGCGTTGCTGCTGAGCACGTCCAGGTTCGCCGAGCGGACCAGGACCACGCCGGGATCGGCACGCTCGGTCAGCAGGCTCGACACCGGGACGTGGAAAGCGTTCGACAAACTGAACACAGTCTCGATCGTCGGGTTACCGGTACCGGATTCCAACTGGGACAGCGTGCCCTTGGCGATCCCGGAGCGCCGGGCCAGTTCCGACAGCGACAGACCGGCCTGCCCGCGCAGCTCCCTCAGGTTCGCGGCCAGTACCTGACCAGCCTGTTCCCTGATCACACCGGCCTCCTCGCGCTCGCCCGGCCGAGGCTACCCAACCGCAGGTGGATAAGCTTGGGTGTCCGGCACTCAAGGGGTTAGGAAGATCATGGCCGAGGCCGCTTTCATCTCGACGACCATCCCGTACGTGAACGCGCAGCCGCACCTCGGGCACGCGTTCGAGTACAGCCAGGCCGACACGTACGCGCGGCACATGGCCAGCCAGGGCATGGACGTCTACTTCCTGAGCGGTTCGGACGAGAACAGCCTCAAGAACGTGCTCGCCGCGGAGAAGGAAGGGATCACCGCGCGCGAACTGGTCGACCGCAACGTCGTCTTCTTCGAGCGGATGGCCGCCGACCTGCAGACCAAGCTGTCCCGGTTCATCCGCACCAGCGTCGACGCCGACCACATCGACGGCGCGATCGAGATCTGGCGCCGGATGGAGGCCAGGGGCGACATCTACGCCAAGGACTACGAGGGCCTGTACTGCGTGGGCTGCGAGCAGTTCTACACGCCCGCCGAACTGGTCGACGGCAAGTGCCCCGAGCACTTCACCGTGCCCGACTTGGTCAGCGAGCGGAACTACTTCTTCCGGCTGTCGAGCTACCAGGACAAGCTGCTGGCCGCGCTGGAGTCCGGCGAGCTGAAGGTGGTCCCGGAATCGCGCCTCAACGAGGTCGCCAGCTTCGTGCGGTCGGGACTGGAGGACATCTCGATCTCCCGGTCCACCGGCCGGGCCCGCGGCTGGGGCATCTCGGTTCCCGGCGACGAGAACCAGGTCATGTACGTCTGGATCGACGCGCTGACCAATTACACCAACGCGCTGGGCTGGACCCGGGACGGCGAGGAGTACAAGAAGTACTGGGTCGACGCGGCCAAGCGCGTGCACGTGGTCGGCAAGGGCGTCACGCGGTTCCACGCCGTGTACTGGCCCGCGATGCTGATGTCCGCGGGCCTGCCGATGCCCACCGAGGTGGTCGTGCACGGCTACATCACCGCGTCGGGCCAGAAGCTGAGCAAGACCACCGGCAACGTGATCGACCCGGCCGACCTGATCGAGCGGTTCGGCTCGCACGCCGTGCGCTACTTCCTGCTGGCCGAGTTCTCCCCGTTCATCGACGGCGACTTCAGCGAGGAACGGCTGATCGCCCGGTACAACGCGGATCTGGCCAACGGCCTGGGCAACCTGCTGTCGCGGGCGACCAGCATGACCGTCCGGTACCGGGACGGCGTGGTTCCCGAGCCTGCCGAGATCGGCGACCCGGAGCGTTCGCTGGCCGAGCAGCTGGCCGCCAGTGAGCAGGCGTCCGTCGCGGCGATGGCCGGATACGACCACCGCGAGGCCCTGGCCCGGATTTGGGACCTGGTCCGCCGGACGAACGCGTACGTCGACGAGCGTGCCCCGTGGCACCTGGCGAAGGACCCGGCACAGGCCGCCGCTTTGGACACCACGCTGCACTACCTGGCCGGCGCGGTGCGCCAGCTCGGCCGGTTGCTGCTGCCGTTCCTCCCGCAGGCCGCCGAGACGATCGTGCGCACGCTGGGCGCCGAGCCGGACAAGGTGCCGGGTGCCCAGAACTGGCTCGAAGGCTTGGCCGGCGTGCAGGTCACCAAGTCCCCGGCGTTGTTCCCGCGGATCGAGGCACCCGCGGCCGAGTAGTCTCCGACGTGCCCAGGTGGCAGGTGCTGCTGGCGCTGCTCGCGGTGAGTGCCGGCTCCGTTCTCGCCGCGTCCGGGCCGGGCGGGTTCGCGCGCCTGGGCACAGTGGTGCTGGACAACGCCGGATGGCTGCTGCTCGCAGCCGGGGCCGTCGCGTTGTTGTCGGCGATTGCGCCACCGGGTGCCCTCCTGGGACCGTTGGTCCTGATCGTCGCCGGGCTCGTCGTGGTCCTCGACCCGCCGCGTCCGGAGGTGTGGACGCTGAGCGGCGGCATCATCACCGTGGGCGGAGGGCTGTTTCTGATGCGCAGGGCAGGCACGGAACAACCGAACGCCGACCCGGTCATGCGAAGGTCGGCTGTCCTGTTCCCCAGGAAGGTGCGTCTGCGGTCCGACGAACTGTGCCCGGAGCGGCTTTTTCTGCGGAGCGTGCTCAGCGTGCGGATCACCGCGAACCTGCGGGCCGCGGCCCCTCCCCAGCGTGGCATCATCGAGCTGTTGATCACGTGCTGGGGCGGGCAGGTCAGGGTCACCCTGCCGGACCACTGGACCGTTGTCGGCGGCAGGTTGGCCGCCGCGAAGTTGATCTCACTCGATGGTGTTCTCGACCACGCCCGGACGTACCCGGATCTGTCGTTGATCAAGGAGGCGGCGGAGTTCACCGAACTGACTGAGGCCAGGTTCGCCAAACACGGCTCCGACGACCAGGAACCCGTGCTGGCGATAGTTCACGTCATGGGCCTGGGCGGGGTGGTTCGGCTGGATCGTCAGCCGGGTGGTCATATGACCACCCGCGTTGGGTGATCTCAGGCCATGGCTTGCCTTGCGCGAGGAACTTCGACAGCTCCTGGTTCTCGAACAGTTCCTCCTGCGGATCACGAGGGAGTTTGCGGTGCATCGCCTTCAGCATGTCGAATCGGTGCAAGTCGTACGCGGCGCATAACGACTCGGCATAACGCTCAGCGACTGTGCGTGCGCCCCGATACGCCAGTGCGGCGAAGACGACGAACGCCACCGGGATCAAGCTCCATCCGTCGACGTTCCACAGCAGCGGCGCGGAAATGACCGCCTGCGCCCCGAAGACGATGACAAACGTGCAAGCCGTGTCGATCAAGTCGATCCTGTTGGCCAACGCGTTGTTCATCGGCGTGGACAGGTGGGGGTAGAGGCGCGGGTACGTCACCACGCTGTTGAGGCCATACCGTTCACCCGCTGTGGTCTCCGCTCTCCGCAGTACGTTGCCGAGCCTCGTCGGCAGGAAGATCGTCCGGTCCAACGGATAGGCCTTCACAATCCGCCTGCCCAGATACGCCTTCTGGGCACGGCGGTGCTCGCGCCGGCTGTGCCGGGCGACCTCTTGGAAGTCGACGCTTGAGCCGTGCCTTGGCAGGACCCTCGACCATGCCTCGTGCACGTCGAACTTCCGGACGTGCCGTTCCACCGCCAGCCGCTCAAGCAGTCGCAGGCCGAACCGGCTCCGCCAGTAGCCTTCGAGCAACTGGACCGCCGAGATCTGGAAGGGCCTCAGCAACACGGCGACCACCAGGACCGCCACCAGGAGCAGGACCCAGCCCGAGGCGCCGAGGGCCCGCGCCTCCTGCAGCACGGCGTCGGATCCCGCCGCCGGGCTCGTGGGACGTTCCCACGGCAGGAGATCCGAGGCCAGCAAGGCCCATGTCGTCAGCACGAACGCCCCGCTCGGGACGATGTTCACCAGGTACGCGCCCGGCCCCAGCCTGCTGATGGTCTCTTTCGTGAAATCGTCGACGGCTCCCACGGGTCACTCGATCCTCTTGGTCATCCTGCGGCGGCGATGCCTCGGGCACGTCCGGACGAGCGGCCGCTCAGCCAGGTAGATGGCTTCGGGAATCGATTCCCGGCAGTCGGGTTCGCCACATCCATACCGTGGTCCATCGGGCTTGGACGCGTCGTCACCGTGCAGCATGTCGTGGTCGGGGATGGCGAAAATGAGCATGACGAGGCGCAGGCGCCAGCCCCGTGTGGTGACAGCCCTCCCGACCACCTGCCGAGTATCCGCCTTGTTCCGGGCTGTGGAATCCGACGAACGGGTGCCGGCCGGAGAACTGTCTGGCGTACTGCGACGTTGTCCGAATATGGACATTACGGTCGAGAGCCGGGCACTGGTCGTCGTGGCGGGCTTGCCAGGATCAGGCAAGAGCACGCTGCTGCGACGTACCCAGGCCAACGTGCCGATCTGTGTGCTCGACACCGACCATATGCGGTCCTTGCTGGCGCGGCTGTTGCCTCGTTCGGTTCCGTACGGGTGGTACCGGCCGCTTGTGCATTTGCTGCACACCGCGCGTGTGCTGGTGACGGTGCTGTGCTCGCCGCGGCCGGTGTTGCTGCATGATCCGGCGACGGGTGCGGGGACGCGGACGGCGTTCGCGGTGATCGGCGCGATCACTCGGCGGCATCGGCATTTCATCTGGATCGACTGCACGCCTGCCGAGGCGCTCGCCGGTCAGGTCGCGCGCGGGCGTGTGCTGCTCAAATGGTCGTTCGCGCGGCACATGCGCCGGTCGCCCGAGGTTCGTTCGCGGTTGTTGGCCGGGCTTCGGCCGCAGGGCTGGCACACGGCCCAGCTCGTCGACAGGCACGCGGCGAGCACCGGATTGCACCTGAAGGTCGCCTGAGATGGTGGCGGAGCGGCAAGCTCCGCCACCACCGTTCTCAGCCGCGCAGATGGACGATCTTCAGCTGCGGTGACGTCACGATCTCGTGCTCACAGAACCGGCCACGGACCCACTCGCCCTGGGAGTACAACTTCGTCTGGTCGGCGAAGTGGGGTGAGGTCGGGTCGGTCGACTGCGAGTACGTGAGCAACGTCCGGACATCCGGGCAACGGTCGCCGTCGAACGACACCGCCTGGATGTAGCTGGATCCGTGGAGCAGCTCGGTGTTGCCCTTCGCCGGATCCCACACCGGGACCTGCATGTTCAGTACGCCGAGGTTGTTCGGCGCGCCGTGGACCGGGATCTGCTCGCCGTTGCGGACCACGTACTGGTACTGGCCCAGCGGCGCGTCCAACGGGATCTTCGCGGCGCGTAGTTCGGCGACGGCGTCGGTGAACGCCTTGCGGACCGCGGGGCTGTCCGTGTTCAACGTGTTCGGCGTGCGGATCGGGTCGGCGGCGTTGAACGGCACCTTCCACGAGCCCGACGGCACCTTCATCCAGAACCGCTCGAACAGCAGAGATCCCTTACTCCATGTGGAGTACGTCTTGTCCCAATGTCGTAGGGCCGCGCAGGCGTCCGCGACATCCGGCAGCGTGTCGCACATCTTTGCCGTGTCGTCCGCGGCGAGGTCGGCGACAAAACTGCGGTTCTCGAACAACATGTCTTGCATGGACTGCCGGGAGAACCGCTCGCCGGTCAGCTCGGTGATGGCCATCCTGGTGCGCGGACCGCGCTCGGTGCCGACGTTGCCGATGATCCTCGGGTAGTTCGTGATCGGGGCGGCCGGATTGGTGAGCCAGGCGCTGTCGTTGGAGTTGGCCACGTAGTCGGTCCTGGTCAGCTGTGGCTGCCTGGCCGGGCCGAACAATCCGGGCACCACCGAGTCCGGGTCGTTGCCCCAGGCGCAACTGGTCTTCGAGCCGTCCAGCACAGTCACCCCGGTGTTCGGGAACACCGCCGCGCCCAACGGGGTGTTGCAGCGCTGCGCCAGCTCGTCGGTGACGTGCGGGACCACCTGGATGTCGGCGTAGGTCGCGTTGCCCGACCGGTCAGTGGTGATCGTGTTGACCCACGGTGAGCCGAGGGTGTCCGACAGCGCCTTGACCACGCCGCGGGTGTCACGGGCCTGCGCGATGTCGAACCAAGTGTTGAGCCCACGGATGTTGCCCCAGTTGGCGTCCCGCATCGCGTACGCCGTGGTGCTCGTCCAGTTCAGCGGCAGACCGAGCGTCGGGCCGATCACCGGGCCATACCGGGTCGACCACAACGTCCGCTCCACTGTGGAGAGAGTGCCGTCGGCGTTACGGGCCTGCACGGCCACCTTGCGGCTGGTCATCTGCTCCGGCTTGCCGTCGACCAGATACGTCGTCGGGGAACCGGGTACCAGTTGCAGCTGGTACAGCCCGAATGTCCGCGTGGTGGCCACGGTGTGGGTCCACGCCACGTCCTTGGTGTAGCCGATCTGCACGAACGGCAGGCCGAGCAGGCTCGCGCCCGAGACGTCCAGCCTGCCGGGCACGGTCATCTGCGCCTGCCAGAACCGGCGGCCGCCGTGCCACGGGAAATGCGGGTTGCCCAGCAGCAGACCCTTGCCGTTGGCCGTGGCGTCCCGGCCGAGGGCGAACCCGTTGCTGCCCATGTCCTCGAGGACGTTCAGCGCCTCAGCCACCTTGCCGGCCGCGTCCGGCGGGATCGCGGCCGGTTCGCTCTGGGTGACCGGGGGCGTCGCCGACGTGATCTGGTCGATCGCCCCTCCCAGGCCGCCCGTCGTGGCCAGGGCATGCAGGTGCCGGTAGACCTCGATCTCGGCGATCGGCCGGACCCATGCGGCGTCGCGGCAGGCAGGGTCGGTGATCCGGCGCTCGGCGACGAACCGGTTGTACCCGGCCACGTAGCCCTGGACGATCTCCCTGGCCTCCTGGCGCGGCCCGGACGGCGGCCGCTGCCGCAGCTGCTGCTCGATCACCTTGGAGTCGTTGACGTGCTGGTAGTAAAGGTCGCTGGCGAGGTTCGTCGACGCGTTGCCGAATGACGGATCCGCCGGCTTGTCGGGGCCGAAATGCTCCGACCGCTGGGCACTCACCGTGACATAAAGGTCTGCGAGCTGGCAGACGTTGTCCTTCGCGGCGGCATAGCCGTAGCCATAACCCAGACCGGAGAAGGTATTCGCCTTGATGTGCGGAATGCCGTTCTCGGTGTAGCGCACAACGGCGGAGAATCCTCGTTGGTCCGCGGAGCTCGCGGTCGCGATCAGCGGGACGGCCACAACCACGGCAGCGGCTAACGTCATCACTCTTCTCGATGGGGACACGGGTTATTTCTACGTGACACCACCGTGACCGACATCCGGGAACACCCTTAGGGCCACCGGCGTGTCAGGGCGCTCCCCCGGAGCGGGAGCGGTATTCCCGCACCTTGTTGCGGTTTCCGCAGCGCTCCATTGAGCACCAGCGCCGCCTTCCCGGCCGGGATGTGTCCAGGAACAGCAGATAGCAGTTGTCGCCCGCGCATTCCCGCAGCCGGGGCGAGTCGAGCAGGTCGACGGCCTCGCGGGCGGCCTGGGCCGCGATCTGCCTGCCGGTGACCGGGGTGGCCCATCCGCGCAGCCGGGTCTGCGGGTCGATCCGGGGACGCGGCGGGTCACCGATCGCGTCGTTGATCGCTTCGATGTCACCGGCCGCGGGCGTCCGGCCGTGGGCCAAGGCCGGGAAAACGGACCACAGGGTGTTGCGGAACCTCACGACGTACTCGAAGTCCCCGGCCGTGATGTCGAGGTCCTCGGGGCGAACCGGCGCCGTGTCGTTGAGGCGCGAGTCGAGCAGCCAGCTGGCCAGGTCGGCTGGTTCGTGGAGGATCTCGTACGCCTCGCCCGGTCCGGGCCCGCCCGTCACCAGCAGCTCAAGGCAGAACGCGCCGGGGTCGAAGTGGTAGCGCTGGCCGTCGAGGCCGGTCAGGACCCTTGTTCGACTGGACACGTAACCAGTATAGTCGGTTTCACTACCGGTTATACCGGTTACAACGGGAGGGGTTGTCGTGATCGGTCAGACGAAGGACGCGGGCTTCCAGATCGGGGTGTCCAAGACGCTGCCGTTCCCGCCGGAAGCCGTGTGGGCGGCGGTCATGAGCCAGGCCGGGATCGCGCTGTGGCTCGGTGAAGGAGCCACCCTGGCCAAGGGCGAGCCGTACGCGACGAAGGACGGCACTGTCGGCGAGGTCCGCAGCTTGCATGAACTGGACCGGGTCCGGTTGACCTGGCGGCCTCGCGGCTGGGACCACGAGACCACGGTGCAGATCGCGATCTCGGCGAGCGGCGGCAAGACGCGGCTGACGTTCCACCAGGAGCGGATGGTGGGTCCGGAGGAACGGGAACGCCAGCGGGATCACTGGCGCAAGGTGATGGCCGACGTGGTCGACCTGCTCACGGCCGAGTAAGCGCGGGTGGCGCGGATTCGGCGCCACCCGGACTCAGCGCCGGTTCCGCACAGGGCGCCCAACCGGTCAGGTCGAATTCACCATCCTGGGTGTACACGGATTCTGTACGCTTCACACTCAGGGCTTCGACCCTGCCTTGTCGACAAACCGGGAGGCCGGATGGTCGAGTTATTCCCCAACCGGCGCGACAGGCTGAGAACCCTGCTCTCAATCGCCGCGGTGTGCACCACTCTCGCGGCGTGCAATCCCATTGCGGCATCGGCGCCGGAGACCACCACGCCCCCGGTTGAATGGTCGACGGAATCGACCGCGCCACCCGCGCCTTCCGGGGCCACCGCCCAATCGACGACGACAGGCGCCACGCGAAAACCACCACCCGCGACCGAACCGGCGCCGATCAAGACCAATTGCATCAACACTCTGCGCGAGTGCGGTTTTCCGCACGCCGGCAATACCGGTTGGCAGCCGACCGGCGTCAAGCTGACCACGGCGGGCGTCGATCTCACCCCCGACGCGGAGCTCCAGATCACCGAGCGAGGTGCGGTGATCGACGGCAAGGACATCCGCGGCTGCGTCAGCATCAAAGCCGACGACGTCCGGATCAAACGCAGCCGGGTCCGGTGTGACAGTTACTTCCCGATCCGGATCTACGAAGGTTTCCGCAACGCGGTCATCGAGGACACCGAGATCGACGGGATGAATTCCGGCACGACGAACGCCGCGGTCGGGTTCGACAACTACACACTGCGCCGGGTGAACATCCACAGCCTCGGCGAAGGCCCGCACATGGGCGGCAACGTGCTGATCGAGGATTCCTACGTGCACGATCTGGCCAGTTGCGAGATCTGCCACAACGACGCGATCCAGTCCTCCGGCGCGCTGCACGTGGTGCTTCGGCACAACACTTTCGTCAATGACGCGACCGGCAAGAACGCCGTTGTCCGGATCGCCACCGAACAAGGCGAATCCCGCGATTTCCTCGTCGAGAACAACCTGCTCGCCGGTGGGAACTTCGCGGTCCAGGTGCGCGGCCAGGGACACGGTTTCCCGGTCGGCGTCCGCGTGATCGGCAACCGGATCGTGCCGACCTGGCGGTTCGCCCCGTTCGACACCACCGGCGGCCGGATCGAGACCGCCGGCAACTTCCGGGACGACAACCTGGAGCCGCTCACCGCCGATTGACTTCCCCGCCGTTGGACTTCCGCTGAACGGAAGCCGGGGCTGAAAGCCGGCAAACCGCCACCTATCGTCTCGCGGCAACTTCGACAACCGCGATGGAGCGAGACATGGCCGAGCGTGCGGGTAGCCGGTGGGCGATATCCCTGTCCTGGAGTGCGGTCCTGCTGGACGGGTTCGACCTCGTCGTGCTCGGCACGGTGCTGCCGGTCCTGTTGGACACCAAGGAATGGGGACTGACCCCGGCCAGTGCGGCGACCGTGTCGACGTTCGGTCTGGTGGGCATGATGATCGGCGCGCTCACCATCGGCGCGTTGACCGACATCGTGGGCAGGCGCAAGGCAATGGTCGTGTCGGTCACCAGTTTCTCGTTGCTCACGCTGCTCTGTGCCTTCGCGCCTTCGGTTTTCCTGTTCGGGGTGTTCCGTTTCCTCGCCGGGATCGGCCTTGGCGGCTGTCTGCCGACGGCGATCGCGATCGTCAATGAGCACGCCCGCCGCGGCCGCGCCAGCAGTGCGACGACCACGGTGATGACCGGTTATCACGTCGGCGCGGTTCTCACCGCGTTGCTGGGCATTCTGGTGATCCCGGACCTCGGGTGGCGTGCGATGTTCGTCATCGGCGCCGCTCCCGCGCTCGTGCTCGTCCCGTTGATGGTGAAGTACCTGCCGGAATCCACATCGGCGCTCGCCCGTGAACGGACCGCGTTCGGCACGGTCACATCGTTGTTCAAAGGCAGGTACCTGCGCGCCACGCTCGCGTTCTGCGTGACGTCGTTCATGGGTCTGCTGCTGGTGTACGGCCTGAACACGTGGCTGCCGCAGATCATGCGGTCGGCCGGGTACGAACTCGGCGCGGCGCTGGCGTTGTTGCTGACGCTCAACGTGGGGGCCGTGGTCGGCCTGGTCATCGCGGGCGCCGTCGCGGACAAGGCGGGCATCCGGCGTCCCACGATCCTGTGGTTCGTCGCGGCCGCGGTCTTCCTGGCCTTGCTGAGCGTGAAGATGCCGCAGCTGGGCGCCTACATCGCGGTGTTCGTCACCGGGTGTTTCGTGTTCAGCGCCCAGGTCCTGGTGTACGCGTACGTCGGACGGACCTATGTGGACGGCAACCGGGCCACCGCGCTGGGCCTGGCCGCGGGAATCGGCAGGCTCGGCGCGATCAGCGGCCCGATCGTCGGCGGCGCGCTGCTCACCGTGGGCGTCGCCTACCCGTGGGGCTTCTACGTTTTCGCGCTCGTCGGCGCGTTCGGCGCGATCGCGGTCAGCCTGGCAGGCAGGACGTCAGCGGCGCCGGAACTCGCGGGCGAGCAGCCAGGCGAGGTACAGGCCGCCGATCGCGCCAGTGGCGATGCCGACCGGCAGCTGGGTGTCTGAGATCGCGTGCTGCACCGTCAGATCGCTTGCCAGCAACAGCAAGGCGCCCATCAGGCCGGCTGAGATCGGCCCGGGGTAGGGCGATCCCGTGACGCGGCGGGCGATCTGCGGCGAGGCCAAGGCGACGAAGGCGATCGGACCGGCGACCGCCGTGCCGATCGCCGCGAGCGCGACACTGACCATGATCAGCACAAACCTGGTGCTCTCGACCCGGACGCCCAGCGCCTTGGCCGCGTCGTCGCCCATCTGCAGGATCGCCAGCCGGTGGCTGAAGAACACGGCGAACGGCAGCAACGCGAGCATCGCCCAGGCCAGCGGTTCGACGTGTTCCCAGCCGCGGCCGTTGAGCCCGCCGACCTGCCACGCCGCCGCGGCGATGGCGTCCCGCAGGCTCGCGTGGGTGATCAGGAACTGGTTGGCCGCGTACAGCATCGCGCTCATCCCGATGCCGATCAGGACCAGCCGGAACCCCTGCACGCCCTGCTTGAACGCCAGCAGGTAGATCAGGACGGACGTGACGATCCCGCCGGCCAGCGCGCCGCCCGCGACCGCGAGCATGCCGCCGCCGGTCAGCACGATCACCGACAACGCGCCCGTGGCCGCGCCCATGGTGAATCCGATGATGTCCGGGCTGCCCAACGGGTTGTCGGTCAGCCGTTGCATGATCGCGCCGCTGACCCCGAACGCCCCGCCGACCAGGATCGCCGCCAGCAGCCGGGGCAGCCGCAGCTCCAGCACGATGAACTCGGCACCGGGCGGGCCCGCGCCGAGGATGGTGGCGACCACTTCGGACGCTGACAGCGGATAGTCGCCGGTGGTCATCGAGAACACGGCGAGACCGACGACCGTGGCGAGCATGACGACGCACGTCACGGTCGCCCGGATGTCCAGCCGGATGGAAAGCCTGCCCTGGCCGATACGGAGTGGACGGCCGCGCACCGCCGTGGACACGCTCACAGCTTGGTCACCCGGCGGCGCCGGCACAGCCAGATGAAGACGGGCGCGCCGACGAACGCGGTCACGATACCCACCTGCAGCTCCTGAGGTTCGTTGATCACGCGGCCGAGCACGTCCGATCCGATCAGCAGGATCGGCCCGAAGATCATGCTGTACGGCAGCACCCAGCGCTGGTCGGGCCCGGTGATCAGCCGCACCATGTACGGCACGGCCAGGCCGACGAACGTGACGGGCCCGATGGCGGCGGTCGCGGCCCCGCACAACAGTGTCACGGCGATGATGCCGAGCACCCGGGTCCGTCCAATGTGGGCGCCCAGCGCCGTGGCGGTCTGGTCGCCGAGCGCGATCGCGTTGAGCGGGCGGGCCAGCGCGAGCGTGAGCACGATGCCGATCAGGAAGAACGGCAGCAGCGGCGGGATGATGTCCATGTCGCGGCCGGTGAACGAGCCGACGTTCCAGAACCGGAACTCGTTGAAGGTGATGGGGTCCAGCAACAGCACCGCGTAGATCAGCGCGTACAGCACGGCACTGACCGCGGCTCCGGCCATGATCAGACGATCGGGTGTCGCACCGCTGCGACCGGACGACCCCAGCATGTAGACGAGCACGGCCGCGATCCCCGAACCGGCGAACGCGAACCACACGTACCCGGACACGCCGGAGATGCCGAAGAACCCGATCGCCGCCACCACGGCGGCCGCGCCGCCCGCGCCGACGCCGAGCAGGCCGGGTTCGGCCAGCGGGTTGCGGGTCAGCGCCTGCATCAGCGCGCCCGCCATCGCGAGAGCCGCGCCGACCAGCAGGCCGAGCAGGGTCCGCGGGATGCGAACGGTGTGGATGATCACCGCGTCCCTGGACCCGTCGTTGTGCCACAGCACGTCCCACGTCGAGGCGAACGGGATGTCCTTCGAGCCGAACCAGATGCCCAGCGCGCAGACGAACGCGAGCGCGGCGAGGCTCACCAGCAGGCCCAGCGCCTGGCCGGCCCGAAATGTCGATCTGGTGTGGTTCGTCACGCCTACCACACACACCACCAGGTTCTGGGACGCCAACTGTTGAGGTTAGGCTAACCGAAGTCTCCGGACTAGTGAACACCGGCATGACGAGTCGGGGCGTTCGACCTGGAAAGGCACCTACATGATCCGTTCCCTGATAGCCGCCAGCCTGCTGCTGCTCACTGCCTGTGGGTCCGGCTCCAACACCCCGGCGGCACCACAGTCCGGCACGGCGGACGCCGCCGCGTTCCCCGTCACAGTGGCGCACAAGTTCGGCAGCACCACGGTCAACGCCGAGCCCAAGCGGATCGTCGTGGTCGGCGTGACCGAGCAGGACGCGCTGCTGGCGCTCGGCGTCGTGCCGGTCGG
Source organism: Kibdelosporangium persicum (assembly GCF_013280595.1). Lineage (GTDB taxonomy): Bacteria > Actinomycetota > Actinomycetes > Mycobacteriales > Pseudonocardiaceae > Kibdelosporangium > Kibdelosporangium persicum. Next base: position 325,316 of record NZ_JAAATY010000008.1, read on the forward strand.
CGTGACCGACTGGCTGAAGAAGTACGAAGGCGCCATCAACCCGTGGGCCAAGGACAAGCTCAACGGCGCCCCGCTGCCGACCGTGCTGAACGACGCGAACGGCCCCGAGTACGAGAAGATCGCGTCGCTGCGGCCCGATCTGATCGTCGGCCTGTACGCCGGGCTGACCCAGGAGTCGTACGACAAGCTGTCCAAGATCGCCCCGACGGTCGCGCAGCCCAAGGAGTACAACGACTACGGCATCCCGTGGCAGGAGTCGACCAAGACGCTCGGCAAGCTGGTCGGCAAGTCCGCGCAGGCGGACAAGCTGGTCGCCGACGTCGAGGCGAAGATCACCAAGGCACGTCAGGACAACCCGAAGTTCGCCACCTCCACCGGGCTGGTCGCGACCATGTGGGAGGGCTACTTCGTCTACGGCTCGCAGGACCCGCGGTCCCGGCTGCTGACGTCGCTCGGCTTCAAGCTGCCGGAGAAGCTGGACGAGACGATCGGCGACAAGTTCGGCGCGTCCATCAGCAAGGAGCGGGTGGACCTGCTCGACCAGAACGTGATCATCTGGCTGGCGGTCGCCAAGGACGCCAGGACCACTCTGGACAAGGACCCGCTGTACGCGTCGTTGAAGGTGGCCAAGGAGAAGCGCGACATCATCCTCGACGAGAGCACCGACATCGGCAACGCCGCGTCGTTCATCTCGGTGCTGAGCCTGCCGATGCTGCTGGACAACCTCGTGCCGCAGCTGGCGAACTCGGTGAAGTAACAACCCGCTGGACACCGTGGGGCCTGTCGCGCTGGTGACAGGCCCCACGGCGTTCTACCGGTCAGTCAGAAGCCGCTGACCACAGTCCGCAGGATGACCGCGGCGACGAAGACCACGGTGAACGCGAGATCGATGGACACCGGGCCGACGCGCGCCGGGCGCAGCACCCGGCGGACCGGTGCGATCACCGGCTCGGTCAGGCCGTACACCACACGCCGTGCCCTGACCACGGCGGTTCCGCCGCCGGCGAGCACGCCGGCCCAGTCCAGCACCGCACGGATCACCAGCACGACGATGAACAACGTCAGGACGAATCCGAGCACGGCACCAAGCACACTCATGAGCGACTCCGTTCCACCTTCTCCATGGTGCAACGGGTCCATGAGAGCGGACTGAGAGTTTCCTGTCGGAACGGTCAGTTCTTCATCGCGTCGATCAGGCTCTGCGGCCGCATGTCGGTCCAGTTCCGCTCGACGTAGTCCAGGCAGGCCTGGCGGTCCGCGGGACCGTGCACGCTGGTCCAGCCGGCCGGGACGTCCACGAAGGACGGCCACAGGCTGTGCTGGTTCTCGGCGTTGACGAGAACCAGGTAGGTGCCGTCGGGGTCTTCGAACGGGTTGGTCATGATGCCTTCCTTGGTCAGACGTTCTGGCGGGTGTCGGACCACGCTTGCCAGAGCGTGGCGTAGTGGCCGCCTGCGGCGACCAGTTCGGTGTGGGTGCCTGACTCGACGACACGGCCGTCGTCGAGCACGACGACCCGGTCGGCGGCCATGGCCTGGGTGAGGCGGTGGGCGACGATGAGCGCGCTGCGGCCCGCCAACGCCGCGACCGTCGCGCCCTCCAGCACCCGTGCGCCCGCGCTGCCTGCTTCGGCGGTCGCCTCATCCAGGATCACGATCGGCGGATCGGCGAGGATCAGCCGGGCCAGCGCGAGTTGCTGGGCCTGGGCGGCGGTCAGCCGGTGGCCGCCTTCGCCGACCACGGTGTCCAGGCCGTCGGGCAGGGCCCGGACCCACGCCAGGGCGCCGACCCGGTCCAGGGCCTCGGTCAGGTCGGCCTCGGTCGCGTCCGGGCTAGCCAGCCGCAGGTCGTCGGCGAGCGGCCCGGCGAACACGTGGACCTCTTGGGTGACAAGGACAACCGACTGGCTGATCCCGGCAGGTCCCAGGTCCTCGAGCGGGGCGCCGCCGATCCGGATGGTCCCGCTGGACGGCGAGTGGATGCCCGCGATCAGCTTCGCCAGCGTGGTCTTCCCGGCGCCGCTGGCGCCGACCAACGCGACCCGCTCCCCCGGCCGGATGTCCAGGTCGATCCCGTGCAGCACTTCTTCGCCCTCGTGGTACGCGTGGTGCACACCGGATGCGGTGACTGACGCATCGGCTGGGACGGCCGGCTTCTCAGGCTCGGCCGGTGGAGGCGTCTCCGCGACACCGACGAGCCGCGCGAGGCTCGCCATCGCGGCCTGCGCGTCGTCGACGAGCGCCAAGGCGACGTTGATCGGGTTGAACAGGCCGTGGAAGTACAGCGCCGCCGCGGTCGCGGTGCCGACCGAGACGTCACCGTCGCGCACCAACAGGAAACCGGCGGTGAGCACCGCCGCGAGCCCGACGAACTCGGCCAGGTTGAGCCTGCCGTAGAACTTCGTCCACAGCTTGGCCGCCGTCAGCGCCACGTCGACCGCGATCTGCGACTTGCCACGGACGCGGTCGATGTGGTCGTCGGCGAGCCGGAAGGCTCGCACAGTCTTGCCCGCGCCGATGGTGTCGAGCAGTTGGTGCTGCTGCGCGCCGACGGCGATGCGTTGCCGCGCGTACATCGGCCCGGCGTTTCTCGCGTACCACCGGACCGTGTGCAACTGGATCGGCACGGCCAGCAGCGCGGCGACCAGGAATCGCCAGTCCAGCACGGCGATTCCGCCCAGTGTGAGCACGATCGTCAGCAGCGACCGAGACAACGCGGGCAGTGCGTTGCGGACCGCTTCGGCGATCACGGTGACGTCGTCGCTGACCCGCGCGGTCAGGTCGCCGGAACCAGCCCGCTCGACCTGTTCGAGCGGTAACCGCAGGGCACGTTCGACGAACCGCTCCCGCAGCCGCGCGAGCATCCGCTCGCCGACCTGCGCGACGAAGTTCGTTCCGACGCCCATGAGAACACCCTGGGCGATCGCGGCGATCACCAGCAGCACGACGGGAAGCGTGATCGCGCCGACCGGCGAACGCTCCACGACGAGGTCGACGATCCGGCCGAGCAGCGGCGCGGTCGCCAAGCCGACACCGGTCGCGGCCAGCAGGACGAGAAACGCCACGACAGCGAACCCACGGTCGAGGCGCAACAACTCCCAGACCGCCTGGCGGGTCCGCTTCGGAGTCGCTGTGGGCAGCAGTTGCTGGCTCATGCCTGCCCTCCGCTGTACGTACGTGCCCCGGGCACCGTGGTGGACGACTCGCTCACGTGAGCACCGCCGTCCGGTAGCCGGCGTGCTCTGCGGCGAGCTTGCCGTGCGAGCCCTGAGCGGAGACCTTGCCGTCTTCGATGACCACAACGCGGTCCGCCACCGAGAGCAGCGCGGGGCTGGTGGTCACCACGATCGTGGTCTTTCCACGGCGGATCTCCCTGAGCCCTTCGGCGATTCCCGCCTCGGTGACGGCGTCCACCGCCGTGGTCGGGTCGTGCAGCACCAGCACGGGCGGATCGGCCGCCAAGGCACGGGCCAACGCGACCCGTTGGCGTTGGCCGCCCGACAGGGACCGTCCTCGTTCGGTCAGCACCGTATCCACCCCCTCCGGTAAGGCGCGGGCGACTTCGTCGGCTCCCGCCGCGGCGAGCGCACGCTCCGCGCCGTCCCCGTTGGACGTGACGTTTCCGATCAGGCTGCCCTCGAAGAGGTCCGCGTCGTGTGCCGCGATCAGCAACGCGCCGCGAGCCTCGCCGAACTCGAGCGAGGACAACGCCACGGCGTCCACCTCGACGGTGCCGGTGACCGGATCGACGTCACGGCCCAAGCATTCCAGCAGTGCGACGGCGATGGCGGGATCCGGCGCGACCACACCCAGCAGCTCACCGGGGGCGGCGTGCAGGTCGATGTCCTTCAACCCGGCATGCGAGACGCCACGCAACGCGACCTCACCCCGCACCGGGCCGTCGAACTTCTCGGTTCCCGGCTGCACCGCGGGCGGCGCGGACAGCACCGACGCGATCCGGGTGGCCGAGGCGCGGGCCTGCGCGTACTCCGAGTTGACCCAGGAGAGGTTGGTCAACGGGCCGAGCAGGAACTGCGCGAGGCCGACCGCGGCGACCAACGCGCCGATGCTGATCGACCCCTCCGCGGCCAGCCGGCCGCCGACCAGGGCGACGATCGCCAGGAAAATGCCGTTGAGGGCGAGCATCCCACCGTCGTGGACCGACTTCGCGCGTGCCGAGCGAACCGTCGCCGCCAGCGATTCCTGGCTGGTCTTGCGGTAACGGTCGACCGCGACACGTTCGGCGCCGAGTCCTTTGAGGACCCGGAGTCCCGAGACCAGGTCCGCGGCGACTCCCGAGGCGTTCGCGGCACGGTCGCGCTCGGCCTCGCTGCGCCGCTCCAACGGACGACCTAACAGATGCGCGAGCCACAACAACGGCGGCGTGCCCAGCAACACAAGCAACCCCAACGGTACGGACTCACGCAACAACGCGACAGCCGTCACCACGACACCTGCCACAGCCGCGATGCCGTACGGCAGCGCACGGTTGAAGGCGCCGACCCGTTGCGCGTCACCGGTCGCGAGACTGGCCAGCTCACCGGGCAACCGGCCCGACTCGGCCCCGCCACGCGGGTCGAGGACGCGCGCCGCCAACCCCAGCCGGATGTGGTGCGCGGCCTGTTCGGCGGCGCGTTCCGCCGCCCGGGCACCGAACCGGTAGCTGTACGACAACACGGCGAACACCGCGGCGAGAATCCCCAGCCAGAGGAACAGCCTGCCGGACCCGTCGGCACCGATCGCCTGGTCGATCACCACACCGATCAGCACGGGCACGACCGCCTCACCGGCCTGGTGCGCGCTGAACCCCAGCGCCGCGAAGGACACGTGCCCGCGCTGGCCACTGATCGCGCCCCGCAGCACTTGCCTGCCGGTGATCTGTTTCTCTGTCGCCGCGTGTGTTGTCACTGCCCTCGCCCACTGAGTTGTGCCACCGCGCCAGGCACCGGCTGCGCCGGGTCCGTGCCGATCAGCACCTGCCGGTTGTGCTCGTCCACGTGCACGACGGTCGGCTTGTGCCCGGCGATCTCGTGCTGTTCCAGCTGCGCGTACGTAATGATGATGACCATGTCACCCGGGTGCACCAGGTGTGCGGCCGCCCCGTTCACGCCGATCACGCCGGAGCCCGCCTCGCCGGTGATCGCGTACGTCTCCAGTCTGGCCCCGTTGGTGATGTCGACGACGTGCACCAGCTCACCCTCGACGATGTCGGCGGCCTTCATCAAGTCGGCGTCGATCGTCAGCGACCCGACATAGTGCAGATCCGCCTGGGTCACGGTGGCGCGGTGGATCTTGCTGTTCATCAGTGTGCGTCGCATGTCGCGTTCCTACTCGAAGTGGGCCAGCCGGGCGGACAGCCCGGCCACTGTGGGGGTACGGAAGAACTCGGCGATGGGCAGTTCGGTCCCGGTCCGCTCACGGATCCGGTTGCGCAGCAGCACAAGCAGCATCGAATGGCCGCCGAGCGCGAAAAGGTCGTCGTCGATGCCGACCGCCGCGGTGCCGCCGTTGTCGATGCCGAGCACCTCGGCGAAGACCTTGCAGAGCGTGGCCTGTAGCGGTGTCTCCGGTGGTCTGCCTGCGGATGGCCGGAGATCCGGGACCGGCAGCGCGGTGCGGTCGAGCTTGCCGTTGGCGGTGACCGGGAACGCGTCCATCGCCACGAACGCGGCCGGGACCATGTACTCCGGCAACGTCTGTTGGGCGAACGCCCGCAGCTCCGCCGGGTCCGCCCCGGACGGGACGGTGTACGCGACCAGGCGCCGGTCGCCCGGCCTGTCCTCACGGACCACCACCAGCGCGTCCCGGACGGTGTCGTGCCTGGTCAACGCCGCCTCGATCTCGCCGGGTTCGACCCGGAAACCGCGGATCTTCACCTGGTCGTCGGCCCTGCCCAGGTACTCCAGCTGCCCGTCGCGCCACCGCACCAGGTCACCGGTGCGGTACATCCGCTCGCCCGGCGGGCCGAACGGGTCGGGCACGAACCGGCCCGCCGTCTCGCCCGGCCTGCCGAGATAACCACGCGCCAGGCCCGCGCCGGCGACGTACAGCTCACCGGTGACTCCCTCCGGCACCGGCTGCAGGCCGCTGTCCAGGACGTACGCCCGCGCGCCGTGCACCGGGCGGCCGACCACCGGCCGGTCGGCGTCCCGCGCCCGGCCGACCAGCGAGTCCACAGTGCACTCCGTCGGTCCGTAGAGGTTGTACGCCTCGGTGCCGCGAAGTGCCCGGAACTGCTCCCAGAGCTGCTGGGAGATCGCCTCGCCACCGACCCCGACCACCGGCAGCGCGCAGTCGTCACCGTCGATCACGCCGGCCGCGGCGATCTGCGTGAAGTGTGACGGAGTCAGCTCGATGAAGCCCAAGCCTTGTTCTCGCACCAGAGCGGCCAGCTGCACGGGGTCGCGACGGGTCTCATCGTCGACGACGTACACCTCGTGCCCGTCCAGCAGCCACAGCTGCGGCTGCCACGACGCGTCGAACGAGAAGGCCCACGCGTGCCCGACGCGCATGCGCCGACCGGCGGGCCGGTACAAGGTCTCCCGGTGGCTGTGGAACAGGTTCGCCAGCGCTGAGTGCGGGACCACAACACCCTTCGGCTTGCCCGTCGAGCCGGACGTGTAGATCACGTACACCGGGTGCTGCGGCTGAGGCGGCACCGGCGTGGTCTCCGGCAGCTCGTCCGTGGCCTCGATCAAAATCCTTCGCGGGCCGCCGTCCGGCAGCTCGACAGCCGCGGATGTCAGCAGCAGCACGGGTTTCGCGTCGTCGAGCAGTTCGGCGATCCGGCCGGCCGGCTGGGCCGGCTCGATCGGCAGGTACGCGGCACCGGACTTGAGCACGGCCAGGATCGCCTCGAACACCTTGGCACTGCGCGGCAACGCGATCGCGACCACCTGCTCGGGACCCGCCCCGGCAGCGGCCAGTTTCCTGGCGAGCGAAGTCGTCCGGTCGTCGAGTTCGGCGAACGTCAGCGTCGACTGGGCGTCGCTGAGCGCGGGAGCGTCCGGTGTCGCGGCCACCTGGGCCGCGAACAGCTCCGGAATCGTCCGCGGACCGACCACACTGGCGGAGGCGCCCCACTCGTCCACGATCCGCAGCCGCTCAGCGGGGTCGAGGATGTCGATGTGGCTGATCGGCCGGTCCGGCTCGGCCACGACCGCGGTCATCACCCGGACCAACCGCGTGGCCAACGTCCGCACGGTGTCCTCGTCGAACAGGTCGACGCTGTACTCGATGTCGGCTTCGATGCCGTCCACGCCGTGCTTCTCGACCAGGTCGAACGACAGGTCGAACTTGGCCTGCCGCAGCCCGGTGTCCCGCCAGTCCGCCGCCAGGCCGAGCACGCGCCCGGGTTCGGCGGACGAGTGGTACAGCGCGAGCATCACCTGGAACAGCGGGTGCCTGGCCAGCGACCGGGCCGGGTTGATGATCTCCACCAGCCGCTCGAACGGCAGGTCCTGGTGCGCGTACGCGGCCAGCGCGGTCTCCCGGACCCGGCCGAGCAGCTCACGGAACGTCGGGTCGCCGCCGGTGTCGGTGCGCAGCACCAACGTGTTCACGAAGAACCCGGCGAGGTCGTCCAGCGCGTGGTCGGTGCGCCCGGCGATCGGGCTGCCGAGCGGGATGTCGGTGCCCGCGCCGATCCTGGTCAGCAACGCCGCCAAGGACGCCTGCAGGACCATGAACATGCTGGCGTCATTGCCCTGGGCCAGCTCGCGCAGACCGCGGTGCACCTCGGGCGGTACCTCGAACGACACGCTGCCACCACGGTTGGTCGACTGCGGCGGGCGTGGCCGGTCCGTCGGCAGCGCCAGCTCCTCGGGCAGCCCGGCCAAGGTCTCGCGCCAGAAAGCGGCCTGACGGCCGAAAAGGCTTTCCGGGCTGTCCTCGTCGCCCATCATGTCGCGCTGCCACACGGTGTAGTCCGCGTACTGGATCGGCAGCGGCGCCAGGCCGGGTTCCAGGCCCGCGCGGCGCGCGGCGTACGCGGCGTCCAGGTCGCGCCGCAACGGCGGCAACGACCAGCCGTCACCGGCGATGTGGTGCACGAGCAGCATGAAGACGTGGTCGTCCTCGGCTGTGGAGAACAAGGCGGCCCGGATCGGGATCTCCTTGTCGATCGCGAAGCAGTACTTCGCCGACGCGGCCAACCGCCTCGGCAGGTCCTCCGCCGGCACCGTCTCGATGTTCAGCACCGGTTCCGCGGAGTCCAGCACGACCTGGCGCGGTGTGCCGCTGTCGTCGAGCACGAGGGTGCGCAGCACCTCGTGCTTCGCCACGACGTCACCGAGCGCCGCCTGCAACGCCTCGGTGTCGACGCGCCCGGACAGTCGCCACGCCCACGGGATGTTGTACGTCGGGCTCGGCCCGGACAGCCGGTCAAGGAACCAGAGTCGTTGCTGGGCGAAGGAAAGCGGCACGATCTCGGACCGTTCGACCGGCCGCAGCGGCGGACGGCCCGCCCGGCTGGGATCCAGCAGCCCGGCCAGCCGGGCCGGGGTCGGCGCGTCGAACACCGCCCGGATCGGCACCTCCACGCCCAGCACCGCGCGAATCCGGCTGACCAGCCGGGTCGCCAGCAGCGAATGCCCGCCCAGTTCGAAGAACCCGCTGTCGACGCCCACCCGGGGCAGGCCGAGCACCTCGGCGAACAGCTCGCACAACGCCTGTTCCGCCGGAGTACGGGCGTCCCTGATCTCCACAGTGGCGCCGGGCTCGGGCAGCGCCCGCCGGTCGAGCTTGCCGTTCGGCGTCAGCGGGAACTCCGGCAGGACGACAATGCTCGACGGCACAAGGTGATCCGGCAGCCGGGCGGCGAGGAACGACCTCAGCCGGGTGGCGTCTTCCCCGGCCACGACGTAGCCGACCAGACGGTCACCTCGCGCGAGCACGACGGCGCGCGTGACGGCCGGATGCGCGAGCAGCGCGGCCTCCACCTCGCCGGGTTCGATCCGGAAGCCGCGGATCTTGATCTGCTGGTCCGCGCGGCCGAGGAACTCGATCACGCCGTCCGGCCGTCGCCGGGCCAGGTCACCGGTGCGGTACATCCGCGAGCCCGCGGGCCCGAACGGGTCGGCTACGAACCGCTCCGCGCTCAGCGCGGCCTGGCCGAGATAGCCACGGGCAAGCCCGTCACCGGCCAGGTAGAGCTCACCCCGGACACCGGGCGCGACCGGGTGCAGGGCCGTGTCGAGCACGTACGCCCGCGTGTTCGCGATCGGCCGTCCGATCGGCACGCGTCCCGTCACGCCTGGCGCACAGTGGAATGCCAGGCTGTCACCCGCTGCTTCGGAGCAGCCGTACAGGTTCACCAGCCGCGCGGCAGGCCAGCGCGCCGTCACGGTGTCGACCAGCTCGGCCGGCAACGCCTCGCCGCTGGTGATCCACGTCGTCACGGAGTCGAACGATCCCGCCGGGGCGTCCTCGACCAGCGTGGCCAGCAGACTCGGCACCACGGTCAGCGTCCGTGCGCCGTGCCGGTCCACGAAAGCCGCCAGCGCCAGCGGATCTGTGGCGGTCGTGTCGTCGGCGAGCACCACGGTGTCCCCGGCGACCAGGCCACCGAGCAGTTCGGTCGACCCGTCGATGAACGTCAGCGCGCTCTTGGCCACCCTGCTGCCGCTGAACTCGCGTCCCCAGTGCAGCCGGTTCACCAGTGCCCGCTGGGTACCGGTGACCGCCTTCGGGCGGCCGGTCGAGCCGGACGTGAAGATCACGTACGACGGGTGGTCCGGCCGGATCTGCGGCCATTCGACGTTGCCGTCGAACGACGCCGCCGGGTCGACGACCCGGTCCGGCAGCCAGTCGTCGTTCGCGGCGATGATCAGGTGCGGGTCCGCGTCATCGAGCATCACCGAGATGCGCTCGGCCGGGTGGTTGAGGTCGAGCGGCAGGTAGGCCGCACCCGACTTCATCACGGCGAGCATCGCCTTGACCAACTCCGCCGAGCGCGGCAACGCCAGCGCCACCACCTTCTCCGGCCCGGCGCCCCGCGCGACCAACGCCCTGGCCAGCCGGTCCGCGCGCTCGTCCAGCTCGGCGAAAGTGAGCCGCGAGTCGCCGAAGACCAGTGCTTCCGCGGCTGGCGTACGCGCGACCTGGGCGGCGAACAGGTCGGCGACACCGGCGACGGGCAGCGGCGCTGCCGTGGCCGACCATTCGGTCGCGAGCTGGTCGTTCTCTTCGCGGGTCAGCACGTCGATCCGGCCGATCGGCCGGTCCGGGTCGGCGACGGCGGCCCGCAGCAGCCGTTCCCACCGGTCCAGTACAGCGTCCACAGTGGACCGATCGAACACGTCGCTGTTGTACTCCGCGGCGCCGCGGATACCCGCGCCGCTGCGCTCACCGACGAAGAACACCAGGTCGGCACGGGCGGTGCCGGTCCTGATCGGCTCCTCGGCCACGGTCAGGCCCGGCAGCCGGACCTCGGCGATCGCGTTGTTCTGCCAGGCCAGCATGGTCTGGAACAGCGGGTGGTACGACAGCGAACGCGCCGGGTTGATCGCCTCGACCAGCCGCTCGAACGGCACGTCCTGGTGGGCGTACGCGTCCAGGCTGCGTTCCCGCACGCGGGCCACCAGATCACGGAACGACGGATCGCCGGACGTGTCCACCCGCAGCACCAACGTGTTCACGAAGAACCCGACCAGATCGTCCAGCGCCTGGTCGGTCCGCCCGGCGATCGACGTCCCGATCGGCACGTCCGTGCCCGCGCCGAGCCGGGTGAGCACCGCGGTCAGGCCCGCGTGCACCACCATGAACACGCTGGCGCCACAGGCACGGGCCAGCTCGACCAGCCCGGCGTGCAGGTCCTCGTCCCAGTCGAACATGAACAGTTCGCCCTGGTAGGATGCCTCCGGTGGATGCGGCCGGTCGGTCGGCAGCTCGATCCGCTCCGGCAGGCCGGCCAGCGCCGAGCGCCAGTAGTCCAACTGCGGCTCGATCACGCTGTCGCCGAGGACGTCCCGCTGCCACAAGGTGTAGTCGGCGTACTGCACCGGCAACGGTTCCCACTCCGGCGCGTGACCGGCGGTCCTGGCGGTGTACGCGGCGGCGAAGTCGCGCCACAGCGGCGCCGTCGACCAGCCGTCCGAAGCGATGTGGTGGAACACCAGCACCAGCACGTGCTCACGGTCCCCCAGCCGCAGCAGCTCGGCCCGCACGGGAATCGTGGTCCGCAGGTCGAAGACACAGCGGGCCGCCTCGGAGATCGCGTCCACGAGGCCGTCCGCGGACACGGCCCGGACGTGCAGTGTCACATCGGGATCAACCAGGATGTGTTGGTACGCCTCACCATCACGCTCCGGGAACACGGTCCGGAGCGCTTCATGACGACCGATCACATCCCGCAACGCCGCTTGCATCGCGGCGACGTCGAGCGTGCCCGTCAGCCGCATGGCCATCGGCATGTTGTACGTCGGTGACGGGCCTTCAAGCTGGTGCAGGAACCACAACCGTTGCTGCGCATACGAAAGCGGCAGGTACTCCGGTCGCTCAGCCGGGACCAGCGCGGGCCGGGCCTCGGCCGCGCCCCGTGCCAGCGCCGTGGCCAGCCCGGCGACCGTGGGCGTCTCGAAGACCGCGCGGACCTCCAGTTCCACCCCGAACACCGCACGCACCCTGGCCACCAGCCGGGTCGCCATCAGCGAATGCCCGCCCAGCGCGAAGAAGTCGTCGTCCACGCCGACCGCCGCCACCGCCAGCACCTCGGCGAAGAGCCCGCACAGCACCTCTTCGACCGGGGTGCGCGGCGCGCGGCCGGACATCGACGTGTGCCGGTCCGGGCTGGGCAGTGCCTTGCGGTCGAGCTTGCCGGACGCCAGCACCGGCAGCCGGTCCAGCACCACGAACGCCGAAGGCACCATGTACTGCGGCAACTGGTCGCGCACGTGCGCGCGCAGCGAGGCCACCAGTGAGCTGGTTTCCCGGTGCCCGGCTGGGTTGTTGCCCAACGAGTTCAGCGACGCGCGCACCGGGCCAGGCCGGTACACCTGCTCGGGCGCAGCCAGAGCGAACACCGCGTCGACGGCGCCCTCCGCGCCCGCCGCCCACGTCACCGCGACCTGATAGCCGGCCCGGTCGGCCAGCGCGAACAGTTCTTCAGGATCGACACCGTCCACAGTGTCCAGCGCGGCCAGCGCGTCTCCCCCGCCGAGCACCCGGACCGCTGCCAGCTCGCCGGACAGGCGGGCGTTCGGAATACCGGTCACCCGCAGGCGATCGGGCCGTGAATCGCGCAGGACCTCTTCCAGCGCGGCGAGATCCTTGAACGGAAGGATCTCCTCACTGACCGGCTCCGCTCGCTGTGCCTTGCGCAGGACAACGTCGTACCTGTGGCGGGTCAGCTCGTTGTGCGCGGCACCTCGCTTGACCCAGAGGTCCGCGTCGCCGCCGAGTTCGTCGGCGAGCGCCACGAAGTAGTCCGGATCGAGCAGCAGCTCGCCCTCACGAGCCACTGCCTGGTCCACCGCTGAGACGTCGGCACGCCCGTGCCGGATCTCGGTGGCGGTCCGGAAAGCCCGCAGCAGCCGGAAGTTCCGGACGTCACCGAGGAAGATCGTGCCGCCCGGCGCGAGCAGACCGTACGCCTCCCTGATCACTTCGGTGAGGTAGCTGACGCTCGGGAAGTACTGCGCCACCGAGTTGATCACGACAGTGTCGAAGTATTCCCTCGGCACGTCACCGAGGTCGTGTGCGGGCCGGGCGTCCAGGTG
>NZ_JAAATY010000009.1 GCF_013280595.1 Kibdelosporangium persicum
ACTCGTCGTCCCACAGCACGAGATCCGCCAGCGCGCCGGGTTCGATCCGGCCCAGCGTCGGCTCGCCGATGGCGTCGGCCGGAATGACCGTCGCGGCGCGGAACGCCGTGACCGGGTCGACGCCGATCGACACGATGTTGCGGATCGCACGGTCCAGCGTCAACGCGCTGCCGGCGATGGTTCCTTCCGCCGAACGCGGCACGCCGTCGTCGGACAGCAGCACGTCGGCGCCGCCGAGGCGGTACACGCCAGGCGGCATTCCGGCCGCCGCGACGGCATCCGTCACCAACGCGACCCGGTCGCCCGCGGCCTTGAAGACCAGACGGCACGCGTCCGCGCCCACGTGGGCGAGATCCGCGATCAGACCGAGCGTGTAGCGCTCGTCGACCAGGGCCACCCCCGGCACGCCGGGTTCACGGTGGCCGAGCCCCCGCTGGGCGTTGAACAGGTGCGTGATCATGTGCGCGCCGTGGTCAGCGGCCTTGGTCGTCTCGGCACCGGTCGCGTCGGTGTGACCGACGGCGACGAGAACACCCGCCTCGGTAAGCCTTCTGACCGCTTCGAACCCACCGGGCAGTTCCGGCGCGAGCGTGACCATCCGCAGCGCGTCGCGCAGTTCGAGGACCGCGTCGATCCGTTCGGGTGTCGGCGGGACCATCAACGAGGGGTCGTGCACGCCCGGCCGTTTGGTCGACAGGAATGGGCCTTCCAGGTGCACGCCAAGCGATCGCGCACCGGCACCGTTCACTGTGGACACAGCGTCGAGCAGTACCCTGGCCTGTCCGAGCAACCGGGTGAGGTCGGCGGTGATCAGCGTGGGCAGGAATCTGGTGACACCCGTCCGCGGCAGGTTGCGCACGATCCGGCGCAGCCCTTCCTCGTCGATCTCGGCGAAGTCGGCGCCGAAGGCGCCGTTCACCTGGATGTCGACCAGACCGGGGGTGAGCAGGCCGTTCGCCGCCTCGCCGTCCGCCCCTTCGGTGACGTGGGCGATCCGGCCGTCCTCGACATGGACGGACACCGGGCCAGTGAAGCCGCGGCCGATCAGGGCCTTCTGCGCGGCGAGGACAGTACTCAAACTTCCCCTCCAATTGGTCCAGACCAGTGCTAGCGTATCGGCGAACAGTCCATCGAGTCTAGTTAACAATTGACAAGATTCCGAGTCACGACGTGAGAAACCCGCTTCGCCGAGGGGGTAAGACGAAGCGGGCAGAGTGGATACTACTCCGAATGGAGCAGCAGTGAGCTACGTGGTGGGCGTGGACGCAGGCGGCACCGGCAGCAGGGCACTGGCCGTCGATCTGGCGGGATACCGGCTCGGCCGGGGCGCCTCGGGCGGGGCGAACCCCAACTCCCATCCGTACGACGTGGCCGCCGCGCGCATCGCCGAGGCGATCTCGCTGGCCATCCGCGACCTCGACCCGGCCGACTGCAAGGCCTGCGTGGTCGGCATGGCCGGATCGTCCAAGCTCACCGACCCGGAAGTGGCCCGGGTGTTCCACGACACATGGAACGGCCTCGGGCTCGGCTGCGAGATCCGCGTGATCACCGACCAGGAAGCCGCGTTCGCGTCGATGACGTCGGAGCCGTCAGGCACGATCCTGGTCGCCGGCACCGGCTCGATCGCGTCCCGCATCGAGAACCACCGCATGGTCCGCGTCGTCGGTGGCGTCGGCTGGCTGCTCGGTGACGAAGGTTCCGCGTACTGGATGGGTCGCGAGGCCGTCCGTGCCGTGCTGAAACTGCTGGAGACACACGTACCGGCCGGCCCTCTGGCCCAGGCGGTGCTCACCGAGGCCGTCGGTGGTGTCGAGGGCGATCAGCACTCCTTGTGGCAGCGACTGATCACCGCGGCCAACGCCGAACAGCCGATCAGGCTCGCACGGTTCGCGCCCTTCGTGTCCGCCGCGCACGCCTCCGGTGACCCGGTCGCCACGGACATCGTTTCGCGGACTGTTGACGTGCTCGCTTCGATGGTCGCCGACACCCGTCCTTCCGCCGCCGACCGCAGCCCGGTCGTGCTGATCGGCAGCGTCGTCGGGCCCGACAGCCCCGTCGGCGTGCTGCTGCGCGAGCGGCTCGGGGACCTGCCGACCTACTTCTCGACCGAGGGCGCCACCGGGGCCGTCTGGCTGGCCGCCGCCGACGTGTTGGGCCCGTCGGCTCCTCGGCCGTCCGAACTCGTCCGCGGGTGACGCAGACCCGGGTGATCTTTCGGAAGTGAGCGGAACAGCACCACTCCGCTCACCGCGATCGTCGCGGTGACGAGCGGCCACGACATGATGAACGTGACCACGCTCAGCGCGACGACTTCACCTGCCCACCACAGCAGACCCCAGACGACTACGCGCAGCACGTACTGCATCAGCACCCAGGCCCAGCTCGCCCGTGAATAGGCTTTCAGCAGGTCAGGGTCCTTGCGCCAGCGGGTCTTCTGGCCGATCATGACGCCGACGACCACGCCGAGCAGCGGCCAGCGGATCAGGATGCTGACCGCCCAGAGCAGTGCGCTGGCGCCGTTGAACGTCAGCCTGAGCAGGAAGAAGTCCTGTGCTCTGCCTGTATACAAGGCGATCAGCGCGGCCGCCGCGACCAGCGCGACGCTCACCACCAGGTTGGTGATCCTGCCGCCCTTGATCAACCGGTACGCCCCGACGAACACGCTGACACCCAAGGCCGCCACAGCGCCGATCCAGATCGACTGGTCCGCCGCCAGCCACGCGATCACGAAGGCGAGCGGCGGAATGCTGGCGTCGAGCGCGCCGCGGCGTCCGCCGAGCACCTCACCGAGCGACTCCCGCTTAGTCACCCCTCCAGCCTGCCTTAGGCAAGCCTAATTTTGTAGCGCCCTGAGCAGGTCTTCGGAGAGTCGGTGCACGATCCGGCCACTGTCGGCCGGGGTGAGTGTGAGCCAGGACTCACGAACGACGTTCATGTAGCGGCCCGCGTCCGTGTCGAACCAGGCGAGACCGGGCAGCCGGTTCGGCCGTCCCTGCCGGTCCCGGACCGTGATGCCGAACTGGCCGGCCCGGATCACCGGCCGCTGCATGACCGCCTGGAGGCGTTGCATGTGCATCCGGTGCTCCGGATCCGGGCGCCGGTGACTGCCGCCACTCAGCGCGTCGACCGGAAGCGTCATCGGCTGGCCCGGCCCGGCCTTGACGTGCGGCAGAACGTCCACAATGGACGCGGCGAGCGCGGTCTCCCTGACCGGCGTGAAACTGATCTTGAGGTCGCGCTGCACGACCAGCATGGCCTGGCGGCCGGTGGCGACCACCATGGCCTTGAGCGACTTCTGGTCCCGCATGTCGAGCATGGCCACGTTGTCGATGCAGATCGTCGGCCGGGCCAGCAGGGTCAGCGCGTCCTCGAGCTCGGGCTCGGGGCGTTGCCGCCGGGCCAGGCCGCGGTTCTCCAGGTCGGAGTAGACCGCGGCCTTGATCCGCCTGCGCTCGTCCAGGGTCTCCCCGTGCGACCGGACCTCGAGCGGGAACGGAACCGACCCGAGCCTCAGGTCCTCCCACAAGGTGTCGATCGCGGGGAGCGAAAGTTCATGGATCATCCGCCGATCACCGGAGGCGCGGTCATCTGGTCGGTACCGAACGTCGCGTCAGGGTCGGGCTCGACGAGGTACGACGGCCGCTGGTGCTCTTCGTCCTCGCCACCTTGACCACGGCCCCCGGCGCCACCCATACCGCCGCCGGGCATACCTCCCCGGCCAGCCGCGGCACCCGGGCGTGCACCGCCCATGCCACCGGCTCCCGGCGACGCCGCCCCAGCACCCGCACCGGCCCCCGCCGCGGTCCCGGAACCCAACGGCCCGAAACCACCACCAGGCCGCGGCGCGCCACCAGGCCCGAAACCACCACCGAAGGCATTGCCGAACCCGCCACCGCCACCCGCGGCCGTCGGGCCCGCGGTGAACGGGTTGGGGTTGCCGCCACCGAAGTTGGTGGGCATGTTGTTGCCCGGGTTGTAGCCCGAGGTCCCGGTGCCGATCGGCATGCCGGGGATGTTCACGTTGGGCGGCGTGTTCTGGTCGTTGGTGCCGCTGCCGTCGCCGTTCGGGTCGTTGGGGCCGAACCCGCTGCCACTCTGGAAACCCGGAAACGCCCCGCCGCCACCGGGGCTGCCCCCACCACCGGTGACGTTGCCGCCGACGGAGTTGCGCCCACCCGGCCCCGGCCCACCCGGCCGGAATCCAGGACTGCCCGGCATGCCCGGCCCAGGAGGCTGTTCCTTGCCGCCACCTTCCCCGATCTTGGGCGGCGGCTCGAACGGCGGAACAGAGGCCGCGGCCGCCGCCAGTTCGGCGTCCCGCTGCGTGACGACCTGAATGGCCATCTGGTACGCCTCTTGCTTCTTCTGATGCTGCTCGTACATCGCGTGCGGCAACATCATCAGATCAATGATGCCGCCCTTGGCCGCGTCCTTGATCATCTGTTCCGGACTGAACTGCACGGGATCCGGCATCGTCGTCTTGGCACTGCCGACCGCTTCACCTTGACGGGTGAATGCCGTACTGGCCTTGTCGAAGCGCTCCCCCGTTGTCCTGCTCCACTCCGCCACCCTGCGGAGCTGCTCCCGCATGGCGTTGGCGGCTTGCCCCCGCCAGCCGTCCTCGGAGCCGATGACGGCAACCATCAGATCCTGGGCCGCCTCTTGCAGCCCGGCACCCCAACCCTTCCAGGTCTCTGCCAGGCCTTCGGCGTCCGCGGGCTCGCCCGTCTTGACCCAGTTCGCCAGTTCTTCATGACTGTGCCCGGGCACATTGACGTCTGGCGACGGAACCCGGTGCCCATGTCCTCCACCCATGTCACCCTCCCCTACGGCAACGTCGAGTCGACGACTTTCGCGACCTCAACAGCGCGAGCACACGCCTGTTCAGGTGCGTTTCCAGTGGTGGGCGTGACCCCGATGATGGCCGTTGAGCGTCCATCCGTGGTCTCCACGCCAATGCCGCAACCGCCAACGCCACCAACGTCGGCCACCTTGGTCGCCTTGTGCTTCGACAGCGGAACGTTCTCACCGTTCACACCTGTCAGGCCTTTTTTGTCGATTGATATCAGCAACACGAACTGCCCTGAGGCGATCCACTGGCAACCGGGCATGCCGCCCGCCGTTTTCGCGGTCCCCGGAGTGGCGAGTCCGAAGTCTTTCGCGTTCGCGTCGGACAGCAGGTCGCAAGCGTCGATCGGCGTGTCGCTCGACGTGGACCGTGACGTCGTCGTGCCGGGTCCAGGGCGTGGCGTGTCATTGGCCGACGTACCGCCAGCGGCTGGAGTCGGTGTACCACCCTCGGACTGGGTACATCCGGCGAGCGCAGCGAACACCACCAAAGCCGCGGACGCGCCAACGCATTGAACGCGCCTCGTCAGCACGGTCACAGTCCCCCTCCTGCACCTTCGACTCGATGGCGATTGCCACTGTCTGTCTGGCTGTAGTTCGCGATGCTCCGGCTCACCGCGGCCTTCAGCTGCTCCAACTCCTCGGAGAACGTCCCCAGCAGCTTGCTCGGGCCCTCGTCCGTCACCTGTGTGTTGAACGTGGCGATGTCCTTCGCGTAGCCACCGCCCAGGCGCTGCCCGAAGGCGACGTTGCCAGCACTCGACCGCATTACCGCGACCTGATCCTGGATGGTCGTGAGCTGTTTGATGACGGCTTGGCCGACGTCGGGGGAGACTGCGAACGCGCCGGCCTCAGCAGCGGCCATCATGTCCTTCACGGTGTCGACGACGCCGCCGAAGAAGCCGCCCCCCGTGTTGTCCTTGCTGCTGTAGTCGTACATCTCCTGGTACCCGCGCTGGTAGCGCGGGTCGTTCGGATCAGTCGGCCGCGAACCGTCTGGCATCGTGTCCCCCGTTTAGGCGATCCCTCTCCAACCCCGCATCGTAACTGTGATGACGGAACCGCGTGATCGGTTCCCGCATGCACACGCAGTCGTAATGGGACAGTGACCCTGACGATATGTGATCACGCCTTCGCGCTCGGTGAACACCCGCCACGGTAACTTCAGAAGCTATCACGCGACGTGACGGAACCCGGACCGTTCGCAACCGACGCTGGCGTAGGTTGCGGTCCATTAGGCATCCTGGCCGGTAGTTGGGGGTGACAACGACCTTCGGGAGGGATGGCGTGGGCTGGGGTAGCTGGGTCGCGGTCGGGGACAGTTTTACCGAGGGGTTGAGCGACGCCGACGGGTTCGGCGGGTTCCGGGGCTGGGCGGACCGCCTGGCCGAACTGATGGCGTACCGGAATCCGGGTTTCCGGTACGCCAACCTCGCGATTCGCGGCAAGATGCTGGACGAGATCATCGACGAACAGGTGCCGCTGGCCATCGCCGCGCAGCCGGACCTGGTCACGCTCTGCGCGGGCGGAAACGACCTGATCGTGCCGGGCAGTGATGTCGACGAGCTGGCCGGCCGGCTTGAGCAGGCCATTGTGGACGTTCAACGGGCCGGCAGCGAGGTGCTGATCTTCGCGGGCCCGGACCCGAAGGCCATGCCGATGGTGCGCCGGGTCCGGGCGAAGGTCGCCATCTACAACGAGCACCTGCACGCGATCGCGGACCGGCATGACGCGATGATCGTGGACCTGTGGGCGATGCACGTGCTCGCCGACGAGCGGGCGTGGAGCGACGACCGGCTGCACTTCTCGCCCGAGGGCCATCGGCGGATCGCCTTGCGCACCGCGGAGGTGCTCGGCATCCCCACCGACGAGGACTGGCGCGAACCGTGGCCGCCGCGGGAGCGGATCACCTCCTGGTTCGAGCTGCGCAAGGCCGATCTGGACTGGACGCGCGTGCACCTCGTGCCGTGGGTCAAGCGGCAACTGCGCGGCGAGTCCATGGGTGACGGTGTGCGGCCCAAGCGCCCGGAACTGCGTCCGTTGGACGACGTGTCGGTCGGCGACTGAGCCGAATGGTGGCCCGGCCGGCACTCCCCCTCGGCGTGCCGGCCGCCCCCGGTGGCGCCGCGTAGCCTGCCAGTTCGCAGATCACCGTCACTAACCGTGCGCTAAACGCCGTCCGTCAAATCCCGCATTTGTTCCGCGCGATCGGCGCTGACCTGCGCGTACAGTTCAGCGGATCTTCGCCATTGTTGCCGCGCGGCGGAATGAGAGCCCTGCACGGACAGCACGCGGCCGAGGGCTTCCCGGCAGAACCCCTCGGTGAACGCGGCCTCGGACAACGAGACAGCCATCCGGGCGTGCCGTTCCGCGGTCTCGTGCTCGCCTGTTTCCGCGTGCAGCAAGGCCAGCCGCGCGAGGGTGAACGCGGTGAGCTCGCCTTCCGCCGCCTGCCGGTAGTTCTCGATGGCCTTCTCGTATCCGGCAAGCGCTTCGCGGTGCCTGCCCAGTCCGAAGTAGACATCGGCGAGGGCTTCGTGGCCTGCCGCGAGCAGCCGGGCGTCGCCGAGTTCGGTCGCGATGCCGATCACTCGGGACGCATCGGAGACGGCTTCCCCGGCCTGGTCGAAACGTGTGCGCAGAACGCACAAGCTGTGCCGCATCCACGCCTCGCCCTCGAGATCACCAGCGGCGACCGCAGCAGCCAATCCTTTGTGGACGATGGAGTCCCACGGCGACCGCCCGGACCGGACGACCCGATAGTCGTGCGCCATCCGAGCGACCCGCCACGCGTCCCGCGGTGCGGCGACGTCCAGCAGCGCCTCGAGGTTCGGCCATTCACGCGAGAACCACTCCACCGCCCCAGCCGGGGTCAGAGAATCCTGATTGTCCGTTTTGCCCACCGGATACGCCATCGGGCCGAGCATCCGCCGGGCCGCGTCGGCCGCGTCGAGGTAGTACGAGACGAGCCGGTCCAACGCGGCCGACCGCTCCTCGCCCACCGGCGCGAGTTCCTTGGCGTGCAACCGAACCAGGTCGTGCATGACGAACACGTCCTGACTGGTCTCGGCGACCAGGAACGCGTCCGCGAGCGCCCGCAGGCCGTTCCTGGCGGTCACGAAGCCGACACCCTGTAGCGCGGCCATTGCGGCGGGAGTGACCGACGGCCCGGGAACCACACCCAGGAGACGGAAGGCGTCCGGCTCGGCGAGCCGGCGGAACGTCAGGTCGAACGCGGCCCGCACGCTGATGTCGGCATGCTCCGCCGTCAACGCCGCGAGCCTGGTGCGGTCGTCGGCGAGTTCGGCGATCAGCTCGTCGGCGATCCATTCCCGGCGTGCGGCCAACCGTGCGCCGATGACCCGCAGCGCCAAGGGCAGACCGCCGGATGACACAGCGAGCCGTTCCAAGCGCGTGCGATCGATGCGCCCGTGACCGACGATCGAATCGACGACGCGGACGGAGTCGGGCACCGAAAGCGGTTTGAGATCAAGTAACCGCGCGCCGCTGCGAGCGACCATGCCCTCCAGCCGGACCCGGCTGGTGATCAGCACCAGCGCACGGGAACCACCCGGCAACAACAGCCTGATCTGTGCGGAATCCCGCGCGTCGTCAAGCATTACGAGCACGCGCCGGTGTGCCAGCAGCGAACGGTAAAGCGCCGCACGGTCATCCCGTTCGGCGGGGACCTCGTTCGACGGCACGCCCAGCGTCAGCAGGAACTGGGTGAGCACCTCGCCGGGGTCGACCGGCGCCTGCTCGGGGTGAAACCCCCGCAGCCCGGCGAAAAGCTGGCCGTCCGGGAACTCGTGGCCGACCATCCGGCCCCATAACACCGCCAGCGCGGTCTTGCCGATCCCGGCAGGCCCGGAGATCACGCCGATCGGCGTGGCGGCACCGTGCTCGTCGGCGAGCAACTCGTCCAGCCACACCAGCTCCACGTCCCGGCCGTGGAATCCGACCGGCGCGGGCGGCAGCTGGGAAGGCGTGAGCACGCCGACCTTCGGCGGTACGAGAGGTGCGGGCGCGGGCAGCAACAAGGTGGAGTCGTCGTTGAGCACCCGCTCGTGCAGTTCCCGCAAGGCCGGCCCTGGATCGATCCCGAGGTCCTCGGCCGCCCGTCGCGCGAACCGTTGGTACGCCTCCAGCGCGTCCGCGCGCCTGCCGGTCCGGTACAACGCCAGTAGTAGATGGGCGATCACCTGTTCCCGGAACGGGTAGGCCTCGGCGAACGTCGTGAGCTCGCCGATCAGCTCGGCGTGCCTGCCGAGTTCCAGGTCGGCCTCGATCCGAGCCTCCAGCACGGCGAACCGGAGATCCTCCAGTTCCGGCGCGGTGATCCGGGGCGACACGTCGGCCAGCACCGGCCCGCGCCACAGCCCCAACGCCTCATGCAGCATTTCCGCGCGCCGGACCGGGTGTTCGTGCCTGGCCCGGTCCAGCAGCCAGGTGGCGCGGGTGACGTCGATCAGGTCCTCGTCGACGATCAACCGGTAACCCGGTAACTGTGTGTCGATCCAGACCGAACCACTGGGATCCACCAGCCGCAGCTGCCTGCGCAGCCGCGAGACGTAGTTCTGCACGATCGTCCGCGCGGTCAGCGGCGGATCGTCGCCCCACAGCCCGTCGAGGATGTCCTCGACCGGAACGACTTCGTTGGGACGTAACAGAAGCATGGCCAGCAGGCCACGCACGCCGGGTCCGCCCAACGCCACCGGTTCGCCGTTGACCACCGCCTGCACCGGGCCGAGCACCCCGAACCGGATGACGGCATGGTCGTCCTCGCCAGTCTCCCCCGTACTCACTTCGTCCTCCCCCGTTCCCTTACTGCCGGTGACCACGGTAAGGCGAACCAGGGGGTTGAAGTAAAGGTTTACCGACAGTTCCGCCATCAGGCCCAAGGAACAAGTCGGCCCCTTGCCAGCCGGTCCCGATCCGGTTGGCAAGGGGCCACACTCACACGGCCTGGTCACGGGATTCGCCGGCCCCACCCCGAGTGGAAGACCGACGTGCCGGTGACCGCTATCCGGCTGAGCGAGATCACTACGCTCCTAAGGTAACAGAGCGCATGTGACCGATCACACCCGGGGTGCCCGGGCCAATGGGGTGAAATCCCGGCTGGCGATGAAGGGCGGACGCGGCCGTGGAGCGGCGAACGGATCCTGCAAACAGTTCTCCACACTGTTGAACACCACGAAAATGTTCGAGCGCGGGAACGGTGTGATGTTGTTGCCGGAGCCGTGCATGATGTTGGAGTCGAACCACAACGCCGAGCCGGCCTCGCCGGTGAACTGGTCGATGCCGTGCTGGGCGGCCAGCCGGGTGATGTTCTCCCGGCTCGGCACGCCGATCTCCTGCTCCTTCAACGATTCCTTGTAGTGGTCGGCGGGCGTCTCACCGACACACGGCACGAACGTCCGGTGCGAGCCGGGCATGACCATCAGGCCGCCGTTGAAGGGGTAGTTGTCGGTCAGCGCCAGCGACATGCTGACCGCGCGTGGCGCGGGCATGCCGTCCTCGGCGTGCCAGGTCTCGAAGTCCGAGTGCCAGTAGAAGCCCTTGCCCTGGAAGCCGGGCATGAAGTTCACCCGGCTCTGGTGCACGTAGACCTCCGAGCCGAGCAGGTGCCTGGCCCGGTCGAGGATGCGCGGATCACGGATCAGTTCGGCGATCAGCGGGCTGATCCGGTGCACCTCGAAGATCGACCGGATCTCCTGTGACTCCTTCTCGATGATCACGCGCTCGTCCGCGCGCAGCCCCGGGTCACCGGTCAGCCGGACCAGCTCCTGCCAGTACGCCTCGACCTCGTGCTTGCTGAGCACGGCCTGGTCGATCGAGTAGCCCTTGGCGTCGTGCGACGCCAGCGTCGCGGCGTCGACCGGCCCTGGGCTGCTCGACCACACAGTGGGGTCGGAGCGTTCGATCAGGCCGGGTTCACCGATCACGCGGGTCGGGTAGCGGTCCACGGATCGAGTGCTGGTCAGTGTCATGTCGCTCCTTCCACGATCAGGGGGTAGACGCCGTTCTCGTCATGGACCTCACGGCCGGTGACCGGCGGGTTGAACACGCAGACCGTGCGCATCAGGGTCCGTGGCCGCAACTGGTGGTGCTCGTGCCCGTCGAGCAGGTAGAGCGACCCCGGGCCGAGGAGGTGGACCTCGCCGGTCTCCTTGTCCTCCAGCTCGCCCTCGCCTTCGACGACGAACACGGCCTCGACGTGGTTGGCGTACCAGAAGTCGTTGACAGTTCCCGCGTACAGCGTTGTCTCGTGCACCGAGAAGCCGACCTGTTCACCGGCCAGGATCAGCCTTTTGCTGCGCCAGTTCGGGGTTTGCACGTCCCGCTCGGTGCCGGTGACGTCGTGTGTACTGCGAACGATCAAGCCAGCGCTCCCTTCACCGACCGTGCCAGCACGGAAAGTCCCCGCTCCAGCTCGTCGTCGCTGATGGTCAGCGGCGGCATCAGCTTCACGACCTCGCCGTCCGGACCGGACGTCTCCATCAGCAGGCCGAGCTCGAACGCGGTGGCGCAGACCTTGCCGGCCAGTCGCGCGTCGCCGAACTGCAGGCCCCTCGCCAGGCCACGGCCCTTGGCACGCATCGGGACGTCCGGATAGGACTCGACGAGCCCGGTCAGCTCGCGGCCGACCTGTTCGCCCTTGGCCAGGGTGCTCTTCTCGAGCTTGTCGTCCCGCCAGTAGACCTTCAGCGCCTCGGTGGCGGCGACGAAGGCCGGGTTGACGCCGCGGAACGTCCCGTTGTGCTCACCCGGTTCCCAGACGTCCAGCTCCGGCTTGAGCAGTGTGAGGGCGAGCGGAAGCCCGTATCCGCCAATCGATTTCGACAGGCAGACGATGTCCGGCCGGATCCCGGCGACCTCGAAGCTGAAGAACGGGCCGGTCCGGCCGCAGCCCATCTGGACGTCGTCGACGATCAGCAGGATGCCGTGCCGCTGGCACAGCTCCGCCAGGCCACGCAGCCATTCGACGCGTGCCGCATTGATCCCGCCCTCGCCCTGCACGGTCTCGACGATCACCGCCGCGGGCTCATTCAGGCCACTGCCGCTGTCGGCCAGCAGCCGTTCGAAGAAGAGGAAATCCGGTGTCTGGCCGTCGAAGTAGTTGTCGTACGGCATGGGCGTGGCGTGCACGAGCGGGATGCCCGCGCCACTGCGCTTCATCGAGTTGCCGGTCACCGACAACGCGCCGAGCGTCATGCCGTGGAAGGCGTTCGTGAAGTTGATGATCGACTCGCGGCCGGTCACCTTGCGGGCCAGCTTGAGCGCGGCCTCGACGGCGTTCGCCCCGGCGGGCCCTGGGAACATCACCTTGTAGTCCAGTGCGCGCGGTTTGAGCACGATGTCCTCGAAGGACTCGAGCAGCTCACGCTTGGCCACGGTGTTCATGTCGAGCGAATGCGTGACGCCGTCGGCGAGCATGTAGTCGATGACGGCCCGTTTCAGCAACGGGTTGTTGTGGCCGTAGTTGAGTGATCCCGCGCCGGCGAAGAAGTCCAGGTACTCCTTGCCGGACTCGTCGTAGAGGAAACTTCCGGTGGCCTTGTCGAAGGTGGTCGGCCAGCCACGGCAGTAGCTGCGGACCTCGGATTCGAGTGTCTCGAAGATGTTCACGGTTCTCCGTGCTTGGGGTTCGCGGAAGAGCTAGGAAGGCGCGCTGACGGACACGAACGGGCCGATCCTGAAGAGGAACTCGGGCGCGTGCTCGTCGGGGAACTGGTCCGCGCTGAACAGCTGTTTTCCGGTCAGCCCGGCGCCCCAGCGGGCGGCGAGCGCGCGGAACATCGCGATGGACGCGTCGTTGTCCGAAGTGACGGTGGCTTCGAGGTGTCTCGCACCGGTCCGGCGGATCACGTTGTCCAGCAACGTGGTCGCGAAGCCTCTGCCACGGTGCTCACCGGACACCGCGATCTGCCAGATCACCAGCGTGTCCGGCTGGTTGGGGCGCAGGTAGCCGTTGACAAAACCGATGACCTCACCGTCGACGCGCACCACCGCGGAGGTCCCGGCGAAATCTCTGCACCACAACAGGTACGAGTAAGAGGAGTTCAGGTCGAGCGTGCGCGAATCCCGGGCCAGCCGCCACATTCCCGCACCGTCCGATGTGGACGGAACATCGACTACCGCCTGGCCGAAGGTTTTTCCGGACATGCTGGTGGAACGTAACAGAGCAGGTTCGCCCGATCAGCCCATCGGGTTGCGGCCGGACGGCTGTAGCTGGGAGAACGCGAAAGACGCTGTGTCGATCAGTACAGATTGTTGATCGGCGCGTGCGCACTTGCCTAGCGTCGCGCGCACGCGCGTTGCCCGGATGTCAGCCGGCTACACGTGACGGCCGCCACAGGTCCAGTCCGGACTCTACGGCGTGCTTGTCGATCTCGGCCAGCTCGTCCGAGGTCAGCGGCGGTCCGTCCAGAGCGGCGAGGTTCTCCTCGAGCTGCTCGACCGAGCTGACGCCGATGAGCGCGGACGTGACCCGCGGATCGCGCAGGACCCAGCTCAGGGCCAGCTGCGAGAGCTTCTGCCCGCGCCGCTGGGCGATCGAGTTCAGCCCACGGACCCGGTCGAGGTTCTCCTCGGACAGGTGGTCCTGCCGCAGCGAGCCCTGTTGCGTGGCACGCGACCCCTCCGGCACACCGTTGAGGTACTTGTCCGTCAGCAACCCTTGGGCCAGCGGGGAGAACGCGATGCAGCCCGCGCCGACCTCCTCCAGGGCGTCCAGCAGCTCCGGCTCGATCCAGCGGTTGAGCATCGAGTACGACGGCTGGTGGATCAGCAACGGCACACCCGCCTGCCTCAGCAGCGCGGCGGCTTCACGCGTCTTGGCAGGTGAGTACGACGAAATGCCGACGTAGAGCGCTTTGCCCTGCTGCACGGCGCTGACCAGGGCGCCCATCGTCTCTTCCAGCGGCGTGTCCGGGTCGAACCGGTGCGAGTAGAAGATGTCGACGTAGTCCAGGCCCATCCGGCCGAGCGACTGGTCGAGCGAGGCGAGCAGGTACTTCCGCGATCCGTGATCGCCGTACGGGCCGGGCCACATGTCGTAGCCGGCCTTGGTGGAGATCACCAGCTCGTCGCGGTACGGCCGCAGGTCGTCGCGCAGGATGCGGCCGAAGTTCTCTTCAGCCGAGCCGTACGGCGGACCGTAGTTGTTGGCCAGGTCGAAGTGCGTGACACCGAGGTCGAAAGCGCGCCGGGCGATCCGCCTGCCGTGCTCGTACGGCCGGGAACCGCCGAAGTTCTGCCACAGGCCCAGTGAGATCAGCGGCAGTTTGAGCCCGCTGCGCCCGCTGCGCCGGAATTCCGCTTTGTCGTATCGCCGTTCGTCGGCTGTGTACACCACGAGCGCGATAGTAGGTCCTGCGAGGCGAGGTGGCCTGGCGTTGGGGGCGAGGCCACCCCGACCTCACCCGCCGATGAACCCGCGCGTCGCCGCGGCCCGGTGCCGCCCTCGAACGACAACATCGGACACCTCTTCGGCACGGACCACGTACGGTCGCGCCTGGACATCGGCGGAGTTGAACCTCGGCACGATCGGCCGTGCGTACATGTCGATCGTGTCCGAGCACCCGGGCAGCCACAGCCACCCGTAACCCTTGAACTCCTTCTCGCGCACCGCGAGCCTGCGGAACTGGTCGGTCCGCAACGACGTGTGCCCGGCCTCGACGACCGAGCGGTAGACCAGATCGGACAGCATCACCGCGAGGGTGGCCTCCGGCCACTGTTGCAGCACCCCGCGCAGTGGTTTCGAGTCGAGCAGCCTGCGCACCACCACCGCGTCCCGGCAGGGATATCCGTTGGGGCCGTTGACGACCACGCCGTGGTGCACCGCCATGCGCAGCCGCAGGCGGGCCCACGGCACCATGTCCTCGTTGTGCTGCCGGAGTTCCGCTTCCAGCCTTCGGGTGAACCCGTCGACCACCAGCGGATCGGGTTCGTCGTGGGGCAGTACGGCCAGTTCCGCGTCGCCGTGCTGCTGGCGGGACCATCGCGCCCGGTCCAGCCCCGTCGCCGATGCGGCGCGATCAAGGGAACGCAGCAGGATCTCCTGCCATTTCCGCTGGCGCTGCTCCGGCGCTGCGCCATACCCGCGAATATCAACTCCGACATAGAGCGACCGCCGGAAGCCCCTATCTGCCATGCAATTAGGCCCTTCGTGGTGGAGCCGAGGGATGATGGTGCTCTGCGTAATCATGCAGTAGATCGTCCGTATGAAAGCGGCATTGGTACGGGTTCGCTCGCTTTTCGCCGAACAAGCGCGCACGCTTGGTTCGAGGTTTCAACAGTACAACGGTCACGCTATTTCGGCGCGAAGTCGTAAGCCGGCCATATCGAGCACCGCGATCCCCCGGTAGCGGCCACTGACCAGGCCCTCCTGCTGGAAAGTGCGAATGATCTTTTCCGCGGTGGACAGCTTGACACCGGCGATGGACGCGAGTTCCTCTCTGGTCAGCGGGACGCTCAGATCCCAGCGCCCGCCCGATCTCGTGCCATAAGCCTCGTACAGATCGACCAGAACGCGCGCGACCCGGACGCTCGCCGGGCGGCCGTGTTCGATTCTCCGGCGGTCGGCCCAGCGCAATCGTTCGCTCAACATGGTGGCGACCTCGATGGCCGCGTCCGGGTGCCTGGCCAGGAAGTTGCGCAACTCGGCCTTGGTCATCCGCTTGAAGAAAATGTCGGTGCACGCGATCACTGTCGCGGATCTCGGACCGACGTCCAGTGCCGCCATCTCGCCGATGAGATCACCACCGACCCTGATCGCGAGCAGAGTCCGTTCCCCGGCGGGGTCCGTGGCCTGCACTTTCACCGAGCCGTGCAGCAACAGCAGCGCGGAAGAATCGGTTTCGCCCTGGCTGATGATTGTCATGCCCGCGGGCCTGCTTTCCGAAACACCGACCGCGAGGAAATCCTCCCTGGTCCGTTCGGACAGCCGCCCGAGCAGGCTGGCATGCGGGTACGCCAGAGACCCACCGGCCACTCTTCTTGGAATGATCTTTCCCACCTCGCCGATTGTCGAGCCGGACGGAGAATACGACCACCGGACCATCGACGCGTTTCCGCGGACTGTTAACAATAGCGGCACACGGATAAGGCGGCGCACTTGGCCAGGTTCCCCGGCGGGCCGGGCAGCTGACGATGATCACAATCCCGGCCGGTGACCGGCATGGGATCAAAGAGCGCGCGGCCGGGCGGCGTCCCAGAACTGAATGCCCAAAGCCGACAGCCGAAGCGTGCGCCTGGCGTACCGCGGACTGAGCTTGTGGACGGTGCGCACCTCGTTCTCGGCGGCCCGTACCCGATCCTCGGTGAGCAGGATTTCGTACTGCGCGCCCAGCGTCGGATCCTCAGGGCCGACTTGCACGACGCCAAGGCTCGCCAGCCTCGTGACGTACTCCGGAACCAGATCGGGCAGCATCACGCCGGCCGCCCGCCCTACCGACGACGCGTTCCTCAGCACGATCCGCTGCGGCCCACCCAACGCCGACCGGCCCGCCACGTGCACCAGCACGTACACACTGCCGTCGCTGAGCGCCGCCAAGATCCTCGCCTCGTCCGGCACGAGCTGGCGCACGATGGACAGGAAGACGTGCCTGCGGCCCTGCTCCCGGTCGAGTTCGGTGGACAGCCGAAGCAGCCCCGCCATCGCCGACCGAACCTCGTCGGCCTCGCCGTTCACAACAGTTTCGGCCAGGACCGGATCTTCGCCGTCGAGGCGCTTGCGGACCTGGTCGAGCACGGCCTTCTCGGCCTTCCGGACCTGACGCTGGGCGGCTTCGCCGCCAGGCAACCGTCCCGCCGCTTGCCAGCCCGTCCTCGCCAACCAGCCCGCGAGCCTGCCCGCCCGCGCCACCACCCGGTCGACCGGATCCCGCTCCTCAGCCACGACGCCTCCCACCGTTCAGCGTCCTCGCAGGTCAGCTTCCCTGCGACTGGTACTCGTACAGTCCACCACGAGCATGGAACGCCCACTTGGAGACCCGCACCTGCGACAACGCCGTGTCCGCGCCCACTGCCAAGATCGGCTGGCTGTACGAGTACTGATCGTCCACGTTGTCGTAGAACCGGCCAGCGGGGTCGACCATGACGTAGCTGCCCTTCATGTCCTGGCTGCGCTCGGCGATGACACGGATGCCGTCGAGTTCCACCTTGTTGCTGTGCCTGACGAATCGGGCGAAGTCCTCAGCGCCGACCTGGAGTTCCGGGTCGTGACGCGAGTCCGGTCCCGCCATCGGAAGCATCTGCATGATCTTCCACCGCTCAGGCCTGGCCGTACGGATGAACCCGGTGAGGTCCTCATCCTTGTTCGCGGACGTGACGACAGTGTTGATCTTCAGGCGGACACCCGCGGCTTTGACCCGCTCGCAGATGCGTAGGTAGTCGTCTGCCGTCATCGGGCCGTTCCTGGTCACCCGGCCCGTCCTGATGAGCGTTCCGGAGTCGACGCTGTCCACGCTGAGCGCCACCCAGTCGAGGTGTTCCAGAACCTTCGCGAACCGCGGCCGGTCGGCGAGGCTCCCGTTGGTCACCATCGAAGTGGCCATTTTGTACTCCCGGGCCTGCGCGACCATGTCGGGCAGCCAGGCACAAAGAAGCGGTTCACCGCCGGCGAAGTTTATCTTCCGGAATCCCGCTTCGGCCAGCCGTCGCACCACGAGTGCGGAATCCTCTTTGTTCAAGTGGCCGGCCGGCAACACGGTGTGCTTCATGTCGTCGAACGTCGCGAAACAGAATTTGCACGCCATGTTGCACGCCTGCCACAGGTGATAATTCACCGAGGCGATGCGCCGAAAAGCATAGGAACGCGCACGGATCATCCGCCGAGCGGGCACACCTGTCTTCGAGCGGAGAACCGCCGACGTCGTCACCGGGCGAACGATAGTCCACTGTGTCACGACACGACACAGAGGCTCGACCGCGCCGAATCAGAGCTGGGCCTCCATCTCGAGGCACGCCTCGTTGTGGCACTCCATGGATACCGGCCGGTCGACCACCGTCGGGCCCACCACCCGGGTAAGCGCATAGACCGCGTCATGAGCCGCCCACATAGTGGTACGGCTGGGGATCGTTCCGTTGCATCGCCAGGACCCGTCGTCGTCTTGCTGATCGAGCAGTCGGGTCACTCCTTTCTGGATATAGCGGTCGACAAAACCGGATCCCGCCCGATACAGGGCGATCAGCGCCCACGGCGTGGCGTAATTCCGGAAGGTGAGACGAGAGCCGGTGTTCGGGTCGACCAACGTGTCGAAGATCGTCGACCGCCAGGGTTCCGCCTCCGTTTCGCTGAATTTCTCGCGCAGTGAAACGCAGGCACGGGCGACAGCCGGTTCGTCCGGCCGGATGCCCGCCGCAAGCAGACTGATGACCGCGTGTGCCGTGGGCGCGGCGGACGGTTTGCCTTTGCGCAGAACTCGGACGTAGTCCCAGCCACCGTCCGGGCACTGAGCGGACAACAGCCAGTCCACCCCTCGCTCCACCGCCTTGGGGTAGCAGCCCAGCCGGGCAAGCACCCGGACCGCGAAGGCTGTCGCGATCACCTGGGTTTCCTTGGTCAGTTCCGACGCGCCCCACCCGCCTGACCCGCGTTGAGTGGCCAGGAGCCATCCGGCACCGCGGGCGACCGCCAGTTCGTCCGGCGTGCGACCGGCCTCCAGCAATGCCCACATGCAGTAGCACGTGCTCTCAGTGATCGAAATGTCGTTGGGTTGCCCGATCAGCGAGTGCCGGACCTGCCAGCCGCCGTCCTCGTTCTGCGACTGTTTCAGGCAGGCGGCGGTCGGGGCTATGTACCGGCTGCCGATCTTGGTGTGCGCCAGCGCCAGCAGGCCCTGGGCTGACGAGAGAACGCCGACCGCGTCGTTGGAAAGGTACTGGGACCAGCCACACCGACCGCCTTCTGCGGTGAACTTCTCTTCCAGATACTCCGCCGACTTCGCCAGTGCGCGCTGAACCTCGCCGCCGACGTGAACGGCGAACTGTTCCGCCGCGGCCCGGTGCCCGGCGACCTGGAAAAGCGTCAGCAGCAACGGATCTGTGCGCATTCCGGTCAGCTGAGCCAGCGGGAGCTGCACCAGGCCAGGCGGCACCTCGACCGGCTCGTGCGCCTTCACCAGCGCATACACTTCCGTGCCGTCAAGGAACACCTGATACGAAAGGACTTCTCGATACGCGACAGCCACTCCCAGCGCCGCCATCGCGGCGGCCTCGATCCGTCGCCCGAAGGGTTCGGCCCCTGCCAGCACCTTGACCTGAGGGCAACACGGCCCGCCCAACGGCAGCCAGACGAGAAAGCGCTCGCCGGAGCCGACGGAAATGATCAGGTTGACGAGGAGAACCTTGCGTTCGTTCATCTCCACCTCCCCACCTCGAAGATGAAGACAGCAGGGAGGTTGACCGTTCGTCGAGACTCCGTCCCCACTCACGGTGTGGCCACGCTGACTCACGGCAATTCTACTTACGAATCTCTGGACGACCAAGAGGAGATCGCCTTCATCTGCCGTGACGTATTTCGGTTAATCCCACTGTATTGAAGAGAAGACAGGTCATTTCACCGTGCCGGGGCGGCGGCATGGCGGGCGGGAGCCGGCGGAAGGTCCGGAATGCAAGATCGAGAGGTTGACTGGCTGACTAGGTTCTGGGGGGCATCGCCGGGCTCGCCATCCTGGCGTCCGGCGTGCCCGCGGTGGTGAACGAGCTTCCCACCGCCACCATCAGCACCGGTGCCCTTGTCTCCTCCGCCGCGGCGACAGTCGTTTTCATCGCCTTCCTGGCGGTGAAACGGCACCTGGCCATCTCCACAGGCGCCCTGCTGCTCGGTGCCCTCGCACTGGTCGTGCCCTACTTCGCATGGCGGACGGCCCTCGTCGAACTGCCGGTCTGGCCGGTGATCACAGGCGGCCTTCTCCTGATCTCCGTCAGCTGGTCGGTGTCGGTCTACCCGGACCACGTGGTGGACCGGGACAGGAACCAGAACCAGATCAAGGTGACTCGGTGGTGCCTGCCCGCCCTGATGGCATGCGCGGCCCTACTGAGCTGGTTCCGCTGACGACGGACGAAAAAGAAGAGCCACCTGGCCCACGCAGAAAGCACTCAGCGCTGGGCCGGGAAGGGGCCACAACGGCGGGAGGTCAAGAACAGACCCAGCCGGTGACGGGACTCGAACCCGTAACCTTTCGCTTACAAGGCGAGTGCTCTGCCAATTGAGCTACACCGGCGGGACGTTCCGGACCATCGTATGCGGGCCGTCGAACCCTTAATCACCGAGGCTCCGCCAAGTGGCGCACGCCACTGCAACACCGCTTCCCCTGCTTGCGATGCCACGCGGGACGTGTGAGCTGGGAGGAGTCGTCGTGGCGCGGTGGGTGCCGGACCCGTCGGTCGTCAATCAGGTGCTTGACCTGGCGTTGCGGATCGGCGAGGTGCAGTTGAGCTCGGGTGCGGGCGCTTCCGATGTGACTGCCACGATCAGTGCGGTCGCAAACGCTTGCGGCCTTGATCAGTGTGAGGTGGATGTGACGTTCACCTCTATCACCGTGTGCTGCCATCGCGGCCCTGACCATGCGCCTGTGACGTCGTTGCGGGTCGTGCGGTCCAGGGGGCTGGACTACACGCGGCTCGCTGCCGTCGAGCAGCTGGTACGGGACATCACGCGCCACAGGACGACCACTCTGGACGCCGCCAGGCGGCTCGACCAGATCACCCAGGCGAAGCACCCCTACCCGCGGTGGGTCGCGACGGCCGCGTGGGCGGGGATGGCGGCGAGCGTCACCGTGCTGCTGGGTGCAGGGCCGTTGGTCGCGTTGGTGGCCGCCGTCATCACCGCGGTCATCGACCGCATCGGACGCGTGCTCAACCGGTACAACCTGCCGTTCTTCTTCCAGCAGGTGATCGGCGGCGCCTTGGCCACGGGCGGGTCCCTCGCCGTCGTCTCGACGGGGTGGCTCGGTGAGTCGCCGACGCTCGTAGTCGCTGCTGCCATCACCGTGCTGTTGTCCGGTCTGAGCGTCGTTGGTGCCGTGCAGGACGCCATCACGGGCTACACCGTCACGGCGTCGGGCCGGGTGATGGAGGTCGCGCTGATGACGGCGGGCCTCATTGGCGGGGTTGTGCTCGCTCTGAACATGGCGAAGGAACTGGGGTTGCCGACGGTGCCCTTGGCCAACGCGTTGCCGCCGACCGCGCTGCGGCTGCCGGTGCAGGCGTTGGCGGGAGCCGCGGCGGCCGGGTGCTTCGCCCTGGCGAGCTACGCCACGATGCGTTCGCTGATGGTCGCGAGTGCCGCTGGCGCGTTGGGCGCTCTTGGCTACGGCACGCTTGTGCTGGGCGGTGCCGGGCCGATCGTGGCGTCGGCCGTCGCCGCTGCGGGCATCGGTTTCTGTGGCGGCGTGATGGCGGGACGGCTGCGCGTCACCCCCCTGGTGGTGGCTGTGTCCGGGATGACACCGCTGTTTCCGGGGCTGACCACGTACCGGTCGCTGTACGAGCTCGCGGTCGACCGTA
Source organism: Kibdelosporangium persicum (assembly GCF_013280595.1). GTDB lineage: Bacteria > Actinomycetota > Actinomycetes > Mycobacteriales > Pseudonocardiaceae > Kibdelosporangium > Kibdelosporangium persicum. Next base: position 21,364 of record NZ_JAAATY010000009.1, read on the forward strand.
CGTCGGCTGGCGTGGTGACGCTGATGACAGCTCTCGGGATCGCGCTGGCGCTGGGCGCGGGTGTGGTTCTCGGCGAATACCTGGCACAACCGGTCCGGACAACCCTGGGGAGGTTGGAACGCCGGCTCGGACCCATCAGACTGGTCGGGCCGACATGGCAACGGCTTGAAGCACGAGACAACGGCGTCTGAGTGAGACTTACCACCTGACCGTTTGCCGGACGCGCTCAGCGGCCTAACTGGCTACTGTCTTTTGGTCAGTGTCATCACAAGGAGGCTCTCGTCCGGTGAACAGTGGTGCGGACTTCATCGTCGTGGCCAACCGGCTGCCGGTCGACCTCGAACGTGCGCCTGACGGTACGCAGCGGTGGAAACACAGCCCAGGCGGCCTGGTCAGCGCGCTCGAACCGTTCTTGAGATCCAAGAGCGGCGCCTGGGTCGGCTGGCCCGGCGTCGCGGACGTGGACGTCGACGAGTTCGAGGACGACGGCCTGCGTTTGATCCCCGTCACGTTGTCGGCCACCGATGTCCGTGACTACTACGAGGGCTTCTCCAACGCCACACTGTGGCCGCTGTACCACGACGTGGTGGAAGCTCCCGTGTTCGACCGCGCCTGGTGGGACAGCTACGTCAAGGTCAACCACCGGTTCGCGGAGGCCGCGGCGGCCGTCGCGTCACCGGGCGCGACGGTGTGGGTGCAGGACTACCAGCTGCAACTGGTGCCGCAGTTGCTCCGCGAACAGCGCCCTGACCTGCGGATCGGCTTCTTCCTGCACATCCCGTTCCCGCCGGTCGAGCTGTTCATGCAGCTGCCGTGGCGGACCGAGATCGTGCGCGGACTGCTCGGCGCCGACCTGGTCGGGTTCCACCGGCCAGGTGGTGCGCAGAACTTCCTCTGGCTGGCACGCAGGCTCGTCGGCCTGGAGCCCAGCCGTGCCGCGGTCGGTGTGCGGACCAGGCCCGGCCTGATCCACGTCGGCGACCGGCCGGTGCGGGTCGGCGCGTTCCCCATCTCGATCGACTCGGCCGGGCTGGACGGGCTGGCCCGCAAGCGGGACACCATCCAGCGTGCCCAGCAGATCAGGGCCGACCTGGGCAACCCGAAGAAGATCCTGCTCGGCGTGGACCGGCTGGACTACACGAAGGGCATCGACGTTCGGCTGAACGCGTTGCAGGAGCTGCTCATCGAGGGCAGGGTCGATCCTGATGAGGTGACCATGGTCCAGCTCGCGACGCCGAGCCGGGAACGGGTCGAGCACTACCAGCGGATGCGCCAGGGCATCGAGCAGGTGGTCAGCCGCATCAACGGGGAGTTCGGCAAAGTGGGTCACCCGGTCGTGCACTACCTGCACCAGTCGGTGGACCGGCGAGAGCTGGTCGCCTTCTACTCGGCAGCCGACGTCATGCTGGTCACGCCGGTGCGAGACGGGATGAATCTTGTGTGCAAGGAGTACGTGGCGTGCAGGCACGACCTGGGCGGCACACTGGTGCTCAGTGAGTTCGCCGGCGCGGCCGCCGAACTCACCAGCGCGTTCCTGGTCAACCCACATGATCTTGACGGGGTGAAGAACGCGCTGCATGCGGCCCTTACGATCGACCCAGCGGAGGGTCGCCGTAGGATGCGCGCTCTGCGACGCCAGGTCCTCACCCACGACGTCGACCGTTGGGCACGGTCGTTCCTCGAGGCACTGGGGTCCCAGGGGTTGAACTGAATCAGTTCAGATCGTAACTTCACCGACAGTGGCAGTGGCTGCCACGCTGGAGCACGAGGAGAAGGCGTGACTGCCGAGGCTCTCCCCGCCGAACTGAGGCGGGCGATCGTTCAGCTCGCACGCACACCGCGCCTGCTGGTTGCGTGCGACTACGACGGCACGCTGTCGCCGATAGTCGAAGACCCGGACAAAGCACGGCCGCAACCGGAGTCCGTGCACGCGTTGCGTTCGCTCGCCGGCCTGCACGAGACCACCACCGCGGTGATCTCCGGGCGGGCGCTGCGGGACCTCGCGACGATGTCGAGGCTGCCCGCCGAGGTACACCTGGTCGGCAGCCACGGGTCGGAGTTCGACATCGGCTTCGTGCACTCGCTCAACGGCCCTGCCCGTGAACTGCACGCCAGGGTCGAGGCGGAACTGGAGCGGCTGGTCGACGGCGTCACCGGCGTGCACCTGGAGGTCAAGCCGGCCAGCGTGGCCGTGCACTACCGGCGCGCCGAGCAGCCGGTCGCCGACCGGGTCGCCGAGGCGGTCCGCAACGGGCCGTGCACCTGGGAAGGCGTCCAGGTCACCGAGGGCAAGGCCGTCATCGAACTGGCCGTCGTGCAGACCGACAAGGGCCACGCGCTCGACGTGCTGCGGCACCAGGTGGGCGCGACGGCGGCCATCTTCGTCGGCGACGACGTGACCGACGAGAAGGCCTTCGCCCGGCTCTCCGGACCGGACCTCGGCGTCAAGGTCGGCGGTGGCGAGACGCTCGCCCAGTTCCGCATCGACGACACTCCGGCGGTCGCCACGATGCTGGCGTTCCTGTTGGAGGAGCGGCGGAACTGGCTGTACGGCGAGCAGGCCACCCCGATCGAGCGGCTGACCATGCTGGCCAACGAGCGCTCGGTCGCCTTGCTGACGCCCGATGCCCGGGTCACCTGGTTGTGCCACCCGGAGCCCGACTCGGCGGCGGTGTTCGCCGATCTGCTGGGCGGCCCGAGCGCCGGACACCTGTCGGTCACGCCGGAACGCGGCGGCCTGCCGCTGGGCCAGCGCTACCTGCCGGGCACGATGACCGTGGAGACCCGCTGGTCGGGCCTGCTCGTCACGGACTATCTCGAGCACTACGCCCAGCCGCACCGTACCGACCTGATCCGCACGATCACCGGAAGCAGCCGCGCGATCGTCGAGTTCGCGCCGCGGCCGGAGTTCGGCCAGGTGCCGGTCAAGCTGGTGCGCAACGAGAACGGCCTGCGCGTGGTCGGTACGTCCGACCCGATGGCGCTGCACTCCCCCGGCGTGGACTGGGAGATCACCTCCGACGGCATGCACGACACCGCGCGGGCGATCGTCACGCCGAACGGTGAGCCGGTGCTGCTGGAACTGCGGTGCGGCACGGACGACCTGGCGCCGGACCCCATTCCCGAGCCGGAGCGCAAGAACCGCGCGAACCTGTACTGGACGGAGTGGCTGGAGTCGCTGACGTTCCCGCCGGTCGAGAAGGACCTGGTGGTCCGGTCGGCGCTGACGCTGCGTGGCCTGTGCCACAGCGAGACGGGCGGCATCATGGCCGCCGCCACGACGTCCCTGCCCGAGGAGATCGGCGGCATCCGCAACTGGGACTACCGGTACTGCTGGCTGCGTGACGGCGCGCTGACCGCGAAAGCGTTGGTGTCGCTGGGTTCCTACACCGAGGCGGAAGCGTTCCTGAACTGGGTGCACGGCGTGCTGGCCACGGTCCCCGGCCCGGAGCGGTTGCACCCGCTCTACACGCTGGCGGGCACCGGTCTCGGCCCGGAGGCCGTGATCGACACCCTGCCCGGGTACGCCGGTTCACGGCCCGTGCGCGTCGGAAACCTTGCCAACCAGCAGGTCCAGCTCGACGTGTTCGGTCCGATCGTGGACCTGGTCGCGGCCCTGTCGTTGGCGCGCGGCAAGCTCACCGACGACGACTGGAAGATGACCAACGCGATGGCCGAGGCCGTGTCGCGCCGGTGGGAAGAGCCGGACCACGGCATCTGGGAGGAACGGCACCGCCCGCGCCACCACGTGTACTCGAAGGTGATGTGCTGGCTGACCATCGACCGTGCCATCACGCTGGCGGAAACGTATGGCCGTCAGCCGAACCCGGAGTGGCACGGGCTGCGCGACAAGATCGCCCAGGACGTGCTGGCCAAGGGCTGGAACGACGAGGTCAAGTCGTTCACCACGGCCTACGACGGCACGGACCTGGACGCCGCGTCGCTGTTCGTCGGCTTGTCCGGGCTGATCGACCCGTCCGACGAGCGGTTCGGGTCGACCGTCACCGCGATCGAGGCGGAGCTGCGCAGCGGGTCCACTGTGTACCGCTACCGCCGGGACGACGGTCTGCCGGGCAACGAAGGCGGCTTCCACCTGTGCGCCGCGTGGATGATCGAGGCGTACCTGCTGTGTGGTCGCCGCACCGAGGCCGAGGACCTGTTCGCGCAGATGGTGGACTGTGCCGGGCCGACGGGTCTGCTGCCCGAGGAGTACGACCCGATCGCGGAGCGCTCGCTGGGCAACCACCCGCAGGCCTACAGCCACCTCGGGTTGATCCGGTGCGCGCAGCTGCTGAGCGCCGCCGACTGAGCCGGAGCGTGAACGTGCAGGCCCGTCACCGGCAATAAGTCAGTGTGAGGCCTGTGACTGATCCCAGGCCGGGGCCGGCCCGACTTGAGCGGGCCGATCCCGGCCTTGTCTTCGGGTGGCTGTTCGGCAGTCACGCCGCGGTCTTGCGGCACTACCTGGTCCGCAGCGCCGGAGTCGCGGTCAAGATGGGTGACAAACCGGCCAAGTGAATCGATATGACTCGGGGTCCGCGCGCCGGTCGGGGGGCGCGCGGACCCCAGTGGTGGTCAGCGCTTGGACAACGTGTCCACCAGTGTTCGCAGGTCGGGTACGACGGTCGCCCTGATCTCCGCGGGCAGCCGGCCGGAGTCCGGCGGGATCAGCGCACGCTTGAAGCCCAGCCTGGCCGCTTCGGCGAGACGCCTGCCGACGCTGCCCACCCGGCGTACCTCACCGGCCAGGCCGACTTCGCCGATGATCACCATGTCGTTCGGCAGCGGGATGTCCAGCTTGGCGCTCGCGACGGCCATCGCGAGCGCCAGGTCGCCTGCCGGTTCGATGATCCGCATGCCGCCCACGGTCGCCGTGAACACGTCTGATTTGCCCAGCGGCAGGCTCGCGCGCCTTTCCAGTACTGCGAGCACCTTCGCGACCCTCGACGCCTCAAGGCCGTTCACGGCGCGCCGCGGCATCGGCGCCTCGGTGCTCGCGACAAGGGCCTGGACCTCGCCCAGCAGTGCGCGTTTGCCTTCGAGGATGACCGTGACCGCCGTGCCCGGAACGCCCTCGACACGGTTGCTCATGAAGATCCCGGACGGATCCGGCACGCCGACGATGCCATCCTCGACCATCTCGAAACAGCCGACCTCGTCCGCCGCACCGAACCGGTTCTTCACGCCACGGACCAGCCGCAACGACGAGTACTTGTCGCCCTCGAAGTGCAGCACCACGTCGACGAGGTGCTCGAGGACCCGCGGCCCGGCGACCGAACCTTCCTTGGTGACGTGCCCGACCAGCACCACCGGCAGGCCGCGCTCCTTCGCCAAGGCGACCAACGCCGCCGTCACCGCCCTGACCTGGGTCACCCCGCCCGCCGAGCTGTCCACCGCGGGTGAGGACATGGTCTGCACCGAGTCGATCACCAGCATGGTCGGTTTCACCGCGTCGACGTGTCCGATCACGGTCGACAGGTCGCTCTCCGAGGCCAGGAACATCTCGTTGTGCACGTTCCCGGTCCGCTCGGCCCGCAGCCGCACCTGGCCCGCTGACTCCTCGCCGGTGATGTAGAGGGCGCGGCCAGGCGAGTCGTCCCTGGCCACCCATTGATAGGCGACCTCGAGCAGCAGCGTCGACTTGCCCACACCGGGCTCGCCCGCCAACAGGACCACCGCCCCCGGAACCAGGCCCCCACCCAGCACCCGGTCCAGCTCAGGCACACCGGTGCGCTGCGCCCGCGCGGACTCGACGTCGACCTCGGCGATCGGCCGGGCAGGCGAGCTGGGAGCGCCCGCGACCACCTTGGCCAGGGCGGGCCTGGCCGCCGCGACCTCCTCGATCGTGCCCCACGCCTGGCACTCCGGGCACCTGCCGAACCACTTGGCCACGACAGCACCGCACTCACCGCATCGGTACGCCGGACCCGACTTCTTCGCCACGCCGCGCAACATAGCGGCAACGTCCGACAGTGTCGGATTGTCCTCGCTTCGCTCGGACAGGTTCGGTCGCTGGAAGCCAGCCGTTTCCGCCCCGCCCGCGCAGCCGACACCGCAGGGTGCCTACTCGTGCTGTGGCTGGGGCGGCGTCGGGCGCGTCGCGTGCCGTAAACGACTGGCGCGACCAGCCCAAAGCTGCATCGCCCCAGCTCACCCCTCGTGAGTGTTTATCAGTGTTCTAACCCTGATAAACACTCACGAGGGGTTTGCAGGGCTGCTCTACCTCAGTGGCCGCCGCCACCGCCGCCGGCGGGGGCCTGGCGCGGCGTGGTCGGCACGGCGATCGGCACCTGGATGGTCGTCGAGCCGCTGCGGAACGTGAAGGTCAGCTCGATCGTCTTGCCCGAGCGGATCTCCTCGGCGATGTCGGTGAGGATTCCGGTGATCTTGCCGATGGTCGCCGGACGCGCCGCGTCCGCCCCGCCGGTCGTGCGCGGCGTGGTGGTGGTGGTCGCCGGACCCGACGTCGCCGAGCCGGAAACGGAGCCAGGCGCCGAGCCCGAAGTCGGGGAGCCCGAGGTGACGGAGCCGGAGGTCGGCACGCCGGACGTGGCCGAGCCGGGCGTTGACGAGCCGGTGGTCGTCGGTGCGCTGGAAGTGGAGGACGGGGTCGCGGCCACGCCACCCGCGGGCGCTTCGAAGATCAGCGAACGGCCCGCCGGCAGGTTCCTGTCACCGCTGATCCGCACCTGACCGGCCGGGCTGGTGATCGAGATCAGCTCGTCGTCCGTCTGCCCGCTGTTCACGATCGTGCCGATCAGCACCGCGTCCGAGCCTGCCTGGTAGACGCCGCGGGGCGGGTAGGCGAGCTGGACGTCGCGGACGGCGATCGATCCGACGTTGCCCTGGCCGCCGTTGACCGCGGCCTCCATGCCGGCGGTCTGCGAGATCTGGCCGGCGCCGCAGCCCGCGAGCGCGAGCGCGATACCGACCGCCGCAGTGGCGAAGCGCAGGCTGTGCCGTTGACGACTCACGTTGCCGGTCCTTCCTGGGGAAAACGCGTCGGCCCGAAGGGTATCCGGCGCTGCGCGGCCCATCGCGAGCACCTCGCCGAGTCGAAGTCCACAAAGGAGCGCGCAGTATCGCATCAAGATCGTTAATTGTCATCTCGATGCATGCCCACACGTATTTTGTCAACCCCCAGCCGGTCCATCCTCGGGCCGCTGACCTGCGCTTACCTGTTCCACACCGAGCTGAGGGGGATTGCGGGACGTGTTAGAATGGAGTCAGCGAAAGGGGCAGAGGACACATGGTTTTCAAGGTCGGAGAGACCGTCGTCTACCCGCACCACGGTGCCGCTCTCATCGAAGCAATCGAGACCCGCGTGATCAAGGGCGAGGAGAAGAAGTACCTCGTCCTCAAGGTCGCGCAAGGTGATCTCACGGTTCGCGTACCCGCTGACAACGCCGAGATTGTGGGCGTTCGTGACGTCGTGGGTCAAGAAGGTCTGAACCGCGTCTTCGATGTTTTGCGCGCTCCTCACACGGAGGAGCCGACCAACTGGTCACGGCGGTATAAGGCCAACCTGGAGAAGCTCGCCTCCGGCGATGTGAACAAGGTTGCCGAAGTGGTGCGAGACCTCTGGCGGCGTGAGAAGGACCGTGGCCTATCCGCTGGCGAGAAGCGGATGCTGGCCAAGGCTCGACAGATACTGGTGAGCGAATTGGCACTGGCCGAGGGCACCGACGAGGACAAGGCCGAGGTCCTCCTCGACGAAGTTCTCGCCACAGCCGCGGCGGTCTAGTCCACCCCGCAGTACGGGAAACAGCAGAGTGCAGAGTTCCGTCGCGCTCGTGGTCGTGCCGGCGACCGGAGTCGTTTCCGTACATGGCATGCCATTGACAGAGCGTGCCGTGCGTGGCCTGCTTGACGCAGGCTGCGTACGGCACGTTTTTGTTTGTACCCAGAAGCCGCTCGACTACACCCACGAGCACTGCACGGTCGTGGTCGGTGATCTGCACAACGCGCTCGAAGCCGCGGCCGAGCGGTTCCCGGGCGTCCGGTTCGGGCTGATCCACGACGTCGAACGCGCCGAGACGCCACCCGAAGTGATCAAAGCGGTCGTCGACGAGCTCGAACGCGGCGCGCAGGCCGTCATCCCGGTCCTGCCGCTGACCGACACTGTCAAACAGGTCGATCCTGACGGCCGGATCCTCGCCACCAGGGACCGGTCCGAGCTGCGTGTGACGCAGTCCCCGCTCGGCGCGCCCATCGACGTGCTCCGCAAGGCCGACGACCCGCGCAACCTGGGCATCCCGTTACGCACGGTCCCGGGGCATCCCCATGGCCTGCGTATCCGCACGGAGATCGACGTCGCTAGCGTGACGCCGTGATCCCACGGGTAGGAACCGCCACTGACGTCCATCCCATCGCCGCCGGCCGTGACTGCTGGATCGCCGGCCTGCTGTGGGAGGGCGTGGACGGCTGCGACGGTCACTCCGATGGTGACGTCGCCGCGCACGCACTGTGCGACGCGTTGCTCACCGCGGCTGGGCTGGGCGACCTCGGTGCGGTGTTCGGCACAGGCGACCCGCGCTGGGCCGGTGCGCACGGCGTGGAATTGCTCACCGAGGTCCGTCGCCGCGTCGAAGCGGCCGGTTTCCAGGTCGGCAACGCTTCCGTGCAGGTGATCGGCAACGCGCCGCGGATCGGCAAGCGCCGCGCCGAGGCCGAGAAGGTGCTGTCCGAAGCCGTCGGCGGGCCTGTCTCCGTGTCCGGGACGACAACCGACGGGCTGGGCCTGACCGGGCGTGGTGAGGGCATCGCGGCCGTCGCCAGTGCCCTGATCGTGGCAAGTCCGGCGAACGGCGGACAACCGCAATAGGCTCCGGCGTATGGCTTCTCTCCCGGAAAAAGTCCGCGCCATCGCCGATGGCAGGAACTTCGCCACGATCGCGACGATCAACGCCGACGGCAGCCCGCAGACCTCCGTGGTGTGGATCACGCGGGACGGCGACGACCTGCTCTTCTCGACCGTGAAGGGCCGGTTGAAGGACCGCAACCTGCGTCGTGACCCGCGGGCGAGCGTCTCGGTCTTCGACAGCGGGGACCCGTACAGCTACTTCGAGGCCCGCGGCTCGGTGACGCTCACCGAGGAGGGCGGCGACCAGCTGATCAACGACCTGTCGCGGAAGTACACCGGCGAGGAGTACAAGGGCGACATCGGCACGGACAACGTCCGCGTGGTCGTGCGGCTGACACCGGAGAAGCTCACCGGCTACGCGGTATAGGACACACCCACGGCGCGGCCGGGCGTCACTAGCCTGGCCGCATGAGCATCCGAGGGGTCCTGTTCGACTACTCCGGCACGTTGTTCCGGTTCGAGCCGGACCTGAGCGGGCTGGTCGACCACGACGGCAGGCCGTTGGCTGGCGAGCACCAGGCCGAGATCCTGCGCCGGATGACGGCACCGACCGGACGCCCGGAAGGCCTGCCCGAGCGGCTGTACGACAACTGGCACCGGCGTGATCTCGACCCGCCGTTGCACCGCGAGCTCTACCTCGCCGTTCTGGACGGTTCGGGCGTGGGCAATCCCGAACTGCTCTACGAGCGAATGCTCGACCCGGAGAACTGGTACCCGTATCCGGATACCACGGAGGCGTTGAAAACACTGGCGCGTGCCGGAATTCCGGTCGGGGTGGTCAGCAACATCGCATGGGACATCCGCGGCACATTCGAACGGGCCGGTGTGGCCGACCTGGTCAGCGAATTCGTGCTGTCCTATCAGGAGGGTGCGATCAAACCGGACGCCCGGTTGTTCACCGTCGCCTGCGAGCGCATCGGCGTGCCGCCTGAGCAGGTGCTGATGGTCGGCGACAGCGAGGAGGCCGACGGCGGCGCGGCCGAGATCGGCTGCTCGGTGGCGATCGTCGATCCGTTACCCGTCGACCAACGGCCCGACGCGTTGCTGCGGGTTCTCGCGGAGAACGGATGGTAAACCCGATTCGCGGCTCCCGTACCATCTCTTTGCGTGAGCCTTCACCTGTATGACACGGCGGCCCGGAGCACACGGGAGTTTCATCCCGCGCGGAACGGAACGGCGTCCATCTACGTGTGTGGGGCCACTGTGCAGGGCGTTCCGCATATCGGCCATGTCCGTGGCGCGCTGAATTACGACGTGCTGCGTCGTTGGCTGGCGCACGGCGGGCTGGACGTCGTGCTCGTCCGCAACGTCACGGACATCGACGACAAGATCCTGACCAAGGCCGCCGAGGCGGGCAGGCCGTGGTGGGAGTGGGCGCAGACGCACGAGCGTGCGTTCGAGGACGCGTACGACGCTCTCGGCTGCCTGCCGCCGTCGTACACGCCGCGCGCGACCGGGCACATCACCCAGATGATCGAGCTGATGCAGCGGCTGATCGACAACGGGCACGCCTACGCCGCCGCCGGTGACGTCTACTTCTCGGTGCGCACGTTCCCGCGGTACGGCGCGCTTTCCGGGCAGCGGCTGGACGAGGTCCAGCAGGGCGAGACCGCGGCCGAGGGCAAGCGCGACAGCCGGGACTTCACGTTGTGGAAGGCCGCCAAGCCCGGCGAGCCGTCGTGGCCGACGCCGTGGGGGCCCGGCCGTCCCGGCTGGCACCTGGAGTGCTCGGCGATGGCCACGGCGTACCTGGGCAGCGAGTTCGACATCCACGGCGGCGGGATCGACCTGATCTTCCCGCACCACGAGAACGAGCAGGCCCAGTCGCACGCGGCGGGCGACGGGTTCGCCCGGTACTGGCTGCACAACGCGTGGGTGACCATGTCGGGCGAGAAGATGTCGAAGTCGCTCGGCAACACGGTCTCGATTCCGCAGATGCTGACCGGTGTGCGGGCCCCGGAACTGCGGTACTACCTGGTGACGCCGCACTACCGGTCGACCATCGAGTACTCGCCGCAGGCGCTGGACGAAGCGGTCGCGGCCTACGGCCGGATCGAGACGTTCGTGCGCAACGTGACCGGCAGGCTCGGCGCGGTCGAGCCCGGTGCCGTGAGCGCGGAGTTCACCGCGGCGATGAACGACGATCTCGGCACGCCCGCGGCGATCGCGGCCGTGCACAGCGCGGTGCGGGAAGGCAACATCGCACTGGCGTCCAACAAGGACTCCGCAGCCCGCGAGGCGGCCGCGACCGTTCGCGCGATGATGGGCGTTCTCGGGCTCGACCCGTTGTCGGACCACTGGTCCGAGGAGTCCACAACGGACGCCGCACACCGCAACGCCCTCGCCACCCTGGTCGAGGCGATGCTGGACGAGCGGCAGCGGGCGCGCCGGGAGCGCGACTTCGCCGCGGCCGACGCGGTGCGGGATCGCCTGCTCACCGCCGGCATCACCGTCGAGGACACCCCCGACGGTCCACTCTGGACATTGAAGGACAGTTAGCGTGGCCGGCAACTCAAGGCGTAAGGGCGCGATGCGCAAGCCCGGTACCAAGAAGGGCGCGGTCGTCGGCTCTGGTGGCCAGCGGCGCAGGGGCCTGGAAGGCAAGGGCCCGACTCCGAAGGCGCACGAGCGCCCGAACCACAAGGCGTACCGCAAACCGGGTACGACGGCACAGAAGCGGCCGGAGAAGCGTCGCGACGCCGGCCCGACCTCGGAACTCGTGGCCGGGCGCAACCCGGTCGTCGAGTGCCTGCGGGCGGAGGTGCCCGCGACAGCGCTGTACGTGGCGCTCGGCGTCGACGCCGACGATCGCGTCACCGATGCCGTGCGGATGGCCGCGGACCGGGGCATCTCGGTGCTCGAAGTCTCCCGGCCCGAGCTCGACAAGCTCACGCACAACGCGGTTCACCAGGGCCTGGCGCTGCAAATCCCGCCGTACGAGTACGCGCACCCGGACGACTTGCTGGAAGCGGCCAAGAACTCCGGCGAGGACGCGCTGCTCGTCGCGTTGGACGGCGTCACGGACCCGCGCAACCTGGGCGCTGTGATCCGTTCCGCGGCCGCGTTCGGCGCGCACGGTGTGGTTGTGCCGCAACGCCGTAGCGCCAGCATCACGGCTGTGGCGTGGCGCACGAGCGCGGGCACGGCGGCCAAGCTGCCGGTGGCTGTTGCGACGAACCTCACTCGGACGCTGAAGGACTGGGCCGACACCGGCCTGATGGTCGTCGGCCTCGACGCCGACGGCACGATCACCGTCGACGAACTGGAGTTGGCGAACGGCCCGATCGTGGTCGTCGTCGGGTCCGAAGGACGTGGCCTGAGCAGGCTCGTTCGTGAGCGTTGCGACGAGACCGTGTCGATCCCGATGGCGGCGGGCGTGGAGTCGCTCAACGCTTCGGTGGCTACCAGCGTGGTCCTGGCAGAGATCGCTCGCAGGCGCCGGACAGCGGGACGGATCTAGGCGAACCAAACCCCTCGTGAGTGTTTATCCGTGTTCTAACCCCGATAAACACTCACGAGGGCGGCCAGGCCCGTCTGGGCGAAGCGAGGACAACCGAACACTTCCGGATCCGGGTTCACTCCTCCGTTTGGTCGGATAGGGTCTGCGAGGCCCTGTCCTTCCAACGAGGTACTCGATGTCGTTCGCCAGCCCGTTGTTCCTGTGGTACTTCATGCCACTGGTTCTCGCCGCTGTCCTGATCGCGCCGCGAAGCTGGCGCAACGGCATCATCGCGGTCGCCAGCGTGTTCTTCTACGCCACCGCGGCGGGTGCGGACACCTGGCTGCTGCTGACCACGATGGTGATCAACTTCATCGCGGGCCCGTTCCTCGAGCCGGACCAGTGGGACCGCAACCGCAAGCGGCGCCGCACGATCCTGTTCGCGGTGATCGCGTTCGACCTCGCGGTGCTGCTGGTGTGGAAGTACGCCGGGTTCGCCACCGAGCAGCTCGCCGCGCTGGCGCGGATCTTCGGCGGCGACTTCCCGGTCACGCATCTGCTGCTGCCGATCGGCATCTCGTTCTACACGTTCCACCACATCTCCTACGCGGTGGACATCTACCGAGGCGAACGGCACGCGGCGCGCAACCCGGTCTCGTTCGTGACGTACATCGCGATGTTCCCGCAGCTGATCGCCGGGCCGATCGTGCGCTACCGGGAGATCGCCGACCAGCTGCCGCAGCAGCGCAGCCACCGGCTGGACGACATCGCGTCCGGGTTCCCGCGCTTCGCGCTGGGCATGTGCAAGAAAGTGATCATCGCGGACTCGTTGTCGCCGTTCGTCAGCGCGTGCTTCTCCACGCCGGACGACCAGATGACGTTCGCCATCGCCTGGCTGGGCGCGATCGCGTACACCCTCCAGCTGTACTTCGACTTCTCCGGCTATTCGGACATGGCCATCGGCCTCGGCCGGATGCTGGGGTTCCGGCTGCCGGAGAACTTCGCGCGGCCGTACTCATCGGTGACCATCACGGAGTTCTGGCGGCGCTGGCACATGTCGCTGTCACGGTGGTTCCGCGACTACGTCTACATCCCGTTGGGCGGCAACCGGCGCGGCGCCGCGAAGACGTACCGCAACCTCTGCATCGTGTTCGTGCTGACCGGGTTCTGGCACGGCGCGAACTGGACTTTCCTGGTGTGGGGCATGTTCCACGGCGCGCTGCTGATCATCGAGCGCGGCTTCCACCTCGAGGAGGCGCCCGCGAACCGGACCGCGCGGATCGCCCGGCGCGCGTTGACGATGCTGCTCGTGGTGATCGGCTGGGTCTACTTCCGCGCCGACGACCTGACCAGCGCGCTGACCATGGTCGGCCACATGTTCCTGCCGGACTTCGACGGCCTGACCGACATCGCCGAGAGCGCACTGACCAACCAGCGCCTCATCGTGATGCTGGCCGCGCTGGCCATCCTCTTCATGCCCGCGCAGCCGGTGACCGGTCCGCTGATCGAGTCGTCCCGCAGCAGGCCGGCCACCATCGTGCGGGTGGGCGTGATGACCGTCGGTCTCTTGTACGCCGCGATCCTGGTTGCGTCCGGTACATTCAGTCCCTTCCTCTACAACCAGTTCTGACCCGCTGGCGAATATCTGCCATCTCCCCGGGCTAGGCCGCCGTGATCTACTACAGGTAACCTGCGCGCCGAGGGGGAGCGCTTCCACCTTGTGTGTGTTCCGAAACCGGTGAAGGAACAGAATGTACGTCGACGACCCTGATGCAGCCGCCGACGCGCCGAGCACCCCAGCCGCCCACGCTGCGACGTCGCTGAGCGAGCGGATGGCGGATGTGGCGGCCCTGGATGCCGCGGTCAAGTCCGGCCAGGTCGTGCTCGAACCCGAGACCGGCCAACGACTGCTCACCACCTTGAGAGGACAGGCGGACGCCGCCGCGGAGTGGCTCAACCGGCTGCGCGGTATGTCGCGCCCGGTGCCGCTGGGCACGAACTGGGTAGGCGAGGCCATGTCCGGCAAGTTCGAACGCCGGGCCGACGGCGAGGACGTCTCCTTCGTGAACGTGCTGGCGCAGTACCACCAGATGTTGCTGAAGGCGCATGACGCCGTGGACCACGCGATCCGGAGCTACCAGGCCACCGAACAGGGTTCCGTGCAGGTGTTCAAGCGTGTCACAGGGGAGATTGCCTGATGGCTGACGACCGGCACCACAGCGGGTTCGACCAGGACGAGTTCGAGCGCTACGACACGTTCGACGCGCCGGTGTCCGACCAGCCCGCTCCCGTCCGTAACGGCCTGTTCGGCGACCTGTACAGGTTGTTCGACCAGATCAAGATCGACAACGCGGCGAAGAAGCTGGACGACAACGTCGCGCTCGGCGAGGACCGCGTGATCACCGACTCCGGCAACTGGGCGGCCGTGCCGCACCGGCAGCTGTACGAGTCGGTGCACGCCAACAACAATCCCGCCGAGGCCTACGCGCTGGCCAGGGAGTGGACCGACCTCGGCAACACGATGGCCGAGAACTCCCGCGCGATGGACGAGGTGATCCGCGGCACCGAGTCCGGCTGGCAGGGCGCCGCCGCGCAGATGGCCCGTGAGTCGACGCTGAAGCTCGCCACGTGGGGCGGTGACGCGGCGCAGACCTCGCAGTACATGGGGACCCGGATCGCCGACCAGGGCCTGGCCGCGGAACGCGCGAAGGCCGCGATGCCCGAGCCGGTCGAGTTCGACTACCGGGCGATGCTCGAGCAGGGATTCACCTCGGGTGGTCTCGTCGGGTTCATGCGTGCCGTACAGGACGTGCAGGTTGCCAGCGAGCAATCGCGGGCCGCGCATGAGCAGGCCGTGCGGGTGATGACCGAGATGGAGAACGAGTCGCGGTCGGTCGACGAGACGACCCCGCGGTTCGTCCAGCCGCCGGACGCGACGGCGACCGACGCCAGCCCCATGCACGGCCTGATGATGCGTCCGCGAGGGGAGCTGATCGCCGAGAATCCGGTGACACCCCACGAGACGATGTCCACGGTGGCGGACAGGTCCATCATGAACATGCCGCGGGGGCAGGCGGGCGTGCCGGATCTGTCGGTCGCGGGCGTAGACGCGGGCGCGGGCGCGGGCGGGTTCGGCGGCGCCGGTGGTCCCGGCAGCACGGGCAGCGGCTACCCGGGCGGCGCCTACACCGGCGGCGGTGCTTATCCCGGCGGTGCTTACCCCGGCGGTGCTTACCCCGGCGGAGGCGGCGTCCCCGGTGGGGGTCTTCCCGGTGGCGAAGGCGGCCCCGGTGGCAGCGGCTTCCCGGGCAGCTACGGCGGTGGCGGGTACCAGGTGCCTGCCGCGTCGGCCGGATCGTCCCCGTACACCGGTCCGCAGTCCTACACGCCGCCGAACATCCCGATCCCGGACATCCCCTCCACGGGTACCACCACCTCCGGGTACACGCCGCCGAACATCCCGGTGACCGGTGGCAACTACCCCGGCGACACGACTTATCGCGGCCCCGGCTACACGACGCCGCCGAACGTCAACTACACGCCGCCGAACGTCGGCTACACCCCGCCGAACGGCAGGTACACGCCCGGCAACAACCCTTACCCGTCCGCCAATCCCAACTCGTCCGGCAACGGCTACACACCCGGCAACATGCCTCCTGGTTACGTGCCACCGAAGATGCCGCCGACAGTGTTCACGCCGGGGGCGGGCGACGCGGCCGCACCGCGCCTGAACTACAGCGGCGGTGGCATCCCGACCGGCGGCCTGCCCGGCGGTGGGACCGGCGGCCTGCCCGGCGGTGGCGGGACCGGCGGCGCGAGCGGTGGCGCGGGTGGCGGCGGCTTCACGCCCCGCGGCATGGGTGCCGGCGGCGCCGGTTTCGGCGGTCCTGGTGGTGCGGCGGGCATCGGCGCCTACGCGGCCGACGAAGCGGCCATGCGCGGCAACCCGAACGGCGCGGCTCGGCCCGGTATGCCGGGCGCGGCCGGCGCACCGGGTATGGGCGGCGGCATGGGTGCCGGTGGCCAGCGCGGCGAAGAGGACAAGGAGCACCGCTCCAAGTACGCGACCGGCGAGAAGATCGTCGAGGAGCCCGGCCGCATGGTGCCGTTGGTCATCGGTGAGAAGTCAGCCAAACAGCGCAAGGAAGAGCGCTCCGCGGAATGACACCGGACTTCGTGATCTCCGCGCGGGAGCTGGACTTCCTGTGGGAGCACCTCGAACTCGGCCGCATGCCGTATCCGATCGACGTGCCCAGCAACGGCGCGACGATGCAGGAGCGGGACCGGATGCGTGCCGAGACGCTCGACCCGTTGATCGACCGGGGTCTGCTGCGTGGCCAGCTGCCCGATCTGTTGCGGGTGCTTGCATCGCCCACGATGTCGGTGGACACGGTCGGGTTCGCGGACGGCCCGATCCGCGGCCTGGCCGCGTCCGACGGCAGCCAGGCCGTCCTGGCGACGGTCTACGACGACGAGGTCTCGATCGCGGCGATCCGGCCTACCGCGCTGGCAAGGTCCATTGTGGAGCTGCTGCCCGCCGGTGATCCCGGTACCGGGAATGCGATCTCCGTTCCGCACCAGGCATTGCAGCGCGCCGTCGACGGCGAATCGGACGACCCGTTCGGCGACGACGACGAGCGCGGCATCCTGGTCAGCAACGGCGTCAACGAATACGACGCCACAGCGTTGCTGGAACTGACCGAACGGCGTATCCGAGGTGGACAGTTCGGCGTGAACACGACGACAAGGGCGACCCGGGCTCGGGCCGGCGCGAGTACCCGGTCCAAGACCATGGTGACGTGGTTCGACACCGCCACCGGGCGGTACCTGGTGGTGCATGACGGGACCTGGGTCAGCATCGCGCCCGCGGGTGCCGACCGGATCGCCAACCGAATCGACGAACTGCTCCGAGCGGGCTGAAAGCGAGACCCGGGTGACCGAAGCGATCAACGACTGGATGGCCGGGTTCGAGGCCAGGATCGCTGAAATACAGCGCAAGTCGGAGCAACTACAGCAGAACATCGCCTCGTCCGGGGCCACGGTGACGTCACCGGACGGCGGCGTGCGGGTGACCGTGGGCCCGACTGGTGCGCTGCAAGACCTGCACCTCGCACCGTCGACCACCCGGTATCCGCCCGCGGAACTGGCGTCGCTCATCATGCGCGTCACCGCGGAGGCCCAGCGGCAGGCCGCACACAGCGTCGCTGAGGCGTTCGCGCCGGTCGCCGAGGGCACCGAGGCCATGCAGATGTTGCAGCAGTTCCTGCCGCCGCCTCCCGAGCACGTGTCCGACGCCCCGGAGGACGGTCTCGCCGGGATCGACGACAACGACGACGAGACTCCGCCGCGGGCCACGGCACCTCCGCCGGTCGCACCACCGCCTGTTTCGCCGCCGCCGTCCGCACCGCGTCCTCCGCGGCGTCCGTCCGCACAGGACGACGACGAGGACTTCCAACAGCCTTGGTGACCTTGGGAGGACACTGTGCCCGATAAGGGCTACACAGTCGTAGAGGGTGAATTACGCGCGTTCGCGTCGGCGTTGCGGAGCACCGCCGACAAAGTGAGCGGTTCGGCCAACGCCGTGCGCAACGTCAGCTATTCGGTGACCACGTGGGGAATCGTGGGTCAGTTGTTCTCCATCAGCGCCCGCAAGGCCACCGGGGACGCGGCCGCCAGCCTGGACAAGGGCGCCGCCAGCATCCGGGACGCCGCGACCGGCGTGGACAACTCGGCGCAGGCGTACGCGGACAACGACAGTCACATCGCCACCAACGGTTTCGGAGGTGGTGACCAGTGAGCGAGGTCAAGACCGAGGAAGAGGTCAGGGAAGCCTACGAGTACTCGAACTTCCGGCTCGACGACGAGAACAAGTTCGCCGGCGGCGGCATCGTCGAGTCCTTCGCCGAGCTGGTCGGCGCGATCAAGAAGGACGGCGAGAACGACGCGGCGCAGATCGCGGTCGCCAGCGTCACCGTCGGCCTCGACGTGCTGGGCATGGTGCTCGACCCGCTCGGCACGGTGTTCGCGGCCGGTGTCGGCTGGCTGATCGAGCACATCGGCTTCCTGCGTGAACCGCTCGACCTGCTGATGGGCGACCCGGACGCGATCAAGGCGAACGCGGCGCTGCTGCAGATGGAAGCCGTGAAGTTCAAGCAGTACGCCGCCGAGCACGACGAGGCGCTCGCGAAGGTCGCGAGCTGGACCGGCGAGGCGGCCGAAAAGTTCCGCAAGAGCATGCGGGACCTGTCCGAGGAGATCCAGTCCTACGGCGAGATCGTGTCCGGCGCCTCGGACACGACGGTGAACATGGGTGTCGGGGTCGCCGCGACCCGCGCCGTGGTCCGTGACATCATCGCCACCCTGATCGGCGGCCTGGTCGCCGGAGCGCTGGTCGCGCTCGCGGCGGCGTTCTTCACCTTCGGCGCGTCCATCGCCGGGTTCATCGCCACCGCGATCGGCCTGGCCGCGTCGACGGCGGCGAAGATCGCCAAGATGATCTCGAACGTCACCGGGATGATCTCCCGCAACTCCAAGCGACTGGCGGACCTGACCAAGTACATGGACGACGTGTCCACGCGGCTGGACCGCTTCGCCGCCGCCGCTCGCCGCAACCCGTGGCGGCCGGGCGGAAGCTGGACCAACCCGTCCGACGATCTGGCGAACCTGCCGCCGTTCAACACGTCGCCCAACTCCAGCAGGGCCGTGCCGCCCCCGAAGCGCTCGGACACCGCGCCGCCGGACCTGGCCAGCCCGCCGCCCAAGACCCCGGAGCCGACGCCCACCCCGGCGCCCACGCCGCCGCCCCGGTCGAACACCATGCCGGGCAACGGAACCCCGCCGCCACCGCCACCACCCCATCGGCAGGACACGGCCCCGGCGAGCACGACTCCGCCAGGGCCCACGCCGAAGCCCGACGATCCGAAGCCCCAGCGCTCCGACACCATGCCGAACATGCCGCCGCCCAAGGGCGTACCGGAAAGCTCGTGGGCCGCGTGGACGAAGGGCGGCTACCGCAACCACGAGCAGTTGATGCGGCCGATCAACGAGCTCAACCGGTTGCCCCAGCAGGCGATCGCCGACATCGCCCGGCGCCTGTTCGGCAACAAGCACGCCAACGAGGTGCTCGACGCGCTGGAGACCGCGAAGAACGTTCGCGAGCCCAGCTACATGATCACGGTCGGCGGCGTGCAGATCCCGCTCGGCGCTTTCGGCGCCTCGTTCAGCCAGATGGCCAACGAGGCGACGAAGGCGGATGACGGCCGGGAAAGCGCCCGCGAAGCCGCCGGCGCCTGACCCTCCCCCTCGTGAGTGTTTATCAGGGTTAGAACACCGATAAACACTCACGAGGGGTTTTCAGGCCACGTAGCCGCCGTCGACGGCGATCTCCGCGCCGGTGACGTAGCGGCCCGACTCCCCGGCCAGGTGGGACACCATCGCGGCGACGTCCCAGGCCTCGCCGTACCGGCCGAGGGCGACGTGGCCGCGGTTCTCGTCGGCCATCGGGCTGTCGGCGGGGTTCATCTCCGTGTCGATCGGGCCGGGGTGGATCAGGTTCGCCGTGATCCCCCGCGGCCCCAGGTCCCGTGCCAGGCCCTTGGTCAGGCCGATCAGTGCGGTCTTGCTGAGTGAGTAGAGCGAGTACGCGGGACCGGTCACGCGAGTCGCCGCGCAGCTGCCGATGGTGATGATGCGGCCACCCGTACCCAGGTGCGCCGCCGCGGCCTGGGACGCGACGAACACCGCCTTGACGTTCACCTGGACGACGTGGTCGAAGTCCGCCAGGGACAGGTCCGTGATGGGCGCGAACGCCGCCACGCCCGCGTTGTTGACCAGGATGTCGAGCCGTCCGAACTCCTCGACGGTCTGGGACCCGCGCCCTGGACGGCTTCCACGGACGCGCTGTCGGCCTGGATGGCCAATGCACGACGACCCGCCGCCTTGATCTGCTCGACCACCTCGGCCGCGCGGTCCGGGCTCTGGTTGTAGGTGAACGCGACGTCGGCGCCGTCCTGGGCGAGCCGGATCGCGATCGCCGCACCGATCCCCCTGCTACCGCCGGTGACCAGTGCGACCTTGCCTGCTGATGTGTTCATACCGACCATCAAAGTGTCTCTCACCTGCGAAATCTGGCGTCTTTCCGACCAGGCGTCCGAACGTTGACAGCCAGCCGACCGAGTGAGACATTGAAACAAAGGCATCTACTTTGTCTCAGGGAGGCGCGGGTGCTGGTTTCACGGCTGTTGGACCTCGGCGACCTGGCGACGGCGGGCAACCTCAAGCGCGGCATCGCGCACACCTGGGCGAAGGCGCTCAACGCCGACGCGCTCCCCGGCGAGCAGTACACCGGCCCGCCAGGTGATCCCGGGCTCTTCGGCCCGAAGTCGGTGATGTGGTACGTGCACGACGACCCGTCCGGGGTGGTCGGCGGCGTCATGGGCCTGATCCTCGGTTCCCTGCACGAGCCGACGATGCACGGCACGAACAAGCACTCGGTCTACAAGGACGACCCGCTCGGCAGGCTCGGGCGCACGGTGTCGTTCGTCAACACGATGTGCTGGGCCAGCACTCCGGTGGCCGAGAAGATGGCGCAGACCGTGCGCCGCATGCACAAGCACGTCCACGGCACGATGCCCGACGGCCGCCCGTACGACGCTTCCTCCTCCGAGCACCTGATCTGGACCGGCGTGACCCAGGCGTACGGGATCATCCAGGCACACCTGCGATACCACCCGCACCCGGTGTCCGAAAAGGAGGTCGACCGGTACTTCGCCGAGTACGCCGTGATCACGGAGATGCTCGGCGCGCACGACGTCCCCAAGACCGTGGCGGACGTCGAGGCGTACTTCACCGCCATGCGCCCGCAGTTGACGTTCTCCGAGGAGACGGCCGACGTCGTCGGCTTCTTCACCAGGCCGTTCGGCCGCAACCCGGCGGCCAAGGCGGGCAGCAGGCTGCTCTGCAAGGCCGCGTTCGACCTGCTGCCGCCGTGGGCCAAGCGCCTGTACCGCCTGCCGGACAACCCGATCGACCAGATGATCACGCGACGGTCGCTGCGCGTGCTGTTCCAGATGCTGCGCGACAGCGTCGGCGATTCCCCGATCAAAACCCAGGCAATCGAACGCGCGACCGCCCGCCCGCCGGTACTGTCACAGACCGGTTGACGCGCGCGGTTTCGAGGAGGCCATCCTGATTCCCCACTGGGTGGTCTACGTGTCGATGCCGTTCGTCGCGGCGGTGATCGGCTACGTCACCAAACGCGTCGCGATCGAGATGATGTACCGGCCGGTGGAGTTCGTTGGCATCAAGGGCACGTTCATCGGCTGGCAGGGCGTGATCCCGCGCAACGCCCACCGGATGGCCAGTGTCGCGATGGAACTGCTGACCACCAACCTGATCCGGCCCAAGGAGATCTTCGCCCGGCTGGATCCGCGGCGGGTCGCCGAGGAACTGCGGGAGCCGCTGCTGCGCGCGGTCGAGGACGTCACCCGTGAGCTGATGGCCGAGTACCAGCCACAGCTGTGGGAAATGCTGCCCACCCAGGCCCAGCGGCGGCTGATCAGGCAGGTCCAGGCGGACGCGCCGCGCGTGGTCGAGAAGCTGATGCGCGAGATCGCCGGCAACATCGAGGACGTCCTCGACGTGCGGGACATGGCCGTGCGCAACCTGGTGCGCGACAAGGCGTTGCTCAACCGGCTGATCCGGGACGTCGCCCAGCCGGAGATGCGGTTCATCGCCCGCTCCGGGATCTACTTCGGCTTTGTCATCGGCCTGGTGCAGCTCGGTGTGTGGGCGCTGACGCACAGCCCGTGGATCATGCCGCTCTTCGGTGGCCTGACCGGCTGGCTGACCGACTGGCTCGCGCTGAAGATGATCTTCTTCCCGCGGCAGCCGAAGAAGTTCCTGTTCTTCACCTGGCAGGGGATGTTCCAGCGCCGCCGGATGGAGGTCGCGCACGACTACGGCGACATGATCGCCCGCGAGGTGCTGACCGTCCAGAACGTCCTCGAAGCGGTCCTCACCGGACCCAAGTCGGACCGGCTGTTCACGCTGGTGCAGCGCGAGGTGCAGCGTGCCATCGACACCCAGGTCAGCCTGGTCAAACCACTCGTCGTGCTGACCGTCGGCTCCCGCCGCTACCAGGAGATGAAGCAGACGGCCGCCAAGCGCGCGATCGAGCTGCTGCCGACCACGGTCAAGCACGTCGAGGGCTACGCCAGCAACGCACTGGACGTCCGCAACACGATCATCACCCAGATGCAGCAACTCACCCCGATCCAGTACGAAGGCCTGCTACGGCCCGCGTTCCGGCAGGACGAATGGAAGCTGATCGCGGTCGGCGCGGTGATCGGTTTCCTGGTCGGCGAGCTCCAAGTCCTGCTTTTGCTGCACTGACCGTCCCCGATGCCGACGGCGCACGCACCCGCGCCGTCAGCGTCAGCGTCAGATTGCGACTACACGGAGGACGACACCCCTGCCGGGGCAACCCACACGAGTTTCGGCGTGTGGTCGGGTGTGCCGCGGACATAGTTCAGTGCGTTATCAGCATCCGCGAGGGCGTAGTAGTTCCGGCCGTTCGCCGAAACCATGTGAGCCTCTTCGCTGAACGACATGCCCCAGCTGATGACTTCTGGATCACTGCCATCGTCGGGCTCGATGACAACGGCGAACAGGCGCGGAGCCTGGGCCGCGACCGCGCGAGAAGTTCGCTCGCTGATTTCCGTTCCGTACGGGACATGTTGCTGGTCTTCTGACGATTTCGCGGTATCGGACATGTGGAGCCTCATTTCTCGGTCGACCTCATGCGCCAGAAGTCGACCGGCTGACCACATGCCTGGAGGGGTTGCGCCATGCGCATCGGCATGCGCATAGCTCCGCTGTGGTCAGCTGGCTTGTTGGGCCTGGTCCAGTGCGTCCCGGTATTCGATCGTCCATTCGGCACCCTGCTGGTCGGCGGGTAGCCCGGCGAGTCCGGCAGCGATGTGGTCAGCCGCGTCGGCGTGGTCGCCGAGCGCGAGGTGCGCCAGTCCGATGTTGAGCCGGTGGAAGTCGCCCTTGAGCCAGTAAGCGGTCCCGGGTGGCTGGTCGCGTGCGGCGTCATCGAGCAGGCCGCCCGCGACGTCGAGAAGGCGACGGGCCTCGTCCGCCTCGCCGAGTGCGGCGTAGCCATGGGCTGCCTGGGCGGCGTCGCCGAGACGCTGGGCCGGGTGTGCGCCGGGAGTGTGGTGCGCGGTGAGGAACCAGCGGACCACCGCGCCGGGGCGGCCCTGCTGACGGGCCAGATAGCCGCGGAAGTTGGCCGCTTGAGCTGCGAGAGTGCCGTCACGGGCATCGTCGGCGAGGTCTTCGGCGATGGTGAGCGCGCGGACGGCTTCGACGTCGTTGCGGGCTTCGGCGTGCAACCATCCCTCGAACTGGACGTATTCGGCGGCCACCTTGGCGAGTTCGTCCCGGTGCGGTCCGCGCGCGTTCTTCAACAGGCCCGTGACCATGGCTGCCTGTGCGGCAGTGGGCGGGATGAGCGGCTGGGGCCCGATCACGTCGTCCAGGCGCCGTTGCGCGGCCAGGACGCCGGCGAGGGCGGTGACGCTTCGGCCGTCGATACGGGACGGGTGCGCGAAGGTGTGCGCAAGGCGCGCGCGGTCGTCTGTGGACAGGATTTCGATGCTGGTGGGTTCCAGCCGGGCCATGAGGGTTCCGTTGGCGCCCAGGAGCTCGTCCAGGCGTAGCGCGGTGGCCGGGTCGGCGTGCTGGCTGTCGCTCTCATATCGGGACAGGCTGGATTGCGAGAGGGGAACTCGCCGGGCGAGTTCCGGCTGTGACAGGCCGGCTGCGAGCCGCATGCGGCGCAGTGCCTGGCCGAACGTCGCGTCATCGGCCATTCTCGTCCCTCAGTTCGCGGGGTCGACGTCCTCTCGCGCTGGCCCCGGCGATCAGCCATGGCCGGTCGCCGCGAGTCGGACACGAGTCAGTTTACCAGCGCTGACCTGCGGATTAGCGCGCGACAAGTTTCCTGGTCGGCGAGCTCCAAGTGCTGCTCGTGCTGCACTGACCGTCCCTGACGCCGGACGGGCCGCGGCGCGCACGAGTCGCTACGGTGATCACCATGGCGGACTGGGTGGTGTACGTGGCAATGCCTTTTGTCGCGGCCGCCCTCGGGTACGTCACCAAGCGGATCGCCATCGAGATGATGTTCCGGCCGCTGCGGTTCGCCGGTATCCCGGGTACTTTCCTTGGCTGGCAAGGGGTTGTCCCGCGCAACGCGGAGCGGATGATCCGGATCGCCGCCGAGGTGCTGACCACCCGGCTGGTCGACGCGCGTGAGGTGTTCGCGCGGGTCGACCCGGATCGGCTGGCGGAGGCACTCGAACCGGCGCTTCTGGCCGAAGTGGACGCGATCACGCGGTCGGTGCTGGCCAGGCACCATCCCGGGCTGTGGGAGGCGCTGCCGGTCCTGGCGCAGGACGTGATCGTCAAACAGGTCCAGGCCGGGTCGCCGAACGCGGTCCGCCGGATCGTCGAGGCGTTGCAGGACGACATCGACCAGGTGCTGGACATCAAGGAGCTGGCGGTCGGCACGTTGCGCCGCGATCCGGCGCTGATGGTCCGGCTGATCAAGGACATCTCCCGGCCGGAGATGGCGTTCATCGCCCGCAGCGGGATCTACTTCGGATTCGCGCTCGGCCTGGTGCAGACACTGGTGTGGGCGCTGACCAAGGAACCGCTTGTGCTGCCGCTGTTCGGGATGGCCATCGGCTGGTTCACCGACTGGCTGGCGATCAAACTCGTGTTCTTCCCCCGCGAGCGCCGGTTCGGCTTCCAGGCCGTCTTCCAGAAACGCCGGGACGAGGTCGCCGAGCAGTACGGCCACCTGGTCGCCACCAGGGTGATGACCGTCCCGAACATCCTCGAGTCCGTCCTGAACGGACCGCGGGCCGACCGGTTGGAAGCCTTGGTGGAACGGGTGGTCTGGGAGACCGTCGACAGACAGGCGGAGCTGGCGCGGCCGCTGGTGGCCAGCGCGATCGGGGAACGCCGTCTGCGGGAGATGAAACGGGAGGCGGCGCGGCAGGCGATCGAGCGCCTGCCGGCCACGATCCGGCACGCCGAGGACTACCTGACCAGGACGCTCGACGTCGGCAACACGATCGCCACCAAGATGCGCGACCTGACCCGCGTGGAATACGAGGAGCTGCTGCGGCCCGCGTTCCGTCGCGACGAATGGAAGCTGATCGCGGTCGGCGCCGTCGTCGGTTTTGTCGTCGGAGAGCTGCAGGTGCTCCTGCTGGTCTAGGCAGCCGCGCGGACTCGTGAGACGACCCGTGCGGCGATGTAGATCAGGAACGAGATCGCCGTGACGAACGCGCTGACCGGAACACCCGGCGCGAGCGACAGGATGATCCCGCCCAGCACCGCCACTTCCGCGAACACCACCGAGAGAATCGTCGCCCGCAACGGGTTCGCGGTGATCCGGCAAGCCGCCGCGGCAGGCGTCACCATCAACGCCAGCACCAACAGCGCTCCCACAGTCTGCACGCCCAGTGCGGTCGCGACACCGACCAGGACAGCGAAGATCAGCGACAGCGGGCCCGTCGGCACGCCACGCGCCTTGGCCACATCGGGATCCACCGAAGCGAACATCAGCGGCCGGTAGATGAACGCCAGCACGCCCAGAACAACGACGGCGCACACCGACAGCAACACGATCGACGCGGAGTCCACGCCGACGATCTGGCCCACCAGCAGTCCGAACTTGTTCGACGCTCGCCCGGGATACATCCACAGGAACAGCACACCGAGGCCAAGGCCGAACGCCAGCACGACACCGATCACCGAGTCGTGCTCGGAACCTCGGCGGGCCAGCAGGCCCAGCACCAAGGCGGCGATGATCGAACCGGCCAGGGCGCCGTACCCGACGCCGACGCCCACCAGCAGCGCCGCGGCACCACCGGTCACCGCCAGCTCGCTGGTGCCGTGCACCGAGAACGCCATGTTGCGGCTGACGATGAACGGCCCGAGCACGCCCGCCAGCAGGCCGAGGATGGCCGCGGCGATCAGCGCGTCGCGCACGAAGCCGTACTGCAGCACTTCGATGGTCTCGTCGAAGTCGAAGAGCTTGTCCATCAATCAGTCCACCTGCAGGTGATGCGGCTGGTCGGACTCGACCGCGCCCTGCGCGCCGACCACGATGATCTGGCCACGGACCCGGACCACGTCGATCCGCGTCCGGTAGAGCTCAGACAGCACCTCGGAGGTCATCACCTCGTCCGGCGTGCCGATCCGGAACCGGCCGTCCACCAGGTACAGCACCCGGTCGACCAGCGGCAGGATCGGGTTGATCTCGTGCGTCACGAACAACACCGACGTCCCGGCCTCGGTGCGGCGCTTGTCGATCAACTGGCTGACGGCCTGTTGGTGCGCGAGATCCAGCGACAGCAGGGGCTCGTCGCACAGCAGGACGTCCGGATCACACACCAGCGCCTGGGCGACGCGCAGACGCTGCTGCTCGCCGCCGCTCAGCAGCCCAACGGGCCGGTTCGCGAACGCCTCCGCACCGACCGAACGGATGGCCGTGTCGACGCGCTGCTTGCGCTCGCGCATGCCCTTGAGGCCGAAGCCCCAGCTGTGCCCGTCGTAGCCCAAGGAGACCAGGTCACGGCCACGCAACGTGATCGTCGGGTCGAGTGCCCGCTGCTGCGGGATGTAGCCGATCCCGAGGTCCTCCGGCGTCTCCATCGTGCCGCCGGTGAGCTTCTGCAGGCCGAGCAGGACGCGCAGCAGGCTGGTCTTGCCCGAGCCGTTCGGGCCGAGCACCGCCACGAACTCGCCCTGCCTGAGCTCCAGGTCCAGGCCGGACCACAGGGTGCGTTTGCCGTAGGACAGCGTCGCATCGCGCAGGGCGACCCGTGTCGGTGCCTGCGTCGTCGTTACTTCGTCAGCGCGCTGGATAGCGCATCCACCTGCTTCGTCATCCAGTCAACGTAACCGCTGACACCCTCCGGCAAGGTCTCGGTGACCTGCACGATCGGGATCCCGGCCGACTTGGCGGCGTCGCCGAGCTGGGTGGTCACCGGCGTCTCGGTCTGCTCATTATTGACCAGCGCGGCGACCTGCTTGTTCCTGACCAAGTCCGTGGTCTGCGCGACAGCGGCGGCAGGCGGGTCGGTCTCCTCCTCGATCGCCTCGGAGAACTCCTCCGGCGTCGCGTCTTTCACGCCCGCGATCTCCAGCAGGTACGCGGGCACCGGCTCGGTCACCACGACCTGCAGGCCGGGCTTGGTCTTGCCGATCTGCCCGGCCTTGGTGATCAGCCCGTCGAGCTGGCCGTCGAACGTCCTGGCGTTCGCGGTGAAGGTGTCCTTGCGGTCCGGCGCGATCGCGCCGAGCTCCTCGGCGATCTTGTCCGCCACCTTCTTGACGGTCGGCAGGTCGTACCAGACGTGCTCGTTGGTGCCCTCCGCCTTGCCGGACACCTCGAAGGTGACGATCTTGCGGGCGTCCTTGCCGGACTCGTTGACCAGCTGGGTGAAGAAGTCGTCGTAGCCGCCGCCGTTGTAGATCGCCAGCTTGGCGTCCTTCAGCGCGGTCGCGTCGGTCGCGCTGCTGGAGTACGAGTGCGGATCGGCCGAGGGGTCGTTCAGGATCGACTTCACCTCGACCTGGTCGCCGCCCACCGCCTGCGCGACGCTGCCCCATACGTTCGTGGACGCGACCACGGCGATCTTGCCACCTGACTGCTGGGGTGCTGCGGGGCTCGGTTCCGAGCCGCAGCCGGCCAGCACAAGGGCTGTCAGCGCGATCGAACCTGCGAGTCGGGGGCTCATGCGTACTCCTGCATGCAAATGGAAACCGTTGTCGTCTTCGACAGAGTCTACGACACCGCCCGGGTTTTCATTCCGCCGATCGAGTGACGCCCACTACAGAAAGCGACCCCCGCCGATCCGGCGGGGGCCGCTTCGCGTCGTTCGTGCTCAGTCGGTGAGCCGCTCACCCGTCTCCGGGTGGAACAGGTGCACCTCGCTGGCGTCCCGGACCGCGATCTTGACGTTCTGGCCCAGCTGCGGCGGGGTCCGGCCGTCGACACGCACGACGAACCGCTCGGAGCCGTCACCGATCTTCACGGCGCCGTGCACGAGCGCGTCCGCGCCGAGCTCCTCGACGAGCTCGACGGTCATGTCGATGCCCTCCTCCTCCACGCTGGCCAGCCGCAGCGACTCCGGCCGGACACCGAACGTCACCGAGGACAGACCAGCGCTCTGCGCGGCCGACAGGGCCGTGCGCTCCAGCGGCACGACGATGCCGTCGAGCCTGGCACCCTCAGGCGCCAGCGGCACGGTCTTGAGGTTCATCGCGGGCGAGCCGATGAAACCGGCCACGAACGCGTTGGCGGGCTTGTCGTACAGCGCGCGCGGGGTGTCGCACTGCTGCAGGATGCCGTCCTTCAGCACGGCCACCCGGTGGCCCATCGTCATGGCCTCGACCTGGTCGTGCGTGACGTAGATCGTGGTCGTGCCAAGGCGCTGCTGGAGGGCCGCGATGTTCGCACGGGTCTCCACGCGCAGCTTCGCGTCCAGGTTGGACAGCGGCTCGTCCATCAGGAAGACACTGGGCTCACGCACGATGGCGCGGCCCATGGCGACACGCTGCCGCTGGCCACCGGACAGGGCCTTCGGCTTGCGGTCGAGGTACTTGGTCAGGTCGAGCATGGCGGCCGCCTCGGCCACCTTCTCCTTGATCTGCGTCTTGGGGGTGCCACGCAACTTGAGGGCGAAGCCCATGTTCTCGGCGACCGTCATGTGCGGGTACAGCGCGTAGGACTGGAACACCATGGCGATGTCCCTGCCCTTCGGGGGCACGTTGGTGACGTCCTTGCTGCCGATCTGGATCGTCCCCTCGTCGACGTCCTCGAGACCCGCGAGCATCCGCAGCGCCGTCGACTTGCCCGACCCGGATGGGCCGACCAGAACCAGGAACTCGCCGTCAGCGACATCCAGGTCAAGCTGGTCCACCGCGCGCACCGGCGGGCTGCCGGCGAACACCCTGGACGCGCCCACGTACGAGACCTCGGCCATCTGTTGTTCCCTTCGGTTACTGCTGTGTTCTCGCTCACCGTAGCTGGTCATCTGTGATACGTCAGCCGTCAGCACGTATCGAAGTGGTGTAGACCAAAGTAACCGGTTACCCACTGCTATCCGACGTTTCTACCAGGCTTGACACCGTTTTTGGGTGGTCTAGACCATCGAAAATATTTTCGTAGGCTGGACCTCGGGAAACAACGAAGTGATCTACTCAGTCCGCGCCGGACTTCTGCAATTGGTTCTGAACCGTTACCGTCACCGCATGGCGCGGTCAATACATGTGCGGCGACCGGCGACGCTGGCCTCGCTGGCGGCCGAACTCGGGGTTTCCCGGACGACGGTCTCCAATGCCTACAACCGGCCCGACCAGCTGTCCCCAGAGCTTCGCAGAAGGGTGCTGGAGACCGCCAGACGGCTGGGCTACCCGGGTCCCGACCCGGTGGCCCGTTCACTGCGGACCCGCAAGGCGGGCGCGGTCGGCCTGCTGCTGACCGAGAACCTGTCCTACGCGTTCCGCGACCCGGCCGCGCTCGGATTCCTCGAAGGCCTCGCGCTGGCGTGCGAAGGCGCGGGTCAGGGCCTGCACCTCGTGCCGGTGAACCCCGAGCGTGAGGACGTCGCCGCCGTGCACCGCGCCGGAGTCGACGGCTTCGTCGTGTACTCCGTGCCGGACGACGACCCCCACCTGGCCGCGGTGTTGTCCCGGCCGGTGCCGACCGTGATCGCCGACCAGCCGCACATCGAGGGCGTCGACCGCGTCGGCATCGACGACCGCACCGCGATCACCGAACTGGCACAGAAACTGATCAACCTCGGCCACCGCCGCATCGGCGTGGTCTGCATGCGGCTGGCCCGTGACCGCAACGACGGCTTCGCCTCGGTGGAACGCCAGCAGAACGCCCATTTCCACGTCCAGCGCACCCGGCTCGGCGGCCTCGCCGCGGCCTTCTCGACGGTCGGCGTCGACTGGGCCTCCGTGCCCGTGGTCGAACGGTTCGACCACAGCAGCGCGATGGGTGCTTCCGCGGCCGCGCAACTGCTCGACGCGGACTCGCAGATCACGGCGCTGATCTGCACTTCGGACATCCTGGCGCTCGGCGCTCTGGCCGAGGCCAAGCGCCGCGGCCTGCGCGTGCCCCAGGACCTGACCGTGACAGGGTTCGACGGGATCATCGAGGCCGAGCGGATGGGCCTGACCACTGTTCGCCAGCCTGTGCTGGAGAAAGGCAAGGCCGCCGGGCGGCTGCTGCTCAGCCCGTCCGAGCGGACCCGGCCCCGCAGCATCACGCTGGAGACCGAGTTCCTGCCCGGTACGACCGCCGCCCCACCCCGGACGACCGAGGAACGGTGGTTCGGGCCCTGACAGGCTCCTCTCCCAGGTCCGCCAGGTTGAAGCAGCTGAGCGCCATGACCTTGGAGACCACCAGCAGGCCGTTGGTGCTGAGCAGGTCGCCGGGCGGCAGCGCGTCGATGAGGCCGCTTGATCGCAGCACGTTCGCGACCACTGATTCCGAGCCAACGGTCCGTTCGCGAATCTGGTTGTCCACAACCCGCCGGTAACCCTTCTACCAGGCATTACCCGCCGATAGACTGGGTTCGGGGTCGCCCCCCTGGGAGTGGCGGGGGCTGGTTGGGGGCCGATTTGGGCGATTGTGGAGGCACTGGGGCTGCTCGGGGCCGATTCAGGCGATCGTGGAGGCGCTAGA
Organism: Kibdelosporangium persicum; assembly: GCF_013280595.1. Taxonomy (GTDB): domain Bacteria; phylum Actinomycetota; class Actinomycetes; order Mycobacteriales; family Pseudonocardiaceae; genus Kibdelosporangium; species Kibdelosporangium persicum. The sequence goes on from NZ_JAAATY010000009.1 coordinate 52,447, forward strand.
GCTGCTCGGGGCCGATTCAGGCGATTGTCGTGGTGTTGGGGCTGCCCTGGGTTGTGGTTGCCGAGTACCGGGGTGGGGACCGGGAAGGCCGGGTCAGACCAAGGTGAGGGGAACTGCCGCGCTGGTGAGCGAGCCGAGTTTGCCGATCACGCTGTACGTGCCCGCCTGGACTGCCGTTCTCTTCGCCGGGCAGCCGGGGGCCGAGGTTCTGCCTGCCCACTTCACTTCGAACTGCCTGCGCTCGCCGGGCTGCATGATGCGCAGGTCCGGCTCGTTCGAGCGGTAGCAGTCCTTGCTGGACCAGATGCGGTTCACGCCGTCCGGGCTGGTCACCACGATCTCGCGCAGTGCCCGGCTGATGTCCCTGGTGCAGGGCACCGGGCCGGCGTTGATGATCACGAGTCGGAGCAACGGGCGCTGGCCGACCTTGTATCGCGGCGCTCCGGTTTCCATCGTCACCTGCATCGACCGGTCCGGGCACGGCAGGTTCGGGTCGGGCGGTGGTGAGGTGGTGGTCGCCGCTACAGCGGGTGCCGAGGTGGCCGAGGAGGATGACGTCGCCCCTGGCGGGGGCGGCGGCGGTGGGCTGGACGCCGGCTGGGACTCCCACGTTCCCGCGTTGTCCTCGACCTGTGTCCCGCCGCCGAAGAATCCACCGACGGCCCAGCCGAGCACCACGAGTGCGACCACCACGCCGCCGATCGCGACCATGCGACGGCGCCAGTAAACGGACGCTGGCTCGTTCATGGGGGAAAAGTAACTCCGTGACCAGCGCAGACGATGGATCTTACCGTCACTGGATCGGGTTGTGTCCGGGCACGTGATGTCCATCTATGAGCGATTGCGCGCACCCCCTTGGGCGCGGTTCCATCAGGGGTATGAGTGCCATCGACGAATTGCTGCGCCGGAATGCGAACCTCACCGAACGCACCCTCGGTGACCGGTCGACGCCGCAGCCGTCGATGCGGATCGCCCTGCTCACGTGCATGGACGCCCGGATCCGGGTGTTCGCCGTCTTCGGGCTGGCCGAGGGCGAGGCGCACGTGCTGCGCAACGCGGGCGGTGTCGTCACCGACGACGTGATCCGGTCGCTCGCATTGAGCCAGCGCAAGCTCGGCACCCGCGAGGTGATGATCGTCCAGCACACCAACTGCGGACTGCAGCAGGTGACCGAGGACGGCTTCAAGGACGAACTGGAAGAGGCCAGCGGGTTGCGGCCGACGTGGTCGGTCGAGGCGTTCCGTGAGGTCAAGGACAGCGTCCGGACGTCGATGAACCGGGTGCGGCACGCGATCTACCTGCCGCACACCGACCAGGTCCGCGGGTTCGTCTACGACGTGCACACCGGCCAGCTGACCGAGGTCGTCTGACAGAATTCCCGTCGATGGACGCGCTGCTGATCGACTGGTATTCGAAGAACAAGCGTGATCTGCCGTGGCGCCGGCCGGACACGACCGCGTGGGGCGTGCTGGTCAGCGAGATCATGCTGCAGCAGACCCCGGTCGCCCGGGTCGAGCCGATCTGGCTGGAGTGGATGGACCGCTGGCCGGTGCCGTCCAGGCTGGCCGCGGTCTCGCAGGGCGAGGTGGTGCGGGCGTGGGGAAAGCTCGGCTATCCACGCCGTGCGCTCAGGCTGCACGAAGCCGCCGGTGTGATAGCCAGGGACCACGGCGACGTCGTTCCGTCCGATGTGGACACGCTGCTCGGGTTACCGGGGATCGGCGCGTACACGGCTCGGGCAGTGGCGGCTTTCGCCTACGGCAAGCGGGTTCCGGTCGTCGACACGAACGTCCGCCGGGTCGTCGCTCGCGCGGTGCACGGAGCCGGAGACGCCGGTCCCGCGTCGAACACGCGCGACATGGCGGACGTCGAGAAGCTGTTGCCCGCCGAAGACGCACCGGCCGCGACCATGTCCATCGCGTTGATGGAGCTCGGCGCCTTGATCTGCACGGCAAGGACGCCACGCTGCGTCGACTGTCCACTGGTGACGGACTGCGCCTGGCAGCAGGCAGGCAGGCCGGAATACACCGGGCCGCTCAAGCCGGTGCAGCGGTTCGCCGGGACCGACCGGCAGGTTCGCGGTCTGCTGCTGGACGTCCTGCGGGACACGGACGGCCCGGTCGAACGCGCGCGGCTGGACGCGGTCTGGGCGGACTCGGCGCAACGCGATCGCTGCCTCGACTCACTCCTGGTCGACGGGCTGATGGAGCAGACCACCGGCGGCCTCTTCGCCCTCCCTGGTGAACACTCGTGAGTGTTTAGCCGTGTTCTAACCCTGATAAACACTCACGAGGGGTCAGCCGCGCAGGGTGCCGGGGTAGAGGTACTGGTCGGCCGGGATCTTGTCGCTGTGGAACCAGGCGTCGTAGAAGCCGCGCAGGTCCTGGCCCGCGATCCGCTGGACGAAGTCCTCGAACTGCCGCCATGAGGCGTTGGCGTCCTTGTACGCGGCTGGCCATTCCTTCAGCACACGGTTGAACGCGTCCTCGCCGATCTGCCTGCGCAGCGCGTGCATCGCCAGCACGCCCTTGTCGTACACGCCGTGGAACTCGTTGCCCTTGCCCATTCCGTAGAGTTTGTTGCCCCAGAACGTGTCCCGGCCCTTCACACGGTCCACGGCGGACCGGTAACGCTGGTCCAGGTTCTGCCGGTCCTTCGCCTCGGCCCACAGCCATTGGGCATAACTGGCGAAACACTCGTTCAGGCAGATGTCGGCCCACGTGTCGACCGTGACGGAGTCACCGAACCACTGGTGCGCGTTCTCGTGCACCACGGTCTCCAGGTTCGTCCACTTCGCGTAGATCGGCCTGCCCTGGGTCTCCAGCGAGAACCCGATGTCCTCGTTCAGGTAGATCCCGCCGGCCACCTTCTGCGGGTACGGCCCGAACTTCGAGCTGAGGAACGTCAGGATCTCCGGCAGCCGCGCCTCGAGTTGCTTCTTGTTCTCCACGCCGGGCGCGTACGCGGTGACCACGGGGATGCCGTCGGGCAACGTGGAACGCTCGTAGGTCCACTTGTCGATGCCGATGGTGGTCAGGTACGTCGCCAGCCGGGTCTCCTCGACCCAGCGGAACGTCGTCCAGCCCTCGGCCGACGTGCTGGGTTCCTCGCGGCCGTTGGAGATCACCGACCAGCCGTCCGGTACCCGCGCGGTCAGGCGGAACGTGGCCTTGTCGCGGGGGTGGTCGTTGGCCGGGAACCAGAACGTCGCCGAGTGCGGCTCTCCGGCCACGAAAGCGCCGCCGGAGCGGGACTTCTGCCAGCCGTTCTTGCCGAGCTGGCCGTCTTCCTTCGCCGCGGGCGTGCCCTTGTAACGCACGCGGGCCTTGAACGACGCGCCTTTCGCGACCGGCTCGGACGGCGTGATCACGAGCTCATGGTCGCCTTCACGGGTGAACTGCGCGGGCTTGTCGTTCACGTCGACGTTGCCGATGTCGAAGCCGACCAGGTCCAGGTTGAACCTGTTCAGGTCCGCGGTGGCGTTGGCGGTGACCGTCGTGTCGCCGTCGAGCGTGCCCGCGGCCGGGTCGTAGCTGACCGAGACGTTGTAGTCGGTGACGTCGTACCCGCCGTTGCCGTCCGTCGGGTAGTACGGGTCGCCGGCGCCGTCGGCACCCGCGCCGGCCTGGTTGACGGCGGGTGACGGCGCGGGCGGTGAATCAGGTGGTGAGCTGGTACATCCCACGACCATGATGGATGCCGCGACCAAGATCGTGGCTAGACGGCCGTGTGAGTAGTCCATGCGGCCTAACGTAACGAACCGGGTGTAAGGATGAAGTCGAATGCGTCATGTGGTCGAGTTCGGTGGCCGTGGCCAGGGCATCCTGCTGCTGCACGGGCTGATGGGCCGGGCGACCATCTGGTGGCCGGTGGCGCAGTGGCTGACCCGCTACGGCCGGGTCGTCGGGATCGACGCCCGCGCGCACGGCCGTAACCCCGTCCAGACCGGCCGGACCGAGGACTTCGTGGCCGACGCCGCCGAGGTGGTCCGCGGCCTGGGGCCGTCGGTGGTGATCGGGCACTCGATGGGCGGCCTGCACGCGTGGGCGCTCGCCGCGGCCCATCCTGAGCTGGTCAAAGGCATCGTGGTCGAGGACATGGCGCCGGACCAGCGCGGCAGGTCCGTGGACAGGTGGAAGGCGTACTTCGACTCGTGGCCGGTGCCGTTCCAGTCGCTGGCGCACGTCAAGCAGTTCTTCGGCCAGTACGGCGACCACTTCGTCGAGTGCTTCGAGGAACGCGAGGACGGCTACCACCTGATCGCCGACCTGGAGCGGCTGTACCCGATCGCCAACGAATGGGGCGAACGGGACTACTGGGACCTGATCGAGAAGGTCCAGTGCCCGATGCTGGCGATCGAGGCGGAGACGAGTTCGATGCCGCCTGGTCAGATGGCGCTGATGCCGGTCCGCTCCCCCGGCGGCGGCAAGCACGTCGTCGTCCCCGGCGCCGGTCACGTGGTGCACCGTGACCAGCCGGAGATCTACCGGGGCGCGGTCGAGGCGTTCCTGTCGTCGCTCACTTGATGATCTCGACCTCGGCGGTCTGCGTGTCGACGATCGCGACGTGCTCGACGCGTGCCTCGATCCGGTCGACCGGGTGCAACGCGGCGAAGCCCTCGACCAGCTGGTGGTGCTCGACGCCCTGGGTGAGCGTGCAGTGCGGCGTCCAGGACCCCGGCAGCCAGTAGGCCTGCGGCGACTGCACCCGCCCGGCGAGCACGTCGTGGACGGCCGAGTGGACGGCCAGCAGTTCGGCGTCCACGACCGCACCCAGCATCAGGACGTTCTCGGTGCTGGGGAACGTGCCGAGGTTGGACAGCCACAGGTTCGGGATGGCCAGCGTGCGCAGCTCGTCCTTGAGCAGGTCACGGGTCCTGCGCGGGATCTGCTTGGCGGCGGCGAACGTCACCCGCGGCGCCCAGCGGCCGTTCGGGTGCTTCGCCAGGCTCGGCACGCCGGCCTGGTCGAGCCTGCGCCACAGCGCCCGGACAGCGCGTTCGGCCTCGTCGTCGAAGAACACCGCAACCGTGTGAGCCACGAGTCAGCATCATGCCGGGTCAGTACGCTGGGTCTCATGGCAGTCGTGAAGATCAACGCGATCGAGGTGCCCGAAGGCGCGGGCGCCGAACTGGAGAAGCGCTTCGCCGCGCGGGCGAGCACCATCAAGGACTCGCCCGGTTTCCTCAGCTTCGAGTTGTTGCGCCCGGTCAGCGGCGACAACCGGTACTTCGTGCTCACCCGGTGGGAGAGCGAGGAGGCGTTCCAGACGTGGCGGGACGGCCCGGCCAAGGCCGCGCACGCGGGCCCGCCGAGCGACAAGCCGGTGGCCACCGGCGCGAGCCTGCTGGAGTTCGAGATCGTCGAATCGATCTTCAACGAGTGAGCGACGAGTTCGGCCGCGCCGCGGAGCTGATCCGCGGCGCGGGTGCGTTGCTGGTGTGCGCGGGTGCCGGGATGGGCGTGGACTCCGGTCTGCCGGACTTCCGCGGCGACGAGGGGTTCTGGCGTGCGTACCCGCCTTACGAGCGCCTCGGCCTGCGTTTCGCCGAGCTCGCCGACCCCGTGCACTTCCAGGAGGACCCAGAGTTGGCGTGGGGTTTCTACGGCCACCGGCTCCGGTTGTACCGGGAGACCAAGCCGCACGAGGGCTTCCACATCATCCGGAGCTGGGGCAAACCCACCAGGGTGTTCACCTCCAATGTGGACGGCCAGTTCCAGCGGGCGGGCTTCCCGGACGAGCACGTGGCCGAGGTGCACGGCTCGATCCACCACCTGCAGTGCTTCCGGGACTGTGGACAGCCGATCTGGCCTGCCGGGCCGGACGTGGACATCGACGAGGACACCATGCGGGCGGTCGGCCGGCTGCCGAGCTGCCCGCGCTGCGGCGGCCTGGCCAGGCCCAACATCCTGATGTTCGGTGACTTCGACTGGCAGGGCGAGCGCAGCGAGGCGATCCTGGCCGAGGTGTCCCGCTGGCGGACGCGCCGGCACGACCTCGTGGTGATCGAACTGGGCGCGGGCAACGCGATCCCGACCGTGCGGCGGATGTCCGAGCTGGCCTCGGCCCGGACCGGCGCGCTGATCCGGATCAACCCGCGGGAACCGGAGATCCGGCACGGTCGCGGCGTTCAGCTGCCTCTGGGCGCGCTGGCCGCGTTGACCGAACTGGACAAGCGCCTCACGGCAGGTTGAGCGACACCAGCACGGCGCGGTGGTCGCTGCCTGCCAGATCGAACACCTGGTAGTCGAGGACGGCGCACCGCGAGTCGACGAGTACGTGGTCGATGGTCACCGGTGGCGGCCAGATCCCGGCGGGCCACGTCGGCGTCATGCCGCCACCGCGCCGTTCGCCCGCGTCGTCGTAGCCGCGGTCGAGCACGTCCCTGAGGTCGGGATGGTCGAGCGTGGCGTTGAAGTCGCCGACCAGCATCCTCGGCTTGTCGCTCGGCCCGGCAGCGGGCAGCTCGGCCAGTTCGGCCTTCCACGTGGCCGTCCACTCCGGCTCGACACCGGGCGCGGTGTGCACGACCAGCACCTCGGGGTCGACCACGCCCGGCAGGTCGACGATCGCGCTGGGCTGCGCGAACGTGGCCGGGTCGGCGATCTGGGTCGGCCGCAGCGGGTGCTTCGACGCCAGCCCGGACCCGGACGCCCCGCGTTGCGGCTCGAACAGCCGGTACGGCAGCACCCGGTCGATCCCGGCCCGGTCGAGGTCCTGCACCATCGCCGGGCTCAGTTCCTGCAGGCTCAGCACGTCCACGTTGTGCCGCCGCACCATGTCCAGCAAGGCCACGGCGTCCGCGCGGCCGACGTGGAGGTTCGCCGACATCACGGTCAACCGCGGCCCGAAAACGGTGGGCTGGTCGTCGCTGACCATCCGCGGCACCACGGCCGCGCTGGTGATCATCGCGAACGCGAGCACGACCCCGCCCAAGATCCAGCGCCGCATGAACAACCCGACAACGCCCAGCACGAGCCCCACAACGCCGATGTACGGCGTCAACGCGACCGCGGCGATGACGTACCGGTTGCCGGTCACGCCGAGCAGCCGCAGCGCGGCGAACGCCAGGAACACCACGGACGGCACGACCCACAGCACGACGATCCACGTCCTGACCGGCGGCCGTGCCGTCGTCTGGGCCGCCTTCAGCTGCGCTGTCACGCCACCAGCTTGCCCGAATCCGGCTGACAGCGTCCTGTGCGCGCGTCAACAGCGGCACGGCGGACCCTGACCTTGCGACAAACAGGGAGGGGGACACGGTGTCCGATTCGACGGCCAACGCGATCGAAGCCGAGGGCCTGGTCAAGAGGTTCGGCGAGACGACCGCGCTCGACGGCGTGGACCTGGAGGTGCCGGCCGGCCGGATCCTCGGGGTGCTCGGACCCAACGGCGCGGGCAAGACCACCGCGGTGCGGATACTGGCGACGTTGCAGCTGCCGGACGCGGGCACGGCCCGGATCGGGGGTTACGACGTGCTGCGTGATCCGGTCGCGGTCCGCGGCCTGATCGGGCTGACCGGCCAGTACGCCTCTGTGGACGAGGACATGTCCGGACGGGACAACCTGGTGCTGTTCGGCAGGCTGCTGGAGATGTCCAAAGCGGACGCGCGGGCCCGTGCCCGGGACCTGCTCGACCGCTTCGAACTCAGCGACGCAGCGAACCGGCCGGTGCGGACGTACTCGGGTGGTATGCGCCGACGGCTGGACCTGTCGGCCAGTCTCATCAGCCGGCCACGTGTGCTGTTCCTGGACGAGCCGACGACCGGGCTGGATCCGCACAGCCGCAACGAGATCTGGGACATCGTGCGCAGGCTGGTCGACGATGGCGTGACCGTGCTGCTGACCACGCAGTACCTCGAAGAAGCCGACCAGCTGGCCGACCGGATCACGGTGTTCGACCACGGCCGGGTGGTCGCGGACGGCACCCCGAACGAGCTGAAGCGCAAGGTGGGCGGCCAGACCCTGCAGGTCAAGCCGAGCCAGTGGCAGGACATGGACGCCGTCGCGCGGATCCTGCTCGACGTGACCGGTGCGCGGCCGTTGCGTGACATGGACAGCCGAGTGCTCAACACGCCGGTCGAGGATCCGGTCCTGCTGTCCACAGTGGTCACACGACTGGCCGCCGCCGGCATCGCGGTCGACGAACTCGGGCTGCGGCTGCCCAGCCTCGACGAGGTGTTCCTGGCCATCACCGGCAGCAAGCAAGGAGTCACGGCATGACGACCATCAGTCCGTCGAGGGCGTTGCGGCACAGCATGCTGATGGCAGGTCGGACCGCCGCGAAGTCAGTGAAGAACCCGGCTGTGCTCGTGGAGCTCGTGATCCAGCCGTTGGTCATGCTGGTGCTGTTCTCGTTGGTGCTCGGCGGCGCGATCTCCGGCGGCGACTCCGACGCCTACACCCGGCAGCTGGTGCCCGGGCTGATGGTGTACTCCGCGCTGCTGGTCAGCGTCGGCACCGGTGTCGCACTGTCCACGGACATCACCAAAGGTGTGTTCGACCGGTTCCGCAGCATGCCGATCGCGCGGTCCGCGCCGCTCGTCGGCACCGTGGTCGGTGATCTCTTTCGGTACACCGCCTGCATCGTGCTCACGTTGGGCTTCGGCTACCTGTTCGGCTTCCGCGTGACCACCGGTGTGGTGCCCATGCTGCTGGACCTCGTGCTGATGATCGGGTTCAGCTTCAGCCTGTGCTGGATCTCGGTGTGGGTCGGCATGCTCGCCGGCAAGCCCGAGACGGTGCAGGGCTACCTGTTCATCCTGATCATGCCGATCAGCTTCGGCAGCACCATCTTCGTGCAGAGCTCGACGCTGCCCGGCTGGCTGGCCGCGTGGACCGACATCAACCCGGTGAGCCTGCTGTCCGAGGTCAACCGCGGCCTGCTGACCGGCGGCCCGGTCGGCGGCCCGCTGCTCGGCGCGCTCGCGTGGATGGCCGGGTTCGTCGTGGTGTTCTACCCGTTGGCGATGGCCGCCTACAAGCGGCGGATGCGCTGAGGCCTCAGGGTGTCTCCGGCGGGGAGGCGGAGACACCCTGTCCCACCACGGCTATCGCCTCGTCCCATGTCAGTTTCCTTGCCTGGGCGAGGATTTTGTGTTCAGCCGGGCTGAACTGGTCCATCAGGGCACGGTTCTCCGGCGAGCCGACGTCCAGTGCGCCGCCGATGACGGCACTGGCACCCAGGAGTCGCGCCGCGTGTGTCAGATCGCCCGCGGCGGCCGCGATCGCCGCCATGGCTTCCCCGACGTCGGCCGTGCTCTGGGCGTCTCGCAGGTATCCGAAGCCACGCTGGGTCACGGCGAACGCCTTGTCCGCGACCACTCGCGCACTGACCAGATCGCCCTCCGCCACCAACTGGCAGACCTCGGTGACGCCAACCCAGCTCCGCAACGGGTCACTCACCGAGTCCGGCCACTGCGTCAGTTCCCGCTGTGCCCGCACGAGATGGGCCCGAGCCGTGGCCGGGTCACCGCCGGCGCGCACAACTGTGCTGAGCCTGCAGAGAATCGCCACAGTCACCGCACGCTGGCCCTGTTCAAGGCTGATCGCCGCCACCCGCTCCAGGTCACGGCGTGCGCGGTCCAGATCACCCAGCCGGTAGTACTGATCGGCCAGCCGCGTGGTCGTCATCGCCGGATCCGGCGACGGCCCGAGTTCGACCTCCAGTGCCCTCGCCTCGTTGTACAGCTCGATCGCTCCAGCGATGTCACCGTTGGTCGACCGGGCGCCGGCCAGACCGCTCAACGCGATGGCCATTCCCCAGCGGTCGCCGATCCCGCGGAACCGGCGGATCGCGGCGGAATGCCAGCGCTCCGCCTTGCCGAACTCGCCGAGGTTCTCCGCCGCCATCGCACCGCCCAGGGTGACCACCGCACGCGCCCAGGGGTCGGAGTTCCTCAGCGCACGCCGGAAAGCCGCCTCGGCACCGTCGAAGTCGTGCAGCATCGCGTACGACACCGATTCGATCAACGGGCCCAACGGCGCCGCCTTGGCCCCGTCGGTCCGGCACAGCTCGATGATCGCCCGGATCTCGGTGACATCCGGTTCGTTGACCCCGCCGATGACCGTCAGCATCCGGAAGAGCAACCGGGTGCCGCGCGGCGCGCGGTCCTCCATCTGACGCATCCGGTTGAGCGGCAACAACTCTTCGGTCAGCGCCTCACCGAACACGCCTTGGCGCAACAGCCAGTACCACGTCCACGCGGCCAGAATCCGGAAGGAGGTCTCGGCGTCGTCGCGGCCGACCGTGTACCGGATCGCCTCGATCACGTTGGACCGCTCCGCGTCCAGCATCCTGAGCCAGCGGACCTGTTCGGGACGGCGCAGCATCGGCTCGGCTTTCTCGACCATCCCCATCACCCACGCCGCGAACCGGTCCTTGGTCCGCCGCGCGTCGTCCAGCCGCGCGGCGGCGAACGCCTTGACCGTCTGCAGCATCCGGTACCGCGGCTGACCGTCCCGGCCTTCTTCGGCCTCCACAAGGGATTTCTCCACCAGCGAAGCGAGGACGTACAGCACGTCGTCCGCGGGCAGGTCGGCACCGGCGCAGACCGCGGTGATCGCGTCCATTGTAGACGGATTGGCGAACACCGAGAGCCTGGTCGCCAGCGTGCGTTCGGCGTCGGTGAGCAGGCTCCAGCTCCACTCCACCACCGCGCCAAGGGTTTGGTGCCTCGGCAAGGAAGTCCGGCTGCCGCCGGTCAGCAGCCGGAACCGGTCGTCCAGTCGCTCGGCGACCTGCCCGACCGTCATCGAGCGCAGCCTCGCGGCGGCCAGTTCGAGAGCGAGTGGCAGGCCGTCGAGCTGACGGCAGATCGCCACCACAGCAGCCGCGTTGTCCTCGTCCACAGTGAACCCGGGACGGACGGATCCGGCGCGGTCGAGGAAAAGCCGGACCGCGGCCCGTTCGACCGCTTGTGCCGCCGGCGAGTTCTCCTCGGGCAGCTCCAGAGGCCCGACCGGGAACAGGGTCTCACCGGTGATCGCCAGCGGTTCCCGGCTGGTGGTCAGGATCCGCAGCCGTGGACACCCGGCCAGCAGCGCCTCGGCCAGATGCGCGACCGCGGAGACCAGGTGCTCGCAGTTGTCCAACACGATCAGCTCCGACCGGTCGGCGAGCGCGTCGAGCAACCGCGTCATGACGTCCACCGGCCGGCGCCAGGACTGGGGTTTCCCGGAAACCCGCGCGTCGCCAAGGCCCAGAGCGGTGGCCAGCGCCGCGGGAACGTCGGCCGCTTCGCTCAGCCCGGCGAGGTGGACGAACCAGACCGGTTCGGCCGTCCGGCCCGCCGCTTCCGTTGCCAGCCTTGTCTTTCCGGCACCGCCCGGACCCACGAGCGTGATCAGCCGGTCTTGCCGGAGCAGTCGTTCCAGTTCGGTCAGTTCGTGGCCACGGCCGACGAAGCTGGTCAGCGGCGCGGGCAGCCGTGAGCCGCCGTTGGGCACCTCCGCGGGCGTCGACCTCAGCAGCTCCAGGTGGGCTTCCTGCAGTTCCGGGCTCGGATCGACGCCCAGTTCGGTCCCGAGGTTCTGGCGCGCGATCTCGTAGGCCGCCAGGGCGTCCGCCTGGCGGCCTGCCTTCCGCAGTGCCTTGATCAGCAGCGCGGTCAGGCGTTCCCGAAGCGGGTGTTCCCTGGTCAGGGCATACAGCTCGACGATGGCGGCGGTTTCGTGGCCGCGCCGGATGTCCGCCTCGATCCGGTCTTCCATCGCGGTCAGGCGCAGTTCGGCCAGGCGTGCCACCGTCGCGGCGGCGAAAGGGGCGTCGGCGACGTCCACGAGGGCCGGACCGCGCCACAGATCGAGAGCCTCCCCCAGCACCCGGGCCGCTTCGTCCGGCTTGTCCTGCTTGAGCAGACGGCTGCCTGCCACGGCAAGGCGCTCGAACTGCTCGGCGTCCACTTCCGACGCCGCCAAGCGGTACCCGGCCGGAGAGGACTCGATGAGCGTGGCCAGCCCGGTCTTGCGGAGCCGGGACACCAGCGACTGCAAGGCGTTCGTGGCGTCGACCGGCGGTTGCGTGCCCCACAGCCCGTCGATCAGGGACTCGGCCGGCACGACCCGGTTGGCTTCGAGGGCCAGGCGGACCAGCAGCATGCGCAGCCGCGGACCGCCGACCTCGATTTCCTGGCCGGCGGTGTCCTTCAGGCACAACGGCCCCAGCACAGCCACACGCACAGTGTCAGCATCCCACGAGCAAGGGCCCCGGTTTCACCAGGAAACCGGGGCCCTTCACCTCGTCATTCGGATATCAGCCGTGGTCCTCGCGGCCCTCGGCCTCGCCGGAGCCCGGCGAAGCGGCCAGGTCCACCGGCGGCGAGTCCGGGACGTTGCGCGGCTTGGCCTCACCACGGAAGGTGAAGTGCGCCTTGTCGTCCGAGCCCTCGCCGGTCCAGCCCTCGACGTCGCCGATCACGATCTGACCCGGCTCGAGCTCGCCGAACAGGATCTTCTCGCTCAGCTGGTCCTCGATCTCGCGCTGGATGGTCCGGCGCAGCGGCCGGGCGCCCAGCACGGGGTCGAAACCGCGCTTGGCCAGCAGCTTCTTCGCCAACGGAGTCAGCTCCAGAGCCATGTCCTTGTTGCGCAGCTGGACCTCGACGCGGCCGATCATCAGGTCGACCATCCGGATGATCTCGTCCTCCGTGAGCTGGTGGAAGACGATGATGTCGTCGATCCGGTTGAGGAACTCCGGGCGGAAGTGCTTCTTCAGCTCGTCGTTGACCTTCTGCTTCATCCGCTCGTAGTTGTTCGACTGCTCCTGGCCGCCGGCGAAACCGAGCGACACGGCCTTCGAGATGTCCTGGGTGCCCAGGTTCGAGGTGAAGATGATGACCGTGTTCTTGAAGTCGACCGTACGACCCTGACCGTCGGTCAGGCGGCCGTCCTCCAGCACCTGCAGGAGAGTGTTGTAGACCTCCTGGTGGGCCTTCTCGATCTCGTCGAACAGCACGACGGAGAACGGCTTGCGGCGGACCTTCTCGGTCAGCTGGCCGCCCTCTTCGTAGCCGACGTACCCCGGAGGGGCACCGAACAGACGCGAAGCGGTGTAGCGGTCGTGGAACTCGCCCATGTCGATCTGGATCAGGGCGTCGTCCTCGCCGAACAGGAAGTTCGCCAGCGCCTTGGACAGCTCGGTCTTACCGACACCGGACGGGCCGGCGAAGATGAACGAGCCGCTCGGGCGCTTCGGGTCCTTCAGGCCGGCACGGGTACGGCGGATCGCCTTGGAGACGGCCTTGACGGCCTCCTCCTGGCCGATGATCCGCTTGTGCAGCTCGTCCTCCATGCGCAGCAGGCGGGTGGTCTCCTCCTCGGTCAGCTTGAAGACCGGGATGCCCGTCCAGTGCGCGAGGACCTCGGCGATCTGCTCCTCGTCGACCTCGGCGACGACGTCGAGGTCGCCGTCCTTCCACTGCTTCTCCCGCTCGGCCTTCTGGCCAAGCAGCTGCTTCTCCTGGTCACGCAGCTTCGCGGCCCGCTCGAAGTCCTGAGCGTCTATGGCCGATTCCTTCTCCCGGCGCACGTCGGCGATCTTCTCGTCGAACTCGCGCAGGTCCGGCGGAGCCGTCATCCGGCGGATCCGCATCCGGGCACCGGCCTCGTCGATCAGGTCGATCGCCTTGTCCGGCAGGAAGCGGTCGTTGATGTACCGGTCGGCCAGCGTGGCCGCCTGCACCAGCGCGCCGTCGGTGATCGAGACGCGGTGGTGCGCCTCGTACCGGTCGCGCAGACCCTTCAGGATCTCGATCGTGTGCTCCAGGTTCGGCTCACCGACCTGGATCGGCTGGAACCGCCGCTCGAGCGCGGGGTCCTTCTCCACGTACTTGCGGTATTCCTCGAGGGTGGTCGCACCGATGGTCTGCAGCTCACCACGGGCCAGCATCGGCTTGAGGATGGACGCCGCGTCGATCGCGCCCTCGGCGGCACCCGCCCCGACGAGCGTGTGGATCTCGTCGATGAACAGGATGATGTCGCCGCGGGTGCGGATCTCCTTGAGCACCTTCTTCAAGCGCTCCTCGAAGTCACCGCGGTAACGCGAGCCCGCGACGAGCGATCCGAGGTCCAGCGTGTAGAGCTGCTTGTCCTTCAGCGTCTCGGGCACCTCGCCCTTGACCACCATCTGCGCCAGTCCCTCGACGACGGCCGTCTTGCCGACACCCGGCTCGCCGATCAGGACTGGGTTGTTCTTGGTACGGCGGGACAGCACCTGCATGACCCGCTCGATCTCCTTGGACCGGCCGATCACCGGGTCCAGCTTGCCCTCCCGGGCGCTGGCGGTGAGGTTGCGGCCGAACTGGTCGAGCACCAGCGACGAGGAGGGGGTTCCCTCACCACGGCCGCCCTGCTCGGTCTCCGGCTTGCCGCCGGAGTAGCCCGACAGGAGCTGGAGAACCTGCTGGCGGACCCGGTTGAGGTCGGCGCCGAGCTTGACCAGCACCTGGGCGGCCACGCCCTCGCCCTCACGGATCAGCCCGAGCAGGATGTGCTCCGTGCCGATGTAGTTGTGCCCGAGCTGCAGCGCCTCACGCAGCGACAGCTCAAGCACCTTCTTCGCCCGAGGCGTGAAGGGGATGTGCCCGCTTGGCGCGTGCTGCCCCTGGCCGATGATCTCCTCGACCTGCTGACGCACGCCTTCCAGGGCGATCCCGAGCGACTCGAGCGCCTTCGCCGCGACACCTTCACCCTCGTGGATCAAGCCCAGGAGGATGTGCTCGGTGCCGATGTAGTTGTGGTTGAGCATCCGGGCCTCTTCCTGGGCCAGGACAACCACCCGCCTCGCGCGGTCGGTGAACCTCTCGAACATTCGCACTCCCTGACTGCTGCGCCGGCGGCCCTTCACCACTCGTCATGTCGGTGGATTCAGCACCGTAGGACCACTGTAGTCGTCCGGCCTGTCGCGCTCAGTGCCACGCACGACCACAGATTGATGACGGACCAGGAACTTCGCCTGCCGTCACCGGCGGACACCCCTTACAACGTGCGGTCACCGGGGCGGATTCCACTTATCGGAACCTGTCCGCTATCCGCGAACAGCATGCGCCCGAACGTGACCGCGATCACTTTCTCACTCGATCGGCGCAACTGCCAGTCCCCCCTCGTGAGTGTTTATCGGCGTTAGAACACTGATAAACACTCACGAGGAGTGAGCTGGGGTTCAGCTGGCTGCCGCGGCGGCCGCCGTCGCCGCCCGGTGCCGGGAACCGATCGGGACGACCATCGGCGTGCCCGCGACCGGATCGGTCAGGATCTTGGCGTCCAGGTCGAAGACGTCACGGAGCAGGTCCTCGGTCAGCACGTCGCCCGGGTCACCCTGGGCCACGATCTTGCCCGCCCGCATCGCCACGAGCCGGTCCGAGTACCGGGCCGCCAGGTTCAGGTCGTGCAGGACCATCACCACGGTCGTGCCTCGAGTCGTGTGCAAGTCGTGCACGAGGTCGAGCACGTCGACCTGGTGGGCCAGGTCCAGGTACGTGATCGGCTCGTCGAGCAGCAGCAGCTCCGTGCCCTGGGCGAGGGTCATCGAGATCCAGGCGCGCTGACGCTGCCCGCCGGACAACTCGTCGACCACTCGGTTGGCGTGTTCCTGCATCTTCGTCAGGCGCAGGGCGTCGGTGACGGCCGCTTCGTCCTCCACGGACCATTGGCGGTACCAGGTCTGGTGCGGGTGCCTGCCCCGGGCGACGAGGTCCGCGACGGTCAGGCCGTCGGGCGCGACCGGGGTTTGCGGGAGCAGGCCGACGGTCCGCGCCACCTCTTTCGTCGGCAGCTTGTCGATGCGCTTGCCGTCCAGCAGGACCTGGCCCGCGCGCGGCGAGAGCAGCCGGCCGAGTGCGCGCAGCAGGGTCGACTTGCCGCAGCCGTTCGGGCCGATCACCGAGGTCACCGTGCCGGTGGGGACGTCGAGGTCGAGGTTGTCGACCACGAGCCGCTCGCCGTAACCGAGCCCGAGTTCGCTCGCCCGTAGCCGTACCTGGGTCGTCGTCACCAGCACCTCCCGCAAGATCCGCCCGGAGCATAGCCCCGGGCTGGTTAGGTAAGGCTAACTGACCCTCCTGGCCTGCCCCAACCCCGGAATCGGGCACGTAAAAAGGCCCGCAGCTCACGCCGCGGGCCTTTGGGGCTGAAGGATTGTCAGTCCCTGTTGGTGTGGTAAGCCTCGGTGACTTCCTTCGGGATACGGCCGCGATCGGAAACTTTGTATCCCTTCTTGCGCGCCCACTCCCGAATTGCCTGGTTCTGGTCGCGGTCAACGGAAGCCGTCCTGGGCACCTTGCCGCCGACACTCAGCTTGCCCGCCGACCGCTTACGGCCGCCGGAACGGCGGGCGTGTTCCACATAGTCGCTCAGGATCTCCCTGAGCTTCCCGGCATTGTCACCGGACAGGTCGATCTGGTATGAAACGCCATCCAGTCCGAACTCAAGGGTCTCTTCGGCTTCCGAACCGTCAATGTCGTCGACGAGGGTCACCGTGACCTTCTGCGCCATACGCCGCCTCCTCGGGGTGAATACCGGTACGGAATGATTCTCACTCGGAGGTAGGTTAGCGCAAATCGAGATGGATTTGGATAGCCGGTTCCACCATGTTTCATTGCGGGCGAACGAGTGGGAACAGGATCGTCTCCCTGATCCCGAGTCCGGTCAGTGCCATCAGCAGCCGGTCGATACCCATTCCGACTCCACCGCTGGGCGGCATTCCGTACTCCAGTGCGCGCAGAAAGTCCTCGTCCAACTGCATCGCCTCATCGTCGCCCGCGGCACCGAGCCTGGCCTGATCGACCAGCCTTTGCCGTTCGACGACCGGGTCGACAAGCTCGGAGTATCCGGTGCCGAGTTCGAAACCACGCACGTAAAGATCCCATTTTTCCGCGACTCCCGGCGTGTCGCGATGCTGGCGTGTCAACGGGGAAGTCTCCACCGGGAAATCCCGCACGAAAGTCGGTGCGTGCAGGTCGTTGCCGACCAGGTGCTCCCACAGCTCCTCGACCAGCTTGCCGTGGCCCAGCTTGGGGTCCACTTCCAGGTCGTGCCGCTCGGCGAACTTGCGCAACTGCTCGACCGAGGTCTCCGGGGTGACCTCTTCGCCGAGGGCCTCGGACAACGACCCGTACATTGTCAGCGCGTTCCATTCCCCGGAAAGGTCGTACTCCGAACCGTCCGCGAGCGTGACCACCTGAGTACCGAAAACGGCCTCGGCGGCCTCCTGGATCAGCTCGCGGGTCAGCACGCCGACCGAGTCGTAAGTCGCGTAGGCCTGGTAGAACTCCAGCATCGCGAACTCCGGCGAATGCGAGGAATCGCTTCCCTCATTGCGGAAGTTCCGGTTGATCTCGAAGACCTTCTCGATCCCGCCGACCACGCACCGCTTGAGGTACAGCTCCGGGGCGATCCGCAGGTAGAGGTCGATGTCGAAGGCGTTGGAGTGGGTCGTGAACGGCCGCGCGGCGGCACCGCCGTGCAACGTCTGCAGCATCGGCGTCTCGACCTCGGTGAACCCGCGCCTGTGAAAACTGTCACGCAACGAGCGCATCACCGCGGCCCTGGTCCGCACCACGTCGCGGGCCTGCGGGCGCATGATCAGGTCGACGTAGCGCTGCCTGATCCGGGTCTCCTCGGACAGCTCCTTGTGCGCGACCGGCAGCGGGCGCAGCGCCTTGGCGGCCATTCGCCATTCCTCGGCCATCACCGACAGCTCACCGCGCCTGGAGGTGATCACCTCGCCGCGGACGAACACGTGGTCGCCGAGGTCGACGTCTGCCTTCCAGGCGGCCAGCGCCTCCTCGCCGACGTTGGCAAGGCTGAGCATGGCCTGCAGTTCGGTGCCGTCACCTTCGCGCAGCGTGGCGAAGCACAGCTTGCCGGTGTTGCGCAGGAACATCACCCGGCCGGTGACCCCCACCACCTCGCCGGTGGCCGCGCCGGGCTCCAGGTCGGGGTGTTGCGCCCGGACCTGCGCCAGCGTGTGGGTCCGCGGCAGTTCGACCGGATAGGCCTCGACACCGGCGGCGAGCAGCCGCTCCCGCTTCTCCCGGCGGATGCGCATCTGCTCAGGGAGGTCGTCTTGCTCGGGCGCTGGGGAAACGTGCTCGTCACTCACGCCTGCAAAGGGTACGGAAAAGCCTGGCGGCGAAGCGAACCGGATATGGCTACCGTCGCGGCCGGGACCGGACCGGATCTCGAACCGCACGCCAGGCGGGCCGGTTCGTTCGGCCGACAGGCCGGGCGGTACGCGGAGTACCGCCCCGGTTATTCGTCCGAGGCGATCGACTGGATGCCGCCGCAAGCCGCCGCCGACGTTCTCGATCTCGCCGCCTGCGCCGGAAAACCGAACTGGAGAAAACGATTTCCCTCGGCCACCGCGCTGACCGGCGCGGCGGAACGGATCCCGTTGCGGCGTGTTGGGCGCGGTGTGGAACTACGAGGACGACCGCGTTCCGTGGGTTTCCGCATTCGACGAGGCACCCGGACCGATCCGAGCCGACCGTGGCGGCATCCCGGAACATCCCGCTGTTCGGGTCCGTCAAACGCAAAGATTTTCCACATTCGGTCCGGCGCACCGTGAAAAGCATGGTGGGCACGCATTCCCGCACGCTGATGGCGAGCGACGAGGAACGCCGGCGAGTTCGGCTTTCCCGTCGAGGCGATGACCTACCGGGCAAAACGCGTGGTCACGACCTGACGTTGCGTTCGAACACCAGCCGCAGGCCGAGCAGAGTCAAATCCGGGTGGTGGTGCCGGATGGTCGCCGACTCGGCGATCACCAGTGGCGCGAGGCCGCCGGTGGCGATCACGGTCACCGGCCCGGCTTTGTCGTGCCCCTGGGACCGCAGTTCCGCGATGATCCTGGCCACCAGCCCGTCGACCTGGCCCGCGAATCCGTAGAGAATGCCCGCCTGCAGGCATTCCACGGTGTTCTTGCCGATCACCGAACGCGGCCGGACGAGTTCCACCTTGCGCAACGCGGCCGCGCGGGCGGCCAGCGCGTCCACGGAGATCTCGATGCCCGGCGCGAAAACGCCGCCGAGGAATTCGCCCTTGGCGGAGATCACGTCGATGTTCGTCGACGTGCCGAAGTCGACGACCACACAGGCGGTGCTGTACAGGTGGTGCGCGGCCAGGGTGTTGATCACCCGGTCGCCGCCGACCTCCTTAGGATTGTCCACAAGCAACGGAACGCCGGTACGGATTCCCGGCTCCACAATGAGTTGCGGCACGTCGGCGTAGTAGCGGCCGAGCATGACCCGGAGTTCCCGCAGCACGGCGGGAACCGTGGACAACGCGGACACCGCCGTGACGCGGTCGGCGTGCTCCCCCAGCAGGCCCCGCATGGTGAGGGCGAGTTCGTCCGCGGTCATCCCGGCGACGGTGCGCATCCGCCAGTCGCGGACGAGCTTCTCGCCGGAGTACAGACCGAGGGCGATGTTGGTGTTGCCGACGTCGATCGCGAAGAGCACGTCAGGAATTCTCCGGCTGGAGCAAGGCGTCCAGCGCGGCGGCGTCCGCCGTCTCCGCCGACGGCGCGGCCTGTTCGACGTCGGCCCCGCTGAGCAGGCCGGAGTCCTCAGGCGCGTGCGCCGGGTCGGTACCGAGGTCGACGACCTTGTTCTGCCCGTCGACGAACACGACCTTGGGGCGGAAGGCCGAGGCCTCCGCGTCGGCCATGATCCCGTAGGCGATCATGATCACGATGTCACCGGGGTGCACCAGGTGCGCGGCGGCACCGTTGATGCCGATCACGCCGCTGCCCCGCTCGCCCTCGATGACGTACGTCTCCAGGCGCGCGCCGTTGGTCACGTCCACGATGGTGACCTGTTCGCCCGCCAGCAGGTCGGCGGCTTCCATCAGGTCGGCGTCCACCGTGACCGAGCCGACGTAGTGCAGGTCGGCCTGGGTGACGGTGGCCCGGTGGATCTTGGACTTCAGCATCGTGCGCAACATGGTGGTGTACCCCCTTGTCACAGCCCCGGCTCGGGCGGTTCGCCCAGCCGGAGGCCGGTGTTGTCGATGAGTCTCGTGGTGCCGACCCGGGCGGCCACGAGCAGCCTCGCCTCCCCCTGCTCGGGGGCCGGACCGAGGTCAGGAGCACGCAGTTCGAGGTAGTCGACGGCGACCTCGGGATGCTCCGCCAGCACTCCGCGGGCGGCTTTGAGCACCTCTTCGTGCCCACGGCGGCCCGCGAAGGCACCCGCCGCCAACGCGGCGGACAGCGCGACAGCGCTCTCGCGTTCGGCGGGATCGAGATAGACGTTCCTGGACGACAGCGCGAGACCGTCGGGTTCGCGGACCGTCGGCACGCCGATCACGTGTGTGTCCATGTCCAGGTCGGCGACCATCCGCTTGATCAGCACCAGTTGCTGGTAGTCCTTCTCGCCGAACAGCGCGTAGTCCGGCCGCACGATGTTGAACAGCTTGTTCACCACGGTGAGCACGCCCGCGAAGTGTCCTTTCCGGACACTTCCTTCCAGGTCGTCGCCCAGCGGTCCAGGATGGACAGTCACCTGCGAGCCCGGCGGGTACATGTCCTCGCGCTCCGGCGTGAACACGATCTCCACCCGTTCCTCGCGGCACGCCTCCAGGTCGGCCTCCAGCGGCCGCGGGTAGCGGTCCAGATCCTCACTCGGCCCGAACTGCAAGGGGTTCACGAAGATCGACGCGACCACCACGGTGTTCGGGATGTTGCGCGCACGGCGCAACAGCTCACGGTGACCGGCGTGCAACGCGCCCATCGTGGGCACGAGCACGATCTTGTTGCCCACCGCGCGCAGCGCGCGGGTGATCCGGGCGACGTCTTTCGGGCTGCTGTGGACGTGCAGCGCGCCACGGGTGAACTCGGGTGCCTTCGGTGCCGTCACTCAGCGCTCTCCTCATCGATGGCCTGGAAAACGTCCGGCGCGAGATCCCCGCGCAGCAGGCCGCTGCCGGTCGCCCGGCGCGCGGCCCGCCGCGCCAGCTCCCGGTAACTCGGCAGCAGCTCAGGCGCGTTGTCCCGCAACACTTTCAGGTGCTTGCGCACGGTACCGGCGTCGCCCCGGGCCACCGGCCCGGTCAGCGCGCGGTCGCCGTGCCGCAGTGCATTGTCCAGTGCGGCCGACAGGAGCGGTCCGAGCATGCGCTCCGGGGAGCCGATGCCGGACTGCCTCAACAGGTCGGCCGAGTCGGCGACCAACGTGATCAGGTGATTCGCCGCGTGCGCCAACGCCGTGTGATACGCCGGACGAGCCGCCGAGGGCACCCGGATCGGGTCGGAGCCCATCTCCACGACCAGCGCCTCGCCGACGTTCCACGCCGCCTCGTCGTCGTCCTGAGCGGTCACCCCGACCGAACATGCGACAAGCCGGTCAAGATCCTCGGCACGACCGGTGAACGTCATCACCGGGTGCAGGGCCAACGGCAAAGCACCCTGGTCCGCCGCGGGCTGCAGGACGTCGACGCCGTACGCCCCGGACGTGTGCACGACGATCTGCCCCGGCCGCAACGCACCCGCGGCCGCGAGCCCGCGCACCATGCCTTCCAGTGCGTCATCCGGTAACGCCAGCAGCACCAGGTCGGCCTTGCTCACCACCTCGTCCGGCGGGAGCAACGGAACGCCAGGCAGCAACTCCTCGGCGCGCCGCACGGAGTCACGCGACACCCCCGACGCGGCGACCACCGCGTGTCCGGCCCTGGCCAGCGCGGCGCCCATCACCGCACCGACTCGGCCAGCGGACACCACGCCCACTCCGAGGCGCGCGGGACGGCTCATTACCCTTGTCCTTTCGTCAAACCAAGGTCAGAGCGTAACTATTGGCGCTTTGCGGCGCTGACCGCCGTGGCCCGGCTCACGCGAACTGCCTGTGTCAACAGCTGCTCGTCTTCGCCGTCGGCATGGCTGTGACGGTGAAACGCCAGCTCAGTGACGGCGGTCTGGTAGTCGGCGACGGCCCGCCCGGCCTGCGGCCCGGCCTTGCGGGCGACCTTGCGCCGCCACTCCCGGCGACGTTTGAGGTTGGACAGCAACTCGACCTCGTTGGCCGCGATGAGCCCCTCGTCGACCAGTCGCGGCAAGGCGACCGCGATGATCTTCGCCTCCCGTTTGCGCGCCCAGTTGGCGAGCAGCGCGGCGCCGAGGAACACCGGCAACATGATCAGGAAGTACACGTTGAGGAACGTCGTGGCATTGCCCAGAGTCGCCGCCGAGTTCCACAGCGAGTGCAGCACGACCGCGGCCAGATACCCGCCGAGCGGCCCGGCGACCCGTACCCACTGTCTCCGGGTGCCCGCGGCGATACCGATCCCGACCCCGGTCATGATCGTGAACAACGGATGCGTGAACGGCGACAGCACCCCACGCAGGATGAAAGCGGCCACGACCCCGGCGGTCTGCGCCGTCCCGAACCCGTGCTCCCCGAAGATGCGCCCGAAGTAGTAGATGTTCTCGGTGAACGCGAACCCGGCCGCGCACATCCCGGCGTACACGATGCCGTCGATGACACCGTTGAACTCCTGCCGCTTCCACAGGTAGACGCCGAGCACGAACGCGGCCTTCGCGGCCTCCTCGATGAGCGGCGCGGAGACCACGGCCGCGACCGCGTCCCCGTTGCCCTTGCCCAGGAGCAAGTCGCCAACGGCCTCAGCGGTGTTGTTGATGAGAAGCGCGGTGATGGTGGCGCCACACGCGCCCCAGGCGAACGCCAGCCACAGCAGCCTCGCGGGTTCCGGCTCCCACCTGTCGATCCAGAGGAACGCGGCGACGACGGGCCCGACCGGCAGCAGCGCCACCGCCAACCCGACAAGCTCGGCGACAACGCCCACGCTGGCCGTGAGATACGCGAACACGCCGATGCCGCACAGGCTCAGCAGAATCAGCCCGACCATGGGCAGCAGAACGGTCCTGCGCCGTGGCGTCGGCCGAACAGGCACAGCCGGCTCCTGGATCATCACAGCGGGAGACCTTAGCCGCCCGGTTTCCGGCCGAATGCGGAGTTACGCCAAAGTGGGCGATTCCGCCCCTCACCCCACCCGCACACTGCGCCGACACCCCACGACCACGACTTCGCCCGCCCCTTGCCATGCCCCCACCACTCCCGGGGGGCGACCCCGTGGCCAGTCTACCGGGGATAGTGCCTGGTCACAGGGGTTACCGGCCGGTTGTGGACAACTGGTTTCGCGAACGGTTCCGTTCGCTAGTCAGGGCCGCCGGGCGGTGCCGGACCGGATGCTTCACGGTGCCGGAACGCGCATCTCAAGGTGCTGGACTGGTGGACACGACCTGCCGAAACGGCGGACACGCAATGCCGGAACGCGCGACTCGGGGTGCCGGAACGCGCGACTCGGGGTGCTGGAACGCGCATCTCGGGGTGCTGGAACGCGCAACACGCGGTGCCTGAGCGGTGGACACGACCTGCCCGAGCGGTGGACACGGCGTGCCGGAACGGGGGACACGGCGTGCCGGAGTGGGCGTTTCACCGTGGTGGAGCGGGCGGGAAGGGGTCAGTCCTTCTTGCGGCGCCTGCGTCGGGGTTTGTCGCCGCCTGCGCCGTAGGCCGCCAGCAGCTCGTTGACCGACTTGCCCTCGGCGTGCGAGCCGGTGGGCTCCGGCGGTGGGGCGGGTTTGGCGTGGCTGCCGGACGGTTGCTCTTGCTGCCGGGCCTGGAACGTCTCCTGCCAGGACGGGGCGTCGTCCGGCTTGCGTCGACGCCCGCCACCGGCGGCCTCGGGACCAGGCGACTCGGGGGCGCGGCGGCGGCCCGCGCTCTCGTCGATGGTCGGTGGGACCTGCACGACGCGGGTCGCAGGTTCGGGTTTGCGGACCGGCGGGGGTGGCGGGGGCGGTTCCGGTGATCGGACGACCGGCTTGCGGACCGTGGGCTCCGGAGTCTCCGGCAGGGGCTGGATCTGCGTCGGGGCCTCGGGCTCCGGGCGCGGCATCGGACGGCTCGGCTGCGGCTCGGGCTTCTTCGGCGGCCGGGGCGGGCGGCCTGCCTGCGGCCGGGATGGCGGCTGGGATGGCGACTGGGATGGCGGCTGGGACCCGTTGCGCTCCCACGACGGGGTCCAGTCCGGGTCGATGCCCTCGCCCAGGCTGTTGGCCGAGTCACCGGCCACCGGACGGTGGTACTGCTGGTTCACCGGCGTCACCGGCTCCCACCAGCCCGAACCCGGGTCGGCGGGGTCGTCACGGCGGGGCGGGCGGATCTGGACCTGGCGTTCGGCCGGTTCGCGCGCCGGGCGTTGCTGCTGGGGCCGCTGCGGCTGCGGACGGGCGTTGCCGCCGCGCGGACGGTCCGCCGGGACGCGGTCGATCAGCTCGGTCTGCGGGTCGCTCGGGATGATCACCTGCTGCTGGTTGCCTGCCGGGTTCAGGCGCTTCATCATCTGGCCCTGCTGGGGCAGTTGGTGGGACTCGTCGGGCAACGACCGCATCCGGGTCGCCTGCGCCTGGAGGGCGAACCGTTCGACGAGGACTTCGCCGCCGAGCAGCGACTGCAGCGTCTCCCGCAGCTGGCCGAGCTCGGAGCGCAGGGCCTCGATGTCCGCGCGGGACTGTTCTTCCGCCTTGCGCTTGACCTCGGCTTCCAGCTCCAGTTCGAACTCGCGCCGCGCGGCGATCTCCCGCTCCAGTTCGAGCTCGTAGACCGCCTGCATACTGGCGGCGTCATCGGTCTTGTCGGCCACCTGACGGCGGAACCGCGCGGCCAGGAAGGCGCCGACCAACGCGGCCCACAGCGCCGCGAGGATGCCCATCTTGAGGAACCGGGCGTCGTCGGTGAGGACCAGGATCAGTGTCGCGCCGAGGACCAGGACCAACGCGCCGCCCAGCAGCAGCCGCGCCGTGCTCGGCACTCTGCTGGAGTCGCGCGTCGGGGCGGCACGGCCGGACATGCCTAACACCGTACCCGTCAGTTACCGGTCCGAGACCTGCTCGTGGCCGAACCAGCGCTCAATTCACGCTTTGGAACGATCAACGGTCGTCCGGCTCCTTGGGGTCATCCGGGGTCCGGCAGCAGTGCTCCAGCCACAGACCGGCCGCGATCAGTGCTGCCGAACACAACGCGCCGACGACCGCACTGGACGTGTCGTTCGCCGCCGCCAGGACATCTGCCCGTTTAGGAAGCACGTAAACCAGCACGCCGAGCCAGGCGCCGAGCATGATCGCGCCGAGCACGGACGAAGCCTTGGCCAACGCGACCGCGCGAGCCGCCGTCAGCGCCTGCACCGGCTTGCCCGGGTTGGTCCCCTTGATCCGGGATCTCAGGGAGAATCCCAACGCGACGTCGACGATCGCGATGATGACCAGGCTGATGCCCGCCAACGTGGGCAACGGCGGCAGCGAGCCGTAGGCCGACTGCATGATCAGATACAGCACGACCGCGGCGAGCAGTCCCGCTATGACCAGGTCACGCGGCCTGGTGAACCTCACACCGCCTCCAGCTTGAGATCGTCCCGGCGCCGCACGCCCTCGTCCGCCAGCCGCGCGACCAGGTCGGCGATCCGGCCGTGGCCCGGCAGTTCGGCGTCCGGCTGCACGTCCAGCCACGGCACCAGGACAAACGCCCGCTCGTGCGCCCGCGGATGCGGCAACTCCAGCCGCGGGTCGATGCTCGTGACCCCGGTAACCGTAATCACGTCCACGTCGAGCGAACGCGGGCCCCACCGGACATCCCGGACACGCCCGGCGGCGTTCTCCAGTTCGTGGGCGCGGCGCAGCCAGTCCCACTCGCCGAAGCCCTCGTGGGACGCGATCACGATCGCGTTGAGGAAGTCGTCCTGGTCCGTCACGCCCCACGGCGCCGTCTCGTACACAGCGGACACGGCCAACGCGGGCAGACCGTCCACTGCGGACTGCAGGTGCGCGAGCCGATCGCCCATGTTGGAGCCGATCGACAGGACGGCGGTGGTCATCAGCGGTCCCGCCGCACGGTGACCGAGACGTCCGCGAAGGTCAGCGGGATCGGCGCGGACGGCTTGTGCACGGTCACCTCGACCGCGGTGACGCGCTCGTCGGTCATCACGTCGTCGGCGATCTCGCCGGCGACCGATTCGATCAGGTCACGTGCCGGTCCGGCGACGATCGCGGCCGCGCGCTCGGCCAGTTCGCCGTAGTGCATGGTCTTGGCCAGGTCGTCGGTCTTCGCGGCGTCGGTCAGGTCCAGCCAAACCGTGATGTCGACGACGAAGTCCTGCCCGTCGCGCTTCTCGTGCTCGAAGACACCGTGGTTGCCGCGTACCCGCAGCCCGGTGAGCGTGATCCGGTCGCTCAAGCCCGCCCCCATTCCGCCACCACTCGTACCGCGTCGAGCGACCGCATGACGTCGTGCACCCGCACACCCCAGACGCCTTTCGCGGCGGCCATCGTGGAGATCGCGGCGGTCGCGTCCTCACGGCCGTCGGGCGGGCGGGGAGTGCCGTCCTTGCCGGCCAGCAACCGGCCGATGAAACGTTTGCGCGACGCCCCGACCAGCACGGGATACCCCAGGTCGATGAAGACGTCCAGGCCGCGCAGCAACGCCCAGTCGTGCGGGGCCTGTTTCGCGAACCCGAGCCCGGGGTCGATCACGACCGCGTCCGGTGCCACCCCGGCGGCCAGCGCCGCGTCCACCCGCCGGCACAGCTCGTCGCGGACTTCGGCGACGACGTCGGTGTAGTCGGCCAGCGAGTTCATGTCCTTGCTGTGGCCACGCCAGTGCATCAGGATCCACGGCACCTGCGCGTCCGCGACGACCCGCGCCATGTCCTTGTCCGCCAGGCCGCCGGACACGTCGTTCACGACGGTCGCGCCCGCCGCCAGCGCGGCCTCGGCGACACGGGCCCGCATGGTGTCCACGCTGATCCGGACGCCCGCCGCGGCCAGTTCCCTGATCACCGGCTCGACCCGGCCGATCTCCACCTCGGCGGCCACCCGCTCGGCGCCCGGCCGGGTCGACTCGCCGCCGACGTCGATCAGGTCGGCGCCCGCTTCCCACATCTCGTGCGCGTGCCGCAGCGCATCGTCCACAGTGAAGTAGCGGCCGCCGTCGGAGAACGAATCCGGTGTCACGTTGAGGACACCCATCACCACGCAGCGGCCCGGGTCGGGCAGCAGCCGGTGCGTCATCGCCGTGCCTTGATCAGGTCCAACGCCTCCGCACGGGACGACGCCGACGTCTTGAACTGGCCGCGCACAGCCGAAGTCGTCGTACGCGCGCCGGGCTTGCGGATGCCGCGCATCGACATGCACAGGTGCTCGGCCTCGACGACCACGATCACCCCGCGCGGCCGCAACGTGCGCATCAGCGAGTCGGCCACCTGGGACGTCAGCCTCTCCTGGACCTGCGGCCGTTTGGCGAACGCGTCGACCAGCCTGGCCAGTTTGGACAGTCCGGTGACCTTGCCGTGCTCGTTCGGGATGTACCCGACGTGGGCGACGCCGTGAAACGGCACGAGGTGGTGTTCGCAGGTCGAGTACATCGGGATGTCGGTGACCAGGACGAGTTCCTCATGGGACTCGTCGAAGGTCTTGGCCAGCACGGCATCCGGGTCCATGTACAGGCCGGCGAACATCTCGCGGTACGCGCGGGCCACCCGGGCCGGGGTGTCGGCGAGACCCTCGCGGTCAGGGTCCTCGCCGCAGGCCAGCAGCAGCTCACGCACGGCCTTCTCGGCACGTGCCTGGTCGAAAACGGGACGAACGGAGCGGGCACCGTCCGCTGGGGACGCACCCGCTCCGTTCACTGACTCGATGCTCAGTTCCTACCGTCCCGATCATCCTTGTCCGGCTGCGGCGGCGAGGTCGCCGGACGCCAGCCGGGAGGCGCGCCGTAGTTCGGCGGGCCACCGGGCCTGCCCTCGGAGGACGGCACGTACGGGCCGGGGCCGGCAGGCAGGCCGTTCGGCAGCGCGCCGTTGCTGGCGGCCTCCTTCGGCAGGTCCTTGGCACCGCCGACGGCACCGACCGGGGTCGGCTCCGGCTCCTCCTGGATCGGCGGCCACGGCTCGCCACGCTCCATCGCCAGCTCGCCGCGGGTCTTGATCGGCGGCTTGTCGGACGGCACACGCTCGCCGAAGTCGTTGAACGCGGTGATCCGGGGCCGCTTCTCCACCCGGGAGAAGATCCGCTCGAGGTCCTTGCGCTGCAAGGTCTCCTTGTCGAGCAGTTCGACCACGAGCTCGTCGAGCACGTCGCGGTAGGTGTTGAGCACCTCCCACGCCTCGGTGTGCGCCGCCTCGATGAGCTTGCGCACCTCCTCGTCGATCTCGTGCGCGACTTCGAGCGAGTAGTCCACGGCGTGGCCCATCGACCGGCCGAGGAACGGGTCGCCGTGCTCCTGGCCGTACTTCACGGCACCCAGCCGGGCGCTCATGCCGTACTCGGTCACCATCGCCTTGGCGATCTTGGTGGCCTGCTCGATGTCCGAGGACGCGCCGGTGGTCGGCTCGTGGAAGACGAGCTCCTCGGCCGACCGGCCGCCCAGTGCGAACACCAGGCGCGCGATCATCTCCGAACGGGTCATCAAGCCCTTGTCGTCCTCGGGGACGACCAGGGCGTGCCCACCGGTGCGGCCACGCGGCAGGATCGTCAGCTTGTAGACCGGTTCGAGGTCCGGCATCGCCCACGCGGCCAGCGCGTGCCCGCCCTCGTGGTAGGCGGTGATCTTCTTCTCCTTCTCGGAGATGATCCGGCTCTTGCGGGCCGGGCCGCCGATCACGCGGTCCACCGACTCCTCCAGCGCGGCGCCGTCGATCAGCGTGCCGTTCTGGCGGGCGGTCAGCAGGGCGGCCTCGTTGAGCACGTTCGCCAGGTCCGCGCCGGACATGCCGACCGTCCGCTTGGCGAGACCGCTCAGGTCCACGTCGGGTGCCATCGGCTTGCCCTTGGCGTGCACCTCCAGGATCTTCTTGCGCCCGGTCAGGTCCGGTGCGGAGACCGGGATCTGCCGGTCGAACCGGCCGGGGCGCAGCAGCGCCGGGTCGAGGATGTCCGGGCGGTTGGTCGCCGCGATCAGGATGATCCCGCCGCGTGCGTCGAAGCCGTCCATCTCGACCAGCAGCTGGTTGAGGGTCTGCTCACGTTCGTCGTGGCCACCGCCGAGGCCCGCGCCACGCTGGCGGCCGACGGCGTCGATCTCGTCGACGAAGATGATGCACGGCGCGTTCTGCTTGGCCTGCTCGAACAGGTCGCGAACGCGGGAGGCACCCACACCGACGAACATCTCGACGAAGTCGGAGCCGGAGATCGTGTAGAACGGCACTCCCGCCTCACCGGCCACCGCCCTGGCGAGCAGGGTCTTACCGGTTCCCGGCGGCCCGTAGAGCAGCACGCCCTTCGGGATCTTCGCGCCGAGCGCCTGGTAGCGGCCCGGGTTCTGCAGGAAGTCCTTGATCTCGTAGAGCTCTTCGACGGCCTCGTCGGCCCCGGCCACGTCGGCGAACGTGGTCTTGGGCATGTCCTTGGACAACTGCTTGGCCTTGGACTTGCCGAAGTTCATCACCCGGTTCCCGCCACCCTGGACGTTGTTCATCATCCAGAGCAGGAGCAGGCCGAGCAGCACCAAGGGGATCGCGAACAACAGGATCTGCGTGAAGAAGGACTCCTGTGTGACCTTCGTCTCGAAGTCCACGTTGTTCGTGCGCAGAACGTTGAACACGTCGTCGCCGGCCTGCGCCGGGAAGGACGTGATGATCTGCTTCTGGTTGTCCGCCTTCGCCGGGTCCCTGAGGATCAGCTTCAGCTGCTGCTCTTTGTCCTCGAGCGTCGCCTTCTCCACGTTGCCGCTGTTGATCTGGGCGATCGCCTTGGTCGTCGAGACCTGGGCGAACCCGCGGTTCGAGTCGAAGATCGTGCTGAACGCGAGGTACAGCAGGACCACTGCCAGGATCCAGAGCAGCGGGTTACGGAGCAGTCGCTTGCGGTCCATTCACTTACGGCCGCCGGGCGGCCTCGACCCTCCCTGACTTGCATTTCGGGTAGTGAGCCCCACTACCCGGCCGGCGGGGCAATCCGGTCCATCCAGCGTACCGCCCACTTCCAGCGCGTCACGCGCCAAGTGAACGAGGGTAGCTCGTTTCCGGTGGATCCGCGCTGGACAGTGGAGACAACGGGCGAATCGCACGACCGGTTCCCAGCGAACCTGAGGGCTTCCTCAGGATGAGTAGACGGCCGGTGCCAACGTGCCGATGTACGGCAGGTCGCGGTAGCGCTCGGCGTAGTCCAGGCCGTATCCGACGACGAAGTCATTCGGGATCTCGAACCCGACGTACTCGACCGGCACGTCCACCTTGATCGCCTCGGGCTTGCGCAGCAGCGTGCAGACCCGCAGCGTGGCGGGGCCGCGCGAGGCCAGGTTCTTCAGCAGCCACGACAGCGTCAGGCCCGAGTCGATGATGTCCTCGACGATCAGCACGTCCCGGCCGGCGATGTCCCGGTCGAGGTCCTTGAGGATCCGCACGACGCCCGAGCTGGACGTGGCCGATCCGTACGAGCTGACCGCCATGAACTCGAGCTGGACGGGCACTGGCAGCGCACGCGCCAGGTCCGTCATGAACATCACCGCGCCTTTGAGCACACCGACGAGGACAAGGTCCTGCCGGGCGCCGCCGGCCGGATAGTCCTCGGCTATCTGCTTGGCGAGTTCGGCGATCTTCTCGTTGATCTCTTGTTCGGTGATCAGCACGGAGGCGATGTCGCCGTCGTACACGCCTGCTCCCTCTCGGTTTCAAGTCCGGCCTGGCGGTTGCACGCAGAGCCTGCCATGCGAGCGGCACGCCACAAAGCCGCCGGGCAACCAGACGCCACCCTGACCACGCCACTCGCCCACCAGAGCGTCGACCGAACGCAGATGACCGTCGGTGAGTTCGGGCACTCCGGCATCTTTCAGCCACCTTCGCAGCACCCGGCGGCGCAGCGCGGCCGGATGCGGTAGCAGGCCCGCTACCAGCATGTTCTCGTTGTCCCGGTAGATCGTTTCGGCCAGCGCGTCCAACGCGTCGAGGTCCTCGCGCAACTGACCGGCCGTCCGCGCGAGCGCGCCGGCCACACCGCCTTGCAGCACCTCCTCCATGAGGGGGATCACTTCATGTCTGAGGCGCACACGGGTGAACACCGGGTCGCTGTTGTGTGGATCGCACCACGGCTTGAGGCCGAGTTCCGCGCACGCGCCGGCGGTCACGGTCCGTCTGATCTTCAGCAGTGGCCGTCCCCACGGCGGGTCGAGCGGCCGCATGCCCGCGATGGACCGCGGCCCGGAGCCGCGGCCGAGCCCGAGCAGCACGGTTTCGGCCTGGTCGTCAAGGGTGTGGCCGAGCAGGATCACGCCGTCGTGGGCGGCTCGGAGGGCTTCGTAGCGTGCACGCCTGGCCGCCGCCTCTGTCCCGCCGGGGCCGTTCACCCGTACTTCGAGGATCTCGGCCCGGATGTCCAGCGGTTCGAGCTGAGCCGCGGCCTCCCTGGCGACCTCGGCCGAGCCCTGTTGCAGGCCGTGATCGACGATCAGTGCCCTGACCTCGGTCACCATTCTCGCCGCCGCGGCGAGGGCGAGCGAGTCGGCGCCGCCGGACACCGCGACGGCGACCGGGCCTTCGATGCTGGGCAGCAGATCCTTGACGGCCTTGCGGACGATCAGGGCCGCACTCGCCGCAACCATGCGTCCGGGTCCGTGATCTCCGAGCGGCGCGGCAGCGTCTCGGCCGACGTCCACACCGCGTTGAACCCGGCCATCCCGGCCTGGTCGACGACGTGCCGGGTGAACTTGGCACCCGCCGCGTACTGCTTGACCTTGGCGTCCACCCCGAGCAGCGTGCGCAGCACCCGGTCGAGCAGGCCGCCGCCGCGGCGGCGCTCGGTGAACCGGTCGCGGATGACCTCGACGCTCGGCACGACCGACGGGCCGACCGCGTCCATCACGAAGTCGGCGTGGCCTTCGAGCAACGTGGACAGTGCGATGAGCCGGTCGAACACCTCGCGCTGTTCGGGCGACTGCAACAGTTCCATCAACGTGACCGGGCCGGACGACGCGTCCGGGTCGAGCGACCGGCGGCGCGCCTCCTTGATGACGTCCGGGAACCGGTTGAGCGCGCTCGCGGCGGTGTCGTCCATCCCGGACAGGAACGCGCGGACCTGGCCGGAGAAGTAGTCCCTGAGCCACGGCACGGCGGTGAACTGCAGCCGGTGCGTGCACTCGTGCAGGCAGACCCACATCCGGAAGTCGCTCGCCGCGACGTCCAAAGCCCGTTGCGCGCCAATGATGTTGGGCGCGACGAGCAGCAGACGGCCGTCGTTGAACGGGTCGTACTGGCCGAGCACACGGCTGCCGAGGAACGCCAGCACCATGCCCGCCTGCACACCCGCGCTGCCCGCCATGACGGCGCCGACCGGGCCGGTGTAGGCCCTCGGCAACGCGCCCTCGGTCAGGACTTCGAGGCCTTCGGCGGACGCCCTGATCCAGCCGGGCCGGTCCACCACCTCGCCGGGCGGGAGGGGAAGGCCGTGCCCGAGACCGGTGAGCTCACGGACGTGCCCCTCGGCGACGTCGGTGGCGTCCCGCAGATCCCGGACCGTGGCCTCGGCCTCCGCCATCGGCACATCGGGTCCACGCCGCACCAGGCGTTGCCCGGTCGAGATGGCCAGGGACCAGTCGACCGGCGACCCCGCCCCGCGCCTGAGCTCCGTAGCCGCTTCCACGACACCGACGCTACCTGAGCATTTGTGCCCTGTGTGATTGCGTACTTCAATTGCAGCCACAAGTTCGGAGCGCCGCGGCCACCGTGTCGAGCGCGGGCCGGGCCGCGAGAGTGTCGCTCTCGCTCGTCATCAGGGCGAACACCAGCAGCCTGCCGTCCGCGTCGAGCACGACACCGGCCAGGGAGTTGATCCTGGCCAGCGGCAACGTGCCGGTCTTGGCCCGCACGTAACCGCGGCCACCGGCGGCGGGCTGGCCCTCGGCGAACCGTCCGGCCAGCGTCCCGCTGCCGCCGGCGACCGGCAGGCCGCCGAGCATCGGCCGCAGTTTGGCCGTCCGCGGGTCTTTGCCGTCCCCCGCCGCCACCGAGAGAACCTGGGCGAACAGCCGTGCCGGCACCTTGTTGTTCGTCGACATACCGCTGCCGTCGAACAGTTCGGCGCCGGTGACGTCGAAACCGTGCTCGGACAGGACTTTCAGCGTCGCCCTGCGCACGCCGGCCAACGACGGCTCCTCGCCCGCGGCCTTCGCGACCTCGCGGGCGATGACGTCCGCGAGCACGTTGTCGGAAGCCTGCAGGAACTGGTCGACGAGCTCGGTGAGCGGTGCGGACTTCACCTCACCGAGCACCTGGGCGTCGGCCGGAGCGGTCACCTCGGGCTTGGCGGCCACGGGCGCCCCGACGCGCTTGGCGAACTCGGTCGCGGCCGACTTCGCCGGGTCGGAGCTGCGTGGGCTGCGGTCCTTGGTCGGGTCCTGCCGGGCCCCGTCCAGCATCAGGGGCGCGGCCGGGGAGACGTACCCCTCCTGCACGTCACCCGGCAGCACCCCGGGCGCGAGGCCGTCGGCGGTGTAGCGGCTGCGGTCGAAGTAGACCTGACTGACCGGGCCCTTGGCTTTCACTTGCGCGACAAGGTCATCGAGCCGTGCGGAGCCGGGGAAGACGGAGTTCCTGCCTGCCGGCAACGAGTTCAGCGTGGCGTCACCGCCACCGACGATGATGACGCTGCCGGCCTCCGGGCCCGCGACGACCTTGGTGCCGAACTGCTGGCCGTGCGGGATCTTGAGCAAGGCCGCCGCGGCGGTCAGCAGTTTTGTGGTCGAGGCCGGGGTGAGCGGAGTCGTCGGGTTCTTCTCCCACAGGACGTTCCCGGTCGCGGCATCGATGACCGATCCCGTCAGCGTGCCCAACGCGGGGTTGCCCGCTGGGCCGGACAACGTGCTCTGGACACCCTGCGGCGTGGGCGCGTTCGCTTCGGCGCTGGGCGGCTTCAGGTTCGGCGTGAACGCCACCGGAGCGGGCGGCGGGGCGATCGCGGCATCGGTCCCGGACTCGCCGAGCCCCAGGTTCTCCCTGACCCCGGGAACGAAGAAGACGACACCGGCCGCCAGCGCGACGATCACGACGATGGCCGCGAGAACGAGCAGGCGCGTGTTCTTCTTCTTGCCGGGCAAGGGCGTGAGGGCGCGGTGAGTGTCCTCATTGGAGGGTGGTGGCTGCTCGTTGCCGTCGGATTCGCCGCGCGGCTTGATATCGGGCGCGGGCAGCCGGGACTGGCCGGACGACTCCAGCCCCATCGGCGCGACAGGCCGGTTCGGCGGCCGCACCGGCTGGTTGCGCGGTCCGGGGAAAGCCGGGCCACTGGGCGGCGTGGGCCGGACCGGCGGGCGGCCAGTCGGCTCCAGCCCTCGCGGAGCCGCGGGCCTGACCGGCGGCCGCATCGGCGGTGGCACCGGCCTGCTGGGGCGCGCGACCGGTTCGGTCCTGTCCGGCCTGGCCGGAGGCGGTAGCGGTTGGCTGCGCGTCGGAGCGTCGAACAACGACCGGGGCGGCGTGACGAACACGGTCTTCTCGGCGGCCGCCGTTCGGTCGTCACCACGGCGTTCCGGCTCGGCCCTGGTGTCCCGCGGCGGCCGGGACCGGCCTGATTCCGGCACAACCGGCGTGACGAACGCGGTCCGCTCACTGGAGGACGAAGCCTCAGCGCGGCCTTCCGAATCGCGCGGCGGCACGTCGAACAGCGACCGCCCCGGTTGCGACGCCTGCCTCTTGGCCTCGCCGTCTTTCGACTGGGTGCGCGGCACGTCGAACAACGACGGACCCGGCTCGGGCGCGGCCTGCCTCTTGGCCTCGCCATCCTTCGGCTCGGTGCGCGGCACGTCGAACAACGACCGGCCCGGCTCCGGCGCGACAGCCGCCGGACTGTCGGGCTTCGGCGCAACCGGCGTGACGAACGCGGTCCGCTCACTGGAGGATGTGACCTCCTCATCACCGCGGACTTCCGGCTCGCGCGGCGGAACGTCGGACTGGTCAGGCTCGTCCGGTTCTGGCCGCGCCTCGGCAGTGCTCTCGGATTCAGGCGCGACCGGCGTCACGAAGTCCGTCTTCTCGGCGGGCTTCTTTTCCTCGTGGCTTTCCGCCTGCTGGGCGGTGGGCGCGGGTTCCTCGCTCTTCTCGCCGGACGCGTCACTTGTGGGTGCCGAATCCTCCTGCGGCACGTCCGGAGGGGCAGCCCCCGCAACCGACTCCGGCACGACCGGCGTTTCCCCGGACTCGTTGTCCGGCTCGCCGTGTGACGGCTCGTCAGTCGGCTCGGAAGCTTGCGACTCATCCGAGGGCGGCTCCGCAACGACAGCCTCGGGCTCCGGCTCGGCACGCTCCTCCGCGACCTGCCCGTCCTCCGGCTGCTCGGGCTCAGCAGCCTGCCCAACGACAGGCTCCGGCTCAGCAGCCTCCTCGGCTACAGGCTCCGGCTCAGCAGCCTCCTCGGCTACAGGCTCTGACTCGGCACGCTCGTCGTTGATCTGCGCGGATTCGGCGTCATCCTCCGCGACTTGCCCGTCCTCCGACTGCCCGGGCTCCGACTCCACGGCGACAAGCTCCGACTCGGCAGCCTCCTCGCCCACCTGCGCGGACCCGGCGTCGTACTCCGCGACTTGCCCGTCCTCCGACTGCTCGGCCTCCGGCTCGGCAGCCTTCCCAGCGACGAGCTCCGACTCGGCAGCCTCCTCAGCGACAGGTTCCGACTCGGCAGCCTCCTCGGCGACAGACTCCGGCTCGGCACGCTCGTCGCCGACCTGCGCGGACTCGGCGTCATCCCCCGCGACTTGCCCGTCCTCCGACTGCTCGGCCTCCGGCTCGGCAGCCTTCCCAGCGACAAGCTCCGGCTCAGCAGCCTCAGCGACAGGCTCCAACTCGGCAGCTTTCCCGGCGACAGACTCCGACTCAGCGGCCTCCTCGCCGACCTGCGCGGATTCGGCGTCATCCTCGGCGGGCTCGGGCTCGGCGCGCCCCTCTGCGACCCGCTCGTCCGCCGACTGCTCGGGCTCTGATTCGGCGCGCTCCCGCACGTCGGGCTCGGGCTTCTCGGTTTCCGACTGGTCGGCCGCGCTGTCCGACACCTGTGATTCGCCACTCGGGGGTTCCGGAATTTCACCCACTTCGGTGACGCTGCGTACCTGTTCGGTCTTCTCCGCCGCGGGTTCCGCGGGTGGTTCCGGGGGTGATTCGAACCACGTCGAGGCGCCCGCGGGCGGCTCGCTTTTCAGCTGCGCCGGCCTCGGCGGCTTGCCCGGTTCGAAGCGCATCGGCATCGCGCGCGGCGGCAGCGGCATCGCCATCGGGGTCGTGTACTGCTCGGGCGGCCGCTGCTTGTCCGGGTCTACCTGCGGGAATCCAGTCGACGGCCGATCGTCGTCGGCCGTCGGCCACGCCGGGTGGTCCTGGTCTGCCACGGAGCCTCTCCCTGTCCAACATCACATCGGCCACCGACCGCCGTGATGCCGGCCGAGCGCGAGTCGTAGTCCAGACTAGTGCCGGGCACTGGACCGAAGACCTGCTTGCCAGGGTCCAGCATTGGTACCGAAGACCTGCTTGCAGGGTCGAGCACTGACACAGCTGATGATGAGCGAGGAACAGGCGTGGAGTTCGACGTCACGATCGAGATCCCCAAGGGCGTACGCAACAAGTACGAGATGGACCACGAAACGGGGCGGATCCGGTTGGACCGGACTCTGTTCACCGCCACCCAGTACCCGGCCGACTACGGGTTCGTCGACAACACCCTCGGTGAGGACGGCGACCCGTTGGACGCGCTCGTGCTCGTGCAGGAACCGACGTTCCCCGGCTGCCTGATCCGCAGCCGCGCGATCGGCATGTTCCGCATGACGGACGAGAAGGGCGGCGACGACAAGGTGCTGTGCGTGCCCGCAGAGGACCCGCGGACCGAGCACCTGCGTGACATCCACCACTTGAGTGAGTTCTACCGGCTGGAGATCCAGCACTTCTTCGAGGTCTACAAGGACCTCGAGCCGGGCAAGAGCGTCGAGGGCGCGACCTGGGTGGGCCGGGCCGAGGCCGAGGCCGAGATCCAGCGTTCGTACGAGCGGCTCAAGGCGGAGCACGCCGACAACGAGCAGCACTGAACCGCCGGCACGGCGAAGGCCCCGCCCCGGGAGATCCGGAGCGGGGCCTTCTTTCTTCGTGGTGGGAAACTCAGTGCACCGCGGCGACCGGCGCCGGGGCGTCGTCGCCTTCGGTGGCCGCCCGTTGCAGGCCCGACTTGTTCGACAGCGGGACCTCCTTGAGGAACCAGATCAGCGCGAACGCGATCAGGACCACGATCCCGCCGACCATGAACACCGTGTCGAGGGAGCTGGCGAACCCGTCCAGCACCGGCCGGGCCTCACGAGGCGGCAGCGCGTTGATGAACGCCGTGTCGTTCAGGTCGAGACCACCCGCGCCGACCGGGACCGGCGGCAGGCTCGCCGCGGCCCGTGCCGCCGCGATCCGGTCCCCGACGATGCCGAACAGGATCGACAGGAACACCGCGGTACCGACGGTGCCGCCGATGGACCGGAAGAACGTCGCCGACGAGGTGGCCACGCCCATGTCCTTCACGGGCGCGTCCGCCTGGATCGCCAGCAGCAGGCTCTGCATGCACAGACCCAGTCCGGCGCCGGCCAGCGTCATGATCAGCATCGTCTGCCACAGCGCGGTGTCCGTGCCGATCTGGGCGAACAGGAACAGCGCGACCGTGGTCGCGGCCAGGCCGACGATCGGGAAGATCCGGTAGCGCCCGGTCCTGGAGGTGACCCGGCCGCTGACCGTGGCCGACACCAGGATGCCGAACGTCATCGGCAGCGTCATCAGGCCCGACTCGGTCGGCGACGCCCCCTTGACGATCTGCAGGTACAGCGGCAGGGACATCATCATGCCGAACATCCCGACGCCCAGGATGAAGTTGACGACGTTGGTCAACGCGAACACCGGGCGCCGGAACAGGCGCATCGGCAGCAGTGCCGCGTCACCCATCAGTCGCTCGACGAACACGAACGCCACCAGACCGAGCACACCGGTCACGTACATGGCGATCGAGGCACCGGAGGCCCAGCCCCACTCGCGTCCCTGCTCGGCCACGATCAGCAGCGGCACCAGCCCGATCGTCAGGGTGGCCGCGCCCCAGAAGTCGATCCGCTGCGGCACCTTGGTGTGCGGGACGTTCAGCACGCGGCTGACCACGACCAGCGCGATCAGGGCGACCGGCACGTTGATCAGGAACACCCAGCGCCAGCCGGTGATCCAGAGGAACGTGTCCATGCCGGCGAACATGCCGCCGACCAGCGGACCGGCCACACTGGACAGTCCCCACACGCCCATGAAGTAGCCGGTGTAGCGGCTGCGCTCACGCGGTGACGTGATGTCCGCGATGATCGCGAACGCCAGCGACATCAGGCCACCGGCGCCAAGGCCCTGCACCGCGCGGTAGGCCGCGAGTTCGTACATCGAGGTCGCGATGCCCGAGAGCAGCGAACCGAGCAGGAAGAACGAGATCGCCGTCAGGTACATCGGCTTGCGGCCGAAGATGTCGGACAGCTTGCCGTACAACGGGGTCGAGATGGTCGCGGTGATCAGGTAGGCCGTGGTCGCCCAGGCCTGGATGGTCTGACCGTGTAACTCGTCGGCGATCGTCTTCATGGCCGACGCCATGATCGTCTGGTCAAGAGCCGCCAGCA
This sequence comes from Kibdelosporangium persicum, assembly GCF_013280595.1. Classification (GTDB taxonomy): domain Bacteria; phylum Actinomycetota; class Actinomycetes; order Mycobacteriales; family Pseudonocardiaceae; genus Kibdelosporangium; species Kibdelosporangium persicum. The sequence continues at coordinate 91,097 of NZ_JAAATY010000009.1, forward strand.
GCATGCCGAGCATCAGCCCGGACAGGATCGTCAGGATCTGGCGGTGGCTCAGCGCGCCGGCCCCTGCGGGGGCTGCCCCAGCGGCGGCTGTTGCCTGTTCGGACATCAGTTCTCTCCTTTGGAGCGCGCCATCAACTCAGCGTGCTCGTTGATGAAGTTCGGAATGTTGCGCTCGTGGTCGGCCAGGAACCGCTCGAGCAGTTCGACGAACCGCTCGCGGTCCTCGGCGGGCCAGTGCGCGAGCATCCGCGCCAGCGAACAGCTGCGCTGGTGGTGACGGGCCTCAAGCAGGTCCCGTCCTTTCTCGGTGACGGCGAGCAGGCTGGCCCGCCCGTCCGCCGGGTCGGCGCGCCGCTCGATCAGCCCGTCCCTGACCAGCCCGGCCACCTGCCGGGAGATCGTCGACGGGTCCGAGTAGACCGCCTCGGCCAGTGCGTTGGACCTGACCGGGCCGATCTGCCTGAGCGCACCGAGCAGCAGCATCGACGTCTTGTCGATGCCGACCTTGCTCAGCTGGGACGACACCGCCGCCCACTGCCGGCCGAGCCCCATCATCGCGTCCCCGAGACGCGACCCCAACTCGATTTCGGCCTTGGTGAGCTCTCCGGATGCGGTTGTGTCGACCATGCCGGCCCCTTGACTTGCTTGCATCACCCAATTACTTGCTCGATACAAGCATGCGCTTCGCCGGCTTGTTCCGGCAACCGAATTACCTGAGACCCAGCTCACCCCTCGTGAGCGTTTATCAGTGTTCTAACGCCGCTAAACACTCACGAGGCTTGAGCTGCGAGGGCGGCTGCTCCGATGGCCACCGCGTGGGCTCCGAGCCGCGCTGTCTCGATCACCAGGTCGGCGTTGGTCGGCAGCACGGTTGCCTGGACGGTCGCACGGCACGTGGGTTCGAGCAGGTCCCAGGCACCGGCCACACCACCGCCGAGCACGGCGATCTGGCTGTCCAGGACAGTTGCCACGACCGCGACCGCCTGACCGAGGGCAGCGCCCGCCTCAGCGAAGACCCGGCGTGCCTCCTCGTCGCCGTTTCGCGCCCGGTCGGCTATCACAGCCGCACTGACCGCCTGCCCGTAGCGGCGGCTGATGGACAGTCCGGACGCGATGGACTCGAGGTGTCCCCGAGCGCCACACGTGCAGGGCTCGTCACCGAAGCCCGGCGTATGGCCGATCTCCCCCGCCCCACCGCTGGCTCCACGCAGCAGGACGCCGTCGCTGATCACCGCGCCGCCGATGCCCGTGCCGACCGTGATGCCGAACGCGTGCCGGTAACCACGTGCCGCACCGGCCGTCGCCTCGCCGTGCAGGAAAGCGTTCGCGTCGTTGTCCACGACCACCGGCAGGCCGAGTTCCCTGCTGACGACGTCGGTGAGCCGCGTGCCTTCCCACCCCGGGAAGACCTCGGTCGTCGCGGCCACCGCGCCACTCGGATCGATCACCCCGGCCGCGCCGATCCCGATGCCCTTGGCGTCCCCGGCCAGTTCGGCGGCCAGTTCGACGGCGGTGGCGAGGATCTTGCCCCGGGGCGATTCGGCACGGCGGCTGTCCAGCACGCGCAGGTCGTCGTCACACCGCACGAGCTGGATTTTCGTGCCACCGATGTCCACTCCGAGCCAGCTCACTGGATACTCGCGATCATGGCAGTGCGAGTGCGGGTGGAGATCAGTGTCGAGTCGATCGAGGGCGTCCGGATCGCGGCCCGCCACGGCGCCGACCGGGTGGAGCTGTGCGGCGCGTTGTCCGACGGCGGGCTGACGCCGAGCGCGGCGTTGATGGAACTCGCGTCGGCACGGGCGGACAAGACCGAGGTGCACGCCCTGATCCGGCCGCGCCCCGGCGACTTCCGGTACACCCCCGACGAGGTCTCGGTGATGATCCGGGACATCCGGGCCGCCGACAGAGCCGGAGTCACCGGGATGGTGATCGGCGCGCTGGGCGAAGACGGCCTGCTGGACCCGATCTGCGAGAGGTTCGTCGACGCCGCCGAGCACAAGCCGGTCACGCTGCACCGCGCGATCGACGTCAGCGCGGACCCTCGCCGAGTGCTGGACCAGGCCATGGAGCTGGGTTTCAAGCGGGTGCTGACCTCCGGGCAGCAGCGGTCCGCGCTGGACGGGGCGCCGTTGATCAAGTCACTGGTCGCCCAGGCAGGCGACGACATCGAGGTGATGGCCTGCGGCGGGGTCAGAGCGTCGAACGTGCTGGAAGTCGTTGCGGCGACCGGGGTTTCCGACGTGCACGCCGGCGTCCGCGCACCGGTTCGTGGTGTCGCGGGCGGTGCGGTGTCATACGCGGGAATCGGCGTGCCCGAAGGGTTCGACCACTTCGAGACCGACGCCGACGGGGTCGCGGCGCTGATGTCGGTCATCCGCGGCTGACCCGTCGTTCACGCTGCTCCACCGGGTCCGGTACGGGCGCCGCGGCCAGCAGTCGCTTCGTGTACTGCTCCCGCGGGTCGCCGAAGACATCGGCGCGGCTGCCCTGTTCGACGATCCTGCCCTTGTGCATCACCGCGACCCGGTTGGCCAGCATGTCGACCACCGCGAGGTCGTGGCTGATGAACAGGCACGAGAACTTCAGCCGCCGTTGCAGGTCAAGGAAGAGTTCGAGGATGCTGGCCTGCACCGAGACGTCCAGCGCGCTGGTCGGCTCGTCCGCGATCAGCAGGTCGGGGTCCAGGGCGAGTGCCCTGGCGATGCTCACCCGTTGCCGTTGCCCGCCGGACAGCTCGTGCGGATAACGGTCCCTGGTGACGGACCCCAGCTCGACCGCGTCCAGCAGCTCGGTGATCCTTTCCTTGTGGTTCTTGGCCTTGTGCAGGACCAGCGGTTCGGCGACACATTCGGCAACCGTCATCCTCGGGTCCAAAGAGGACGCGGGATCCTGGAAGATCATGCCGATCCTGGCGGTGAGCGGGCGCATCCCGCGGGTCGACAGCCTGGCGATGTCCTGACCGAACAGTTCGACACTGCCGTGCGTGGGCTTCTGCAGGCCGACCGTGCAGCGCCCGGCCGTGGTCTTGCCGGACCCGGATTCCCCGACCAGCCCGAGGACTTCGCCCTTGCCGATCTCGAAGGAGATGTCGTCGACCGCGCGCTGACCGGCGAACGACACGACCAGGTTGCGTACCTTGAGCACCGGCTCGGTGGCCGCTTCGGCCTGCCGTGAACCGCTGCCGAGCCGGGGAACGGCTGCGAGCAGGCGTCTGGTGTAGTCGTGGCCTGGCCGGATCAGCACGTCCTCAACGTCGCCTTGTTCGACGACCTCACCTCGGTACATCACCACCACCCGGTCGGCGAGGTCGGCCACCACGCCCATGCTGTGCGTGATCAGCACGATCGCCGTGCCGAGACGGTCCTTCAGTTCCCGCAACAGGTCCAGGATCTCGGCCTGGACCGTGACGTCGAGCGCGGTGGTCGGCTCATCCGCGATGATCACCTTAGGATCACAGGCAATCGCCATCGCGATCATCACGCGTTGCCGCATCCCGCCGGACAGCTCGTGCGGGTACTGCTTGAGCCGCTGTTCCGGCCGGTCGAGGCCCACCATGGTCAGCAGCTCGACGGCTTTCTGTTTCGGGTCGGCGATGTCCTGGTGCAGCGTGATCGCCTCGACGAGCTGCCAGCCGATCGTGTGCACCGGGTTGAGCGCGGTCATCGGCTCCTGGAACACCATCGCGATCTCGTTGCCGCGCAGCTCCCGGAGCTCCTTGTTGGTCAGTTGCCGGATGTTCCGGCCGCCGAGCACGATCTCGCCGGTGACTTCGGCCTTGCGCGGCAGCAGACCCATCGCGGACATCGCGGTGACGGTCTTGCCGGAACCGGACTCGCCGACGACCGCGACGACCTCGCCTGGCCGGACGCTGAAGCTGACTGCTTTCGCGGCCTCCACGTCGCCGAACGTGATGGAAAGGTGGTGGTAGTCCAGCATCAGCGGCCCTCGAATCTCACGTCGAACGCGTCCCGCAGCCCGTCGCCGATGAAGTTGAAGGCGCACACGGTCATCACGATCAGCAGGCCGGGCGGCAGGATCAGCCACCAGGCGCCGTCGTGCGCGTAGGTCAGGCCCTCACTGAGCATCCCGCCCCAGTTCGCGGCGGGCGGCGGAATCCCCAGCCCGAGAAAGCTGACGTACGCGACCAGCAGGACAGCGTCGGCGATCTGGAAAGTCACGTTGACGATGACCGTGCCGATGGCGTTCGGGATGATGTGTTTGCCGATGGCGCGGACACTTCCGCCGCCCATCACCTTCATGGATTCGACGTACGCCCTGCTGCGCAGGGCAATCGACTCCGCCCGCATCAACCTGGCCGGGACGAGCCACGACACGAGCCCGATCACCAGGATCAACATCGGCACGCTGGGTGTGGCGATCGCGGCCGCGACGACGAGCAGGAACAGCGCCGGGATGGCGATGCCCGCGTCGACGATCCGCATCATCACCGCATCGACCCAGCCGCCCGCGTAACCCGCGATCGTGCCCCACAACGTGCCGATCATCGTGGCCAGAACCCCGGCGGCCAGCCCGATGACGAGCGACGTCTGCCCGCCGAGCATGAGCCTGCCCAGCAGGTCGTACCCGAGGTCGTCGGTGCCAAGCGGATGCCCGTTCACGCCCGGTTCGAGCTTGCTGTCCGCGAGGGACGTCAGCACCTGCTCGGTGTGGTAGACCAGCGGGCCGGCAAAACAGAAGAGGACCAGCAGACCGAGCATCGTGATCCCGGCGACCGCGAGTTTGTTGCGCCGGAAGACTTTGAGTCGCCGCGCGGTAGGGCCGCTCATGCCTTCACCCGCCTCGTCCTCGGGTCGATCAACGCTTGCGCCACGTCCGCGAGCAGACTGCCGGTGACCGTCGCGATCGAGATGATGAGCACGACCCCGAGCAGGATCGGGAAGTCACTGGTCTGGGCGGCGTTCCAGAACAGCAGACCCATTCCGGGGTAGTTGAAGAGCTTCTCGGTGACCAGGGCGCCGCTGAACAGCACCGGCAGGTAGTAGCCGAGCATCGCGACGAGTGACGTGAGCGAGTTCTTCAGCACGTGCCTGGTGACGATCCTGGCTTCGGACGCGCCTTTCGCCCTGGCAGTGCGGACGTAGTCCTCGTCCAGATTGTCCACAACGGACGACCGCAGGTACCGGCTGAACACGGCGAGCACGACTCCGGCACCCGTGAGGACCGGCAGAACAAGCGCTTGGGAGTCCGCGAAGACCCCGGCCACGGTGTCGGCCTGGGGCGCTTCGACCGGGAACCACGCCGCGTTGATCGCGAAGACGATGATGAAGATGAAGCCGACCAGGAAGACCGGCGTCGAGTAGATCAGCAAGGTGAGCGCGCTCAGCAGGTAGTCCGTCGGCCGGTTGCGCCGCACGGCCTGCCAGACACCCAGCGGGATGGCCACGAGCAGTGCCACGAGAGTACTCAGGACCGTGAGGACCAGCGTTTTCGGCAGGCGTGCGCCGATCAGGTCGGCCACCCGCTGGTTGAGCTGGAAGGACTCGCCCAGATCCCCTTGCAGGAGCCGGCCGAGGTAGTGCAGGTACTGGATCGGAACCGGCTGGTCGTAGCCCTGCGCGTGCTCGAAGGCCTTGATCTGGTCTTCGGTCGCCTGGACGCCGAGGATTCCGCGGGCCGGTCCGCCCGGGATCTGGTGCAGCAGGAAGAACACGACCACGGTGACCACGAAGATCACCACGGCCGCCTGGAGCACGCGCCAGAGCAGATACCTAGCCACGCCGCACCTCTGGCCTCGGCTTTCCTGTTCGCGTGTTCTCAACGGCTCGGCGTTCGGCAGCCGTCGTTGGCCCCTCAGCCGATCGCGAAACGTCGCTCCGGCACCGGGCAGGTCGCTGGCACGTCACCCGCCCTCGCTGGCACGCCGCCGGTCGCCGCTGGCAAGCCACTCCCCCTCGCTGGCACGTCACCGGCCCTCGCTGGCACGTCGCCGGTCGCCGCTGGCAAGTCACCCGTCGGAGTGAACCTCGTACGAACGGACCGTTCGCACCGGTTCGCCCCGCGAAAACCCCTTCCACCAGGCCAAACCCGGTAGAATGGGTCCGGGGTCGCCCCCCGGGAGTGGTGGGGGCTGTTTGGGGGCCGGAGTTGCTCTTGGCTGCTCGAACACCGCGGTTGGTCATTCCTGCTTGGGGACCGAAGTCGCCCGTAGCCGCCGGAAGACCGGAGCCGACTGTGGCCACCTGAGCACCGCGGTCTGCCATAGCTGCCTGAGGGCCGGGGTTGGCCGCCGCCGGAAGACCGGAGCCAGCTATGGCCATCTGACGGCTGGGGTCGGCCATAGCCGCCTGAGAACCGGGGTTGGTCATGGCGGCTCGATGACCGCGGTCGGCCACAACTGCTTGGGGGCCGGGGGTTGGCCAAAGCTGCCTGAAGACCGCGTTAGGGGCGGGGTTGGTCATGAAATGGTCCAGCGCTGGGGTTGCATGTTCGCCAACGGGTCCTGGTGGCCGATGTTCAGGTTCTTCTTCACCGCGGAGATCTGGTACACGGGGTTCGGCAGCCAGATCACCGGCAGGTCCTTGGCCAGGTGGTCGCCGTATGCCTTCATCGAGTCGTGGGCGGCGGTCGACGTCGTGGCGGCGATCAGCTCATCCGCCTTGGGGTCGCTGTAGCTGCCGAGGTTCGAGGTCGCGCCGGTGCCGAAGATGCGCTCGCCGCTCGGGTACGCGTTGAAGTACCAGCTTCCCTGCGTTCCGAAGAACGACATCTGCCATGAGCACTCGGGCTGAGCCGGCTGGCAGGCCTTGCTGTTGCCGAGCACCGTGTTCAGCGGTGCCTGCTTCAGGTCGAGGAACACGCCGATCTTGGACAGCGAGGACTTCAGTTCCGCCATCGTGTTGTCGGTCTCTTTCGAGCCGCTCTCCGCCAGCAGCGTGAACTTCAACTGGGCGCCTGCCGCGATGCCCGGGCCGCACTTCGCGGGGTCGCCGCACACGGCGATGCCGTCGGGCCCTGGGGTCCAGCCGTGGGATTCCAGCAGTGCTTTGCCCTTGGCGATGTCGAACGGGTACGGGTTGTTCTTCTGCGTGTCGGACAAGTACGGCGAGGACGGGTCCTGCGGGACTGGGCCGTATCCGGCGACTGCCATGTCACGCCAGATGTTCTTGACGATCGAGTCCTGGTCGACCGCGTGCTGGATCGCCTGGCGCACGTACAGCTGCTTGAAGATCGCGCCGACCTGCGGGTTGTTGAAGTTGTACGGGATGTACGTGATCGCCCAGCCCTTCCAGGGCTGCACCTGGTACCCCTTCGACTCCAGCGAGGATCGCTGGTTGAGGTTCGCCGACGCCAGGTAGCCGTAGTCCACACCGCCCGTCTGCAGCACGTTGAACTCGGCGTCCGCGCTGGTGAACGGCTTGAACGTGACCTTCTCGACCTTGGCGGCGTCCTCGCCCGTGTACTTGGGGTTCTTCACCAGGGTCACCTGGCCGCCGGTGGTGTACTCCTGCACCGAGAACGGGCCGTTGCCGGTTTTCCACAGTGGATTGGTCTGGTACGTCGGCAGGTCCTTCGCCTGCGCCACCAGGAAGTCGAACACCTGCTGGGCGCCCGCTTCGGTCCGGTCGTGGTCGCCGATCGGACCGTCGGCGGAGGTCTTGTCCCACGCCTTCTGCGGCATCGGCCGCACGTTCGCCAACTGGTTCGCGGTGAACCAGTCCGGGCTGTAGGGCTTGTCCAGCACCAACTGGAAGGTCTGCGTGTCGACCGTCCTGAACTCGACGATGTTGTCCGGCAGCCGCCCCTTGGCGTAGCCGCCCCACTTGGTCTTGTTGTGCTTGACCAGGTTGAACCAGAACTCGACGTCCCTTGTGGTCAGTTTCGAGCCGTCCGCCCAGGTCAGGTTGTCCTTCAGCTTCACCGTGACGGTCTTGCCGTCGGCGCTGTATTCCGGCTTCTGCGCGGCGCCCGCCTTCTCGTCCAGCGCGACCGTCCCGGAGGTGCCGTTGTACACGTACAGCGGCACGAAAAGCAGGGTGTAGATGGTCGAGTTGTACGACGCCAGGTGCCCGGGAATGCCCAGCGGCAGGATCCAGTTCGGCGTCGCGTTCGGCGGCAGGGCGAACGTGACCGTGCCGTTCTGGGCCATGGCCTGACCCGAATCCGACGAGCTGCTACAGCCCGCCACGAGCAGTGCCACCGCCAGCGCGGCGGTCAGGAAACGGCGGGACATCGCGCCTCCCCGGGTTGATCAGTGATTTTCGGGACGCTAATCCCCGAGACGAACAAAAAACAAGACCCCTCGTCGTAAGTTCTGGATTGAGGTAACGTTTCCGACGTAACTTGGTTCGTTTTCGAACAAAGAACGAAGGAGGGTCACGTGCCGCAACCGCCGACGGCCGAGATCCTGCGGCTGGTGTCCTCCGGCGAGGCCTCGTCCCGCACGGATCTCGCCCGCGTCCTCGGCCTCGCGAGATCCACCGTGTCGCTGCGCGTCCAGGAGCTCATCGACGCCGGTCTGCTGACCGAGACCGGCGAAGGGCCGTCCCGTGGCGGACGTAAGCCGCGAGTCCTGCGGCCCGCGGGTGACGGCGGTTACGTGATCGGCGCGGACATCGGCGCGCGGCACGTCCGGCTCGCCGCTTACGACCTGTCCGGCGAACGTCTGCACCTCACCGAGGTCGGACTGGACATCACCGCGAGCCCGGAAGCGTGCCTCACCGCGCTGCTCGACATCATCGGCGAGCTCAACACAACCCTTGCCGGACAACGACTTCTCGGGCTCGGTGTCGGCCTGCCCGGGCCGGTCAACTTCGCGGACGGACGGGTCGAGCGCCCGGCGAGGATGCCGGGCTGGCACGGCTTCGAGGTCCGGGACTGGCTGGCCGGACGCCTGGACATCCCGGTCGCGGTGGACAACGACGCGAACGTCGTGGCGCTGGGCGAACTGCACACGCGCAACCGCGGCCCCGAGCACCTGGTGGTGGTCAAAGCCGGAACCGGTGTCGGCTGCGGGGTGATCGCGTCCGGCGTCATTCACCGTGGTGCGAATGGAGTTTCCGGCGACGTGAGCCACGTGCGCGTCCAGGCTGCTGGTGACACTCCCTGTGCCTGCGGCAATACCGGGTGCCTCGAAACCATCGCTAGCGGAGCTGCCGTGGCACGCGGCGTCGGCGCGCGTGACACCGGACATCTCGTGGAACTGGCCAACGACGCCGAACCGCACGCGACCGCCGCGGTACGGCGTGCCGGAGGACACCTCGGCGAGGTGCTGTCCACAGTGGTCAACTTCTTCAACCCGCACGCGGTGCTGCTGACCGGCCGTCTGTCCTCAGTGGAACCGTACGTCGCCGCGGTGCGCGGCGCGCTCTACGAACGATGCCTGCCGATGGCGACCCAGAACCTGGAGGTCGCGGTCGCCATGGCCGGGCAGGACGCCGGGCCGCTCGGCGCCGGAATGCTGGCGCTGCAGCAGGTTCACCGCAAGGAAAGGAACTAGGCCAGTGCGCATCGGGATCACCGGGATCGGCATCGAGAGCAGCACGTTCTCGCCGCACCGCACCGGCTTGGCCGACTTCAGGGTGACCAGGGGTGCGGATCTGCTCGGCCGCTACACGTGGACCGAGGACGCGTCGCTGGACGTCGAGTGGGTGCCGCTGCTGCACGCGGTGTCCCTGCCCGGCGGCGCGGTTCTCGCGGACGTCTACACCGGACTGAAGACCGAGATCCTGGACCGTATCCGCGAAGCGGGTCCGTTGGACGGACTGCTGCTGGACATCCACGGCGCGATGAGCGTGGTCGGCATGCTGGACGCGGAAGCCGACCTGGCCAAGGCGGTCCGGGACGCGGTCGGCCCGGATGTGCTGATCTCCGCGGCGATGGACCTGCACGGCAACGTGTCGTACGACTTCGTGCGGAACCTCGACCTGGTCACGTGTTACCGCATGGCCCCGCATGAGGATGCCTGGCAGACAAAGGAAAGAGCGGCCCGCAACCTCGTCGCACGGCTACGCGAAGGCGGTAAGCCGCATCTGGCGTGGGTACAGATCCCTGTGCTGCTGCCCGGCGAGAAGACCAGTACCCGGATCGAACCGGCGAAGAGCCTGTACGGCCAGCTCGAGGACATCGAGGCGATGGAAGGGATTCTGGACGCCTCGATCTGGGTCGGCTACGCGTGGGCCGACGAGCCTCGTTGCCAGGCAGCCGTGGTCGTGACGGGCGACGACGCCGAGCTCGTGCAACAGCAGGCGACCAAGCTGGCGAACGACTATTGGCGGGTACGTGAGGAGTTCGCCTTCGTCGCGCCGACAGGAAGTCTCGACCACTGCATCCGGGAGGGCTTGGCCAGCGATGCGCGGCCGTTCTTCATCAGCGACTCGGGCGACAACCCGACCGCCGGCGGCGCCGGGGATGTCTCGTGGACGTTGCGAGTCCTCAGGGCCTACCAGTCACGCACGATCATCTACGCGTCCATTGTGGATCCCGAGTCCGTCGCGATCGCCAAGGCGGGCGGTGAGGTCGACCTGATGGTCGGCGGGAAGATCGACTCCGGACCGGCCGGACCGGTTCCCCTGTCCGGCACGGTCGTGAAGGTGCACGAGGACCCGGTGGGCGGCACGATCGTGGTGGTCCGGTCCGGCGGGCTGCACGTCGTCATCACCGAGCGACGCAAGCCGTACCACCTGGTCAAGGACTTCACCGACCTCGACCTGGACCCGGCGGCCGCCGATCTGACGGTGGTGAAGATCGGCTACCTGGAGCCGGAGATCTACGACCTGGCCAAGGGCTGGTTGCTGGCCCTGACTCCAGGCGGCGTCGACCAGGACCTGATCCGGCTGGGACACAAGCGGATCGTGCGGCCGCTCTACCCCTTCGACCCCGACATGCCCACCCCCGGCCTGACATCCCGCCTGCTCTGACCTCGTGAGTGTTTATCCGTGTTCTAACACCGATAAACACTCACGAGGGCCCGGTGCAGCGGGAATCCGTCGTGGCGCGGCCTCTGACGTACGTCAGCCGACGTACGTCAACGCCAGCCCGGCATCGGGTAAGCGGCGAGCAGCTCACGGATCTCGCCCGCGATGCGCTCGATCGTGGCCTCGTCACCGGCGTTCTCGGCCTGGACGACCTGGTCGATCCACTCGGCGATCTTCGGCATCTGCTCGGTGCCCAGGCCCCGGGTGGTGATCGCGGCGGTGCCGAGCCGCAGGCCGGAGGGGTCGAACGGCTTGCGCGGGTCGAACGGGACCGTGTTGTAGTTCAGCTCGATGCCCGCCCGGTCCAGCGCCTTGGCGGCCGGCTTGCCCGCGATGCCCTTGTTGGTCAGGTCGATCAGGATCAGGTGGTTGTCCGTACCACCTGACACCAGGTCGAAGCCACGCTCGGCCAGCGCCCCGGCCAGCGCCTTGGCGTTGGCGACGATGGCGTGCGCGTACGACGAGAACTCCGGCTTGGCGGCCTCGCCCAACGCGACGGCGATGGCCGCGGTGGTGTGGTTGTGCGGACCGCCCTGCAGTCCCGGGAAGACGGCCTTGTCCAACGCCTTCGCGTGCTCGGCGTCCGACATCAGCATGGCGCCACGCGGGCCGCGGAGGGTCTTGTGCGTGGTGGTCGAGATGACCGGCGCGTGCCCGACCGGCGACGGGTGCGCCCCACCGGCGATCAGGCCGGCGATGTGCGCGATGTCGGCGACCAGGACGGCCCCGACTTCCCGGGCGATCTCCGCGAAGCCCGGGTAGTCGATGGTGCGCGGGATCGCGGTACCACCGCAGAAGATCAACTTGGGTCGTTCGGCCAGCGCCAGCTCACGGACCTCGTCGAGGTCGACCTGGCCGGTGTCCTTACGCACGCCGTAGGCGACACTGCGGAACCACTTGCCGGTCGCGGAGACGTTCCAACCGTGCGTGAGGTGACCGCCCGCGGGCAACGCCATACCCATGACGGTCTCGCCGGGCTGGAGGAACGCGAGGTAGACGGCGAGGTTGGCGGGCGAACCGGAGTACGGCTGCACGTTGGCGTGGTCGACGCCGAACACCGACTTGGCGCGCTCGATGGCGAGGGTCTCGATCGGGTCGACGAGCTGCTGACCCTCGTAGTACCGCTTGCCGGCGTATCCCTCGGAGTACTTGTTGGTCAACACCGTGCCGGTCGCTTCGAGGACCGCGGTGGACACGTAGTTCTCCGACGCGATGAGCCGGATCTTCTCGTACTGACGCTTGGCTTCCGCTTCGACGAGACCCGCGATCTCGGGGTCCGCGGCGGCGAGGTCGGTAATCGCGGGCTGATGCACGGTTCCGAATCCTATCGCCCGCCGATGTTACCGGTGAGTAGTATCGACGCCATGGACTTGAGCACGCTCGGCGAAGCCATGAAGAGCACCGTGCCCTGGGTGCGGACCGCGGGGATCGAGTTCAAGGAGGTCACCGCGACCCGCGTGGTCACGGTCCTCCCGGACGATCCGGCGAACCACAACCACGTCGGCGGCGCGCACGCGGCCGTCGCGTTCGGCCTGGCCGAGACGGCCTCCGGCGCGGTCGTGCTGGCGTCGTTCAGCGAGCAGCTGGCCAGGGCGACGCCGCTGGTCAAGCGTTCGGAGATCGACTACAAGAAGGTCGCGATGGGCGACCTGACCGCCGAGGCCGTGCTGGGCCGCCCGGCTGAGGAGATCGTCGCCGAACTGGACAACGGCACTCGTCCGGAGTTCCCGGTGCACGTCACCATCCGCAACGCGGAGGACGTGCCGACCGCCGAGGTGACCGTGACCTGGACGCTGCGCCCGAATCGCTGACCGGTTTTTTCCGGTGTCCGCGTTCTATTCTGGGAAGATGAACGACTTCGGCGACTGCCTGGACATCCGTGACTGGCGTGAGCGGGCGAAGAACGACGAGAAGTGCGTCGAGGTCCGTGATCTCGCCACGATCCTCAGGGAGGCCGCCGAGGCGAACTCGCCCCGGCAACCCCGCTGATCACCCGACCCGCACGCCCATCGACCGCGCGGTGCCTTCGATCGTGCGCATCGCCGCCTCGATGTCGGTCGTGTTCAGGTCCGGCAGTTTGCGTTGCGCGATCGAGCGCAACTGATCACGGCTGATCGTCCGGTCGCCGTTGACCGCCTGCTTGATCAGGAACGACGTCGGCGGCGTCTTGAGTTTCAGCGCGAAGCTGCGATCCTCGAAGATCGTGATCACCGCGGGCACGATTTCGCCGCGCTGGGCCGCGGTGGCCGAGTCGTATTCCTTTTTCAGCGCGACCAGGTTGACCCCGGTCATGCCGAGCATCTTGCCCAGCTCGGCAACCGGCGCCTCACCTGCGGGAAGCTCCATGGTGACCTGGTGGGCCGTTTTCTTGGGTGGCATCGCTCGCCGTCCTTTCTCCGACGGCGAGCGACGCTAAAGTTTCCGGTGGCTGGAGAGTCAAAACTATTTACGGAACCGCCACGTCTTGCTGTCGAACAACAGGCAGACGCTGGGCGACAGCACGACCACCCGCAGTGTGCCGTCCCGTTCGTCGTAGTCGATGCCTTCGACCTCGAAATCACCGCTGCACCCGCTCTCCAGCGGCAACTGCCCGAGCGCGGTCACCCGGCCCGCGACGTCACTGCCGTTCAACGGACCGGCGAGATCCACCTGCAGCAACGGTTTCCTGATGCCGAACAGCGTCCCGTCGGGATCGTCCGACGCACACAGCAACTGCGTCGCGGACGTGAAGTCGCAGCCCTGGATGTCCCGCACCGGCCTGTCCAGCCGGATCTGCCCGGCCAGCGGCAGGTTCTGGCTCGGCGTCGTGAACGCGATTCCCGGCATCGGGTGCACGAGCAGGCGGCTCATCGTGCCCCACTCACCCGCGACCATCCACCGCCCGTCCGGCGACACCGCCGAGAACGAGTTGTTGTTGGCTTCCCACGACTCCAGCGCGTGCTGGTACTCCGACCACGAGTTGTCCGGCGCCTGGACGCGGAACAGCTTGGCGCCGCGGTCGTCGCGCTGGTAGGGCTCGACGTAGTAGCCATGGCCCGCGCCCGGGTCCCCGACGTGGTTCCACCCTCTTGAGGACACTCCCACCGGGATGGTGCCGACCCCGGTGTAGCGGATGATCGTCTGGTTCGGACGGACGATGGTGGCGAGGCCCTGGCTTTCGTCGAGCGGGCGAGCCCGATCGGAACCGATCGGGTTCCACGGTCCCACCGGCGACGCGGCCTGCGCGACGGCTGGGAGCAGGGACATGGTCACGGCCGCGATCGCGGTGACAGCGGCAACACTGGCAACTCTGCGCATGCGCTGTGCATACCTGGCGTGAACGACCTTCCGGAAGCCGCCACATGAACCATATTCACGTTTTATCGGCCAGCGTCCGAACGCGAGATGAACAACTTCCAGGCTCCCCGGCGTCTTCGCCCCGGAAGCACCGTCCGCCAAGGACGGATCACCTCGAACCCCAGCCGCTGAACCGGATCCCGAGCCAACCATCGCCCGGCCCCCGCCACACACCCGGGCAGCCCCCACCGCACCGACAATTCCTCTGGGGGAACCCCTGATTTCAACGCTACCGGAGGGGTCCGACAAAACCGGCGCGCGCCGTGTCTGACCTGCGCGGACGACGGTAAGCGCGGCGCGCGAACCCAGCCGCGGGCTACAGCCGCGCGCGAACCCAGCCGCGGGCTACAGCCGCGCGCGAACCCAGCCGCGGGCTACAGCCGCGCGCGAACCCAGCCGCGGGCTACAGCCGCGCGCGAACCCAGCCGCGGGCTACTGCGGTGAGCTCGGCCGGGCCAGCCGCAACGCGGCGTCGAGCTCCACGTGGGCCTCGGGATGCTCGGCCCACCACTTCGTGAAGTGCGGATTCCGGTCCACCACAGCCCGATAGGCATGCGCCGCACAAGCGAACGCCTCATGCGCCCGGCCGGCGACCAACCCGTCGGTCCGCGTGGCGACCATGATCCGGATCGAGATCGGGTCCCCCAGCAGGGGCCGGATCGCGATCCCGTCCCAGTTCCGCGACGCCGGCGAAGCCAGGGACACCGCCCCGTTGGCCACCAGCGCCCTGGCGTTCCCGGTCTCGATGACGTGGTGGGTGATCCGAGGCGTGAATCCCAAGGCGGCGCATGCGGTGTGCAGCTGCATCCGGGCGCTGTCGTACTCCGGCGGCAACGCGACCCAGTCGTACGCCTCCAACTCGGCGAGCGGCACGACGTCGTACGCGGCGAGCGAGCTCTCGGCCGACACCGCCACGAACTGCGGCTCGTGCAGCAGCGTCCGGACCTCGATGCCACTCAGATGCCTGCGGTCGACGCCTTCGAAGTAGTCGAACACCGCGAGGTTGGCGCGTTTGGACACGAGCATGTCCAGCAGCGTCTGCCATGACCAGTCGATCTCGGTACGCACCTCGGTACAGCGGAAGCGGGCACGCAGTTCGTCGACGAGCTGACTGACCCAGAGCATCGGCATGGCCGCGGCGACGAGCGGTCCCTGCGACGGGACGCTGGCGCGTTCGCGGGCGGACGACAACAGCTGGGACAGGTCGTCCAGGACGATGTGTGCCGAGCGGACCACGTACCGCCCGAGGTCCGTGGGCACGCTGCCCGCCGGGGTCCGCTCGAACAGCTGACCGCCGACCAAGCGCTCGACCGACCTCAGCTGCGCGCTCAGGGCGGGCTGGGTGAGTCCGAGCCGCGCCGCGGCCTTCGTCACACTGCCTTCTTCGGCGATGGCGCAGACCGCTCGGAGGTGGCGTAGCTCCAACTCAGCCATAAGTGTTCTTGATACCCCTTTCGGATGAGCCGGAGCTAGTACCTGGCGCCAACATTTCGATATCCGGTCCGTTGCCCCGTCGGCGACAGCGAGAGAACCACTCCACAGGGAGGTGGGCACCGGGTCGACGCCAGACCGACCCGGTGCCGCTGTCGATCACCGTATGTGTTCACATACACCACGCGCGTGAACCACTGATTCCGAGCGGTATTGGCTTAGTGACCGTCGGCACCTACATTGGGTGTCGACATGACAAGCAGCCGGTGACGGGGGAGCATGGGGCAGTTGGCGCAGCAGCGTTCTGGCTTCAGGGCGGCCTTCGGCGTACGCGAGTTCCGCGCGCTGTGGGCGGCTGAAGCGCTCTCCCAGCTCGGCGACCAACTGGCCCGCGTCGCCCTCGCCGTCCTGGTCTACTCGCGGACGAACTCCGCCGCGCTGGCCGCGCTCACCATCGCCCTCAGTTACACACCGTCGTTGCTGGGCTCGGCGTTGCTGTCCGGATTGGCCGACCGCTTCCCCCGGCGCGAGGTCATGATCGTCTGTGACATCGTCTCCGCGTCGCTCGTCATCATCATGGCGTTCCCGGGGACGTATCTGACCGTGGTCTGCATAGCCATGGCCGGTGTGGCGCTCGTCGGCGGTCCGTTCAGGTCCGCACGGCTGGCGTTGCTGCCCGAAGTGCTCAGTGGCGAGGCGTACGTCGCCGGGCTGGCGATCCGGAGCATCACCATCCAGACCGCGCAGCTGCTCGGCTTCGCCGTGGGCGGTGTGGTGGTCGCGCTGATCAACCCGTACGTCGCCCTCGCCGTCGACGCGCTCACGTTCCTCGCGTCCGCGCTGCTCCTGCGCTTCGGCGTGCCCTATCGGCCGGCGCCGCAGCAGTCGAAGACCCGGCGGCCGTTCTGGTCTTCGTCGATGCACGGCGCCCGGGTGATCGGGAGCATCCCGGGCCTGCCCGCGTTGTTCGTGCTCGGCATGCTCGCCGGCCTGTACATCGGTCCGGAGGGGCTGGCGGCCGCGTGGGTGGCGGAGATGGGTGAGACGACCAAGACGGTCGGCCTCGTCATGGGCGCTCCCGCTGCCGGTCTGGTCGTCGGCGCATGGCTGATCACCAAGTACGTGCCCGCCGAGACGCGGCTACGGCTCGTGGGACCGATGGCGGCGCTCGCCGGCGCGACGCTGGTGCTGTGCGCGCTGCGTCCCGGGCTGTGGGCCGCGCTGGCGATCCTGTTCGTCAGCGGGGTTTTCACCGGCTACCAGGTTCTCGTCGGCGCCTCGTTCGGCACGTCGACGCCGCCGGACAGCCGCGCGCAGGTGATGGGCCTGCTCAACTCAGGAGTGCTGACAGCGCAAGGCGTCGGCGTGTTGCTCGCCGGGATTCTGGCGGACTACGTCGGCGTGGCCCAGACCGTCGCCATCGCGGGCGCGCTGGGCGCCCTGATCGCGATTCCGGCGGCGGTGGCCTGGAATCGGGCCACCACCGCTCCACAACCCGCTCACGGTGGGTGAGGGAATTCAGTACTCGACACCGCGCATGGCCGGTACCTCTTTCACGTGCATCGATTCGGCAAGTCAGAGTGTAGCTTGAAGACATCCGCGTTCCAGTGGTTGAGCGGGGAGGAACTTTGAGCGGGCCGACAAAGCCGAATAGCCGCGGCACCCATCCACGCAAGTGGTCGCTGTGGCGGCAGCCGCGTGCGCTCGTCAGATTTTTCCTCACGATCGAACTCGCCGTAGCCGCGCTGACAGTGTTTTTCGCTTTCCGTGACGACGTGGTCACAAAACACTGGTGGGAGTTCGCCGTCCTGTGCGTGCTGGCGCTGATCCAGGCCGAGGCGAGCCGCAAGATCGAGCAGGTCCGGCGGCTCATCACCAACGCACCGCACGTGAACATGACGTCGGTCTGGGTGTTCGCCGGTGTCCTGCTGCTGCCGTACAGCCTGTCCGGGCTGCTGGTCATCATCGTGTACGGCCATTTGTGGCTGCGGATCCAACGCAAGATGGGCACGCGGCCGGTGCACCGCGTGGTGTTCTCCACATCGATGATCATGCTGAGCGCCTACGCGGCCGCGGGTGTGTACGCGGCGGGCAGGATGCTGCAGCAGAGCAGCAACTGGTCCGGCGCGACGACGACACCGATCATCATCGCCGTGGCGACGCTGGTGTTCCTGGTCGTCAACAACGTCCTGGTGGCCATCGCCGCCTCGCTGCACGGCAGGCCCAGCCACGTGATGATCTCGTGGGCCGACTTCGGGCTGGAGATCGCGACGCTGTGCCTGGGCGCGCTCGCCGCGCTCGCCCTGGACAACGTGCCGTACCTGATCGTGCTGATCCTGCCGCCGTTACTGGTGCTGCACCGCGCGGTGCTGGTCAAGCAACTGGAAGAACTGGCGATCACCGACCAGAAGACCGGTCTGCTCAACGCGACGGCATGGCACGAGGCCGCCAAGAACGAGCTGTCCCGCGCCGCCCGGCAGAATTCGTGTTTCGGTGTGATGATGGTCGACCTCGATTACTTCAAACGGGTCAACGACACGTACGGCCATTTGGCAGGCGACGAAGTGCTGAAGGCGATAGCCCGAATGCTGAAGGACGAACTGCGTGACTACGACTCGGCCGGCCGGTTCGGCGGCGAGGAGTTCGCGGTGCTGATCCCCGATTCGTCGCCGGCCGATGTCGTGGCCACCGCGGAACGGCTCCGCAGGCGCGTGACCGAACTCGAAGTGCTCGCGCCGACCGAGAACGGCGAAACGCTCATCACCAAACTCAGTGCCTCGATCGGCGTGGCCATCTACCCGACCAGCGGCACCACCCTCGAGCAGTTGATGCTCACCGCAGACTCGGCCGTGTACACCGCCAAGTCCAACGGCCGCAACCAGGTCGTCACGCTCTCGACGTAAACCGCTGGCCCGGCCGAATACGCTTGAAAGGTGGTCGCCGAAGAAGTCGAGCGGATCGCCGGGGAGACCGGATTCACCGGAGTCGTGTCGGTGGATCGCCGTGGTGCGGTCGAATTCGCCAAGGCCTACGGATACGCACACCGCGGCCTCGAGATCCCGAACACGCTCGACACCAGGTTCGGCATCGCCAGCGGCACCAAGGGGTTGACCGCACTCACGGTGATGAGCCTGATAGCCGACGGCGTCCTGGAATTGTCGACAACCGCACGGTCGGTCCTCGGTGCGGATCTGCCGCTGATCGACGACGCGGTGACCGTCGAACATCTGCTGGGGCACCGATCCGGCATCGGGGATTACTACGACGAGAACACCCACGGCGACATCTCGGACTATCTGCTGCCGGCGCCGCACCACGAACTGCTTGACACCGAACAGTACGTGGCGGTGCTCGACGGTCATCCGCAGGAGTTCATTCCAGGCACCGACTTCAAGTACAACAACGGCGGTTATGTCGTGCTCGCGCTGATCGCGGAACGCACCAGCGGGACACCGTTCCACACGCTTGTCCGTGAACGTGTCTGCGTCCCGGCAGGCATGACATCGACGGAGTTCCTGCGCGCGGACGAACCCGGCCCGCGCACCGCACTGGGGTACGTCCACATCGACGGGGTGTGCCGGACCAACGTGTTCCACCTGCCGATCCGTGGAACCGGCGACGGCGGGATCTACTCGACCGCGCCGGATTTCACCCGGTTCTGGCCGGCGCTGCACGAAGGGGCGATCGTCCCGCCCGATCAGGTCGAGTTGATGACCCGTCCGCGCAGCGACTACCCGGAGCAGGATCTGCGCTACGGACTCGGATTCTGGCTGCCCGCCGGAAAGAACACGGTGATGCTCGAAGGCTACGACGTCGGCGTGTCATTCCGCAGTACCCACAACCCGGAATCGGGCCTGACGTACACAGTCATCTCGAACGACGCGGAAGGCGCATGGCCGATCGCCCGGCGTCTTTCGGAAATCCTGGACTAGAGATCGGGAAGCGGGTCAGGTGGCAGGTAGTCGGGCGTGAGGATCTCCGCGTCCGCCGCCCGCACGACCGACACGTACTCCTCGTCGATCTCCAGCAACAACGGCCCCAACGTCACCGTTGGCGACAATGAACCGTACAACTCCACGGGTCCCAGCTTGGTCCGCCGCGGATATGTCGCCAGTACGGCCGAAGGTCTGTGACGACTGAACCACCGGCACCCCAACACCATGACTGTGTTGTCGGTGACGACGATCAGATACTCCGCCATGGCCGCCACCGAACTCGCGGGGAACAGGTACCTGATCGACTCGCCGTCGGGTAACAGCTCCCGGCACCGTTTGCGCACCACCGAGGACACCGGCATCCTCGTACCCCCTCACCCCGTCCTGCCTCCCCAGTCTGCGCACCAGCCCGCCCCCGTCAAGCCCCCATTGGCACTGGTCATGCGGGGCTTGCGAGTGGATCATCGGACGACATGGAACCGGGGCCGTACCGTCGATGGCGGTACGGCCCCGGAGCACTACTTCCCTAGTTGTTGATGACGATGGTGAATGTGGTTGTGGTGTTCTTGATGTCCTGATGGTTGTTGGCGAACCTCAGGTTGTCGAACGTCACCGAGCCGACCGCCGGACCCTGGCCGGGTTCGGGCATCTCGTTGGCCCACAGTCCGAAACCGGACTTGGCCTCGAACTGGTCACCGGAGAGGCGGGCGCCGCTGATCGAGACGTTCGTCAGCACCGAGTCGGTGATCGGGTTCTCCGGCTGGCTGCCGTTGTACTTCGTCTGGAACATGATCCCGCTGTACGTCGGGTCCACTATGTCCACATCGGACACCCTGATGCCGCGGTAGACCTTGCTGGCGGAGAACATCCAGATCGCGCCGAAGGTCTGCGCGCCCCAGAAGTGCCCGCCTGCCCGGACCAGCGAGATGTTCTGGAACGACGTCACCCCCGGCCCGAAGCCCTCCATCGGGTAGCCGAAGTCCAGCGAGCTGATGGTGACACCGGAGTACGTCAACGTGTCCGCGATGTACAGGTTGCGGAACGTGTTGTTCTGGCCGCCGTACACGGCGAGGCCCGCGGCACGCCAAGTCGTTGTGGAGGACAGGTTCTCGTACACGTTGCCGCTCTGCCCGCTTCCGCCCGCGTCGGTCGCGGCGAACAGCGCGAAGCTGTCGTCACCGGTGGACCGGGCGTCGACGTTGCTGATGCGGTTGTTCTTGCTGCCGTTGGTCATGTTGACGCCGTCGGCCCACATGTTGCGGATGCGCGAGTTGGTGATCGAGATGTTCTGCACGTTCGCGCCCCAGAACAGGCACACCATGTGCTCGGTCCAGACGTTGTCGATCGTCAGGCCGGTGACGCCGTTGGCGTCGAAGACCTTGCCCGGCCCGTCGATCCGGTTGACGTAGTTGCCGAAGTAGGCGAACCCGGAGAACTTCGACGCACCGGCCGACGTCTCGATCCGGAACCCGATGTCGGTGCCTTCCTGGCCGGCCGGGGCGAGGAACCGCGAGAACCACGGCCCGGCGCCGACGACCTGCACGGGCTTGCCGTACACCTGGAACTTGCTGCCGGTCTGGTAGTCACCCCTCGGCAGGTAGACACCGGCCAGGGTGCCGGTGGTGTCCATCCGGACCCGGTCCAGCGCGTTCTGCACGTCCTGGTGGGTGAAACCGGCGGGCACGGTGAACTTGGCCGGGTCCGGGTTCGGCGTCTCCGTCACCTGCTCGAAGTCCACGAAGTCGATCGCGTACGTGCTCGTGTTGGACGCGCTCTTCTGCAACCGGATCTTGCTGCCCGCGGGCACGGTCGTGTTGAGCAGGACGCTGGCCTCGTCGTAGATGTGGCGCGGGCCGCCGGCGCCGGGGCTGTTGCCCGGGCTGGCTTCGTTGCCGTACACCCACGAGTAGCGCGAGGTCAGGTCGATCGCCTTGTGGTACGTGCCGTTGACGAAGATGTCCAACGTGGCGTTGATCCCGCCGCCGCCCGGCGCGTCCGGGATGGAGAAGCGGGTGACCAGCGTGTTGGTCGGCTGCCGGTTGGTGAACTCGACCGAAGCTCCGGTGCTGGTCAACGTCACCGCACGCCGCCCGGACGCCTCACCGGCGAGGTCCCCGATCGTCCTGTTCGGACCGACGACCGCCGCGCCGCCGCCGAGCACACCGGTCTCGGCTTCGTAGTGGTCGTAAGGCATGTTGGCGCCGCGACCCACGAACAGGGTTTGCGTGGTGGTGTTGTTCCCTTGCTTGACGGGCAGTTCGTTGCCGTCGTTGGCGATCACGGTCCGGATCGTGTACCGGCCGTTGGCCGCGGTCCACGTACCGAGGGCCACGGGCGCCGTCGTGGCCCCAGCAGCGATCACGCCGTTGTGCGCGCCACTGAGGTTGGCGACAACGGCGCCCGTGTCCGCGTTCGCCACCTGCAGGGTGACGTTGTGCGCGCCGCTCGCCGACGCGATGCTGCCCTGGTTCTTGATGGCGACCGAGAAACTCACGGCGTTGCCGGCCGACGGGTTGTCCGGCGTCCAGCTGACCGGCGAGGCGATCAGGTCGGAGGTGGCGACCGGGTTGACCACGAGCGAGCTCGCGTTGGTGAACGTGTTGTTCGCTTCGCTCTGTTCGACGACCTTGTTCGGCTCGTCGACCTTGGCGATCAACTGGTACGAACCGGCCGTCTGGGCACCGATGTTCGCCGAGACCGTGGTCTGCGCGCCGGCTGCCAGCGTGCCGACCTGCGCGGTGCCGACCTTCGTCGTGCCCAGGTAGAAGTTCAGATCCGTGGCACCGGCCGCGACCGCACCGGCGTTATGGACCGTCGCGCTGGCGGTGATCGTGTCGGACTCCACCGGCGCCGAGGGCGACCACGAGGACGCCGTGATCGTCAGGTCGGGGTTCGGCGCGGCGGCACCGATGACCTGGAACTCCGCCGCCTGTCCGGCAGGCGCGCCGGAGTTCGCGGTGAACCGCAACTGGACGTCGGCCACGCGGGCCGAGACCGGAATGGTCACGGAATTGCCTGTCGCGGGGTCGAAGTCGTACGTCGTCGCCGGGACGAGGCTGGTGAGCCCGGACGCGCTCTGCTCACGGCCGAGGACCTGGATGGTCTGCGTGCGCGGGCCCCAGATCGTGGCCGGGTTGAGCCGGACGACCACCGAGCTGGTGTCCACATTGGAACCGAGCTGCACGGTCAGGGTGTTCGGGTACGAGCCGCCCGCGCCTTCCCAGTACGTGTTCACGTCATTGTCGTTGGCGTTGGCGGCAACGAACGTGTGCACGGTCGAGGACGCGGTGATCGGCTTGCCGGCCGCGAGGTTCGTGCCTCCGTTGCCGGTTCCCGTACGCGTGACACTGTTGCTGTTCGGCGACTGGTTGCCCGCCGCGTCCTTGGCACGCACGAAGTACGTGACCGTGGCGCTGTCGGGCTGGTTGTCCGTGTAGGACAGTCCGGTCACGCTGGTGCGCAGGACGTTGTTGGCGTAGACGTCATATCCGGTGACGCCGACGTTGTCGGTCGCCGCGTTCCAGGCGAGGTTGATCTGGCCGGACCCCGGCTGCGTGAACCGCAGGTTGCCCGGCGCCGTCGGCGGCTGGCTGTCGCCGGTGTCCGGGCCGTAGACCTCGAACTCGGCGACCTGTGCCGCGGGCCAGCCGGTGTTCCCGCTGACGTTCAGCCGCAGATACCGTTGGGTCGTCGCGTTGTAGTTGATCGTGACGGTGTTGTTGGTGGCCGGGTTGAACTGGTAACCGGCCGACGCCACGATGTCGGAGAACGTGCTCCCGTTGGCGCTGCCCTGGACGGTCAGGGTCTGTGTGCGGGCGCCCCAGTTGGCCACCGGCAACTTCAGCACGATCTGCGTCGTGCTGACCGACGCGCCCAGATCGACCTGCAACCACTGCGGGAACGCGTTGTTCGTGCTTTCCCAGTAGGTGTTCTGGTTCGAGTCGTTGCTGTTGCCAGGGCCGTAACCACCGGCTGAGCCGCTGGCGGTGATCGTCTTGCCCAGCGCCAGGTTCGGGCCTGCCAGGATCGTGGGCGTCGTCTCGATCTCGGCGAGCGCGCCCCCGGCACCGGCGAAGTCCACGCGGACGTAGCGTGTCACCGTGGCACCGAAGGGAATCTGGACGGTGTTGTTCTCGCGGGGTTCGAACTTGTAGTCCCTGGCCGCGACGATGGTGGAGAACCCGACGCCGTCGTAGCTGCCCTGCACGGACAGGTGCTGCGTCCGCGTCTCCCACTTGGCGGGCAGTTTGAGCACGACGCCGGAGATGCTCTTCGGCCGGCCGAGGTCGATCTGCGCGGGGGCGCCGTCGCTCTGCCAGTACGAGCTCTGGTCACCGTCGCTGATGCTGCTGATGTCGGTGCTCGGGGTCGCGGCGGCAGGGGTTGTCACGCCGATCAGGCCGAGGCTTGTGGTGATGAGTGCGGCTAACAGCCGGGATCTGGTCATACCGGGCTGACCTCTCGTCCGGGGGCAGGGGGCAACGAGAAGGTTGGATCTTCCGATCGAAAATGACGGATTTTCGGTTGTCTGTCGTTTTCTTGCGGAGCGGAGTCCAAGCGTTACAGATGCGCTACGGCCACGTCAATGGCCAGTTAGCAGAGGGAGAAGGGAACGCGGACGGATCAGGGCATCAGGCCGCGCAGGCGCACGCCCGAGGTGACCCGCTCGAAGCCGTGACCGGCCAGCACGATGTCCGCGCTCTGCCCCTTGACCATCTCGGCGAGGAACTCGCCGTGGTACACGATGGCGCTGACCTTCAGCGCGATGTCGTGTTTGCCGCCGCCCCCACGGGCCTCGGTGAAGAAGTCCCCGACCCGGACCGGGCCCTTGTAACAGCGTCCGGTGATTCGCACCCCGTTGCCGTCCGCGACAGGACCGCTGCCCAATTCGGCGAATTCGATCTTGCGCATGCGTCCTCCGGACGTCCGCCCGCGTTGGTGAACCGCTGCATGCTCCCCGAGCGAACGACCGGCCGCAAGGCTCTTGACCTTGATATTTCCGAAGTGTGATAACGCGGGACGGATACCTCGTACACACTGTTGTTCGCCTGACCGTCCGGTGCAAGCCAGCCAGTGAAGGCCGCGACAGCCGTAAAGTGTGGTCGTGCGGGTGCTGGTGGTTGAGGACGAAGAAGGCTTGGTGAATGCCTTGCGTGCCGGGTTGACCAGAGCCGGCTACGCCGTCGACGCGGCCCGGACAGTGGCCGAGGCGACCGAGAAACTCGCGGTGACCGGTTATGACCTGATGATCCTGGACATCATGTTGCCGGACAGCGACGGGCTGTCGCTGTGCCGCGCGGTCCGCGGTGGCGAATTCGACCTGGCGCCGGGTACTGACCTGCGCATCCTCATGCTGACCGCGCGTTCCGGGCTGGCCGACCGGGTACGCGGCCTGGACTTCGGCGCCGACGACTACCTGACCAAACCGTTCGCGCTCGCCGAACTGCTGGCCAGGGTGCGTGCGCTGATGCGTCGCAACGTCAGCAACGGCTCGACGGTGCTGCAGGTCGGTGACATCACCCTGGATTCCGCCCGGCATCTCGCCACGCGCGGTGGCCGGACGTTGTCGTTGACGCTCAAGGAGTTCGGCGTGCTGCGCTACCTGATGTCCCGGCCGGGCCACGTGATCTCCACCGAGGAGTTGCTTGAGCACGTGTGGGACGAGAACGCCGATCCGTTCACCGAGACGGTGCGGGTCACCGTGGGCACGTTGCGCCGCAAGCTCACCGCCGAGGCCGGACAGTCGCCGATCGACACCGTGATCGGCCGTGGGTACCGGCTGCGGGCGGACACGTGACGACCGCGTGGGCACGGACCATCCGCTTCCGGCTCGCGGCCACCTATTCGTCCGTCCTGTTCGGACTGACCGCGCTCGTGGTGACCGGCCTGTACCTGGTGTTGTCGTCGGTGCTGGAGGCCGGGCCGCTGGAGTCCTCGCCGAAGATGGCCAAGGACGACCAGGGCAACTGGACGGTCACCGAGGGCGCCCGGTTCGACGCGTCGGACATGGCGGCGGTCGAGGCCGCCGCGAACCACAAGACGCTCGGCATCCTGCGTGACCTGTCATTGCAGGCGATGGTCGTGCTGTTCGTCGCGAGCCTGGTCGTCGGCTGGTGGCTGGCCGGCCGCGCACTGCGGCCGGTCCGGCGGATCACCTCGACCGCGCGGGACATCTCGGCGACCGACCTGTCCCGGCGGATCGACCTCGACGGCCCGCGCGACGAGTTGCGCGAACTGGCCGAGACGATCGACGGCATGCTCGGCCGGTTGGAGGCGGCGTTCGCCGCCCAGCGGCAACTGGTCGACGATGCCTCGCATGAGCTGCGTAACCCGCTCGCGGTGATCCAAGCCAATGTGGACGCCGTGCTGGCGATGGACGACACCACACCGGCCGCGCGGGCGACGGCGGCCGCGCTGGTGGGCCGGGCGGTGAGCCGGATGACCCAGTTGGTCGAGGACCTGCTCTCCTCGGCCCGGCGAGGCTCGCCCGCGTTCGTGGACGTCGAAGTCGACCTGGCCGTGATCGGCATCGAGGCGGCCGACGAGTACGCGCTGCTGGCCGCCGAGCGGGATCTGGGACTCGACCGGCGGCTGTCCCCGGGCCCGGTGGTCGCGGGCGACCCGCACGCGTTGCGGCGCGCGGTGGACAACCTGCTGTCCAACGCGGTCCGGCTCGCCCCACGCGGCAGCGAGATCACCGTGGCCGTCGGCAGCAGGGACGGGTGGGCGTGGATCGCCGTACGTGACCAGGGCCCGGGCATCCCGGCCGGGGACCTGGAACAGATCTTCGACCGGTTCTTCACCGCCGCCCGGCAGGTCGCCGAATCCCCTGCCGACGCAGGCAAACGGTTCGGGCAGGCCGGACTGGGGCTGGCGATCGTGCGGCAGATCGTGGAGAGCCACGACGGGCTGGTCGCCGTGCACTCCACCGAGGACGTCGGCAGCACGTTCGTGCTCTGGCTACCCGACCACGGCGCCACCGAGCGCGGTGCGGAACGCACAGCCCGCCCGCCGGGGGACAACCCGCTGCCCCTCTCCCCCGTCCGGACGCACTGACCCTGGACGCGCTTTCGGCCGATCTTCGGGTGTCGTTGCTTCCATGGGCGCATGACGCTGAGACTGACGGTGAACGATCAGCGGCGACGGGTCGAGACGGACCCGGAAACGCCGCTGCTGTGGGTGATCCGGGAGCAGTTGGGGCTCACCGGAACCAAGTTCGGATGCGGCGCCGGCGTGTGCGGCGCGTGCACCGTCCAGCTCGACGGGAAACCGGTGCAGTCCTGCTCGGTCCCCGTCGGCGACGTCGGCAGGCAGCCGGTGACCACCATCGAGGGAGTTGACGGCCCGGTCGCCGAGGCGGTCCGGCGGGCGTGGCTCGAGCTGGACGCAGCCGAGTGCGGGTACTGCCAGCCGGGCATGATCGTCGCCGCGATCGCACTGCTGCGGCGCAAACCCCATTGCACCGACAAGGACATCGACGATGCCCTGCGCGGCAACATCTGCCGCTGCGGCATCTATGACCGGATTCGCGCCGCGGTCCACCTGGCTGCCAGGAAACTGGAGCGATAGCCATGCCGGAGACCCCGCTGCTCGGCCGTCGCTCGATCCTCAGAGGCGCGGCCGTCGCCACCACCGGCCTGGTCATCGGCCTGTACGTCCCCGAGCGCGGTCGCGCCGCCGGCCGGTCCGAACCGCTCGCCCCCAACGCTTTTCTCCGGATCAGCCCGGAGAACGAGGTGACGGTCGTCGCCAAGCACGTCGAGTGGGGCCAGGGCATCCACACCACGCTGGCGATGATGATCGCCGAGGAGCTCGACGCCGACTGGGGCCAGGTGCGGGTCGTGCCGGCACCGGCGGACCCGGACCTCTACGCGAACCTCATCTTCGAGGCGCAGGTTACGGCGGGCAGCAACAGCGTCCGCAACTCGTGGGAGCAGTACCGGCGGGCCGGGGCCACCGGCCGCGCCATGCTCGTCGCCGCCGCGGCGCAGCGGTGGAATGTGCCGGCCGCCGAGATCACCGTCGACCAGGGTGTGGTGCGCCATTCGCGAACCGGACGGAAGGCCACGTTCGGCGAGCTGGCCGGGGCGGCGGCGACGCAGCCGGTGCCCACGGACGTGCCGCTCAAGGACATCGGCCGGTTCCGGCTGATCGGCACGCAGGGCGTGCACCGGCTCGACACTCCGTCCAAACTGGACGGCAGTGCCCGGTTCGCCATCGACGTCACGCAGCCCGGGATGCTGACCGCGCTGGTCGCCCGCTCACCCCGGTTCGGCGGCAGGGTGGCATCGGTCGACCGCGCGGCGGCCCTGCGCGTGCCCGGCGTGCGGCACGTCGTCCAGATCCCGACCGGGATCGCGGTCGTGGCCGACACGTTCTGGGCGGCCAAGAAGGGCCGTGACGCGCTCGACGTCCGGTGGGACGACACGGGCGCGGAGACCAGAAGCACCACCGATCTGGTTACGGAGTACCGGGCGCTGTTGGACCGGCGCGGCGACATCGCCCGCAAGGACGGCGACGCCGAACGGGCATTGGCGGGCGCGGCGCACACCATCACCGCCGACTTCGAGTACCCGTACCTGGCCCACGCCCCGCTGGAACCCGTGGCCGTGGCCGTACGCCGCACCCGGGACGGCGTCGAGGTCTGGACCGGCGAGGGATCAGTCCAGGGCGCGCAGGAGGGCGCGGCGGAACTCCTCGGGCTCACCCGCGAGCAGGTCACCGTGCACTCGGTGTACGCGGGCGGCTCCTTCGGCCGTAAGGACGGCACAACCCTGGAGGCGGTCGAGATTCTGCGGGCCATCGGCGGCAGCGCGCCGGTCAAACTGGTCTGGACCCGCGAGGACGACCTGCGGCACAGCTTCTACCGGCCGATGTACGTCCACCGGATGACGGTCGGGCTGGACCGCCGTGGCGACATCACCGCCTGGCACCACCGCATCGTCGGCCAGTCGATCTTCCCGTGGGAACCGGTCAACGGCGTCGACTGGGTCTCGGTGGACGGCGCGGGGAACATTCCGTACGACATCCCGAACATCTTGGTGGACCTGCACACCACGCAAACCGGTGTGCCGATCAACACGCTGCGAGGGACCGCCGGGGCGCACACCGTGTACTCGGTTGAGACCATGCTCGACGACGTGGCCGCACGGACCGGCCGCGACCCGCTCGCGCTGCGCCGGCAGTTGATGTCCCGCGACCCGAACACCAAGCAGATCGAGATCCTGTCGATCGCGGAAGCGGACCGGCCGACGGTGTTCGCCGAGTTCCCCCGGCAGCGCCGGACACTGGAACTGGCGGCCCGGCGGGCCGGGTGGGGCAGCCGGCTCGGGCGTGGCCGGGGCCGCGGACTCGCCGTGCACTACGGCTTCCTGACCTCGGTGGCGATGGTCGCCGAGGTGACCGCGCACCGGGAGACGTTCCGGGTGGACCGGGTGGTCTGCGCGGTCGACTGCGGGATCGCGGTGAACCCGGACATCGTGCGCTCGCAGATCGAGGGCAGCGTGGCCTGGGGGCTGAGCATCATGCTGGACGGGGCGATCACCCTCGACCGCGGTGTCGTGCAGCAGTCCGGCTTCCACGACTACCGGGTGCTCCGGATGGACCAGATGCCCAAGGTGGAAGTACACATCATGCCTTCCTCGGCGCCGCCGAAAGGAGTTGGCCAGGTGGCGGTCGCCACCGTCGCACCCGCCGTGGCCAACGCGTTGTTCGCGGCGACCGGCCGTAGGGTTCGCCGGCTGCCGTTCTCAGCCGGCTGATTCCCGTCGTCGCTGACCAACGACCGCGCTGGCCACTCGTTCGCCAGCGCGGTCCGTCGAACCGTGGAGCTCACGGCTGTCCTATTCGGACCGTCCGACGAACGTTGACACGCCGGATACAACAGCCTACGGTGAACTCGGAAAGCGTTTTCCGACTGGCGAGGCCCGGCACGCTGGAAGGAACTCCTATGTGGACACGTTTGGTCAGGACAACCCTGGTGATAGCGCTTTCATCGAGTGCGGTCGTACTCGGACCATCACAAGCTGGTGCCCTGCAAGCCGTCGCGGACGGTTTCGCCTCCGTGAACGCCCTTGGCCAGAACGGAACAACAGGCGGCGCCGGTGGCTCGACTGTCACAGCGACAACGACTGCGCAGTTCCTCGACTACATCGCACGCCCCGAACCTCTTGTCGTCCAAGTGCGCGGCACGATCACGCTCCCGACAGGCACCAGCGACGGGATGCACAACGTCAAGTCCCACAAGACGATCATCGGCCTCGGCACCGACGCGACGCTCGTCGGCGGCGGCCTGAACATCGGTCTGCCGGCCAATGACCGGATCACGTCCCCTCCGCCGGACACCGTGCACAACGTCATCATCCGCAACCTCACGATGACCGGCGCCACCGACGATCTGATCAACGTCCAGATGTTCTCCCACCACATCTGGATCGACCACAACACCTTCGCCAACGGCGATGACGGCGCCGTCGACATCAAGCGTGGCTCCGACTTCGTCACCGTGTCGTGGAACCGATTCCACGACCATGACAAAACCATGCTGCTCGGCCACGACGACGACAACGGCGCGCAGGACATCGGTCGCCTGCGAGTGACCTATCACCACAACTACTTCGACGGTTCCGACCAGCGCAACCCCCGAGTCCGCTTCGGCTCACCGGTGCACGTCTACAACAACTACTACCGGGACAACAGCTACGGCGTGGCCTCGACGATGAACGCGGGCATCGTGCTGGAGGGCAACTACTTCTTCAGCGTCAACAACCCCGGCCGGGTCGACTTCAGCGGCGACCTGGGCCGGATGGTGGCCAGGGACAACATTCTCGTGGAGTGCAACCACGAGATCGAGACGCGAGGTTCCGTCGTCGAACCGCGGACCTTCTACCCGTACACCCCGCACCGCGCAGCCGAGGTTCCCACGGTCGTACCGGCTGGCGCCGGCACCGGCAAGATCTGAAGATGGCAGACTTTAATGCGGCTCAGCACACTTGCTAATCGGGCCGCGCTGGAGTGACGTCATGCTCCTCGAACATGATCACGCCGGGCTGCGTACTGCAGCGAGGCGCCTACGAAAAACCGACGTCGTGTTGCCCACAGGCGTTTCGCGGCATCCACAGGCTTGAGCTGGACAAATCGTCCCAGCCGCCTGTCGTTGTCCACATGCGGCTGTCAAGCTTTCTGGATCTGTCCACATCCGCACGGCGTGTTGTCCACGTAGCGCTCCACAGCGGTGCCAAGCTACCGTGCGCAGCTCAACACTCCCAGTCTGGACCGACCGCTGGAGCGCGACACCGTGAATGCTCAAGAACGTCGTGGCGACCTTAGCCTACAAGAATTTTCAACGTGGGCGAGTCAACAGACCAAGCGCCTGGCGGCAAACTTCGGTCTTGACAGCACAGCCGATCGCGACATGTTCGCGCTGGCACAGACAGCCAAACTAGGCGAAGAGGTTGGCGAACTTCACGCCGAGGTTCTCGGCGCCATTCGCTATTGCCGCGCGGACAAGGTCAGCCGCTACACCGACGAGACGCTGGCCGGTGAGCTTGCCGACGTCATGGTCTGCACCATGCTGCTCGCCCAAATATTCGACGTCGATGTCGCCCATGCCATAAAGAGCAAGATTGACTTCCTCGACGAGCGGCAGTTCTAACTTCAGCTGGTTCAGTCGATCGTCATCATCGTCCGCTCGAGATACTTGTTCATGTGGTTCTCTTTGTAGGGAAACTGATTCCACAACTCGGTCACTGAACTTTCGCACAGATTGCCGAACGGCTCCAAGCAGTCGGGTTCCGACCACACCGGCGATGCGATGGCGCGACCGTCCGGCTCGACCAGGATGGCATGACCTGGTCCGATTTTCATCCAGTCGGCGATCGTAATCCGTGGCGTCCAGCCATGACGTTCCTTCTCTTCGGCCAGATACGCGTACAGCTGGTCGAGCTCCTCGCCTGTCGTAAAATCGTCGAAAAGATTCTTGCTCATACCTTTAGGGATTGTGGTGAGAATCTTTACTTTCTTCGCAAACGTGGTGCGAGAGTGCGCGGGATGAGTTTCGTCCTAGCGGGCGTCGCGGACCAGCAGCGCGACCTCGACGCGGTTCGCACAGTTCAGCTTCGTCAGCAGGCGGCTCACGTACGTCTTGATCGTAGGTTCGCTCATGTGGACGCGGCGGCCGATGTCCGCGTTGGACAGGCCTTCGGCGACCAGGGCGGCGATCTCGCTCTCCCGAGGGCTGAGCACTGCCAGCCTGGCCGCGGCCTGCTGCCGGCGGCCCGCCACCGGGGTGACCATGCCGAGCACGAGCCGGGTGACTTCGGCGGAGAGGTACGCGTCGCCGTTGTGCGCGGCGCGGACCGCGCGGATCAGCTCGTCCGGTGCGCAGTGCTTGAGCACGAACCCGGCCGCGCCGTCCTGTAGGGCCTGCAGCACATTGGATTCGGTGCCGAACGACGTCAGCATCACCGCCCGCACATCCGGTGCCTGCCGCCGCAGTTCACCGAGCGCGCCGAGGCCGTCGAGCACCGGCATGGTGATGTCGAGCAGGACCACGTCCGGTCGGTGCCGCACCGCCTCAGCGACGGCCGCGCCGCCGTCGGCCACGGTGGCCACGACCTCGATGTCGTCGGCGGACTCGAGCACGGTCCGGATGCCCGCGGTGATCAGCGGTTCGTCGTCGGCGACCACGACCCGGACCATCAGCCGCTCACTCCGATGACGAGACCGGCAGGCAGCAGCAAGAACAGCAGCACCGCGGTCGCCGCGCCCAGTATCGCGATCTGGCTTCTGCGCGACCGCGGTTCCGGCGGCAGGTCCGGGGGCGTGGTCGGCAGCATCGCCACGAGCCGGAACTCACCGTCCACCACGCGGTGGTCGACGAAACCTCCCGCGGCGCCGGCCCGTTCCGCCAACCCGGCGAGGCCAAAGCCACCGCCGCGCACCGTGGTCGCGGCTACTGGGTTTGTCACGGTCACCACCAGTGCGTCCGTTTCGCGGGTCAGCTGAATAGCAACGGGTTGGCCAGCGGCGTGCTTGGCCGCGTTGGTCAGCCCTTCCTCAACGACCCGGTACGCGGCCCGCGACACTGCCAGCGGCAACTCCCCGGCCGCTCCGCCGGTCACCACCGCCACCCCGGCGGTCCGGAACTCCTCGACGAGCGCCGGGATCTGTTCCGCGCCTGGCGTCTCGTCCGCGGCGCCCCGCAGGGAACCGATCAGCTGGTACAGCTCAGTGACCGCATCGCGGGCGCTGCTGGCGAGCGCGGTGACGGCCGCCTTCCGCTCCGGTGGCAGGTCGGTGACCTCCAGCGCCGCCGCCTGCACGGACACCAGGCTGAGCCGCCGGCCCAGCGAGTCGTGCATGTCCCGGGCGATCCGCAGCCGCTCCCGCAGCTGTTCCCGCTCGGCCAGCAGCGCCCGTTCGGTACGCAGCTGCCGGTTGTGCGCCTCCAGCGTGCGCATGAGCCTGCGGTGCTGGGCGAGATAGCGGCCGACCACCAGCGGCAGCACCACGAACACCACGAATCCCGACATCTGCTGCAGCACACCGGCGGGCGTGAACGTCACCTGCAGTGCGCCCAATGCGAAGGCAGTACCGACAACGACCGCGAGGTCAGTCCGCGACGGCAGGGTGCGCCCGGTGAGGTAGGCGGTCCACGCCAGCACCCCGTACCCCGCCAGGATCAGCAGCCCGAACCACCCCTGGCTCGCGTGTTCGGTGGCGACGACCACCGCGACGTTGGCTACGACGACGGCGGCAGTGGCGACATATCGGCCCATGACAGCAGATTACGGGGCGACTTTCGTTGACAGTACAGACGACTTTCGACGACAGTGCCCGCCGGGCCCGGCTGTCTAGCGTTGCGGCGTGATCGAAGTGGCAGGACTCACCAAGCGATACGGCCGTACGGTCGCGGTCGACGACCTGACGTTCACGGTCGAGCCGGGTCGGGTGACCGGTTTCCTCGGGCCCAACGGTGCCGGCAAGTCGACGACCATGCGGATGATGCTCGGCCTGGACCGGCCGGACGCGGGCCGGGTGTTGATCGACGGCCGGCCGTACCGGACGTTCACCGAGCCACTACGGCGGGTGGGTGCCTTGCTGGAGGCGCGGTCGGCACACGGCGGCCGCCGCTGCCGTGACCACCTGAGCTGGCTCGCGCAAACCAACCGGATCCCGGCCTCGCGGGTGGACGAGGTGCTCGATCAGGTCGGGTTGGCCGGCGTGGCAGGCAAGCGGGTCAGCGGGTTTTCGCTCGGCATGCACCAGCGGCTCGGCTTGGCCGCCGCGCTGCTGGGTGATCCGCCGGTGCTGCTGTTCGACGAGCCGGTCAACGGCCTGGACCCGGAAGGCATCGTCTGGCTGCGCAACCTCATGAAGGGCCTGGCCGCCGAGGGGCGAACGGTGTTCGTGTCGAGCCACCTGATGAGCGAGATGGCGTTGACCGCCGAGCACCTGGTCGTGATCGGCCGCGGCCGGCTCCTCGCCGACACCTCGGTCGAGCGGTTCATCGCCGAGAACACCCAGTCATATCTACGAATCGCCACCCCGGAACGTGACCGGCTCCGTGCCGTGCTGGCGGCGGAAGGAATACGTGTGACTGACACGGACGACGGTGCACTGGCCGCCCACGGCGCCGACCCGGCGCGCATCGGTGAGCTGGTCGCCGCCCACGGTGTGGTGGTGCACGAGGTCGCCCGACAGTCCGCGTCACTGGAGGAGGCGTTCGTGCGCATGAC
This sequence comes from Kibdelosporangium persicum, assembly GCF_013280595.1. Taxonomy (GTDB): domain Bacteria; phylum Actinomycetota; class Actinomycetes; order Mycobacteriales; family Pseudonocardiaceae; genus Kibdelosporangium; species Kibdelosporangium persicum. Next base: position 125,474 of record NZ_JAAATY010000009.1, read on the forward strand.
CGGTGAGGCGGTGGAGTACCGGTGATGAACCTCGTTCTGGCCGAGTGGACCAAGGCCCGCACCGTCCGCTCCACCTGGTGGAGCCTGTTCACGACCGCCGTCCTCAGCGTCGGGCTCGGCCTGCTGCTGGGTGTCCAGATGGCCAACAACTACGACGAGATGACGGCCGACCAGCAGGCCACCATCGCGCAGATCAGCTTCTACCCGCCGCTTCTCGGGCAGGTCGCCCTGGTGGTGTTCGGGGTGTTGCTGGCGAGTGCGGAGTACACGACCGGCACGATCCGCGCGTCGCTGGCGGCCGTACCGCGCCGGGGCGCGTTCCTCGCGGCGAAGGCGTTGGTGGCGACCGGGGTCGCGGGCGTGCTGTCGGTAGTGGTCGCGTTCGGCACGTTCTTCGCCACGCAGGCGTCGCTCGGCGAGCACGCCGTGTCCCTCACCGATCCGGGGATACTGCGGGCGGTGCTGGGCGAGTGCGCCTACCTGACGATGATGTGCGTGTTCGCGACCGGGGTCGCCATGATCCTGCGCAGCTCGGCGCTGTCGTTGGGCATCCTGATCCCGCTGCTGTTCCTGAACTCGCAGGGCCTGGCGAGCCTGCCGGCGATCCGGTCGGTGACCCAGTACCTGCCCGACCAGGCCGGCGCGGCGATGATGCAGCTCGACACCGGACGGTTCTTCCTCGGCGAGGTGGACTTCGGGCCGGGCACGGCGTTCCTGATCATGCTCGCCTGGGTGGCCGCCGCACTGGCCGGCGGTTACGTGTCACTGCGCCACCGCGACGCCTGACCCGCGGTACCCGTACCGGGCCGGTGAAGCGGGACGCTGCTGGCAGAGGACGATATGCGGATTCCACCAGCGGTGTGCGCCGAAATGATCGACTTGGCCGACGACATGGAGATCAACGAACGGATAACCGCCACGTTGGCTTACTGCCCCGACCGCGAGCCGGACCGCTGAGCGCCGTACGGGTGCGAACTGCAACCCAACCCTCAAACTCTGGGCCTTCCCGGCATGCCGGGAAGGTTCTGGTTATTGGTGGAGCCGTTAAGCACGCCGCCCCATGCTCGGGTGGCGAACCACGTACCCGGTTGCCGGTGATGTCATCACAGGGAACGGCGTCACACGCACCCTCACGCCTTGCTTTATGCGACAACCCGTCGTAATCTTTGCGACAGGTTGTCGCATAAAGGGGCGGGCTGCCTGCTCATGGACGGGCACCGGGAGCCTCGCGACCAGCGCTACCCCGAGCACGGCAGAGCGAACGCCCTGACGTCGCCGTAGTGAATGGAGAGGTTTCTCATGACTGCGCTCAGCGATCGCGCCGATCTCATCGAACTGCTTGGCCGCTACGCCGACATAGCGGACCTGAAGGAGTTCACCGAGCTGCCCGGCCTCGTCTTCACCGACCCGCTGACGCTCGACTTCGGGTCTGTCGCCGACATTCCGCCAATGACCGTGCCACTCGGCGATTACGTCGAGACCATCCGCAACGCCTTTGCGTTCTACACAGCAACCCACCATGCCATCACCGGCCACGTCATCGATATCGATGGCGACAGCGCGACGATCCACGCGCATGTCCGTGCCGAACACTGGCTCCCGAGCGAGCTCGCCAACGATGGCCCCAATTACTGGCTGGTGGTCGGCTTTTACGACAACGAGGCGGTCCGGACGGCGGACGGCTGGCGCCTCAACCGCGTAAAGCTCACCTCGACCTACCAGGAGAACCCACATCTATCAAGCGTTGCCCTGGCCGCCGAGCAGGCACGCTAGAGACAAACCCGACAACGCGTGCGTGGGCACCGTGCTGCGCCGTGCGGGGCGGTAGGCAGACCCAGGGCGCGAGAGAGAAGCCGCGATGAGGAGAGGATGATCGGATGCCGCGGATCCGGGGAGCCAGCATCGAGGAGCACCACGAGATGGTGTGGGCCGACCTCGTCGAGGCGATGCGGCAGTTGTTGCTCGAACGCGACTACGACTCGATCAACATGGGTCACATCGCGGCCAGGGCGGGACTCGCGCGCAACACGCTGTACAACTACGCCCGCGACAAAAGCGCGCTGGTCCGGGCGCTGACCGAGCAGGCAGGCCGGCCCGTGGTCGAGCGTGTGGCGGCGATCGCCGCGCGGTCCGCGGACCCGGCCGCGGAGCGGATGCGAGAGATCGTCGAGGCGGTCCTGGAGGCGTTCACGGACCAGGTCCTGCAGCTGATGTTCCGGCCGAGCCCCGGCCTGCCGGTCGCCGAGGTGCCGAAGGGGCCGGACAGCCCGCTCCACGCGATCGTGGTCGAGGTGGAGAACGTCGTCCGGGACGGCATCGCGCGCGGAGAGTTCCGCGACGTCGGCGACGTGCACCTCGCGGTGGAGCTGCTGTCCGGTGTCATGCGCGCGGGCGCTGAACGCATCGGCCGGGCCCCGGCCACCTTCGCGGCCACGGTCAACGCGGCGCGGGAGATCGTCCTCGCGTCTCTGGCCCACCGCCTGGACCAGCAAAGTTGATGGCTCCGGGGCGGGCCGACCGTCCACAGCGGTTGTGGGACAGCACCGTTAGGTTCCACCCCGGATGGGTGGCCACTGTGGACTTCCGACGTGCGGCCCGGCCGCGAACACGGTGTATGTGACACCCACGGATGCGGGAAGGTCGCAGAGTGAGATCGCGACCAGTGTGGGTGTGGATCGCAAGCCTGCCCCGCCTCTGACCAAAGTCATGATCGACCTGGCGGTACTGACCGTGAGCTGCGCAAAGTCAGCGGGTTAGGTGATTTACCCCTCTGTGGACGTGTGTCCCCTGAAACCGCCGGACCGCTGTCTCGCAGGGGATGTCGACAGAGCCGGCTGAGACGGGAAATGAGACGAACGCCCGGCAACCGTGTTCGGTGTCCGGGCGTTTTCGCTGGTCAAGCATGGAGCCGCCTAAGGGAATCGAACCCTTGACCTACGCATTACGAGTGCGTCGCTCTGGCCGACTGAGCTAAGGCGGCGTGTCCGGGACAAGTGTAGCGGGCCTCGTCGACGGGTTTACGACCACCCGGCCGGGTGAGTCACCGATGGGCGGGTCGGTCGTTGGGAAGTGTGACGGCGGTCGCAAGGAGGGGTTCGTTGATGCGCAGAAGCGCCCTGGCCATGCCGGTAGCCGCGGCTTTGCTCGCGCTGGTCGCCGCGCCCGCTGCCGCGCAGCCACCGACGACGACGCCGATTCCGGCGCCGAAGGACCCGAACGCGCCGCCTGCCTCCGCGCCGAACGGACCGCAGCCGCTGGGGCGTGCGATCGGGGATGCCGGGACCGCCCTCTCGATGATCCGGTTGCTGCCCGCGTCCGCGCCGACCAACACGATTCTGCCTGGGTACTCCGACAAGTTGCCGAAGCAGTCCGCGCTGGAGGTCGGCTTCGGCCTCTCGAGCGCGCAGGTCAACTCGGAGTCGTACCTGGCGACCGAGCATTCCATCGCGCAGGCTTCGCCGGGCGGCGTGGCCGTTCAGGGCAAGAGTCCGCAGTCGCCGGGGGCGGTCGCGCAGACTTCGCCGCCGGACAACGAGAAGCCGATGACGTTCGGGCTCAACCCGCCGCAGACGCCGCTGGACGCGTTAGTCCGGATCGGGTTGATGAACGGCAGCGCGCACGCGCGGTGGAGCGAGACCCTCGGCCCGTGCGTCAGCCCGTTGTCCGACGCCAGCACCTCGGTCGCCAGCCTGAGTCTGCTGAACGCCATCCCGACCCTGCCGGGCACGAACGACCTCACGGGCAAACTGACCGAGTCGAAACTCGGCCCCGAACAGCTGACCGCGCTGACTGACCAGCTCAAGGCGCTGCCGGGGCCGTTGGCGGAGCTCGGTGGGCTGCTGCCGGGCCCGAACAAGGGCGACGGCTCGCTGATCAGCGTGCCGAACACGCTGTCCACCAGGTCGGTCGTGGAGCTGGTCGAGATCCCGGGATCGGCGAACAAGGCCGTCCGGTCGACGTCCACGCTTCAGGTCGCGAGTCTGAACCTCCTGGGCGGCACGCCGTTCGCCATGTCGGTCAACGTCGTCAGCCAGCCGACGTTGCAGGTCACGTCGACCGGCGACGCGAAAACCTCGTCGGTCAAGTACGTCGCCCCGGTGCTCGAGGTCAAGCAGGGCGACAAGGTCCTGTACAAACTGGACGCCGCGCACCCGACGTTCGACGTGCCGATCGGCATTCCGCTGCCGAACCTCAGCACACAGCTGCCCGACGCGCTCAGGAAACTGCCGCTGATCGGCGACTTGGCGAACGCGCTGCCGAAGGACTCCCCGCTGCTGCCCAAGGCCGACGAGCTCAACCGGTTGCGGCTCGACATCGGCGTGCTGCGGCTGTCCATCGCCGGTCTGCAGCAGAAGGCCGAGGACATGACACAGCCGTTCCAGGGCCACCAACTGGCCGCGAGCGCACGAATGCTGGACCTGCAGGTCCTGCCCACGCAAGCGCTTGGCCTGCCGGGCCTGCCGTCCGCGCTGGCGCAGGTCTCGCTGGGTGAGCAGGTCGCCCGAGCCGCGGCGCCGACCGGCGGTGTGGTGTGCGGGACGGCGGACGGGCCGCCTGCCGCGAAGCCGCCCGCGCCCCAGGAGCCGAAGCTGGCGTACACCAGCGCCTACCAGGCGATTCCGATGTTCTGGACCGGCACGACGCTGCTGCTGGTCGGCGTCATCCTGGTCGCGGCTCTGCCGGCCCGCCGGATTCGCCGGGTGCGGCCGACCGAGGGTGAAGCCGATCAGCCGTAGTACAGCGTCGTCACCATCGCCTCGACGGCGATGCGTGGCTTGACGTTCAGCTCCAGCGCCTCGCGGCACGCGAGGACCGCCTCGAGGCGCCGGAGCGTCGACTCAGGCGACCACGAAGCCGCGGCGGTACGGGCGTCGTTGGCGTGATCAGGGTGGTTCAGTGCCGCGTCCGAGCCGCTGTTGGTGACGAGGACGTCGCGGTAGAACCCGGCCAGGTCGACCAACGCGAGGTCGAGGGTGTCGCGCTGGGTTCGGGTGGCCCGTGATTTCTGCCTGCGTTCCAGCTCCTTCAGCGCTCCGGCCGAGCCGCGAGTCGCCGACGCGGTGCCCTTTCCCGTGCCGCCCGCGCCCAACGCCGTCTTGAGGGCTTCCCGCTCGACTTCGTCACGGGATTCGCTCTGTTCCGACGCTTCCGTCTCAGCCGCCTTGACGAGCTCGTCGGCGAGCGTGAACACGTCTCCCGGCCGCCGCAGTCCCAAGGGGATGCGCAGCACCGCGGCCCGGCGTTCCCGCGCGGCCTCGTCTGTCGCCAGCCGCCGAGCACGGCCAACGTGGCCGCCGCACACCGAAGCAGCCCACTGCGCGGTGTCCGGGTCGACGGAATCGCGTTCCACCAACACTTCCGCGATCGCCTTGGCCGGTGGGATACGCAAAGACACGCCACGGCAACGGGATCGGATGGTCACAGACACGTCGTCCGGGTGGTCCGACGGCGCGCACAACAGGAAAACCGTGCGCTCCGGCGGTTCCTCGACCGCCTTGAGCAGTGCGTTGGCCGCGCCTTCGGTGAGCCGGTCGGCGTCCTCGATGATCACGACCTGCCAGCGGCCGTTGGTCGGGCGCCGTGCCGCGGTCTGCACCAGCGCACGCATTTCAGCGACCGAAATGGACAGACCTTCGGGGACGACCAGGCGCACGTCCGCGTGCGTACCGGCCATCGTGGTGCGGCAACCGCTGCACTCACCGCACCCGGTGCCGGAATCGCACTGCAAAGCCGCGGCGAACGCCCGTGCCGCAACGGAACGACCCGATCCCGGCGGTCCGGTGAACAGCCACGCGTGGGTCATCCCGCCCGCCGCGGCCTGCTCGCCCCGCACGATCATGGCGGCCGCGTTCGCGGCCTTTGTCAGCACTTCGACAGCTTCGGCCTGCCCGACAACTTGCGACCAGACGACGGTCACTGTGCCTCCACTGGCGTCCGTTCAGGTTCGTCGAGCCCGAGCTTGCGGGCCGGGATCGCGCCACGCACCGCCGTCCGGACGCGTTGCGCGGTGGCTTCGTCATCGTCGTCCGAGTCGACAACGACATAGCGGTCCGGGTCGGACGACGCCATCTCCGTCAACAGGTCCTGGACCCGCCAATGGTGGTCGTTGGACTGGTACGTCATCGCCGGCAAGGTCGCCGGATCGCGGTCGAGCAGCACGGTCAGGTCCGGCCGCAGCTTGGCGGTCGCCCAGTCCGTCAGCCCTTCCATCTCCTCCGGGTCGAGCCCGGCCAGGGCGGACAGGTGCGCGAACGGGCTGTCGACGAACCGCTCCATCACCACGATCGCGCCACGGTCCAGCGCCGGACGGATCTCGCGCTCCACGATGTCGGCCCGGACGGCCGCTGCGACCAGCGCGTGGGCTCGTGCACCGGTCAGTTCGGCACCGGCGAGCACGGCACGCAGCCGGCTGTCGTTGAGCGTCGGGTCGGTGGCCAGCATGATCTCGCGGTTTCCGGACTGCCGGAGCCAGTCGGTCAGCAGGCGCGACTGGGCCGCCGTGTCCTGGGCCGTGTCGCCTTCCACGGCGATCAGCAGCCCGGTCGACCGCCTGGGCTTGCCGCGGATCGCGGCCTTCAGGTCGGCCAGGATCGTCTCGGTGCGGCGGTCGTCCATCTGCCGGTACGCGATCACGCCGACCAGCGCGGCGATCAGGCCCGCGCCGAACAGCACCGGTCTGGTGCCGTCCACGACGACCGGACTGCCGAAGATCTCCATGGTGCGCGGCCGGACCAGGCCGATCAGCAGCGGCACGGTGATCATCGACAGCGCCAGGATGATCTTCATCAGCGACTGGTAGATCGCGTTGATCCGGCCGCGGATGGCGTCCTCGACCTGCGTGCCGATGATCGTGACACCGGTGAGGAACGCGATGCCGGCACACGCGCCGACGAACGTGACCGCGACCAGCGACACCCACAGGTGCGGCGAGGCCGCGATCGGCAGCAGACCCAGGCCCGCGAGCACGATCGAGATGCCGAACAGCCGGTTGTGCGGAATGCGCTGGGCCATCTTGGTGGCCGACGCCATCCCGCTGCCCAGGCCGATGAACAGGGCCGCGAACAGCCAGCCGAACGCCGAGTCACCGCCGAGCAGGCTGGACGAGTACGGCTTGGAACTGCCGACCAGCGCGCCCGCCGCGGCGAACGCACCTGTCATGCCCACCAGCAGGCCACGGACCAGCCTGGTGCTGCGGATGAACCGCAGTCCGTCGCGCAGCATCGCCCACAGGCCGGTCTTGTCCTGCGGCGCCTCGCTGGGTCCAGCCGGGCTGGTCTCGGCCGGCTTGACCGGGGCCACGGCGCGGATGGACAGTTCCGGGACCCTGGTCGCCACGATCACCGCGGACGTCAGGTAGAACAGGCCGTTGATCATCACGATGATCGTGGCCAACTGCATGCCGGTGTCGTCCAGCCGGACGTGGAACACCTGCGAGGAGACGCCGGTGATCAGCGCGTACAGCCCGGCGCCTGCGATCACCGAGATGCCCCAGGTCATCACCAGCGCGAGCTGGTTGGCCGTCTCCACCTGGTCCTTGCGCCGCAGCAGGTTCGGCACGGCCGCGTCCTTGGACGGGATCCACAGCAGCTGGCAGCAGCCGACCAGGAAGTTGGCGATGAGCAGCCAGACCGGCGTGCCGACGAGGGCGATGGAGATCAGCAGGCCGCCGCGCATGACGTCGCAGACGACCATCACCTTGCGCCGGTCGAACCTGTCCGCCAGCAGCCCGCCGAACGGCGCGAACAGCAACCCTGGCAGCAGCTGGGTCAGCACGACGCCCGCGAACGCGTAGTTCTGGAACGCGTAGTCGTTGGTGAGTTTGGTGATCAGACCGGTCAGCGCGAGCAGTGACAGCCAGTCGCCGGTGCTGCAGATGAAGCTGACGCCCCAGAGCCTGCGGAACGGCCGGATGGCCAGCACGCTGCGGATGCGGTGCGCCAGGGACGCGTCAGAACGGACCGGGTGCATGTCCCCGGCCCGTGCAGTCTGGTCCCCGCCTACGCTGATACGACCCACCTCATTCCGGCACCAGCGTAGCTTCAGCCGAAGTCAGCCGAAGAGCTGGCTGAAGGTGTGCACCAGGCTGGTGATCACGAAGTACAGGATCACGACTGTGACCAGCACGATCACCATGACGACGGCCATTCCGCTGCCCATGCCGGCCGGTTTGCGCCGGATGGGCGGTCTGTGGATTCGTTCCTTGGTCGCACGCAGCCGACGGGCCACGGCGGCGGCCGCCGGCCACTGCCTGAGCGGGCTCACTTTGCCCGGTTCCTCGGCCTCGGGCGCGGGTGGCGGCGGGGGTTCTTCCGGGGCGGGGAACTGTTCCTCCAGGAGGGCGAGGTCCACGGCCTCCCGCAGGTCGTCGGGATTCGGCGGCCTGGGCACGACCAGCCGGAACTCCTCGCGCCGCTGAATCGGCAGATTCGCGCCGGTGACGAGGCCGGAAAGCGGGTCGGACAGTAACGGTGGTGGTGCGGGCTCGTAGGTGCCGTCGACCCCGGTCACTGAGTTGTCTGCCACTCGGTCACCCTCCGCTGTCAAGGCCCCCCATCAGGGTAACCCGGCAGAGGCTCGCTTCTCGTCCGGCAAACGTGGGATGGCTCCCACCCCGCAGAGTTATCCACAGCGCAGCCAAGCTGTTGACCTGCGCAAACGTCGAGTTGTCCAAGTATCATCCCAAGCCCTGTGGATAACATGTGCGCCGGTAGTTCGGGATGTCGGTGGTCACAGGTAGCGTGGACATCGGGGGCTGCTCAGCCGGAACACCTTGCGTGGCAAGGATTTCAGGGGTGCGACCGGCGATGGCGGCACGGGCGCGGCCTCCGGCCCCCGGTGTCCAGCGTAGTGGGTGGCACCGACCGCGATGGTTGGCCGACGGCTGGTTATCCACAGGATTTTTCGGCTTTGACCTGCTGAGACCGCAGGCACTTCATGATCCACAGGCACCTGTGGACAACTTTGTGGACACCCCCAGGCCCAGGCCCCCAGGCCCCCTCGTGAGTGTTTATCGGTGTTCTAACCCTGATAAACACTCACGAGGGTGACCAGGCAGGTCAGGACTTGGACTTGGCGGCGGTTTTTGTCGCACGCGGCTTCGCGGCGGTCTTGGTGGCCGTCTTGGCCGTCGCCGTCTTCGTGGTAGCGGTCTTCGCCGTCGTCGTCTTACGGCGGGCGGGCGTCTTCTTCGGAGCCGGGCCCTTCGCGCGCTTCTCCGCCAGCAGTTCCGCGGCCCGCTCGTCCGTCAGCGCCTCCACGCTGTCGGACTTGCGCAGCGAGGCGTTGAACTCGCCGTCGGTCACGTACGGGCCGAAACGGCCGTCCTTGACGACCATCGGCTTGCCGGAGACCGGGTCGTTGCCGAGTTCCTTCAGCGGGGGCGCCGAGGCCGCGGCCGCGCGTCCCCGCTTCTTGGGCTCCGAGTAGATCTTCAGCGCCTCGTCGAGCGTGACCGTGAAGATCTGGTCCTCGCTGGCCAGCGACCGCGAGTCCGTGCCCTTCTTCAGGTACGGCCCGTAGCGGCCGTTCTGGGCGGTGATCTCCTCGCCGGACTGCGGGTCCTTGCCGACCACGCGCGGCAGCGACAGCAGCTTCAGCGCGTCTTCCAAGGTCACGTCCGTCAGGGACATGGACTTGAGCAGCGAGCCGGTGCGCGGCTTGACCTTCTTGTTGCCGTTGTCCTCCGGCAGCACCTCGGTCACGTACGGGCCGAAGCGGCCGTCCTTCGCCACGATCTCGTGCCCGGTCACCGGGTCCGTGCCGAGCGAACGGCCTTCCTGCGGGGTCGCGAACAGCTGCTCGGCGATCTCCAGGGTGAGCTCGTCCGGCGGCAGGTCCTCGGGCAGGTTCGCCCGCTGCGATTCACCGTCGACCTCACGTTCGAGGTACGGGCCGAAGCGGCCGACGCGCACGACGACCTTGCGTCCTTCGGCGTCCTCGAACATCGGGATCGAGTTGACCAGCCGCGGGTCGATCTCGTCGACGCCCGTGCCGACCAGCTTCTTCAAACCGCCGGCCCGGCCGACCGATCCCTCGGGACCGACGGCGCCGCCGAAGTAGAAGCCCGACAGCCAGTCGTTGCGCTCCTGGCGGCCCGCGGCGATGCCGTCGAGCTCGTCCTCCAGGGTCGCGGTGAAGTCGTAGTCGACGAGCCTGCCGAAGTGCTGCTCCATCAGCCCGACGACGGCGAACGCGATCCACGACGGGACCAGCGCCGCACCCTTCTTCCACACGTAGCCACGTGCCTGGATGGTGCTGATGGTCGGCGAGTACGTCGACGGACGGCCGATGCCCAGCTCTTCCAGTGCCTTGATCAGGCTGGCCTCGGTGTAGCGGGGCGGCGGGTTGGTGGAGTGCCCGTCGGCGGTCAGCTCGGTCGCGGTCACCGGCTGGTCCTTGACCAGCCGCGGCAGCCTGCGCTCGGCGTCGTCGGCCTCGCCGCCCTGCTCGGAGTCGACGGTCTCGACGTACGCCTTGAGGAAGCCGGCGAAGGTGATGGTGCGGCCGGAGGCGGAGAACGTGCACTCCTCGCCGGACGAGGCCGTGCCGACGATCCGCACGGTCATCGTGGTGCCGCGGACATCCGCCATCTGGGACGCGATGGTGCGCTGCCAGATCAGCTCGTAGAGCCGGAACTCGTCGGACTGCAGTTCGTTCGCCACCTGGCCGGGCGTGCGGAACACCTCACCGGCCGGGCGGATCGCCTCGTGCGCCTCCTGCGCGTTCTTCACCTTGCGCGTGTACTGGCGCGGGGTCGGGTGAACGAACTCCTTGCCGTACAAACTCTCGGCCTGCGCACGGGCCGCCGCGATCGCTGTCTCGGACAGCGTCGTGGAGTCGGTACGCATATAAGTGATGTAGCCGTTTTCGTACAGGCGCTGCGCGACACGCATGGTCGTGTCGGCGGAGAAGCGCAGCTTACGGCTGGCCTCCTGCTGCAGCGTCGACGTCATGAACGGCGCGTACGGCTTGCGGGTGTACGGCTTCTCCTCGACGCTCGCGACCCGCATGTCGGCGCCGTTGAGCGCCTCGGCGAGGCGACGTGCCTCGGTCTCGTCGAGCAGGCGCACGTCGCCCGCGTTCTTGAGCTTGCCGTCCGGGCCGAAGTCACGGCCGGTGGCGAGCCTGCTGCCGTCCACGGCGATCAGCCGGGCGCCGAAGTTGCGCGGGTCGGCTTTGGCGCCCGCGTCCATCGTCGCCGCGATGTCCCAGTACGACGCGGAGACGAAGCTCATCCGCTCGCGCTCGCGCTGGACCACGATCCGGGTCGCCACGGACTGCACGCGGCCCGCCGACAGCCTCGGCATGACCTTCTTCCACAGCACCGGGCTGACCTCGTAGCCGTACAGCCGGTCGAGGATGCGGCGGGTCTCCTGGGCGTCGACCAGGTGCTGGTCCAGGTCACGCGGGTTGGCGGCGGCCTCGCGGATGGCCGGCTCGGTGATCTCGTAGAAGACCATCCGGCGCACCGGCACCTTGGGCTTGAGCGTCTCCAGCAGGTGCCACGCGATGGCCTCGCCCTCGCGGTCACCGTCTGTCGCGAGGTAGACCTCGTCGACGTTCTTCAAGGCCTCTTTGAGCTCGGTGACCGTGGACTTCTTGTCCGGCGTGACGATGTAGATCGGCTCGAAGCCGCTGTCGACGTTCACGCCGAGGCTGGCCCACGACTCGCCCTTGTACTTCGCCGGTACCTCGGCGGCCTTGCGGGGCAGGTCGCGGATATGCCCCTTGGACGACTCGACCACGAAGTTGCGGCCGAGGTAGGAGGCGATCTTGCGGGCCTTCGCCGGCGACTCGACGATCACCAGTCGGCGCGGTTCGGCCCCGTTGGCCGAACTGTCGCTCTTTTTCGTCCGAGTTGCTGCCACGCTTTCCTGCCCTCTGTCCCGCCTGTCGAGATGCCCGACTTCGAGCATCAGCCCGTCAGTGTGCACTGCCCAGTGCCGTAACCCGTAGCGGAGGTGGCCCGGGGCACACCGGTGAACGGCGTTAGGTCCGGGTTACCGCCGACGACCCTCTCTAACTCGCCGAGAGCATCGGGCTCGTTACCGAAGCGTGTCCCGTCGCACGTGAGCCCCGATCCGGCACGGTCTACGGGCAATCCACTACTAGCACGACGACCCGTTCGCGTGCATCACCGATAGCGACCCTACGCGCGCGAGGGAAATTCACCCGGATGGACGAATCCTAGCCCGGCCAGTACGGTTCAGCGGCAGGCGAGGGCACTCTGCCGACCAGTTCCACCAGGCGGCCGATCCGGCGTCGCCCGGTCAGCCGAAGGCCGGGTCCGCCTCCCCGCACGCCGAGCAGCCCGGCCGGCAGCCCGATCCGGGTGACGGCCTGGACCAGCGGCTCGTGGGTCTCCGGTGCCTCCGGATCCAGCCCGAGCAGGTAGCCGTTCTCGACCCAGCGACCGGCGGCGAGCGCCCATAACCGCAGGGCGGCGCCGTCCAGCGCGAGCCCGACCGGCACGGCTTTGGCCGCGCCGCGGGTCCACGCGCCGGCCAGGCCGATCAGATCGGTCCGGAAAGCGGTCCTGACCAGCGGGTGCTCCTCGTCGGACACCCCCACCTCAGGATCGATGCCGCGCTCGGCGAAGGCCTCGGCCAACGCGTCACGGCGCCATGCTTCGTCGACCACCACCGAGAGCCGCGCGGCGCGCCGCGCGAAGTGCGCGACCTGCCCTGACGCGCACAGCAGCCCAGCCAGGTCGGCCACCCCTGGCTGCAGCGCCTCGGCGGAGAAGAACGACATCTGCCCCACGAGTAACAGAGTAGAACATATGTTCCACTCTCGCGAGACGTCAGAGCGTCGGGTACGTCGGCTCGGGTGGCGGGGACGGCCAGGTCGAGGTAGATCCCGAGCTCGGCGGAGGCGTGCTCGGGCTTGTCGGAAACTCGTCAGGATACGACGGATAAGACGGTGTGGGCGGCAGAGCCGACCTGCTCGCCCGCAGGCGGGTGATCTCCGTGCACGTGTCCGCGCTGCGAGCGGCCGCCTGCAGCTCCGGGAACCGTGAGCCCATCCCCTCCAGCGGGTTCACCGGCGTCCTGAGGCTCTGCAGGTCGCCTGCGACGCCCTGGAGCGCCGCTGTGGCCGCCGCGCGGTCGCTCAGGTTGACGTTCCGCAGCCTGCCCAACGCGCCTTCCACGATGCTCCGCCGCGTCTCCAGCAGCGACATCAGGCTCTGCACGGCCTCGTCGCCGCCCGCCACGGGCGACTGACCGACCTCCCTGAGCTTGCCGAGGGCGTCGTTGATCCGGGCCGACAAGGCGTCCAGCGACTTGGTCAGCGACGACACCGCGGCGTCCGGGCTGGTCGAGTCCACCTCGAACTTCGCCGGAACGCTGTCGTACTCCAGGATTACGCCGCACAGCCGGTCGGCCCAGCCGACCGCGGCGGTGACGGCGGCAGTGGTGGTGGCCGGTCCCGGCCGGGCCGACGAACTCGCCGGGACCTGGCATCCGGCGACAAGCACCGAAGCGGTCAGCGCCATGACGGCACGTCGCACGCTCAGCTGCCGCTCGGGATGTCCTTGCATCGTGGTGCCTTCGTCATCGCGTCCCGCACTTCGGCGGTGTCGTTGTCCTTGAACGGGTCGACCATCTTGGCCGTCTCGTCACCGAGGCTCTGCATCACCTGCGCGGCCGCGTCCTGGTCGCCAGCGCGGATCTTGGCCGCGGCTTCCTTCAGCGCGTTCTGCGAGGTGGTGTACGAGCTGATGATCTTGTTCTTGACGTCGTCGCCGCCCTTGACCGGAGCGGGCTCCAACTGCTTGAGCCGGTCGACCGTGCCGCCGAGACCGCCGGCCAGGTTGTCGATGAACTGCCCGAGCTTGGCCTGCATCTGTGCCTGGTCGGTGGCGTTGGCCAGGTCGCCCATCCGGCCGGCGAGCGACTTGGTGAAGTCACTGATCGGGCCGCACAGGTTGTCCACCCATTTGACCGGATCGCCGTTGCTGGGCGCCGGTGGGGCAGGCGGCGGCGTCGATTCGCCGCCACCACCGGTGCCGCCGCCGTCCGCGGGCGGCTGACCCGGCTGCTGGTTGCCGCTGGTGCCTTGTTGAGCTGCGGCGTTCGGCGGGTTCTCGCCGTCGCTGCTGGAGCACCCGGCAAGGGCCAGCGTGGCCCCCAGGGTCGCGGCCGCGATGAACGTCAGGCGACGACTCATGAACTCTCCTGGCCTCGGGGACACGGGCAAGCGCGACGGTACCCGCGCCCGGGTTTGGGCAGAGTGAGGGCCACCCCGCCAAAGGAAGGGTGGCCCCGCACTGCTGCCGGAGGTCGATCAGGCGTTGTTGACCTGTTCGGCCGGGCTGTCCGCGATCGCACTGCCGCGACGCTTGGACACGATCACCGCCGCGGCGATGATGGCCACCGCGACCAGGGCGATCACGATCCGCAGCGCCGTGTCGCCATCGATGTAGAACGTCACGACCGCGGGCGCGACCAGCACCGAGACCAGGTTCATCACCTTGATCAGCGGGTTGATCGCCGGACCGGCGGTGTCCTTGAACGGGTCGCCCACGGTGTCACCGATGACCGTGGCCTCGTGCGCAGGCGAGCCCTTGCCGCCGTGGTTGCCGTCCTCGACGAGCTTCTTGGCGTTGTCCCACGCGCCACCGGAGTTGGCCAGGAACACCGCCATCAGCGTGCCGGTCGCGATCGCGCCGCCGAGGTACCCGGCGAGCGACTCGACGCCGAGACCGAAGCCGACGGCGATCGGCGCGAACACGGCCAGCAGACCCGGCGTCATGAGCTCACGCAACGAGTCCCTCGTGCAGATGTCCACAACACGGCCGTACTCGGGACGAACCGAGCCGTCCATGATGCCGGGGTTGTCGTGGAACTGGCGCCGTACCTCGTACACGACCGCCCCCGCGGCACGGGACACGGCGTTGACGGCCAGACCGGAGAACATGAACACCACAGCGGCGCCGATCAGCACACCGACGAGAGTGTTCGGGCTGACCAGGTTCGCGACGAAGTCCGTCGTCGCACCAGCCGCGTCGCGAATCGCCTCGCTGTACGAGCCGAACAGCGCCGTCGCGGCGAGCACGGCGGTCGCGATCGCGATGCCCTTGGTGATCGCCTTGGTGGTGTTGCCGACCGCGTCCAGCTCGGTCAGGATCTGCGCGCCTTCGCCGTGCACGTCACCGGACATCTCGGCGATGCCCTGGGCGTTGTCGCTCACCGGACCGAAGGTGTCCATCGCGACGATGACACCGACGGTGGTCAGCAGACCACAACCGGCCAGAGCAATCGCGAACAGCGCCACCGTGACGTCACCGGACAGCAGGAACGCGCCGTAGACAGCACCGCCGATCACGATCGCGGTGTAGACCGCGGACTCGAAACCGACCGAGATACCGGACAGGATCACCGTCGCCGCACCGGTTTCCGACGTCTCACCGACGTGCTTGACCGGCTTGTGCTCGGTGCCGGTGTAGTAGCCGGTCAGCCAGAGGATGATGCCGGCCAGCACGATGCCGATGATCACCGCGACGGCGGCGATCAGGCCCGGGTTTCCGCCCAGCGCCACGTTCTTCGCGCCCTCGAGCCCCGCGAACGAGGTCGGCAGGAACGCGAACGCGGCGACGGTGCACAGCACCAGGGAGATCAGCGCGGAGATGTAGAAGGAGCGGTTGATCGCGCTCAGGCCGTTCTCGCCGGGACGGGCCTTGGTGATGAACACACCGATCACGGCGGTGATCACACCGATGGCCGGGACGATCAGCGGGAACAGCAGGCCCTGGGTGCCGAACGCGGCACTACCGAGGATCAGCGCGGCAACCAGGGTCACGGCGTAGGACTCGAAGAGGTCGGCGGCCATACCGGCGCAGTCACCGACGTTGTCACCCACGTTGTCGGCGATGGTCGCCGCGTTGCGGGGGTCGTCCTCCGGGATGCCCTGCTCGACCTTGCCGACCAGGTCGGCACCGACGTCGGCGGCCTTGGTGAAGATACCGCCACCGACACGCATGAACATCGCGATCAGCGCGGCACCGAAACCGAAGCCCTCCAGCACCTTCGGCGCCTCACCGGCGTAGACCAGCACCACGAGCGCGGCGCCGAACAGGCCGAGGCCGACGGTGGCCATCCCGACCACACCACCGGTGCGGAACGCGATCCGCATCGCCTTCTCGCGACCGCCCTCGTCGTTGGCGGCCGCCGCGACCCGGAGGTTGGCCTGGGTGGACAGCCACATGCCGAGGTAGCCGATGCCGAACGAGAAGATCGCACCGGCGAGGAAGAAGATCGAGCGGCCGATCCGCTCGTTCACTGTGTCCGCGGGGAGCGCGAACAGCAGCAGGAACACGATCACGCCGAAGATCATCAGGGTGTTGCGCTGGCGTTTGAGGTAGGCCGCCGCGCCCTCTTGGACCGCCTTGGCGATGTCCTGCATCTTCGCGGTGCCCTGGCCCGCGGCCAGCACCTCCCTGAGCAGCACATAACCGACGGCAAGAGCAGCGAGGGCGACCACGGCGACGACAGCGACGATGCTGCGGTCACCACCGGAGAGCGCAGCCTCCGCAAGGTGGTACTGCCCGGACATCCATGTCCTCCTGTGACATCTGCCGATTTCTCCCGTCCGCTGACAACCCCGACGGGACGTGCGCGCCACCACAAGTGGTGGGACGTCGGCGGAGTCTATGTGTAAGGGGAACCGTGTTTGTGAGGCGTCCCCAGCCGTGTACGTTCTGTTATCTTCGTTTTATCGATCTCGGGATCGATCAAGAACCGAGGTCAGGTGCCCTGATCGCGCTCTGGCAACAGAAAAGTAGCCTTGGTCACGCCGTCCGCCCACGCGCCCGCGACGCACCGCGACCAACGCCGTGAGCAGGCACTATGCGGTGCCAGGCAACCGAATCGGCTTGCGCGGACTGGCCGTTCACGCCGCGCACACGCCCCAAGACCGCGTCCCCCTCGTGAGTACTTATCAGTGTTCTAACCCTGATAAGTACTCACGAGGGAGAGCTGTGCTTAGCTCGGTGGCGTGGGTGACGTGCGAACCGAGCGCGGGCGGCAGTTGCTGTCCCGAGTGCTCGCCGGTGTTCCGGCCAACGAGAACCCGTTGACGCATGTGGAGGACCTGCCGGAACGGCTGCCGCAGTACGCCGAATGGCCTGATTGGGCGCCCGCGCAGGTCGTCGGCGCGTTCCGGGCGCGGGGCCTGGAAAAGCCGTGGACACACCAGGTCGAGGCGGCCGAGCACATCTGGAACTCGCGGCACGTCGTGCTCTCGACCGGAACGGCGTCCGGAAAGTCCTTGTCGTACCAGCTTCCCGTTTTGTCGTCGTTCGCGACCGACCGGCGGTGCACGGCGCTCTATCTGGCGCCCACGAAAGCGCTGGGTGCCGACCAGTTGCGGGCAGTGCGAGACCTGGACCTGCCGGACGTGCGGGCGTCGAGTTTCGACGGCGACACACCCATGGAGGAACGAGACTGGGTGCGGGCGCATGCCCGATGGGTGTTCACCAACCCGGACATGATCCACCGCGGCATCCTGCCGTCGCACGCGCGCTGGGCCCAGTTCTTCCGGCGGCTGAAATACATAGTGGTGGACGAGGCGCACGCGTACCGCGGCGTGTTCGGTTCGCACGTCGCGCTTCTGCTCCGCAGGCTGCGCCGGGTCGCGCGGCATTACGGTTCGGACCCGACATTCATCGCGGCTTCCGCAACGGTGTCCGATCCATCGGTTTCCGCGACTCGGCTGTGCGGCGTCGAATGCGTCGCGGTCACCGAAGACGGCTCGCCGCGCGGCGCCCGGACGGTCGCATTGTGGGAACCGCCATTGATGGACGAACTCAAGGGCGAAAACGGTGCCCCCGTCCGGCGGTCGGCCGGTGCGGAGACCGCGCGCATCCTCACCGACCTGGTGGTGGAAGGCGCGCGCACGCTCGCGTTCGTGCGTTCGCGGCGTGGTGCCGAACTGACCGCGCTCTCCGCCCGGCACGCACTGTCTCAAGTGGACACGACGTTGGCCGGCCGGGTGGCCGCCTACCGGGCGGGGTTCCTGCCGGAGGAGCGGCGTGCGTTGGAGAAGTCGCTGGCCTCGGGCGAACTGCTCGGCGTGGCCAGCACTAACGCCTTGGAACTCGGAGTCGACATCGCCGGGCTCGACGCGGTTGTCGTCGCTGGTTACCCGGGCACGTTGGCGTCGTTCTGGCAACAAGCCGGGCGCGCGGGCCGAGCCGGTGACGGTTCGCTCGTGGTGTTCGTCGCGCGGGACGACCCCCTCGACACCTACCTGGTGCACAACCCATCGGCGATGCTGCACCGGCCCATCGAGGCAACGGTCCTGGACCCGCTCAACCCGTACGTACTGGCTCCGCACCTCGCGTGTGCCGCGGCGGAGTTGCCGCTCAAGGACAAGGACCTCCCGCCGTTCGGTGGGGACACAGCCAGGGAAGTGCTCCAGGACCTGGTCAACGATGGGGTGCTGCGCAAGCGGCCGGCCGGCTGGTACTGGACTTCGCGGGACCGGCCCCACGCCGGGGTGGACATCCGCGGCTCCGGCGGCGAGCAGATCATGGTGGTCGAGGCGGACACCGGGCGGATGCTCGGCACGGTCGATCCCGGTTCAGCTTGCGCCACCGTGCATCCCGGTGCGGTGTACCTGCACCAGGGAACGTCCTATGTGGTCGACGAGCTCGACCTGGACGCCGGTTTGGCCCTCGTGCACGCCGAGGACCCGGAATGGACCACGCAGCCGCGTGACGTCGTGGACATCTCGGTGCTCAAAACGTTGACCAAGCAGGACTTCGACGGCGTGACGGTGTGCCTCGGCGATGTCGCGGTGACCTCCCAGGTGGTCGCCTACCTGCGACGGTTGCCCTCCGGTGAGGTCATCGACCAGGTGCCGCTGGACCTGCCGGAGCGAACCCTGGAGACCAGGGCGGTCTGGTACACGATCGCCGAGGACCTGTTGCGCGAAGCCGGAATCGAGCGCGCCCAGACCGGCGGTGCCCTGCACGCCGCCGAGCACGCCGCCATCGGCCTGCTGCCGCTGCTGGCCACCTGTGACCGGTGGGACATCGGCGGCGTCTCCACCGCCATGCACCCGGACACGGGCGAAGCGACGGTGTTCGTCCACGACGGACACCCCGGTGGCGCGGGCTTCGCTGACCGCGGTTTCCAGTCGATCGCCGACTGGCTCACCGCCACCCGGCTCGCCATCGACTCGTGCGAATGCCAGGCCGGCTGCCCGTCGTGCGTGCAATCACCCAAGTGTGGCAACGGAAACGAGCCGTTGGACAAGGCAGGCGCGATACGCGTGCTCGACATCGTGCTGAAGGCCATCACCTGATGCCGACCGTGCTGTCGGTCAACCTCGGGACTACGCCAAGGATTCGCGGAGCCGCGCGTACCACCATCGACAAGAAGCCGTTGCCCGGCTAGATCGAAGTTCGCCGCCTGGCCCCAAAGGCGTCGGCGGCAACGGACTCACCGGTGACCAAGATCCAGGTTGTGGCGGGGAACTCATGGTGCCGCAAAGTGCATTTCGTGGTGCCGGAATGGTGGACACGGCGTGTGGGTGTGGCAATACGCAGGGGATGCCGGTTCCGTACGACATCCCCTGCGTATCGCCCTTGCCGCCGAGCCAGTGGCATAGGCCTACGACCGTTCGACGCGACTGCCGTCAGCGGGTCGACGCCGGGAGGCGAGGCGTCGACCGCCGGAGATTTTTTCCCGGGGGCAGGATCGCCGATCGCGGCTGGTGGGGCCGCGCTCACCGGTGGCCGTCGCGGAACGGGAGGCCGCATGCCTGGTGCTGGTACTCGGCAGGCCGCCAGGTCCCCGGTCGTCGCGTCGGTGCGGGAAAGCCGGCGACTGACCTGGAACGAGGCAAACCTTGAGTGGCGCTATGGAGTTTTCGGTGCGTCGCCGCTCAGTCCGCGGCTACCAGCTCGGACGTCAGGCTGAGCCGGCTCGGGGTGGCCAGTGCGTCGGCGAGGGCCTCCTGCACGACGGCCGACTCAGGCAGTCGCCAGCCGCAGACCTCGGGCTTGACGCGCCAGTGCACGACACCGTGCTGGAAGGGGCTGGGCGGCAGCGGCACGTAGCTCCCGGCGCCGTGCAGCGTGACCTGCTCGTCAACGGCCAGCTCGCGGCGCAGCGCACGCCCGGTCTTGGTCAGGAACATCCACCGGCCGGCCGGGGTCGCGACGATCGGCACCGGCATCCCGTAGGTGCGCAGCACGCCAGCGGCCTTGCGGCCGAGCGAGTCGTCGACCTCGATGGCGTCGAGCACCACACCAGTGGCGACCAGGAGGCTGTAGGGGCGGCCGGTCCACCACGCGGCGACCTGCTCCGGCTTGGTGCCGATGCGCTCCTGCCAGTCCCGGTGCACGGGAACCGGTCCGGCGTTCTCCGTTCCCTCACGGCCCGCCCAGTGCGAGCCCGCCGGATAGGTGCCGGGCAGCACCGGCCACCCACGCCACGCGAGGCCGACCGCCTCCGCACGCAGTTCGATGCGGAAGGCCCCACGCCAGCTATCCGACCAGTCCGTCTCCAACATGTTGGCTACTTGCCTCCTTGCCCGGCGGGCACCCGTCCGTGCCCTGCGTCTGACTAAACGGCACGACCGCCGTCCGTTGTAACTGCTTGTCGGCAACTGGTCGGTAATGAACGGCGAGTGAAAGCCGCCTGACGTCCCAACTGAACGTCAACCGGTCGGCGGTACCGCTCGCCGACACGCCTGGACCGGCCCGTGATGCCGCTCACCGCTCTCGGGCGACCGTTGCCCGCGACCGGCGGCACGTTTTCTTCGGCCGGACTCATCTGCGCCACCGGTCCGGCCGCGGCACGAGCGGTAATCTCGCCCAGACCACTCACCGCTGTGGTCACCACGACGGACGCCACCCAACCGTTCATCCGGCATTCGCCGAGCCGCATCCGCATCATGTCGACCACCCATCGTGCCTGCTCACAGGCGGCCTGCTCGCCCCACGGCAGGTAGGTCGCCGCGGCGAGCGCCGACAGGTCGGCCGCGCTGTCGGCCTTGTGCCGGGCCGAGGTGGCGGCGCCGATCGCGAGCATCAGCCCGAAGACCATCACCAGCGCCGCCACCACGAACGCCGCCAGCACCGACGCCGCACCTTCGTCGGCGGGTGGCCTGTGGGAACGTCTCACTCGGCCACCTCCGGTTCGGCGACCGCGAAGGCCGCCCCGGTGATCGCCAGACCGGAGAGGAACTGACCGGCCGGTGCGACGGACACCTCGACGCTGATCCGGTCGCCTTCGGTCGTGATCCGCACGTTCGCGCCGCTCGGCGCGATGGTGGCCGCCGCCTCGACCGCGAGTCGCTCGTCGCCACGGGCGACCAGCCGCGCCGCCTCCCGAGCCGCGTCGACACACCGCAGATGCGCGGTCATCGCCGCGAACCCCGCGAAGGCGAGGGCCAGCACGCCCATGATCAAACCGAGCGCGATCGCCGCCTCGACGGTCACGGCTCCTGCATCGCGTCCCTGATCAGGTCGCTGACCAGGTCCTGGAACCAGTCGCTGGTGACGACCAGGTAGACCGTCCCGATGAGCGCTCCGACCAGGAAGAAGAGCATCGCGTACTCGACTGTGACCGCACCTTCGTCGTCCAAGAACAGGTGCGAGCGTCGCGTGGTCATCATCATTCGTTCCTTTCCGGTCCATGGTTTGTGTGGTCATCCGCTCAGCCCCAGCCGGCCCGCGAGGCCCGCGACGACCGGGACGACGCCCAGGCAGACGAACGCCGGGAGGAAACACAGCCCGAGCGGACCAGCGATCAGCACACCGGCTCGTTGAGCTCGTGCCTCGGCTGTGTCGGTGGCTGACGTACGCACTTCGTCCGCCAACGCCGCTGCCACGGTCGCCAGCTCGGTCCCGGACCTGGCCGTTCGGCGCGCACCGCGTGCCAGTGGTGCGGTGGCCGGGACCGAAGCCGCCGGTGCCCACGCGTCTTCCGCGTCCGCACCCAAGGCGAGCAGGTCGGCTGTGGTCCGCAACGCCTTGCCGCCGTCGCCCGGCACTCGGTCGGCGACCACCCGCACCGCCGCAGGCACCGGTAGCCCGGCCCGCAGGCATGCGCCGAGCAGGTCCCAGCTCATGGCCAGCTGCAACGGGTCGGGTGCCGGTGTACGGGACCTCCGCCAGCGCTTCGCCGTGATCAGCTGTTTGCCTGACAGCCTCCGGCTTGGCCGCCCGGACATCTCCGCGAGCCGGAGTCTCGCGGTCCGCGCGCCCGGCGCGACCAGCACTGCCGCTGCCAGGAGGACGAGTTCGGTCATGGGAGTGCCGCCTGACGTGTCAGTCGTCCGCTCCACAGGAGCCCCACGCACATCAGCCCGACGCCCATGACGAGCAGCGCCTGGCCAGCCGTCGTGCCGGAGAGCGTCCGGAACGGGTTCGCACCCATGAGTTGTCCCAGTGCTACGCCGACCACCGGCAGGCAGGCCAGCACAGCGGCGCTGGTTCTCGGGCCGACCATTCTCGCGTGCACCTGGCGCGCGAACCGGACCCTCTGGTCAAGATCCCGGACCACGGCCGCCAACACGTCGGCGAGCGGCAAGCCATGCCGTTGGGCCAAGGCCCACGCGTGGGCGACATCGGCGAACAACGGCTCCCGGACCGCCTGCTCGACATCGCCGCCCATTCGCGCAGCGGCCGCAATGGCTCGCATCGCCTCCGCTCCGCTGGAGGGCGCGTCGACCGCCACCGACTCGGCGGCGGCAACCGGATGTGCGCCCGCTCTGAGCTCGCTCACGAGCGATCGGACGGTCTCCGCGAGGTCTTCCACCGCAGCGGTGCGCTGACGAAGCCGTTGTCTGGATCTGGCGTAGCGCCAGCCGACCGCACCACCGATCGCGCCCGCGATGGCGCCACCGACGCCCAGCAGGACTCCACCGAGGAGTGCGCTTGCCAACGCGAGGAGAGCGGTGTTCGGCCGGGGTGGCCGAAACACTCGTCTTGGTGGACCTGTCAGCGCGGCGAGCCGCCTCGACGCCGTGGCCGTCGGCCAGGTCAGCAATGCAGCGGCCAAGGTCAGCACGATCAAGGCGTCCATGGCGTCGCCCCTCCCCTTTCCTTGATCAGGTCATCCAGCAGAGTTCGCGCGTACAACCGTTCCCCCGGCCGCCACGCGGGGCAGATCTTCACGAACTCACCGATTCGTTGCAGCACACCGATTTCAGCCAGCCGCCGCGCTTCGCCCTCGCGACGCATGCACAGGACCAGGCGTACGGCGGCGGCCAGTTGACTGTGCAAAGCGGACCGTGACAATCCGCCGAGTGCGGCCAGCGCTTCGAATCTCGCCGGTACTTCGGCAGGTGAGTTCGCGTGCAGCGTCCCGGCACTGCCCTCGTGACCAGTGTTCAAGGCGGTGAGCAAGTCAACCACTTCCGCACCGCGAACCTCGCCCACGACGAGACGGTCGGGCCGCATTCGCAACGCCTGCCGGACAAGTTCGCGAACACCCACACCGCCGACGCCTTCGATGTTGGGCGGTCTGGCGACCAGCCGGACGAACTGAGGGTGCGCGGGCAACAGTTCGGCGGCGTCTTCAACGCACACGATTCGTTCGCTTACCGGTACAGCGCCGAGCATCGCGCCGAGCAACGTCGTCTTGCCGGAGCCGGTTCCGCCTATGACGACAAACGTGAGCCGTGCGTCCACAATGGCCTTGAGCAAGACGGCTCCCTGTGCGTCGAACGTTCCCAGTCGACTGAGACTGTCGAGGTCGTGCGCTGTCGGTCTGAGCACACGCAAGGACAAACACGTGCCCGATGGCGCGATCGGCGGGAGTACCGCGTGCATCCGGACTCCGCCGGGCAACCAGGCGTCCACAAACGGCTGCGCGTCATCGAGTCTGCGACCGGCGGCCGCCGCCAGCCGCTGTACCAACCGCCGGACCGATGGCTCGTCCGGGAACCGGACGTCTGTTCTCCGCAGGCCCGCGCCGTCTTCGACCCAGACCTCGTCCGGTCCGGTGACAAGGACATCGGTGGTCTCCGGCGCCCGCAACAGCGGGTCCAGCGGCCCGGCTCCTTCCAGTTCGCGGCCAAGGACTTGCAACGCGTCCAGCACATCCTGGTCACCGGCGACACCGCCCGACTCCTCGCGGATCGCGGCCGCGACCGACGCGAAGGTGACCGTTGTGCCCGCGTTGGCCACACGGCGGCGAACCCGTTCGACGAGTTCCGCTTTCATGACGCTCTGCCCTCTGTCGTAGGTGAAGTCTGGTTCAGCCGATCGAGATGTGCGGCGACATCGCCGCGCGACAGCGACATCAGGAAGCCACTCTGTGGTCCACGCCAAGGGTTTCCAGGGCTCTTCGGGCGGCGCTGATCAATGGACCGCGTCTGCCTGAGAACTCGCCTCGTTCCAAGGCGGCGGCCAGCCCGCGCTGGTGGGGCATCCAGGACAGGAGCGGGAGGCCGACGGCTTCAGCCACGTCGTCCGCCGTCAACCCACCGGGCGCCGGTCCACGTACCAACACCCGCGCGACTACGCCACGGTCTTTCAACCGCTCGGCGACCAACGACGCCGAGGCACACGCACGCAACTCGGCGGGCACGACCATGATGGTGAGGTCGGCGAGATCCAGGGCGGCCCCGGCGGTTGCCGAGAGGTCGCGCGGCAGATCGCAGACGACTATGTCGCCGCCGCGTCTGCCCGCTTCGATGACCGCTGTCACCGCGTCCGGCTCGGGTGCGAACCCCTTTCTCGCGCCGGATACGACCTTGAGCCCTTCACTGCCGGGCAAGGCGTCACGCAGCGACGAGAACGCGACTCTGCCTTTGACGTTCATCTGGGGCCAGCGCAACCCGTCCTGGCTTTCCGCGCCGAGCACCAGGTCCAGGCCGCCCGCCAGCGGGTCGCAGTCGACCAGCATCGCGCGATGACCTGATCGGGTCGCGGCTCTCGCCACCGCCGCGGCGAACACGGACGCGCCCGCGCCACCTCTGCCGCCGACGACAGCCAGCACCCGGCCCGGCGGTCCGCCGGCGCCTTCCGCCGCGTCGGCGATCGCGTCGGCCAGCCAGGCCTCTGCCGTGGGCAGTTCGACGACCCGGTCGGCGCCGACGTCGACCGCGGCCTGCAACGCGTCGACCCCTTGGGCATCAGGGGACACGATGACGACCCGGTCGCGCCTTGGCAGCCGCTCATGCTGGATCTCGCGTGCGCCAGGCGGATCGAGCAGCACTAGCGGAGCGTCCGACCACAATGGTCTCGCGGCCGGCGCGTCCGGCACACGCCGCAGATCGCAGCCTGCCGCCGCGGCCAGCCGCAGCAGCTCGTCGAGCATGGTCTCGTTGTTGACCAGGACAAGTGGACGGTTCTCGGTCATCGGACACCCCCGGATCGACTGCCGGGCTTGCTGCCCGACGCTTCCACCGTCTCGCTTCGGCGGCGGGCGGGCAACGACGCCGGGGCCAGGCTGTGGACAAGTGGGGTGGGTGTGGACAAGTGGCCGGGAATCGGGCTTCGCGGACGATTCTTGTCGGATCGTTGTGGTATAGGCGCCCGATCGAAAATGTCGTTTCGGTGAGCAACCACGATTCGAAGGTGAACATGGGAACGGGTCGCGGCGTTCGGCAAACCCGCGCCAAGATGGTTGTGCTTCGCACGTTTCGTTCAGGCGCTGAACCGACCAACGAGGTCCACAGTGGACCACGGTCGTCCGGACGAGGAGACGGCCACCCGGAAGTTCCGGGTGACTTGTTGCCCGGCAAGGGTTCGAACAGCGGACCGGTTACTACCCTGACGTAGAATTTACGTGCCCCACGCGGGACCCACCGAAGATTTTTTCCCGGTGCGCAAGGATTGCGGATATGGGACGACCCCCGCCAGGGGGGAGGGACGGGGGTCGTCAATAGGTTCAGTCCCGGGGGGTCGGACTGAACCGGCCCGGTGTCGAAGACCGGACGCCCTAACTGTATCCCCTTCCCAGGCGCTCGTGGTCACGGATACGGGTTTTTATTGGTCGTCTTGCGCCCACCGACCATGCCGCGGCCTGCGAGAGGGGGCATATGCTGGGCTTATGACCGATGTGACGAAGCGGGTCGCAGCGTTCTTCGACCTGGACAAGACGGTCATCGCCAAGTCGAGCACGCTGGCCTTCAGCCGTCCGTTCTTCCAGGGCGGGCTGATCAACCGCCGCGCTGTGCTCAAGAGCGCGTACGCCCAGTTCGTCTTCATGCAGTCCGGGGCGGACGCCGACCAGGTGGCTCGGATGCGAGCCCACCTCACGGCTCTGTGCGAGGGCTGGGACATCGAGCAGGTCCGGGCCATCGTCGAGGAGACGCTGCACGACATCGTCGATCCGTTGATCTACGCCGAGGCGGCCGAACTGATCAACGACCATAAGGCGCAGGGACATGACGTTGTTGTGGTCTCCGCCTCAGGTGAGGAGATCGTGCGGCCGATCGCCCGCATGATCGGAGCCGACGACAGCGTGGGCACCCGGATGGTCGCGGATGACGGCCGCTACACCGGGGAGATCGAGTTCTACTGCTACGGCGAGAACAAGGCCGTGGCGATGAAACAGCTGGCCGCGGAACGGAACTACGACCTCGCTGCCTGCTACGCCTACAGCGACTCGGTCACCGACGTGCCCATGCTCGATGTGGTGGGGCACCCGGCGACCGTCAACCCGGATCGGGCGTTGAAGAAGGTCGCGAGCGAGCGCGGCTGGCCGGTGCTGACGTTCTCCAAACCCGTGTCGCTGCGGTCGAGAATCCAGATGCCGTCCGGCACCGCGGTGGCCATCACCGCGGCCAGTCTTGGGGTCGCCGCGGCCGCCGGGGCCACGTGGTACGGAATCCGTCGCCGGAAGCGGAAGTAGCCACCCATATGGGGGGCGTCGGTAGCCCGGTCGGGGGTAGCGAGGTGCGCCGCATGCCCGCTACGTGTGCGCCGATCCGACCACGAGGCGTGTTGATCTACCGCTTAAAGACTCTGTACCGGTGCACCCGTCCGTGCCCTTGAAGTGACGGCGCTCACTGGGTACAAAAGTAAGTGCGGACTCCTAGTCAGCCCGGGACCAAACGAAGAGAAGCTTGGTCCACCCTGATAGGACTCCGTGCGCGGACTCCGGGCACCCACGCGCAGCGCGCCGCGGGAGGCTTGTCGTCAAGGGACTGCGTACCGGGACGCCGGGCGCCGAGGCCCAGTGAGTACGACGTGAGTTGCACGCTTGGTAACCCGAGAAGTCCGCGCTCGGCGGCGGCGTTCGTTGACCTGGTCAACGGACGCCGCCGACATTCTCGCGCCGAGGGTGTTCGCTCGCTGCGCTCGCTTCCCTCGGCTCGAACGTCATTGCCTTTGGGGGCCGAGCCCCCAAACCCCCACGGTGCAAGCTCCTCCCGACCCAGCACTCGCTACTTTGGTCTTCGACCAGCACAATCGTCCGCTGCGGCTCGCGCCGAGGGTGTTCGCTCGCTGCGCTCGCTTCCCTCGGCTCGAACGTCATTGCCTTTGGGGGCCGAGCCCCCAAACCCCCACGGTGCGAGCTCCTCCCGACCCAGCGCTCGCTACTTTGGTCTTCGACCAGCACAATCATCCGCTGCGGCTCGCGCCGCGGGTATTCGCTCGCTTCCCTCGGCTCGAACGTCACTGCCTCTGGGGGCCGAGCCCCCAAACCCCCACGGTGCGAGCTCCTCCCGACCCAGCACTCGCTACTTTGGTCTTCGACCAGCACAATCATCCGCTGCGGCTCGCGCCGCGGTATTCGCCTCGAACGCCAACACGATGCGAACTCCTACCGACCTCGCGCTGGCTACTGTGGTGTTCGACCAGCAGAATCGTGCCGGTGTGGGCCCAAACCCGCCGTTTGGCTCTTGGCTTCCCTTACGTGACGTGGGTAACTTACCGATTGAAGCGTCAAACCGGTAAGAATCTTACGCCTCCAGGGAGGCAGAGGTGTCACGTCGCTGGATCCCTCCGGCCTTGGCCGCCGTCACGGCCTTGGCCACGGTCACCACGCCCGCCGCGGCAGCGCCCGATGTGGACGCGATGACGAGCTGGGCGAACGCCGCCTTGCGGCACTTGAGCCTGGAACAACGGGTCGGTCAGCTGTTCGTCGCGACGGTCTGGGGCAAGTCCGCTGACGAGGCGCACCCGGAGAACAAGAAGCGGTACGGAGTCGACACGCCCGCGCAGGTCGTGCAGCGCTACCAGGTCGGCGGCGTCATCTACTTCAACAACGCGGGCACGGACAACGTCGACGACCCGGTGCAGCTCACGCGCTTCTCCAACGGCCTGCAGCGCGCGGCCCTCACGTCCGGTGCGCGCATCCCGCTATTGATCTCGATCGACCAGGAGGGCGGCAACGTCACCAGGGTCGTCGCGCCTGCCAGCGAGTTCCCCAGTGCCATGGCCGTCGGCGCCGCCCGCAACCCGGAGGACGCCAAGCGGCTGGCCGCGATCAGCGGCCACGAGCTGCGGGCGATGGGGATCAACCAGAACTTCGCGCCGGTGGCGGATGTCAACTCCAACCCGCTCAACCCGGTCATCGCGGCCCGGTCGTTCTCCTCGGACCCCGGGCTGGCCGGTCAGCTGGTGTCCGCGCAGATCGCCGGGTACCAGCGAGCGGGGTGGCCTGGTGACACCGTGTCCGCCGCGGCCAAGCACTTCCCCGGGCACGGTGACGCGGCCGAGGACAGCCACGTCGGGCTGCCGAAGATCGACCGTTCCGAGGAGCAGTGGCGCAAAACCGACCTGCCGCCGTTCAAGGCAGCGATCGCGGCGGGCATCGACTCGATCATGACCGCGCACATCACGGTTCCGAGCATCGACCCGTCGGGTGAACCGGCCACCCTCTCCAAGCGGTTCATGACCGACATCCTGCGCAACGAGCTGAAGTACGACGGTGTCATCGTCACCGACTCGCTGGCGATGGAGGGTGTGCGCAAGAAGCACCCGGACGCCGAGATCCCCGTGCTCGCGCTGGAAGCGGGCGTCGACCAGATGCTGATGCCGCCGGATCTGCATACCACGATCAACGGTGTGCTCGACGCCGTGCGCAGCGGCCGGATCAGCGAGGACCGGATCAACGAGAGCGTGCTGCGAATCCTCAAGCAGAAGTGGAAGCGAGGCGTCTTCCTCAAGCCGTTCGCCGACGAGCGTTCGCTGCCGCGTGAGGTGGGTACGCAGCAGAATCTCGCGGAGATCCAGCGGATCAGCGACCGTACGGTCACCGTGCTGCGCAACGACGCGAACCTGCTGCCGATCAAGACGGCCCCCGGCAAGGTCCTGGTGACCGGCTGGAACAACCCGGCGTTCCCGGGCAGGCCCGCTGAGCCGGTCGCGGCGCTGGCCAAGGAGATCGGTCCGAACGCGACGGCGCTGTCCACGGGAGCCAGCCCGACGACCGCCCTGGTCGATCAGGCTGTCGCGGCGGCGAGCGGTTCGGACCTCGTCATCGTGCTGACCAACGGTCTGCGTACGAGCGCAGCGCAGCGCACGCTGCTGACCAGGCTGCAGCAGACAGGTAAGCCCGTCATCCCCGTCGCCGTGCAGGTGCCGTACGACCCTGGCTTCGTCGACTCGCCGACGTGGATCACCACGTACGCGTGGCGTGACGTCTCGATGGCCTCATTGGCGAAGGTGCTCTTCGGGAAGGTCTCGCCCCGGGGCAAGCTGCCGGTGAACGTGCCGACCGCCGACCCCGCGCAGATCCTCTTCCCCTTCGGAACGGGGCTGACATGGTGACCCGGCGCAGTCTGCTGGCCGCCGCGCCCGCGGCGATGGTCGCTGCCGCGAGCCCGGCCGTGGCGGACGAGAAACGTGGTGACCGCGGTGTCACGCCGGGTGCGGACCGCCTGGCCGAACGGGGCTGGCGTGACTTCGCCGGCCGTAAGGTAGGCGTGCTGACCAACCCGACGGGCGTGCTCAAGGACCGTACGCACATCGTGGACTCTCTGGTGGCTGCCGGAATGGCACCGGTCGCGGTGTTCGGTCCGGAGCACGGCTTCCGGGGCACGGCCCAAGCCGGTGGTTCCGAGGGGAGTTATACCGACCCGCGAACCAAGGTCCCGGTGTATGACGCGTACGGCGTCACCGCGACGAAGCTCGCGGAGATGTACCGCAAGGCGGGCTTGGACACGGTCGTGTTCGACATCGCCGACATCGGCGCACGCTTCTATACCTACATATGGTCCATGTACACGGCCATGGTGGCCGCGGTCGAGACCGGCGCGTCGTTCGTCGTGCTGGACCGGCCGAACCCGGTCGGTGGCAATGCGTACGGGCCCATGCTCGACCCGGCGTTCGCGTCCGGGGTCGGCCGGAAGCCGATCGTCCAGCAGCACGGGATGACCGCGGGCGAGCTGGCCAAGTTCTTCGACGCGGAGTTCCTGCCCGCCGACACGGGCGGCCGCCGGTTGTCCAAACTGGACGTCGTCGCGGTCCGGGGCTGGCATCGGGACACCCTGTTCAGCCGGACCGGGCTGGACTGGGTGCCGCCGAGCCCGAACGTGCCGACGCCGCAGACCGCGCTGGTCTACCCGGGCACGTGCCTGTTCGAGGGCACCGTGCTGTCCGAGGGCCGGGGCACCACCAGGCCGTTCGAGATGATCGGCATGCCGGACCTGGACTGGCGGTGGGCCGAGGAGCTGAACAAGCTGGGCCTGCGGGGCGTGCGGTTCCGGGAGAACTACTTCGTGCCGACGTTCAACAAGTTCGTCGGCAAGACGTGCGGCGGTGTCCAGTTGCACCTGACCGACGAGCAGGCGTTCGAGCCGATCGAGACTGCGGTGGCCATGCTCGTCACCGCGAAGCGGCTCTACCCCGCGCTGTTCGCGTGGCGGCCGGACAACTTCATCGACAAGCTCTCCGGCTCCACCAGGCTGCGCACGATGATCGACGCGGGCGCGGGCGTCGCCGAGGTGACGGGCGCGTGGCGGGACGAACTGGCGCGCTTCCGCCAGCAACGCAGGCAACACCTGATCTACTGGTGAGGTACCCGATGTTTCGTCGAGCGGTGCTCGCACTGACCATGGTGGGTGTGACAGGCGCTGGTGCAGTGTCCGCCGAGGCACACGGCGGTGACTCGGGCCGGTTCGACCGGCCGAGGCAGGGGTTCGCCGCGCCCTGGACGCAGTTGCGGGACGGCAATCCCGAGCAGGTCGGGCTGGACCGGGCGCCGATCGACGCGGCGCTTCGCCAGATCGACGAGTGGACCAGGACGAATCCGACGCAGCCACCGGTGGCCAAGCCGTTGATGTCCGGCGTGGTCACGCTGCTGGCCCACGATGGGGTGAACGTCAGCCGGTCAGCATCCGGTTACGCGGTGCGGTATTCGGACGCCTCGGGCACCGAACTGCCCGCCGAACAGCGTGTTCCGATGCGCCGGGACACGATCTTCGACATGGCCTCGATCAGCAAGCTGTTCACGTCCATCGCCGTGATGCAGCTGGCCGAGCAGGGCAAGGTGGACGTGGACGCGCCGGTTTCCCGCTACCTGCCAGAGTTCGGCGTCAACGGCAAGGCCGGGATCACGGTCAAGCAGCTGCTGATCCATACCTCGGGGCTGGTGTCGTTCATCCCGTTGTGGAGCTTGTACCCGGACAAGGCGTCGCGGCTCCAGGCCGTGATGGACATAGCACCCAAGTACGTGCCGGGCTCGACGTACGAGTACTCGGATCTCAATCTGATCACGCTCGGCATGCTCGTCGAGCGTCTGACGGGGTCCACGTTGGACAACGTCGTCACGAAAGGGATCACCGAGCCGCTCGGGATGACCGACACCGGGTACAATCCGCCCGCGTCCAAACTGGACCGGATCGCGGCCACCGAGTACCAGGCCACTCCGGCGCGGGGAATCGTCCGGGGGCAGGTACACGACGAGAACGCGTGGTCACTCGGTGGCGTCGCCGGGCACGCCGGGATCTTCTCGACCGCCTCGGACATGGCGGTACTGGCCCAAAGTCTCATCAATGGCGGCATTTATGCCCACAAGCGGATCCTCCGGCCGGAGACGGTCCGCACGATGCTGACCGACTACACGACGAACTTCCCTGGCTACGCACACGGTTTGGGCTTCGAACTGGACCGAAGGTTCTACATGGGAGGGCTGAGCGGCCCGGCGACCGCGGGTCACACCGGTTACACCGGCACCACTCTGGTGCTGGACCTGCAGTCGAGGTCGATCGCGATCCTGTTGTCCAACAGGGTGCACGTGTCGCGCAACTGGGGATCGATCAACCCGGCGCGCGAGACGCTGGCGACCGGGCTGGCCAAGGCTTTGGCTGTCCGGCCGCGACATGGCCGTGACGCCTGGTACACGGGGATCGGCAACTCGTCGACCGCCACACTGTCCACACGAGAGCTCAAGACGCGAGGTACACCCGTCCGGGTTAGCTTCGACACGTTCGTGGACACCGAGATTTCGGATCACCTCGTTCTGGAGTCGAGCAGTGACGGCGTGTCGTGGCAAGCGGTTCCGGTCAGCGCGCGCGGGCCTGGCGCGCCGGCCGGCGCTCCCCTCTTCCTGTCCGGCTCGGGCCACCGGACCTGGTGGAACGTGCGCGCGGAAGTGCCGACAGTCGACAAGATTTTCTTGCGGTGGCGATTCAGTACGGACAGAACCCTCACCGGGCGCGGGGTGTTATTGGACAACATCAAAATCACCCAGGGTAGCCGGACACTTCTGGACGGTGAAAAACAACCAACCACACTCGTTCCACAAGCCTGGGATCGTCGAATCCGATGATAAAGTTTGTTAACGACACCCCCCTTACCTGCGATTTCCCAGCCAAGCCCGCTGTGGTTGCAGGTTCAAGTTTCGGACACGTTTGGGTGTCGTTGCGTCAGGAGGTCTAGCCGTGACCTTGTCGGATCCCGTAACTGTTAGTAAGTTTCCCACGTGAGCACCGCAGAGATGGTCGACGAACGGAGCGAGTCCAGCCCGCTCGTCCGCATCAGGTCGCTCCTGCCCGGCCTGGCCCGCGCGGAGCAGCGAGTCGCCAAAGTGGTGCTGGACAACCCGGCGGCTGTCGCCCGCCGGAGCATCACCGAGGTCGCCGACGCGGCCGGCACCAGCGAGACCACGGTCACCCGGTTCTGCAAGGCGATCGGCGTCGGTGGTTACCCGGAGCTGCGCATCGCGCTGGCCGCGGACACCGCGCGCACGGAGGCACGCGCCGAACGTGATCTCGGTGGGGAGATCGGCCCGGAGGACGACCTCGCGCAGGTCGTCAACAAGGTCACCTTCGCTGACGCCCGTGCCGTGGAGGAAACGGCCGACCAGCTGGATGTCGCCACGTTGCAGCAGGTCGTCGATGTGATCGCCGCCGCAGGCCGCGTCGACGTCTACGGCGTGGGCGCGAGTGCCTTCGTGGCGCTCGACCTGCAGCAGAAGCTGCATCGCATCGGCCGGGTGAGCTTCGCGTGGAACGACACGCACATCATGCTCACGTCGGCGGCGGTGCTCGGCTCGGGAGATGTCGCTGTCGGCATCTCGCACACCGGGGCGACCACCGACACCGTTGAAGCGCTGCGCACCGCGCGGCAACACGGCGCCACAACCGTGGCGCTGACCAACTTCCCGCGCTCCCCGATCACCGAAGTGGCCGACCTCGTGTTGACCACCGCGGCACGGGAGACCACGTTCCGCTCCGGTGCGATGGCCAGCAGGATCGCCCAGTTGACGGTGATCGACTGCCTGTTCATCGGAGTGGCGCAACGGCACCTGCCGACGGCGATGGGCGCACTGGAAGCCACGCGTGACGCGGTTGGCCCGCACCGGCTGGAGACCCGGCCGGACGGCCGTCGCAAGACACGCGACACCGGAAAATGAGAGCACCAGGACGGCGATGACGGTTCCCCAGCAAGCGGTCTACGTCGATTCTCCGACCGAAGGCCGAAACCCGAGGACCACCGGGCTGGACACCTTGCCCACGCTCGAGGTTCTGCGCGTCATCAACGCGGAGGACCGGCTTGTGCCGGGCGCCGTGGCGGAGGCGTTGCCGCAGCTGGCGGAAGCCGTCGACCTGGCAGTCGAGGCGCTGCGAGGCGGACACCGGGTGCACTACGTGGGCGCGGGCACGTCCGGGCGGTTGGCCAGCCTGGACGTCGCCGAACTGGCTCCCACGTTCAACGCGCCCGCCGACTGGTTCGTCGCCCACCACGCGGGCGGCAACCAGGCCTTGCGGACGGCGGTGGAGAACGCGGAGGACGACGCGGCGGCAGGGGCCGCGTTGCTGACCCGTGAGGCGGAGGCCGGGGATTTTGTCCTCGGCCTCACCGCGTCGGGCCGCACGCCGTTCGTGCTCGGCGCGTTGTCCGCTGCCAGGCGGCTCGGCGCGACGACCGGGCTCGTGTCCAACAACCCGATGTCGGCGCGAACGGCCGATGTGGACGTTGTCATCTGTGTCGACACCGGGCCGGAGGCGGTCGCCGGGTCGACACGGATGAAGGCGGGCACGTCGCAGAAGTTGGTGCTGACGGCGTTCTCGACCGCGGTGATGGTCAAGCTCGGGCGCACGTACTCCAACCTGATGGTGAGTATGCGTGCCACGAATGCCAAGCTGCGGGGCCGGACGTTGCGGATTCTGCGGGAAGCGACCGGCTTCGGCCTCCAGGAGTGTGCGGAGGCGTTGACGGCCGCCAACGGTGACCTGAAGGTCGCGCTCGTGCATCTGCTGTCCGGAGCGGACTCCGAGCGGGCCGCGAAGGCGCTGAGCGAGACGAACGGACACGTCCGCAACGCTTTGGACATGCTGGGGGCCGCTGCCCGATAGGGCTGTCCCCACCTCGGATTCGGTGGACGCCACCACTGTCCGCGTGCCGGTTTGTCGGCAGGGTTGTCCCCATGCTGACTTCCCTCTCGGTCGCGGTGGCGCTCGCCGCCGGAGCCGTGGCCCCGCTCCCGGCGGGCATCGCGATCCGTTACACGGAACACGATATCCCTCATATACTCGCCCACGATTACCGAAGTCTCGGCTACGGCCAGGGGTACGCGGCTGCCCGGGCCAATCTCTGCGCCATTGCCGACGGCGTGATCACGTTACGCGGCGACCGGTCCCGGTATTTCGGACCCGGCCCGGCAACGACAACGCTGACAAGAGCCACCGACAACGTCACCAGCGATCTGTACTTCAAGAGCGTGTCGCTGGAAGGGTTGCTCGACCAGCCCGCGCAGGACGTCCGGCAAATGGTTCGTGGATATGCCGCCGGATACAACAAGTACGTCGCTGAAGGGCATCCGACCACCTGCCCGCGGATCGTCCAGCCGATCACCGAGGAGGACGTCTACCGGCGGGCTCACGCGTGGAGCACGTTGATGGCCTCCGGCGGCAATGCCGACGGAATCGTGGCGGCCGCGCCCGGGGCGAGCACCACCGGATCACTGGACGAACTGGAGAAAACCAGGGCGGACATGTCCGGTCCGGGCAGCAACGCCGTTGTTCTCGGCCGGGCGGCCACCACGTCGAAACGCGGCATCGCGGTGGTCAATCCGCACCTGCCCTGGCACGGCGACGTCTCCTGGGACATGGTCCAGCTGACCATTCCCGGCCGGGTGAACGTCAGCGGCGCGACATTCACCGGAATGCCGTTCGTCATCGTGGGTTCGACTCCGACCATGGCGTGGTCGGGCACCATCGCCGACGCGGTGGTTCCGGCGACGCTTTTCGAGCTGACGCTCACCGATCCGACGACGTACCTGGTCGACGGCAAGCCGGAACAAATGCGCCGCCAGGACGTCACCATTCAGGTCAAACAGCCGGACGGAACGCTCAAGCCGGTTACCAGGACGCGCTACTCGACCCGGTACGGCCCGGTCGTGACGAACGCCTACGGCGTGGCTTTGCCGTGGACCGGGCGGAAGGCGTACGCGTTCGCTGACCCGAACGCCCGGAACATGCGGTTCCTCAACACCATATCCGAGTTCGCCAAGGCCCGGAACGTCAACGACTTCACCGAAACGCTGCACCGGACCCAGGGCAACCCGATCTTCAACATGATGGCGACGGACTCGGCGGGCCGGACCGTCTACTCGGGACAAACGGTCATCCCCAACGTACCGGACTCCCTGTTGGAGAAGTGCAGCACCGAGCTGGGCCGCGAGACCGCCAAACGGGGACTCGCCACGCTCGACGGTTCACGCGGTGACTGCGCGTGGCGCGACGACAAGGATGCCGTGCAGCAGGGCATTTTCGGCCCAGGCAACCTGCCGGAGCTGCACCGGGACGACTACGTGGCCAACTCGAACGAAAGTTATTGGCTGACCAACGCCCGTGAGCCGATGAAGCGACTGAACCGGATGGTGGGAAGTTTCGAAACCGCCCGCAACGTCCGCACCCGCGACACGTTGACCGAAGTGCACGAGGGGTTGGGGAAGTTCGACCTGAAGTCCACACAGGACATGGTGTTCTCCAATCGGGTCTTCGCCGCCGAGCTGGCCGTAGACGACACCGTGGCGATGTGCCAGACCTTGCCGGACATGGGCAACGCGTGTGACGCGCTGGCGAAATGGGACCGCAAAGCCAATGTGGACAGCCAGGGGGCGTTGCTGTTCAGCCGGTTCTGGACGCGGATCGGCCGGTCGCCGGACTGGAAGGTGCCGTTCGACGTCAAGGACCCGGTGCGCACGCCGAACACGTTGAACACCGCGAACCCGGTCATCGTCAAGGCCTTCACCGACGCCGTCAGCGAGTTGCGCGCCGCCGGTGTTCCGCTCGACGCGCCGTTGGGCGACCACCAGTACGTCGAGAAGGACGGCAAGCGGATTCCCTTCGGCGGCGCGCGGCCGGAAATGGGAACTTTCAACGTGATCGCCAGCGACTGGGACGGCGCCTACCGCGGGATCGGTCAGGGCCGTAGCGGCACCAACAGCTCCGGTTACGTCCGGGTCGTGGCGTTGAACGACACGGGGTGCCCAGAGGCCCGGGCAGTCCTGGCTTACCGCCAGCCGGAGTTGTTCTCCCAGAAGCAGTGGATCACCGAGCGCTTCTGCGAGCGGGACATCATGGCCTCACCGGCACTGAAGGTCCTGCGGCTCAACGCCCCTTAGGGAAGCAGGCGATCGGCGTCACCATAAACCCTCGTGAGTGTTTATCAGGGTTAGAACACGGATAAACGCTCACGAGGGGTGGTGTCACACCATTGTGTGAGCAGGTCACTCGCAGCCGACCCCGTCGCCGTCGCGGTCCAGATGGCGGCCGTAGCCCGGGTCGCCACGGTGAACTGGCGCGGCACCGGCGGCCCGGGCCGCCGTGCAGTTCTTGTAGTACGCGGTGACCGGTGGCGCCGGCTCCTCGGTCCTGGGCGGAGCCGGTTTCGGGGTGACCTTGGGCGTGGTCTTCGGCGGTGGCGGCGGCACGGGCTTGTCGACCCGGATGGTGACCTCCGAGTCCGGGCTCACCGACGAACCGGCACCGTCGACCGACACGACCGTCCACGTTGAGTCCACCGTGACCGGTGCGCCGTTCGGTCCGAGGTAACGCAGGGCGGTGAAGCCGAGGGCCCGCAGTTCCTGTTCCACCTTCGCCGCGGTTTTCCCTGCCAGGTCAAGGGGAAGGGTCACTGGCTGGACGGTCGGCGTCGTCGAGGTCGTGGTGAGCGTCGTGGTCGTGGTGGTCGTCGGCTTCGTCGCGGCCGGGATGTCGGGCGCCGGAGCCGATGTGGGGGTCGTTGGGGCACAAGCACTTGCGGCTACCAGAAGCGCTGCTGCGCAGAAGATCCTCATGAAGGGGCACCCGAATCCGCCTACCGGTTCGTCCTGAGTGACCGTCCGG
The DNA here is from genome assembly GCF_013280595.1 of Kibdelosporangium persicum. Taxonomy (GTDB): domain Bacteria; phylum Actinomycetota; class Actinomycetes; order Mycobacteriales; family Pseudonocardiaceae; genus Kibdelosporangium; species Kibdelosporangium persicum. Next base: position 163,187 of record NZ_JAAATY010000009.1, read on the forward strand.
CTGTGGGTGAATTCCCCGGCGAGATACGCACTGTTACTAACATCACACGATCGCATGAATTCAGGTCTCGCTTTGACCACGCGGCGGTGACAGAACGGAGTCAGGCGTTGGCCGAGTCCGCGATGGACGTCGCCTCGCGCGCCCCGATCTCGAAGGCCTCGCAGCACAGCAGGACCCACTCGCGCACGCCGTCCGGCTGGCCGCTCGCGAAGCCCTCGGCGGCATGCCGGTAGCGCTCGGGCCGACGCAGGTACGCGACCTCGGGCACGGTCAGGCCCTTCGGGTCCAGTCCCGTGCCGATCATGGTCAGCCGCGCGGCGGCCCGCGCCACGACGCCGTCGGCGAGCCCGAAAGGCGCCAGCGTCAGCAATTCACCGTGTACGACAGCCATCAGGACAGGACCTGGCGCCGCTGTTCCACCGGTGAGGAGATTCGCCAGCAGGTCCAGTCGCCCGGCCACACCCTGCGCGGCGCGTGGGCGGCCAAGGCGTTCGTCGTCGGACGAGTCCACGAGATCCGCGGCGGCCAGCAGGTGCAGCCGGGCCAGGGCCTGGAGGGGCGCACGCTGCCAGACGGGCAGCAGCGGGCCGATGGCCTCGGCCACCCGCAGCGCTCCGGCCAGCACCGGGTCGGCGACCTCGCCGTCTTCGGGGATCTCCGGATTGCCGCCGTCCAGGTAGGCTGACGATCGCGCGGCTCGGACGGATGCCTCGGCTGCGGTGGTCGGCCAGCCACGCCGGTTCGCCGGGTGCTTGTGCACGGCGTCCACACTCTCGCGAGCGGACTGCACGGCCTCGGCGATCCCGGGAAGGTCCAGCAGCGGGCCCAGCGGATCGGTCACAGGCTGACACTATCGGGGCCCGGCTGATCTTGGATACCGGCTCCTGACCCGATCTTCACCGGTCAAGTGGCACCCTTCCGGTGTAATTGGTCTGGACCTTTTTTGAATCCTGGCCTGTTAATGCGCGCCGTGCCGCACTACGGTCACCACCACATGAGTTAACGCGTTTCGAGGAGGTCACGCGAGATGACCGAGCAGTCCCAGGGTCCCGCGCTGGACAACCTGCTCACCGAGAGCAGGACTTTCCCGCCGTCCGACGAGTTCGCCGCCGCCGCCAACGCGGGTCCGGACCTGTACGCGGCCGCCGACGCCGACCGGGAGGCCTTCTGGGCCACGCAGGCGGAGCGACTGCACTGGGACACCAAGTGGGACCGGGTCCTCGACTGGAGTGACGCGCCCTTCGCGAAGTGGTTCGTCGGCGGCAAGCTGAACGTCGCCTACAACTGCGTCGACCGGCACGTCGAGTCCGGTCACGGTGACCAGGTCGCCATCCACTGGGAGGGCGAGCCGGGCGACACCCGCACGATCACGTACAGCGACCTGCTGGCGGAGGTCAGCAAGACCGCGAACGCGCTGACCGAACTCGGCCTGCAGACCGGCGACCGGGTCGCCATCTACATGCCGATGGTGCCCGAGGCGATCTTCTCGATGCTCGCGTGCGCGCGGCTCGGCCTGACCCACAGCGTCGTGTTCGGCGGGTTCTCCGCCGAGGCACTGCGGTCCCGGATCGAGGACGCCGCGGCCAAGCTCGTCATCACGACCGACGGTCAGTACCGCCGTGGCAAGCCGGCGCCGCTGAAGCCTGCCGTGGACGAGGCCGTCGCCCAGACGCCGACCATCGAGCACGTGCTCGTGGTGAAGCGGACCGACACCGAGGTGGCGTGGACCGAGGGCCGCGACATCTGGTGGAACGACCTGGTGGACAAGCAGTCCGACCAGCACACGCCGGAGGCGTTCGACTCCGAGCACCCGCTGTACATCCTGTACACGAGCGGCACGACCGGGAAGCCGAAGGGCATCCTGCACACGTCCGGCGGTTACCTGACCCAAGCGTCGTACACGCACTTCAACGTGTTCGACCTCAAGCCGGACAGCGATGTGTACTGGTGCACGGCGGACATCGGCTGGGTCACCGGGCACAGCTACATCGTGTACGGCCCGCTGTCGAACCGCGTCACGCAGGTGGTCTACGAGGGCACGCCGAACACCCCGCATGAGGGGCGGCACTGGGAGATCGTGCAGAAGTACAAGGTCTCGATCTACTACACCGCACCGACCTTGATCCGCACGTTCATGAAGTGGGGCAAGGACATCCCGGCCAAGTACGACCTGTCGTCGCTGCGTGTGCTGGGCAGTGTCGGCGAGCCGATCAACCCCGAGGCGTGGATCTGGTACCGGGAGAACGTCGGCGCCAACCGGACGCCGATCGTGGACACGTGGTGGCAGACCGAGACCGGCTCGATCATGATCTCGCCGTTGCCGGGCGTCACGGCGACCAAGCCGGGTTCGGCGCAGAAGGCGCTGCCGGGCATCTCCGCGAAGGTCGTCGACGACCAGGGCAAGGAGGTGCCGCACGGCGGTGGCGGCTACCTGGTGCTCGACCAGCCTTGGCCCGGCATGCTGCGCGGCATTTGGGGCGACAACGAGCGCTACCGCGACACGTACTGGTCGCGTTTCGCCGAGCAGGGCTTCTACTTCGCCGGTGACGGGGCCAAGTACGACAACGACGGCGACATCTGGCTGCTGGGCCGGGTCGACGACGTGATGAACGTGTCCGGGCACCGGATCTCCACGACAGAGGTGGAGTCGGCGCTGGTGTCGCACCCGACCGTGGCCGAGGCGGCGGTCGTCGGCGCGACGGACCCGACCACGGGCCAGGGCATCGTCGCGTTCGTGATCCTGCGCGGTGACGCGGTGGACGGCGGCGAGGACGCGGTCAAGGCGCTGCGCGACCACGTGGCCAAGGAGATCGGCCCGATCGCCAAGCCGCGTCAGGTGATGGTCGTGCCGGAGCTGCCGAAAACACGCTCCGGCAAGATCATGCGCCGGTTGCTGCGTGACGTCGCGGAGAACCGGTCGATCGGCGACGTCACCACGTTGGCCGACTCCACGGTGATGGACCTGATCTCCCAGGGCCTGAACAAGGGCAGCTCGGAGGACTGAAACCCCAGGTCACCCCTCGTGAGTGGAAATCCGTGTTCTAACCCGGATAAACACTCACGAGGGGTGACCAGCTAGGTGGTGAGGTTGCCGGACTTGATCGCGGCCAGGAAGGGGGTCAGGTCTACCGTGAGGATGGGGCCGTTCGGGTTCTTGCTGTCGCGCACCGCGCCGGTCGCGGCCAGCTCGACACAGTTGGTCTGCGTACCGGACCTGGACGACTTGCGCCAGGCCAGCTCGACACAGTTGGTGTGTGAACCGGACTGGGACGACTTGCGCCAGGCCAACTCGACACAGTTGCTCTGTGAAGCGGACTTGGACGACTTGCGCCATCTGTAAGTCATCGTTTGCCCTCTCGTTGTTCGATGAGTTTTCTCAGGATATCCCGGCTTTCCGCAGTGGAAAGCGCGACCTTGTGCAGCTTGGCACGCTGATCGACATAGGCATCCACTTCTGGATCGTGCAGGAACATCCCGCTTCGCAACAGTTCGACGTGCGCTATCGGCGGCGAGTTGGGAAATTCCAGCAGCAGCCAAGGATGGTAAAGCTCCGCACGGGGTAGGTACTCCGGCACCAGCCGAACGCCAATGCCTCGCTTGGTCACCTCGATGAGGTGCTTAAGTTGGGCGATCAACACCTCCCAGCCGCCGAACGGAGTCCGGATCGCCGCCTCGCAGATGTAGGCGGTGTACTCCACCTTCGGCAGGATCTGCTGGCGCCGCAGCCGGGCCATCCAGAACGTCTCGACGTCCTCAGCCTGGATGACCCCATCCAACAAGTAGGCCTTGGCGTACTCATAGGTCTGGAGTAGGCCAGGGATCAGCGTGATCGACCAGTCTGTGAGAGCACAGGCTTCCGATTCGTAACTCGCCAGGACGCTCGTTTCTTCGGGTACGCCAGGCAGGGGGCGGGACCACCAGCCGGGTTCGTCGATGGCTTTTGCCCTGCGTACCAACGCGTCGCGCTGGTCCACCGGCACGCGGTACACCGCGAGGATGCTCGCCACGTCCTCGGCGCTGATATGTCGTTTGCCGTTCTCGATGCGGCTCATCGTCGCCGAGGACCAGCCCAGCATTTCCGCCGCCGTCTCCAGCGACAGCTCGGTCTGCCGGGTCCTGACCGACTTCAGCTGAGCCCCCAAGGCTCGATCTCTGGCCGTGGGCGGCTTGCGATTTCCGGACATGGGATTTCCAGGCCTTTCCGTTCCTGCAAACGAAAGCAGCGGCTACGCAAGGCCGTTAGCGTGACGCAGACCAACAATCCGCGCCACTTGGAGGCACCCATGTTCAGCAGCCCGGCGATCAGCACGTGGATCACCGTCGGCAACGGCTGCCCGATCCGTTATCAGATCAACGGCAGCGACGAGATGGAGTTCGCGTGCGGCAGCGGCTCCACCCAAAGCTTCGGGCTCACCATGCACAGCGAGGCACTACGCCAGTTCCTGATCGTCGGCACGGAAGCGCTCCGCAAGATGGACGCGCTACACGCCGAACAACTCACGCCACAGTCACAAGGGGTTCGTGCTTGACGGGAAAGTTCATCGACCGCGCGATGAAGCACATTTCGTGCGCCTTGGCGTGCAATTCCTGTGCCTTCTCGACAGCATCGGGAGTGCTGACGACGACCCGCGGCCGCAGGATCACCTCGGTGAACTGGCCCGCGCCGTTCTGCTCCATCGCCATGAAGCCGACGGCTTCGTCGACATAGGACTCCACAACCACGCCAGAAGTCGCGCACAGGTGCAGGTACCACAGCATGTGGCAGTCCGACAACGCACCGACCAGCAACTGCTCCGGGTTCCAGCGCGTCGGGTCGCCGCGGAACGAGGGGTCGGACGTCGCGGCGATGTCCGGCCGCCCGTCCGCCGACAGCGTGTGATCACGGCTGTAGGCGCGGTAGTTCGACGTGCCCGCGCCCTGGTTGCCGGTCCACGTGGTGGTCACCGTGTATGAGTGCATCAGAACTTCCTGTTCACCAGTACGGGCACGACCTTGCGCGCCTCGGTCACCTCGTCGGTGTTGATGTCGACGACCAGAAGGCCGGGCTCCGGGCCGAGTTGGTCACGGATCTCGCCGAGCGGCGACGCGACCAGGCTGTAGCCGATGCCGGTCGGTGCGTTGCCGGACGGCGCCTGGCCGACGGTCGCCGGGTTGGCCTGTCCACACGCGACAACAAAGGTGGTGGAGTCCAATGCCCGAGCCCGGGCGAGCAGTTCCCATTGCTCACGCTTTCCGGGACCGGCTCCCCAGGACGCGGGCACGACGGTGATCGTCGCGCCTTCGTCGGCCAGTCGCTGGAACAGCCCGGGGAAGCGGATGTCGTAGCACGTGGCGAAGCCGATCATCACGTCATCCACTTCGGACACGACAATCCGCTCGCCCGGCGCGACCGTCTTCGATTCGGCGAATCCGAAGGCGTCGAACAAGTGGATCTTGTCGTAGTACGTGTCGACGCCGCGGCCGGTGATCAACAACGTGTTGGTGACCCGGCCGTCCTGGCTCGGCGTGAACATCCCGGCCACGATCAGGACGCCCGCTTCCTCGGCGATCTCGCGCACGGCGGTCGCCCACGGGCCGTCGAGCGGCTCGGCGATCGGACCGAGCGGGATTCCGAACCGCGCCATGGTCGCCTCGGGGAAGACCACGACCGAGGCGTCACCCGTTTGGCTGATCGTCTTCCGGATGTGGTCCAGGTTCCGCCGCGGATCTGTGTCCGCGGCGAACTGGCTCAACGCGATTCGCATCACCCATCACCTCGCACGGGTCTAATATTACTTGTATACAACGTGTATGTAAGGAGTATTCATGCGCGTCTCTGGCCGGGAGCGGGCGTACGAGTACGTGAAGAACGAACTGCTCGCCGATCCGGGCATGCAGGGCCAGTTCATCAACGAGCAGATCCTGGCCGACCGGCTCGGGGTGTCGCGCACGCCGATCCGTGAGGCGCTGCTCATGCTCGCCGCACAGCAGCTCGTCGAGCTCGTGCCCAAGCGCGGCGCGTACGTGGCGCCGATGTCCGGCCGTGAGCTCAGCGAGCTGATCGAAGCTCGTGGCGTGATCGAGCGGCACGCGGCCACCTTCGCGTGCCAGGACGAGCCGGTCGCGCAGATGCGGGACGCCCTGGCCGCACAGCACCTGCTGAGGGACAGCGCCAAGGAGTTCATCGAGGCGGACACCCGCTTTCACACCGCGCTGGTGCGTTCGACCGGCAACGAGATCCTGACCAGGACGTACGAGGGCCTGCGCGACCGGCAACTGCGAGCGGGCATGATCGCGCTGGCCAACGTGCCCGGCCGCCAGGACAGCGTGCTCAGCGAACACGCCGCCATCGTGGACGCCCTGGCCGACAAGGACGTCGAGCGAGCCCGGGAGGCCATCGACGCCCACCTGCGAGAGACGCTGCGCATCCAGCTCATGATTTGACCGGATCACGGCCGAGCGCAAGCCCGATCACCGTGATCACGGCCGTCACCGCGATGTACCCGCCGATCGCCGGCCAACTGCCTGTCCACGACAGCAAGGCCGTGAACAGCAGCGGCGCGACCGCGCCGCCGATCAGCCCGGCCAGCGTGTACGCCATCGAGCTTCCCGTGTAGCGCAGTCGCTCCGAGAACTGCTCGGTGACGAACGCGGCCTGCGGGCCGTACATCGCCGAGTGCAGCACCAACGCGACGATCACGCCCAGGATCAGCAGGCCGACCGAACCGCCGGAGATCATCGGGAAGAACACCCACGGCCACACCGCCGCGCCGATCGTCGCGACCAGGTAGACCTTGCGCCGGTTGATCCGGTCGGACAGCGCGCCGAACGCGGGGATCAGCACGAGTTGCAGCGCCGAGCCGAGCAGGACCGCCGCCATGCCCCAGCCGCGCGAGATGTTCAGGCGTTGCGTGGCGTAGGTCAGGACGAACACAGTGAACAGGGCATAGTGGACATCCGGGCAGACCCGGGAGAAGACGCCCGCCAGCAATGCGCGCTTCTCATATCGGAACACCTCGCTGATCGGCGCGCTCGGCCGTTCGCCGTGCGCCTCGATCGCCTTGAAAACCGGCGTTTCCTCCAGCCGGACACGAATCCACAGTCCGAACGCGATCAGCACGGCGGACAGCAGGAACGCCAGCCGCCAGCCCCAGCCGATGAACTGCTCGTCGGTGAGCACCGCGCCGAGCAGCGCCAGCACACCGTTGGCCATCAGGTTGCCCGCGGGTGGGCCGACCTGGGCGGCCGACGCCCAGAAACCGCGTTTCGCCGGATCGCCGAACTCGCTGGACAGCAGCACCGCGCCGCCCCACTCGCCGCCGATTCCCACCCCCTGGGCGAACCGCAGCAGCACCAGCAAAACCGCAGCCGTCGCGCCGATCGTGGCGTAGGTTGGCAGCAGTCCGATGAGGAACGTGGCCAGCCCGGTCAGCACAAGCGTGATCACCAGGACCCGCTTGCGGCCGATCACGTCCCCGAGTCGGCCGAAGACGAATCCGCCGAGCGGCCGGGCCACGTACCCGACCGCGTAAGTCGAGAACGCGAGCATCGTGCTGGCCAGTGGATCATCGCCGGGGAAGAACAGCGGGCCGAAGATGGTCGCCGACGCCACCGAGTACGCCGCGAAGTCGTACCACTCGAGCGAGGTGCCCGACAGGCTCGCGGTGAACGCGCGCCACAGGGAGCGCTTGTCAACAGTCACGGAAGTCATGTCGCACCTCCTGGATTCTGTCGCATATCGTATGTATACAAGTCGTATACGCAAGGTATAAGGAGGTGCCGGTGCTGCACTTCAGCCTGCCTGACGGCCATCGGGTGGCCGTCGAGGTGCGCGCGTTGCTCAACGCGGGATTCGCCGGCCGCAGCCAGGACGACGTGGCCGAACACGTCGCCGAACTGGCCGCGCTGGGCGTTCCGGCACCGACCAAGACGCCGTGCCTGTATCCGATCGCGCCCTATCTGGCCTTGCAGTCCGGCGAGGTCTACGCCCAGCACACCCGCACGTCGGGTGAGGCCGAGTGGGCGATCGTGATCACCAGGGACGAGGTGCTGCTCACCGTCGCCTGCGACCACACCGACCGGGACCTGGAAGTCCACGGCGTCGCGTGGAGCAAACAGGCCGCACCCGACATGCTCGGCCGCCAGGCCTGGCGCCTGGCCGACGTGGCCGACCGGATCGACGACCTGACGCTGACCGCGTGGGTGCGCAGCGACAGCGAATGGACCGAGATCCAGGCGGGCACGTGCGGGGAGTTGTTACCCCCGCAGTACTGGATCGACGTGCTGCACGACCAGAAACTGCACATCCCCGGCACGGTGCTGCTCTCCGGGACCATCCCGATGAAGAAGGGCGTCAACCAGTTCGCCGACGAGTGGCGGGTGGAACTCGGCGACCCGTTGACCGGGCGCACCATCTCCACGGAGTACCACATCAGAAGGCTCCCCGACCCGATCGCTTGAGTTAGGGTTGATCGCGGAGCGCCGGGAAGTCTGGTCGGCAACGGTTGAGTGCTACCAACTTCCAGGAGTGAGATGCGACGCGGCCCGGTCAGCGAGTTCGCCAGATATCTGCGTATCGAGACCGTCGGCGGGATGATCCTGCTCGGCGCGACAGCGGTGGCGCTGGTCCTGGCCAACTCCCCCACTCGCGGCGCCTACGAGGCGGTGCGGGACTTCCACATCTGGGAACTCTCGGTCGGCGACTGGGCCAAGGACGGCCTGCTCGCCCTGTTCTTCTTCGTCGCCGGGCTCGAACTCAAGCGTGAACTCGTGGTCGGCGAACTGTCCCGGTTCAAGGCCGCGATCCTGCCGGTGATCGCCGCGACCGGCGGCATGATCGTCCCGATCGGCGTCGCGCTGGCGGTCGGCTGGGGCGCGCCGGGAATCGACCAGGCTTGGGCGGTTCCGGCGGCGACCGACATCGCCTTCGCGTTGGGCGTGCTCAGCCTCACCGCGTCCGGCCTGCCCAGCAGCGCCCGCGTCTTCCTGTTGAGCCTCGCGGTGGTCGACGACCTCGGCGCGATCATCATCATCGCGCTCCTGTTCACGGCGAAGTTCAACCTGGCAGCCGCCGCGGCCGCGATCGTCCTGCTCGCGCTTTACGCCTACCTGCAACACAAACGAATCCGGTCGTCGTGGTTGTACGTGCCGATCGCGCTCGGCACGTGGTTCGCCGTGCACGAGTCCGGTGTGCACGCGACCATCGCGGGCGTCGCCCTTGGCCTGTTGACCAGGGTCAAGAAAGACTCCTACGAGCGGGACGCGCCCGGCATCCGCCTCGAACACCGGCTCCAGCCGTGGTCCGCCGGGCTCGCCGTGCCGGTGTTCGCGCTGTTCGCCGCCGGAGTCCCGGTCTCGCCGGACGCGCTCGGCCAGATGCTGGACGACCGGGTCGCCGTCGCGGTGATCGCCGGTCTGCTGGTCGGCAAGCTCGTCGGGATCTTCGGCGCGACGTTCGCCGCGGTCCGGCTCAAACTCGCGGTCCTGCCCAACGACCTGGGCTGGCGTGACATGGCCGCGGTCTCGATGCTCGGCGGCGTCGGGTTCACCGTCAGCCTGCTGATCGCGGATCTCGCGCTGGACGGCGGCGCGGCCGAGCGGGTGAAGGCCGCCGTCCTGCTGGCTTCGGCGGTCGCGTCCTTGCTGGCCGCGGCGATGTTGGTGCGGCGCAGCCGGGCACGCCGGGCCGCCTGACCGCCCCCATGGCACGATGACCAGGTGACGAGTGCGCAGCAGAACGACCGTGCAGGCGCGGGACTGCCACAGGTCCCGTCAATTCCGTTGACCGAGGACCGGATCGGTCTGCCCCCCGGCGACCAGTCGATCGGCGCGCTGGTCAAGGACGCGACCACGCACCTGTCCACGCTGGTGCGGGCGGAGATCGAGCTGGCCAAGATCGAGATCTCGCGGGACGTCAAACGAGGTCTGCGCGGCAGCGTCTTCTTCATCATCGCCCTGGTGGTGCTGCTGTTCAGCCTGTACTTCCCGTTCATCGCGCTGGCCGAGGGGCTGGCCGAACTCGGCCTGCAACGCTGGCTCGGGTTCCTGATCACCTGGGGCGTGATGCTGCTGATCGTGGGTCTCTTCGGCTACCTCGGGTACCGCAAGGTGCGCGGGATCAAGGGACCGCGCCGCACGATCAAGACAGCCCAGGACACCGTGGCCGCGCTCAAACGCGACAGTGATGAGAAGCGATCCTGATCCGTCTACGGTCCGTGTCGACGGTCCGTGGGCACACCGCGACGTCCACGCCAACGGGATAAGCCTGCACGTCGCCGAGACCGGCGAGGGCCCGCTCGTGCTGATGCTGCACGGGTTCGGCGAGTTCTGGTGGACCTGGCGTCACCAGCTCACCGCGCTGAGCGACGCGGGATACCGCGCGGTCGCCGTTGATCTGCGAGGATACGGCGACTCCGACAAGCCGCCGCGCGGTTACGACGCGTGGACGCTCGCGGGCGACGTGGGCGGTCTGATCAAAGCCTTGGGCGAACGCAAGGCACACGTCATCGGCCACGGTTGGGGCGGCCTGCTCGCGTGGTCCGCGGCGGCGTTGCATCCCCGGCTCGTGCACTCGGTCGTCGCTGTCAGCGCGCCGCACCCGCTCGCGTTGCGGCGCCAGATCCGCCGAACCGCGTTGCGCCGCAAGGAGAACAACCAGGCACGCGCGATCGGGACGCTGTTTCGCGCGCAGATCCCGATGTACCCGGAACGCAAACTCGTCCGGGACGACGCGATCGAGCTCGAACAGCTGATGCGCCTGTGGGCCGGCCGCGGATGGGCCGACAGCACGGATTTCACCGCCGCCGTCGAGCGCTACAAGAACGCCGTCCAGATCCGGGGCGTGGCGTTCTCCGCGATGGAGTACTACCGGTGGGCCGTCCGGGCGCAGATCCGCAGCGAAGGCCGCCGGTTCGCCGAGGCGCTCGACAAGCCGATCCCGGTGCCGTCACTGCGGATTCACGGCGCCAGGGACCCGTTGATGCTCGTGGCCACCGCCCGCGCGTCGCAGCGATGGCTGGACCCCCGGGCGCCGCTGCACGTGCTCGCCGAAGCCGGGCACTACCCGCACGAGGAAGCGCCCGACAGCGTCAACAAGACCCTGAAGTCCTGGCTCTCGAACGGTTAGGCCGTGTATCGATGTCCCCGTTCGATGAGAGTCTGCCCCGGCCGGAGGCCGGAGTCGGCTCGGTGGGGTGGTTCCTGGCGTCGCTGCGGGAACGCCGCGAATACTGGTTGTCTTTGGGCGTTTCCGCAGTGGCGCCAGGGGCCGCATCCGGCCCGGCTATCGCGAACGGGGCTTTGATACACGGCCTAGGCCGCGCAGGCGCCGGTGTCGACCCGGCGGGTCAGCCGTGGCGCCTGCTGCACCTCGTCCGAGACCTCCTTGGCGGTCAACACGAAACCCGTCTCGTCGTCGTCCACCGCGGCACCGAACACGACACCCACCACGTTGCCGTTCGGGTCGACCAGCGGGCCGCCGGAGTTACCGCTCTGCACCTTGGCGCGGACCGTGAACACGTCCCTGGTGACGGTGTTGGCGTCGTAGATGTCCGGGCCACGCAGGTTGATGCGCTCACGGATTCGTGAGGCCGACGCGGTGTACGGGCCGTCCAGCGGATAGCCGAGCACAATCGTGGAGTCGCCCTTGGCGGCGTCCTGCGGCGCGAACGGCAGCGGCCTGGCGTTGAGCTCCGGCACGGACAGGATCGCCACGTCCACCGAGGGGTCGTAGAGCACCACACGGGCGTCGAGCTGGCCACCGTCGGTCTCGACCGACACCTGGTCGGTACCGGCGACCACGTGCGCGTTGGTCATCACGCGCTGCGGCGAGATCACGAACCCGGTGCCTTCCAGGGCACGGGAGCACGACTGCGCCCGCGCGTGGATCTTCAGCACGCTCGGCCGGACCCGCTGAACCACCGGGCTGGACTGCAACGCCGGGTCCGGCGGACCGGTGTCGACCAGCGGCGTCTGCGAGAACGGCCCCATCACACTGGGGAAACCCGAATCGTCCAGCAGCTTCTTCACGCCGTTGGGCAGCTTCTCGGCGCCCGGCGGCATGATGTCGTCCACGCCGCCCAGCACGACCGAACCGCGGATCGCCTGCGCCAGACCGGGCAACCCGGTGACCGTGGTCAGCGGCACCGCGATGATCCACGCGACCACGAAGACGACAACGCCCTGCACGAGCGCGCCGAGAATGCTTTCCACCGGCGTCAGGTTCGGCGTCTTCATCTTGCGCCGCAGCGTTCTGCCTACCCATACCCCGGCTGTCTCACCGAGCGCGACGAGGAAGACCACGATCGCGATGAAGAACGCCGCTCGCGTGGCGAAGTTCGTGAAGTTCTCCACGACGAGCGGAGCGACGATGGCGCCGAGCACCAGTCCGGCGAAGACGCCGATCAGGGCCGGCAGCGCGATCACGACGCCCTGGCGCGCACCGGAAATCGCGGCCAGCACCACCAGCGCCAGCACCAGCACGTCGACCCAGTTCAAGCTTCACTCCTCCGGACGGGTAGACCGCCACGCTACGTCAAGTTCCCGTACATCGGTCGTGTCCCACGGCACTTCCCAGCCGCCGACGGCCAGCACGAGCGTCAGCAACGCCGCCGTGAAACCCCAGACCAGCATGCCCGGCGCCGAGAACGCGGGACCGGTGAACCCCGACGGGTGGCGGACCATGAACCGGTTCGCCGGGTTCGCGAGGTGATCAAGGGGAATCCGGGCGACCGCCGCGGTCTCCGCCGGGTCGACCGCCCGGACCGGCGCCGGGGTGTGCCAGTACGCGAGCACCGGCGTGACCAGGAACTTCGAAACGGGCACATACAGCGCGGGCATCAGCGCGACAGGCAGGACACCGCCGGGCAGCACGCCGGTCTCCTCCGCCGCCTCACGCAGCGCGGTGCCGATCGGGAAGTCGTCGCCCTCGTCGGCCTTCCCGCCGGGGAACGCCACCTGGCCCGCGTGCGAGCCCAGCGCGTCCGACCGCAGTAACAGCAACACATCCGGCCCGTCGGGACCTTCCCCGAGCAGGACCAGCACCGCCGCGTCCCGTGCGATCACGTGGTCCGGCGGGGCGAGCCCGCGGAACATCTCGACGTCCAGGTCCCTGGTGCCCTCGACGAGCTTGCTCATCCAGTGCGGGACGTCGGCCGGATCGACCAGCGGACCGTGGGAGGTCACTGCCCCACCGCCCTGCGCACGTCCGCCACAGACTTGAACACGCGTGGATCGTTGACGAAGTTCACCGTCCCCTGGGCGTCGATCACATAGGACGCGGGCAGGATGGCCGGCACCTTCAGCGCCCTGCGGACCGAGTTGTCGCCGTCGAGCAGGGCGGGCACGCGCACGTTGAGGTTCGTCAGCATCGCGATGGCGGTCGTCTGGTCGCTTTCGACGGCCAGGGTCACGACCGGGATGGCCCCGGGTTCGGCCGCGTACGCCGCAAGCACCGGGAGTTCTTCCTGGCAGGGCGCGCACCACGTGGCCCAGACGTTCACCAGCACCGGACCGGCAAACGCTTGCGCGACGTCCGCGACACCGCCGTCGGCCAGGCACGTCGCCTTCAGGCCCTGCATGGTCTCCAGCGCGACGCCCTGACGTGAGCACGTCGGCAGATCGGTCTTGATCGGCTCCGGCGGCGGCGCGGCCTGCGGCTTCTCCTCGTCACGCGGCCAGAACGCGATCGCACCGGCCACGACCAGGACCAGCGCGACTATCGCCCAACGGATCTTGACGCTCAACTGGCGGCCTTGCCGCGCTTGGGCTTGCCCGCCTTCTCGGCCAGCGCGATCAGGTGCTCGGCCTCGACGCCCTTCACCAGCTTCGCCGCCGTCTCGAACTCCGTCGGGCCGGTGCCGTACGACGGACAATCCCTGGCCAGCAGACATGCGCCGCATGCGGGCTTCTTGGCGTGGCACACGCGGCGGCCGTGGAAGATGATCCAGTGCGACGCCATCGTCCAGTCCTTGGGTGGCAACAGCGCGCCGACCGCGTACTCGACCTTCACCGGGTCCTCTTCGGCCGTCCACTCCCACCGGCGGACCAGCCTGCCGAAGTGCGTGTCCACGGTCAGCCCCGGCACGCCGAACGCGTTGCCGAGCACGACGTTCGCGGTCTTGCGGCCGACGCCGGGCAGCGTGACCAGCTCCTCCATCGTGCCGGGGACCTCGCCGCCGAACCGCTCGACCAGCGCGGCACCCAGCCCGATCAGGGCGGCGGCCTTGTTGCGGTAGAAGCCCGTCGGCCGGATCAGTTCTTCCAGCTCGGTCCGGTCGGCACTGGCGTAGTCCTCGGCGGTCCTGTACTTCGCGAACAGGGCGGGCGTGGTCAGGTTGACCCGGACGTCCGTGGTCTGCGCGGACAGCACGACCGCGACGATCAGCTCAAGCGGGTTGGTGAAGTCCAGCTCGGCACGCGCGTCCGGAAAAGCCTCCGACAACGCGCGAATCATCCGCCGGGCACGCCGGACCAACCCCGTCGCAGGCTTGACCGTCTGCCCGGGGGGCTGCTTGGTGGCGGGAGGCACGGGACTAGCCTACGGGCCGCCGGACAACGTCGACCGACCCCAGACGTCTTAGTGAATGTGCCGACCCCGACGCACGTTAAGCGAGGATCCAACTGATGGTGGCTGTCTGGTTCGTGTTCGTGGTACCGCTGGTGGTCATGCTCTTCGCGTTGTTCATGGAACGCGTCGAGACGCGCCTGCGCGACGCAGCCGTCCGCGAGGACGAAGTCACCCAGCTGCTTGAGGACATGCGCCCGGACGAGGCCCGCGCGCTCTACGGCCACGGCATCGGCCGTGCTCTCGACCTGTTCCGGCTCCGCCGCCGTGGCGGACGCGCCGCGCGGACGAGGCAGCGCGTGCGCATGTGACTACCACCCGGTAGCGTGCGGCGTGCCCGGTGGGTACATCCGGGTGAACGTCCTACACTGCAGGTAGTGAAGACGGCGACGGTGTCAGGTTCGCCGTGTCTCGACAGGAGGGACGAGCGTGGACGAGACCCTGGCCAGGGCAGGCATCTTCCAGGGGGTTGAGCCCGCGGCAGCCGAGGCGCTGAGCCAGACGCTCGAGAACGTGGAGTTCCCCCGCGGGCACGTCATCTTCGCCGAGGGAGAGCCGGGCGACCGGCTGTACATCATCCTGTCCGGCAAGGTGAAGCTCGGCAGGAAGTCCCCGGACGGGCGGGAGAACCTGCTCGGCATCTTCGGGCCGTCGGACATGTTCGGCGAGCTCTCGATCTTCGACCCGGGACCCCGTACGTCGACCGCGACCACGGTGACCGAGGTCCGCGCGGTCACGATGGGCCGTCCGGAGCTGCGGCAGTGGATCGCCACCCGCCCCGAGATCGCGGAGCAGCTGCTGCGCGTGGTGGCCCGGCGGTTGCGCCGGACGAACGGCATGCTCGCGGACCTGATCTTCACCGACGTGCCCGGTCGTGTCGCCAAGGCCCTGCTCCAGCTGGCCCAGCGGTTCGGCAGCCAGGAGGCGGGCCTGCTCCGGGTGACGCACGACCTGACCCAGGAGGAGATCGCCCAGTACGTCGGCGCTTCGCGGGAGACCGTGAACAAGGCGCTGGCCGACTTCGCCCACCGCGGCTGGCTGCGGCTCGAAGGCAAGAGCGTGCTGATCCTGGACCCCGAGCGGCTGGCTCGGCGCGCACGGTAACCCCTGGCTCCCGACTCCGCCCCCGGCGCCCGCGCCGGGGGCTTTGTCCTGGTCAGCCCTCGTGAGCGTTTATCGGCGTTCTAACCCTGATAAACACTCACGAGGGGTTTGCTGCCGGCGGGCATGAAGAAAGGGCACCCGGCCGCCACCCCCGACGTGGCGACCGGGCGCCCTTCCTTTCGCGCAAGCCATCCCCCGACAGCTCACGCTCCCCGCCCTCCGTGCGATCTGGCCCCGACCCTTCCGCCGGAGGGATTTTCCGCCGCTTCGCGAGTACCCGATGCTCGGCGGCGAATCCACCATCACCCGCGGGACCCCTGCGGCTCAAGTCTTTTCACTCTCCAGGACTCGGTTGAGTCGGATTCGTTGCGCTGGTTCGCCGCAGATTTACATTCCGTTATACAACTGTGATCACGTTCGGGTTTCGAGTAGCCCAATCGGACGAAGTGAGGAAACCCACCGTAATTTAGTGGTACGGGAGTACCACTTCACCGCATACTGGTACGCGTGTCCCACAACGTCTCGTTCGCCGACTACCGGGCCGCCCTGACCACTCCTGGTGCGGGCGGCCCGATGATTGCCGCCGTGTTCGCCCGCCTGCCGATCGCGATGGTCGGGTTCGCGATGCTGTTCTACGTCCAGCGCGCGACAGGTTCGTACGCCGTCGCCGGGCTGGTGTCGGCGGGCGCGCTGATCGGTTCGTCGATCGGATCGGTGCTGCAAGGCCGGGTCATGGACCGTCTTGGACCGAGCCGTCCGCTGCTGGTCGCGTCGACCGCGTTCACTGTCTTCGTCGCCATCGCGATCATGGGCGTCGAGGCAGGCATGAGCGCGCCCGCGCTCGTCGGCTTCGCGTTCGCGGTCGGACTGACACAGCCGACGGTCGGCTCGGCGTCACGGACGTTGTGGTCGCGTCTGTTGCCCGCAGGCCGTACGCGACAAGCCGCGTACAACTACGACGCCATCAGCATCGAGGTGTTCTTCATCCTCGGACCCGGTCTCGCCGGGTTGCTCTCGGCGCTGCCGTGGGCGGGCACAGGCGTGTTGGTCAGCGCGTTGTCCCAGGCGGCCGGTGCGATCACGTTCGCGCTCACCAAGACTGTCCGCGCGCAGCGGCCGTTGGTGCAGACGGGGACGAGCCTGCTCGGTCCGTTGGTCAGCCCGGGTATGCGTACGGTCATCCTCGCGGTGATGGGCTTCGGTGTGGTGATCGGTTTTGTCGAGGTCGCGGTGCCTGCCGCCGCCACCGCCGCAGGTCAGCAGGCCATGGGCGGCGTGATGCTCAGCGTCTGGTCGATCAGCTCGGTGATCTTCGGCGTGATCTACGGGATGCGCCCGTGGCCACGGCCGATGCACCTGCGGTTGCCCGTGCTGCTGGCCGGATTCGCCATCCTGGTCACGTTCTCGGCCATCCCGAGCTCGCTGCTCTGGCTGGCGGTGACGTTGCTGATCGCGGGCATGATGATCACTCCGCAGTCCACTTCGCACTCGACCGCGCTCGAACAGGTCGCGCCGCCGAGCACGATGACCGAGGCGTTCGGCTGGGTGATCACCGCCGTCACCTTCGGCCTCGCACTGGGCCAGTCGGCGAGTGGCTACCTCGTCGAGCACGTCAGCGTGTCGTCCGCGTTCATCGCGGCCGCCGTCGCCGGGCTGATTTTCGCGGGCCTCGTGTTCGTGTTCCGTGGCACGATCGCCGCAGGAGTGCCCAGCAGGAAAGCAGACCACGCACTCGCGAGCTAGGGAGAACCATGCGCCGTCTGATCATCGACACCGACCCCGGCGTTGACGACGCCTTCGCGATCGCGCTGGCCGCCCGGCATCCGGACGTCGACCTGCTCGCGTTGACGACCGTGGCGGGCAACATCGGCATCGAGCACACCACGCGCAACGCGTTGAACGTCCTGGCGATGTGCGGCCGTGAGGACGTTCCCGTCGCGGTGGGCGCACACCGGCCGTTCTCCAGGCCGGCGCGCAGCGACGACGCACACGGCAACGACGGACTCGGCGGGCACGCGGGCAACATCGGCACCTCCAAGGCGAGCGTCGATCCACGTGACGCCGTGACGTTGATGGTCGACCTGCTCACCGCCGCCGAAGAGCCGGTCACGATCGTGCCGATCGGTCCGTTGACCAACATCGCCGTGCTGCTGGCGGCGCACCCCTCGATCAAGTCCAAGATCGAACGCCTGGTGATCATGGGCGGCGGGATCGAAGGCGGCAACGTCACGCCCGCGGCCGAGTTCAACGTCTGGGTCGATCCCGAGGCCGCACGCCGGGTTCTTGTCGAAGAGGACGTTCCGGTCACCCTCGTGCCCCTGGACATCACGATGAAGTGCGCGGTGGCCGACGACTGGCTGGGCAAGGTCTCCGCCGCCAACGCGGTCGGCCGGGAACTGGTCGCGATGACGCCGCACTACCGCGAGTTCTACAAGCAGGAAGTCGGCACGGACGACCTCATCATGCACGACGCGATCGCGGTCGCCGAAGCGATCAGGCCGGGCCTGCTGAAGACGACGCCGATGGCACTGGAGGTCGACTGCACCGACGGGCCGGGCAGCGGGGCGACCATCGCCGACCTGCGCAACCGGCGCGCCCCGGCCGGCGACCGCCTGGTCGACGTGGCGCTGGACGCCGACGTCGACGAGGTGCTGTCCTTCATCCACGACGAGCTGACCAGCCGCTACTGATCACCTGAAGAAGATCGGGTTCGTCAACGCCACCATGGTGTCCCGTGTGGTGCTGGTCGGCTGTTCCCGGCGGATTTCGACGCGAACCCATTTGCTGTAACGGCTTTGCGTCGTCCACGTGACCGTCGCGCCCGCCGCGGGGACGTAACCGCCCCACTGAGGACCGTGCTGGTCGAGGATTCGCACATGGGTGTCCGGCGCGCCGCTTGCCTTGATCTCCAAGGCGATCGGCGTGCCCGGGTCCGTTCTCAGCGTCTCCCCGATGCCCACCGTCGTGTCGTCGGCCGTGGCGGTGAACTCCAGCTGGACCGCTGACGATTCCGCGATCCAGTTGCGCCCCTTGGCAAAGCCCTCCATCAGCTGCGGCCCTGTCAGGCCGTCGGCCAGGACTACGTTGTGCGGCAAGCCCACCTGGTCATTGTGGGTGTGCGAGTCGCTGTTGCCGACCGCTGGAATCCAGCGTCCGGCGCGCAGCAGACTGTCCCAGGCGATGACGGTGGCTTCGTCGTCCAGCGTCCAGGGCCCGTTCCACACTTCGACGAGATCCGCGCGTTCGTAGCCGAATTCCCAGGTGCAGCCGACGCACGGCCCGAACGGGTGCGCGGCGACGACCATCCCGCCTGACTCGTGGACCTCGTCGACGAACTTCCGCAACCGCTGCGGGTCGTCCGCGCGGTAACGCCAGTCGATCCATGTGCCCGCCGGAAGATTCCACGCGGGCCAGTGCCCGGTCCGTGTCGTGACCTCTTCACCGTTGAGGATCAACAGGTCCTCAGTCGCGTGATCGCCCCACTGCAGGTGCGCGCTCGAAGTGTTGTGCTCGGTCGAGACGATGAAGTCCAGGCCCGCTTTCCGTGCGTCCGCGACGAGTTCTCCCGGCTTGCGGCGGCCGTCCGAGTAGATGGTGTGCACGTGCCCGTCGCCGCGGTACCAGCTTCGTCCCCGGTCCGCTGCCGGCGCTGTCGACGGCGCCGGGTTGGGCCGGAACGCCGGGCCGTCGGGTCCGAATCGGACAGTGACGTCCACCTCGAAAGCCATGCCCTGCGGGGAAACCGTGTACGGCGCCAGGAGGATCTGCCACTCACCGGGCTGGAGCGGACCGGCGAGGTAGCCGGGCGTGGCCTCGGTGGCGTTGATCGTGAACCGGTCCCGGGCACCGCCCGACCAGCCACGGAATTGTTCGTGCGGACCAAAAACCCCGATGTCGAGGGCGTTGCCTCTGACGCCGGGCGGCACGTCCGGCTTGTCGTAGCGGTAGACGACCTCGATCTCCCGCACGCCTTCGGGAATCTCCACCGGCAGGTAGTGCCAGTCCGGCGCACCCGGCCCGAACGTGCCGGTGATCGTCGCGACCTGCTCCATAACAGCAACCTACCTGCGAAAACTCAAAAATGTCAGACCGGGCCGCTACGGTGCGAAGCATGGATCTGACCGCGACCACCACAGACCTGGCCAATGCGGCCGCCGAGGCAGTGCGCCTGCTGCCGGGGCGGACGCTCGACCCTGTGCTCGCCGGGCTGCTGCTGACCGCGTCGGACGACGGTGTCGTTCTGGCGGGCAGCGACCGGGAGCGCGCCATCCGGCTGTCGTGCTCGGCCACCGTGCACACCTCGGGGCGTGTGCTCGTGCCGGCCAAGCCGTTCGCCGAGACTTTGCGCGCCCTGGACGTGCCGATGGTGCGCCTCGCCGTGGAGGGTGCGCGGTTAGCGGTCCGGACGCCCAACGCTCGATTCGCCTTGCCGCTCCTCGACGCGGACTTGCACCCCGGTACGCCGACCACGCCTCCGCTCGCAGGCTCGGTCGACGGCGACCTGTTCGTCACCGCGCTGGCGACCGTCGCCGCGACCGCGTCGCGCGATGAAGCGTTACCTCTGTTCACCGGCGTCCGTGTCCGTGCGGACGGTGACCGGTTGGTGCTGGCCGCGACCGACCGGTACCGCATGGCGGTCGCTTCCCTGCCGTGGACACCGGTCGCCGCGGACCTGGATGCCCTGATCCCGGCGACGCTCCTGGCCGAGGTGGCCAAACAGGCCCGCGGACAGGTCGCACTGCACGCGGACGACAACCGCATCGGCTTGGCGTGGGACAACTCCGTGGTCACCACGGCATTACTCGACGGCTCGTTCCTTAGCGAGAGCAAGCTCGTCTTGTCCGCCGTCGACACCCACGTCGAGGCCGACACTGACGCGCTGCTCGCCGCCGTCCGCCGGGTCGCGCTCTACGCGGACAACCGCGGCGTGCTCAAACTCGAAGTCGGGGACAACGAGGTCCGCCTGCGCAGCGCCGACCAACAGGCAGGCGAAGCCGAGGAGACGGTCAAGGCCGACGTGTCCGACGGCCGCACGTCGCCGTCGTTCCAGTCGCGCTTCCTCGTCGACGCCCTCAAACCGTTCTCCGGCGGCCGAGTCCGCCTGGCCATCCAGCCAGGCATGCGCGCAACCGTGTTCAGCTCACCCGACCCCAACGAGGCCATGGACCTGCGCTACATGGTCGCCCCCATGCGCCCACCAGCCACATAACGAGAAGGAGCCCCTATGCACCCAGACCCCACAACCGAATAGCCATCGGCACCCGCGCCGCACCGCCCGGGGATAGCAGTGCGGCGGGACAAGGCCACCGCAACGCCAGGTGTATGCGCACCCAGCTTGGCCGTGCCTGGGCACACTTCAGGTGAGCCGGGCTTGCCCAGCCTCCGAACAGTGCTGGGCCCGTCCGGGGAAGGCGAGCGTGCTCAACGGCCACCGGCTCCAGCCGGACCAGCCTGACCACCTCGGTTCAAGGACCTGGACATGCGGCTCGCCAGGGTGGAGGCTGCCACGAGGTCGCGGCGACGGCAGGAGCACGCAGCCGAACAGCCGCACGATCTCGCTATCGACCAGGCGCCTTGTCCGCACTGGACACGCGGCTCGCCGGGGCGAACGCGCCACGAAGTCGCGGCAAGATCGAGGCAACGGTAGGAGCACACAACCCGACCAGCCGCACGATCTCGTTGCCGTCCAAGCCCGGCCGGGCCTCGGCCAGGACCACTTCGGCCACGATCCGGGTCTCCAAGTTGCCGTCTGCGCAACTCACGATCCTGGTCTCCAGGTCGCCGTCTTCGGCAAGTCGCGGCCGTGGATCAGGGCTGGGCGGGCTCAGGGTGGTTACGGATGTAGTCCAGCTGCGCGCGGACCGACCACTCCGCCGGTCCCCACAGCGCCTTGTCCACGTCGGCGTACACGACTTCGACAACCTGGCGTGCGGTCGCATGCGGACCGAGCTGCTGCAACGCGGCACGGACCTGGTCGAGCCGTTCCTCACGGTGCGCGAGGTATTCGCTGGCCACAGCGGCGAGGTCAGGCAACTCCTCACCGTGGCCGGGCAGCGCGGCGACGCCGGTGATCGTCCGCAGGAGCCGGAGCGTGTCGAGGTAGTGGCCAAGCGACGAGATCACGGTCGTACCGCGGCCGAGGATCGTGTCGCCGGTCAGTACGGCGTCGTCGAGCTGGAAACAGATCGAGTCGTCGGTGTGGCCCGGCGTGTGCAGCACGGTCAGGTCGAGTCCCGCGGCCGAAACCACTTCCCCATGGGCCACAGGCTCCGCGTCCCGGCAGAGCTTCCGGTCGAACGCGCGGATCGGAGCGCCCGTGAGCTCGGCCAGCTTGGGTGCGCCGCCGACGTGGTCGGGATGGTGGTGGGTGATCAGGATCAGCGAGATCGGGCCGCAGTCCGCCACGCGGGTCAGGTGCGGGATGTCCTCGTAGCCCGGGTCCACCACGACGCAGTCCGAGGCGTCCGGGCCGCGCAGGATCCACGTGTTGGTGCCGTCGAGCGTCATGTCGCCGGGATTGTCCTCAAGCATCACCGAGGCGGTCGGCGTGACCTCACGCAACACGCCGTATGCCGGATGCACCACGCTCACGGGTTCCTCCCTCGCGATCTCAGCCCAGC
Source organism: Kibdelosporangium persicum (assembly GCF_013280595.1). GTDB lineage: Bacteria > Actinomycetota > Actinomycetes > Mycobacteriales > Pseudonocardiaceae > Kibdelosporangium > Kibdelosporangium persicum. The sequence continues at coordinate 185,453 of NZ_JAAATY010000009.1, forward strand.
GTGTCGTCTGGTCGTGCGTCGAGGTGACCGACGGCGCGGCCGTACGCCGGGTCGCCGGGCAGGACCGGCCGCAGGACGCGGCCTTCCCTGATCACCTTGGGGATGATCTTGCTGATCGTCCGGTCGGTCGCCATCGCGGCCGCGACCGTCGGCTGTTCGCCGAGTTCGGACAGGGTCATCCAGGTCGGCGGCAGCAGGCCGCGCTCACCTGCCTTCCACAGGCCGATCGCGTCCGCCGGGCGGCGCCACTCCGCGTGGTCCGCTTCGGACGTCGACCCGTCCGCGCGTTGGCCTTCCGGAAGGGCGGCGATGAAGAACCTGGTGTCGTAGCGCCGGGGTTCCTCGGCGGGCGTCACCCAGTTCGCCCACGGCCGCAGGAGGTCCGCGCGCAGCACGAGCCCGGTGTCGGCCAGGAACTGCGCGAACGAGAACTCGCGCTCCACCAACGACTTCCGGGCGGATGCGTACGGCCGGGTGTCGGAAACGACGCTGTCCGAATCCGGGCCGGCGAGCAGCACACCGGATTCCTCGAACGTCTCCCGCACGGCCGCGCACACCAAAGCGCGCGCGAGCGGTACCGGGCACGCGAACTTCTCCGCCCACCACTCCGGTTGCGGGCCGGACCATGCGATCGCCGCGTCCGCGTCCCGTTTGTCGACGCCACCGCCAGGGAAAACGCTCATCCCACCGGCGAACGCCATCCCGACGACGCGGCGCAGCAGGAAGGCCTCGATGCCGTCCGGGGTGTCTCGCAGCAACACGACTGTGGCCGCGTCCTTCGGCGTCACCGGCGGATCAGGGAACTCGTCCGGAACCATCGATTCCGGCAGAACCATCTCCTTCGGTAGTTCACGCACAACGCGAGCCTAAGCCCGGGGCGGGCCGCGCACGGGGTGACCCGGCTCACCGGTCGATACTGGGCGCGTGGACGAACAAGTGCGGGTTGGACTGATCGGTGCCGGACTCTGGGCGGAACGCGCGCACGCGCCGGGCCTGGCCGAGCACCCGGGGGTGCACTTCACCTCGGTCTGGGCACGTCGCCGCGACGCGGCCGACACGATGGCCAAGGCGTACTGCATCGAACCGGCCGATTCCCCGGCGGAACTCTTCGACCAGGTCGACGCGGTCGCCTTCGCCGTCCCTCCGGCCGTGCAGGCCGAGCTGGCGCTGCGGGCGGTGGCCGCGGGCAAGCACGTGATCCTGGAGAAACCCATCGCCGCGACCGTCGACGAAGCGAAACGACTCGCGGGCGCGATCGCCGACGCCGGAGTGGTGTCGCTGGTGTCCCTGGTCCGCCGGTTCGCGCAGGAGACCAAGGACTGGCTGGCGGATCTGCACGCGACCGGCGGCTGGGTCGGCGGCAACGCCCAGTGGATGTCCGGCGCCCTGCTGTCCGAGGACTACTCGGGTTCGGCGTGGCGGCACGAAAGCGGCGCGCTGCTCGACGTCGGCCCGCACGTGATCGACCTGATGGACGCCGCCCTCGGCACGATCACCGATGTTCTGGGCGCGAGCCGCGGCCAGCGGGACCTCTGGCACTTCATCCTCGGCCACGAGACCGGCGCGACGAGCACGATCACGATCTCGCTGAGGATGCCGCTCCGGCCGACGGTGGTCGACTTCAGCGTGTACGGCGACAACGGCTACCGCACCTTGCCAGGCCGCGAAACCCCCTCGGACCAGGCCTTCACAGTCCTGCTCGACGACTTCGTCGCGATGGTCCACAGCGGCACGACAAGCCATCCCTGCGACGCCCAGCGCGGCCTGCACCTGCAACGCATCATCGAGGACATCGCCCGGGAGACCGAGAAACCACCCGGACCTGAGTGAGCAGCCCCCGAATCCAACCTACCGAGCGGGTCCGACAACTCGGGCAGGCAGCGGAGCCGTCGTCCACAGCCGGTCCGGTCGGCCAGCGGTTGTCCACAGGCACGCTCAGGGTTGTCCACAGGCGCGCAGGTCCGCCGGAGGTTGTCCACAGCTGTGCGGAAACCGGAACCGGCCACCCGGCATCGGACGCATGAAAAGGGCCGTACGGCCGCACGGCCCTTTTCCGAAAACGCTCAGGCGCCGGGTGGGAAGCGCGGTGGTTCGACCGAGCCGCCCGCGGTGGGCGGGACGCCGTTGATGATCCGGGGCGTCGCCGCCGACGGGCTCGACCACTTCGCTTCGGCGTCGGAGTGCCTGCCGGACTTGTCGGTCTGCCAGCTCAGCTTCTTGTTGCTGGACGCCTCTGCCTGCTCCCGCTTGGCCAGCTCTTCCTGTAACTGGCGCAGCAGGTCGCGTTCCTGGTCGTTGAGGTCACTGTCCTCGAACGTGTCCTTCGAGGACGCGGCCGAGGGAGCCGGAGCCGGCGCCGGCTTCTTCGGCTTGGTGACCGGTTCGGGCTCGTCAACGCTGCTTGTCGCTTGACGCAGCCCGGGTTGGTCGAAATTTGGCCGCTCCGGGCGGGCCGGGGGCTCGGTCACCGCGTCGGGCACGGGCTCGATCACCGGTTCGATGACGTTGGTCGTCTCTTTCGGTGACGGCTTCGGTGCCTTGCCCGACGTCGTGGCCGGCGGGTCCATCTCCGGGATCCAGCTGCTCGTGGCCGGCTGGTCGTCCACCACCGCCACCGCGGGGACGTCGTCCTTCCACGATGTCTCGCGCTGCTGCGCCCAAGTCCGTGAGGTCTCTGAAGCAGGCTCCTCTACGGCCCCGTCGAACGAGACCCGGCGTGCCTGCTGCATGCCCTGGCGGTGGTACTCGCTCAGCGGCGAGTTGTCCCGCAGGACCTCGACGGCCGCGCGAATCCCGGCTCGCCGCAGGGCGTGCTCGATCCGGTAGGCGGTCGCGGGCGGGAAGCCGCGCGGGCCGATCTCGACGAGCACGAGCCGGTGCGGCACGGACCCGGCGACCGCCCCTGCCGGGGTGGTCCGCCAGACGCACCACAGCGCGCGGACGTCCGGCAGGACTTCCAGCACGCGGTGCACGGCGTCGCTCACGCCCGCCTCGGCGCCACCGATCTGCGAGTCCACCAGTCCCGGGTGGAACTTGTGGACCGGCGGACGGGCCCGGCCGTCGTCCACCTTCAACTGCTGGATCAGCGTCGTGTCGCAGTTCGCCTCGGCGAACATCGCCTCCAGGTCTCTGCGCTCCACCGGCGACAGCGGAATCCGGCCGGCCACCAGGCAGCCGGCGATCAGTTCCAGCGAGCGGTCCAGTTCCGCCGAGGCCAGCAGCTCGCGGGCGTCGGTCAGCGCGTCGTCGTCCAACCTGCCAGCGAGGCCCAGCAAGAGGTCATGGACACGGATCGGGAGCGCAACGCGGTCAGCGACCTGGGTCACGACTTCTCTCCATTCCAGCTGGTCGAGCGGGCGCGTCAGCTCGGGACCAGGTGGCCCCCTTCTGCCGCACCCATGGCCAACGGCACCGATGCCGCCAGTGCCGCCTGGTGGTACCGAGGAAGCAGGATGCCCCTCGGGATCACCTCGACGCTCGGCTCGTGTTCACCGAGCGCACGCAGTACCCGTTGCAGTTCGCCGGCGAGCTTCGCGCACTGCGTGGTCGCAGTCACCAGGACGACACGCGTGGCAGCACCACCACCCGTTCGTGGCAGACGCCACGTCCCGCGGACCTCACCGATATCGGATCGGTCCCGAACAATCGCCCCAAGAACTACACCCGTGGAGTCACCCATGCTCACCCATTCGGGCGACTCTGACGTGAAGGTGTAGTCGACTTCGGCGATTTCGTCCACCCATGGCAGCGCATTCAACCGCTCAGGATCCGCGCCCGCGGGCCGCAAGGCGTTCGTGAGCAGGCGAGACTCTTCCGCGGTGAGTCCGACACGTTCTCGCAAAAGTGTCAGCGGCAACGTGCGGGCGAGTGCGGTCACGGCCCCCGCGGCGAGCCAGTCGCGGAACCGCCAGAGCTGACGGTCGGGCAGACGGCCGGCGAGCCGCAGCAGTAGCTCGTGGCAGTCCGACTCGGCGTAGCTGTCCATAAGAGCTCTCCTCCCAGCGGCGGGCTCAGCCCACCTCGAAGATCACTTCGATCTCGACGGGCGCGCCGAGCGGGAGCTCGGCCACCCCGACGGCGGCGCGGGCGTGCCTGCCCGCGTCCGCGAACACCTCGCCGAACAGCTCCGAGGCGCCGTTGACCACAGTGGGGATCGCCGTGAACCCTTCGGCCGCGGCGACGAACCCGCCGACCTTGACCACGCGCACCACCGCGTCGATGCCGACGAGACTGTGCACGGCGGCGAGCGCGTTCAGCGCGCACGTGCGAGCGTGCGCCTTGCCCTCCTCCGGGCTGATCTCGCCGCCGACCTTGCCGGTCGCGGCGAGGGCGCCCTCGATGAAGGGCAGCTGACCGGAGACGTACACGTGCGATCCGGACCGCACCGCGGGCACGTACGCGGCGACCGGCGCGGCCACCGACGGCAACTGAATGCCCAGCTCAGCGAGCTTCTGCGACCAACTCATGCCTTGGGCCGCTTCAGAAAGGCCACGAGCTGTTCGCCGGTGGGACCCGGCTGCACGGTGACGAGTTCCCAGCCGTCCTCGCCCCACTGGTCGAGGATCTGTTTGGTGGCGTGCGTCAGCAGCGGAACGGTCGCGTACTCCCACTTGGTCATGTGCCGGAGACTATCCCGTGCCGCTTCGTGACGGACCGGACGGCCGGGTAGCGTCCACGAAGTGGAGACGTGGCGAGTCATCGCGGGCCTGCTGATCGGCTTCGGCGGCGTGATCCTCGTGCTGCTGGCGATGGCACAGACCCGGGACCGCAAGGGCGCGACCAACTCGAGCGTGGCGCTGGCCGGTGCGATCTCGTTCACCATCGTCCTGTTGCTCTGCGTGTTGTCGCTGACGGTCCTGCCGGGGCCGGTGGTGTGGGTGGTCGTCGCGGCGGTCGGAGTCACCAACACAGTGCTCTTGCTCACGAGCTGACGCCTGCTGGGAGCGCGCCGTTAATCCGACATTTACGCTGAAGTTGTGACCTCCCCTGTCGTCGGCTGGACCGATCACGTGGCCAGAGCCCGGCTGCACGTGGTGACCGGCAAGGGCGGTACCGGCAAGACGACCATGGCCGCGGCGCTCGCGATCGCGCTGGCGACCGGCGGCAGGCGGGTCCTGCTCGCCGAGGTCGAGGGTCGTCAGGGAATCGCGCAGCTCTTCGACACCGAGCCGTTGCCGTACGCCGAGCAGCGCATCGCGTCCGCGCCCGGCGGCGGTGAGGTCCGCGCGCTGCACGTGGACGCCGAGGCGGCGCTGCTGGACTACCTGTCGATGTTCTACAACCTGGGCATCGCCGGGCGGACGCTGCGCCGGATGGGCGCGATCGACTTCGCCACCACGCTGGCGCCGGGCCTGCGGGACGTGCTGCTCACCGGCAAGATCAAAGAGACTGTCGGGCGCACCGGCGACAACGGCCGGCACCTGTACGACGCGGTCGTCCTGGACGCGCCGCCGACCGGCCGGATCGTGAAGTTCCTCGATGTCACCAGGGCCATGGCCGATCTGGCGAAAGTCGGCCCGATCAAGGGGCAGAGCGAGGGCGTGGTCCGGTTGCTGCACTCCGACGACACCGCCGTACACCTGGTCACGCTGCTGGAGGAGATGCCGGTCCGGGAGACGCTCGACGCCGTCGCCGAACTCGACGGCGCCGACCTGCGACCGGGCGCCGTGATCGTCAACCGGGTCCGGCCGCCACGGCTGCCCGCGCGCTCGGTCACGTCCGCCGCCGGGGGCCGCGTCGACGCGTCGCGCATCCGTACCGGCCTGGAGACGGCCGGGCTCGACCTGGACGAGGACGTTCTCGACGGCCTGGTGGCCGAGACGGTCGAGCACGCGATCCGCGTGCAGGCCGAGAGCACCGCGCGCGAGCACCTGGCCGAAAGCGACCTGCCCGCGCTGGAACTGCCCGAGATGACCGACGGGGTCGACGTGGCCGCGCTGTACGAAATGGCCGAGATCATGGTCGAACAGGGGGTCCGGTGAGCACACCAGCCCTGAAGACCGACGAGCTGATCGACGATCCGTCGACCAAGGTGATCGTCTGCTGCGGCTCCGGCGGGGTCGGCAAGACCACGACAGCCGCGGCCCTCGCGGTGCGCGCGGCCGAGCGCGGCCGTAAGACCGTCGTGCTGACGATCGACCCGGCGCGCCGGCTGGCCCAGGCGCTCGGCCTTCGTGAGCTGGGCAACCAGCCGCGTCGCGTGGAGGTCGACGGGTTCGAGCCCGAGGGCGACCTCTCGGCCATGATGCTCGACATGCGCCGCACGTTCGACGACATGGTGCACGCGCACGCCGGGCCCGAGAAGGCCAAGGAAGTGCTGGCCAACCCGTTCTACCGGACCATCTCCAGTTCGTTCTCCGGCACGCAGGAGTACATGGCGATGGAGAAGCTGGGGCAGCTGGCCGCCGGGGGCGAGTGGGACCTGATCATCGTCGACACCCCGCCGAGCCGGTCGGCGCTGGACTTCCTGGACGCGCCGCAGCGCCTGTCCACCGCGCTGGACGGCCGGATGATCAAGCTGCTGGCCGGCCCGGCCAAGGCGGGCGGCTGGGGGCTTCGCAAGATCGTCGGCGCCGGGTTCTCGCTGTTCGCCAAGGCCGTGTCGACGATCGTCGGCGGGCAGCTGCTGGCCGACGCGTCCGCGTTCGTGCAGGCCTTCGACAGCATGTTCGGCGGGTTCCGGGAACGTTCGACCCGCACGTACGAGCTGCTGCGGTCCGGCGGCACGGCGTTCCTGGTGGTCGCCGCGCCCGAACCGGACGCGCTGCGGGAAGCCAGCTACTTCGTCGAACGGCTCGCCGGTGAGTCCATGCCGCTGGCCGGGCTCGTGGTCAACCGCACTCACCCGGTACTGGCTGAACTGCCCGGCCCGGAGGCCCTCACGGCCGCCGAGGCGCTGGAGCGTCGTGGCGATTCGCCACTGGCCGCGGCCGTGTTGCGATTGCATGCCGATCGGGTATCAGTCGCGCAACGGGAACAGCGGTTGGTCGCCAGGTTCACCCGGGCGCACCAGGGCGTGCCGGTCGCCCGCGTGCCCGCCATGCCATCGGACGTGCATGACCTGGCGGGCCTGCGGCAGATCGGTGAGCAGCTCAGCGCGGGCTGAGCGGCGACGTCGGCGTCAGCCGACCTGTGCGTCTTCGGGTTCGTGCTGGCGACGTGCGTTGTCCAGCAGGTCACGCCACGAACTGACGTCCGGCCTGCGGCGCAGCAACGCGCGACGCTCCCGCTCGGTCATCCCGCCCCAGACGCCGAACTCGATTCTGTTGTCGAGCGCCTCGGCGAGGCACTCGGTGCGCACCGGGCACGCCACGCACACCAGTTTCGCCTTGCGCTGTTCCGCGCCTCGTACGAAGAGCTCATCCGGATCGTCACCACGGCACGCCGCGTTGACGCGCCAGTCCTGTGGTTTGGGATGCGAATACATCTCCCCCAGCTCCTACCGTCGTGTCCATTGCCCGAAGCCCCCCGGCTCCAGCAGCCTGTCGTGACAAAATTGACGACGTTCGAACGCCCCCGGTTCCACCCCTTCGTTGACTACTCGCACACGGGCGCTCAGAAGTCAATGCGATACCGCAGCGTAGTCAGCGGCGGGAAGGGGTTACTCGGTACCCTGGCCTTCGTGCGCTTCACGAGCGGTGTGGTCAAGATGCTCAGCCTCTGTGTGCTGGCCGGAGTGCTGGTCGCCGGGATGCTGTTTCCCATGGTCGGAGCGCTCGGCGTGGCCTCGAACCGGGCCAGCGACACGATCGACAGCGCACAGGCGGAGATGGTCGAGATACCGCCGCCCCTGATCACCTCCATGACCGCCGCGAACGGCCAGCGGATCGCCACGCTCTACGACCAGTACCGGATACCGGTGGCCGCGGAGCAGATCTCGCCGGTGATGAAGGAAGCACTGATCGCGATCGAGGACAGGCGCTTCTACGAACACCACGGCGTGGACTGGAAGGGCACAACGCGTGCCGCGCTGAGCACGAGCGGTGGCAACCAGCAGGGTGGCTCCACGCTCACCCAGCAGTACGTGAAGAACTACCTGATCAACGTCGTCTACCGCAACAACAAGGCCGAGCAGCAGAAGGCACAGGAGGCCAAGGTCGCCCGCAAGCTGCGGGAGGCCCGGCTGGCGCTGCAGCTCGAGCAGAAGATGACCAAGGAAGAGATCATCACCGGCTACCTGAACGTGGTCGAGTTCTCCAACTCGATCTACGGCATCGGGGCCGCGGCGGCGACGTACTTCAACACCACGCCGGACAAGCTGACCGTGCCGCAGTCCGCGCTGCTGGCCGGGATGGTGCAGAACCCGACGATGTTCAACCCGTGGCAGCGCGCCCCGCAGGCGCTCAGCCGCCGCAACGTCGTGATCGACACGATGATCGAGACCGGCCGGGTGTCCAAGGCCGACGGCGAGGCCGCCAAGGCCACCCCGCTGGGCGTGGCCGAGGAGCCGGTGAAGCCCGCGAAGAACTGCAACGGCGCGGGCCCGGAGGCCGGGTTCTTCTGCCAGTACGTCACCGAGTACCTGGAGAAGCTCGGCTTCACCCAGGACCAGCTGGCGACCGGCGGCTACACGATCAAGACCAGCCTGGACCTGAGCGCCACCTCGCTGGCCAAGAAGGCCGCGATGGAGCAGGTGCCCAAGACCACCGACGGCATCGCGAACGTGATGGCCATCGTCAAGCCGGGCAAGGAGAAGCACGAGGTCGTCGCGCTGGTGTCCAACCGCGACTACGGCCAGGACGCCTCGAAGGGCCAGACGCAGTACCCGCAGCCGTACGGCATCGAGAACAAGTTCGGCACGGGATCGATCTACAAGATCTTCACCGCGGCCGCGGCCCTGGAGAAGGGCCTCGGCATCAACACCCAGATCGACACCCCGACGACCTACGTCTCGCACCTGTTCACCGGCGGCAGCGAGAAGAGCTGCCCGCGCACCGAGCGGCCGAACGACGGCAACACCCGGTGGTACTGCCTGAGCAACTACAACGACCAGTACCCACCCCGGATGACGCTGCAGGACGCGCTGGCGAAGTCGCCGAACACCGGCTTCGTCAAGCTGGAGGAGATGCTCGGCAGCACGGACCCGGTCGTGGACATGCTGGTCCGGCTGGGCATGCGCGAGACGATGGCGTCGAACATGAGCGGCAAGCCCGCCAAGCCGGGTGAGGAGTCCCAGGCGCAGCACTTCCGGAGCAAGCCGGGCTACCCGGGCAACGCGTCGCTGACGCTCGGCCCGAGCCCGATGAGCCCGCTTGAGCTGGCCAACGTGGCCGCGACGCTGATGAGCGGTGGCGTCTGGTGCCCGCCGTCACCGATCGTGGAGATCATCGACCGCAACGGCAAGCCGGTGGACCTGAAGGGCAAGGAGCAGCCCTGCGAGCAGGCGGTGGCCGAAGGGCTCGCCAACACGCTCGTGATCGGCCTGAGCAAGGACGACCTGCCCGGCGGCACGGCCCACAACGCGGCGCGGACCGTCGGCTGGAACCGCCCGATGATGGGCAAGACCGGCACGACCCAGGACTTCAAGTCCGCGGGCTTCGTCGGCGCGGTCCCGCAGTACGCGGCGGCGGCGCTGACCTTCGCCGACGGCAATCGGCCGCGCCCGATCAACGTGAACAGCGATCCGCCCCGGCTGTCGGACAACGGCAACATCTTCGGCGGCAAGACCCCGGCCCAGACCTGGTTCGCGGCGATGAAACCGCTGCTGGGCGACGCGCCGATCCTGCCGCTGCCGCCGACCGACCCGAGATACGTCGACGGCGGCCCGGAGACGAAGGTGCCGGACGTCGTCGGCAAGTCCCAGGAAGAGGCGACGAACATCCTCCAGGGCGCCGGCTACCAGGTCGCCGTGCTCCAGCGTGACGACAGCAGACGCAGGGGCACAGTCGTGAGCCAGACGCCACGCGGTACGAAACTGCCCGGCGGCACGATCACGATCTACGTGTCCACAGGCATCGCCCCGCAGCAGCACGACACGCCCGTCAACCCGCCGGCCAGCAGCGGAGCTCCGACAGGCACGCCGCCTCCTACCGGCGGTGAGGAGCCCGGCGGTGGTGAACCCGGCGGTGATCCCGGCGGCGGCGAAGGCGGCGGTGATCCCGGTGGCGGTGAAGGCGGCGGCGGGGGCGACCCCGGCGGCGGCTAGGTCGTGTTTCGAATGTCCCGGTCGATGAGAGTCTGCCCCGGCCGGAGGCTGGAATCGGCTCGGTGGGGCGGTTCCTGGCGTCGCCGCGGATCGCCGCGAATACTGGTTGTCTTTGGGCGGTCCCGCGGTGGCGTCAGGGGCCGCATCCGGCCCGGCTATCGCGATCGGGCATTTGAAACACGGCCTATTACCGGCCTATGTCAGAAAGCCCGCAGGCTCGTGCCTGCGGGCTTTCCGGCATTTCGGCGTGCCGCGACGCGTCAGGAGGTCAGCTTGGCCTTGACGGCGGCGGCGACCCGGCTGCCCTCGGCGCGACCGGCGACCTTGGCGTTGGCGGCCTTCATCACCAGGCCCATCTGCTTCTGGGTGGGGGCGCCGCCGACCTGCTCGGCCACCTCGGCGACGGCCTGGTCGACCAGGCTGGCGAGGTCGTCGTCGGACAGCTGGGCCGGGAGATACTCGGCGATCACGTCGGCCTCGGCGCGCTCGGCCGCTGCCTGCTCGGCACGGCCCGCGGACTCGAAGGCCTCGGCGGCCTCCTTGCGCTTCTTGGCCTCACGGGTCAGCACGCGCTGGATCTCCTCGTCGGTCAGCTCCCGCGCCTGCTTGCCGGCCACTTCCTCGTTGCTCACCGCCGCCAGCACCATCCGCAGGGTGCCCAGCCGGGTGGCGTCCTTGGCCTTCATCGCGACGACCATGTCCGACTTCAACTTGTCCTTGAGCTCCGGCATAACGCGAACGTTACCGCTCACTTCCATCCTGGCGGCGGCTGACACGAAGTCCAGGGGGCGCCGTACCCTCGGATACGTGAGCATGTTGGGCCGAATCGCTTTGACGACGACAGCAGCAGGTGCGGCAGGCATCGCCTACGCGGCCGGGATCGAACGAAGGCGCTGGACACTACGCCAAGCCACCCTGCCGGTCCTCGGCGAAAACGCCCGTCCACTCCGGATCCTGCACATCTCGGACATCCACATGCTGCCGGGCCAGCGCTCGAAACAACGCTGGATCGCCGCACTGGACGCCCTGGAACCCGACCTCGTCGTCAACACCGGCGACAACCTCGCGCACAAGCAGGCCGTGCCCGCTGTCGTGCGTGCGCTCGGACCGCTGCTCAACCGTCCCGGCGTCTTCATCTTCGGCAGCAACGACTACTACGCGCCCAAGCCGAAGAACCCGGCCCGCTACCTGCTGCCCAGCGCGAAGAAGAAGCGCATCCACGGCATCCCCCTGCCCTGGCGCGACCTGCGTGCGGCCATGGTGGAGCGCGGCTGGCACGACCTGACCCACGTCCGCCGCATCGTCAGCGCCGACGGCCGCAACATCGCCGTCGCAGGCGTCGACGACCCACACCTGCGCCGCGACCGCTACAGCGAGATCGCAGGCCGCCCAGACCGCACCGCAGCCCTCCGCCTGGGCATCACGCACTCACCGGAGCCACGCGTCCTCGACGCGTTCGCCAACGACGGCTACGACCTCGTCCTCGCGGGCCACACCCACGGCGGCCAACTCCGCATCCCCGGCTACGGCGCCCTGGTCACCAACTGTGATCTCGATCGCTCCCGCGCCCGCGGCGCCTCCCGCTGGGGCAGCCACATGTGGCTGCACGTCTCCGCCGGACTCGGCACATCCCCTTACGCCCCAGTGCGATTCGCCTGCCCGCCGGAAGCCAGCCTGCTGACCCTCGTACCCAGGACGAACGGCGGGGAAACAGCCAAACCCAATACCCGCTTCGGAGCCCGCGCGGACGTCCGCTAGAGTTACCCCTGCAAGACAAGCCGGGGTGTGGCGCAGCTTGGTAGCGCGCTTCGTTCGGGACGAAGAGGTCGTGGGTTCGAATCCCGCCACCCCGACTCGGCGACAGGCGACCCATGGTCGGTGCTTCGCACCTTCCCTCTGGGTCGCCTCGTTGTTTCTTCTGGGGGCCGAGCCCCCAGACCCCCACGGTGCGGGCTCCTTACCTTCCAGCGCTGGGCGCGTTTTCGTTGGACCAGCGGCGCGGCTTTGCCGCGATAGCGGCGAGGGCGGCGGTGATCCGCCTACGCGGACCGGCCCCGGGCGGTAGTCATACGGATCTCCGTCGTTAGGTGCGCGGTAGCGCGTGGGTGGTCTTCGTGCTCCCTTCCTCCCGTTTGGCCTGGACGTAGTCCAACCATGGGGGTCAAGGGGTCGGCCCACGCGAGGAACCGGGCTGGAAGTCGAACCGATCCCCTTGACGCCCATGGTTGCCTTTGGCAGGCCGGGCGGGAGGAAGGGAGTGCGGCCCCCTCTCCTCTTGGTGGCCTGCCCGTCCGGCGAGGACACCCTCTTGAGAACCCAACCCCAGCGCCAAGAAGGACGAAGACACCACCGACTAACCCAATCTGGTGAACATCGCGGTTCAACTCGCTGTCCGTCACAGGCCGAATGGGCCTGTCCGCTGACTACTTGCCGTCATTGACTTGGCACGCCACCAAACCAGTCGTCGGGATGAGGCAGGATCGACCCCGTGACGAAGCATCCCGCAGCAGAGGAGCCCGAGCGGCTGTTCACCGATCCTGAGAAGGACGCACGGTGGCGGGCCAGATTCCGGGCGGCCCGAATCAGCCTGCCCGAATGGGCCCGTGACGCTCCCGACCGCAATGTGTACACCTCCAACGCCAGCGGGGTGTGGGAGACATACGCGTGGGACCGGCTGACGGGCAATCACCGGCAGGTCACCGACCGCCCGAATGGCACGTACAACTCCACGATCAGCCCGGACGGCGAGCACATCTGGTGGTTCGCCGACACCGACGGCGACGAGTTCGGCAGCTGGGTGGTCGAGCCGTTCGCCGGGCGGCCGGTCGACGAGGAGCCACGGCCGGCGATCGCCGAGGTGCCGCGGGGGTATCCCGCCGGCGTGGAGATCGGCCGGTCGGTCGCAGCGATCGGCATCTCCAACGACGACGGCACCACAATCGTTGTCTCCCATAACGGTCAGCCTGGCCAGGTGATCTACTCGAACGAACACGACGCCGGTGTGGCGGCGCACTCGCGCGACGAGCGGTATCTGGCCATCGCGCATTCCGAGCACGGCGACAACAGGCACACCGCCCTGCGCGTGGTCACCACGACCGGCGAGAAGGTCGCCGAGCGGTGGGATGGCAAGGGCAAAGGCCTCGACGCCATCGGGTTCAGCCCGGTCGACGGCGATCCGCGGTTGCTCGTCCTGCACGAACGGCACGGCCGCGAAGAGCTGCTGATCTGGGACGTCGAGGCGGACACCGAGACGGAGATCAGCCTCGACCTGCCGGGCGAGGTGACCGCCGCATGGTACCCCGACGGCCGGTCGCTGCTGGTCGTGCACACCCATCAGGCTCGCAACACGGTGCACCGCTACGAGATCGAGACCGACTCTCTCTCCTTTTTGGACACTCCAGCCGGGACGATCGGGTCCGCGAGCGTCCGGCCGGACGGGACGATCGAGTACTCGTGGTCGTCGGCGGCCGAGCCGCCGTTGATCCGCGCGCTGCACGCCGACGGCACCGATCGGGTCCTGTTGACGCCGCCCGGCGACCGGGCACCGGGATCGGTCAGCCTGACCGATGTCTTCGTGCCCAGCGAAGGTGGGGACGTGCACGCCTTGGTCGCGCGGCCCGCCGACGCGCCGGACGGCCCGCTGCCCACTGTCTTCAGCCTGCACGGCGGCCCGCACTCGGCCGACGAGGACCGGTTCTCCGCGTACCGCGCGGCATGGATCGACGCGGGCCTTGCCGTGGTGCACGTGAACTACCGCGGTTCCACCGGCTACGGCTCGGCTTGGCGGGACGCGATCGAAGGCCGCCCGGGTCTCACCGAGCTCGCGGATGTCGCCGCCGTGCACGAGTGGGCGGTCGGCACAGGCCTGGCCGATCCGGAGAAATGCGTGGTGGCAGGCGCTTCCTGGGGTGGGTACCTCAGCCTGCTCGCCGCCGGTGTCCAGCCGGACAAGTGGGCCGCGGCCGTCGGCGGCGTGCCGGTGGCCGACTACTTCGCGGCCTACGAGGACGAGATGGAGCCGCTGCGCGCGTTCGACCGTGCGCTGTTCGGCGGATCGCCGGAAGAACTGCCTGACCTGTACCGGGAATGCTCACCGTTGACGTACGTCGACCAGGTGCGCGCCCCGATCCTGGTCTGGGCGGGCGAGAACGACCCGCGCTGCCCGATCCGCCAGATCGACAACTACCTCGACCGGCTCGCCGAGCGCGGCGCGAAGTACGAGGAGTTCCGGTACGACGCCGGGCACGGCTCGCTGGTGGTCTCCGAGACGATCAAGCAGGTCGGCATCGAGGTGCACTTCGTGCTCCGGATGCTCGGCATGCGGTGACATCGGGCGTGACATGGACTGGCCCGCGTGCGCACCTCCCTGCCAGGTGCGCACGCGGACCAGTTTTTCTTGGGGAGTCAGACCGACTGGGCCTGCCACATCCAGTGGGCCTGCTCAAGGTCCTTGGCGATGTCGATCAGAAGGTCCTGGGTGACGAGATCGGACTTGTCGGTCTCGTCGATCCGCGCACGCAACCGCTTGACCAGCGCCTCCAGCGTGGCGACGATCGCGGTGACGGTGTCCTTGTCGGAAAGCCAGCCGTCGGGGTACTCGGGCACACCCGAGCTCTCGACCACGGTCCTGGCCTTGCCGTTCGGTGAGACACCGATCGCGTTGGCGCGCTCCGCGACCTCGTCGACGTAAGTGCGTGCGGTGGAAACAAGTTCGTCGAGCTGTGTGTGAACACTGCGGAAGTTCTTACCGACCACGTTCCAGTGCGCCTGCTTGGCGATCAACGACAAGTCGATCATGTCGACCAGCGTGGCCTGCAGGATTGCACCGGTGGTCTTCTTGTCCGCCTCCGGCAACGGACTGGTGATCGGGGACTTGCTCACTGCACATCGCCTCCTCACCAGAAGGCCTACCCGGTGCCGCAGGCGTCAAACCGTCGCCGTAACGGTGACTTCGATGTTCCCCCGAGTGGCGTGGGAGTACGGGCACACCTGGTGCGCCTGCGCGACCAGCTGGTCAGCCCGGCCCTGTTCGAGTCCTGGCAGGTGAGCGGCCAGTTTCACGGAAAGCACGAACTTGTCGTTGTCGTCCTTGTTCAGCGTGACGGACGCGGTGACTGTCGTGTCACCGATGTCGGCCTTCGCCTGCCGGGCGACCAGCCGCAGCGCGCTGTGGAAACAGGCCGAGTAGCCGGCCGCGAACAGCTGTTCAGGGTTGGTGTACGTGCCGCCAGGGCCGCCCATCTCCTTCGGCGTCGCCAGCTTCTCGTCGATCACACCATCCGACGAGACCACCTCGCCGTTGCGACCGTCGCCTTTGGACGTCGCTTCGGCCGTGTACAGCGCCTCAGCCATGTTCCCTCGTCTCTGATCAGGATGTTCAGTGAACGAGGCCAACGCTACGCGTCACCTGCCGAGTGTGAACTCCGCGACTTGACGCCCGATCGTGCGCAATGTGGTGGCCACGGAGTCGCTGGAGCACTCGCCCGCGCCGTCGAACCGCACCTCGGCCGAGTTGATCGCGGAGCCGAGCGGTGTGGGCCAGCCCCGCAGCGCGTGCACGATCGACCGCAGCGACGTGAGCGTGGTGACGGCGGCCTGCCAGCCCTGCGCGGTCGCGACACAGCCAACGGCTCGGCCGTCGAGGTATGGACGTTCGTCTTCGCGGAGGTCCTCGACGTAGTCCAGGGCGTTCTTCACCAGGCCCGAGATCGTGCCGTGGTAGCCGGGTGAGACGAGCACCACACCGTCGGCGTCACGGAGGTTCTCGACGAGCCTGTGCGCGGCGGCCGACCGTTCCGGCACCGCGGGATCGTAGAACGGCAGCACCAGGTCGTCCCCGCTGATCACCGTGGTCTTGGCGCCCAGTTCCTCGGCACCGGCCAACGCGACCCGCAGGGCCCACTCGGACTGGGAGTTCGTCCGCAGGGAACCACCGATACCCACCACATGAATGGCCACCTACCCAGCCTAGGACGTCAAGTCGGGTTGAGTTCCAGACCTTTCAGGGAACTTACCGGCAGTAGCATCGGGTGATGCCGCTCTCATCGATCGCCGTTCAGGGCACCGCGTTACGCGCTCTCTACCGTCTGCCGCACCGAATCCGCAGGCTGATCGCCGGTCCGCCGATCCGGCTGGACGGACAGGAACTGGCTCTGGACGCGCAGTTGCTGCTGCGCGCTCGTGCGATGTCCGGGGTACCGTCGCTGGCCAGCGGCACTCCGGCGAAGGCCAGGCATGACCTGGTCGCAGGCTCCCGGATGATCGCGGGCACGCCGATCGAGCCGGTCGACGCACGGGACCTGAGCATCGGGTCCATCCCCGCCCGGCTCTACACACCGACCGGCCTGGCCGAGGGCTCGCCGTTGCTGGTGTTCTTCCACGGCGGCGGGTTCGTGCTCGGCAATGTCGACTCCCACGACAACACGTGCCGTTTCCTGGCCAAGCACGCCCGCGTACGGGTGCTGTCAGTGGACTACCGGCTCGCGCCCGAGCACCCGTTCCCCCACGGCGTCGAGGACGCGCTGACGGCGTTCAAGTACGCCCACACGAACGCGAAACAACTGGGCGCCGATCCGGACGCGATCGCGGTGGGCGGTGACAGTGCCGGTGGCAACCTCGCGGCCGTCGTGGCGCTCGTGACCACGCGCGAAGGCGGCCCGAAGCCCGCGTTCCAGCTGTTGATCTATCCGGCCACGGACTCGACCAGGGACACCCGGTCCAAAAAGCTGTTCGCCGAGGGCTTCTTCCTGACCAAGGACGACATGGACTGGTTCATGGGGCACTACGCGGTGAACGAGCAGGACAAGCACGACCCTCGGTACTCACCGCTGCTCGCGCCGGATCTGTCCGGGCTGCCGCCGGCGTACCTGGCCACGGCGGGATTCGACCCCCTGCGTGACGAGGGCGAGGCGTACGCGGAGCGGCTACGAGAGGCCGGCGTGCCCGTCATGCTGTCGCGGCACGCCGACCTGATCCACGGCTATGCCAACTTCCTGGGTATCGGAACCCGTTTCCGGGAAGCGATGTTCGAAGCCGCCGGAGTGCTGCGCTCCGGCCTGGAACTGAAGCCATCCGAGTGACCTGCTGTGAGGGCCGCGCTCCGGGCGTCAGGCGCTGGGAACGCGGCCCTCATTGCGGATGCAGCCGGGACACAGACCCCAGAACACCACCTCGGTCTCGTCGATGACGTAACCAGCCGTCTGTTCCGGGGACAAGCACGGCGCCGCGCCGACCGTGCAGTCGACGTCCTCGGTGCGGCCGCATACGCGACAGACGAGGTGATGGTGGTTGTCGCCCGTGCGGGTCTCGAAGCGGGCCGGGTGCCCGGCGGGCTCGATCTGGCGTACCAGGTCGGCGGCCACGCAAACGTGCAGCACGTCGTAGACGGCCTGGGTGGACACGGCGCCGAGGAGCTCACGTACGCCGGTGGCGACCTGGTCGGCGGTGGTGTGCGGATGATCGGCCAGCCAAGCCAGAACCGCGAGCCTCGGTGCGGTGACACGCAGGCCCGACGCCTTCAGTTGCGCACGCAGCGTGGCGCGGTCCGGGGCGGTCGGTGTCGTCATCGGTACCTACCTCAAGCAACCATTTCAGTCATTCATTCCCTCCAGAGTGCGGGATGATTCGCGATGTCGCCTACGCCATCCGTGTGACGGTGTTCCCGACGAGGCGCTGAGTGAACAAAAAACCGGCTTGCCCACTACAGAGATCAGGTGATCCCCTGACTGGTTGTGGAGCGTTATCGACGGATGCTGACCCTGCCGGGCGTTCGCACGCTGATGGTCCTGATGTTCTTCGCCAGGATCCCGGCGACGGCCACATCCATGGCGCTTACGTTGCACGTGGCCATCGGTCTGGGACGTGGCTACGGCGCGGCGGGCCTAGTCGGTGCGGCGGCGACAATCGGCATAGGCATTGGGGCGCCGTACTCCGGACGGATCATCGACCGGTTCGGGCTGCGGACCGCCGTGGTGATCACCACAGTCGGTGAGACGGCGTTCTGGGCGACCGCACCGCTGATGCCGTACGAACTGCTGCTGCCGACGGCGTTCGTCGGCGGCCTGTTCGCCATCCAGGCGATGTCCATCGGACGGCAGGCGATCGCCGCGCTCGTGCCGGAAAGCCACCGCCGGGCGGCGTACTCGATGGACTCGATCTCGATCGAACTGAGCTTCATGATCGGACCGGTCGTCGCGGTCGCCCTGGCCACCCAGGTGTCCACATCGGTCGCGTTGCAGACACTCGCCGTGGGCTGCGTGGCCGTCGGTGTCGCGTTGTTCGCGTTCAACCCGCCGGTCCGCGGCGACGAAGAAGCCGTGACCGGCGAACGGCCACCGAGGCGGGAATGGCTGACCAGCAGGCTGATCGCGGTGCTGGTGATCGGATCCGGTGCGTTGTTCGTCCTGGCGGGCACCGAGGTGACGGTCGTGGCGGTCCTGCGTGCACACGGCGAGGTGGAATGGACCGGCGCCGCCACCGTGATCCTGTGCCTGGCCTCGGTCGTGGGCGGGCTCGTGCACGGCGCCGTGCGCAAGTCGTTGCCGCAAGTCGTGTTGATGGCTTTGCTTGGCGCGCTGACGATCCCCGTGCTGTTCGTGGACAGCACCTGGTGGGTCGTCGCACTCGCGCTCGCGCCGGCCAGCGCCATGTGCGCACCGGCTCTCGCAGCCACGGGCGAGCAGGTCAGCCGGCTCGTCCCAGCGGCTGTGCGCGGGGAAGCGACGGGGCTGCAGAGTTCGGCGTTCACCTTCGGGGCCGCGCTGGGCTCACCGGCCATCGGGTTCGTTGTGGACCACAGCGGATCACCGGGCTGGGGCTTCGTCGGCGCCGGTGCCGGCGGACTGATCGTCGCCGCGGGTGCGGCGCTGCTCGTCCGCCGGTCACCGGCCCCCGTTCCCAAGGAACCCGCAGCTCAGCCCTCGTGAGTGTTTATCAGGGTTCTAACCCCGATAAACACTCACGAGGGGGTGACCAGGGCTTCGGCGATTTCGTAGGTGTTCAGGGCCGCGCCCTTGCGGAGGTTGTCGCCGCAGACGAAGAAGTCCAGCGTGTTCGGGAAGTCCAGGGCCTGACGGACCCGGCCGACGTACGTCGGGTCGGCGCCCACGACGTCCGCCGGGGTCGGGAACCTGCCGTTCGCCGGGTCGTCGACGAGCACGATCGACGGCTGCGCCCCGAACACCTCGTGCGCTTCGGCGACCGTCACCGGGTTGGCGAAAGTCGCGTGCACGGCAAGGGAATGTGTCGTCACGACCGGCACGCGCACGCAGGTCGCCGAGACCTTCAGGTCCGGGATTCCCATGATCTTGCGGGACTCGTTGCGGACCTTCAGCTCCTCGCTCGCCCAGCCGTCCTCCTTCAGCGAACCGGCCCACGGGACCACGTTCATCGCCAGCGGCGCGGGGAACGGCGAGTCCGCGATGGACAGTCCGGCCGCTTCGAGAGCCTCGCCGACGTCACCGGCGCGCGAGCCGACGTGCTTGCCGGACACGGCTTCCAGCTCGGCGTAGAGCCGGTCGATGCCGGCCTGGCCGGCACCCGACGCCGCCTGGTACGAGGCCACGACAAGCTCGGTGAGCACGAACTTCCGGTGCAGTGCGCCGACCGCCGCCATCATCGACAGGGTCGTGCAGTTCGGGTTGGAGATGATGCCGCGCGGGCGGTCGTGGATCTTGTCCACGTTCACCTCGGGCACCACCAGCGGCACGTCCGGGTCCATCCGGAAGGCTCCGGAGTTGTCCACCGCGATCGCGCCGCGCTGCGCCGCGATCGGCGCCCACTGCGCGGAGATCTCGTCGGGCACGTCGAACATCGCCACGTCCACGCCGTCGAAGGCCTCGGGCGAGATCTCCACGACGGTCAGTTCCTGGCCGCGCACGGTCATCTTCTTGCCCGCCGACCGCGCCGAGGCGATCAGCCGGACCTCACCCCACGGGAACGAGGGCCGGTTGTTCATGACGTCGATCATCACGCTGCCGACGGCGCCGGTCGCGCCGACGAGAGCCAGTACCGGTGCCATCAGCGACCACTCCCCGCGTACACCACGGCCTCTTCGTTCCCGCCCAGCTCGAACGCCTCGTGGATGGCGCGCACCGCCGCGTCCAGCTCGGTGTCCCTGATCAACACCGAGATGCGGATCTCCGAGGTGTTGATGATCTCGATGTTCACGCCCGCGCGGGCCAGCGCCTCGCAGAACGTCGCCGTCACGCCGGGGTGCGAGCGCATGCCCGCGCCGACCAGCGAGACCTTGCCGATGTGGTCGTCGTAGAGCACCTGCTCGAAGCCCAGCTCGGCGCGCACCTTCTCCAGCGCCGCCACCGCCGTCGGGCCGTTGGCCTTGGACAGCGTGAACGTGATGTCGGTGCGGCCGGTGTGGGTGGACGACACGTTCTGCAGCACCATGTCGATGTCCACGCCGATGTCGGCGATCACCCGGAAGATCGCGGCCGCGACGCCGAGCTTGTCCGGCACGCCGACCACAGTGATCTTCGCTTCGGAACGGTCGTGCGCGACGCCCGTGATCATCGCTTGTTCCACGGAGAGCTCCTCGATCGACCCGGTCACGACGGTGCCGGGCTTTTGGTTGAACGACGACCGGACCCGGACCGGCACCCCGTACCGCCGGGCGTATTCGACACAGCGCAGCATCAGCACCTTGGCGCCGGTGGCGGCCATCTCCAGCATCTCCTCGTAGGTGATGCGGTCCAGGTGCCGGGCGTTGGGCACGATCCGCGGGTCGGCGGTGAACACGCCGTCCACGTCGGTGTAGATCTCGCAGACGTCGGCGCCGAGCGCGGCCGCCAGGGCCACCGCGGTGGTGTCCGTGCCGCCGCGGCCGAGCGTGGTGATCTCGTTGGTGCCCTGGCTGACGCCCTGGAACCCTGCCACGATCGCGATGGCGCCGTCGTCGAGCGCCTCCTGGATCCGGCTCGGGGTGACGTCGATGATGCGGGCGTTGCCGTGTGCCGCCGTGGTGATCACGCCCGCCTGCGAGCCGGTGTACGACCGGGCCTCGAGGCCTTGCGCGTGAATGGCCATGGCCAGCAGCGACATGGAGATCCGCTCACCGGACGTGAGCAGCATGTCCAGCTCGCGCGCCGGTGGCACCGGGGCGACCTGACCAGCGAGGTCGAGCAGCTCGTCGGTGGTGTCTCCCATCGCGGAGACGGCCACGACCACGTCGTTGCCCGCCTTCTTGGTGGCCACGATGCGTTCGGCGACCCGCTTTATCCGGTCGGCGTTCTCAACGGAGGAACCGCCGTATTTCTGGACGACGAGCGCCACGCAGCTCAACCCTCTCCTCAATCGCTTCAGACCACGTCGGGGTGAGCCTACCTGCGCGTGGTAGCGGGTTACGTTCGTCGTGTGGCGCCGCCCACTTGGCCTAACTACCTCTAGCCTGTCGGGCGTGTCCACGACGGAGGTGACTCGGCAGCCGGTTGCGACCCTGGAAAGCCACGACGAGCCCACGAGCAGACCCTGGACCGCCTGGAGAGTCGCCTACCTGCTCGCCCCTGCCCTGATCTACCTGGGCATCCGCGAGCTCGGGCTGCTCGTGCTGTCGTGGATGAGTCATCAGACACGCTTCCCGATGGGCCAGGCGCTCACATCCTGGGACGCGGACTGGTACCTGGGCATCGCCGCGGGCGGGTACGACAACGTGCCGATGCGTCTGGTCGACGCCTACAGCCAGCGCAGCGCGGAGACGCCACTGGCGTTCTTCCCCGGCTACCCGAAGCTGATCAACTACCTGGCCGCGCCCTTCGGCGGCACGGAGTCCGCGCGCATGTTCGCGGCGTTCACGATCACCATCGTCGCCGGGGTCTTCTGCGCGTACGCCCTGGCCCGGATCGGCAGGCTGATCCCCGGCGGGTCGACGCGGGCCGGGCTGATCCTGGTCGCCCTGTTCGCCGCGGCGCCGATGAGCATCGTGCTGGTCATGCCGTACTCCGAGGCGCTGTTCTGCGCGTTCGCGGCGTGGGCCCTGGTCGGGGTGCTCGAACGGAACTGGATCCTGGCCGGTCTGGCGTGCGCGTGCGCCGGCCTGGTCCGGCCGACCGCGGCGGCGCTCGTGCTCGCGGTCGGGCTCGCGGCCCTGGTGGCCGTGATCAAACGCGAGGACGGCTGGCGGCCGTGGCTCGGCGGCCTGCTGGTGCCGCTCGGCCTGGTCGGCTACCTGGGCTGGGTCGCGACCCGGACCGGCGAGCTGCTCGGCTACTTCAAGCTGCAGGAACGCGGGTGGGACTCGCGGTTCGACGGCGGCGCGGCCACGTGGCGGTTCGCGGTCGAGGCGCTGACCCGGCAGCTGTCCGTGCTCGAAGGTGTGACGATCCTGGTGCTGCTCGGGGCCATCGTGCTGGTCGTGATCGGGTTCCGGATGAAGGTGCCGTGGCCGCTGATGGTGTTCGGCGTGGGCGTGCTGATCATGGACATCGGGTCGAACGGGCTGATGGCGTCCAAGGCGCGGCTGCTGCTGCCCGCGTTCGTGCTGCTGATCCCGATCGCGATCGGCCTGGCCAAGCGGAAGACCGCTACGGTCGTGCTCACGTTGACCGGGCTGGCCCTGGTCACGTCCTGGTTCGGTGCGTACTCGGTGACGGTGTGGAGCTGGGCGATCTGATGCATCCGTTGATGAGGGAGCGGTGGAGCCCGCGGTGGCTCGATGCCTCCGCCGTGGTGACCGACGCGCAACTGGAAGCGATGCTGGAGGCCGCGCGCTGGGCGCCGTCGTACGGCAACTCGCAGCCCGCCCGCTACATGGTCGGACGACGCGGTGACTCGACCTTCGAGCGGATCTTCGAGGTGCTGAGCCGGCGCAACCAGAACTGGGCACGGAACTCCGCGGTGCTGATGCTGGGCATCGCGATGACCGTGAACCACAAGGGCACGTTGCCGCTCAACGAATACGGCCTCGGCCTGGCCACGGAAAACCTGGTGCTGCAGGCCGTGGCCGAAGGCCTGGTCGCGCACCAGATGGGCGGGTTCAACGCGGAGGGCGCGCGAATCCTGTTCGAACTGCCGCCGGAGGCCCGGCCGGTCGTGGTGATCGCGGTCGGCAAGCTGGGTGACCGCGACGCGATCCCGGACGATCTCCGGGAACGGGAACTCGCCCCGCGCAGGCGGCTGCCGCTCTCGGAGATCGCCTTCACCGGATCGTGGGGAAATCCGGCGCTCAGAGCTGAGCGGTGATCGCCGCGTGGTAGGTGGCGATCCGGCCGTACACGCCGGGGTAACCGGCGAGCGCACAGCCACGGCCCCATGAGGTGTCACCGATCAGCTTGCCGCCCGCGACCAGCGGGCCACCGGAGTCGCCCTGGCAGGTGTCCACGCCACCGTTCGGGTAACCGGCGCAGACCATGGCCGTCTGGATGAACGACGTGCCGTAAGCACTGCGGCAGCTTGCGTCACTCGTGAGCGGGACGTTGGCCTTGAGCAGGTAACGAGAAGTCGAACCGCCGGAACTGGTGGTGCCCCAGCCGAGGATCGTCGTCTGGGTGCCCGCCGCGTAGAGCGCCGTGTCCTGCGGCGTGGCCAACGGCAGGTACGGGCCCGGGAGGCTGGTTCCGAGGGTCAGCACGGAGACGTCGTAGCCGCGGGTCGCGGTCGTGTAGCTCGGGTGGATCCAGATCCGGGTCACGGTCGCGACCGTGCCCGCGGTGCTCTGCTTGTCCTCACGTCCCCACACCACACGGGTGCTCGACGCGCTACGGCCGACGGTGCAGTGCGCCGCGGTGACCACCTTGGTCGCGCTGACCAGCGTGCCGCCGCAGAACTGCGAGCCAGAGGAACTGGCCAGGTAGACGGTGTACTTGTAGTCGTTGATGTTGGCACGGGTGCCGCCAACGATCATCGGCGTGACGTCGGCCGATGCCACTGACACGGACGACAGGGTGGCCAGCGTCGTCACAACCGCGACGATGCAGGCCCGCACCAGGCGGGGCAGGGTAGCCGCCATGGTTGTCTCCTTTTCCTCGGTGCCGCTCATGGCCAAGCGGCATGATCCATGAGTAATCGGACGACAACAGACCGTGCAACCCGCTGATCGGCGCATGACATTGCCAGTCAAAGGATCAGGCCAAGGCAGAAAGCCACAGAGCCACCGCACCCAGCACTGGTCAAACCCCACCCCGCCCCACGCCGGTCACCCCCAACGCACCCGATGCTGGTCAAACCCCACCGCACCCAGCGCTGGGTCGGAAGGAGCTCGCACCGTGGGGGTCTGGGGGCTCGGCCCCCAGAAAACACCGGGGCTATGCCCGCGCCCACAGCGCAAGGAGGCACGCAGCGAAATAAGCGGGCTCGGCCCCCAGAAAACACAGGGCGGACCCGGTCCGCGACCCCCAGCGGCAAGCAAGACCCCAGCAAAGAAGCGGACCCCGTGCACCTGCCAGAGCCCGCTTATCCTTGCTGCCTTCCGGCCCTGGGGAGGTTCACAGGATGGACACCGCACGAGGTCCACGTTCAGTGTAGCGAACCGGCGAACAGGTCCTGGCGCCGGGATTGTCGGTGCCCTTGGGTAGGGTCACCTCCGTGGCGCTCGCCCTCTACCGCAAGTACCGTCCGGCGACCTTCGCTGAGGTGGTCGGTCAGGAGCACGTCACCGAGCCGTTGCGCACGGCGCTCGCGGCCGGTCGGGTCAATCACGCGTACCTGTTCTCCGGGCCGCGCGGCTGCGGCAAGACGTCCAGTGCGCGGATCATGGCCCGGTCGCTCAACTGCGAGCAGGGGCCGACGCCCGATCCGTGTGGTGTGTGCGAGTCGTGCATCTCGCTGGCGCCGAACGGGCCGGGCAGTGTCGACGTGGTCGAACTGGACGCGGCCAGCCACGGTGGTGTCGACGACACGCGTGAGCTGCGGGACCGGGCGTTCTTCGCTCCGGCGATCTCGCGCTACCGGGTCTTCATCATCGACGAGGCCCACATGGTCACCACGCAGGGTTTCAACGCCCTGCTGAAGATCGTGGAGGAGCCACCCGAGCACCTCATCTTCATCTTCGCCACCACCGAGCCGGACAAGGTCCTGCCGACCATCCGCTCCCGTACCCACCACTACCCGTTCCGGCTGATCCCGCCGGGCGTGATGCGGGAGCTGCTGGAGCGCAACTGCGCGGCCGAGGGTGTCACGGTCGAGCCGTCGGTGTTCCCGCTGGTCATCCGGGCGGGCGGCGGCTCGGCCCGGGACACGCAGTCCGTCATGGACCAGCTGCTGTCCGGTGCCGGTCCGGACGGGGTGACGTACGAGCGCGCGATCGCGCTGCTGGGCGTCACCGACATCGCGTTGATCAACGACATGGTCGACGGTCTGGCGACCGGCGACGCCGCGGCCGTGTACGGCACGATCGAGCGGCTCGTCGACGCGGGGCACGACCCGCGACGGTTCGCCTCGGACCTGCTCGACCGGTTGCGTGATCTGGTTCTGCTCAGTGCCGTTCCGGATTCCGGCGCGCGCGGGCTGGTGAACGTGCCCGGTGACGAACTCGGCCGGATGAGCGCGCAGGCCGACCGGATCGGCCCGGCCACGTTGTCCCGGTTCGCCGAGATCGTCCACACAGGACTGATCGAGATGCGCGGGGCGACGTCGCCGCGTCTGGTGATGGAGCTGCTGTGCGCGCGAATGCTCCTGCCCGCCGCGGTACAGGGCGATCCGTCGCTTGATTCCGCTGTGCTGCAACGGCTTGAGCAGCTGGAGAAGCGTGCCGCGGTCGCGCCCGTCGCCGCTGCCGCCGTTCCGGCCCTTGCTCAGCCCGCTCCCGCACCTCAGCCCGCTCCCGCGCCCCGGCCCGCGGCGGAACCCGTTGCCACGCCTGTGCGACAGCAGGCGCCGCCGCCTCCACCGGCCCCGGCTCCCGCGCCTCAGCCGGAACCTGTGGCCGCACCGCCCGCGGAGCCGGGTGCGATGGACGCGGCGGCCATTCGCCGGATCTGGCCGGAGCTGCTCGGGGAAGTCCGGCGTCAGCCTGGCGGCCGGAGCACCGAGGCCATGCTCACCAACGCGACCGTGCAGAGCGTCGACGGCGACACCGTCGTGATCGCGCACGCCGCGGCGCCGTTGGCGCGCCGCTTGGCGGACGCGCGGAACGTCGACCTGATCAGCCAGGCGCTGAGCAACGTGCTCGGTGGGAAGTGGCGGGTCACGTGCGTGCACGCCGGGTCGGCTCCGGCACCGCAAGCCCAGGCCCCCGCCCAGCCGCGGCCGCAGCCGACGCGCCCGAGCCGTGCGTCGGCGCCTGAGCCGCCGCAGCGCCAGGCTACGCGTCCGGCGGCGGACCACGACGACATCCCGCCGCCGCCGGAACCGCCCGAGCCCGACGACCCCCTCCCGCCCCCTCCCCCGCCGAAGACCCCGGAGGAGGAAGAGGAGGAGATGCTCGCCGAGGCCTCGCACAAGCCCAGCGAAGGCGAGCGTGTCGTGGCCCGTGACCCGGAAGAAGTGGCGATCGAGCTGCTGACCCAGGAACTGGGCGCCCGCAAGATCTAGCGGCTGGTCACGCGACAAGGAGCAGCACGCTGATCACCAGCATCACCGCTGCGGTGCTGGCGTGGACGCCGTAAGCGACCGCCTTGGGTCCTTTGTTGCGCAACACGATCAGCGCGTCGCCGACGGGGATGCCGGTCGCGGCCAGCATGAACCAGCCCAGCAGGTGGGGTGACCCGCCGATCAGCAGGACGAAGACGAAGATCCCCGAGGCGATGTCGCGGACGCCTTTGACGGTCAGCCATGCCTGGAAGGTGCGGTCCTCGGTCGGCGTGCCGGGGATGCCGAACCCGGCCGCGGCCTGCGGTGCCCAGAACACACGTGCGCCGATGACGATGATGCCCACGCCGATCAGGGCGGCGAGTACTAGGGCGACGTTGGTGAGCATGGTGGCTTCCTCCCAGGGACAGCGCCTCGGTTGCTAGCAGCGCTAGTTGTTGTGTCGACGATAGCCATACTGTCGACAGAATGTCTAGCGTTGCTAGAATCGAGTGGTGTCCGCCATCAAGGAGCGCCGGGAACGGGAACGCGCCCAACGCCACCAGCTGATCATCACGGCAGCCCGCGAACTCGCCGAAGCCGAAGGCTGGGAAGCGGTGACGACGCGACGGCTCGCTGAGCGCGTCGAGTACAGCCAGCCCGTGCTGTACAGCCACTTCAGCGGCAAGGACGCCATCGTTCGCGCCGTCGCGATCGACGGCTTCGGCGAACTCGCCGCCCGCCTACGCCAGGCCCGGCTGGCCGATCCGGAACCACTGCGGCAGGCTCTGCATGCCGTCTGCCGCGCTTACCTGGAGTTCGCCTCCGAGCGGCCCGCCCTCTACCAGGCGATGTTCGTCATGCCGACCGACGTGAAGTTCGCGCACGCCGAGACACCGCCCCCGCTGCGCGCCGGCTTCGACGAATTCGTCAGCTGCTTCCGGCCGGACAACGCGCGGCGCGAACTGTTCGCCGAAGTCGTCTGGAGTACGTTGCACGGCATAGCCGTGCTGTCGGACAGCGGCCGTATCCCTGCGGACGTTCAGGACGAGCGGCTTGACTTCCTCGTCAGTCGGCTCACCGACACCCCAGACTGACCGGCCGCATCCTCACTGTGCCGGAACGGTCAACTCGGGGTGCTGGAACGGTCAACTCGGGGTGCTGGAGTGGTGGACACGGGGTCAGGCTAGGTAGGCGAGGATCGCTGAGGAGATGGCGGCCGCGTAGCGCTGGCGGCCGTCCGGACTGGACAACACCGCGGCTTCTTGGGCGTTGCGCATGTTCCCGCATTCCACCAAGGCCGCCGGGCGCTCGGAGAGGTTCAGGCCGCCGAGGTCGGCCCGTGGGGACAGGCCGTCCGATCCGATGTAGGTGGACGGCGCGAAACCCGCTGAGCGCAGGCCATCCCGCAGTGTCCTGGCGAGACGGATCGCCGGTTCGCCCTGGGCCGGGTTCAGCGGCGGCGCCGAGTAGGCGATGTGAAAGCCATGTGCGCCAGGGGAATTCGAGCCATCGGCGTGAATGGACACGACCGCCGCCGCGCCCGCCTGGTTGCCGATCGCGGCCCGCCGGTCCACACAAGGCCCGACGCCGGTGTCGTTGTCGCGGGTCATCACGACCTTGATCCCGTTGGCAGTCAACAGATCCCGTACGCGGACCGAAACGTCCCACGTGAACTGGTGCTCGGCGTAGCCCGCGTTGGTCGACGTTCCGGTCGTGTTGCACGCCTTGGTCTGCCCACGACCCGCGGGCACCTTCTTGTTGATCTCCGCGGGGTTCGACGCGTTGCCGCCGTTGTGCCCGGGGTCGAGGACCACGACTTTGTCCGGTACCGGCGCCTGCCGTGCCGACGGAGCCGAGGGTTCGGTCACGACCGACCCGGTCGACGACGGCACCGGCACCGTGGGCGAGCCGGGCGGAACATCCACCACCGTCGCGCTCAGTACCCGTGACGCCGCCGTCGGTGTGCCCGTTTCGGTGGTCCCGCACGCGGCGAGGAAGACCAGCGCGGTGGCGAGCGTGAAACAGGCGCGGCGAGGCGAGGACGTCACACCGAGAGACTAGTCTTGACAACAGGAACACGGACGCGAACTCGAGGAGCCAGCGGTGCAACCCGGAGGAATGCCGAACATCCAGGACATCCTGCAGCAGGCGCAGGCCATGCAGGAGAAGCTCGCGTCCGCGCAGCAGGAGCTCGAGGAAGTCGAGGTGACCGGCACCGCGGGCGGCGGTTTGGTCACCGCGACGGTCTCCGGCGCCGGTGAGCTGACCGCGCTGGTCATCGATCCGAAGGTGGTCGACCCCGAGGACGTCGAGACCCTGTCCGACCTGGTCGTGGCCGCGATCAGGGACGCCAACCGCAACGCGCAGAAGCTCGCCGAGGAGAAGATGGGCGGCCTGGCAGGCGGGTTCGGCGGCGCACTGGGACTGCCCGGTCTCTGATGTACGAAGGCCCGGTCCAAGACCTGATCGACGAGCTCGGCCGGCTGCCGGGGGTGGGTCCGAAGAGCGCCCAGCGGATCGCCTTCCACCTGCTGGCCGCCGAGCCCGCGGACATCGCGCGGCTGCAGGACGCGCTGCAGAAGGTCAAAGAAGGCGTGGTGTTCTGCGACGTCTGCGGCAACGTCTCCGAGCAGGCGACGTGCCGCATCTGCCGGGACGCCCGGCGTGACCCGCAGAAGGTGTGCGTGGTCGAGGAACCCAAGGACGTGCTGGCGATCGAGCGGACCCGGGAGTTCAAGGGCCGCTACCACGTGCTCGGCGGCGCGCTGGACCCGTTGTCCGGCATCGGCCCGGACCAGCTGCGGATCCGCCAGCTGCTGTCGCGGATCGGCGAGCACGACATCACCGAGGTGATCCTGGCGACCGACCCGAACACCGAGGGCGAGGCCACGGCCACCTACCTGATCCGGCTGCTGCGTGACTTCCCCGGGCTGACCGTGACCAGGCTGGCCTCCGGGCTGCCGATGGGCGGTGACCTGGAGTTCGCCGACGAGCTCACGCTCACCCGTGCGCTCTCCGGCCGCCGGGCGGTGTGATCGACGAGATCCTGGCGGCGCCGCCGAGACTCGGCGGCGTCCGTCTCGTCGCGGTCGACGGCCCCTCGGGCTCAGGCAAGTCCACCTTCGCCCGTGAACTCGTCGCCGCCCTGCCCGGCGCCGCGCTCGTCTCCACCGACGACTTCGCCACCTGGGACGACCCGGTCGCCTGGTGGCCCCGGCTCGAAGCCGGTGTGCTGCGACCGCTCGCCGAGGGCCGGCCCGGCGCCTACCAGCGGATGGAGTGGCAGGACGGTACGCCCAGGCTGGGCGGATGGGTCACCGTCGAGGTCCCCGGCGTGCTGGTGCTCGAAGGCGTCTCGGCGGGCAGGCATTCGATCCGTTCCCAGTTGTCCGCCCTGATCTGGTGTGAACACCCCGATCCGGCCGAACGCCTCGAACGCGCGGTGGCCCGTGACGGCGAGGCCAGTCGGCGACATCTCGCCGACTGGCAGCGCTTCGAGCAGGGCTGGTTCGCCGTCGACCGCACGCGTGACCACGCCGACCACGTCGTCACGACAGCGTTGGGCAATGCCTGACCCGAGGCATGGTTGGCCGATTCGTGACCTGGTAGCGGCCCGGAAGCGGATATGGTCGGCGACCAGAACGTGCCATTCTGACTTTTTGGGGTGTTCGATGGTGCAGTCCCGTAAGGTCCGAACCGGTCGCCTCGCGGCGGTCGGCCTTTCCGCGGTTCTCGTCTTATCCGCCTGCGCGGAGTCGCAGAGAGGGCAGAACGATCAGGGTGCCGGTGACGCCACCGCCAAGGCAGGCGGCACCATGACCTTCGCGACCGAGGGTGCACCGAAGCTGTTCGACCCGTTCTTCGCCACCGACGGCGCGACCTTCCGGACCTCCCAGCAGATCTTCGAGGGACTGGTGGAGTTCAAGCCGGGCACCGCGGAGGTCGAGGCGGGCCTGGCCGAGAAGTGGGAGTCCACCCCGGACGGCAAGCAGTGGACGTTCACCCTCCGCAAGGGCGCGAAGTTCCACGACGGCACCGAGTTCAACGCCGACGCCGCCTGCTACAACTTCAACCGCTGGTACAACCAGAAGGGCGCGGGCCAGAGCCCGGCCGTCACCGGCTACTGGCAGGACAACTTCGGCGGGTTCTCCGACGGCGCCAAGCCGTCGCTGTTCAAGTCCTGCACGGTCAAGGACCCGCAGACCGCCGTGGTCGAGCTGACCAGCTACACCAGCAAGTTCCCGGACATCCTCGGCCTGCCGTCGTTCGCCATGCAGAGCCCGACCGCGATGAAGCAGCACAACGCGGACAACGTGGTCCAGCAGGGCGACAGCTTCGTCTACCCGGCCTACGGCCAGGAGCACCCCAGCGGCACCGGCCCGTTCAAGTTCTCCAAGTACGACAAGGCGAACGGCACCGTCGAACTGGTCCGCAACGAGGACTACTGGGGCACCAAGGCACTGCTGGACAAGCTGATCCTGCGGGCGATCCCGGACGAGACCGCACGCAAGCAGGCGTTGCAGTCCGGTGACGTGCAGGGCTACGACCTGCCGTCCCCCGCGGACTGGGACCAGCTGAAGAAGGACGGGCACAAGCTGCTGATCCGTCCGGCGTTCAACGTCATGTACCTCGGCATCGGCCAGAAGAACAACGCGAAGCTGCGTGACCTGAAGGTGCGCCAGGCGATCGCGCACGCCATCGACCGCGAGGGCCTGATCAAGCAGCAGTACCCGGAGGGCGCGAAGGTCGCCGAGAACCTCTACCCGGACACGGTCTCCGGCTGGACCGCCGACGTGCAGAAGTACGAGTACAACCCGGAGAAGGCCAAGACCCTGCTGGCCGAGGCGGGCGCGAGCAACCTCGAGGTCACGTTCTACTGGCCGACCGAGGTCACCCGGCCCTACATGCCCAACCCGCGCGACATCTTCGGGTTCATCCGGGGCAACCTCGAGGCGATCGGGATGAAGCTCAACGTGGTCAGCAAGCCGTGGAACGGCGGCTACCTGGAAGACGTCGACCAGGCCAAGGCCGACGTGTTCCTGTTGGGCTGGAACGGTGACTACAACACACCGGACAACTTCATCGGCAACTTCTTCTCCGACCCGAACAACCGGTTCGCCACCGGCTCGGCGACCTGGGGCGCGCAGCTGTCCGCCGAGATCAAGGCGGCCGACGCCGAGCCCGACACGAACAAGCGCAAGGCGATGTACGAGG
Source organism: Kibdelosporangium persicum (assembly GCF_013280595.1). Classification (GTDB taxonomy): domain Bacteria; phylum Actinomycetota; class Actinomycetes; order Mycobacteriales; family Pseudonocardiaceae; genus Kibdelosporangium; species Kibdelosporangium persicum. The sequence goes on from NZ_JAAATY010000009.1 coordinate 217,266, forward strand.
CGCTGAACAAGAAGCTGAAGGCGGAGTACCTGCCGGCCATCCCGGTCGCCCACTCGCCGCCCGCGCTGGTCACCTCCGCCAAGGTCAGTGGCCTGGTCCCCAGCCCGTTGACCGACGAGCGGTTCCACACCGTCAGCCTCGGCTGAGACGCGGGAAAGACCGAAGAGAACTGTGCTCCGTTACACCGTCCGGCGGCTGCTGCAGCTTGTGCTCGTGGTCGTGGCGCTGTCGCTGCTGCTGTTCGCGTGGTTGCGTTCGCTGCCAGGAGGGCCGGTCTCGGCCCTCCTGGGCGAGCGGGCCACCCCTGCCCTGCGTGCCCAGCTGACCGCCGAGCTGGGTCTGGATCAGCCGATTTTCGTGCAGTACTTCAAGTTCCTCGGACGCGCCTTGTCCGGTGACTTCGGCGTGTCCACCGGTGTGCAGCCGGGCGACTCGGCGATGGAGATCTTCCTGCAACGGTTTCCGGCGACGCTGGAGTTGTCCGTGCTGGCGATCCTGATCGCCGTCGCGGTCGGAATCCCGTTGGGCTACCTGGCCGCCCGCCGCCGCGGCGGCGTGCTGGACAACCTCAGCGTGGTCGGCTCGCTGATCGGCGTCGCGGTGCCGGTGTTCTTCCTCGCGTTCGTGCTCAAGCAGGTCTTCGCGGTGGAGCTGGGCTGGTTCCCGACCACCGGACGGCAGGAGGGCGGGCTGGACGCGACCAGGGTCACCGGGTTCTTCGTGCTGGACGGCCTGATCACGCGTGAGTGGGACGCGGCGTGGGACGCGGTCAAACACCTGATCCTGCCGGCGATCGCGTTGTCCAGCATCCCGTTCTCGGTGATCTTCCGGATCACCCGGGCCTCGGTGCTCGACGTGCTCGACGAGGACTTCGTGCGCACCGCCGAGTCGAAGGGCCTGACCACTCCGGTGATCCGGCGACGGCACGTGCTGCGCAACGCCATGTTGCCGGTGGTGACCACGATCGGCCTGCAGACCGGGGCGTTGCTGGCGGGTGCCGTGCTGACCGAGAAGGTGTTCGCCTTCCCCGGCATCGGCCAGGCGCTGGCGATCGGCTTCGAGCGGCGTGACTACCCCGTGCTGCTGCTGTTGATCCTGTGCGCCGCCGGGGTTTTTGTCCTCGTCAATCTGGCGGTCGACCTGTCCTACGCGGTGATCGACCCCCGGATCCGGAGCGGATCGGGCGGTGGCCGATGACGGCACGTACGGACAAGATCGACAAGCTGGCCCAGCACACCGCCAGGTCCGACGCCGGGGTGAGCCTGGCCGCCGCGGCCTGGCGCAGGCTGCGCCGCAACCCGGTGTTCCTGCTCGGCGCGGCGATCGTGGTGGCGTTCGTGGTGCTGGCGCTGCTGGCGCCGCTGCTCGCCCCGCACGACCCGGCCGAGCCGATGCTGGGCGACCAGGTCGTCCGCGCCCGCAACGAGATCCCGCCGTCCCAGCCGGGGCATCCGCTCGGCGGCGACCAGGTCGGCCGTGACCTGCTGTCCCGTCTGCTGGTCGGCGCCCAGCAGACGCTGCTGGTCGGCGTGCTGGCCACGTTGATCGGCCTGGCGGGCGGGTTGGTGCTCGGCACGCTCGCGGGCGCGTTGAGCGGATGGGTCGACACCGTGGTCATGCGTGTGGTCGACGTGATGCTGTCGATCCCGGGCTTGCTGCTGGCGGTCTCCATCGGCTCGTTGTTCGCCCAACCCAACCAGTACACGGTGATCCTCGCGGTGGCGATCGTGCAGATCCCGGTGTTCGCCCGGCTGTTGCGCGGCTCGATGCTGGCGCAGCGGCACAGCGATCACGTGCTCGCCGCGCGTGCGCTGGGCGTGCGGGAACGGGCGATCGTGTTCCGGCACATGCTGCCCAACTCGCTGGGACCGGTGATCGTGCAGGCCACCCTGGTGCTCGCGATCGCGATCATTGAGGCGGCCGGGTTGTCGTTCCTCGGTCTCGGCAATCCCGACGACCGGCTTCCGGAGTGGGGGCAGATGCTCGGCCAGGCGCAGAACGTCATCGACAGTCATCCGGAGCTGGCGTTCTGGCCGGCCGGGTGCATCGTGGTGGTGGCGTTGGGTTTCACATTGGTGGGCGAGTCGCTGCGCGAGGCGCTCGACCCGAAGAGCCGGCGGTGATTCTCGGTGGCGTTGCTGGAAGTTCGTGACCTGAAGGTGGAGTTCCGCCGCCGGGGTGAGGAGCCCGTACGTGCCGTCGACGGGGTCAGCTTCGATGTGCAGCCAGGCCAGACGGTCGGGCTGGTCGGCGAGTCCGGCTGCGGCAAGTCCGTCACCGCTTTGACGATCATGGGCCTGCTGCCGAAGCGGGGCCCGCACGTCTCCGGTTCGGCCCGGTTCGACGCGACCGAGCTGCTGTCGTTGTCCGACAGGCAAATGCGTGACCGGCGCGGCCGTGATCTCGGCATGGTGTTCCAGGACCCACTGTCCTCTTTGAACCCGGTGGTGCCGATCGGGTTGCAGGTCACCGAGGTCCTGGAGCGCCACCGGGGGATGTCGCGCCGGCAGGCCACAGTGGAGGCCGCCGACCTGCTCGACAAGGTCGGCATCCCGGACCCGAGGCGCAGGCTCGACGAGTACCCGCACCAGCTGTCCGGCGGCATGCGGCAGCGCGCGCTGATCGCGATCGCGCTGGCCTGCCGTCCCCGGCTACTGATCGCCGACGAACCGACCACCGCGCTTGACGTCACCATCCAGGCGCAGATCCTCGCGCTGCTGGCGAATCTGGTGCGGGACACCGAGACCGCGCTGATCATGATTACGCACGACCTCGGTGTGGTGGCCGGCCTGTGCGACGAGGTGAACGTGCTCTACGCGGGCCGCGTGGTCGAACGGGCCAAGCGCCACGATTTGTTCGCCATACCAAGGCATCCGTACACGCACGGCCTGCTGTCCTCGATCCCCAGGCTGGACGCGCCGAGAGGGGACCGGCTGTCGCCGATCACCGGCTCGGTGGCCGACAACATCCCGTGGACCACCGGGTGCGCGTTCGCGCCCCGCTGCCCCAACGCCTTGGACGTCTGCGTCGAGGTGACTCCGGAGATGACGGACGACGTCGGCGTGCCGGACAACCGGTCGCTGCGGTGCCACAACCCGGTCGAACGGGCCAAGCGTGACGGGGAGGCCCTGGTATGACCGACACCCTGGTCGAGGTGCAGGACATCAAGGTGCACTTCCCGATCAAACGCGGGGTCGTGCTCGACCGGACCGTCGGCTACGTCTACGCCGTCGACGGCGTTGACCTGGCCATCCGGCGTGGCGAGACCTACGGGCTGGTCGGCGAGTCCGGGTGCGGCAAGTCGACGCTCGGCCGCGCCATGCTCAAGCTGACCGAGCCGACGGCGGGCCGCGTCGTCTTCGACGGCATCGACCTGTCTGCCATGAAGGGCGAGCCGCTGCGCACGATGCGCCGCCGGATGCAGATGGTCTTCCAGGACCCGATGTCCTCGCTGGACCCCCGGCAGTCGGTGGAATCGATCCTGGTCGAGGGGATGCGGGCACACGGCCTGGACACCGACCGGCAGGCGACGGCCAAACGCCTGCGTTCGCTGCTGTCGTCGGTCGGCCTGCCGAGCACGTCACTGCGCCGCTATCCCCACGAGTTCTCCGGTGGCCAGCGGCAGCGGATCGGCATCGCGCGGGCGCTCACGGTCGAGCCGGAACTGATCGTGGCCGACGAGCCGGTCTCCGCGCTCGACGTGTCCGTGCAGGCCCAGGTGATCAACCTGCTGGAGGATTTGCAGCAGGAGTTCGGCCTGACCTATCTGGTGATCGCGCACGACCTGGCCGTGGTGCGGCACATCTCCGACCGGGTCGGCGTGATGTACCTCGGCGGCCTGGTGGAAGAGGCGCCGTCGGACCTGCTGTACGCCGAGCCGCTGCACCCGTACACGCGGGCGCTGTTCTCGGCGGTGCCGGTGCCTGATCCGATCGTGGAGGACAGGCGCGAACGCATCCTGCTCGCCGGGGACCTGCCGTCGCCGGCCAGGCCGCCGGCCGGCTGCCGCTTCCACACCCGGTGCCCCTGGCGTCAGCGGCAGCGGTGCGACACCGAGCGGCCGGCGCTGCGGGAGATCGCGCCCGGCCACCGGGTCGCGTGCCACTACGCCGAGGACATCAGGGCCGGGAAGATCCGGCCGCACGCGGTCGAGCCGGAGTTGGTCGAACAGGACGTCACCGGCGGTATCGGACCGGACGACCCGCTGGCCGGCCCGGCCTCCGTCACGGAGGCGCTCGGTCCGTGAAGCGCGGACACGCCGTACGGACCGGCTTTCACACTTCGTTCGAGTGAATTTCGCCGGTCCGTCAACCGGACTTGCCCGGCCCATCACCTGTCCGTGGGTGAGATACCACACACCCGTCTTTCGTCGGGACTGTTCGCGACGCGGTGGTTCAAAGTCGACAATCCGGCGGCGCACGTGGCCACAAAATTTCACAGTGCGTGACCACACCCATGGTGCTGCGTGTTTTTTGGGAAACGACGTGGCCCGATTGTGACCTCCGGTGGTACGGGCCGCACACTTGACCGACTAGATTCGGCGACCACAGTGTGAGACCCGGACAACATCCGGACGGTTTTCTAGGGAGTGCGTGATGGCTTACCCGCGATCCGCGCGTCCGATGCAGCGTGCTGCCTCAGACGCGTCGCGGCGACCGCTGCAAGTCACAAGTGCCTGCGTTGACCGCTCGACCCGCACTCCGATCGCATGACCGCCCCGCTTGAGGTCTCCTCCGGGTCTTCTGAAGCACAACCGGAGGCCGCCCTCCAGGGCATGGGCAAGAAGGCGATCCAGGGCCGTTCCCTCGGTCAGATCGCCTGGATGCGGCTCAAGCGCGACAAGGTCGCGATGGTCAGCGGCATCCTGATCGTGGTGATGATCATCGCCGCCGTCGTGGCCCTGCTGCTGGACCGGGTCTTCGGGGTGATCGACCCGAACGCCTTCAACCAGGACCTGATCGATCCCGACCTGCAGATCCCCAGAGGGGCCATGGGCGGGATCAGCCTGGAGCACCCGTTCGGTGTCGAGCCGATCAACGGCCGCGACATCCTCACCCGGATCTTCGCCGGGTCGTGGATCTCGCTGCTGATCGGCTTCGCGGCCACCTTGCTGTCCGTGCTGATCGGCACCGTCATGGGTGTCATCGCCGGGTACTTCCGCGGCTGGGTGGACACCTTCATCAGCCGTCTGATGGACGTGTTCCTCGCCTTCCCGTTGCTGCTGTTCGCCATCGCGCTGGTCGGTGTGGTGCCGGACAACGCGTTCGGCTTCGGCCGCGACGGGTCGCGGATCTTCATGCTGATCTTCATCATCGGGTTCTTCAGCTGGCCGTACATCGGCCGGATCATCCGGGCGCAGACGCTTTCGTTGCGGGAACGCGAGTTCATCGACGCGTCCCGCAGCCTCGGTGCCCGGGCACCGCACGTCCTGTTCAAGGAACTGCTGCCCAACCTGGTCGCGCCCATCCTGGTCTACTCGACCCTGCTGATCCCGACGAACATCCTGTTCGAGGCGGCCCTGTCGTTCCTCGGTGTCGGTATCCAGCCACCGTCGGCGACGTGGGGCACGATGCTGTCCGAGGCGTCCAGGTGGTACCAGGTCGACGCCTGGTACATGGTTTTCCCAGGTCTGGCCATCTTCATCACCGTGTTGGCCTTCAACCTTTTCGGTGACGGACTTCGCGACGCACTGGATCCGCGAGCGCGTTAGGCCATCGGAAAAGCCGCCGACCCGGTGGCTGCTAGCAACCTAAAAGGGGTGCAACTGTAGATGAGGAAACAACGCACGGTCACGATGGTCGCCGCCGGCGCGGCAGCCGTCATGGCACTCTCCGCGTGTGGCGGCGGAGGTGGCAGCAACAACAACAGCAACGGCGGCACCACCGCCACCGGCCCCAACGCAGCCATCGGCAAGGTCTTCAACCCTTCCGACAAGAAGGGCGGCACCCTGCGGATGGCCAACGCGGGTGACTGGGACTCGCTGGACCCGGGTGACACCTACTACGCGTACTCGTGGAACTTCATCCGGCTGTACGGCCGCTCGCTGATGATGTTCAAGCCGGCCCCGGGCCAGGAAGGCGCCAAGCTGACGCCGGACCTCGCCGAGGCCAAGGGCGAGCCGAGCGCCGACCTGAAGACCTGGACGTACAAGATCCGCAAGGGCGTCAAGTTCGAGGACGGCACGGTCGTCACCTCGAAGGACGTCAAGTACGCGGTGTCCCGGTCGCTGGACAAGGACACGTTCCCCAACGGCCCGACGTACTTCAACGAGTTCCTCGACCTGCAGGGCTACACCTCGCCGTACAAGGACAGCGACCCGAACGGCCTCGGCCTGAAGGCCATCGAGACGCCGGACGACAACACCATCGTGTTCAAGCTGTCCAAGCCGTTCGCGGACTTCGACTACTTCGCCGGCATGCCGTCCACGATCCCCGTGCCGAAGGCCAAGGACACCGGGACGAAGTACAAGGAAAAGGTCATCTCCACCGGTCCGTACAGGTTCGAGACCAACGAGCTCGGCAAGAGCTTCACGCTGGTCCGCAACGAGCACTGGGACCCGGCGACCGACCCGAACCGCAAGGCGCTGCCGGACAAGATCACCATGGCGCTGAACGTCAACGCGGACGACATCGACAACCGGCTGATCTCCGGTGACCTCGACGTCGACGTGGTCGGCAGCGGTGTGCAGCCGGCCGCCCAGGCGAAGATCCTCGCGGACCAGGCGCTGAAGGCCAACTCGGACAACCCGCTGGCCGCCCGCCTCTGGTACACCAACATCAACGGTGACGTCGCGCCGCTGAACAACATCGAGTGCCGCAAGGCGATCCAGTACGCCGCCGACAAGACCGGCTACCAGCGTGCCTACGGTGGCGCCACCGGTGGCGAGATCGCGACCAGCCTGCTGCCGCCGGTCATCCCGGGCTCGGAGAAGATCGACCTGTACCCGAGCAAGGACAACGCGGGTGACGTCGAGAAGGCCAAGCAGGCACTGGCCGCCTGTGGCCAGCCGAACGGCTTCGAGACCAACATCGCCTACCGCGCCGAGCGTACGAAGGAGAAGGCGGTCGCCGAGTCGCTGCAGCAGTCCCTCGGCCGGGTCGGCATCAAGCTGAACATCAAGTCCTACCCGACCGCCGACTACGCCAAGCTGTACGCGGGCAAGCCGGACTTCGCCAAGTCGAACAACCTGGGCCTGATGGTCTTCGGCTGGGCCGCCGACTGGCCGAACGGCTTCGGCTTCCTCAAGGAGATCACCGACAGCCGCACCATCAAGCCTGCCGGTAACACCAACTTCTCCATCAAGGACCCGAAGGTCGACGCCGCCATCGACAAGGCGATGACCGAGAAGGACGAGGCGGCTCGCCAGAAGGCATGGAGCGACGTCGACCGCGCCGCCATGGAGACCGCGTACGCCCTGCCCGGTGTGATCGCCAAGGGTCTGTACTACCGGCCGAAGAACCTGACCAACGTGTTCATCACCGACGGTTTCTCGGAGTACGACTACACCGCCCTGGGCGTGCAGAACTGAGTTACCGCAGCGACCAGTAAAAGGTAGGTGAAGGCAGCTGGTGGCCGGGACGCGCGAGCGTGTCCCGGCCACCAAGGCCGAGTACGGTGTTCGCTTACATCATCCGAAGGCTGATCGGAGCGGTGATCCTGCTCTTCGTGGTCAGCATGGTCACCTTCGCGATCTTCTTCCTCGTCCCGCGGATCGCCGGCGCGACCGTCGAGGACATGGCGTCCCGCTACGTCGGCAAGACCGCCGACGAGGCCGCCATCCACTCGATGGCGGAGAGGCTCGGGTTCACCGACCCGCTGTACGAGCAGTACGGGCGGTTCGTCGCGGGAATCTTCGCCGGTGCGGACTACGACACCGGCGCCGAGGTCGTGCATTGCCCGGCACCGTGTTTCGGCTACTCGTTCATCACGCGCAACCCCGTGTGGCCCGACCTGGTCGACCGGATGGGTGTGACGATCTCGTTGGCCCTGGGCGCCGCTGTGATCTGGCTGGCGTTCGGTGTCGGCACCGGTGTCGTCTCGGCGTTGCGCCGGGGCACCTTCTTCGACCGGGCCTCCATGGGCATCGCCCTCGCGGGCGTCTCGCTGCCGATCTTCTTCACCGGTCTGCTGTCGCTGACGATCTTCAGCTACGGCCTCGGCTGGACGGCGCCCGGCGGCAGCTACACGGACTTCGCCGAGGATCCGCTGCAGTGGGCGGGAGCGTTGATCCTGCCGTGGATCACCTTGGCGTTCCTCAACGCGGCCGGGTACGCCCGGCTCACCAGAGCGACCATGCTCGAAACGATGAACGAGGACTTCATCCGTACCGCGCGGGCGAAAGGTCTCAATGAGCGCACCGTGGTCGTCAAGCACGGCCTGCGTTCCGTGCTCACGCCGATCCTCACGATCTTCGGCTTGGACCTCGGCATCCTGCTCGGCGGCGCGGTGCTGACCGAGAGCACGTACTCACTGCCCGGTCTCGGCAAGTACGCCGTGGACGCGATCGTGAGCAACGACCTGCCGAAGGTGCTCGGCGTGACCCTGGTCGGCGCGACCTTCATCATCATCGCGAACCTGGTTGTTGACCTGTTGTACGCCGTCGTCGACCCGAGGGTGCGTTACTCGTGACAGATTCCAAAGAGGACTTGCTGGCCGGCGACGCCGCACGCCCGTCCAACCGTCCGGACGAGGCGTTCCTGCAGGTCCGTGATCTGAAGGTGCACTTCCCGACCGACGACGGCATCGTCAAGTCGGTCGACGGGCTGACGTTCTCCCTCGACCGGGGCAAAACCCTGGGCATCGTGGGCGAGTCCGGCTCCGGCAAGAGCGTGACCAGCCTGTCGATCATGGGCTTGCACAAGCAGGGCACCGCGAACATCTCCGGGCAGATTCTGCTCGACGGCCAGGACCTGGTCACCTCCACGCCCGAGCAGGTGCGGGAGCTGCGCGGCAAGCGGATGGCGATGATCTTCCAGGACCCGCTGACCGCGATGCACCCGTACTACACGATCGGCGCCCAGATCGTCGAGGCGTACCGGGTGCACCACAAGGTGTCCAAGGCGGTGGCCAAGAAGCACGCGGTCGAGATGCTCGACCGGGTGGGCATCCCGCAGCCGGACAAGCGCGTGGACGACTACCCGCACCAGTTCTCCGGCGGTATGCGGCAGCGCGCGATGATCGCGATGGCGCTGTCGTGCGACCCGGAGCTGCTGATCGCGGACGAGCCGACCACCGCGTTGGACGTGACCGTGCAGGCGCAGATCCTGGACCTGATCGTGGATCTGCAGAAGGACTTCAACTCCGCGGTCATCATCATCACCCACGACCTCGGTGTGGTCGCCGAGCTGGCCGACGACATCATGGTGATGTACGCGGGCCGTTCGGTGGAGTACGGCAACTCGCACGAGATCTTCACGGCGCCGCAGCACCCGTACACGTGGGGTCTGCTCGGCTCGATGCCCCGGCTCGACCGGGAGCGCAGCGAGCGGCTGCTGCCGATCAAGGGCACGCCGCCCAGCCTGATCAACGTGCCCGAGGGGTGCCCGTTCAACCCGCGCTGCGCGTTCGCGGGCCTCAACGGCGACCTGTCGACCACCGAGCGCCCGGAGTTCCGGGAAGTGAGCCCCGGCCACCACATCGCGTGCCACCTGTCCGGCGAGCAGCGTCAGCACTTGTGGGACACCGAGATCAAGCCGAAGTTGTGAGCTGATGAGTGAACTGACCTCCTCCCCCACACCCACCAGGACCGAGACGCTGCTCGAGGCGAGCGGTCTGCAGAAGTACTTCCCGATCCGCAAGGGCCTGTTGCAGCGCGTCAAAGGCAACGTGCAGGCGGTGGACGGGCTGGACTTCACGGTGCAGAAGGGCGAGACGCTCTCGCTGGTCGGCGAGTCCGGCTGTGGCAAGACGACCACCGGCCGTCTGCTGACCCGGCTGCTGGAGCCGACCGCGGGCAAGATCACCTTCGAGGGCCGGGACATCACGCACCTGTCGCAGTCGGCCATGCGCCCGCTGCGCCGGGACGTGCAGATGATCTTCCAGGACCCGTACTCGTCGCTGAACCCGCGGCACACCGTCGGCGCGATCGTCGGTGCGCCGTTCCGGCTGCAGAAGGTGCAGACCGAGAACGGCGTGAAAAAGGCCGTGCAGGACCTGCTAGAGCTGGTCGGCCTGAACCCGGAGCACTACAACCGCTACCCGCACGAGTTCTCCGGCGGTCAGCGGCAGCGCATCGGCATCGCCCGCACGCTCGCGCTGAAGCCCAAGCTGATCGTGGCCGACGAGCCGGTCTCCGCGCTGGACGTGTCGATCCAGGCGCAGGTGGTGAACCTGCTGGAGGACCTGCAGAACGAGCTCGACCTGACCTACGTGATGATCGCGCACGACCTCTCGGTGGTGCGGCACGTGTCGGACCGGGTCGCGGTGATGTACCTCGGCAAGATCGTCGAACTGGCCGACCGCACGAGCCTGTACGAGCGGCCGATGCACCCGTACACCGTGGCGCTGCTGTCCGCGGTGCCCGTGCCGGACCCGGACCGCAAGGCCAAGCGGGAACGCATCCGGCTGAAGGGCGACGTGCCGTCGCCGATCAACCCGCCGTCCGGCTGCCGGTTCCACACCCGGTGCTGGAAGGCCCAGGAGATCTGCAAGACCCAGGAGCCGCCGCTGGCCGAGCTGGCACCGGGCCATCAGGCCGCGTGCCACTTCCCGGAGAACACCGGGGAGGAGCAGACCGTCAAGGTCGTGTAGCAGCTGTTCTTCGCGAAGGCCCCCGCCGGTTCCGGCGGGGGCCTTCTCCGTTCAGCGCTGGGTGGATTCCCGGACGGTCAGCGAGACCGGCAGGACCTCGTGCCGGTTGGCGGGGGACTGCCCGGACAGCAGTTCGTGCAGTATCTCGACCATCTGGTGGACCTGCTCGGCCGGTTCCTGGTGCACCGACGTCAACGGCGGGTCGGAGACCGGCGCCAGCGACGGGTTGTCGTCGAAGCCCACGACCGCGACGTCCTCGGGGATTCGGCGGCCTGCCATCCGCAAGGCCCGCAGTGCGCCGATCGCCATCGGGTCGCTGGCGACGAACACCGCGTCCAGGTCGGGGTGCTCGTCCAACAGCCGGGCCATCGCGGCTTCCCCGCCGGTCTGGGTGAAGTCGCCGCTCGCCGCTCGTCCCGCCGTGGGCAGCCCTTGCGCGGCAAGGGTTTCCCGCCAGCCGGTGAGCCTGTCGAGCGCCGCCGGGTGGTCCTCGGGGCCGCTGATCGTCACGATGTTCCCGCGGCCGAGGCCGATCAGGTGCTCGACCGCCAGCCGGGCGCCCGCGACGTTGTCGTAGTCCACTGTGTACAGGTCCGAGCCGGAGCGGCCCGGGCGGCCGCCGAAGACCACCGGGACACGCAACAGCTTCAGGGCGACCGGCAGCGGGTCACCGCTGTGCGGCGCGAAGACCAGCGCGCCGTCGACGTGGCCGCCGTCGAGGAACTTCATCGTGCGGGGGATGTCGTCCGGCGCGTCGACGAACATCACCAGCATCTGGCTGCCGCGGTTAGCCAGTTCGCGGAACGCCGCGCGCATCACGATCAGGAAGTACGGGTCGTCCAGGACCTTCGACTCGGGTTCGGACAGCACGAGCGCCACCGCGCCGGTCCGTTTTGTGACCAGCGACCGCGCCGCCTGGTTCGGCGAATAGCCGAGATCCCGGGCCGCGGCCAGCACCGCTTCCCGTGCCTTCGGGCTGACGTACATCTCCTCGTTCAGCGCGCGCGACGCGGTCGAGCGGGACACTCCCGCGTAGGCCGCGACATCCTCCAGCGTCGGCCGGTCTTGAGTTGACCCCACCCGTAAAGCATAGGACAACCGACCCGGCCGGGCCTGCGACAAAAGTCCTGTTCACAGGATGATCTGACGCTCGGACACGAGACATCCGCGGGCCGCTGTCGCGACGGGTGAGCGCGCAGGCATCGGCAAGGGCGATGCTCAGGGAAAGCCGGTGCCCGGATTTCGGCGGAACACGCCAGATCTCCACAATTACTCCAACAGTGCGACAAATCCGTTCCCGAGGTAACAAAGGGATAGCTCGCGTAGCAGGCGTGCTCGAACGCGCGATGCGCTTTGTGAACCGACCAGCAAATTCGCGGAGCGGATCAATGGCGCGACAAGAACAACTGCTACGAACCGACGGCGGCACAAATCGGCTCCGCCGGCGGGCGGTGGCGGCCATCCTGCTGATGCTGCTGCTGATCGGCTGGAGCGTGCTGGACCTGCAGAAAGTCTTCGGATTCGCCGATGTGGCCATGTCAGCGGATTTCGTGCACGCGGCGTTGCGTGTGTCGACATTCGTCTGCGTGCTCGCGCTGGCCGTGTACCTGATCTTCAAAAGTGACCGGCCACAGCTGGACAACCTGCATGTCGGCTCGCCGAAACTGCAGGCCGAACTGGATGCCGGTATGGAGATCTTCAAGGCGGAAAGGTACTGCCTTCGCGTGTACACCGACGAAGTGTCACGACTTTTCACCGCGATGCTGGCGAATCTGCCCAGTTACCTCTTCCGGATCAACGAGGACATCAAGCTGGGGCACGGCAATCTCGAGGCGACCACCACACTGCACCTGAGAATGCAGCCGTCCGTCGATGACGAGCCGATCGACTGCGAGAAGGCGGAGACCATCCTCGTTCCCGTCATCATGGCGCGCAAAGGTCTGCTCTTCGACAATCTGCTGGTCAAGGACGCCTCCGGCAGAGTGCTGCCGACGTTGTCCCAGTGGGAGACCCGTGGCCTGACCGCGCTGGCGGTTCGAGCGCTGTTCGGATTCATCGACGAGGCTCCGCCACCGCGACCGACCTGGCTCGACCGGATCCGGCGCAAGAAGGTCGTCGCCCCCGAGCCGGACGACGAACTCCTCACGGCGTTCGTGGAGATCGTCCGGGACGCCATCTGCCTTGTCGGCTCGCCGACCATGCTGGCGACCCAGGAATCCGCCCGTGGCCTGAACGATCGCCGGGACCGGGCGCTCGACCGGCTCGCGGATCTGCGGGCCAAGATGCCGGACGGGTTGTACCAGCGGCTGTCCGAAGTCTGCCGGTCGCTCGCGGACAACTACCTGATCATCGCGGAGGTGCCGAAACCGTCCGGCACCAACCTGATCGTGCAGTACACCGCGCACACGCAGAACGAGCGGTCATTGCAACGGGGCAAGGAGAAGCTGCGCGCCCGGCTCGGCCTGGACCCGCACATGCTCGACATCGCGATGCCACGAATGCTGCAGGCCGACTCGTACCACTGTCAGATCACCGCGCCGACGGGCCTGCACGTGTTCAGCCACCACCTTGAGGCCCTCGGCGGGAAAACACCGCTCAAACAGGAGAATTTCCAGGTCGGCGGCGTCCAGCAGTACGTCCGGCTCTATCACGAGGAAAGCAGGACCGTCGCTCATCTCTACGTGCGCAGACACGGTGCGGCGATAACCACCAGCGACGTCCGTCGCGCCAAGGGAATCGGCTCGGGCGTCAAATCCGTGCTGTCGTTACGCGAGACACCGCCAGGAATGCTCGGCTCGGCCGCCACCCTGGCGACCGTTGTCGCGACCATAGTGCTGTTTCTGACCGTCACAAGACTCGGTCTGGCAGGCGACCAGACGACCGGTTCCAGTCTGCCCGGACTTCTTTTCGCGGTACCGGCATTCATCGCGGCGGCGCTCGGCAGAGGTGTGGACGGGAGCAGGCTCTCCCAATCTTCGCTGATCACCTACTTCGGCCTGTTGCTCGTATTCATCACATCGATTTCGGCGACGCTGCTCTATGCGCTCGACGCGGCGAAGAGGCTACCGACCGAGGTCATGATCGAACTGTGGCCGTCCGCCGTGTTCTGGCCGACCGACTGGATCTGGCTCGGATTGTCGCTGGTCACATGGGGTGTCGCGATCTTTTTGATCCGCGAGCGGCGTGACCAGACGCGTTACTACCTCGCCAATCTCCAACGTGCCGGCCAGCGACAGAGTCGTCGGAACGTGTCCTTGACACCGGCCGACCAGCCAGCCACTCTTACAGGAAGGTAGAAAACATGGAAGCGGCGGACTTCGTGATGACCTTTTTCAGAAAGAAAAAGGAAGAAGAATCAGCGACGGCCGACTGGCGGGCGGGCAGACTGGTTTTCCGCCGCCCCGAGGCGACCGAGTTGAGCTTCTCCCGGCTGAACTTCCTGCGGTCCTCCGACGACCACGCCACGCTCCGCCGATCGGTCTCGCGGATCTACGACGGTCGCCGGGACATGACCGAAGAGGACATCGAGGCCGAGTACCTCAGGATCCAGCGCAGGCTCGACGGAACCTGACCGGCGACAACAACCGTCCGCCACGGAATCGGTCAAGTCACAACGCTGCGCGATGATTCGTACACAGGGCGTTTTCCCTTGTACGCCAATAGGTTGACGTGAACCGGACGGGGTAACACCAATCCGGATAACGGCGATTTATGGACAAGCGTCCACCCTGGACCCTTCCGCACGGGAGTTGCCCATGAGCGCCGCGATCCGGCCGCCAGAGGCCGCAACGCCGATCTTCCGCAATGGTTTCGCCACGACTGCCCTCGCTTTGGGCATCGTCGGCGTCGGATTCGGGCTGAGCGTGTTGTTCGGCCTGCTCGCGACCGTGTCCGGGACACTTGCCGTGCTTTTCGGGGTGATCGGTGTCGTGCGTGCCCGCAGGGGCCGGGCCACCGATGGCGGGATGGCCGCCATCGGTGTCGTCGCCGGCCTGGTCGCGGTGGCACTGGGAGTCATGAGCATGGTCAGCATCGCCGACCAGCCCACGGACTCCCTGAGCTCTATCGGCTTGCTCGGTTGATCGCCGAGACGACGGCCCGCAGCGAGGCCGTCACGATCGACGAGTCGACGCCGACGCCCCACAGCACCTGGTCTCCGATCGCGCATTCCACGTAGGCGGCGGCGCGTGCGTCATCGCCCGCGGTCAGTGCGTGCTCGGTGTAGTCCAGTACTCGGACGTCGTAGCCCACGCTGGCCAGGGCGTCGACAAACGCCGCGATCGGGCCGTTGCCGTTGCCCGTGACCTCGTGCGGGTCGCCTTCGACATGGACGACCGCGGCGATCTCGTCGTGGCCGTGGCCGTCGTCGGCCAGGCGGTGGCGCTGCAGCGTCAGCGGAGACGTCAGCGACAGGTACTCCGCGGCGAAGACGTCCCACATCTGCGCCGGGGTGACCTCGCCGCCCTCGCTGTCGGTCATCCGCTGCACCACGCCGGAGAACTCGATCTGCAGCCTGCGCGGCAGCTCCAGCTGGTGCTCGGTCTTCATCACGTAGGCCACGCCGCCCTTGCCGGACTGCGAGTTCACCCGGATCACGGCCTCGTACGTGCGGCCGACGTCCTTCGGGTCGATCGGCAGGTACGGAACCTCCCACGGGAACTGGTCGACCGGGGTGCCCGCCCTGTCGGCGGCGTCGAGCAGCGCGTCGAAGCCCTTGTTGATGGCGTCCTGGTGGCTGCCGGAGAACGCGGTGAACACCAGGTCGCCGCCGTACGGGTGACGCTCGGCCACGGGCAGCTGGTTGCAGTACTCGACCGTGCGGCGGATCTCGTCGATGTCGGAGAAGTCGATCTGCGGGTCGATGCCCTGGCTGAACAGGTTCATGCCCAGGGTGACCAGGCAGACGTTGCCGGTGCGCTCGCCGTTGCCGAACAGGCAGCCCTCGATGCGGTCCGCGCCAGCCTGGTAGCCCAGCTCGGCCGCGGCGACACCGGTGCCGCGGTCGTTGTGCGGGTGCAGCGACAGGATCACCGAGTCGCGGCGTTCCAGGTTGCGGTGCATCCACTCGATGGAGTCGGCGTACACGTTGGGCGTGGCCATCTCCACGGTCGCGGGCAGGTTGAGGATCACCGGCCGCTGCGGCGTGGGCTTCCAGATCTCGGTGACGGCATTGCACACCTCGGCGGCGTACGACAGCTCAGTGCCGGTGTAGGACTCGGGTGAGTACTGGAACCGGAAGTCGGTGTCGGTGTACTTGTCCGCCAGCTCGACCACCATCTCCGCGGCAGACGTGGCGATCTTCTTGATGCCCTCGCGCTCCTCGCGGAACACCACGCGGCGCTGCAGGATCGACGTCGAGTTGTAAATGTGCACGATCGCCTTGCTGGCACCCTCCAGCGCCTCGAACGTGCGCTCGATCAGCTCGGGACGGCACTGCGTCAGCACCTGGATGCGTACGTCGTCGGGTACGGCGCCCTCGGTGATGATCTCGCGGACGAAGTCGAAGTCGGTCTGGCTGGCCGCCGGGAACCCGACCTCGATCTCCTTGTAGCCCATCTTGACCAGCAGCTCGAACATCCGGCGCTTGCGTGCGGGCGACATCGGGTCGATCAGCGCCTGGTTGCCGTCCCGCAGGTCGACCGCGCACCACAGCGGCGCCTGCGTGATCTTGCGGTCCGGCCACGTGCGGTCGGCCAGCGTGACGTCCTCGACCAGCTCGGCGAAGGGCCGGTACCGGTGCACCGGCATCGACGAGCCGAGCTGGGCGTTCCACTCCGGCTGACCGGCCGGTGCCGGGCGCGCGGGCTTACGGATGCGGGACGAGCGGAAGTCGGGATTCGTGGTCATCGAAGGAGGTCTCCAGCTTCACGAGCGGACGACCGGCGGCAACGCTGAGCTCCGCGGCGGGGAGCCGGTCTGGAAAGTCAGGCCCCGTCGCGGCAGCGAAGCAGGAGGGATCGAGCCACGGCTCCACCCTAAGGGGCCGACCCCCTGGCGCGCCAAACCAGGCGTCCCACATGCTGGGCGTACGCCGTTACTCCGATCGGCCGGGTTTCCGAACAGGCGTCCAGGTCTACCCCAAAGCATGACTACTCGCAGATGGCATGTGACGAGCGGGCGGGGGACGGCGGCTCGGGTTGTGTTCGGGGTCACGGCGATCTTCGCGCTGATCGAAGCCGTGTACATCCTGCTGATCGTCCTGGGTGCGAACACCGCGAACGGCTTCTTCGCGTTCATCCAGTCGCTCGCCGAACCGCTCGCCCTCTTCTTCCCTGGCCTGTTCGGCACCGGTAACTACAACCTCGACATCTTCCTGAACTACGGCCTCGCGGCAGTGTTCTGGCTGGTCGTGGGCTCGATCCTGGCTCGGGTCATTGGCCGGTAACGGTTTGTTACTGGACAGTAGCCAAAGCTGCTGGGCCATGCCAGACTCCTGAGCATGGCCCAGCACGCCGAGTCCGACCGCTCCGGGAAGAGCGCGGGTGCCACTCGTGCACAGGTCGTGGGCATCGTGGCAGGCGTGGTCCGGTGGATCGGCCTGCTGATCACGCTCATCCTCGTGGTGCACGTCCTGCTGACGGTCGGCAGCGCCAACCCGGACAACGGGATCACCAGCTTCTTCGCCGACTGGGCGGAGCCGCTCGCGCTCGGGTTCAAGGACCTGTTCACGCCGAGCGATCCCAAGCTGCTCGTGCTGGTCAACTACGGCATCGCCGCGCTGTTCTGGCTGATCGTCTCAAGCGTCCTGGCCAGGATCATCCGCCGCTTCGCCTAGGCCGTGTTTCAAATGCCCGATCGCGATAGCCGGGCCGGATGCGGCCCCTGACGCCACACCGAGCCGATTCCGGCCTCCGGCCGGGGCAGACTCTCATCGACCGGGACATTCGAAACACGACCTAGGCAGGTAGCCGTACAGGAACGCGTGCACGACCTTCGGGTAGTCGCGGACCTCCGCGATCATGACGCTGAACAGGTGTGCGGCGAACCCGGCGTCCGGCACGTCCAGCAGGCCCTGGTCACGCAACTCCTCGAACCTCTCGGCCAGCGCACGCTGGACGCGCCACGGACCGGCCTCCCGCCAGGCCTGGTAGATCTTCTCGGGGAAGTGCGCCCGCTCGGCACCCATCCGGCGGCTCATCGCGAAGTGGTCGTCGAACTCCGGCTGCGGCCGGTTCCACTCCTCGGCCAACGCGACCAGCGCGGCGGGCAGATCGGTGACGTTCGTGAGCCGCCGCTCGATCATCGCCTCGTGCACCTCGGCGACCTGGCGTGAACTCGCCAGCAGCACCTCGGCGAAGAGGTGTTCCTTGTTGTCGAAGTGGTTGTAGATCGTCCTGGTCGACACACCCGCCTCCGAGGCGATCAGGTCGATGCTCGCAGTGAGGTAGCCGACCCGGCCGAACACCGCCCTGGCGGCCCGCACGATCGCGTCATACTTCTCGTTTCGCCTGGTCACGGCCATCCCATCAGCAAAATTACAACGAACGTTTTACATAGTTGCCATGCACGTTGTACTTTACCTCCATGACACAGCTGAAGCTCGTCGTGATCGTGGGCAGCGTCCGGGAGGGCCGCCGCGGTCCGTTGATCGGCGACTGGTTCGTCGAGCAGGCCGCACAGCACGGCCGGTTCGAGGTCGAGGTCGTCGACCTCGCCGACGTTCCACTGCCTCTCGTGATGCCGCCGCAACCGCCGGCGATGGCCGAACCCGAACGGCCCGCCGGCCTCGCGGCCGTGACCGAGGTGCTGGCGGCCGCGGACGCCTTCGTCGTGGTCACGCCGGAGTACAACCACAGCTTTCCGGCTTCCCTCAAGGCTTTCGTCGACTGGCACTGGAGCCAGTGGCGCGCCAAGCCGATCGGGTTCGTCTCGTACGGCTCAGCCGGCGGCGGCCTGCGCGCGGTCGAGCAACTCAGGTCGGTGTTCGCCGAACTGCACGCGACGACCGTGCGGGACCAGGTCAGCTTCCACCGCTACTGGCTGGAGTTCGACGACAACGGCCGGCCGGTCGACGCCGAGACGCACACCGGCGACGCCAAGCTCATGCTCGACCAGCTGACCTGGTGGGGCACCGCGCTGCGCGACGCGCGAACCGTTACCCCATACGCGGTTTAGAGCTGCGCGATGTTGGCGGCCTCGTCCGGATCGGGCTCGCCGACACCGAGAAACGCCTTCGTCACCTCGACTGCGACGTCAGGCGCGAGCCGTTTCAGGCTCAGCGCAAGGACATTCGCGTCGTTCCACTTCCGTGCGCCTTCGGCGATCCACGCGTCCCACGCCAGCGCGGCCCGCACGCCGGGAACCTTGTTCGCCGCGATCGCGGTGCCCGTGCCGGTCCAGCACATCACCACGCCGAAGTCCGCGTCACCGTCGGCCACAGCTCGGCCCACCGCCGCGCCCAGCTGTGGCCACGACTCGCCCTGGGCAGGCCGCACGACCTGATGCTCGGCCGTCAGGTAGTCGAGAACGGCCTGGGTGGTCTCGTTCTGATCGTCGGCCGCGAACGCGATTCGCATGCCCAGAACGGTACCCCGGCCGGGCGAGCTGTCCTCAGTCCCGCTCTCTGATGTTCGTGTGCGGCCTTGAGCCGTCCACGTCGGTGAAGCCGTACGTCTCGGCGAGCTTTGCCGTCGTTGCGGCCTTGCCTGTGTAGGAAAGCACGTCGGGGTCAGCGGCCAATGCGGCGACCGCGCGGCCGACGAACCGGGGCGACTCGGCACGGCTGATGTCGAAGGCACCAGCACCCGGTATGTCGAGCACGCTGACTCCCTCCTCGGTCACGCGTGCAGCGGTCTCAAGCAGCTCGGTACGCACTAAACCGGGCCAGACCGACACAGCCGCGATGCCGTGCGGCTTCAGCTCGACCGCCATGTCCGCGGTGAGTTTGTCCACCCCCGCCTTGCCGACGCCGTACACCACGTTGTGCGAGTACCCGGCCGCACCGGACGAGGAGATGTTGATGATCGACCCCGGCCGCGGGGCCTTCAGCATGAGTGGCACCGCGAAAACACTTGCCACGTAGTGGGACCGCAGCCCGATGTCGATCACCTGGTCCCAGGCGGCGACCGGCAACGTCCAGAATGGACGGTTGAGCCACGGCGCGATGTCCGGGGCGGAGAAGACGTTGTTCACCAGGACGTCCAGGTGACCATGGTCGGCTCCGACCCTGGCGAAGAGCGCCTCGACCTTGCCGTCGTCCCGGTGGTCACACTCGACGGGAATGCCGACGCCGCCCAGAGCGGTCACTTCCTCCGCCGTCGCTGTGATCGTGCCGGCCAGCGGCCCTTCGGTCACCGTCCGCCCGGTGAGGTAGACGACCGCTCCCGCAGCGCCCAGTTCGAGTGCGATCCCCTTGCCGACACCCCGGCTCGCGCCGGTCACGACAGCAACCTTGCCCGCCAGCAGTGAACTCATCCACCCACCCTGGCACACCGTGCGGACATCCGGGTATAGCTGCCGCGAGCGCCGCCGGACCGTACGTACGATCGATCGTGCTCACCCAGGCGCGGGGGCGATTCCGGCGTTTCGAAGCGACCGGCATGGCCGAGGCATTAGCGGAGGACACCAGCAAGGCGAGAGCCTGCCCACTCGCGCGCGGCGGTCGCCATCCGTGTCTTCCACGGTTGAGGGTCAGCGCTGGCGATGTCGTCCCACATGCGTGCACTGGCCAACGCAAACGCGTCCAGCGACGCATCGGGCGCCGTGTGCCAGGCATCGGATCGCCGCGCCCATGTCTCGGCTTGCGCCACTGTGTGGCCTGCGGCGACCAAGCGAACGAGTAGGCAACAAGGATCAATCCAGGCGGTACCGCGGGTCGGCCAAGCCCAGTCGATCATTCGCGCCGTGCCATCAGCCGGAATGAGCATGTTCGCGGGGTTGTAGTCCGTGTGCAACAAAGTGTTGCCCGCCAGCATCTCGGCTGCGGCAGGTTGGTCGAAGTAGGCCGCCCATCGTTGCCGGGCATCTTTCAATGGCAAGTCCGGACACGGCAAGTCGGCGACCGCACGCATGGCCTCGACGACTACCGGCAGATCCGCAGACCCTGGGGTGTAGTCGGGGTGACGGCCTTCGACGTACTCGAACCCCAACACGTCCCAGCCGGCGACACTGTCGAGATGCCACAGCATCGCGGGCGCGAGCGGGCGCACGTGAGGATTGATCATGGCTTCGCGCTGCTGCGTGATTACGCCAGGATGATCAGTCCGAATACCCTTGACGAACACCTTGCCCATCGCAGTGTCGAGTACTGCGGCAAGAGCGGAGTTCATGCCCTCGGACACGCGGCGACATGTTCGATGTGGCCAGTGCGGGCGCTGATGGCGTCGCGTACATCACCAGGGAGGTCCTGCCAGTCGGTGCGTTGTTGCATGAGTCCTCGGCGAAGACGACAGGTGGGCGGCTGGTCGCGAGCAGGCTACCGACGTGACTGGTGGGCCGACCGTCCGGCACGCCCGGCCCACCACGGAAATCTCCTAGTAGGGGTTGTCGTCCGACGCAGCACAGTTGTATCGGGCGAAAGCGCCCAATTCCTCGACGTCGTCGACGAGCTCAATCTCGTCGACGTCCAGCGGGCGAGGAGTGAACTCGATCGACACCGCGGTCACGATCTCACCTCCCTCCGTGTTGGCAATAGCGGGTCAGGGGCGCCTTGGCTTCCTGGTAGAGCTTCGCCAAGGGCCGACAAGTCCAGCAGGACCCGGAGAGCGCGCAGCCCGAACAGCCACCCGTACGTAGCATCAGCGCGTCGGCAGCGTCACCAAGCCGGGTCAAGCCCCCGATGCCCTCATCCATCAACGGCACCTTCGGGTCACGGCCGACCTTGCAAATGCTGGCCATACCGTGAGGATCACAGCCGAGATTCAACTCGTACGACGCCCGACCGAATCCATAGGGCGACGGCTGACGGACAAGCGCCGTGTCCGAGATTTTCTCGCCCGACAGATCGATTCCCCAACGTTGACTTGCCGCATTCACCAGCCACGTTGGACATATAGCAGCAGAGTCACTCACGACACCCAGCAGTTCAGCGTAGCGGTTCTTCCCAATCTTAATCGCTTGCCGACTGTCAGGCCGCAAGACGAGATAGTCGGTCAGGAACGGACTAGCAATGATCTTATGCAACGCACACCTCCCGACGACCTATTCGGGCACGACCAACGACCGTGCCACGAGTGGGCGCACCCACGCACTCGACCAGTCGAGCCGTAACCGAACGGCCCAACCATGCCGACGTCGCGGACATCGATCGAGTGCGGCTCGGACACGGTGTCGCGTAGGTCCTGGAGGCTCGACGTCGACACAGCCGTCGAGCAGTGGACAACGGCACACGGTGATGGCGAGCGTGTCGAGGGACAGCCGGAGGTCCGGCCACCACTCGGCCGACACGTCCAGCGGCACCTGTAGGACGTCACTCGGCGAACAGGGCTAGCCAGGAACCAAGGTCATCAGCTCCGCACGCTGGTTCCGCCAGTCGCGTTCGGGCCACTCAGACTCATGAGTCGGTGAGGTGACGCAGGTAGGCACCAGGGTTGTCGAGGTAGCGGCGCCAATGGTCGACGAGCTGTAAATCTGACCACTTCACCCGACGTAGACCGTGTTCACCCACTTCGATGATGTCGGCACCAGGTGTGGAGGCGAGGATCGGTGAGTGCGTCGCGCACACCACTTGTGCGCCTGCCTCGCCAAGTTCGTGCATCAGGGCAACGAGTTGCAGGCACGCGGTGAACGACAGCGCCGACTCAGGTTCGTCCATGACATAAAAACCGGGATCACGGAACATCGACCGGAACACGGCAAGGAATCCCTCGCCGTGGCTCATCTCGGCCGTGTTCTCGTCCCAGTAGCCAGGGACACCGCCAAGGTTCTCGGTCATGCTGAACGCGGTTTCAGCACGCAGGAAGAAGCCCTTCTTCTTCAGCCGCGGTCCGGCCAACATGCGAGCGCCTTTGGCGGTGGTCTCCAGTCTCAGGACCTCGCCAAGAGCTGTCTTGGTGGTATCGGCGTTGCCCGCTTTGCGGGCTGCTCGTCCGCCGCGCGCGTCGAGCTTGAACCCCTCGGCGATGGCCTCGACCAAGGTCGACTTACCCGAGCCGTTGTCGCCGACGAGAAACGTCACCGGGTGCGTGAACTCGACGCCGTGCTCGACCACTTCGGCGACGGCCGGCACCGTGTATGGCCACCGCCGGTAGTCCATCGGGCGTCGAGATTCCGGCACGTAGGCGCGGTTGACGAACACTCATGCCCTCCTGATCGTAGTTTGGCTGACATCTACCGTTCGGCCCACAGGGACCAGTAACACACACGGCCAAACCTCACCAATGGGCGAGATGGCCACTTTGTCGCGGGCACAGTGCCCGCAAAGCTGATCAACGCTCGGCTGCCGCTCACGTACACCGCGCCCGACTTGGCGGAGATGGTCAACGCGTACCTCACCCTCGATCCCAAGGGCGGCAAGTTCAGCACGGGCCTCATCGACACGTTTCGGTAGCGGTGCGCATCGTTGGCCGCCGATGTGGCCTCGATGAAGTCGTCGATGTGGTGTGCCTCGACGTCGTGCCCCTGCCCGGCGAGCCATTCGGCCCACCGTCGAGCGGTGTAGGTAGCTGCGCTCCGTGTTCGCCGACAGGGCCTTGGCCCTGATCGTCTTCCGCCACCGCTCGGCCAGCATGCCCCAGACCGCGGTGTTGGTACTGGTCTCGCCCATGTCACAAACTCAGCAATCGTGTTGTCACCGACCGCTGTGCTTGCCATGAGGCCCGCCACGCACCCCGCTGACCCCCCGGTTTTGTGAGGTCAAGACCCCGTCCGGTACCCTCTTCGACGGAGGATTCGCATAGTGGCCTAGTGCGCACGATTGGAAATCGTGTTGGGTGTGATAGCCCTCAGGGGTTCAAATCCCCTATCCTCCGCCAGCCTCAGCCGACGTGTGTCCGCGGAAAACGCGGACCACGTCGGCTGATGACCATGCAGGGGGGACCACCCCCCAAACCCCCCGACACACCTCAGCCGACGCGTGCCCACAGAAAACGCGGACCACGTCGGCTGATGACCATGCAGGGGGGACCACCCCCCAAACCCCCCGACACACCTCAGCCGACGCGTGCCCACAGAAAACGCGGACCACGTCGGCTGGTGACCATGTAGCGGGACTCCACCGAACCTCAGCCGACGCGTGCCCACGGAACGTGCGGGCCACGTCGGCTGATTTTGCCGGGAGCTGGGCGCCGGGGCTCACGGGTGAGCCCCGGCGCGCTTTCAGCCCTCTTCGTCGGGCTTGGCGTGATCCGCCACACCCGGGTGCGGGTCACGGGACAGGTCGACGAGCGGGTGCGGCCCGTCCGCGTCGTCCGGCAACGCGTGGCTGGGCCTGCGCGTCCCGACCTGATCCTGGTTGTCCGAGCTCATCCACGCCCTCCTCTTCGTGTCAAAGTGGACACTACCGATGGGAGGCACGGACCTGCTCGATGAGGTCGAGCAGATCGAACAGCGCGTCCAGCCAGTCCTCGCCCGCGCTCGGCCGGAAACGGACCACCTGCGGGTCGTGATCACTGACCTGATCAGCGAATTCGGCGTTGATGTGAACCACGTCATACTCCAGGCCACGCGACGCGCGACTGGTCAGTGTGTGATCCAACACCTGCGAGTTGCCCTCGAAGATGTACGTGTAGCGCTCGCGCGCGGGCAACGTGTCGATCAGGGCCTTCACCGCGCCACCACGGGTCAGCTCGGCCAGGACGGGCGAGAACTGGAAGTCGTTGAGGTCACCGGTGAGCACGATGTTCGCCTTGCGGTCCACGGCCAGCACGCTGTCCACGAAACCGCGCAACGCGATCGCCTGCTTGATCCGCTGTGCCTCGCTGGACCGGTTCGGCGGCTGGAAACGGCCGTGCACGGACTGGTCGCCGCCCTTGGAGCTGAAGTGGTTCGCCACCACGAACACCTTGCGGCCCTTGAAGACGAACTCGCCGGCCAACGGCTTGCGGGACCTCTCCCACGCGGCGTTGCCCGGGTCGATCCGGCCGGGTGACACCGAAAGCGCCGCCTTGCCGTGCTGCTTGACCACCTGGACCGGCGTGGCCGCGTCAGCACCAGGACGATCCACAAAGGACACCCTGGCCGGGTTGAAGATGAACGCCACCCGGATGTTGCCGCCCGGCTCGCCGCCGTCGGCGTTGTTCGCCGGGTTGATCTGGCGCCATTCGTACCGCGGTCCGCCCTGCGCGACGATCGCGTCGGTGAACTTCTTCAGCGTCTGGCCGGCCGACACCGTGCCGTCGTTCGTGGCGCCGTTGTCGTCCTGGATCTCTTCCAGCGCGATGATGTCCGGGCTCGCCAGGTTCTCCACGACGCCCTTGGCCAGCCGGTCGAACTTGGTCTGCTCGTCACCCGGGTCGAGGTTCTCGACGTTGTACGTGCCGATCGCCAGCTCGCCGGTGCGCTGCTTGCGGGTCTTCTCCGGCTGCAGCCCGCCGCCGGCCACCTGGCCGAGCGTGGTGGCCTGCAAGGTGTACCCGCCGAAGCTGGAGTAGTCCAACGGGCCCTCGGTCACGCCGGTCAGCTTGTCGTTGACGTTCGCCTGCGGGAAGGGCCGCTCGGCGAACGGGATCAGCGACATGACCTTCAACCGGCCGGGGTTCGGCTGGTCGTAGCCCGTGTACAGGGTCCCGCCGCGGGCGGTCGGGTTCTCACCGGGCCGCACGGTCACGTACATCTCGTAGAACTCCGTCGACGGGCCGACAACACGCACATCGGACACCGCGACCCGCATGCCCTCCCGGGACTCGTAGTAGTCCAATGTGTACTCTGCGGGCCTGAGCTCGAGCGAGTCGATGTTGCCGCCGGACGGCACGTAGCCCGCCGGGAGCGAACCGATGGTTTCGGCCTGCGGCAGGGCGTTCCCCGCCGACGAGACCGTCCACGACGCACCGGTCAGCTGGGTCACCGACTGGTACGTCGAGTTCGCGTCGTTGTCCGGCAGCGCTTCCTTCACCGTTCCGGTGACCACGACGGCGTCACCGACCTTGACGTTCGGGGAGGCCGTCCCGGTCAGCACGAACAAGCCTTCGCTGGTACGGGGATCGGCGTCCGGCGCGGTGTCCTGGAACCAGAAACCACGGTCCCGGCCGAACGCGCGGATCGCGGTGACCACACCGGACACGTTCGCGACCTTCTTGCCCGACAAGGGCGAAACCCGCGTGACGCCCTGAATGTCGTGGATCTTCGCGGAAACCGGGGGCGTACCGCCGCCGGGGCCTTCGCCCGCGGCGTTGACCGGGGTCGGTTCACCGGTCGCGAAGTCGGCCGAGTTGTTGTCCGTGTCCGTGCGGTTGACGCGGGCCGACGAGGTGGTGTTGCCCGTGCCAGGCGCCGGCGCGGTCTCACGGACCGTGGCGTTGCCGTACCCGATCAGGTCATGGATCCGGGGGTCGGCGGCACAGTCCGCGGCGGTCAGGCACGTCAGCAGGTCGGTGCTCCTGACCAGCGCGACCGTGCCCGCACCCCCGGCCATCGCGATCGTGCCCACGGCGTCCGGAGTGGGCAGGTCGACGGTTCCGCCGGCGCCCCTGGCCTCGCTGACCAGGTACGTCCCGCCTGGCTGGACCTCACCGGCGAGGCGGGTGGCCTGCCAGCGGCTGGACGCGCTCGGCGCGGCGGGCAGGTACTGCACACTCCAGCCGGCCAGCGAGACCGGCGCCGTCCCGGCGTTGGTCAGCTCGACGAAGTCCTGGGTCAACGTGGCGCCGGAGTTGCCGCCGCCCCCGTAGACCTCGCCGATCAGGATGTCCTGGCTGGGCGCCGCGGCCGCGGCCGGAACGGCCACGACCATGGTGAGCCCGACGGACGCCGCCACGGCGAGCCCGCGTAAGGATGAGGTCACGCTCTGTCCTCCCTCATGACAATCAACCGGGGCATCGTCCCCCGGCCGGGTGAACGAAGGAAGTACGGGGAGGCAACTGTTCGGCCTCTTCACACCCGGCAGCCGGTGTGCAAGCATGTGGTCGCTCCCGCCGCCTGGGTAGATTGACCAGGAGGCAGCTATATGCGCCGAACGCAGCGCATTCTGACGACTCTGACTGTCCTGGCGGTGACGGTGGCACTGACCCCGGCCGTCCAGGCAGCGCAGCCGTTCACCGTCATGACACCGGCCACCGAGGTCGCGTCCCGGTCGGACCGCCGGCCGGTCGCGGGCGGCATCTACGACGCGAAGGCGAACCAGACCTTCATCTCGTGGTCCGGCAAGGCCGCCGACACCTACGTCCAGTCCTACGACCACCGCGCCAAGACCTGGTCCGTGCCCAAGTTCATCGCCGCGGGCGAGTCCGACTCGCACAACTACCCGACGATGATCCAGGCCGACGACGGGCACATCCTGCTGGTGCGCGGGATGCACAACACCGCGACGGTGATCAGCCGGTCACCGAGGCCGCACTCGCTCGAAGGCGACTGGACGACGTTCGAAGCTCCAGCGGGTAAGGCCGCCAGCTACCCGATGCCCTTCAAGACGTCCGACGGAACGCTCTACGTGTTCTACCGCGAGACCACACGGGACATCGACAAGGTGACGCCGACCGACACCCGGCCGATGAAGTACATCGTGTCTAAGGACAACGGCCGCACGTGGAAGAACTCGGTGGAGCTGACCGGGAAACCGTTCGCCATCGGTTCGACAGCGCGGCCGGACAACATGAACGAGATCTACATCGGACAGTTGCGGCAGGACCCGCTGACCGGTCTGGTGCACATCGTGTACACGCTGGCCGGCGGCGGGCCGACTCAGCACGTGCACGACTACTACCACCGCAACATCTACTACGCGGTGTTCAACCCGTACAACCAGCACTTCTACTCGGCGAGCGGGCATGACCTCGGCTACGACATCGACGACGCCGACCAGGAGACCCACCTGAAGGTCGCCGAGACGCCGTTGGAGCGGCCGACCGGCACCCTGAAGTCCCCGGACTACATCCAGCAGGTCGGCGGCAGCATCGGCCGTCCGTTCCTGCTGTGGTTCACGTTCGACAACACCACCGGCACGCCACTGAACCAGGCGAGCGTGTGGAACGGCCGGAAGTGGGAGACGCGGCAGGTCGCCTCCGGCGTCCGGACGCGGGAGATCGAGCCGATCAACCCGGTCACCTGGCGCGTGTACGCGACCAGGGACGGCAAGCCGAACATCGAGACCTACACGCTGCGCTTCGGCAAGGAGTGGAAGGCCGAGACGGTGATCCCGACACGCAAGCCCGTGCAGCGCGTCGAGGTGATCGGCGACTTCCGTGACCCGGCGAGGATTCTGGCCAGCGGCGCGTCGAGCGCTCGCGACGTGGCCATCGCGGACGGCGACATCTACGTGGCCGGCCGGTAAACGCCCATGCGGGAAGGGCCTCGCCAACGCGGCGAGGCCCTTCCCTGGTGCTACTGGCGTGGATCAGCCGACCAGGCGGGTGCCGTTCCAGCCCCAGCCGCGCTGAACCGGGGTGTAGCCGCTGTTGTCACCGAGGAACTCGATGAGGTTGCCGGCCTGGTCGATGACCAGGAAATGGTTGAACTCGGTGCCGACCATCAGCCGCGCGGCGCTGAAGTCTTCCTCGAAGCGGATCTCGCGCAGGTTGGCGCCGCCGTCGAAGAAGTCGTACCACTCCGACAGGATGCCGTCGCCCTTGATCTCCAGGAAGTCGATGTCGTCGGTGCCCGCGATGGTGCGGGTGTTGTGCCAGCCGATGCCGATGACCCACCGGGACAGGCCGTTGTTCGCACCGAACTCCCACACGAGCAGCTCACCGGAACCGTTGATCTCCAGGAAGCGGCCCGGTGCGATGCCGGTGATCACCTTGGTGTTGTACCAGGCGGTGCCGACGGTCGCCGGGACGTAGGTGCTGCCGTTCCACGTCCACTTGACCAGGTTGGAGCTCGAGTTGATCTCCAGGAAGGTGTTCGGGTCCAGGCTGGTGATCTGGCGGGTGTTCTCCCAGCCCTGACCGCGGACCTGACCGCTGAAGGTCTCACCCGCACGGGTCCAGCGGACCAGCTGGCCGGCGGCGTTGATCTCCATGAAGGAGTGTCCGTCGGTGCGCTGCACGCCGACGTCGTTGCCCCGGTCGATCTTCTCGTCCGCCCGCAGCGGCTTGGTGAAGTCCGACGGAGCGGCCGAGCTCGTGCCCGCGGTACCGATGAACATGGCCGCAGCCACACCGATGGTGGCTGCCACCTTGATGAGTCGCACTTGAGGTCTCCCCTTGATTGTTTCGGCCTTGTGCGGCCGGAACAAATGATCACCGTAACCACCCGCGTCCACAACACTGTTGCGCCACGGCGAAAACATGCGACGGCGGGAAACGGCGAGGTCCCGCCCGCGTGTCGCGGACGGGACCTCGTGGTTTCAGGCCTGGCTGAAACGGTCAGCCGAGCAGACGGCTGTTGTCCCAGCCCTGGCCGACCTGACGGCCGACCCAGGCGTTCTGGGCCTCGTCGACGGCGAGCTCCCACAGCGTGCCGTCATCCGGCACGATCAGGAAGTGGTAGGAGTCCGTGCCGACGATCAGCCGGACGTCGGAGAAGTTGGCGTTCGGGCCGAACGGGAACTCCTGCAGGTTGCCCGCGACGCCGAACCAGTTGGAGACCGAACCGAGCTCGTCGGTACCGACCTCGATGAAGTCGATGATGTGGTCCTCGGGGCCACCGAGACCCGCGATCAGCCGAGCGGCCTCCCAGCCGACGCCGAGGTGGTACGGCGCCAGGGTGGTGCCGTGGAAGGTCCACTGGACGAGCTGACCGTCGTGCTTGATCTCCAGGAACCGGTTGTCGTCGATGCCGCTCAGCAACCGGGTCGGCGTCCAGTTGGTGCCGACGACCTCCTCGATGAAGCCGCTGCCGGTCCACGTCCAGCGCGACAGTCGGTAGTCGGCCTTGAGCTCGACGAAGACGTTCTCGTTGAGAGCCGTGATCTGAAGGGTGTGTGCCTCGTCCCAGCCCGAGCCACGGATCTGGCCGGAGTAGCTGTCGCCGGAGCGGGTCCAGTAGACCAGCTGGCCCTGCTTGTTGACCTCCCAGAAGGAGTGGCCATTGGTCCGCTGGGCGGAGAACCCGCTGTCCTGCTTGGCCGGCGCGGGACCCATCGGCTTGCTGTAGTCGTTCTGGGCGGCCGAGCCGGTAGCGGCGGCACCGAGGAACATGGCCACGGCGACACCGACGGTCGCCGCCACCTTCGTAAGTCTCACTTGCAGTCTCCCCATTGTGTGTAGTGGCCTTGTCTGGCCGGTTACCATCCTGGCCCGCTCCGGGCACAGCGGACAACACTGTTGCGCCTCAGCGGAAACATCCATCCGCTCGCGTCGTGACCAGCAATGTCGTGGCGACCCAACGGATCGCGACCGCCGAACGAGTGCTCTACAAGAGACACCCCATTACTCCACATGAGACAATTCAATCAGCCGATCAGCCGAGTGCCGCCCCAGTCCTGGCCGACCCGCACCGGCGTGTACTCCCCGTTGTCCTGGAGCGTGAACTCGTACAGGTCGCCGTTGGTCAGGATCACCAGGAAATGCTGGAAGTCGGTACCGACGATGAGCCGGACGGCGGTGAAGTCCGCGACGTCGAACCGGGTCTCCCGCAGGGCGTGGCCGGCCGACTCGAAGTCGTACCACTCCGACACCGCGCCCGCGCCTTCGATCTCGATGAAGTCGACGAAGTCCTTGCCCGCGATCGCCCTGGTGTTGTCCCACTGCGTGCCGATCGGGTCGTACCCGGTGATGGAGTAGTTACCGTCGAAGTACCAGACGCGCAGGTCACCCAGGTTGTTGATCTCCAGGAACGCGTTCGGCGCGACACCGCTGACCAGCCTGGCGGGCTCCCAGCCCTGGCCGACGTTCTTCTCGGTGTAGAACGAGCCGTTCCACGTCCACAGCGACAGCCGGAAATCGCCCTTGATCTCGATGAAGTGGGTTTCGTCCAGGCTCGTGATCGCCCTGGTGTTCGCCCAGTCGGTGCCCCGCACCTGCGGGACGAAGCTCGCACCGGCCCTGGTCCAGTACACCAGCTGCCCGGCGCCGTTGATTTCCAGGAACGAGTGGCCGTTGGTCCGCTCGGCCGAAACGTCCCGCTGTTCGGTGATGGTCGTGCCGGGGACCAGCGGCTTGCCGAAGTCGTCGCCCGCCGCTGATCCCGTTCCCGCCGCGCCGGCCAATCCTGTGCCGATCAGCCCCGCGGCGGCCACACCCCTGATGAGTACAGACTTGATGGTTCGCACTGTTCCCGCCCCTCCGTACCTCTGTCGGGAAGTACGGCAACAGCGTCACCCGAGGCGCCACACGAAGACCACACCGTTGCGCCACAGCGGAAATGTCAGCCGATCAGCCGAGCGTTGTTCCATCCGGTGCCGCGCTGCACCTTCACGTAGCCGAGCTCGGGATCGAGGGTGTACTCGAACAGGTCACCCGCGGGCGTGTCGACCACGAGGAACCGGTCGAGGTCCAGACCGGCGATCAACCGGGCGTCGGAAAGGTCCATACCATCGTGGTGCACCTCCTGGACGCCCTGTCCCCAGCCGAAGTCGTACCAGTCGGACAGCCCGCCGGTGCCCTTGACCTCCATGAAGTTGATGTTGCCCTTGCCCGCGATCAGCCGGGTGGCACCCCAGTTCGAGCCGATCACCGACCTGGTCAGCTGGTTGGACGCGGTGAACTCCCACAGCACGAGTTCGCCGGCCGTGTTGATCTCGATGAACCGGTTGGACGCGATGCCCGCGATCAGCCGCGCGGGCTGCCAGCCCTGGCCGACCACGTCCTCCGCGTAGTGCTGGCCGGTCCACGTCCACTTCGCCAGCCGGTAGTCCGGCTTGATCTCCAGGAACGTGTTCGTGTCGAGGCTGGTGATGGCGTGCGTCCCGTCCCAGTCGCTGCCCCGCACGTGGTTGGCGAAGGTGTTGCCGGACCTCGCCCAGTACACCAACTGACCCTGGTTGTTGACCTCGATGAACGAATGACCGCCGGTCGACTGGATGCCGATCGACTCGGCAGCCTGCACCATGCCCGTTCCAGCCCCGTCCGCGAGCACCTTCTTGGCTTCCATCGCACCGTCCCCTCTGCTCCGTTCGGCCCTACACCTGGTCATCGCTCGACGGGAGAAATTCATCACTCGATTACCCGGGTGAAACTGCATCGTGTCCGAACCTTGTCGTGGCCCCGGCCGGTGCGGCCTGGTCGCGCCGGCAAACCGATGGCCGATCCCGGCGGGAAGCACCACACTCCTGCAGCACGACGGAAACATTCCGGTCACGTCCGGCGATGCACATACCAAGAGGGGGCAGTCTGCCGTGCAGGGCAACCTGGGACTGGGGCGGCACGTCTTGAAGGGAAGGGGTGGCTTCGCACTGGGGGGTCTGAGGTGCTGAGGATTCATTTCACTACTGCTGACTTGATCCGTACCCGGGTGGCCGCTGCCGCGGATCCGTTCTGGGAGATGGTCCTCAGCCGTCGCAGATTGTTCGAACAGGACACTGCGCTGGTCATGAGACCGTGGGTGGAACAGATGCGGCCGCAGTCCGGATCGGCACTGCTGCGGCCAGGTTTGGTCGCGTTGGCCGCGTTGAGCCCGAAAGGGCCGTACTTTCCCGACTTCATGACGCCAGGCGAAGCCGCCGGGGGTTTCGACTCGGGCATGCAGGCCGTGTTGAGCACGCCGAAGTCCCGGCTGAGCGCGGAGATCGCCCACCTAGCCGCTTCGGCGGACGTGCCGGCGTGGGTACGCCGGGTGGCCGACGGCGAACCCGAGGTTCTGGCCGCTTTGGACCAGTCCTTGCGGTCGTACTACGAGACGGCGATCAAGCCGCTGGACACGCAGATCCAGTCCAGAGTGGACGCCGACAGGCAGCGCCGTGGCCGGGACCTCCTCGACGGCGGCATCGACCAGTTGCTGACCGGTTTCGCGCCGATGATGCGATGGCGCGCGCCGGTGCTGGAGGTCGACTATCCCGTCACGCGGGACCTGTACCTCGAAGGCCGGGGACTGCGGTTGGTGCCGTCGTTCTTCTGCCGTGGCACGCCGGTCGCGCTGGCCGATCCCGGCCTGCCGCCGACGCTCGTCTACCCGATCGACCACGACTCGCACTGGGAGATCGCGGGCAACAAGTCCTTGGCGGACTTGCTCGGCAACACGCGCGCGACGGTGCTGCACGCCGTCGACGGCGGTGCGACCACTACCGAACTGGCGCGTCGGGTGGCGACTTCGCTCGCGTCCGTCAGCCGTCACACGGCCGTGTTGCGTGAAGCCGGGCTCATCGAGACCCAGCGCCGTGGCGCCGCGGTCCTGCACACGTTGACACCACTGGGCGAGTCGCTCCTGTCCAACGACAGGCGGGTGGCCGCCCCTTCACTGCTGACCGCGTGAACGGCACGGCGCCGGTGACTGACCCGGCACCGGCGCCGTCCGCATTGGATGCTCAGTGCCGGGCGAGCCGGAACGCGGAGACAGCCAGCATCGCGGCCAGGATCGGAACCAACACGACATCAGGGACGGCTCCCAGCAGCAGTCCGCCGATCACGGCACCAACGGCCGACCCGGCGGCCATGACCGCGGTGAACGGCAGATTCTCCCGTATGACGGCGAAACTCCGGTCCCGGCTGTAGCGCGCGAAGGCGACCAGCATGGTCGGCAGGGAAACCACCAGCGCCAGGCTTCCGGCGACCCGCACGTCCACGGCGAACAGCAGCGTGATCGTCGGGATGAGCAACTCTCCCCCGGCAACGCCCATGATCGCGGCGACCACGCCGATACCGAACCCGGCCGCGACTCCGACTGGCAGACGTACCCAGCTCGACAGGCCGACACTGCCCAGAGTGGTGAGATGCGTGGCTACCAAGGCGGCGGCCATACCCACCATCAGCACCGCCAGAACGCGGTACAGGGTCGCAGTGCGCATCCGGACAGCCCATGCCGCACCCGTCCACGCACCGAGCAGGCTGCCGGCAAGCAGGTTCGCCGCCACTGTCCAATGCGGACCCAACTCGGTCAACGGGACTGCCGACAGCCTTGCGGGCAGTGCGATGAGCACCACGACCAGGCTCATGGCCTTGTTCAGGATCACGGCCGCCAAGGCGACGAATCCGAACAACCCGATCAGCAGCGGTAACCGGAACTCCGCGCCACCCAGCCCGACCATCCCGCCCAGCACGCCGACCGCCGCGCCCACGGCGAACACGACCGGCCACGACGTTGCCCGTCTCCCGGCGGTGGTGGTCACCTCAAGCACCATGAGCTACCCCGTTCCGCGCCTCTCGTGCGGTCGAAGGCTAGTGAGTGTTCAGCTGTCAGGCACCACCCACACCAGCTTGCGGAACTGGTCAGACCCGCACCCCTGCGAACGGGACGATCCGCTCAGATCATTGATCACCTATCGCCGTCATCAATCGATCATCAGGGTTACAAGTCCACACTTGGTCTTGCGCCGGATATGGGACATTACGCGGCTGCAGTAGCTACTCCACTCGTTTGCGGCCGCGGACATACTTATTGTGTGCATGAGGAGCGCAAAGCGCAGCAACGGGGTGGTGCGCGTCCGACACACGGGTCACAGAAGTCACTTCCCCCTGGCCGGTCTTCTTCTCGCATGCCATTGTTGTCGAGAGATTCACCGCCACCGCTGGGGTGGTGGTTGATCCTCGTTCCGGCCATGCGGTGACGGCCTGGATTGATTGGCTGTTCCGGGAAGCGCCCACCCGGACCAGTGGCGTCGCAAGCATGAGGAGGCACCGAAAGTCCTGGACCGGCAATGCGGGTTCCGCGAGTTTCCCGGACCCGCGAATAGCGTGAATGGAGCATTTCGGGGGGCGCCGTCGGCGTCGCTATGACCGGACGCATTACTCACTTTCGACACGGCAACAGCGCGGTTGAGATCCATCCGGCATACCAGGAGATGCAGTGACAGAGGCAGTGACCAGTTTCGCGGAATTTCAGAAGCTCGATCTGTGTTCGTGCGAGGGAGGATCGCGCCATTTCGCGGGAGTTTTCACCATCTCGTGGGTTCCGTCCCAGGAGACCAGCGACCTCACCGTGACGATCACAGGCGGTGGTGACACGCTGGAAGAACGCACGTTCACGCCCGACAACGCCACGCAGACGTTCGACGTCTCCAACGGCACCTACACCTTCACCGGCACGATCGTCGCCATGTACGACTACGGCGGCATGCACGGCCAGTTGCACGGCATGCACCTGGTGTTCACGCAGCCGGACGGCAGTTCCGGTTTCACCGGCACGATCGGCCACTGGTAGCAGTTGGCTGGTGGCGTCCGACCCCACAGCATGCCCACGCCACGCCGCCACCACGCAAGATCGACAACCAGTGGCGGTCAGACCCCTGCGTGACAGGCCAGGGCTAGCTGGGCGATTGCCACCAGAGTTGCGGCCACACACCGAAACGCCCGGCGGACCGCGCTGGTCTGCCGGGCGTTCTGGCTGTTTGATGGCGGTAGCGGTGGGATTTGAACCCACGGAGGGCGTGAACCCTCACACGCTTTCGAGGCGTGCTCCTTCGGCCGCTCGGACACGCTACCGCGGAGAAGCTTACCGGACGGCTTCGCGGGGCTTACCGCCACGCCCGCATTTCGGCGGCGAGGCGGAGGCGGGCCCTGGCCAGGCGAGCGCGGGCAGCCTCTTCGGTGCCGCCGGAGATGCGCGCGATCTCCAGGTGGGGCAGGCCATGGATCTCGGCGAGCAGCCACGTGTGCAGCTGGGGCGGGGAAAGGTGCGTGAGCGCCACGTTGAGGGCGCGGAAGGCCGCCACCGCCTCGGCCATGCGGGGTGGATCACACACCGGGTGGTTCGCGGCCATGTCGGGGATCAGGTCGATGAGCTCCTGCGGGCGACGGCCTCGCAGGACGTTCAGACACTGGCGGTGCGTCACCCTGAAGATCCAGGTGCGCACCGCCGCGGGGTCAGTCAGTTCGGAGAGCCGCCGCCACGTCGTCACGGACACTTCCTGCACCACGTCCTCGGCGTCCGCACGGTCGCCGAGGATGCGCAGAGCCATCTGGAAGATCCGGCCGGAGTAGCGGCCGAGCAGGGTGGCGAACGCCGTTTTGTCTCCGCCCGAAGCGCGCCCTACCAGCGTGGCGTCATCCTCCACACTGGACGGCTCCGAGTTCACCGACCCTTTGCCGTTCAGGGTGTTCGCCGGTCGTCACGCAGCGAGTCCTTGGCGTCCTGCACCGCGCCCGCTGCCTTGTCGCGCACGTCGTGGCCGGTCTCCTTGACCTCGCCCTTGAGCTGGTCACGTTTGCCGGCCGCTTCCAGCTCCTCGTTGTCGGTGAGCTGTCCGAGCTTCTCCTTGCCCTTGCCGATCAGCTGTTCGGCCTTGTCCTTAGCCTTGTCGAAGCCACTCATGGATGTGGAGTTCCCGTTCCGCCATCCGGCACAACGCAGACGTGATCTACATCACAGTCTGTGCGTCTTGAAGAACTCCTCCATCAGTGCTGTGGCCTCGTCTTCGAGCACGCCACCGACGACTTCCGGGCGGTGGTTGAGCCTTCGGTCCCTGATCACGTCCCACAGCGAGCCCGCCGCGCCTGTCCTGGGCTCCCACGCGCCGAACACCACGCGTTCGATCCGGGCGAGCACCAACGCGCCCGCGCACATCGTGCACGGTTCGACCGTCACGACCAGCGTGCATCCGGTCAGCCGCCAGCCGTCCCCCAGCTGCCTGGCGGCCGCGCGCAAAGCCAGGACCTCGGCGTGCGCGGTCGGGTCGCCGAGCGCCTCCCGCGCGTTGCACGCCCTGGCCAGCTCCTTGCCGGACGGATCGAGCACGAGCGCGCCGATCGGCACATCACCGGTCCTGACGGCCTCAGCGGCCACCGCCAGTGCGGACCGCATCAGGTCCTCGTCGGTCACTGGTGGATGCGGTCGAGCAACGCGCTGAACTCCGAAGCGAACCCGCAGCGCTGGGCGATCATCTGCAACTGCTGGTCCGGGTAGAGATCGACCTCGCCGGTGATCACCTGCAGTTCGGGCGCGGGCAGCCCGAGGTCGGCCAGGATGTCCAGCGAGCCCTCCGGCCACAGCTCGTCGTCCTCGTCGTCCGGCGGGTCGACCCGCAGCAGGTCGAGGGCGTCGGCCGCGATGTCGTAGTCGAGCGCGGCGGCCGCGTCCGACAGCAACAGCGACATCCCGCCAGGACTGGGCCGGAGCAGCAGGAAGAACTCGTCGTCGACGGCCAGCATGCCGAACACCGCGCCGGTCGACCGGATCTTGCGCAGCTCGGTGATCGCCGAGTCGAGCTCACGCAGGGCGCCTTCACTCATGGCGTCGCACCGCCATTTGCCGTCCTCCCGGACGACCGCTACCGCGAAGCCGGCGACTGGCTCCTGGAGAGACATGGACACACCGTATTCCGGTTCGCGTTCACCCGGAAGAACCAGCCCCCATCGGCGCGCCAGCGATGTCACTATCAAAGACATGAACGCCACCCGTTCGACCCCGTCACCGTCCGTTTCCCCGTTGGCCACCGATCCGCGGTTCACCGGGTTGGTCGAGGCGGCACGTGCGCTACAGCCGCGCACAGTGGCGTTGCGCAGAAGGATCCACAAGTTCCCGGAGCGAGGGCTGAACCTGCCCCGCACCCAGGCGGCCGTGCTCCAGGCGCTGGACGGCCTGGGCATGCACGTGATGACCGGCGAGAAGTGCACCTCGGTGATCGCGGTCCTCAACGGTGCCCGCCCAGGTCCGACCGTGTTGTTGCGGGGCGACATGGACGCGCTCCCCCTACAGGAGGACAGCGGTCTCGCGTACACCTCCGAAATAGACGGTGTGATGCATGCCTGCGGCCACGACACGCACACCGCGATGCTCGTGTCGGCCGCACGGCTGCTGTGCAGCCGTAAGGACGCTCTGACAGGCCGGGTCATCTTCATGTTCCAGCCAGGTGAAGAGGGCTATCACGGCGCCAAGTACATGATCGACGAAGGCGTGCTCGACGCGGGCGGACGGCCGATCGAGGGCGCGTTCGCCCTGCACATCACGGCTACCGACACGTCAGGCGTGATCCGCAGCAAGGCGGGCGCGATGCTGGCTGCGGCGGACAACTTCACCGTGCGGATCACCGGCCGCGGCGGTCACGGCGCGATCCCGCACCACGCCCTGGACCCGGTGCCTGCCGCCGCTGCCATCGTCGGCGCCCTGCAGACCATGGTGACCAGGCAGATCAGCGTGTTCGAGCCGGTCGTGGTGACCGTCGGCCGGATCACCGCGGGCACCACGTCCAACATCATCCCGGAAACGGCCGAACTCGAAGGCACCTTCCGGTCGTTGTCCGAGGCCAGCCGCGCCAGGATGCGCGAGGAGCTGCCGAAACTGTGCCACCACGTCGCGGCCGCGTACGGCTGCACGGCGGAGGTCGACCTGAACCAGGGCTATCCGGTGACGGTCAACGACGACGTCATCGGCCCGCACGTGGTCGACCTCGCCGGTGCGGTCCTCGGGCAGCGGCACGCCGCGCCTATGCCCAACCCGCTGATGGGCGCCGAGGACTTCTCGTACGTCCTGCAGAAGGTGCCGGGCGCGTTCGCGTTCCTCGGCGCCTGCCCGCCCGGCGTCGACCCGGCCGACGCCGACCCGAACCACTCGAACCGGGTGCATTTCGACGAGTCGGCGCTGGCCAACGGGGTCGCGATGTACGCGGCGTTCGCCCTGGACACGCTCCGGTAGGCACCACGAAGACGACAGACTGTGCCGGGACGGTCACAATTACCGGGTGTATTCAACACCGTAGGGCAGGATGTGCGTCGTGCGGCCAGTGTGCGTGATCGGACTTGGGCTCATCGGCGGTTCGCTGCTGCGCGCGGCGAGCGAATCGGGCAGGCAGGCGTGGGGCTTCACGACGTCCACGGTGGATGCCGAAGCCGCCACAGTGGACGGCTACACGGTCGCGTCCGAGGTGAGCGACGCCCTGCGCCAGGCCGGTGATCAGGACGCGATCGTGGTGATCGCCGTCCCGTTGCCCGCGGTGGACCGGACCTTGGGCGCGATCGCCGCGCACGCGCCGGAATGCGTGCTGACCGACGTGGTGAGCGTGAAGTCGCCCGTCGAGCTGGTGGTACGGCAGACCGTGCCGCGCACGCGGTACGTCGGCGGGCATCCGATGGCGGGTACGACCTCGTCCGGCTGGGCGGCCGGGTCCGCCGGGTTGTTCAAGGACGCGTCCTGGGTGCTGACCGTCGAGGACGAGACCGACCTGGAGGCGTGGCGTGATGTCGCACGCCTGGTCCTGGACTGCGGCGCGCAGATCGTGCCCGCGACCGCGGCCGGGCACGACGACGCGGTCGCCCGGATCTCGCATCTGCCGCATCTGCTGGCCGCTGTGCTCGCCGCGGTTGGTGCCGACGGCGGGAACCTGTCGCTGGCGTTGGCCGCGGGCTCGTACACCGACGGCACGCGTGTTGCCGGAACGCGTCCGGAGCTGATCCGTGCGATGTGTGAGGGCAACCGGGGACCGTTGCTGGACGCCGTCGACGACGCGCTCGGCCGGCTCGGCGCCGCGCGTGGCGCGCTGGCGTCCACCGGATCTCTTGGCGCGACGGTGGAAGCCGGTCATCAGGGCTGGCAGGCGTTGCGGGACTACCGCGGGACGGCCCGTCCGCCCGGCCGCATCGACCTCAGTGCCCCGGACGCCCGCGAGACGCTGCTGGCCCTCGGCGACCACGGTGGCCGGATCGTCGGGCTGGACGGGGATTTCGCGCTGACCGGATAACTCGTTCGGTATCGACCGCGCAACGAAAGTGTGAACGAGGGCACATCGCCCCCTAGCTTGTCTGGGTGGAGCGCCGTCTGTTGCGTCGAGCCGGATACGTGGCCGGGGGTCTGGTGGTCGTCGCCGGAGCCGTGGTCGCGCTGCGTAATACCGACACGCCGACCGAGCAGGAACCGCCGCCTCCCACACCGATCCAGACCATCGTCAAGGAGTTCGTCAACGACAGCGCCCTGGCCCCGAAACCCGGCAACCGCCCGGAAAGACCTGCGGACCTCTCGGTGCTTCCGGGACCGCACCGGTTACAGGTGACGTGGGCGGCGAAGACACCCGGTTACGAGGTGCAGCTGCGCGGCGAGGGCGGCGTGATCCGCAACCAGCTGATCGCCGACAACGCGGTGCAGTTCGACGGTTTGGAGGACACCGTCGAATACCAGGTCGAAGTCCGGGCCGTGGACTCCTTCGGCCAGCGGTCCGACCCGTCGGTCATCCGGAAACGACCGTCCGACAACCGTCCTGACGAAAGCCGCTACGCCCTCGTCGACCACTTCGACGGCGATGTCGTGCCCGATCCGGCACGGTGGCGACTCGCGAACAACGCAGCCTGCGCACGAATGTCCCGTGGAGTGGGCGACGACAGCCACAGGCTGATGATCAGCGCCGCCTGTGGCAACGAATCCGTCGCGTTACGCTCCCGGACTCCCTTGCAGCTCAAGGACAACGGCGGCGAACTCGGCAGGCTGATGATCGAGACCGACTGCCCGCCCAGGGACGGTGAGCTGCTGTTCGACCTGGTCCCCGGCCCGGCGGACCTGATCGACAGCGGACTGCCGCCCGGCACGGTCCGGGTGAAGATCACGCCGGATTCGGTCACCCTGCCCGGCGCCGAGCCGGTCGCGATCCCCCGCCGGACCGGCCTGAGCTCCCGCTGGGAACTCGTCCTGCGCACCGACGGCCTGTCGTTGTGGCGTGACGGAACCAAAGTGGCGAGCAGCGGTTTCGTGCCCACGTGGACGTCGGCGACGCCCCTGTTCGGTTTCGCCGGGCCGCCCAACGGTTTGAGCTACATCGGCGTCGACGCGATCGGCCTGTCCAGTGCCGAGACGCCCGCGTTCGTCCCGCCGCCGCGGATCAGCGCGACCAACGCGGGAAAGGCGACGAGGACCGAGCTGATGTCCGGAGTTCTGGGCGGCCAGCTGCGGATGACAGTGCGGACGACACTTCGTGAGCCGATGGAGCCGTTCACGGTCGAGATCGCCGGCCGCTCCTTTCCCGCACGGCCGGCCGTCGACGGGCACGTTTTCGCTCCCACATACCGGTTCCCGATCGTCGCCGACCTGCCCGCCGACGCGCTCGTGCTGTCCGGCGACCGCCGTGAACTGCGGATCACCGTGCGCGGCGCCAATCCGAACATCTCACCGGTCGTGCAGCACGCCGACCTCGAACTGATCCCCGACCCGGCGGGCAAGCCCGCACCCGATCAGGCCGAACCGCCGTCCGAGCCGGCGGAACGGCCACGCCTGGTCCTCGCTTCGCTGAACACGACCTTCCTGGACGCCGCCGGCCGCAAGATCGAGAACAACGAGCTCTCCTCCCGGGGACGTGTTGTGCTGGAGGTGACCGCCGAAGGGCTGGCGATGCACGCGGGACTCGCCGGGATCGAGGTTTTCGTGGACGCCCAACGGATCGTGGGCATCCCGACCAACAAGGACGGCCCCGGCGTCGCCGGGCAGTGGCGCATCGCCCTCAACAGCGCGGCTTTCCCGCCAGGACCGCACAACGTCGAGGTGAAGGCGATCAGCACGGACCCGAACGTGCCCCCCGGCTACACCACCACGACCTGGTCGATCCCCCGCTGATCAGCCTCGTGAGTGTTTATCCGTGTTCTAACCCTGATAAACACTCACGAGGGGGTTCAGACGCGGTGGGCGAGGTGGGGGTATTCGATCACGAAGCCTGAGCTGTCCACGGTCAGGTCCGCGCTGAAGGTCTCGTCGGCGTAGTTCACGACCGAGCTCTGCTCGCCGACCGACACCGTCGTGTAGGTCTGCTGCGAGACGCGGAGCGACAGATCCGGCAGCGACACGTACACGACCGGCAGTTCGTGCGTGCCGGGCTCGCGGTGCAGGCCGAGCCTGCGGATCGGCAGGGAGTTGAACAGGACCGAGCCCTCGACGTCCACTTCGAGCGCTCCGCCGAAGGCCGCGCGTTCGCTACCCTGGCCACGGTCGACCAGCCAGAGGCCGTCCTTGGTGCGGGTGACCGAGATCTGGCACTCGTTCTCGGCCGTGGTCGCGCGGATCAGCAGACGGCTGAACGCGCCGGACTGGTCGGTCCCGGCCTCGAAGGAGGCGCTGAAGGCCTCCTCGTCGCCGGTCGCCGCGGCGATGATCCGGCCGGACGCCTTCAACCGGTCGTCGGAGACCAGCAGACGGACCGACTCCAGCCGGGGCGTGTCCACGCCCTGCCAGGTCAGGATGGTGGGTTTGCGGGTGATCGTCGTGGTCACGCGGTGTCCTGCTTGGGCCTGTCCGGGATCATGTCCTGGATCTTGCCGACGACGGAGTCGATCTGGGCCTCGTGCCCGAACTTCTGCTTGGCGAACTCGCCAGCCTTCTCGACACCCTCTTCGATCTTGCCGCCGTGCTGGTTGACAAGGTCCTGCGCCTTGTTCCTCAGCTCGTCGAAGTTCATTGCCATGTCGTCTCCCTCACCAGGCCCGTCTCGCAGGCTACCCAACCCGGCGGACTGGTTGCAGCAGCCTTCGGACGATCTGCCCGCCCGTCCGGGTGTACCAGTCCGGTCCGCGCAGCGTGGCCAGCACCGACACCAGCTCCGTGACCAGCCGGGACAGCCGGTCGACGTCGGGCATGGGCATCCGCTCCGGCGGACGTTCCTCCCTGATCGAGGCCACGGCCTCGGCGACCGCGTCGGTCAGTGCCTCGATCGCGTCGGGCGAGATCGGCTCGGCGCCGCGTTGGATGCCGACAGCCAGGCCGGTCACGGCGTCGGCCGCCCGTTCCAGGGTCACGATCACCGGCCACCACGCCGCCGCCTGCAGGCCCGCGGCGGACGGTTCGACCACGGCCTGCTGGAAGGCGTTGCGCAGGTCGGACAGCTGCCGATAGGTCTCCCTGCGTAGTTTCACCCTTTTGTCCGAACCGGACAGCCCGTGCTCGATGTACTTTCCCAGCGACTCGAGGGTGCTCAGCAGCTGTGTCCCCACCCGGGGCCGCAAACTGCCTGGCCACAACAGGTATCCGAAGACCAGCACGATCGCGCAGCCCAGTGCGGTGTCGGTCAGGCGGGCCGCGACCAGGCCCCAGTCGTTGGCATGCGC
Organism: Kibdelosporangium persicum; assembly: GCF_013280595.1. Taxonomy (GTDB): domain Bacteria; phylum Actinomycetota; class Actinomycetes; order Mycobacteriales; family Pseudonocardiaceae; genus Kibdelosporangium; species Kibdelosporangium persicum. The sequence continues at coordinate 260,087 of NZ_JAAATY010000009.1, forward strand.
CAAGTCCAGCTGGACGATCACGAGCGGCGTGACGAACGTGGAGAACATGCCGTAGTTGCGGTCACGGCCGTACGGCAACGCTCCGGCGATCACCGCCACCAGCACGACCAGGACCCATCCACGCGGATCGAACGCCAGCACGAGCGCGCCGAGCAGGACCCCGAGCAACGTGCCGAGACCTCGCAGGACCGCACGGCCGAAGACGGACCCGAAGTCCGGCTTGAGCACGATCGCGACCGTCAACGCGACCCAGTACGAGTATTCGAGCCGCAACGCCCAGCCAAGGAACTCGGCGACCGCCATGCACAGCATCAGGCGCAACGCGTGCGACCACGCCACCCAGCCGGTGAAGGCGTCCAGGCGTTCCCGCAACCGCACGTGGTCCTCGGGATCGCGGTGATCACGTTTCCCGCCCGGCGCCGCGAGACCCTCCAATCCGGCCCGCAACGCCGCCAGGCCGCGGGAGGCCTCGTCGAACTCCGGCGCCGGCGGCAACGGTTTGTCCAGCCGGATCGCCTCGGCGATCGCGGTCATGTGCAGCACGACCTGGGCGGGCGGCTGCCGTCCGACGTTCACCAGGGCGACGCTGGCCTCGACGACGGGCGTGGTGTCGGCCAGGAGCGTCATCAGCCTGCGGTACGCCCGGTCACGCCCGGAGAGGTTCGAACGGGCCGTCAGCAGGGCGTCGTAGGCGTCGTTGAGGGCCGTGGTGAGGTCACGCCTCGCCGCGCGGGCACCTGCGGTGCCTGACGCCGCGAGCATCACGGCGAGCTCGTCGTAGATCTCGGCCACGGCGGCGCGCTCCGGGCCTGTTGCCTTGAAGGGCCACGCGGCCAGCGCCAGCAGCCACACGAGACCCGCGCCGACGACGAACCAGAACGTGGCCGAGAGCGTGCCCCTGGGCTGACCGGCGCCCAACGCCGCGAACACGAGCATCTGCAAGGCCGCGAGCGACGCGATGTTGCCGCTCGTGCTGATCAACGCCGAGATCCCGGCGAGGCCGACGATGACCGCTGCCGACCACCAGCCGTGGCCACCGGCCAGGCTGCCGAGGAAGAACCCGATCCCGCCGCCGACCGCCGCCCAGCCGATCCGCCGCGCGCGGTACCGGTAGGGCCCGTCCGCGTCACCGAAGGTGCCGCACAACGCGCCCATCGAGACGATCACGCCGATGTCGAGCCGGCCCACGGCCAGCCCGATCCCGATCGGCCCGGTGATGGTGATCGCCGCCCGCACGATCCGTTTCCACGGCACCGGTGCCTTCTTCGACCGGAGCAACTGGACAAGCCAATGTGGAGCGGCGACCTGCTTGCCCGTTGCACTCGTCCCCGGCACAGGACCATCTAAACAAAACCAGGCCCGGTGGACGCGCCACCGGGCCTGGAGTGCTGCCTATGTCACGCGCGACGACGACGACGCTGGAAGATCAGCGCACCGACACCGCCACCGACGAGCACGACACCGATGATCAGCGGGGTCAGCACCGAGGCACCGGTGTTGGCCAGCTCGTTATCGGTGTTCTTCGGCTGCGGCTGCGGGGCCTGCTCCGTGCTGGGCGCAGTGGCGACGGCCCAGTCCGCAGACCCCTTGGCCTCCAGGCGCACCTTCTCCGAGCTGGCCAGGATCATCGACTGCGAAGCCAGGTGCGAGTCGGCGCGAGCACCCTTCTTGCCCAGTGCGACGAACAGTCGGCCGAGCGAGAACTCGCTTTCCCCGGCGACGGTGAACTCGACCTTGCCGGTGGTCACCGAGGCCGGGACCTTCACGTAGAACTCGTACTTGTCCAGCGACTGGATCTTGGCGGCGACGTCGGCCTTCGGCAGTTCCTTGCCGTCCTTGTCGCTGAAGATGACGCCCTCGGGCAACTTGGCCGTGATGGCGATGCCCGCGGCGGTCGTGGTGACCACGAACGGCCCGATCAGGCTGTCGGGCTTGCCACTCAGCTTGGTCGGTTCCAGGGTGAGCACCGGCTTGGGCGCGGCAGAGATGCCCACGTTGGCTTCGCCGATCAGGTACTTGTAGACCTTGACGACGTCGTTCTTGGCTTCGGGATTCTTCGGCGTCGGGGCGTCCAGCTTCAACTGGGCGTCGTCGCTGAAGTGCCAGATCGCGGCCTGCGTCGCGGTGACCGCCTCGGCGACGTTCAGCCCGCCGTCGAACTCGCCACCGATCTTCTTGGCCATGGCCTCGGCGGACAGCTCCGGGTACCCGTTGTGCAGGATCCAGTTGATCTTGGCGCTGTTCTTTTTGAACGAGGTGCCCTGTTTGGGGTGCTCGTTCCAGGCAGCCTCTTCGTACTCCGCGCCAGGCTTGATGCTGGTGTAGATGTCGACGCAGTAGGTGCGCAGCCGCTTGTCGCCGACCTCAAGGACAAAGAGCGAGGTGTCAAACTTGCGCTTGTCCTCCGGACCGTTGGTCAGCTCGATCTGGTAACCCTGGCCGGCTGTCTTCTCGGCCTCGGTCGGATTGACGATCTTGCCTCTAGCGGCTTCCGCGGCCGCGGGCGTCACCGAAGCCAACAAGGCCGTGGCCGTGACGCCAACCAGTGCCGCGCCGACGCGCAGCTTCTTCACCCGACTCACGATTTGGTGCTCCCTCTTCGGTTAGTGCCCCAGCTACCCCGTGTGCTTTCGCAGCTGCTCGCGACACACGCGCGCCCTCGTCCCTCTAACGTGTGTCAGGAACAACTACCTGGCGTACATCTACCGATCAGCGGCGTGACTCTATCCACTTCGTGAAGCGGGTGTGATGCGGGGTACGTTTACCGCGCCGCCCACTCGTTCACCACCTGGTCAAGGACAGTGAGCGGGAGCGGCCCGCTGCCGATGACAAGATCGTGGAACGTCCTGATGTCGAACCGTGACCCCAGCGCCTTCTCCGCGGCCGCCCTGATCCGTTGGATCTCCAGCCTGCCGACCATGTAGGACAGCGCCTGCCCCGGATACGCGATGTAACGGTCCACTTCGGTCGCGATCTCCAGCTGCGGCATCGGCACGTTCTCGGTCATGTAGTCCACGGCCTGCTGCCGTGACCAGCCCTTGGCGTGCAGACCCGTGTCCACGACAAGACGTCCGGCCCTGGTCGCGTCCAACGCGAGCATGCCCAGGCGGGCGATGTCGCCGGAATACAGGCCCATCTCGTCGGCCAGCCGTTCGCAGTACAGGCCCCAGCCCTCAACGTACGCGTTCACGTCGGCCAAACGGCGCAACAACGGCAGGTCTTGCAGTTCGCCCGCGATCGTGAGCTGGAAGTGGTGTCCTGGCACGGCTTCGTGGAACGCCGTCACCTCCGAGGTGTGCCTGTACCGCTCACCGGGCTGATATGTATTGGCGAAATAAGTGCCCGCGCGCTGACCGTCCAAAGACGGCGGCAGGTAGTACGCCATCGGCGCGCCCGGGGCTTCCGCCGCGGGCACCGGTTCGACCTTGCAGCTGTGCGAAGGCAGCCGCCCGAACCACTTCGGTGCCTCCGCTTCGGCGCGTTCGATCGCGGTGCGCGCCGAGGAGAGCATTTCCTCCTCCGAGCTCCAGCGCAATGCCGGGTCCTCGCGCAGCCGGGTGAAGATCTCCTGCACGTCCTTGGTGCCGAACACCCGGGAGCCGATCTCCGCGAACTCGCCGAACAACGAGTCGATCAGGTCGAGTCCGGTCTGGTGCAGCTCCTCGGCCGTGCGGTCGGTCGTGGTGTGCACTCTGGACAGTCGGCCGTACAGCTCGTCCCCGCCGGGCAGCCAGGTCAGGCCCGCCTTCTCGGCGGGACGGCCGTGCTGGGCCAGCTCGCCGGCCAGGACCTCGCGGTACTTCGCGAACGCGGGCCGGACGACCTCGTCGATGATCCGGTCCCGCTCGGCCACGAAGGACTCGGCGATCCCGGCAGGCGGCTGCGGCCTGCGCAGCGCATCGTCCTCAGGGGACGCTCCGAGATACCGGTCGAGGTGCGCGACGGCGGCCTGAACCAGGTGTGCCACCGGAACACGGCCCGCGGCGACGCCTTCCCGGTGCCGTACGGCGAACGCCTCCAGGTACTCGGGCAGAGCCCGCAGCCTGGTCAGGTAGTCACGGGCCTTCTGCTCGGTCGGCAGCGCGGTCATCGGCAGCATGGTCAGCAGGCCGGCCGCGGGACCGACGAACAGGTCGGTGACCGTGTACTCGGCCATCTTCGAGTCGATCCGGTCCACCATGGTCTGTGCCTGCTGGGACACCACGGCCAGGGTGATCGCGTCCTGCGCGCTCACCGTGCCCTTGTCGACCGCGTCGGCGCGCCTGTCCAGCTCCAGCGCATGCAGCCGGCTGGCCTCGTCCGCGGCCGCCGAGGGGTCGCCGACCAGCGCGTCATACCCGGGGATGCCGTGCAGCGAAGCGCCGATCGGGGATCGGTCGAAGCCCAGCCGGATCAGTTCGTCCGCCAGCGCGTCGGCCTGGCTCGAAGGGGTCGTCATGCCACGAAACTAGTCGGTCAGGCCCCATTTGCGGTGCAGCTCGGCCCGTCGCTCCCGCCACTCCGCCATGAACTGCGGCAGGCGTTCGTGCATGAAGGCGTAGAACTCCAGGGTTTCCTTCCACCGCAACCCGGCGGGCGTGTGTTCGCCGAGGATCTCCATGCCCTCCCGCATGGTGATCTCCCAGCGGTGCATCAGCTGCTCGCGCCGGGTGACCACGTCGTACCAGAGGTCGTCGTTGACGACGTAGTAGTCGCGCCGCGAGCCGGGCTCGCGCTCGCGCTCGACCATGTTGGCGTGGCTGAGGTAGCGCACCGCGCCGGAGATCGCCGCCGGGCTGACCTGGAGCAGCTCGGCCATGTCGGTCGCGGTCATCCGGCCGGAGTCCTCGCAGAGCAACGCCACGAACACTCGCGCGGCCATCCGTTGCATTCCCGCGTCGGCGAGGTGTCCGGCGTACCGCTCGATGAACTTCAGGACCGCGGTCGGGTCCCGCTGCGATTCTGGTGCGACGCTCACCGATCCATCCTCCTCTGGGAGTTGGTTGCCACAAGTAAGTTTATACGCTTTCTTAACTTCATGATTTTGTGAAATGAGTGTAACTTTGCCGCATGACACACGCGATATCCGTGTCCGGCCTGGTCAAGAACTTCGGCCGGACACGTGCGCTGGACGGTCTGGACCTGACCGTCAGCGAGGGGGAGGTCCACGGCTTCCTCGGCCCCAACGGGGCCGGCAAGTCGACGACCATCCGTGTCCTGCTGGGCCTGCTGCGCGCTGACGCGGGCACCGCCCGGCTGCTCGGCGGCGACCCCTGGGGGCAGGCCGCCGAACTGCACCGCCGGCTGGCCTACGTGCCCGGCGACGTCACTCTCTGGCCGAACCTGTCCGGCGGCGAGGTCATCGACCTGCTCGGCAGGCTGCGGGGCGGCCTGGACCCGAAGCGCAAAGCCGTGCTGCTGGAGCGCTTCGAACTCGATCCCACCAAGAAGGGACGCACGTACTCCAAGGGCAACCGGCAGAAGGTCGCCCTGGTGGCGGCGTTGTCGTCGGATGTCGAACTGCTCGTGCTGGACGAGCCCACGTCGGGCTTCGACCCGTTGATGGAGGCGATGTTCCGCGAGTGCATCGAAGAGGAGAAGGAACGCGACCGGACGGTGCTGCTGTCCAGCCACATCCTCTCCGAAGTGGAGGCACTCTGCGACCGGGTGAGCATCATCCGCAACGGCCGCACGGTCGAGACCGGATCGCTCGCCCAGCTGCGGCACCTGACCAGGACGTCCATCCAGGCCGAACTGGCCGTCGAACCGACCGGCCTGGCCGGCCTGCCGGGCGTGCACGACCTGCAGGCGCGGGACCACCACGTCAAGTTCGAGGTGGACACCGCGGAGCTGGACGGCGCGCTCAGGCACCTGACCACGTTCGGCATCCGGTCGCTGACCAGCCAGCCGCCGACGCTGGAGGAACTGTTCCTGCGGCACTACGAGGACGAACCGAAATGACCACCCTCGTGGGCACCGGATCGCTGATCCGGCTGGCGCTGCGGCTGGACCGGGTCCGGCTGCCGATCTGGATCCTGGTGACCGCCGGCCTGGTGCTGGCGACCGCGAGCTCGGTCGCGGAGCTCTACCCGACGGAGGCGTCCCGCAGGCAGATCGCGGCCACGATAGGCAGCAACCCGGCGATGACCGCGATCTACGGCCAGGTCTACGACACGTCGCCGGGCGCGGTCGTGATGTGGCGACTCGCGATCACGGGCGCGCTGCTGGTCACGTTGATGAGCATCATGACTGTCAACCGGCACACCCGTCAGGACGAGGAAGCCGGCCGGCTGGAGCTGATCGGTGCGACCGTGGTCGGCAGGCACGCCCCGATGGCGGCCGCGCTGATCGTCGCGACGGGCGCGAACATCCTGGCGGCACTGCTGATCGCGGCGGGCCTGACGGGCCAGGGCATGCCGGTCGACGGGTCGTTCCTGGCCGGATTGTCCTTCGGTGCATTGGGAATCACGTTCGCCGCAGTGGCCGCGGCCGCCGCCCAGCTCGCCGAGAACGCCCGCACGGTCACGGGAATCTCGGTGCTCGTCCTGGCCGTGGCGTTCGTGCTGCGGCTGATCGGTGACGCGGGTTCGGCGACGTGGGTCAGCTGGCTCTCCCCCATCGGGTGGCTGCAGAAGGCCCACCCGTACGCGGAAAACCGTTGGTGGATCGTGGTTTTGCTGCTCGCGGTCGCGATTGTCCTGATTGGAGCGGCCTACGCGCTTGTCAGCAGGCGTGACCACGGTGCCGGGCTGGTGCGTCCACGACCAGGCCCGGCGGACGCCGCCGCTTCGCTGAACGGCCCGTTCGCACTGGCGTGGCGGCTGCACCGGTGGTCGATGATCGGCTGGATGATCGGTTTCCTCGTGCTGGGCGTGATGTTCGGCAGCATCGCCAACAGCGCGACGGACCTGGTGAAGGACAACCCGCAGGTCGCCAGGATCGTCGAGCAGATGGGCGGCAAGTCCGCGCTGATCGACGCGTTCATGACGGCGATCCTCGGCATCATCGCGCTGGTCGCCTCGGTCTACGCCGTCCAGGCGACCCTGCGACTGCGTGCCGAGGAGACGAGTGTGCGTGCGGAGCCCGTGCTGGCGACGGGCGTCAGCCGGCTCGGCTGGGCCTTGAGCCACTTGGTTTTCGCCGCCGTCGGAGCGGCCGTGATGCTCGTGGCGGCGGGTCTGGCGATGGGTGTCGCGTACGGCATCTCGGTCGGCGACGTCAGCGGTCAGCTCGGCAATGTCCTTGAGGCCGCGCTGGTTCAGCTGCCCGCGACACTGGTCGTCGCCGGAATCGCCATGGCGCTCTTCGGTTTGGCGCCGCGGTACGTGATCGGCAGCTGGGCGGCGCTGACGGTCTTCTGGCTGCTCGGGCAGCTCGGCCCGATGCTCCAGGTGCCGCAGTGGCTGATGAACGTCTCACCGTTCACGCACGTGCCGAAGCTGCTCGGAGACATCAGCGCGACTCCGCTGATCTGGCTGTCCGTAGTGGCCGTCGTGCTGATGGCCGTCGGTCTCGCGGGCTTCCGCCGCCGCGACATCGGTTGACGCACAAGGGAAGTGGGTGAGCCTCGCTCGGCTCACCCACTTCCCGGTGTGTCAGGGCCGGTTCAGCCGGCAGGCGCCGGGATCGGCGGTGCCGCGATACGTGGTGGTCCAGTCGGTTCCGGTCTCGATGACCTTGCCGAGGCCGTCGTCGTCCCTCGGCGCCCAGCGGTCGGACTCCGGGTAGTACCGGTGCCAGCGCAGCGCCGGGCTGGTGCCCTCCTTGCTGCCCAGGCCGTACAGGATGTCGGCGCCGGGCGAGAAGATGCTGGTGTAGGCGTTCCAGCCGGAACCCGCGTCCTTGTTGCGCTGGGTCCACTGCTTCGTGGTGTGGTTGTACTTGAAGCGGAACATCTGGCCGCTGGAGGTCCGGGCGTACAGCACGCCGTCGCCCGCCGCCGTGATCGACGTGTAGCTCTGCCACCCGGTGTCGATCACGTCACCAGCGGCGTTCACCCACGTCTTCGTCGTGTCGTTCCACAGGTAGGAACGCAGTTCACCGGTGGCGTTGACCGTGTAGATCCGGCCTTCCGAGTCGACCGTCATCCTCGTCGGGAACTGCAGCTGACGAGTCCAGCCAGTGCCGACCCTCTCGCCGCCGGTAAGGACTTCGCCGTTGCGCCGCCACAGACGTACGTCACCGTCCGCGAACGGATCTGACGCGTTGACCTTCTTGTGGACCTCCCACACCAGACCGTTACGGCCGCCGTAGACCGCGCCGAGCCAGTTCGGGCCGTACGCGTCCGAGTTGGCCGTCACGTGCCCATAGCTGCCGTTGCGCGCGCTGTTGCCGTAGATGTGGTCACGCCACAGGATTCCGCCACGGTTGATGTACAGGCTGCTTTCTTCCTCGCAGTCGACGGTCAGATCCGGGACTTCCTGCCTGATCCATTCGTAGATGTCGTCGACCCGTGCCTCCGTCATCTCCGAGCGGGTCTCGGTGACACCGAGGCAGCCACGCTGGAACGACGGTCCGTGGATGGCGACCACTTCGAGAGTGCCGTTGTTCTCCCGGAAGGCCGGGCCGCCCGCGTCACCGCGGCACGTGCTCCCGCTGCCGGTGAGCGTCAGGTTCGGCGTGTTGACGGCACTGACCGTGGCGTCGGTCATGTGTGCCTGGCCAGGAATCCACTCGCCGCCGGTCCGGCCGGTTCCGACGAGCTTGAGCGACTGGCCCGCCACGGGTGGCGTGGTGGCGAGCTTCGCCACGTGGTACATCGAGTACGCGGTCCGGGCCAGCACGAGATCACGATCCCGGCGCGGGACGAGTTCCACGACATGGTCGTAGGTGCTCTGTGCCCGCGGCTCCGGCGTCGGTCCCATGTACGCCGCGTCGCTGATGATGTTGTCGCGGTCGAACGGACCGGCGGGCAGGTTCTGCCACTGGGCCGGGTTGTCCGCGAAGCAGCTGGCGGCGGAGATCAGCCAGTACTCCGAGATCACCACACCGGTGCAGTCGGCCTGCTTGCGGTGGTAGGTGTCGGGTTTGTCGATGGTGATCCGGACGACCGCGGCGGCCGGGCTGTCCTCGCCGGTGACCGGTGTGCCACCGCTGACGGCCGACGCGGGCACGGCCGTCAGCGTCATCGCCGTGCCACCGACCAGGATCGCCGTCAGCACACGGCGCGAGACGCTGTTCATCGCGAGAGTTCTCCCTGTCATGGCGCGCTGGCCCTGATCTCCAGCAGGGTCTCCGGCGGGTTGCCGGGCCCCGCGCCCTCACCGACCGGCGTCCACGCGTTCTTGTCGATCGGGTAGACCTTGGTCTGGTTGTTCACCGTGAGCGTGGCTTCGACGTCCTTCTCGTCTCCCTTGATCAGGTAGACGCTCGGGATCTCCAGCGCGATGTAGCCGGTGATCCGGTACCGGCCGCCCCAGTAGGCGGGCTCGGCCTTGAAGCAGACCCGGCCCTTCTCGGTGCTGCGCAGTTCGATCAGCCCGCTCGGCCCGCAGGTGGCCAGCTGGATCGTGCCGTCACCGCCGATCAGCTTGATGCCGCGTTCGGCCAGGATCTGCGCCGCACCCGGATATGACGTGTCCTCCACTGTGCTCGTCGGCGTGTCCGCGGGCGCCGCGGCCGGCTTGGCCGCGGGCGCGGCACTGCCGACGGGCGCGGCGAAAGTCACCGCGACCACGGCGGCCGCGGTCACCACGGTGGCCAATGGTCGACGATGGACGCGCATACGCGCTCCCTTCCTGATTCCACAATTAATTCGCGTTCGCGTATTCGCAAAAAGGGCAGCACTGTTCACCGGCAGGTCCGGCAATAATGGACACACCGGAAAAACGCGCGCCGACTCACCTGCCCGGCAACCGGGCACGGGTGGGTCACGAACCGGCCGGACTAGCGCTCCGCCGGCCTCCCATAGCAGTGCACGTTCTTGCACACCCCCTTGTCACCAGGCCTTTATGGCCCCCCAGAGTGACATGACGAATCGAACGTAGCGACGATCAATCAGGCCGAGGTACCGCCGTTCGCAGCATTCAAGCCGCGACGAAGGCTTATTAGGCCAGTTGGACCGAAAGGTATTTTCGGGCTGTCACGCCAACCGGTAACGGTGTACCGTCCGCAGACGAAGCGGGCCGATCTTCGCCATGGCCCGCCGGCAACCCTGAACAGCACTCGCCTTTTCGAAACGTTCCGGGATCTGGGGGTTCATTCACCATGGCGAGATTCCGCACTGTCTTATCCACTCTGCTGGCCACGGCGTTGACCGCCGGGCTGGTGACCGATCTGCCGGTGGTCGCCGCCGCGCCGGACAATCCGGTCAGCGACCGTCGTCAGGTCGTCAACCTGCTGAGATCCGGCGGTCCCGACATCGCCAAGGCGGCCGAGGCCGCCCTGCTGGGCACCGAAGCCGACGTCCGGCAGTTCCTGCTGACCGGCCAACAGGTCGCGAGCGAACGCGACCTGCGTGTCCAAGTCACCCTTGTGCTGAGCGCGGGCGGGCGCGTGGTGCGTCAAGCCGCGCAGCGCGCACTCGACGGCACTGTCGCCGACATGCGGGCTTTCCTTGACACAGGCTGGAAACAGCCGTGGGAGGAGGACCTGCGGATCCAGGTCACCCAGGCCATGGCCGCAGGTGGGCCGACGGTAAAAACCGCTGCCCAGCGCGCACTGGACGGCACACCCGACGACCTGCTTGTCTTCCTGCAGTCCGGGCAGCAGCGCGCCCAGGACGACGACGACACCATCCACACGGCCCAGTTGCTGTCCACAGGCGGCCCTGAGGTTCGTAAGGCCGCACAGCGTGCACTGGACGGGACCATCGAGGACGTCCGTGAGTTCCTCCGGCTGGGCTACCAGGCCGCGGCCGCACGGGACCAGGAGACGATCTCGGTCAAGCAACTGGCCGACTTGGCCAAGAACGCGGGCGCCAAGGCCGCGGCGGAAACCCAGTCCGCCAAGGACGCCGCCGACCGCGCGGTGCACGCCGCCCAGCTGGCCAAGGCGGCCGCGGCCCAGGCCGCCGACGAGACCAAGGCGGCGAAGGACTCCGCCACGAAGGCGGCCGCCGCCGCGAGCCGAGCCGCGGACGCCGCGAAACGTGCCGCCCAGGCGGCACAGACCGCGCTCACCGCCGCGGTCGTGGCCAACGAAGCCGCCCGGATCGCCGCCAACGCGGCAAGCCAGGCGGCGACCGCGGCCTCGTTGGCCGGTGAAGCCGCTTCGCGGGCCAACAAGGCGGCCCAGGCGGCCCATGCCGAGAAGAGCAAAGCCGAACAGGCCAGGCAAGCCGCGGCCGAAGCCAGGGCGGTTGCCGACGGCGCGCGGCTGGCCGCTCAGGCAGCACAAGCGGCCGGCCAAGCAGCCGTCGCCGCCGGTCAGGCCGCGGTGGCCGCGGCACGGGCCGGGCAGGAGGCCATCGCCGCGTCGAACGCCGCCAAGCAGGCAGGCGGGTACGCCAAGGAGGCCGGTGCCAAGGCGGAAGAAGCGGAACGTGCCGCCGCCCACGCCAAGCGCGCCGCGGACGAGGCGACTCGGGCGGCCAACGTGGTCCAGGCCATCGCCAACGAGGCGGCGGCCGCCGCGAACGAGGCCCGTGACCACGCCAACCAAGCGGCCACACACGCCGACAACGCCGCGACCCAAGCCGAATACGCGTACATCCACGCCGGTGAAGCGGCTGGGCAGGCCGATATCGCGGCACAGCACGCGCAACGGGCGAAAGAGGCGTCCGACCAGGCGGGTCGTGCGTCCGACCAAGCCGGCCGGATCAGCCTGATCGCACGCAAGACCGACACCGAACGGCTTGCCGCCCAGCAGGCACAGGCGATCACCGACGCCGAAGTCGCACTGCAGGCCGAAGAGGCACGCAAGGCAAGACAGGACTGGGAGGCAGGCGAACAAGCCAAACTGGAGGCCGAGACCGCCAGGCTGCTCGCCGAGGCACGCAACCCGGCGACCCCGCCCGATGTCGTGATCACCAACGGCCGCAAGGTGGCCGCACGACTGGTGTTCACCGGTGGGGCATGGCTCAAGGCGTCCGCGGAGGACGCGCTCGCCGGCACCGAGGCGGACGTCAAAGAGTTCGTCCACATCGGACTGGACAACGCCACCGAGTCCGACGACCGGGCCAGCGTCAGCTACATCGTGGACTCCACCACGTCGCCCGCGATGCGGCAGGCCGCGCTCACAGCGCTGAACGGGACGTGGTCGCAGGTCAAGCAGTTCCTCGACATCGGCCAGCACGAGGTCAGGGCGGACGAGTACCGGATCAAGATCGCCCAGCTGATGAACGGCGCCGGGCCACGGGTGAAGGCGGCGGCGAACGCCGCGCTGAACGACGGTGGCGTCCAGGCGTTGCGCGACTTCCTGAAGACGGGTTACGACGTCGCACAGGAAGAGGACGACCGCGTCACGGTCGCGCAGATGCTCAGCGCGGGTGGTCCCGAGGTCAAGGCGGTCGCCCAGGCAGCGCTGTCCGGCCCGCCCTCCTACCTGCGGGACTTCCTGCAGACCAAGGTGCACACCGCCAGGCAACGGGACGCCGACACCGCGTCGCACGTGGCCAACATCGACACCTACCTGGCCGGCGCGGCGATGTCCGCCGCGGAGGCCAAGATCAGTGCGGCGAAGGCACTCGAGGCCGCCGCGATCGCCCGTGGCGCGGCACAGGAGGCCGCCGCGTGGGCGCTGGCCGCGGAGCAAAGCGCCCAAGCCGCCGCCCAGTACGCCACGGACGCGAGGGAGTCGGCGACCGAAGCACAGCGATCCGCCGACCAGGCCGCGCAGTCGGCCAGACTCGCGCGGGAAGCCGCGGCCGCGGCACAGCAATCAGCCCAGGCCGCGGCCAAGTCCTCGGCACAGGCCCAGGCGTCAGCCGAGAAGGCACGCTCGTACGCCGATGCCGCCTACGCCGCGGCCGAACAGGCTCGTGCGGCCGCGATCGAAGCAGGCAAAAGCGCCGCCCAGGCGGCGGCTGAGGCGGCGGCCGCGGCCCGTCGCGCCGCCGAACTCCAGCGCCAGGAGCAGGAGCAGAAACGGCAGCAGGACGACCAACGCAACCAGGACCTGTCGTCGGGCGGCGGGCCACCGCCACCCGGTGACGATCCCGACTACGACGAAGAACCGCTGCGCAGCGACGAGGATGTGCTGCGGGACGCGGAAGGCGAGGAGGAGCTCGCCAACTACCGCACTGCCCTGCGCGAGCAGGGCAAGGACATCATGGACTTCGTCATCGACCAGGGCGGCCAGGTGTTCCTCGACCTGGTCGGCTGGACCGACGCCAAGAAGTGCTTCACCGAGGGCGACATCGGCGCCTGCATCTGGACGCTGATCAACGCGCTCGGCCCGTTCAAGCTGATCAAGGCGGCGGTCAAGCTGCCGGAGATCGGCTCGGCGATCTTCAAGATCGTCCGGGGCATCGGCCCGTTCCGGCGTGCCGTGCAGGCCGCGCGGGGCACTGTCGACCGGTTGCGGGCGGTCATCCAGGACGTCTTCGAGCGGATCAAGTTCCCGTGCGCGCCCAACAGTTTCACCGCCGAGACGCCGGTGTTGCTGGCCGACGGGAGCCGCAAGCCGATCAGCGAGATCCGGCTCGGCGACCGGGTGCTGGCGACCGATCCGCACACCGGGGTGACCGAGGGCCGCCCGGTCGTCGATCTGATCACCGGCGGTGGGACGAAGAAACTGGTGACCATCTCGGTGGCGGGTGGCCAGGTGCGGGCGACCGACGAGCACCCGTTCTGGGTGGCCGATCCGGGCGAGTGGAAGCACGCCAAGGAGGTCAAGCCGAACGACCGGTTGCGGTTGCCCGACGGGCAGTACGTCACCGTCACGGCTACGCATCCGTGGACCGACGTCCGCGATGTCTACAACCTGACCGTCGACGGCATCCACACGTACTACGTCCTTGCCGGAGACAGTGCGCTTCTCGTGCACAACTCCGGTGGCGCGAAGATCTGCGCGATCGGCCAGGCCGGTGAGGAAGCCGCGAACATCGTCAAGAACACGACGAAGTTCCTGGTCAACGGCCGCAACCGGATCCCGGACGAGTTCAACTCGACGATGCACCGGATCAGCGAGGTCAAGAACGTCCGCTACCAGCGGTACACCCGGCAGCTGCGCGACTACGTCGATCTGGCCAAGGCACAGACCCCGCCGTACATGTTCCGGCTGGTCGTGCGGGTCGGCAACGGCACGAAGCTGTCCAAGCCGTTGCAGCGGGAAGTGGACGCCGGGAGGATCATCCTGTCCAGGCTGATCCCGTGACCGAGGAGTGCGTGCCATCTCCAGCGTGACCTCCGAGCAGCAAGCCGAGCGGATTCGGCGGTACTACGAGGAGAAGTCCAGGACCCGCCCCCGCAAGGGCGGGTCCTGGACCGGCCTGTCCCACGAGGAAGTCGTCGAACGCGTGCTGAACGAGTTCGACGAGCCAGGCGTTCCGGGCGCACAGCGCGACTACATGCGGGCCGCGGCCGGTGTGCTGCGCGATCTGGCGGCGATCGGGTTGCCGGTGCTGGCGGTCCAGGACCTCTACCAGTTACGGCTGAACTTCGGGCCGCCGATCGGCTCGAAGCCCATCGACTACCGCGCCGCGGTACCGGTGTTGCTCGACTGGATCACCAAAGTGGACTATCCCCCACTGGCGCACGACATCCTGCACGCGGTGTCGCCCGGCTTCGCCAAGAAACAGGCAAGACCGGTGCTGTTGCGGCTGTTCACGCGGCCACCGGCGGGCTCTCCGTTCACTTTGGACAACCTCAGGGCGAGTCTCGGCATCTCGCTCGGCGACTTCGCCGATCCTTCGGTGGCGGACGAGTACATCGCCTTGGCACTGGACCGCGGCCACGGGGAAGCACGGTCCGGGATCGTGCAGAAACTGCCCAAGACCAAAGACGAGCGTGTTCCGGAAGTGCTGCTCAGCCTGATGGACGATTCGGCTGTGGCGCCGTTCGCCATCCAGGCGCTGGGGCGGATCAAGTACGCGCCCGCGAAGCCGCACTTGGAGCGGGCGTTGGACAGCGAGGACTGGAACGTACGGACTCAGGCGAAGAAGGCACTGAAGCGACTCGACTGAGCACAGTTGTGTGGGACGGGCGCACGGACCCGTCCCACCAGCACCCCACATGTTGCTCCACACTCACCCGCCGTGCCGGGCGGCGTCCTCGCGAGGATTCGAACCCCGGGCCTCGGCGTTCGTAGCGCCGCGCTCTCTCCGGCTGAGCTACGAGGACATTTCACAGAAAAGAGCCGCCGAATCGGATTCCCGATCGGCGGCTCTCGCGCGCTGACTCAATTCTTCAGCAGCGAGAGCCATCCTGACCTGCACGGAAGCACATGTCTCGGTCGTCGGACCAGTTCATTTCACTTCCCCCTTCCGGTGTTGACAGGAATGACTATGACGCATTCCGGGTTGCCGGTCCAACGATTATTCGACCGGCGGAAACCTTGCAGCGGATACGTCAACGTGACGCGGGTGAAGGAGGCGCCGCCCGGTGGGCGCCGGGCCACGGTTGCAGCTCGGGGCTGCGACAAGGCTCGGTAGTGGCTGGCGGCCCGCCGCTGAGAGGTCAACGGCGGGCCCCGGGTGAGTGGTTCACGCCCCGATCAAGGACCACAGCGCGTACGCGATGACGTCGCTGTGCCGGTCGAGTGACGTGGCGTTGATGTTGCTGGTGGTGTCGCAGGCCTGGTGGTAGCAGCGGTCGAACGCGACACCCGAGGTGCCGCCCCACTTCTGGGCCTGTGCCGCGGTCTTGCGGACCTCGGCGCCGCTGAACGTGCCGCCGACGGGGATGCCCGCGCGGGCGAAGGCGGCGTGGTCGGAGCGGCCGCCGACACTGGTCAGCTCGGTCGGCACGCCCTTGGCCGCGAAACCTCGCTCCAGCAGGTCTTCGATCGCCTGGGAGCCGGACGGCTGGCCGGAGGCCGAGTAGACGAAGTACGCGGGGTTCGGCGAGCCGATCATGTCGAAGTTCACGTAGGCCTTGATGACGCCGCGCTGCGCCGCGGTCAGGCTGTTGACGTACGCGGTCGAGCCGAGCAGGCCGAGTTCCTCCGCACCCCACCAGCCGAAGCGCAAACGGTTGGTGGGCCTGAGGTTCTGCCGCGACACGGTCAACGCCGTCTCCAGCAGCCCGGCCGAACCGGAGCCGTTGTCGTTGATGCCGGGGCCACGGCTCACGCTGTCGAGGTGGCCACCCGCCATGACGACGTTGTTCGCGTCGCCGTACGGCCACTCCGCGATCAGGTTGTAGCCGGTCGCGCCGCTCGCGGTGAACTGGTGGATCCGGGTCTGGTACCCGGCGGCGTCCAATTTGGACTTGACGAAGTCCAGCGACGCCCGGTAGCCGGGACGGCCGTGTGCCCGGTTGCCGCCGTTGGCGGTCGCGATTCGTTGCAGCTCAGCCAAATGCGCCTGGACGTTGGCCACCGGGATGTCCGGTGCCGCCGCGACCGCGTTCGCCGGGGTGACGGTCCCGACGGTCGCTCCGAGGACAAGGAGCATCGATGCGAGGAGCTTCATGGGTTCCTCCTGAATGTGCCGTTTGCAGGGGGATGGACGGCACGTCCTATTCAGGGGCACGCATGGGTCACGGCGGTACCCGCCGGAAGTTGGTCGCGCACCCTGGGGTCGAACCAGGCAACCCAGGAATATGAGCCCCGGGCGGTCGCCGGACCGTGCGCGCTGTCGGAACACCGCTCCCGCGCCAGGATTCGAACCTGGCCTTACCGATTAACAGTCGGTTGTGCTGCCGCTGACACCACGCGGGAGGAAATGAAAAAGCCACCCGTCGCACGCGACAGGTGGCTCCCGGTCTCCATGACGTTTCAAACCGTCATGGCGGGGAACCACCACAGTGCATGCGATTGCGCTTTGTCATGGGTAAAGCGTCGCATGCCGGTCAACAGGGTTTCCACCTGTGGACAACCCTGTGGATGAGTGGCCTGGCCTGTGGATAACCCCCCTCGCATCCGCAGGCCGAGGCCCTCGGCGGTGTGGATGGCCGCGACGCGCGTCCCCTGTGGACAAGTCAGTCCGCCGACGTCGGCGCGCGGTGTTCACCCGATTGGCCCCCACCTGGCCGTCACCTGCGGGTTCACCGCTTTCCGGTACGCCCATCCGACAATCTGGTTCATCCGTGGTTCACGGCACACACCGGACGCCTTACTATGCGTATCCGTCATGGGGGGCCGGGAAAGGAGCAGCCCAGGGTGCCGAAAAGAGTCAATGACCTGTTCAACCTGGAGACCGTGAGGCGTGCGATGCGGGACAAGGCCGTCCGCATCGTCGACCAGGTTGTCAGCCGCTACCACCATGAGCAGGCCGAGCACATCGCCCGCCTGGAGCGGCAGGTCACTGAGCTGCGCGAACAGCTGCACAAGGAAATCGTGCACCAAGGGGACCGGACCAGGGACCGGGTGCTGGAGTTCGAGATCCGGCACCGCCGCGACATCCCGTTCGCGGCCGACCATGAGGCCGCGCAGGAAAGCGCGCGGTTCGTGCACGAACACATGCCGACCAAGCAGGCGTTCCCGCACGCGCACGCCACCCTCGAGCACGCGCTCTCGCTGGCCCCGCGCGGCGGCCTGGCGCTGGAGTTCGGTGTGTGGCAGGGCACCACGCTCAAGATCATCGCCACCGACCGCGACGGCGAGGGCGTCTACGGCTTCGACTCCTTCGAAGGACTGCCGGAGGACTGGCGCAGCGGGTTCCCCGCCGGGCACTTCACCGTCGAGGGACTGCCGGACGTGCCCGGCGCCGAACTGGTCGTCGGCTGGTTCGACGACACCCTGCCCGGCTTCCTCGACGAGCACCCCGGCGTGGTGGATTTCCTGCACGTCGACGGCGACCTCTACAGCTCCGCGAAGACCGTTCTCGACCTGGTCGGCCCGCGGTTGCGCGAGGGCAGCGTGATCCTGTTCGACGAGTTCTTCAATTTCCCCGGCTGGCAGAACCACGAGTACAAGGCGTGGATGGAGTACGTGGAGCGCACCGGCGTCCAGTTCACGTACGAGGGCTACACGTGGAACAACGAGCAGGTCATCGCGAAGGTGACCAAACCGGGCCGACACTGACCTGAACCGATGGTGAACAGGCCGCGTCCGCGAGAGGGACGCGGCCTGTTCCCGTTGTGGCCCCGGGGCCGGGTTCTGGCTCGTCCGGCCCATAACTACACTTTCCTCCTGTTCGCAGCCGGGGGAACTGATCGCTGCTGATCAAGCCGAGCGCGCAAAATGATCGAGAGGGCAGACCGTTGATTGACGGGAGTACGGCCGCCGACGTGCGACCGGACGAGAACGCCACCGGACGGTCCGTCCCGGAGTGGCTGTGGGTCATCGCCATCGGTCTGATCGGCGCGCTGGTCTTCCTGATCCCGTACCTGCAGAACCCGTACTTCTACTACATCGGTGACAACCCCGAGTCGTTCGTGCCGAACTGGTACCACTACGGCGAGCAGCTGCTCAAGGGCATCTGGCCGACGGTCGACTCGGCGGGCTGGTACGGCGGCAACTACATCGGCGAGGCCGCGGCGTCCACCTGGAACCCGGTCTTCGTAGTCTGCTACATCATCGTCGCGCAGTTCAACAGCCTGACAGCGGCGGCGGCGTTCGTGATGATCGCGCACCTGTCGCTGCTGTCGATGGGCACGTACCTGCTGGCCCGTGAGTACGGCGCCGCGCGCGTGTCGTCGACGGTGTTCGCGTTCGCCGTGCCGCTGAGCGGCTTCACCTTGTACTACGAGGCCTCCGGCTGGCCGGCCGGTCTGGCCGCGTTCGTGTGGGTCACCTGGTTCTGGTGGGCGGCCCACCGGTTCGCGCGCGGGGCGTCGTCCCCGCTGCTGCCGTTCCTGATCGGCGCGATGGCGATGACCATCGGCAACCCGTACGCGGCGCTGGGCCTGATCATCGTGATGTTCGGCATCGGCGTCGAGCTGCTGGTCCGCAAGAACGTCCGGACCTTCGTGAACCTGGCCATCATGGGCGCCTGTGTCGGCTCGGTGGCCGTGCTGGTGTTCTTCCCGCTGCTCGGGGCGATGCCGGTGACGTCGCGCCAGGAGCTGGCGATGATCGCCAACGACACGTTCCTGGTGCCCGGCGTCGGTGACCTGGTCTCGTCGAGCGCACCGAGCTACCTGCCTGCGATCACCAACTGGGGCGGGCAGGTCCGCGAGAACCTGCCGTCCACGTACTTCGTCTGGTTCGCCATCCCGCTGCTGCCGTGGCTGCGCTGGCGCACGCTGCTCAAGCCGGCTCGTTCGCTGGTCAGCCTGGGTGTGGTCGGCGCGATCTACGCGATGCTGAGCTTCGGCCCGTCGAACCTGTGGCTGTTCCGCTGGCCGATCCGGCTGATCGAGTACCTCTACCTGGCGATGGCCGTGCTGCTGGCCGTCGTGCTGTCCAAGGGCCTGGCCAAGGACCACTTCCGCAACCGGGCGCTGGCCACGGTCGGCCTGGTCGGGGTCGGCGCGTACCTGTCGTTCGCGGTCCGGCCGGAGTTCTGGCGGATGCACGCGCTGGCGACCGTGCTGGTCCTGCTCTTCTTCTTCGCCGCACTGTGGGCGTACAAGAAGCGCGGCTGGTACGCGTTGGGCGCGATGCTGCTGGTCGGCACGGTCGGCATCGCCACGTACCAGACCAACCGGATCCCGTACCCGGGCGTCGCGGTCGGCCCATCGATCGTGCCGGCGAGCGACGTCAACCGGGTCAAGGCGGGCACCGACGACTACAAGGGCACCTACCTGCAACTGGCGTCGCAGGGCCTGGTCAAGGGCACCAGCGAGCAGGACGACGGCGAAGTCATGTTCGGCAACCTGTCCGTGCTGACCGGGCACGAGTCGATCACCCGGTACAGCGGCATCGGCTTCACCGAGTTCACCTCGGCGCTGTGCATGGACTACAAGGGCTCGGTGTGCCCGGACGCGTACCGCAACGCGTTTCGAACCGTTCAGGGCACCGACATCCCGTTGATCGACGCGCTGCGTGTGCAGACGCTCGTGCTGCAGGACGCGCTGTTCCCCGATGTCGTGAACAACCCGCCGCCGAAGGGCTGGAGCGTCGCGGAGCGTGAAAGCGGACGCACCGTGTGGACACGGGACGCGCCGCTGGCATACCCGGGCCGCGTATCCTGGGCCTCACGTGGCACCACGGTGGTCTCCTCGATCTCCGAACCCGCCACCGAGCAGGTCAAATTCAATGCGCCCGCCGGGGGCGGGACGCTGCTATTCGCTCGCCTTGACTGGCCCGGATACAGCGCCACAGTCGACGGCAAGACGGTCGAGGTCCGCAACGGGGACGCCGGCCTGATCACCATCGACGTGCCCGCCGGTGAGCACACGCTCGTGCTGGACTACGAGACTCCAGGGCTGCGACTCGGCGTGACCCTCCTGGCCGGGGCGACCCTGGTGGTGCTGATCCAGACGTTCTGGTGGTGGCGGACCGTCCGCCGCACCCGGCGCCGCAACGACGCGGAGCCGAACCCCCGAAGTGACGGTGGCGTCGCCGATGCCACCACCGAGATCTCCCCGGTCCTGACGCCCGCGGGACCACACGACGAGAGAATCTGAGGAGCAGGAAACCGCATGCCGACCCAGCAGGAGCAGAAGGTGGCCAAGCCCCAGAAGACAGGCGGCTCCCAATCGAGCATCCGCGGCGTGGTTCAGCGAATCCTGTTCGCCTCACCCAGCCCGCAGGCGCCCAACGAGCTGTACTCGCTCGGAACCTACGGTGCTGTCCGGCCGGAACGCCACCGCGTGGTCGTCGAGCCGGACGCCCGGCTGACCACGAACACGTACTTCGGCCGGCTGCCCGCGAGCTACCTGCAGCGCTGGACGCGGATTCGTGAGCTGGAGGCGGTGTTCCGGGTCCGCGGCTCGGGCAGGCTGGAGATCCACGCGTCGGACGCCGAGGGTGAGCCCCGGATCCTGTCCACCGCCGAGGTCGCCACCCCGGCCGAGCAGGAGGTCCGGCTGAAGGTCACGCTCGACCGCTTCATGGACGGCGGCTCGATCTGGGTCGAGGCCGTGACCACGGCCGAGGAGCTGACCATCGAGGACGTCCGCTGGGTGGTCGGCGAGCCGCTGCGGGACCGGTTGACCTCGGTGGTCATCTGCACGTTCAACCGTGCCGACGACTGCCTGAACACCATGCGCGCGCTCGGCGAGGACACCGAGCTGCTGGCCACGCTCGAGCACGTCTACGTGGTCGACCAGGGCAACGACACCGTGCAGAGCCGTGAGGGCTTCGACAAGGTCGTCGAGCTGTTCCAGGGCAAGCTGCGCTACCTGCGTCAGCCGAACCTGGGCGGCGCGGGCGGCTTCACCCGCGGCATGTTCGAGATCAGCGGCGTCGGCGGCAAGCACGCCAACGTCCTGCTGATGGACGACGACGTGCTGCTGGAGCCGGAGACGGTCCTGCGTATGGCGTCGTTCGCCAACAACGCGACCGACCCGGTCATCGTCGGCGGCCAGATGCTGTACCTGTACCACCCGAACCGCCTGCACATCGGTGCCGAGACCACGGACCTCGCGCTGCTCAAGCCGGGTGTGCCGGTGGCCGGCGCGGTGCACAACGTGGACCTGACCAAGGAGCTGCCGCACCGCAGGGTGACGGCCGGCTACAACGCCTGGTGGTCCTGCCTGATCCCGGCCGAGGTGATCGAGCGCTGCGGCCTGCCGCTGCCGCTGTTCTTCCAGTGGGACGACATCGAGTACGGCACCCGTGCGGGCCGCCACGGCTTCGCGACCGTCACGCTGCCCGGCGCGGCCGTGTGGCACGCGGACTTCGCGTGGAAGGACTGGGACGACTGGGCCCGGTACTTCAGCCTGCGCAACTCGCTGATCACGTCCGCGCTGCACTGGGACGGCTTCGACGGCAAGACCGCGGCGAAGGTGCTGGCCAAGCAGCTGGCCGAGTACCTCGTGTCGATGCAGTACGGCATGGCGGCGACCCTGCTGAAGGCCCTTGAGGACTTCCTGACCGGCCCGTCGGTGCTCACCGACGGCGGTGTGGCGGCGGCGGCCGATATCCGCAAGCTGCGCAACGACTACCCGGACACCCACCGCAAGCAGCCCGCCGACCTGCAGGTCGAGGGGGCTTCGACGCTGCCGATCATCGACGACCCGGGCAACCCGTCGCTGCCCAAGGCCGTGATGGTCAAGCGTGTGCTGAACATCCTGACCGGCCGCAACGGCGGCGCGGCGCAGATCATGGCCCGCGACGCCAAGTGGTGGCACGTCTCGCTGTTCAAGTCGGTGATCGTCACGGACTCCGCGCAGGACGCGTTCCGCGTGCGGCAGTTCGACCGTGAGGTCGTCGTCGACCTGGCCAAGCGGGGCACGAAGATGCTGGCGCGGCTGGCCAAGGAAGGCGTCGACGCCCGTGAGGCGTGGCGTGGCGCCATGGGCGAGCTGACCACCCGGGAGAACTGGGACCGCCTCTTCAAGTCCTGATTTCTGGCAGCGGAAGGCTGGAGTGGTTCGTCACTCCGGCCTTTCTGTCGTTTCACAACCGTCGCGGCTGGGCACCCCACAGGGAGTTTGTCCGCGCGACCCGCGGAGGGTGTCTTGCTGGCCGACCGCTACAGAATCGACGAGCTGCTCGGAACCGGGGGCATGGCCGACGTGTACCGCGGGTGGGACACGCTCCTGCAGCGGTCGGTCGCGATCAAGGTGTTCCGCGAGCAGGCGGACGTCACGGCACGCCGCCGCTTCGACAACGAGGTCCAGATGCTGGCCACGTTGTCCCATCCCGGCCTGGTCTCGGTCTTCGACGCCGACACCGACCGGCAGACGCCGTTCGCCGTGTTGCAGCTCGTCGAAGGCCAGACGTTGCGTGCCCGGATCCGCCAGGGACCACTGTCGGCCGACGAGGTTCGTACCCTGGGCGCGCAGATCGCCGACGCTTTGGCGTACGTGCACGACGAGGGCGTGATCCACCGGGACGTCAAGCCTGCCAACGTCCTGCTCGACAGCGACGGCACGGCCTACCTGGCGGACTTCGGCCTCGCCAAGGCCGTGGACGCGACCCGGATGACCCAGGCCGACATGTTGGTGGGCACGGCGGCGTACCTGGCCCCCGAACAGGTCCGCGGCGGCGACCTGGACTCCCGGGTGGACGTCTACGCCCTCGGCCTGGTCCTGCTGGAATGCCTCACCGGCCACCGGGAGTACGAGGGCAACGAGATAGAGACCGCGGTGGCCCGGTTGCACCGCCCACCGGCGATCCCGCCGGACCTGCCGGCCGACCTGGTCCGGCTGCTGTCGTCGATGACCTCACTGACTCCACGCCGCCGTCCCACCGCCGCGGAGTGCGCCGCGGCCCTGCGCAGATCCGAGACCCTGACCCTTGTGCCACCTCGGCGTTCCGCGAGGAAGCTGGTGGCGGCAGGTGTCGGCGCGTTGTTCGCGACCACCGCCCTGGTCTGGACTACCGCGAGCAGCGGCAGTCACGATCCGGTGATCAGCGATCCCCGGCTGGCGCCCGCGTCGGTCGCTCCGCCTGCCGCCGTGCCGGTCGCGGAACCCGCCGTCGCCCCGCCGACGACTCAGACCGCGGTCGACGCCATCCGCAACCAACCCGTCGTCAAGCACGACGTCGGCGCCCCTCCGAACGACCACAGGCAGGGCCCGAACAAGGGCAAAGGCAAAGGTTCGAACAGCGGCAAGAAGCCGAAGCACTGACCGTCAGTCCACACACGGAATCGGAGCCGGCGCCTGGTTCGCCGGTGCTGCCGGGACGTCCGCGGGCGGTGGTGCGGTTTCCGGCTTCTCCTGCTTCTTCGGTGCCGGGTTGAGCATCTCGGCGACGGCGGCGCGGACCTTGTGGGGGTCGACGATGTTGATGCTTTCGCCGTCGACCGTTTCGGTGCGCTCGATCGGCAGGGTCAGGTAGGTCATCCGGCCGCGGGTCAGGTTGGACATGCGTATCGCGAAGTCGAACAGTTCGATGCCCTCGTCCACCACGACGTTCTGTTTGGCGACGTCGACCAGGCCGGGCAGCAGCGCGGCTCCCTCGCTGCGGACCTTGTGCATCACGGCGGCGACGAATGCCTGCTGACGACGGGTGCGATCGAGGTCGCCGTTGTGCAGTCCGTGGCGTTGCCGGACGAAGGCCAGAGCCTGGGACGCGTTCAGGGTTTGCCGTCCGGCCGTCAGGTTGGCGCCGGACAGGGGTCGTGGGTCGCGTTGGTGACGCACACCTCGATGCCGCCGAGGGCGTTCGCCAGGTAGTAGAACCCGGCCAGGCTGACCTCGGCGATGTGGTCGATCGGCACGTCGAGGAACGTGCGGACCGTGTCGATCTGGGCGCGGCGGCCGGCTTCCCGGCCGCGGAACTCCAGCTCGTGCGGGTCCCGCAGGCCGTCGGCGCGCAGCCTGGTCTCTTCGGCGATCTTGGCGCGGCCGTACGCCTCCTTGATCTTCCCGCGGACCGGGCCGCCGGGGATGCCGTGCAAGTCGACGAAGTTGTCGCGGGGAACAGACAACGCGGTGGCCTGTGAACCGTCATGGGGGATGTGCAGCAACATCAACGTGTTCGCGTTGTAGCCGCCGCGATCGCTCTCCCCGGCGTGCAACTGGGTCAGGATCGCGTCCGGCAGCGGGTCGCCGTTCAGGTCCAGGCGGGTGGTCAGTCCCATCACCAGGATGTTCACCGCGCCAACGGATCGCGGTGCGTCCGGGGCGATCGCCTTGGACCTGCGCACGCCTTCGTCCAGATCCCGGTACGTGGCCCAGGCCACGCCCGCGGCGACCATCAGCGTCACGGACAGCAGAATCCAAGTGGTCCGGACCATGACGATCGCGGACTTCCGCGGCCACCCCATGCCGCGGATGTTACGCGACGGGGTGGTTGAGCTATATCCTGTTTGGAGTCCGATCAAGACAGCGGGACGGCAGCGGTGGGGGAAGTACCGGTACATCCGCGGGTACCTGTGGAAGTACCAGCGGTCGCGGCCGTCGCCATCCTTACTGTCTTCGTAGGTATGGGGTTGATCACGGACGGCGGCACCGTCGGCTGGGTCTTCGGAGCGTGGGTCATCACCGGCATGGTCGCGGCAGCGGCGCTCGTCCGGCCGGTGGGCCTCTGGATTGTGGTTCCCGCGCCGCCGATCGTCCTGCTGATCGTGGTGGTGGTCCGCATCGCGTGGCACTGGCAACCGGTGTGGGGCAACACAAAAGAGCTTGTCGCCGCGTTCGCACCCCCGTACCTTCACGGATTCCCGTGGCTTGCGGCCGCCGTCGGCGTCGGTCTCACCATCGCGGTCATCCGCATCACCAGACGCTGAGTTCTGTTTCACCTGGGGGTCATTCATGCCGCAGGACAACGAGAGACCTGTGTTCGCATCGGCCGGCCGCGGCCGGGCATTCGTCCGGCTGGCCAGCCGGTTGCTGGCGGCAGGCATGGTCGTGCTGGTCGTCGTGATCGTCGCGACCACGCTCTGCTCCGTCCACGTCGACACGGCATTGCCATGGCTCGGCACCGTTCCCAGGTAGGCCGGATTCCCTGGGCGCATTGGATCACCGTGGTCATCGGCGTGCTCCTGCTGCTGGGCACGCTGACGATCCACGCGTACAGCGTGACCACCTCGCCCGAGGCCGAGCCCACACGCGCCGACGGGACCGTCGACGTCACCGACAACACCATCGCCCTGGTGATCCACGACAGCCCGAATCCGAAGTGGACAGCACGCATCCTGGACGCGCTGCGCAGGCACCACGCGCACGCGACGTTCATGGTGGCCGGGACACGGGTGAACGACCATCCCGAACTGGTCCGGCGGATGCTCGACGAAGGCCACGACATCGGCATCACCGGACTTCGCCCAGGTGACGTCACCCAGCTGCCCGGCTGGCAACGGGACCTCGAGCTGTCCTTGGCCCAGCAGTCGCTGGCCGCGGCCATCGGTGTCCACACGCGACTTTTCGGTGTGCGGCCGAATGCGTCCGACGAAGCGCTGAGGACGCTCGAGCATGACGGCTACCTCGTTGTCAAGCCAACCAGCGACGCGTTGTCCTTACCTTGGGGCGACCTTCCGGCACTCTCCGCCGTCGCCGGGCCCGGCACAGTCGTCCGGATGCATGACAACGGCAGCGTCACCGTGGACGAGGTGAACGGCCTGCTGTCCACAATGTCCACTCGTGGGCACCGCTTCGCGACCATGTCCGAGGCACTGATGATGCCTCGTCCGCACGACGAAGCGGGCCTGGGCAGCCGGATCACCGGGCACCTCACCGCCGCGGCCCAGAATCACGGCGGCACGCTCGTGATCGTGCTGAACGCGCTGATCATCATGGCCGCGTTGTTGGCTGTGCTGCGCACGTTGATGCAGCTCGGCTTGGCGAACACCGCACGCCGCTTGGCGCGCGAGCGTGAGCTGAACCCACCGCCGTGGTACTCACCGCCGGTTTCGGTGGTCGTGCCCGCGTACAACGAAGCCGCGAACATCGTCGCCACAGTTCGGTCGCTGCTGGCCAACACGCACATGGCCGACGTCGAAGTCATCGTGGTGGACGACGGTTCCACCGACGGCACCGCGGATCTGGTGCTCGCGCTGGACTTACCAGGGGTACGCGTGATCCGGCAACGCAACGCGGGCAAGTCGGCCGCGCTGAACACCGGCATCGCGCATGCCACTCACGACATCCTGATCCTGGTGGACGGCGACACCGTGTTCGAACCGGAGACCATCGGCCACCTCGTGCAGCCGATGGCCGACGCGAGCGTCGGCGCGGTGTCCGGCAACACCAAGGTGGCCAACCGGCGTAGCCTGCTCGGCCGTTGGCAGCACCTGGAGTACTGCGCGGGGTCCAATCTGGACCGCCAGATCCTCAACGCCTTGCAGTGCATCCCGACCGTGCCCGGCGCGATCGGCGCGTTCCGCCGGGAAGCACTGCGGGACGTCGGCGGGATCAGCTCGCAGACCATCGCCGAGGACACCGACCTGACGATCGCGATCACGCGCGCGGGCTGGCGCGTCACGTACACGCCTGACGCGCGGGCGTGGACCGAAGTCCCGGCCACGCTCGGCGCGCTGTACCGGCAGCGTTATCGCTGGTCGTTCGGCACGTTCCAGTCGATGTGGAAGCACCGGCACAGTTGGCGCGATCGCGGGCCGTCCGGTCGGATGGGCCGCTACGGCCTGTTCTACCTGTTCGCGTTCCAACTGCTGTTGCCCTTGCTCGGTCCGGCGATGGACGTGTTCGTGTTGTACGGCATGTTCATCGCGGAAGCGCCGTACGCGATCGTGGTCTGGTTGCTGTTCCTGGCGATCCAGACCGCAGGCGCCGGTTACGCCCTGTATCTCGACGGCGAGTCGTTGCGTCCACTGTGGGGACTGCCCCTGCAACAGGTGGTCTACCGGCAGCTCACCTACCTCGTGGTGATTCAGTCGATCGTCACGGCACTGCATGGCGCGCAGCTGAAGTGGCAGACCAACGTGCGAACCGGCCAGGCCGCCCGGAAACTCAGTGGTGTCGAAAGTTTCGAACCGAAGGACCCGGCCAGACAGCACTGAATGACGGGTTCTTGACTCTGTGTGCACATCCCCATACATTTATTTCGAATATGTTTTCGAAAGTTTCGATGTGGTCGATTGCCGTCGTCGCCTCCATCACCCAGCGGAGGGAGATGTATGTGATCCGCTCCAAGAACCGTTCGAAGACCGTCGCGCTGGTGATCGCGGCGCTCACCATCGCAGGCACCCTGACCGCACAAGCCGCTCCCGCAGCCGCCGCGCCCGTCGAGGACGACGGGGTCGACTGCCCGGTCACGCTGCCCGGCTCGACCCCTGCCAACGCCAAACTCCCCGATCCGTTCCAGAAACTGAACGGGTCCCGGATCACCGCCAAGGCCGACTGGCGATGCCGCCGAGCGGAGATCAAGAAGCTGGCGGAGCGGTCCGTCTACGGCGAGAAACCCGCGAAGCCCAGCAGCGTCACGGGAACGGTGTCCACTTCGAACATCACCGTGAACGTCTCGCACAACGGCCGGAGTGCGAGTTTCTCGGCCAGGGTCGAACTGCCGAGCGGCTCCGGGCCTTTCCCGGCCGTCGTCGTCCTGGGCGGGTTCGGCGCGGACACGGCGGCCATCAAGGCCGCGGGCGCCGCCGTCATCAACTACGACCCGCTCGCGGTCGGCCGGGAAGGCACGCCACGGAACAACAAACAAGGCGCGTTCTACAGCGTCTACGGTTCCTCCAGCAGTACAGGGTTGCTCCTGGCGTGGGCCTGGGGTGTCAGCCGGATCATCGACGTCATCGAGCAGTCAGGCGGCGGCATCCTCCGCCCCGACGCGACCGGCGTCACGGGATGCTCGCGGTACGGCAAGGGTGCCTTCGTGACCGGCGCGTTCGACCAGCGCATCGCCCTCACCATGCCGATCGAGTCGGGTACCGGCGGTGCTCCCGCTTTCCGTTCGGTTGCCAGGGAAAGCGGCGCCCAGGGGTTGGGCAGCGCCTATGGCGAGCAGCCCTGGCTGGGCGACGCGTTCACCTCGTTCACCGGCAACCCGGCGGGCCTGCCCGTGGACACGCACCAGGTGATCGGCATGATCGCGCCCCGAGGCCTGTTCGTGATGGACAACCCGCACATCGACTGGCTCGCCGCCAGGTCGGGCAGCGTGGCGGCGCTGGCAGGCGCCGAGATCTACAAGGCACTCGGCGCGGGCGCCGACATCACGTACTGGTCCGACGTCCAGGACGGCAACCACTGCGCCTCCCGGTCCGAATGGCGGACGCCGCTGCAGCAGCACATCCAGAAGTTCCTACTGAAGACGGGCAACACCGCGGGCACTTTCCGGATCTCCGGCAAGAAGGCGGGCAACCTCGCCGAATGGCGGGACTGGCAGACCCCTGCTCTGTCCTAGCACCGCCACATGGCCCGGTGCGGCAGCCACCCGCCGCACCGGGCCGTTCTCTCAGTCGGCGCTACCGGCCGAGTCGGCCGAGTCGACGGGTGCGGCCTTCCTCGGAGCCTGGACCTTCGTCACCTTGGGTTGCTGTTTCACGGCGGCTGGGGCGATCTTCGCGTCCGGCGAGTCGGCGGAGTCCAGTGCCGGTGCGGGGACAGGGGCCGGTGCGGGGACAGGGGCCGGTGCGGGGTTCACGGAGTCGGCAGCCGAAGCTGTCGGCGAGTCGGCTGACTCAGGAGAGTTGTCGACGGCACCCGCCTGGTTCTGAGCCGTTCCGGCGTCGTACTTCTGCACGACGGGAGCGGGGTGCGGGTCGCGCACGGTCGTGTCGTCAGAAGCCACGGCCGCGGCGGTGCCGAAGCCCGCCAGCGCGAAAGTCGTGACGCCGGCGATGATCCAGGGCCGCTTGCTGTTCATGGTTCCTCCTTGCTGGGCTTGTGCTTCCAGGTTGTCCGGTGGAGATGAAGGGAAGTGCTGCCTGACGGTGAAGGAATTCTCATGGAAGGCTGCTCTCGGCCAGCTCGATCCGGAGTTCGGTGTTGCGCAGCCAGTTCTCTTCCTGCACGCGGTACGGACCGGTCGCCAACGACAGCACCACTGCCGCCGTCCGCCGCCGTAAGGCCGCAGGGTCAAGGCAATCGGCGAAATGCGCTTCCAGCTGATCGTGCACGGCCGTGATATGCGTGGCGTGGTCCGGCCGGGTCTGCGCGAGAACTGCGAGGTGCCCCAGCAGGCATGCCGCGTCGTCCAGCCGTTCGCCGCGACCGGCGGTGTCGATGTCGAGCAACCGGGCGTGTCCATTGTGGATGATGAGCTGGTTCTCGTAGAAGTCGCCGTGCACCGGCACATCCGGTCCTTCCGGCCGGTCGTGGAAGACCTTCTCGGCGATCGCGCGAGCCCGGGGCGCCAGGTGCGGGGCAACGGCACCCACCACACCGGCGTAGTGCGGGGCCTTCTGTCCCCAAGTCGGTCCGCGCTCGCCGTCCGCCAGTTCCCAAGGCAGACTGTCCAGCGCTTCGACGACGCTGCGCGGATCGACTTCCTTGTGGTCCAACAACTTCTCACGCAACGTCCGCCCCGGCAGGCCGGCCAGGAGGACCAGGCCGTCGTCCGTCCATCCCAAGGATTCCGGTGCGGTGGGCGTGATGCGATGGCGGTGATGGAGTTCCTTGGCGAGCGCCGGCCGTACCACCTTGACGAAAACCCTGCGGTGGCCGGGAAGCCGGACTTCGACGACGGCTCGCCGCCGTGGCCGGTACGCCCTCGTCCGGATGGTCACGTCGCCGCCCACCGCCAGCCCGGTGGCTTCGATGAGAACCCGAGCCCGCACCGGATCGAGTGCCCGCGCCAGTCCAGGCAGGTCCGGGTCGAACGGAAACCGCCAGACACCGACCTCGGTCGTTCCGTCGCTCACCCGCACGGCGCCTTCGGGCAGCCGGCCGGACGAGGCGGCCAGGACTTCGTCCCTTATCCCGTCAGGCCAGCTGACCGTGGCCGCGTAGCTGACCGTGGTCCGCCTGCCCGGCTGATGGTCGACCTGCGTGGCGGTCCAGCCCAGCAGTTTCCCGCCGGCTTCGGCCACCACCGCGGCGAGCATGTCGCCCGCCGTCACTCCGGTCAGCACAACGAGATCCGCCATGGCACCAGCATCTCCGGGCCGGATGATCCGGCCATGAGGTGGCGATGAAGAAACTTTCATCTTCGGACCAGCGGGGATTCGGTGCGCTAGCGTGTCGACTTTGTCCGATTCGAGAAGGGGGATCGTGATGGATGTGGACACCGAGCGGATCTACCCGGCCCGTCGCGTCAGCCTTCGAAGAACGGGCTGGATCCTCCTCGGCGTGACGCTCGCGATCAATGTGGCGAGCATGGCGGTGCCCGCGCTGATCGACCACCCGCTGACCACGAACCGCGGCGAGATCCAGGAATACCTGGACGTTTTCGTGGAGGGGAACCTGCCGACCTGGTGGAGCACGGGGCTGCTCGTGATCACCGCGGCCGCGCACGCCGTGCTCGGCGCGATCGGCCATGCCGCCCGGGTCAACGGCAGCTGGGCGTGGTTCGCCAGCGCCACCATGCTCGGAATGTTGTCCCTCGACGATCACACCCAACTACACGAACGTCTCGACCGCATCGGCCGCGAACTGGTGACGTACAACGACGGTTTCCCGTTCTACTGGCTGATTCCCGGTCTGGCCGCCGGGCTCTTCGTCGCCGTCGGCCTGCTGCTGCTCGCCCGCCACCTCCGCGGCCGCCCTCGCTGGTACATGATCACCGGCTGTGCGCTCCTGCTCGCCGCGGCTCTCGGCGGCGAGACGCTACAGGGCCTGCTCATCGCGTCCGGCCAAAGTGGACCGTTGTACGTGCTGACGTACCACGCGGAGGAACTCGGCGAGAACCTCGGCGTGCTGGCCATGCTCGCCGCCGCGGCCCACTCGGCCCGCATCACACGCACGCAGTACTCGTTCGATCTGCGGTATCCGCTCACCTGAGAAATACCAGACGCCCCGGCTGACAATTACCTGGGAATCCCGCAGCGAGTCCAGCTGGATCACAACAATCGATGACACAAAAACGACGGAACTTGGAATCGACAGGTCCGCGTCGCGATCGCCGATCGCCTGGCGATCATCGTTGAGGCTGTGCTTGACTGGAAGAGCGCCGCCCATTCCTGGGCGTGCAGCACGACACACGATGGGGGTTTTGTGTTCACCACAAGGAATCCTGGGATGTCCATGCCCTTTTCCTCGGGAGCCCGGCGATTGACTGTCGGCGTGATCCTCGCGCTCGTCGCGACAACGGCCATCGCCGCGCCTGCCCAAGCGCAGAATCAGGGCGCGAGCGCCCTGTCGGGCGGTTATGCGGACTGTCCAGTGAGCCACGTCTGCCTCTGGGACAACATGAATTACCGGGGTGGCTGGCTGGTCCTGGGGTCTGACTCCAGCGACATCGGCAACTGGCGAGACCGGGCGAACAGCATGCGGAATCGGACCGGCTACCCCGTGAAGCTGACCGATAAAAGGACGTTGCAGCCGGACGACTCGATCAGGTACGCGGCAAATCAGAGCGAGAACGATTTCGGCGCCTTCGGCTGGAACAACCGGATCGACAAGGTCGAAATTCTGGACTGACGCCGCATGAACCGTCGATCGCGATGACGGTTCGTGCTTTGAGTTCTCAGCTCACAAGCACTGCCGGTATCGCACGCGAAAGCGGCCGTCAGTTGACCCTGACGGCCGCTTTTGTGCGGACTGGCCGGCTGTGATCCGGCGTCAGCCCAGCGCGGACTCCTCGATGATTCCGGCAGCGGCCCGTGCTCCGCCCGACGCCTGTATCTCCCTGCGCATCCACCGGAGATTGGCCTGGATGCCCGCGTCCGAGCTGATCTTCGCGACGGTTTCGCGCAGCGCCGTCACAGTGACGTCCTCAGGCCGCAGGTGCAGTCCGAGACCGAGCTCGGTGACCTGGGCCGCGTTGGGGTACTGCTCGGCGGTCTGCGGGACCGGCAGCAGCGGCACGCCGTGCCGCAGTCCTGCCATCATCGTGATGACGCCCGGGTGGCCGATCAGCACCTGGGCGTGGGGCAGCACGTCCTCGTAGGGCACGTACCGATGGACCTGGACGTTCGGCGGTATGTGGCCGGTGAGCTCGCGGTTGCCCAGCGCGATCACCGCGTGCCAGTCCATCTCGGCGAACGCGTCGACGCAGGTGCGGGCGAACGCTGAGCCTTCCTGGAAACTGCTGCCGAGCCCGATCAACGCCAACGGCCGCGAATCCAACGGCGGCAGCCACGTACCGTCCGGGGGTGGCACGCACGGGCCCACGAAATGGACGTTGTCGAACGTCGGTCCCGCCGGCTGGAAGGCACGCGGATGGTACGCGATCGTCCGCACGCCTTCGTCCAGCAGGAACTGCTCGACGTCCAGGCCGGTCCCGTCGAGCAACTGAGCCATTTCCCCGAGGACGTCACGGAAAACGGGGCCGCTGAACGAGTACTGCTCGTAGTTCCCGGCAGGGTTCCAGTGCTCGTTCGCGGCGAGCGTCCCCATGCTCTGCAAGGCAGGGATTCGCCGTCGCGCGGCGAACAACCTGCCCGCCCAGCTCAACGAGTCGTGCACGACCACGTCCGGCACGTCACCGGAGAACGTTTCCTCCAGCACAGGGAGCACTCGGCGCGCTTCGTGGGTCAGCATGCGCAGCGCGCTGACGTAGTCGTCATCCTTGTACTGGTCCGAGTCGAGCATGTCGGCGATCTGCTCGGTCGCCTCCGCGGTCCGCATCACCGACTCGACCGGCACGAGCTCCGCGCCCACCGCCTTGACCTGCTCGCCGAAATCGGTGGTGACCGCGTAGCTCACGCGGTGCCCCCTGGCGACGAGCTCGGTCACGACCGCCAGCGTCGGCGACACGTGCCCAGGGAACGGAACTGAACAGAAAGCTATGTGCACCAAGGGGGAAACCTCCAGGACTTCACCACAGTGTCCGCATGCACGCGAGCAGGCTGCGTGCCTCGACGTTGAGGTAGTTGCTGTGCATCAGCAGGACTCCGAGCTGGTTGAGTGTCATCCAGCGGTAGCCGTACGGCGCCTCGACCGGGATGTCGTCGCCGACGTCGATGACGACGTTGCGGTTCTGGGCGTGCAGGAACCGACCGCCCTCTTCGGACTGCATCACGTCGTAGCGGATGCGGCGCGGGTCGACGGTCAGCACGTAGTCCAAATAGGACGGCCGATATCGCTCGGGATAGTGCGCGTAGTTGTCCGGCTGGCAGTGCACAGTCGGCGCCAGTTCCGCACCGTTGAGCGAACCCGCGTCGACCCTCGCCTGCATCAGCACGTGCAACACACCGTTGACGCGTTTTGTCAGAAACGCCGTCAGCCCGGGATTGTTCGGCTCGACAAGCGGTTGCCGCCACCCGGAGACCTCCCGGCTGCTGGCCTCCACGGACACCGCGACCACCTTGAAGTACCGACCGCTCTCGTGCGCGATCTGGACGTCGTCGCGGTACCAGCCGCCCTGCACCGTGTCGTTCAACGGAATCCGCCGCTGGACCAGGTCGCGCGTCGCCCGGATCTCGGTCAGCCAGCTGAGGATGTCACTGCCGCTGTGCAACGCGGAAGTGTTGCCCGCCAGTGACTGCAGCAGTGAACCAGCGAACGTGCCGTCGCCGTCGGGTGCCTCGAATCCGACGGCTGGAACACAGGAGATCACGGTCCGCGAGTCCATGTTGACCACGTTGTCGCGCTGCAGGAGCTGTTTGATCTGACCGAAGGTCAGCCAACGGTAGTCGTCGCCGACCGGAACGTCCTCCTCGGTCTCGACCACCATGTTGCGGTTGCGCTTGTGCAGGAACCATGCGCCCTGTTCGGACTGCAGCACGTCGACGAGCACCCGACCGCCACGGGCGCCGGTGAAGTAGTCGAGGTAGTCGACGTGCTTGCCCCGGTGCACACCGAGGTAGTTGCTCCTGGTCGCCTGCACGGTGGGCGAGAGCTGCACCGTGTTGACGTTCCCCGGCTCCATCTTGGTCTGCATCAGGCAGTGCAGCACCCCGTCGAACTCCTTGACCAGGATGCCCAGGATGCCGATCTCCGCCTGCACGATGATCGGCTGGATCCAGCTGCTGATCCACTGCCGGTCGGTGCGCACACTGATCCCCTCGACCGAGAAGAACCGGCCGGAGGCGTGCGCCAGGTTGCCGGACCGAACGTCGAAGGCCCACCCGGTGGCCTCGGCGAACGGAATCCTGCTGATCCTGGCCCGCCCGGCCACGGTCCGCCGCGCCAGCCAGTCCGCCAGCTCGGCGGCCGGTGTCACCGAGCTGTGCTCGGTCGCCGCGGACAGCATGAAACGGCGCGCGGTGTCAGCCTGATCAGCGACCGGCAGTTCGTGGTGGATCAGTGGTGTCTCGGCCATACCTGCCCCAGGGGTTCAGCTCCGCTGGACGGGTCTTCTCTCGTGAGCGTTTATCAGGGTTAGAACACCGATAAACACTCACGAGGGGGGTTTGCCCGCCACCGCGATCACGTAGTCGGCACGGGCTATCTCCCGCGCCAGCGGGGAGTCGAGGCCAGGCGTGCCGACACGGTCGCGGAACTGCTTGTGGAACATGCCCATCTGGGCACGGGCGTCCGGCTCTTCGAGCCGCCTGGCCAGATACCGGCGCCATGGTTCGTAGACGTGCTCCCGGATCGACCGCACCGACACGTCGGTGTAGCCGGTCGCGGTCAGTTTGCGCGCGTACTCCTCGGCCGGATAACAGTTCTCCGGTGGCACGCCGCGTGCCACAGCGCTCCGCCGCACCGCGTCGGGATGCGTCGGCAGGATCTCCGCTGTGGCCAACACCCCGCCCGGCCGCAACACCCGGTACGCCTCACGGAAGAAGTCGACCCTGGTGAGAAAGTGATGCGCGGACTCGAGCGCGACGACGCGGTCGAAACTGCCCGACTCGAACGGCAGCTCGGTCGCGGACCCCTCACGGAAGTCCGTGCGGTCAGCCAAGCCGAGCCGCCGGGCTCGCTCCGTGGCCGCGCGCACGTGCAGCGGGGTGATGTTGATCCCGGCGATCTCGCCGAGGTTCCTGCTGGTGAGCCAGTGCAGCGCCGCGTCGCCGTAGCCGAAGCCGACGTCGAGCACGCGGTCCCCCGGCTTGAAACCGGCTTCGTCGGCCAGCAGGTCTGCCAGTGCCTGGGCGGCCTCGTCCAGATCGGTGCAGCCCGACTCCCAGTAGCCGAGGTTGACGTACGAGTTGGTCTTGTTCAACAGGTTGTAGTCGAACAGCTCGTACAGCCTCCTGATCTTCTTCTCCCGGGACGCCCCTTCGACCTGGATCGCCTTGACCAGCATGCGGGCGGTTCGCCAGAAGCTCATCCCGGACGTCCCGTGAGCGGGCGGCGGACCGCGGCCATGCGCACACGGTCGACCAGTGCAGCCTGTCGGACCACTGGTTTTCCTTCCAGTTCGGTGTTGACGCCGTGCCGGACACGGTTGACAAAGGCAGTGAGCACGCCGACGAAGTGGTCGTCGGCAGGCAACGTGAGAACCTGGACGGCGTCCTGTCGCTCGACCCGGACCACCGGCCGATGGGCCGCGGTCGGGGTGTACGCCCATTCGACGACGATCCGTCCCTCGCTGCCCCAGAGCTGGTAGCCGCACTTGTACGAGCGATCCATCCCGAACAACACGTGCGCGGTCTTGCCGTCGGCCGTGCACAACAGCGCACTGCCGCTCACGTCCACGCCGTGTTTCGGGTCGTACCGCAGGGTCGCGCCGGCCACGTCCAGTGCGTCGCCGAGGTACGTCAACGCCGTGCGGATCGGGTAGCCGCCGACGTCCAGCAACGAGCCGCCGCCGAGGCCGGGCTGATAGCGCCAGTTGTCCGGTGACTTGCCGGGGAACGCGTACTCGGCGATGACGGTGCGCAGTTCGCCGATGGCACCGTCGGCGACGAGCCCGCGCACGGTCCGGTGCTGCGAGTGGCACAGGAACATGAAGTTTTCCAGGAGTGCCAGGCCCAGCGACTCGGCGAGGGCGACCCGGGATTCGGTCAGCTCCGCCGTCGCGGTCATCGGTTTCTCGGCCAGCACGTGTTTTCCGGCGCGCAGCGCCCGTTCGATCCACTCCGCGTGGCACACCGGCGGCAGCGAGATGTACACCGCTTCGACGTCCGGCCGGGCGAGCAGCCGTTCGTATCCGGTGACCGGCTCCGAGCCGAACCTGGCGGCGAGGTCCGCGGCCTTGCCCTCGTCGCGGCTGGCGATCGCGGTGATGTCGACCAGCGGTGAGGCCGCCATCGCGGGCAGTGTCCGGCGCGAAGCGATGTCCGAGCAGCCGAGCACACCGCATTTCAGCGGCATGGTCGTGGTCTGCGGCTCCGCGAACATGTCACCCCCGGGTCGTCCATTGTGGACGCCAGACCACCAGGCCGGCTCGGTGTGGCGTGCCTCTTTCCTACCGGCTGCGGGCGTGGGCCTGCGAATCCGGCATGGACAGTCGAACGCGAACACCCCCGGCCGCGGTACGCCGAGTGCGCACCGGAAACTTTCGCCGCGCCGACCGAAAATGGTCACAAGCATGACACTCGGCCACCCGAACACAACGGGAAAGAAGATTCAGCGTTAATAGTGATCCACCGGGCCCGAGTCAAGCGGATTGCACCTAGTTGCGATCGGCACGCCGGGGTACTGCCGATCAATGGCCACGCGTCGTTCGACACGATATCGACAGCCCGGGCCAAGATCACCGGCCGGGCCGGTCAAACTCGCAAGACCAGGGGCAATACCTGCAACTGTGATGGTTGACCAACGTTCGGCGGGCTGCCTAGCCTCAATGGATGACCACTGGAGATCAGGGGCCGCCGGAATCCTTCTATTGGCAGCTTGTTTCCTTTGGAACAAGCCATGAGGACGTCGTTCTGATGCGTGCGTTCGCGGACACCATGAATGGGTACTTCGTCGATGTCGGGGCCGCAGATCCGGTACTGGCTAATGTGGTCAAGAATCTTTCCGAGCATCTCGGCTGGACCGGGGTGCACATCGAACCCGATCCGAATTTCGCCGACCGGCTGAAGAACGCCTACCCCGGCGACCACGTCGTGCAGGCGGTGGTCGGTGCGCGGGCCGGACGCGCGGAGTTCTTCGAGGTGGACGACGGGTGGCTCTCGACGATGGACCCGGTGCGGGCGGCCGCGTACGAGGACGAGGGACGGACGGTGAACTCCCGCGTGGTCGACGTCACCACTCTGGACTCCGTGCTGCACTCGGTCGGCGCACGGGCCCCGATCGACCTGCTCAAGATCGACGTCGAGGGCACGGAGCCGGACGTGCTCGCCGGGTTGTCCTTCGAGACCTGGAAACCCCGGGTCGTGGTGGTCGAGACCACCACGACCACACCGCGCCCAGGCGCCGCCAACTGTGATGATCTGCTGCGCGCCCACGGATACACGCACACACTGTTCGACGGGTGCAACGGGTTCTACGTCGCACCAGGGGAACCACGGGAGTTCGTCGAAGCGTTGAGCGTACCGGCCAACGTGTTCGACCGGTACGCACCCGTCATCTGGTTCCTGCAACTCGACGAGGACCAGCGGCCGCCCGTCCGGCTGGCGCCGCGCAGGCTGACGTGACCACAACGTGTTCGACCGTCCGGATCACCTGGGCCCCAGCAAGTCCACTCCGGACGGAACGTGCCCGTTGCGCAGGTCGGCCAGATACGCCCGCACGTCGGCGGCGCGTTCGTCGTTGAGGTCGGTCAACATGCGGTGCGCTTCGGCGAGGAATCGCATGGCCTGTTCGTACTGACCGGCGCTCGCCTGCATCGTGCCCAGCGCGGTCAGCGCGTAGGCCTCACCGTGCCGATCACCGGCCTCGACACACACGGTGAGCGCCCGCTTGGTCGTCTCAGTCGCCTGCTCGTACTCGTCCCGCATCAGGTGCGTCTGGCCGAGGTTGATCAGGAACCGCCCGGCGACGAACATGTCGCCGGCTTCCTCGCTGTGGACACAGGCCTGCTGGTAGCACTCGATCGCCTCGTCGAGCATGTTCAGATCGCGATACGTGTTGCCGAGGTGGTCGAGGTTGATGCAGACCGCGTGGATGTCGTTGATCCGGCGGTAGAGCGCAAGCGCGTGCTCGTGGTGCCGGATCGCCACGTCGAACCGGCTCAGGCGCCGGTTCACCTCGGCGAGGCCCATCGCGGCGAACCCCTCGGCGTAGTGGTTGTCGATCTGCCTGCACACCTTGATGGTCGCCTCGTAGTACGCGATGGCACGCTCGTAGAGCCGTTGCTGGGCCCAGCCGAACGCCAGTCCGAGCAACAACTCGCACTCGACCTGCTGGTCCGACAGCATCCGGGCCGAGTTGAGCGCGATCTCGTACGCCGCGGTGCCGTCGGACCAGTGCCGTCCGACGTCGTAGTAACCCTCCAGTCGCAGCGGGATCTGGCAGGCGTGGGTGAGCAGGCCATGGTGCTCAGCGGCCCGGATCAGGTGCGGGATGTCGGCACGAACCGAGTCGCACCAGGCCAGCGCCTCGTCGACGTCGGCGAAGGCCACCGGCACCACCAGCGGATCCCGCGGCGCCAGCTCGGCACGACGGCGCACCGGATGGATCAGCTGGTCGCAGGCGTCCACCGTGTGCAGGTAGAAGTCCAGCAGCCGCCGCATCGCGCGGCGGATGTCCTGCGGGTCCTCGGCCTGCGCCCGTTCCAGCACGACCGCGCGCATCAGGTCGTGCAGTTCGTACCGGCCCGGCGCGGCTTGCCTGATCAGGTGCGCGTCGACGAACTCCTCCAGCATCCGGTCGGCGGCCGGGACAGTGAGCCTGGCCAGCGCCGCCGCGGCGTTCAGCTCGATGGTCGCGCCGGGGTGCAGCCCGAGCAGGGTGAGCACTCGGCGCCGGTCGGGTTCCAGGTCGGCGATGGACAGGTTGAACGCGGCCGCCACGCTGTGCTCGCCCGCGTACAGCTCGGTCAGCCGCTGCCGCAGATCGCCGAGCCGCTGCCGGACGTGCTCGAGCGTCCAGAAGGGACGGTCGCGCAGCCGGACCGCGGCGATCCGGATCGCCAACGGCAGCCGGCCGCACAGCTCGACGATCTCCTCGACCAGTTCGCTCGGTTCGTCGGAAAGCCGTTGCGGTGTGCAGATCCTGGTGAACAGGGTGACCGCGTCGGCGAGCGGCAGCACGTCGACCGACAGCGAATGCGCGTGGTGCAGCAGGCCGGTCAGCCGCTTGCGGCTGGTGATCAGCGTACGGCTGGTTCCCGCACCCGGCAACAGCGGGCTGACCTGCGCCTCGCTGTGCGCGTTGTCGAGCACCACGAGCATTCTGCGGTGGGCCAGCAAGGAACGGTACATGCTGGCACGCGCTTCCGTGCTGTCCGGCAGCGCGCTGGTGGACGCGCCAAGAGCGCGCAGCATCAGCTCAAGAGCCTCCCGCGGCTCAAGTGGATCGACACCGTCGGTGTGCCCGTGCAGGTCCACGAACAGCTGCCCGTCAGGATACCGGGCTGCCAGCCGATGTGCGGCGTGCACAGCCAACGTCGTCTTGCCGGTACCTGCCATTCCGTCGATCGTGAAGATCACCCGTTCGGCGGTGGCGCTGCCCTCGCCGGTGGCCGGCATCGTGATCAGTTCGGCTAGTTCCGCATCGCGGCCGGTGAACGTGGGCAGGTCGGCAGGCAGTTGCGCCGGCCGGTCCGCGCCAGGAGGCGCCACCGGGTCGGGACGGACAGGCAACACCGTTCTGGTCGAGTGGCGGGTCCGGAAACCGTGCAGGCTCGCGGTGCCGGTGATCCGCGCCAGCCGCTCCGACGCCCGAGCGTCCGGCCGCCGGGAGTCCACTGTGGAGTCCGCGGCGCCCGGTGTCACGACGGCGGCGACCGGCGGCCTGCCCGGCTCGTCGCCCGCGAGCAGCCGCTGGTGCAGGTCGCGCAGTTCGGCGCCTGGTTCGACGCCGAGCTCCTCGACCAGGCGCAGCCGGGTCTGCCGGAACACGTTCAGCGCCTCGGTGCGCTGGCCCGACCGGTGCAGCGCGACCATCAACATGCCGGCCATCCGTTCCCACAACGGGTTTCTCAGCAACAGCGCCCGTAGTTCGGGAAGGACATCGGCATGATGCCCGAGAGTCAACCGGGTTTGCAGGTATTGCTCATGCACCCGTTCCCGATGAGCCTCCAGCCGGGCCGACTCGGCCTCGAGCAACGGTTCGAGCGCCACGTTCTCCAACGCCCTGCCCCGCCACACGCGCAGCGCCCGCTCGTAGAAGTCGCAGGCGACCGCCGGGTCGGTGGCCCGCTCCCCCTGCGCCGCCAGGTCGGTGAACCGGTCGACGTCCAGCTCACCGGGCCGCACCGTCACCAGGTGCCCGCCCCTGCGCGTCCGCAGCCGTGACTCAGGCTCGTCCGGCACCCGCAAAATGCGGCGCAGCCTGGTCAGATACGTCCGCAGGTTGGACTCAGCCGATGTGGGCAGATCCGACCACACCAGCTCAAGCAGTTGCTTAGTCCGTACCTCCTCGTTGGCGTGCAACAGCAGCGCGGCCAGCACCGCCCGCTGCCTTGGGCCCCCCAGCGGGCGCTCCTGTCCGGTCAGGTATACGGTCACCGGGCCGAGCAGCTTGAACTCCATGGCACTTGCCCACGGCATCCACAGGTTTCCTTCCCAGCTGCACACAGTTGTCTGTCGACTGTACGCGCGTTATGTGCTGGTTTATGTGCACTCGTCATGAAGACTGGCCGTCGTCATCAGCCGAAGGAGCGGATCACCAGCGGGTGTGGCCCCACGGGCAACCGTGTGCGGTCCGCTCCGGGCAGGGGATCCGCCGCGACCAACCACGTTGGTGAAGGGATGACTTGGATGGATCAGGACGGCTGTGGGGAGCCGGCGGAGGTATCCGGGAGTGACGCCGAGATTTCGTCGCTGTGGCGGGCGTACCAGTCCGGCGGCGCGCCCATCGAGTTGGTTCCGGTCAGCACGTTGCGTCTCGGTGACACGCCGAGGACCGGTGGGGTGAGCGACGAACACGTCCAGGCACTGGCGAAGACCGAGACCCGGCTGCCGCCGATCCTCGTGCACCGGCCGACGATGCGCGTGATCGACGGCGTGCACCGGCTGCGTGCCGCGGAGCTCGGCGAGCACCGGCGCATCGAAGCACAGTTCTTCGACGGCGACGAGGACGACGCGTTCGTGCTGGCCGTCGAGGCGAACACCGTCAACGGGCTGCCGTTGACGCTGGCCGACCGCAAGGCCGCGGCGGCACGCATCATCATGACCCACCCGACACGTTCGGACCGGTGGATCGCGCTGGTGAGCGGCCTGGCGGCGACGACCGTCGGTGCGATCAGGAAGTGTTCGACTGTTTCAGACAGACGGTCGAACACCCGGATCGGCCGGGACGGCAGGCTGCGTCCGCTGGACAGCTCGGAAGGCCGGAGGCTGGCGGGCGAACTCATCAGGGCCAACCCGAACAGGTCCTTACGGGACATCGCCAGGGCTGTCGGGATCGCGCCGTCCACCGTGCTGGACGTGCGCAACCGGTTGAGCTGCGGCGAGGACCCCGTTCCGGTACGACGGGACAGCGGGGCGAAGGCGACGCGCCTGGACAACGGGCACCGGCTCACCCGGCGCACGGTCCCGGCGCAGGCCGACTCCGAAGTAGATCCGCCGACGATCCTGAGCACCCTGCGCAAGGACCCGTCGCTGCGGTTCAGCGAAGCGGGCCGCACGCTGTTGCGCTGGCTGGACGTGCACACCGTCAGCGGATCGACAGCCCCCGCGGTCGAGGACATCCCAGCGCACTGCGTAAGCACGATCGCCGCGCTGGCCAGGCACAACGCGCGGTTCTGGCTCACGCTCAGCAAGCACCTGGACGAGCTGGAGCAGGACGGCTGGCCCACCGCGCAGGCCCACTAGACGGGAATCCGCGATATGCAGCGCATGGACTCCGGCCGGACGGTGCTGATCACCGGCGGCTGTGGCTTCATCGGCACCCACCTGGCGACCAGTCTGTCCGGCCAGGGCTTCCGGGTGGTGGTCGCCGACCTGGCGCCCTGGCCGGACCGGCTGGTCGAGTCCGTGCGGCTGGACATCGCGGACTTCCCGGCCTGCACCGAGGTGATGCGGGCGGTGGACCCGCACGTCGTGTTCCACCTCGCGGCCTCGTCCACGATCGACTCGGCGTACCACGATCCGCACGGGTCACTGGTGACCAACGTCGGCGGGACGATCAACCTCCTGGAGGCCGCCCGGCTCGGCGCGAGCAGGCTGGAGCGGTTCGTGTTCTCCTCGACCGACAAGGTCTACGGGGAACTGACCGGCGACGCCTACGTGGAGTCGTCGCCGTTGGAAGCCCGCGGCGTCTACGACGTCGGCAAGATGTCCGCTGACACCCTGGTCCGGCTCTACGGCTCGGAGTTCGAGCTGCCGACGGCGATCCTGCGGCTGTGCAACGTCTTCGGCCCCGGTGACCCGAACACCGGGTCGCGGATCGTGCCCCGCACGCTGAGCAGGCTCTTCGACCCGGCCGGCCCCCAGCCGCCGGTGATCTACGAGGGATCGATCGCCCACGGCAGGGACTACGCGTACGTGACCGACGTCGTGCGGGCGCTGACCACGATCGCTTTCGACCGGCGAGCGGTCGGCGAGACCTACAACATGGCACCCGCGGCCCACCGCACCACACTTGACCTGGTCGAAGAGATGATAGATCAGTCCAGACGGGCCTGCGAACCACACGACCGGGACCGCGCCGACGCCATCAGGAAGAACGGGTACGAAGTCGTGCACGGCCACGGCATGCCACGTGCCCTGGAACGACAACACTGTGACGGCGGGAAGATCAGCGCGCTGGGCTTCCGCAACGTCGTGTCCATGTCGGAGGGACTGCGCCGGACGATCACGTCGTCCATGCGGGAGTTCGGCATCGTCCCGGAATCGGACGACGACCGTTGCCAGACCGCCTAACGGTCAGTAGGTTCTGAAACGGGGCTGTTACAACGTTTTCCCGGACCGGAAACCGGGCGGAGCCCATTCCCGCCGTGCCCCGAGCCTTCGCGCCCAGTCCGCATCCGTGACACCGACATCGGAGGGTTCGCGCAGCATGCAGCCACACGCTTCCGGCACCGCGATGGACGACGCCGAGTTGCGGCGCAGGCGCGCCGACTACCACCGGGAATGGACAACGGGCACCGACCGGTTCTTCCACCCCAAGGCCGAGTCGTGCCCGTGGTGCGGTGGCAAGGACATCGGTTTCCGAATCCGGCTCACCGACACCCGGCAGTGCAAGCCCGGTACGTTCGACATGGACGAATGCGCTTCGTGTGGCCACATCTTCCAGAACCCGATGCTGACCGGGACCGGATTGGCCTACTACTACCGGGATTCGTACGACGGGCTGGGCCGGGACCACTACGGCTCGGTCGCCGAGTACAGCTCGTCGGCGCACCGCAGACGAGTCCGGTTGTTCGACGGCATGCCCCGGCCCGGACAGTGGCTCGATGTCGGCGCACGGCATGGGCATTTCTGCCGGGAGGCCCGGAAGTTCCTGCCCGGCACGAAGTTCTGGGCGTTGGATCAGAGTCCGGAGATCGTGCACGGGCAGCAGCGGGGATGGGTCGACTTCGCCGGGCAGACCCCGTTGACCGAGTTCGCCGAGCGGCACGCGGGTGAGTTCGACGTGGTGAGCATGATCCACTACCTGGAGCGCACCGCCTCGCCACAGTCCGAACTGGACGCCGCACGCCGGCTGTTGCGCGACGGTGGCGCGGTGCTGATCGAGTCGGTCAACCCGGCGAGCCGGTTCGCCCGGCTGCACGGCAGGTTCTGGTACTGCTGGATGGCTCCGCAGAACCTGCACCTCATCCCGCACCGGAACATGTGCCGGTTGCTGACGGAACGCGGTTTCGAAGTGGTGCGGGTGCAACGGGGACCGGCCAACAAGCCGTTCGACAACCTGGCGGCCCTGCTCACCGCGTTGAACCACCACTTGCCCGCCGCGAAGTCGTGGCCGTGGCTGAGCCGGGCCGTGCGGCCGGCTGAGCGGTGGTTACGCAGAGCGGTGATGGCACTGGCGAGCCCGGCGCTCGGCCTCGCCTTCGTCCTCGACCTGCTGTTACACGTGCCGACGTCGCGCGGCCGGGGCGGCAACACCTACCGGATTGTCGCCGTGGCGCGCTTGAGGAGTGATTCCCCTTGGTAGCAGAGCTTCGTGACTGGGAAGGCGTTGACGTGAACGTCGGACAGCTTCAGGCACGCGCCGACCGGGCCGCCGAGAGCGCGATCACCCACCTGTACGACCGGCAGCGAGAGGACGGGTCGTGGGTGGACCGGTTGTCCTCCTCGACGATCGCGACCTCGCTCGGTGTGTTGTCGCTCAACCGGGCCGATCCCGAAGGCTACGCGTCGCGTATCGCTTCCGGCATCGCGTGGTTGCGTGCGCACCAGCGCGACGACGGCGGCTGGGCGATGGCCGACGCGGAGTGGCCGAGCAGTCCGGGGATGACCGCCTTCGCGATCGCCGCGCTGCACGAGGTCGACTCCGACGCGTCCCACCGGCACATCCA
Organism: Kibdelosporangium persicum; assembly: GCF_013280595.1. Taxonomy (GTDB): domain Bacteria; phylum Actinomycetota; class Actinomycetes; order Mycobacteriales; family Pseudonocardiaceae; genus Kibdelosporangium; species Kibdelosporangium persicum. The sequence goes on from NZ_JAAATY010000009.1 coordinate 305,018, forward strand.
GCGTGGCCGGACGTTCCTGGACGAGAACGACGCGGTGAACGTGATCCCCGGCCTGAACGGCCAGGCGCCGAAGACGTGGCCGGCGGCGTTGCCGACCATCTGGGCGTTGACCGGGCTGCGTGACTTCGAGCAGCAGCCGGATCTGCCGGTCGAGGCGATTCTGGTGCCGCGGCGGTGGCGCAACAAGGTGTCGATCGCACTGCCGGCGATCCTGGGGCTGGGTGTGATGCAGAGCCGGACGATGAAGCGGTCCGCGCCGCGCCGCGTCCTCGGCCGGATCGCCGAACCGCTCGCGTTGAACTGGCTGCGGGAGATCTCCGGGACCAACGGCGGGATCGAGGAGTGCCCGATGATCGCCGGGTTTCTCTACCTCGGGCTGCGGCAGGCCGGTACCGGTGTCGATCTGCAACTGGCGTCGCTGCGGTACCTGCTGGAGACACAGCGGGAGGACGGGTCGTGGGCGATCGACCGTGATCTGGAGATCTCGGTGACCGCGTACTCCATCATGGCGCTCAGCGAGTTCCAGGACGTGGCCACCGAACCGTTGATGCAGGGCACCCGGGAATGGCTGCTGCGCAACCAGTGGAACAAACCGTTCCGGCAGTTCGGGATTCCGTCGGGCGGCTGGGGCTGGGCCAATCCGTCGGGCTGGCCGGAGTCCGAGGACACCGCGGTCGTCCTCGGGGTGCTCGCCGACCTCGGCGTGCCCCGCACGCACCCGGCCGTCCAGCTCGGTGTGCAGTGGTTGTTGAAGATGCAGAACCGGGACGGTTCCTGGTCCGAATGGGTTCGCAACACCAACATCATGAACGACCGGCCGTGCCCGGGCGTGACCGCCCACGTCGTCATGGCGTTGCAGCGGTACGGCCTGTCGGACGCGCCGGGCACGGCGCTGGCAAGGGCTTTGGAATACCTGCGCACACACCAGGAGAAGGACGGGTCGATCTCGTCGGTGTGGTTCCGCGACAACACCCACGGCACCAGCAGGCTGCTTGAGGCCTTTGTGGACAGTCGAAAGGGCAGTGAGCCCGCCGCGGTGGCGGCACGGGACTGGTTGCTGGCCAACCAGGCCGCGGACGGCGGCTGGCCACTGAAGCACGAGCTCCCGCCGAAGGGCAGCACGGCCGAGGAAACCGCGTGGGCGCTGTTCGCGTTGCTCAAGGCTGGCGAGAACCCCGCCGGCCCGGCCATCCTACGAGCCGTGGAGTGGCTGGTGAACCACCAGGACAGCCAGGGCACCTGGCGGCCGAGCAATGTCGGGCTGTACTTCGACGACCTGTGTTACACCGACGACCTGATCGCGCACACGTTCGTCCTGCGTGCCCTCGGCCGGTGGATCAAGACCATCTCCCGGGGTGAGTCGGGATGACCGCCACCCCGGCGCGCGGAGTCGCCGACGCGGTGCCCGGCAGGACCCGGCGCCTGCCGCCTGGCCCACGGCTGCCCGCGGTGGTGCAGACGGCGATGTGGGCCGTCGCGCCGGTGTGGTTCGGCAAGACGTGCCTGCGCCGCTACGGGCCGCTGTTCACCGCACGGATTCTCGGGTTCGGCGATGTCGTCTACATCAGCACACCGGACGGCATCCGCCGCATCCTGCGCGACGACGCCGGTGATTTCGACGCGGCCGCGGCGAACGAGTCGATCCGGTTCGTGGTCGGCGAACACTCGCTGCTGATGTCCGGCGGCGCCCAGCACACCGAACGGCGCAAGGTGCTGATGCGGCCGTTGCACGGCGACAACGTCACCGCGTACGTCGAGGTGATGAAGTCCATTGTGGAGCAGGAGGTCGTCGGGTGGCGGCCGGGGTCGGCCGTGCGGCTGCTCGACTGCTTCCAGCGGGTCACGCTGGAGGTGATGATCCGGGCGGTCTTCGGCATCACCGACTCCGCCCGGCTGACCCGGCTGCGGGTGCTGGTGCCGAAGCTGCTCGACGTCAATCCGCTGATCATCCTGGTGCCCGCGGTACGCCGGTCGTTCGGCGGATTCGGGCCGTGGGCGGCGTTCCAGCGGCTGCTGCGGGAGGTCGACCAGATCATCTTCGCGGAGATCCGCGAGCGCCGCGCGGAGCTGGCCGCCGACCCGTCCGGACGGGGCAGTGACGTGCTGTCCCTGCTGCTGGCCAAGGGCCAGGACAATCCGGCGGTCACCGACCAGGAGCTGCGCGACCACATGGTCACCCTGCTCGCGGTCGGCCAGGAGACCACCGCGACGCAGCTTGCCTGGTTCTTCGAACGGGTCGTCCGCGCGCCGGGCGCGCTGGAACGAGTCGAGACCGCGGTGCGCGACGAGGACTGGAAGGTCCTCGACGCGGCGATCCACGAGGCGATCAGGTCCCGTCCGACCACATTGGACATCGGCAGGATGGCCACGAAGGAATGGACGGCAGACGGCTACGTCTTCCCCGCGGGCACGATGTTCGCGGTCTCGCTCGGCTTGCTGCACCTGTCCGGGCGACTGCATCCGGCACCGGAGAGCTACTCCATCGACCGGTTCCACCCGGTCGAGCCGCCGAGTGCGCACTTCCTGCCGTTCGGCGGCGGCAGCCACCGGTGCCTCGGCGCTTCGCTGGCGATGATCGAGATGCGCACGGTGATCAGTACGATCCTGCGCTCCGTCCGGCTACGGGTGCCCCGGTCCACACCGGAAGGGGTCAAACCGAAGGGGCCGATGCTGGTCCCGCGCCGGGGCGCGCAGGTGATCGTCACGGAGAACCGTCTGTTCGCGGGACGAGGGTGAGAATGGACGTACCGGTCCGTAGTTTTCCGTTCCCGCGTGCGCCGCGGTTGGACCTGGAGCCGGAATACCGGTGGTTGCAGGACAACGAGCCGGTCACGCGGGTGAAGTTCCCGTACGGCGAGGAGGCCTGGCTGGTCACCAGGTACTCCGACGTCCGCACCGTGCTGACTGACCCGGCGTTCGGCCGTGCCCTTTCGCTCGAACGTGACGTACCGCGGGTGACGGAGGAGAACTTCAGCGGCGGCATCGTCGCGATGGACCCTCCCGAGCACACCCGGGTTCGCGCCGTGTGCCGGCACGCGTTCACCCCCAGGACGGTGGCGCGGCTACGCGAACGCGCCACGGCGATCGCCACCGAACTGGTCAAGGACGCGCTGGCGGCGGAGATTTTCGACGGCGTGGCGGACTTCGCGCTGCCGTTCACCCTGAAGATGATCTGCGAGCTGCTCGGGGTGCCGTACGCCGACCGCGACCACTTCCGGCACTGGGCCGAGGCCGGCCTGGCGACCACCTCGATCTCCGAGGACGAGCGGTGGGCGGCCACCGGGCACATGTGGGACTACGTCGCCGCGCTGGTCGCCGAGCGGCGTGCGAAGCCGCAGGACGACCTGATCTCGGCCATGCTCGCCGTCCAGGCGGACGGCGGGACGGTGTCCGACGACGAACTGGTCATCCTCGCCATGACCATCCTCGTGGCCGGCTACGAGACCACGTCGACCCAGCTGCCGAACTTCGTCTACGTCCTGCTCGAAGACCGCACTCGGTTCCAGCGACTGGCGGCCGATCCCCTGCTCGTGCCGACCGCGGTCGAAGAGCTCATGCGGTACGTACCGCTGGAAGCCAACGGCACGACGCCCCGCTACGCCACGCAGGACGTGGTGCTCAGCGGCACCCTGATCGAGGCGGGCTCGCCGGTGGTGGCCGCGTCGGTGATCGCCAACCGCGATCCACGGGTGTTCACCGACCCCGACCGGCTGGACTTCGCCCGCGATCCCAATCCGCACATCGGGTTCGGCGTCGGCGCGCACTTCTGCCTCGGCGCGCCGCTGGCGCGGCTGGAACTCCAGGTGGCGCTGGAGGTGCTGACCTCGGCCGCGCCCCGGGTGCGGCTGGCCGCCGACGAGCAGGCGATCGAGTGGAAGGCCGGGATGCTCGTGCGCGGCCCGTCCCGTCTGATGCTGACCGAGAGGAGCGGAGAGACGTCATGACCTCACCCGAACCTGGCGCCGCCGTCACGTCCCGCGAACCACCGCCGGTCGAACGGTTCCGGCCGGCCGACCTGGACGAGCAGGACTGGCGGAAACTACGGGCCACCTGCCCGGTCTCGCACGTCACCACCCCGGACGGCACCGACGTCTGGCTGGTCAGCCGCTACAAGGACATCCGCAAGGTGCTGGGCGGCCAGGTGTTCAGCGTGTCCCCGATCGACCTGGAGCGCGGCGGCGGAACGGCCGAGGCGAACGAGTCGATCTTCCAGGACCCGCCCGAGCACACCCGGTTGCGCGGCCTGGTGGCCGGGCCGTTCGCGGTCGGCTACGTCGAGCGCTACCGCGACACGATCCGGGCCAAGGCCGACCAGCTGATCGAGGCCATGGGCGCGGCGGGCGCACCGGTCGACGTGATGGCCGGTTTCGCCAAACCGTTGACGATGAACGTGATCGCCGAGGTCGTCGGCGTGCCCGAGCCGGACCGCGGGATGTTCCAGGAGCTGTCCGACCAGTTGCTGGTGCCGCTGTCCGAGGCGCAGGGCGTCATCGCGCTGGAAGGCTGGAAGCAGCTCAACGACTACGTCCGCGACCTGATCGCCGAACGTCGCCGCACCACCGGCCACGAGGGTGCGGACCTGCTCGCGCACATGATCCGGGCACAGGAGAACGAAGGCACGGTCGACGACGTCGAGTTGGCGACCATGGTCCTCGGTCTGCCGGTCGCGGGGTACGTCAGCACCGCCAACGCGATCGCCGTGGCCATGCGTTACCTGGTGGAGTTCGGCTGGCTGGCCGAGTTGCGGGCCGCCGCGGACCCCGCCGAGCTGCGCAAGCAGTTCGTCGAGGAAGTGCTGCGAATCCAGTCGGGGGACAACGGCGAGTCGATGCCGCGCTTCGCCTCCGAGGACGTGCAGGTGGGGGAGGTCACCATCCGCAAGGGCGACATGGTGGTCGCCCCGCTGATCGCGGCCAACCGCGACGAGGAACTGTTCGCCGATCCCGACACGTTCGACCCGCGCAGGCCCGGCCTGATCCGGCACATCGCGTTCGGTTTCGGCATCCACCGCTGTCTCGGCGCCAACCTGGCCCGCCTGGAGTTGCAGGTGGTCATCGACGCGCTGACCGAGTGCGGGCTGGACTTCGAGATGGTCGAGGCGTGGAAGGCGGTGCCGTGGAAGGTCAACATGCTCGGTGACCGGTTCCCCGAGCGGATGGTGGTCCGGGTGAGGACGCCATGACGGGCAAACACGTTCTGTACGCGTCGATCCCGGCATGGGGACACGTCTACCCGGTGATCGAGGGACTGACCGAACTGGTCCGGCGCGGCCACCGGGTGAGCGCGCTGGCGTCGGGGAGTTTCGCGCCGGAGGTCGGCGAAGTCCTTGACGTGGTGCGTTACGACTCGCCGATGGACAACTCGAACGCGGCCCTCGCGGACATGAGCACCGTGCTGCCGCTCATGCTCAAGGAGACGCGCACGGCCTACGCCACGCTCAGCCAGGCCATCCGCGACGACCGGCCGGACGTGATCGTGTCCGACGTGCTGTCGACGGCGGGCTGGCTGGCCGGGCAGGCCTTCGGCATCCCGGTGATCCGGACGTGGCCGGTGTTCGCGTCGAACTCCGAGTTCTCGCTGCACCAGGACTACGAGTCACGGTCGGACACCGACGAGTCGATGGCCGCGTTCTTCGGTGCTGTGGCGGAGTTCCTCGACGACGTGGGGCTGTCGTCGTCGGTGTCGCCGGAGCAGTTCTTCGACAACGAGGCCGACCGCAACATCGTGCTGTTCCCCCGCGAGATCCAGCCGAAGGGCGAGACGTTCGACGAACGGTTCACGTTCATCACGCCGTGCATCCGGCCGTCCGAACAGTCCCCGGAACGGCAGTGGCTGGCCGCGTCGCAGCCGCTGGCCGTGGTCTCGCTCGGCACGGTGTTCAACGACAAGATCGGTTTCTTCCGCACGTGCATCGAGGGCGTCGAGCGCCTCGGCTGGTACACGGCGGCCGCGTTGGGCGGCAAGGTCTCCCCGGCCCAGGTCGGCCCGATCTCCCAGCGGGTGCTGTTGCGGGCGAAGCTGCCGATGATCGACACGCTGCGGCACGCGTCCGTCGCGATCTCCCACGGCGGGCTCACCAGCACCATCGAGGCGCTCGCGCAAGGTGTGCCGGTGCTGATCGCCCCGCAGATCGGCGAACAGCGCGGTGTGGCGGACAGCATCGAACGGCTCGGCCTCGGGGTCCGGCTGCACGAGCCGTTCACCTCGGCCGAACTGGCCGACGTGATCAAGACGGTCGCGAACGACTCCGCCATGGCCGAACGGCTCGAACAGTTCAAGCAACGGCTGCGGGACGGCCGCAGCGGGGCGCAGTTCGCGGACGCCGTCGAAGTCGCGTTCGCCTAGCGCCACGAAGGGAGGTGCTTTCCCGTGCAGCACGAACAACTGACCGCACCACTCGCCGACTACCCGTTCACCCGTGACTCGATCATCGAGCCGGCACCGGCACTGGCGGACCTGCGCACCGCCGCGCCGATCCACAAGGTCCGGCTGGCGTCCGGCGGGCACGCCTGGCTGGTCACCCGGTACCAGGACGTCCGGCTGGTGCTCAACCACCCGGCCTTCGGCACGCAGTACCCCGGGTCGATCCCCGTCGCGGACGAGGACAACCTCGCGGCGGGGTTCATGTTCCTCAAGGACCCGCCGGACCACACCAGGCTGCGCCGGAGCGTGACCCGCGCGTTCACCGCGCGGCGGATCGCCGAGCTGCGCGACCGCGCGCAGGAGGTCGCCGACGACCTGGTCACCGCCATGCTCGCCGCGGGCCCGGTCGCGGACATCCAGGAGCAGTTCGCCTATCCCCTGCCGATCTCGATCATCTCCGAACTGCTCGGCATCCCGGACGCCGACCGCGGCCGGTTCCGCGGCTGGGCCGACATCGTGGTCCGTTCGGTCGGCGGCGCGGACTTCGGGGCGGCCTTCACCGATCTGCAGCGGTTCGTCGTGCGGCTCGTGGAGTCCAAACCGGACGGCGGCGATCTGCTCAGCGACCTGGTCAGGCAGTCCGGCACGTCGGACGGCCTGACCAAGCTCGAGGTCTCGTCGATGGCGATGGGCCTGTTGATGGCCGGGTACGTGACCACGGCGTCGGCCATCTCGCACGGCCTGCTGCGGCTGTTCGGCAACCGGCCGGTGCTCGACGGCGTGCGCGACGGCCGGATCGAGATCGAGCTCGTGGTCGAGGAGTTGCTGCGGTTGCAGGACGAGGAAGTCGGCATCCAGCGCATCGCACAGTCCGATGTGGACATCTGCGGAGTGCGGATCTCGCTGGGCGAGACGGTCATCGCCTCCCGGGTGGGCGCCAACCGCGACCCGGCCGAGTTCGGCGACCCGGACACGATGAGCCTGACCGCCGGCCGGAGTCCGCACCTGGCGTTCGGCCACGGGATCCACCACTGCCTCGGCTCGGCGCTCGCCCGGATGGAACTGGCCGTCGCCCTGGGGACGCTGCTGCGCCGGATCCCCGGCATCCGGCTCGCCGATCCACCGCACGAGGTCGAATGGCAGGCCGACGGCATGGACGTCAGCATCGAGCGGCTGCCAGTCGCCTGGTGAACAGCGAGACAGTCAAGAGTCAGCCGAAGGGTAGCGAAATGGACAAGACAGTTCCCCGTCTCACCCGGCCGTACGACCCGGATGAGCTGGACGCCGCGGTCCGCGAACGCGGCGCTGTCGTCCTGTCCGGGGCGTACACCACGGAGCAGTGCGACACGTTCCTCACCGAAGTCGGCAAGCACCTGGCCGAGCACCCGGAAGAGGCGGACTACGCGGCGAGCTCGGTGCTCGGTGGCTTCCAGGGTGACACGACCGCCACCCTGCACGGCCTTGTCGGGACCATCCCCTGCGCGCCGGAGATGGTGCTGCAGCGCGACATCGTCGACTGCGCCCGGCGCGTGCTCAGCCCGTTGTCGGACACGATCCTGCTGACCATCGCCGAGTACATGGCCCGCAAGCCCGGCGCGTTCCGCCAGGAGCTGCACCTGGACACGTTCTCGTGGCGCCATGTGCCGCCAAGCCCGAACCCGATCGCGTTGACCGTGATGGCGGCGATGAGCGACTTCACCGCCGGCAACGGCGCCACCTGGGTCGTGCTGGACAGCCACAGCGGCTCGCCGATGGCTCCGGCCCCGGACTGGAGCGAGGCCGTCCAGGCCGAGATGAGCAAGGGTGACGCCCTGTTGTTCCGGGCGGACCTGTTCCACGCGGGCGGCGCGAACACGACAGAGTCCGACGTCCGGCACATCTTCTCCATGGGCTTCCAGGTCGCCTGGCTGCGTCAGGTGGAGAACAGCTCGCTCAGCGTGCCCCCGGCCAAGGCCGCGCAGCTGCCGCCGGAGTTGCAGGAACTGCTCGGCTACTCGCACGAACTGGTGCTCGGCCTCTACAAAGGCGGTCACCCGCGCAACGCGCTGACCACAGCATGACGCTGGTGGGTGGCTCGCGGCCGACGCGAGCCACCTCGTGTTCATCTGCCGGGTTCGTACCTGCGTCGCATCAGGTGCCGCGCGATCAGGGTGAGGGCGAGCGACGGCACACCGACCAGCAACGCCAGCTCGGTCCGGCCGGCCGCGGCGATCAGGAACGTGCCGAGCACGATCCGCTCGGCGACCACGATCTCGTGCGCCCGCAGCCCGACCGCCCGGGGAATCGGCCGGGGCGCCCGCACCACGCTCGACAGCGACATCCCGCCGAGGGCGACGACGACCAGCAGGGCGGCGTAGTAGATCGGGACGTCGATTCCGTACCCGAGAACCGGCCACAGGGCCGCGATGGCCACCCACCCGAGGAAGAACATCTTCAAACCTCGCACAGTCGCCTCGTCACCGCGCTGCACGGGATACGTCAAATAGCCGCCGCGCCGATCGCCGTCCCGGTCGCACAAGGCACCGAGCAGATTCGACCCCGAGTCGTGAATCCAGAACATCAATGCCAGCGGAACGAGTTCCCAAGCCGGCAACGGCTGCACGGTCATCGAACCGTAAAGCACGGTCAACGCGGTCGGCAGGCCCCGGCTGATGTTGCCCCACAGGCCTTTTCCCTTGAGCTTGCTGGCGTAGGCGATACCGAACACGGCGGCGGCCACCGCCAGCAGCACGGTCAGCGGGTTGACCAGCACCGCGACCAGGCCGCTCGTGCCGATGAGACCGATCATCAGATTCTTCGCGGTTTTCGCGGAAATCCGTCCGGACGGGATGGGCCGATGCGGTTTTGTCAGCGCGTCCAGTTCCCGGTCGAAATAGTCGCCGCCATACAACGAGGCGATCCACGCGAGGGTCGGTACGAGCCACGCGAAGAACAGCAGATGCCCCGGCGCGTCCGGGTCGGCGAGTATGGCGCCGCTCAATCCGACGGTTCCCGCGTAGAAGATCGTGTCGGGGCGACAGGCTTCCAGATGGGCAAGGACTGTGACCCGAATTGCCGGAGTGCCGTGCATAATCTGGGACGGTAGCAAGAAATCGATGTGCTCTTCAGTGCCGCGCGAGGGGATTTTCCATGGCACGCACCGCACTCGTCGCCGGGGCCGGAATCGCGGGCCTGGCCGCGGCCGCCGCACTGGTCCGCCACGGCTGGACGGTCCAGGTCTTCGAACGAGGTCCCGATCTGCGGGCCACCGGCGGCGGGATCGGCATCACCCCCAACGGGATGCAGGCGCTCGACGCGATCGGAGCCGGCGACTCGGTACGCGCCCGCTCCGTGATCCAGCGGGAGGGCGGAGTACGGGTACCGAGCGGCCGGTGGATCGCCCGGACCGGGCTGGGGTTCGTGGAGGAACGCTATGGCGAGTCCATCCGCGCCCTGTTGCGGATCGAACTGGTGCGCGCGCTGGCCGAGGCGCTACCGGCCGGGACCGTCCACTATGGAGCGAAGGTCGAGCCCGGTCGCTTCGGCGATCAGCACGTACCGGCTTCGATCCGGGTGAACGGCGAGGAGATCGAGGCGGATCTCGTGGTCGGCGCGGACGGCATCCGGTCGGCTCTGCGCGGCGCGATGCACCCGGACCACCCAGGGCTGCGGGACACCCGGTCAGGCAGCTGGCGGTGCGTGGTCCCGGCGGGCGGGCTCGCGCCGGTCGCGGCCGAGACGTGGGGCGCCGGGCTGCGCCTGTCCGTCCTTCCGTTGCCCGGCAACAAGGTGCACTTCTCCGCGCTGGCCCGGCTGACGGGCCGGCGGCGTGCCTCGGGCACGTACGAGGACCTGGTCCGGTTGTTCGGCGGGTGGCACGACCCGATCCCCCTGATGCTCGCCCGTGCCTCGGCGGAACAGCTTTTCTTCGACCACATCGAGGAGCTGGCAACTCCGGCCGACACGTTCTTCCTCGGCCGGACAGTGCTGCTCGGCGACGCGGCACACCCGATGACGCCCAACGTGGGGTCCGCGAACCTCGCCATGGAGGACGCGGTGGAACTGGGTCACGCGGTGGCGGGCGCGCAGTCGTGGGACGCACTGCGAACCGGCCTGGTGGCGTACGACGCGAGCCGCAGACCGCGCACGGCCAAGCTCAGCACGATGTCCCGGTGGATGGGCCGGGTCGCCGAGATGTCCACGCCCGTCGCGGTGACCGCGCGCAACTGGGGTGTCTGGCTCGGCGGGCTGCTGCCCGAGGCGGTTTCCCAGCGGTCGATGGACGCCATGGTGCGCTGGTCGGTCCCGCCGGTCCGGTGAGACCGGTGACCTGCGCACGGCGTTCGTCCGCAGCTCGTTGCGGTTTTCCCTGACCGCTGTTTGAATACTTTCAACAAACGTCACTCTTTCCTGACGTTCATTGTCGATCGATGCGTCCGGCCGGGACCCGGCCGATATGCGGATGGGGTCGCATGGAAGCGCAAGATTTCGAGCTGCTCATCGGTCAGAACATCATCCAGCGATATCATTCCGACAGCACACGGCCGGATGTCTTCGAATTGCTCGGCCGTGAGTGGGATCTGCTGGACGATGTCTGGCCGCCCGCTTATTCCCCGGGTGGCGAACTGTACGCGCACCTGATTCCGTTCCACGAGATGTCGGCGTTCCTGGAGATGGGCTGTGGCACCGGGATCATGTCGGTGCTGGCCGCACTGGCGGGCACCGAGCGGGTGCTCGGGCTGGACATCAACCCGGCCGCGGTGCGCAACACCGAGCTCAACGCCAAGCGGCACGGGGTCGCCGACCGGGTCACCGCACGGGTGAGCGACCTGTACTCGGCGGTCGAGCCCGGCGAGCGGTTCGACGGGATCTACTGGAACCCGCCTTTCCTCAACGCGCCCGCCGATGTCGTCGACTCGTCGATATGGCATGAGACGATGTTCGACCCGGCTTACGCGAAAATGCGGCATTTTCTTCGCGCCGGACGGGAGCTGCTCAATCCGGGCGGCCGGGCGTACCTCTGGTTCGGCGAAGCACTCGGAAATCCGACGCTGATCAGCGATCTGGCCGACGAGACCGGCTACGAACTGCATGTGCTGACCAAAATCGAAATGTCCGAGATACCGGAGGCGCTGGTCGACGCGTTCCCCGGAGATCTGGTGGGCGGGGACGAGAACGAGTATGCGGCGTGGCACCTGCATCTGCTCGAACTGAAACCGCGGTAAGCGACCATGAACGGGGCCGTTGCGTGATGAACGAAATGCCGCAGAAGGCGCTCAAGATCGCCGACGAGGTGCTGTTGCCCGCCGCGAGCGAAGTCGACCGCACCGGGCGGATTCCGGACAGCCACTTCCGCAGGCTGGCCGAGGACGGTTTCTACGGCCTGGTCGCGCCGCCCGAGTTCGGCGGGCCCGGTGTCGACTTCCCGGACTTCCTGCGGATCATCGAGACGCTGGCGAGCGCGTGCCTGACCACCGCGTTCACCTGGCTCCAGCACCACGGCGTGGTGATGGGCCTGGCGATGACGCCCAACGCGGCGCTGCGGGAGAAATACCTCGGCCGGGCCGCGAGCGGGCAACTGCGCGGCGGCGGCGCCTTTTCCGGCGTCATCCCGGACCCGCCCCGCGTGCGGGCGACCCGGGTCGACGACGGCTGGTCGTTGCACGGTGACGTCACGTTCGTCAGCGGCTGGGGCATTGTCGACGTCCTGCACGTGTCGGCGTACGACGAGACGAGCGGCGACGTCGTCAGCGGTCTCATCGAAGCCCGTGCCGGCAACGGGATCGTCAAAGTGCAGCCGCTGGATCTGGTCGCCGCGCAGGCGAGCAACACGGTCCGGCTGGTGTTCGACGACCTGCACCTCGCCGACGACATGGTCACCACCCGCGCCAACCGCGAGGAATACCTCGGCGGTCTGGCCATCGGGTTGCGAGTGGACAGTTCGTTGGCGCTCGGCCTGATCCAACGCGCGGCGGCGGGACTCGATTCCGTTGGCCAGCAGGAGATGGCAGACGCGTTCCGAGCCGAATCCGCCAGCCTGCGGGCGAGGTTCGACGCCGTCATGGCCGATCCCTCCGCCATGCCCGCGATGCGCGCCGAGTGCTCGGCTTTGGCCGTACGGGCCTGCACCGCTTTTGTGGTCGCGGCAGGCGGCAGGTCGTTGCTGCAAAGCCATGACGCGCAACGGCTGGCCAGGGAATCGCTGTTCACCCTCGTCGTCGCCAGCCGTCCCGCGGTGAAGACGGCACTGCTGGGGATGCTCGACGTGTCGGGAGCCGCCGGATGAACAAGGCTCCGTTCGTGGACGGCTACCTCGCCTATGACGACATCGGCGACGGTCCACCGGTCGTGTTCCTGCACGACGGCACCCTTGACCGCCGGGTGTGGGTTCAGCAGCTGCACGCCTTCGACGGCTATCGAGTGCTCAATGTGGACGCTCGGGGACATGGCGAGTCGTCCACGCCCACCACCGAGTACCTGCGCGGCGACGATGTGACGGCCCTGCTCGACCACCTCGGCCTGGCGTCCGCTTTCCTTGTCGGACAGGCGATGGGCGGGACGAGCGCGCTCGACACCGCACTGGACCACCCCGGCCGGGTGGCCGGACTGGTACTCAGCGGCTGCGGCACGTCCGAGCAGTACTGGCAGAGCGAGTTCGTGGTGGATCTGCTGAAACGCCAGATGGAGTGCGCGTTCGCCCGGGACACCGACGGGTACGTCGAGATGTTCCTGCGGCTGTGGGTCGACGGACCCCACCGGCGACCGGACCAGGTCGAACCGTCCATCCGGGAGCGTTGCCGCGAGATGGCCATGCACACCGCCACCCAGCACGCCCGGCCGAACCCGGTGATGCCGGGCAAGGCGGCGGACACGTGGAACCGCCTGTCCGATGTGCGCGTCCCGCTGCTCGGCATCGCCGGCGAGCTGGACTGCACCGACATCCACGACATGCTCGACCGCATTGTGTCCACTGTGCCCAATGCGAAGCTCGAGTCGTTCGCGGGCAGCGGGCACATGGTCAACATGGAGCAGCCAGAACGGTTCAACGAGGCGGTCCGGCGCTTCCTGGACGAGGTGAGCTGAGCATGGACACCCAGTCGTTCACCTTGCCGTTCGACCGGCGCTCGCCGTTCGAACCGCCTGCCGCGTACGCCGATCTGCGCAAGGTCTCGCCGGTGGTCCGCACGGTCACCGGCGCGGGCACCTACGCATGGGTCGTGCTCGGCGCCAAAGAAGCCCAACGTGTGCTGTCGGACAAGCGGTTCGCCATCACGCGGGAAGGCGACGAAGTGGACACCGAGTCGTTGCTCTGCGACGGCGAGCACCACGCCCGGCTGCGCCGGGTCATCTCCCGCGGCTTCAGCCCACGCACGCTGGGCGACCTGCGGCCCGTGGTCGACCGGATGGCCAGTGACTTCGTCACGGACATGCGCGCCGCCGGCTCGCCCGCGGACCTGGTGGCGAAGCTGTCCCGGCCGTTGACGCTGGCGGTGATCACCGAGATGCTCGGTGTGCCGGTGGACGACCGGGAACGGTTCTACAAGTGGGCCGAGACCGTATCCGCGGTGATCGCCGACGACATGCAGGGCTGGGCCGGGGCCTGGGGCGAGCTCGTGGAGTTCCTCGGCACGCTGATCGAGGCCAAGCGTGCGACGCCGGGACCGGACCTGCTCAGCGCGATGATCGCGGTACGCGACAGTGACGACGGCAGGCTCAACGACCGCGAGCTGATGCTGGCGGCCGCTTCGCTGCTGTCCGGTGGTCAGCTGACCACGGTCAACTCGCTGACCATCGGCGTGATCAAGATGCTCGAGTTCGGTGGCGGACTGGGCGTCCTGCACGACGACCGCTCGATCGAGATCGCCGTCGAGGAGATGCTCCGCCACCAGGCCGGCATCAGCGGTGAGGCGTTCCCCCGGTGGGCGCGGGAGGACGTGGAACTCGGCGGGCACGCCATCGCCGCGGGCGACATGGTGATCGTCCGGCTGGAGGCGGCCAACCGGGACCCGGCGGTGTTCACCGACCCGGACCGGTTCGACCCGCGCCGAACGCCCAACCAGCACGTCAAGTTCGGCTATGGCCCGCACCGGTGCATCGGCGCGGCCGTGGCCCGGATGGAACTCGTCGCCGCGGTCAGGGCCTTGGCCGACCAGCTTCCCGGTCTGAAGCTGGCGACCCCGCTGGACCGCATCCGGTGGACCGACCACCCGCTCGACAGCGGGCCCGCCGAAGTGATCGTCACCTGGTGAACGGTCACGGCTGACCACGTCGCCGGACAACGGGCACCGTCCGTCCCGGCTGTGCTTCCCGCTCGGACGAACAGAACTGGGGCAAGGGGACTGACCCATGGTAGATCGACCGCTGAAGGTCTGGCTGGTGCAACAGGGTGTCTGGGCCATGTCGCTGGAGTCGATGCCACTGGCCTCCGGCTATCTGAAGGCCACCGCACTGCGCGACGAGCACATCGCGGCCAACGCCGACATCCGGATCCACAACTTCGACGGCGGCAGCACGTTGTTCGGCATGGCCAACGACCTGTTCGCGGCCGGCACGCCGGACGTGCTGGCGTTCTCCGTACTCGGCTGGAACTACCAGGAGTTCTCCGCGCTGGCGGAGACGTTCAAGCAGCTCAACCCGGACGGCTGGGTGATCTTCGGCGGCAACCACGTGTCGCAGCAGGCGACACGGGTCTTCGCCATGCACCCGTACGTCGACGTCATCGTCAACGGTGAAGGCGAGTTCACCTTCTGCGACCTGGTGCGGGCCCGGATCGACGAGCAGTCGCCCCGTGCGCTGCACGACATCGACGGCATCTCCTTCCAGGACGAGGACGGAGAAGTGGTCACCACCAAGGACCGGCCGCGCATCGAGAACCTCGACGAGATCGAATCCCCGTTCCTCAGCGGTGCCATCCCGCTGACCGGCAAGGACGGCAAGTTCCCGTACGACGTGGCCTTGCTGGAGACCAACCGCGGCTGCCCGTACAAGTGCTCTTTCTGTTACTGGGGCGGCGCGGTCGGCCAGCGGGTGCGTGCGTTCTCCCGTGAGCGGTTGCGCCAGGAGATCGAACTCTTCGCCCAGCACAAGGTGCACACGTTGGTCCTGTGCGACGCGAACTTCGGCATGATGCCGATCGACCTGGAGTTCGTCGAGGACGTCATCGCGGCCAGACAGAAGTACGGCTATCCGAAGAGCATCGAGACGTCGTGGGCGAAGAACAAGTCCGCGGTGTTCTACAAGATCGTCAAGGCGATGAAGGACGCGGGCCTGCACAGCTCGTTCACCCTGGCGTTGCAGACGTTGGACGACAACACGCTCGACCTGATGAACCGCCGCAACATGAAGGTCAACGACTGGGAGAGCCTGGCCGAGTGGCTCGGCAAGGAAGGCTTGGACTGCTACGCCGAGCTGATCTGGGGCGCACCCGGCGAGACCATCGAGACCTTCATGAAGGGCTACGACCGGCTCGCCAACCACGTGTCCCGGGTCGCGGTCTACCCGATGCTGATCCTGCCGAACACCACGTACCACACCGACCGGGACCGGTTCGGCCTGGTGACCGTGCGCGGCAACACCGACGACTTCGAGTACCTGCTGTCGCACGACACGATGTCACCGCGCGACAACCAGTACATGCACCGGTTCATCTTCGTGTCCCGGTTGATCGCGGAGAACCCGGTGCTGCGGTACGTCTGGGGCCCGTTGCGCACGCTCGGCGGAATCACCCAGTCCGAGCTGATCCGGTCGCTGATGGACTGGTTCGAAAGCGACACCCATCCCATCGCGGAACCGTTCCGCACCGGCATGGTGAACTCGTTCACCGACTCCGACGTGCTGGCACCGGTGCTCACCCTGCTGTACGGCAGTGACGAAGCCAAGGACATGTTGCGGCGCTGGTGGAACGAGTCGGTCATCCCGCTGGTGCCGTCGGACTTCCGGTCGCTTTTGGACACCGTGTTCGAGTTCGACCTGCTGACACTGCCCGCGTACACCATCCCAGGACGTGACCCGTCACCGCGCTACGCCAACGAGACCCTGCCGGAGGTGCAGGTCGACGGCGACGGTTACTACGTATGGCGCGACGTGTGGAAGGGGTTCGACGTCCCGGCGCTCACGTTGGCGTTGCGGCGCAACGAACCCTACGAGCACCTGCTCGGCGAGACGGTGCACTCGCTCTACTACAAGGTCGGCGCCGACCACTTCCTGCCGTCGACCAACCACGAGGAAATCCTCTACTACATGGGCAAGCTGGAGCGGCAGCTGGTGCGGTCCTGACGTGTCCGGGTTGACGATCTTCGCGCACGATGGAGGGAACGATGTCTGGTCATGTGACGATCGACGCGATCGGGGGCGACGCCGGACCACGTGACCGGTCGCCATCGGCCCCCGGCCACGCGTCCCTTGTCGACAAGGTGGGCGAGCGGCTGGCCGGGCGCTGGCAGGCCGAGTCGAGCCTGCTCGCCGCGATGTGCGAGCACGCGCTTGTGCCCACGGGCAAGCTGTTCCGGCCGATTCTGCTGCTCGAGTCGGCCTGCGCGGTCGGTGGCGACGCCGACGTCGTGTTACCGGCGGCGGTCGGCGCCGAGTGCGGGCACGTGGCCAGCCTGGTGCACGACGACATCATCGACAACGACGACCTGCGCCGGGGCCGGCCTTCGGTGCAGTTCAAGTTCGGCGCGGACAACGCGATCGTCGCGGGCGACGCGTTGATCTTCGACCTGTTCGCCGCGCTGGCCGAATGCCGCCACACCGGCGCGCGGCCCGACCGGATCGTCGCCGCGCTCGACGTCGTCGCCCGCTGCGGCATCGACCTGTGCCGCGGCCAGAGCCTGGAAGCCGAGCTGTGCGAACGGGTCGACTTCGACCTCGACGCCTACCTGACCATGGTCAAGCTGAAGACCGCCGCGCTGTTCAAGGGCGCGTGTGAATGCGGCGCGCTGCTGGCGGGCGGCGAGGAGCACATGGTCCGTGCGCTGGGGACCTACGCGGAGAACCTCGGCTGTGCCTTCCAGATCCACGACGACGTGATGTCCTACACCCGGGACACCGACGTGATGGGCAAGCCGGACACCAGCGACATCCGTAACGGCAGGCTGACCCTGCCGGTCATCCTCGCCTACCGGACGGCCGAGCCGCACGACCGGCTGGCGATCACCGAAGTGCTGGTCGGCCAGGGAGATCCGGCGGCCCGGCGGAGCACCCTGATGGAGATCCTCGACCGGACCGGCGCGATCAACGTCGCCGCCGAAATGGCCAGGCAGTACTGCGAGCAGGCGATCGCCGCCCTACAGGTGCTGCCGCCGACGCCCAGCCGGGAGCGGCTGGCGTCCTTCGCCCAGGCCGCGATCGACCGGGACCGGTGATCCGATGTCCCCGGACACCACCGCCACCCCACCACACCGGCGGGTCGTGCTGGCCCAGCCACGAGGTTTCTGCGCGGGCGTGCACCGTGCCATCGCGATGACCGAACGTGCGCTGGAACTGCACGGCCCGCCGGTCTACGTCCGCAAGCAGATCGTGCACAACCACTTCGTCGTCGGCATGCTGGAGCGCAAGGGCGCCCGGTTCGTCGACTCGATCGCCGAGGTCCCGCAGGGAAGTGTGTGCGTGTTCTCGGCACACGGGGTGTCCCCGGCGGTCCGCGGCGCCGCGGACGAAGCGAGCCTGCACGTGATCGACGCGACGTGCCCGCTGGTGTCCAAAGTGCACCAGCAGGCCAAGCGGGCCACCCGTGACGGCCGTCTGCTGCTGCTGATCGGCCACAACGACCACGAGGAGACCGAGGGCACCCGCGGCGAGGTTCCGAATCGGACCATCGTCGTCGAGACGGTCGAGGACGTCGACCGTCTCGACCTGTCGCCGGACACCCCGGTCGCCTACCTGACCCAGACGACGTTGTCCGTCGACGACACCGCCGACGTGGTCGACCGAATCCGCACGAGGTTCACCGACGTCGAAGAGCCGTCGAGCGACACCATCTGCTACGCCAGCCAGAACCGCCAGAACGGGATCAAGTCGCTGGCGCGGCAGTGCGAGCTGATCCTGGTGGTCGGCTCGGAGAACTCCAGCAACTCGCAGCGGATGGTCGACGTGGCCAGGCAGGCAGGCGTACGCGGCCACCTCGTGCCGGACGTCGGGCACCTGCGCGAGGAATGGCTGCACGACGTGCGCACCGTGGGCGTCAGCTCAGGGGCCAGCGCTCCGGAGGTCCTGGTCGACCAGGTGCTGGCACGGTTGGCCGAACACGGGTTCGGCCAGGTCGACGTGGACCTCACGGCCGTGGAGGACGTCGTGTTCTCGATGCCGGGCGACAGGTCCGCCCCGGAACCGGCACCGGCCGGGGACGCCGCTGCGATGCGCCTGCTGCCATCGGTCCGGCAGCCCGCCGACATCCGGCGATTCACCGTGGCGGAGCTGACCGGCCTGGCCGCCGAGATCCGCCGGTTGCTCGTCGAGGAGGTCTCGCGCACCGGCGGTCACCTCGGCCCGAGCCTCGGCGTGGTCGAGCTGACCCTCGGACTGCACAGGGTGTTCGACTCCCCCACCGACCGGATCCTCTGGGACACCGGTCATCAGGCGTATGTCCACAAGATACTGACCGGGCGGTGGCCCGAGTTCGGCCGGATGCGCCAACGTGGCGGGCTGTCCGGATACCCGTCCCAAGCCGAGTCGCCGCACGACATCATCGAGAACTCACACGCGTCCACCGCGCTGTCGTACGCCTATGGCATGTCCAAGGCGGACGAGGTGCGGGGCGTCACCGGCCGCCGGGTGGTCGTCGTGGTCGGCGACGGGTCGCTCACCGGCGGAATGGCCTGGGAGGCCCTGAACTGCATCGCCGGCGAGGGCAGACGGGTCGTGATCGTGCTCAACGACAACGGCCGGTCGTACTCACCGACCGTCGGCGGCCTGGCCAGGCATCTGGCGGGTGCGGAGCCGAACACGTTCTTCGAATCCCTGGGACTGAGCTATATCGGCCCCGTCGACGGGCATGACGTCGTCGCCGTGCAGTCGGCACTGGTCCAAGCATCTGCTGTGGACGGTCCGGTGGTCGTGCACACGCTGACCCGTAAGGGATACGGCTACGACCGCGCCGAGAACGACGACGTGGACAGGTTCCACGCGGTCCGGCCGATGGATCCCGTGACCGGGGCGCCACTGTCGTCCAGTGGCCGGTCATGGACGTCGGTCTTCGGCGACGAACTCGTCCGGATCGCCGAGAAACGCGGTGACGTCGTGGCCATCACCGCCGCGATGCAGGACCCCACCGGGCTCAGCGCGTTCGCCCGGCGGTTCCCCGACCGGGCGGTCGACGTCGGCATCGCCGAGCAGAACGCGGTGACCGCGGCGGCAGGTATGGCCATGGCGGGTTTGCGGCCGGTGGTCGCGATCTACTCGACGTTCCTCAACCGCGCCTTCGACCAGGTCCTGCTGGACGTGGCGCTGCACTCGTGCCCGGTGGTGTTCGTCCTCGACCGTGCCGGGGTCACCGGCGACGACGGGCCGTCCCACAACGGGATGTGGGACATGTCGTTGCTGAACATCGTGCCCGGCATGCGGATCGCGGCACCTCGTGACGCCGCGACGTTGCGGGCGGCGTTGCGCACCGCTGTGCACACCGCCGAAGGGCCTTGCGCGATCCGCTTCCCGAAGGGCCCTGTCGGCGAGGATCTGCCTGCGGCCTTCTCGTACGCCGGGCTGGACGTGTTGCGGCCCGATCCCAGCGATGACGTGCTGCTGCTGCCGGTCGGTGTGATGGCCGGGATGTGCATGGACGTCGCCGACCGGCTGCACGCGCAGGGAATCGGCGTGACAGTGGTCGATCCGTGTTGGATCCGGCCGGTGAACCCGTTGCTCCGGGCGATGGCGCCGCGGTTCCGCGTGGTCGCGACGGTCGAGGACAACCTGAAGATCGGCGGGTTCGGCTCGGTGCTCGCCCAGGACCTGCGGGAGGCGGGCGTGACCACACCGGTGACGAGTTTCGGTATCCCCCAGCGTTTCCCCGCACACGGCAAGCGGGCCGAGGTGCTGGCGGAATGCGGGCTGACGGCCGAGGTGATCGCCGCCCGGCTGGCGGGCCTGATCGCCGACCCGGCCGGGTGGCTGGCCGTCGAGGCGAGCGGACCGGTCGGATGAGCGTCCAGCTCGGCATGCCGTCGCTGCCGCCGCCGGTGCTGTCGGAGCGCCGTAAGACCCGTCAGTTGATGGTCGGGTCGGTGGGTGTGGGTAGCGAGTTCCCGGTGTCGGTCCAGTCGATGACGACGACGGTGACCGCGGATGTGAATGCGACGTTGCAGCAGATCGCGGAGT
>NZ_JAAATY010000010.1 GCF_013280595.1 Kibdelosporangium persicum
TGGTCGAGGCTGCCCACAAACTTCCGGATGACCTCCACCTGTCCAACGCTGATCTCACCGGCAGCCAACTTCGCCGCCGTCAACGGAAGGGAGGCCTCGATCACCGCGCCGGTCGGAGTCTTCACGTCATGCAGGGCTGTGGCTTGGGCGATGCGCTGGTTGGCTTCACTGCGTGAGATGTTCTGGGTGTGGACGAGTAGCGCGGCGGTGTTGCCGTAGCCCAACTCGTACGCGGTTCCCTGGCCATCCACTTCGGACAGGATCGCGAAGTACTCGGCATAGTCCCGGAGTATCCGCCTGTGCACGGCGGTCAACCGGGCGACAAGGTCCCGGTTGCCGAGCTGCCAGAGTGGAGTGGAAGCGATCTGCCCCATACGTCCAGAATACGCCGGTAAAACATGAAAGTCTTCGAACATCAGTACGATCACACGATAGGGGGATAAAACCCAAGTTTCCTTGACAGAACCCCAAAAGCGGCGGTGATCCGCCCACGAAACCCAGCCCCGAGCGTCAGCCAAACGGATCACCGCCGTCCCACAAGCGCGACAGCGCAAGGAAACCCTTCGTGCTCCCTTCCTCCCGTCTGGCCTGGGCGAAGCCCAACCATGGGGGTCAAGGGGTCGGCCCACGCGAAGAAACCAGGCTGGAAGCCAAACCGATCCCCTTGACGCCCATGGTTGCCTCAGGCAGGCCGGACGGGAGGAAGGGAGTGCGGCCCCCTCTCCTCTTGGTGGCCTGCCCGTCCGGCGAGGACAAAGAAAGCCCAACGCAACGGCGAGCACAACACGCCGAACGCTGGAAAGCGAGGTGCCGCAACGGCGACCACAACGTGCCGGAAAGGTCAACACGGGGTGCCGGAAAGGTGGACACGGGGTGCCGCAACAGCAACCTAGAAGTACCGCAGCAGGCCGAATCCCGACAATCCGCGCTGAAGACGGCAGACAGGTGATGCGGACGATGTCAGAACAAAGTTCGCCAGTAGTCCCAGAACTCCACCAGGATCAGCGCCACGATCACCAGGTACCAGAGGACCAGGATGACACTGTGGACACGACGCAACGGCGCCAGCACCGGCCAGGTGTCCAGTGTCGTGTACCAGAAGACCGGAATCGTCACGATCCACACCACGAGGCAATACGGGCAGAGGGCGTGGATGTCGTACAGACTGGCCACGATCAGCCAGTGCACGAACACGACGCCCAACGCGGCGCCCGCGTTCATCGCGAGCCGGTACCAGCGAGGCGGAGCGAATCCGGCGAGAACCGCGCCCCCTGTCGTGACGACGACCGTGAACAGCGCGATTCCCAGTAGCGGATTGGGGAACCCGAAGGCCTCGGCCTGCGGACTGTCCATGACAGAACCGCACGACACCACGGGGTTGAGCGAACAGGTGGGCACATAGGCCGGGTCGCGGAGTTTGGCGATCTTCTCCAGGGTCAGGGCGACCGCGGCGGCCAAGCCGAAGCCGCCGCCGAGCACGTACAGCCAAGCCAGGCGCCGGTTCGGGGTCATCCGGCCAGCGCTTCGTCGATCTTCGCACGCAGTTCGCGATCCACATCGCCGAAGGACTGGCCGGTGGGCTCGAACTTCTCGCCGTTGAGGAAGAACGTCGGTGTGCTGGTCACCTGAAGCTCACGCCCGTCCCGCACGCCCTCGTCGATCACCGCCTGTACCTCGGCGGAGGTCATGTCGGCGCGGAAGCGCGCCAGGTCAAGGCCGATCGTGGTGGCGTACTGCTCGAACTTCGCGATGGCGGCGGTCACGTCGGAGTTGACGTCCTGCCCGGCGACCGCCCATTCGCTGAAGCCGTCGTAGAGGGCGTGGTACATCGCCGCGTACTTGCCTTGTTTCCCGGCTGCTTCCGCCGCCCGTGCCGCGGGCATCGCCAACGGGTGCATGTCGAGCGGGAAGTTGCGGGGCACGAACGTGATCCGCCCCTGATAGTCCTGTTCGAGTTTCCTGGTGACGTTCGCGTAGTACGAGGCGCACGCCGGGCACTGGAAATCCAGGAACTCCACCAGGGTGACTCTGTCCCCCTCCGCTGTGGACAGTCGGTGGGCCACGGCGGGCACCAGTGTCTCGCCGGACGCGGCGGGTCCGTCGTCCGAGCGGTCGAACACGAGTATTCCGCCGATCACCACGACGGCGAGGACGACGAGGCCCAGTGTGAGGACGACGTTGGCCGACCACCGGCGGCGGGCGGTTTTCTTGTGCGGGGTACGGGCCATCGATCCAGTCACCTTTTGTCGTCGGAACATCCTCGTTCTGTTAGTCGGACTACAGTCGGCATAGTTCCGGGAACCACCGAGGTGGTTCACTCGACTGGTGCACTGTGAGGGTTGACAAGGCCGCCGTGCTGGCGAGTGGCATCGCTGTCGCGTGCGTCACAGCGGTGGTGCTCGCGGCAGGTGACGTCCACGCTGTCCTCGGGGATACCAATCCCGGCTTGCTTGCCTCCGTGCTGTTCGGGATCGTGCGATTCGGCGCCGATGCGGCCGGGGTGGTCGCTGTCGGTGCGCTCGCGTTCGCCGTGTTCGTGGTGCCCGCACAGCGCGATCGCCGGTTGGTCGCCGACGCGTATGCCGCGGTCCGGCTCGCGTCCGTGGCGGCGGCAGTGTGGACGGTGGCGGCGGTGGCGGCGGTGCCGCTCTCGGCGGGCGACGCCGCCGGGCAGCCGCCGGCCGTGGTGTGGGCGCACTTGGCGGACCTCGTCGAGGCCACGGAGGAGCCGAAGGCGTGGTTGTGCGTGGCGGTGATCGCGGCCGTGGTCGCGGCAGGTACACACACGACGTTGACGTGGCCGGTGGCGTTCCTGTGGTTCGTCGTCGCTGTCGTCGGGCTGTTGCCGCCGGTGGTGGCCGGGCACGTGTCGTCGGGCGCATGGCACGACGTGGCCACCAACGCGATGGCGTGGCACATACCGGCGGCTGCGGTGTGGGTCGGCGCGCTGGTGGCGCTGCGCCGGTTCCTCCGCCGTGCGACCGTGGCGCACCGGGATCAGGTGCTGCGCCGTTACTACCGGCTGACACTGGTGTGCCTGGTCGTATTGGTTTGCAGCGGTGCCGTGACGGGCGTGGTGCTCGCCGGACCGCAGGGACTGTTCTCCGGATATGGGCTGTTACTGCTGATCAAGTTGGCGGTCTGTGGCGTGGTGCCACTGCTGAGATCGCGCTGGGCAACTCGGTGGCCGCTGGGTACGGAACTGGTCGCACTGGCTGTGGCACTGGGTGGTTCGTTGGGCCTGACGCACCTCGTGCCGCCTTCTTGGCTGACCACGCGGCCCTCCGTACAGCAGACCGTGCTGGGGTACGAGCTGCTCACGCCACCTACCTTCAGCGGCCTGTTGCTCGGCTGGCGGCTGGATTTGGTGTTCGGGCTGGGTGCTGTGCTGCTGGCCGTGGCCTACCTTCTCGGCGTACGCCGGTTGCGCGGCCGGGGTGACCGGTGGCCGGTCGGGCGCACGGTGGCTTGGCTGGCCGGCTGCGTGGTGGTGCTGGTCGTGACGTCCTCGGGGATCGGCCGGTACGCGCCGGGCACGTTCAGCATGCACATGGTCGCCCACATGTCGTTGAACATGCTCGCGCCGGTGCTGCTGGTCCTCGGTGGACCGATCACGCTGGCGGTGCGCACCCTGCCGCCAGGCCCACGCGGCTGGGTCGTCGCCCTGGTGCACAGCCGCGCCGCCCGGCTGGTGGCTCACCCAGCGATCGCCGCCGTGGTCTTCGTCGCCTCGTTCTACGTCCTGTACTTCTCGGACCTGTTCGGCGAGGCGATGCTCTACCACTGGGCGCACCAGGTGATGAAGCTGCATTTCCTGATATCCGGCTACGTGTTCTTCTGGCTGGTGATCGGCGTCGACCGGCCGCCACGCCCGCTGCCGCACCTGGCCCGGCTCGGCCTGCTGTTCGCGGTCATGCCCTTCCACGCCTTCTTCGGCGTGATCCTGATGAACACGCAGACCGTGATCGCCGAGACCTACTACCGCTACCTCTCCCTGCCGTGGGTGCCGGACCTGCTGACCGACCAACGCCTCGGCGGCGGCATCGCCTGGGCCACAGGCGAGATCCCCATGCTGATCGTGGTGGTCGCGCTGTTGCGCCAGTGGGCCGCCGCCGACCGCCGTGAGGCCGCCCGGCTCGACCGCCGCATCGACAGCGGCGAGGACGACCGTCTCGCCGCGTACAACGCCATGCTGGCCGACCTGGCCGGGCGACGGAACTGACCTGGAAAGACGAACACGATGACCACTTTGGAAACCGATGCGCCCGCGCCGGTGGAACTGGCGGTGTCCGGCATGACGTGCGCCGCCTGCGCCGGGCGCATCGAACGGAAACTGAACAAAATGGACGGTGTGCGGGCCTCGGTCAACTACGCGACCGAGCGGGCGATCGTCCACCTGCCCACCGGCGTGGACACACGAGACGTCGTCGAGACGGTCCGCAAGGCGGGATACGACGCGCGCGTGCGTCACCGTGCCGAGGACGACCGCGCCGCCCACACCGCGGCGGTCGCCGATCTGCGGCGCAGGCTCGTGGTCGCCGCGGTGCTTGCCATCCCCTTGGGCAACCTGTCGATCAGCCTCGCGCTGGTCCCGTCCTGGCGCTTCACCGGTTGGGAGCTGCTGTGCGTGCTGCTGGCCGTACCGGTGGTGTGCTACTCGGCGTGGCCGTTCCACCGCGCCGCGCTGCGTAACGCCCGACACGGATCGTCCAGTATGGACACTTTGGTGTCGTTGGGTGTCCTGGCGTCGTTCGGCTGGGCGGTGTGGTCACTGACCGCCGGCTCGTCCGAACCCGGTTACTGGCTGGGGTTCGGCGTCACGGCGGCGGGCGCGGATGCCGTTTACCTGGACGTGGCCGCGGGTGTGACGACGTTCCTGTTGGCCGGGCGCTATTTCGAGACACGCTCACGCCGCACCGCGCTGGGCCTGCTCACCGCCTTGGCCGATCTGGCCGCCAAGGACGCACGCGTCCTGCGTGACGGCGTCGAACACCCGGTTGCGGCGGGGCTGCTGCGGGTCGGTGACCTGTTCGTGGTCCGGCCTGGGGAAAGCCTGCCCGCGGACGGCGTGGTGACCGAGGGCGTGTCCGCCGTCGAGACCGCCACGATCACGGGCGAGGCCGTGCCGGAGGACGTCGGCCCCGGCGACCGTGTGGTCGGCGGCACGGTCAACCGCAACGGGCGGCTGGTCGTGCGGGCCACCGACGTCGGAGCCAACACCCAGCTCGCGCAGATGAGCGCGCTGGCCGAACAGGCCGCCCAGCGCAAGGCCACCGTCCAGCGGCTGGTCGACAAGGTGTGCACAATCTTCGTGCCCGTGGTCCTTGTCCTCGCGGCCATGACTCTGGCGGGGTGGCTGGCCACCGGCCACGACGTCCGTGCGGCGTTCACGGCCTCGATCGCGGTGCTGATCATCGCCTGCCCGTGCGCGCTCGGCCTGGCCACCCCGACCGCCTTGATGGTGGGTGTCGCCCGTGCGGCGGGTCTTGGTGTGCTTGTCAAAGGGCCCGAAGCGCTCGAAGCGACGCGCTCGGTGGACACGGTCGTGCTCGACAAGACCGGCACGGTCACCACCGGCCGCATGACCGTCGCGGCGGTCATTTCCTTCAGCCGGGCCTCTGAACAGGACGTACTGCGCTGGGCAGGCGCGGTGGAATCGGCCTCGGAGCACCCGATCGCGACGGCGATCGTGACCGAAGCGGGCGACGGGCTCCCTGCCGTCGCGCGGTTCGAAGCCCTCGTCGGCGCCGGAGCACGCGGTGAGGTCGATGGTGCCCCGGTCGTGGTCGGCACCGCGGACCTCTTGACGGAGCTGGGCATCGAGGTGCCACCGCGAGCCACCGAGTGGCTGAACGACCTCGGCGCGGCAACCGGAGTTCTCGTCGCTCGCAACGGCGTCGTAGCAGGCGGAATCGCGGTGCGCGACACCGTACGGCCGTCCGCCGCCGAAGCGATCACCCGCCTGCATGGCCTCGGCTTGCGGACCATTCTGCTGACCGGTGACGGTCCCGTCGCCGCACGCGCGGTCGCTGACGAGGTCGGCATCACCGACGTCATCGCGAAGGTGCGCCCCACCGAGAAGGTCGAGGCGATCGAGGCGCTGCGCGCCAGAGGACGCCGTGTCGCGATGGTCGGTGACGGCGTCAACGACAGTCCCGCGCTGGCGTGCGCCGACCTCGGCATGGCGATGGCTCGCGGCAGCGACGTCGCCGCCCATGCCGCAGACGTCATCCTCGTCCGGGAAGACCTGCACGCGGTGCCCGACGCCATCGAGCTGGCCAATCGGACACTGGCGACGATCCGCGGAAACCTCTTGTGGGCCTTCGGCTACAACGCCGCAGCGATCCCGTTGGCGGCTCTGGGGCTGCTCAATCCGCTCATCGCGGGAGCCGCGATGTCGCTGTCCTCGGTCCTGGTGGTCACCAACAGTCTCCGCCTGCGCGGCTACCGGCCACACCGGTGATCAGTGCGTTCGGACGGCGCGGCGCCTGCGCTACGGCGAGGGACTGTCCATACGCGACATCGTCGCCGCGCCGGTTGCCGCCTCCTCGATGTCGGGTACGCCGTGGTAGGTGATGGAAAGGTGGCCGAGGCTGTCCTGGCCGATCTCGGCGTCGATCTCGTACACCTCTCGTAGCCGGTCCCGGGTCAGCACCTCGTCGGGCGGGCCGTCCGCGACGAGTTCGCCTTCGCTGAGCAGGATGAGCCGATCGCAGTAACGTGCGGCCAGCGCGAGGTCATGCAGGGCGACCAGCACAGTCTGGCCGGTGCCGGCGAGCAGGTCCATGAGCTCGAACTGGTGGCGGATGTCGAGGTGGTTGGTCGGTTCGTCGAGCAGGATGGCCCACGGTCGCTGCGCGAACGCCCGGGCGATGTGCGCTCGTTGCCGTTCGCCGCCCGAGAGCGTGTTCCAGTGCCGGTCGCGCAGTCCCGCCAGATCGAGGTGGTCGAGTGCGGCGTCGACGATGGCGTGATCGGCCGGGCTCAGACCACGCCAGCGGTCCCGGAACGGCGTCCGGCCGAGCGAGACGACGTCGACGACCCGAAGATCACTGTCGCTTTCGCTGGCCTGCTCGACGAACGCGAGGTGCTGGGCGATGCGCCTGGTGGGCCAGCCGGTGATGTCCTCGTCGTTGTAGCGGACGGCCCCGGCCGTCGGAGCCCTGAGCCCGGCGAGGCATCGCAGCAGCGACGACTTCCCGGAACCGTTGGGGCCGATCAGGCCGACGGTCTGACCGGAGCCGATCTCCACGGTGATCCCGCGGATGATCGTGCGGCCGTTGGCAGCCCAGCCGAGGTTCTCGGCGGCGATCCTCACAACTCACCTCGGCGACGCAGGACGAGCAGGAACAAGGGCACACCGACCAACGCGGTGAACACACCGACCGGCACTTCCCTGGGGGCGAACGCGACCCGGGACAGCGCGTCCGTCCACACGAGAAAGATCGCCCCCGCGAGCGCGCTCAACGGCAGGAGCGTCCGGTGCAGCGGGCCGGCCAGGAACCGGATGCCGTGCGGCACGATCAGGCCGACGAACGCGATCGCCCCCACGGACGCCACCACCACGGAGGTCAGCACCGCGGTCGCCACTAGCAGCACGAGCCTGGTCCTTCGCACGTTGATTCCCAGCGAGGCCGCGGTATCCGTGCCGAAGGCGAACCCGTCCAACGCGGTGGAGTACAACCACAGAACCACCAAGCCCACCGCGCCGACGGCCGCGGTCACGGCGAGAGAGTCCCATCTGGACGGTGCCATCGAGCCGAGCAGCCAGTGCATGATCGCCCGAGTGGTGTCGGCATCGCTGGAGGCCATCAGGATCAGGTACGTGATCGCGTGGAACAGCAGGCCGATCACGATGCCGGTGAGCACCACGCGAACCGAGCCGAGCCCTCGTCTGCCGAGCAACGCCAGCAGCAGGCCGAAGGACGCGAGCGCGCCGACCAACGCACCGGCGGAAACGCTGACCGCTCCCCCACCGACGGCCAGCACGACGACCACCACAGCTCCAGTGGACGCGCCATGCGAAACGCCAAGCAGGTACGGCTCGGCGAGCGCGTTGCGGGTCACCGACTGCAGCACCGCACCACTGATCGCCAGCGCCGCACCCACCACGGCGGCCATCAGCACACGCGGGATACGCAGTTCCCAGACCAGCGAGTCCAGCAGCCGGGGCAGCGGCTCGACGTCCAGTCCGATGTGGCCGCCGAAGACCCGGGCCAGTTCGTCGAACCCGATGTCGCCGCTGCCGATCACCATCGCGGCGGCCAGGGACACCAGCAACGCCACCACACCGGCCGTGAACAGCAACGGAAGCGGCACCAACGAACCACGCCGCGGCCCGGGTCCCGATCGCACCGGCGAGACCGCCGGAACGTCCGATGTGGCCGGATGAAGTACCGCGGGCAGCCGGTCTCTTGTGGTGCTACTGGGCATAGCCCAGCTCACGCATGCCCTTGGCGACCAGGTCGAGGGTGTTGACCGATCGCACCGACGGGTCCATCTCGATGCCGGGAACGGTGATGATCTTGTTCTCCCGCACGGCCTTGAGCTGTGACACCACCGGGTGCGCCCGCATCATCGAGATCTTCTCCGCGGCACTGTCACCGGGGGCGCCGCGCTCGGACAGATCGCCGACCACGACCACGTCCGGGTTGCGCTCGGCGATCCGCTCCCAGGACACCTCCGGCCAGTCCTCGGCCACGTCGTCGAACGCGTTCCTGCCGCCGACCAACCGGCTCATCTCGGTGGGCAGACCGGTGCCGCCCGCGACGTAGGGCACGCCGTTGAACGTCGAATACAGCCACAGCACGGTCGGCTTGCCGGACACCTTCTTGCCCGTCTCGGCCGCGGCGGTGACGGCCGCCCGCTGCTTGTCGATCAGCGCGGTCGTGCGGTCCTCGATCCGGAAGATCCGGCCGAAGGCCTGGTAGTCGGAGAACAGCAGGTCGAACGGCGTCGTGCCGGGTTGGTTGTCCTCCGGGCACTCCACCGCGCTGATGAACGAGGGCAGCCCCAGCTTGGCCAGTTCCTCGCGGGTCCCGACCCGGTCGGCGGTGTACTGGGCCTTGAACGACGCGGCGACGAAGTCGGGGGTCGCGGCACGCAACTGTTCCGCCGTGAGCAGCTTGGGGCTCAGCACCGGCACTTTCGCGTAGTCGGCCTGGTACTCCGGCGCGACCTTGGTCTTCAGGTTCGCCGTGCCCGCCATGTGGTCCGCGAGCCCGAGCGCGAGCATCGTCTCGGTGGAGGACTGGTCGAGGGTGACCACTCGCTTCGGCGGCGCGGCGAACGACAGTTGCTGACCGCAACTGGTCACCGTGACGGCCGCCGCGCCCGGGTCACCGGACGGCGCGGGCGGCTGCGCGCACCCGGTGGTCCCGAGAAGACCCACCATCAGCCCGGCCATGCCGGTCAGTAACCGTGGTGCCATCGACAACCTCCAAGGTGCACCCGATTGAGCGAACGTCCCGCAGTGTAGTGATAATCAGTTTCACCAGCGAGGCCTATCGCACTGATATAGCTTTTGCGACACTTGTGCAACAGCTGCGGATACAGGGGGCATGGTGACTGCACCGCCGAAGGCGACCGGGGTTGAGGACTCCCGCCGGTCCCGCTCGATCCTGCGCGAATCGAGTTTCGTACGGCTGTGGATCGGGACGACGGCGTCAGGCCTGGCCACGTGGGCGTTGCCGTTCGTGCTCGGGCTGGCGGTGCTGGAACGCCAACTGAGCGCCGTCGGCCTCGGCGTCGTTCTGGCCACGCGCACCGTCGGTTTCCTGCTCGCGGTGCCGGTCGGCGGCGTGCTGGCCGACCGGCATTCCCGCCGCGGTGTCGTGTTCTGGTCCGGGTTGGCCGCCGCGGCGGCCGCGCCGGTCATCGCGCTCGGCCTGGCGACGTCGTCGTTGCCGTTGATGGCCGTCGCGGCCGCTGTGGCCGGTGCCGGTCAGGGTGCGTGCCGGCCCGCGTTCCAGGCGCTGGTCGCCGAAGTGGTCGACGGCGAACGGCGCCAGCAGGCCAACGCGGCGATGTCGCTGGCTGTCCGCGTCGTCACGCTGACGGCCCCCGGCCTGACCGCGCTCCTGTCGGCGGTGCTCGACACCGGGGCGCTGCTGATCGGCATCGGCCTGGTGTGGCTGTGCGCCGCGCTCATCCCGCCCGCGGGCCGGTACACGCCCGTCGGCACCGGACCGGAAGTCCCCTTCGTCCGTCAGTTCACCGAAGGCCTCGCGGAAGCCAAACGTCACCCCTGGTTCCTCGCCGGGCTGGGCGCACTCACCGCGGTGATCGCCACCGGCTACTCCGCGACCGGCGTCGTATTGCCGCTGATCAGCCGGGACAAGTACGACACCGAGGTGGTCCTCGCCGCGTCGCTGACCGCGTACACCGTGGGAGCCCTGCTCGGCGCGCTCGTGATCGGCCGCTGGCGTCCCCGCGCCCAGGGCTGGACCGCGCTGGCCGCCCTCGCCTGTTACGGCTTCGCGCCGCTGAGCCTGCTCCTGCCGGTGCACCCAGCCGTCGTGGTCGCCGCCTACGTCGTGGCCGGCCTCGGGATCGAGCTGTTCAACGTGCCGTGGTTCACCGCCACGCAGCGTGAAGTCGAGCCGGGCAAGCTGGCCCGAGTGTCCTCTCTGGACTTCCTGTTCTCCTACGGCCTCGCGCCCGTCGGGCTCGCCCTGATCGCACCCGCCATCGACGCGTTCGGCGTCACGGCCGTGCTCGGCACCTGCGCCGCGGTGTGCTTCCTGGCTCCCGCGGCCGCCGCACTCGTCCCCACCACCAAGGACTTCTCGCGGACTTCCGCCGGGTCACCATCATGAACAGCAACAGGATCAGCATCCTGCCGACCCGTGTCGACGTGACCGACGCCGACAAGGCGCGGCAGGCGCTCGCCGAGAACGGGGCGGTGATCCTCACCGGCCTGCCGACCACACCGGACGGGCTCGTGATCGCCGCCGCCCACCTGTACGGACAGCACATCCGGCAGATCTTCCCGCTACGGGAGCGGCGGTCGCACGACGGCAACCCGGTTCGCCTGCACGCCGACAGCTTCGACCAGGTCGTGGACATCGGCGGCGCGCTGACCCGGCGCCGGGATCCCGACGAGGACGCGGTGCTCATCCAGTGCGTGGATCCGCCACGGTCGGGTGGGGATTCCTTCCTGGCCGACGCGTACCGCTTCATTGACACCTATGCCGATGCCGACCTCGTGGACTTTCTCACCGGCACAGATGTCGATCTCTACGGTGCGTGGGCCGGGCTGCGCGGCCTTCCCGCCGCGCCGCGCGTCGCCCGCCACGTCGAATACACCCGAACCGGCCGTCGCATCGTGCGGCGCACCGAGGGCGTTGTTCCGCTCCATCGCGATCCGGACATCGAACGGATCAACGTGATGCTCACGCGTTTCAAGCACACTGTGGACGAGCTGGAACGCGAGCTCATCCGGTTCACAATGGACGAGGGCGACATCCTCGCGCTCGACAACTACCGCTGCTGGCACGGACGCGACGCCCATACCGGTGACCGCATGGTGCGAATTCTCACCCTGTTGACGGCTGCGGCTCGTTGACCGGGACCTGCGGCCGGAACACCAGCTGCATGCAGTCCTCGTCGTCCAGCACCCGGACCGACACCCGGTACACGGGTTCGAGCACCTCGGGCGTCAACACGTCGGCGGTGGGCCCGGCCTTGGCCACGCTGCCACGGTCGAGCAGGACCAGGTGGTCGCAGTAGCGGGCGGCGAGGTTGAGGTCGTGCAGGACCACGACCGTGGTGATGCCCAGGGCCCGCACCAGGTGCAGGACTTCGTGCTGATAGTGGATGTCCAGGTGGTTGGTGGGCTCGTCGAGCAACAGGTGGCCGGCCTGCTGGGCGATCGCGCGGGCGATGAGCGTGCGTTGCTTCTCGCCTCCTGACAACATGCTGAAGTCCCGGTCCGCCAGGTCACGCATCCCGACCCGGTGCAGCGCCGAGGCGGCGAGACGGTAGTCCTCGGCGGTGTAGGCCTGCAGTGCCGAACGGTGGGGTGCACGTCCGAGCAGCACCATGTCCGCCACGGTGATCGGCAGTTCGGGCGGGGCTTCCTGCGCCACGACGGCGATCCGCCGGGGCAGCTCGCGACCGGCGAGCGACGTGACCGGCCGGTCGTCGATCAGCACGGCGCCGGTGAGCGGGGTGAGCGCGGAGTACAGGATGCGCAGCAGCGTGGTCTTTCCGCTGCCGTTCGGGCCGATGAGCCCGACGACGCGTCCGGAGCCGACATCCAGGCCGACTCCGGCGAGCACGGGGTTTCCGTTGTAGGCGAACGTCACGTCCGCTGCGCTGATCACGTCTCATCCTTCTCGTTGTGCGCCGACGACAAAAAAGTCGCGGCTGTCCCTGCGCACCCGGCCGGGCAGCAGGTGCTCGAACGGCCGCGGCGCGCCGAAACCGGCGGATCGCAGCAACGCCGCCATCTGGGTGGCGGTGATTCCCCGCCAGTACGGCAAAGTGTGGCCCATGGCGAGGTAGTCCCGGACGGCTCCGGGAATCAGTCGCGGCGAACGAAGCAGTTGCCTTGCGGTGTGCCATCGGCCGTCGGCGACCAGCACGGCCCCACTGGGCCGGAGTGCTCGTGCCCACGCCGACAGCGCGGCTCCCGGCGCGGGCAAGGTCCACAGCACGTATCGGCAGGTCACCAAGTCGTAGTCGGCGATGGGCACGTCATGCGCGTCGCCGTGGCACCACTCGACGGTGACGCCGCGCCGCATGGCTTCCGCGCGGGCCCGCTCCAGCATTTGTGCCGAGGCATCCATTCCGGTGACCTGGTGGCCCAGTTCGGCGAGCAGCACTGCGGCGAACCCGGTTCCAGTCCCCACATCGAGCACCCGCAGTGGCTCCGGGCCCAGCAGCGCACGGACCGCGTCCCGGTACAGCACCCGCCACGCGTCCCGTCCCGCCTCCGCATACGAGCGGTAGTACCGGTCGTAGCGCGCGGCCCGCGCGTTCCAGGTACGGGCGACGGCGACCACCGCGGCCGGGTCCGGGTCGCCGGTACACGGGGACAGCGTCACCGATCGACCTCCACTTGTCGCGCCGACCGGGGATCGGCAAGCTGGTGCGCGCCCGGTATGGCCAAAGCGCCGAGCGACGCGGCGAGCGTCAACACTCCGCACGCTAGCAAGACCGGGGTCTGTCCGGCGGCAGTCAGCGCGTAGGGCAACAAGATCAGGCCGAGCGGGGCCACCCCGTGGGAAACCATGAAGTCGAACGAGAACAGCCGGCCCATCCGCTCCGGCGGGACTTCCCGTTGGATGGCACTGAACCACGGAATGTTGAACGCCTCGATGCCCACCCCGCCAAGGAAATACGCGAGCAGCACCAGCACCGCACCTACCTGGGGTGACACCGACGGCACGGTGAGCGCCAACGGCACCAGACCGTAGAAGCTCAGTCCCACAAAGGCCACCAGGCCGGGTCGGCGCGGCGTCCAGCGCGCCATCACCAGCGCGGCGACCACCGCGCCGGCCGAGTAGCACCCCAACGCCACACCCATGAACGTGTCGCCGCCCAGCTCGTTGCGGCTGACCAGCGGCAAGGTCACTTGCTGCACGGCGAACCCGAGCGCCAGCCAGACCACCAAGGACCCGAGACCGGCGACGAACCAGCGGTGCCGGGCCGCTTCGCGGAGCACCTCCGCGTAGTCGGCGAACGGACGGCGCCGGGCGTCGTTGGACGGCGGCGGCTCACCACGCGGAAGCCGCAGCGCCAGCGCGGCGGATCCCAGCCAGAGCAGACCGGTGCCCAGCAGCGTGATCGAGCCGCCGACCAGCGCGTACAGCAGCGCCGCCGCGGTCGGCCCGCCGACCAGCAGCAGCCGGTTGCTCAAAGTGGACAGTGCGTTGGCCCGCTGCCTGTCCGGTTCGGCCACGACCTCGCCGACCAACGCCTGATAGGCGCCACGGAAGATGCCCTCGCCGATCCCGGCCACCAGGATCGCGGCGCAGACAGCCAGCAGTGACACCGAGAACGCGGCGACTGAGGCGAGGATCGCCGTCCCTCGTACGGCGCTCGCCACAGTGAGTACCGTGCGGCGCGGATAGCCGTCGGTGATCACGCCACCGAGTACGGCGCCCAGCACGAACCCGACCGTGCGTGAACCGAGCACCAGCCCGAGCGCCGTGACCGCACCATGAGTGTCGAGCAGGAACAGGGTGAGCGCCACGGGGGTGAGCGAGGTCGCGGCTCCGGACGCGGTGTAGCTCAGCCAGGCCAAGCGGAACCGGGGATTGCGCAGGATCGCCGGCATCGTTCAGAGCGTCGTCGACGGGCGCCACTGGCGGCGCGCGCGATCGAAGTCGTGTGCGGCGGCCACCAGGAAGCCGGCGAGCTCGGTCAGCGGAACCGGGTCCGTGCCCAGCTCCTGGAAGGTGGCCGTGCAGGTGGGGCAGGTGTTGACCTCGTAGACGCGCAGCTCGCCGGTCCGCTCGTCCCGCGCGATGTCCACTCCGGCGAACAGCGCGTCCATCGCCTCCGCGGCCTGCTCGGCGACCGTGCGGATGTCGTCGGTGAGTTCGGTGCGATGCCGGGTGTTGCCGGGGGCGTTGGAGATCCACGTGCCCTGCGGCGCGATGCGGGTCACCGCGGCCACCGCCTGGTAGTTCACGCACAGCACGCGGATGTCGCGATGCCCGGCCGGAACGTACGGCTGGACGTAGTACTGCTCGGGCCCGGGACCAAGGCCGCCGACGTAGTGGCGCACCGACGTTTCGTCAGTCAGCTGACACATGCCGCGACCACGGGAACTCATCAACGGCTTGGTCACCATGGGATAGCCGTTCTCTTCCGTCCAGGCCACCAGCGTTTCCTCGTCGCGGCCCCACAGCACCGGCAGGTGCGGCACGCCCGCGCGGTGCAGCAGGGCCGAGTTGAGGTACTTGGACTGCCCCCGCAACAACGTCATCGCCGAGTTCACCACGGGTATCCCGGCCAGGCGGGCGGTTTCCAGCTGGTTCATGCCGAGGATCAGGTAGTCCTCGTAAACCCAGCCGAACATCAGGTCGGGTGCCAGTTCCTTGCCGTCGACCAGAAACCGGGTGGCCTTGTCCGTCACCTCGGTCACGAGCTCGTCGGGGTGCACACGGCGGGCTTCGCCGCCGTGGCGGCGGATCTCGGCGAACAGGGCACGGTGGTCGTCGTCATCATCATCGTTGCCGAGCAGGACGATCAGCGGAGCGTCGGCCATGACGGATCAAGCCTCCTTATGAGCGGCGTCAGGTGGTCGAGCGCAGTCGGCGGACCAGAATCAGCAGGAACGGCGCGCCCACCACGGCGGTGACGATGCCGATGGGCAGCTCGCGGGGCACGAACGTCATCCGGGCCGCCACGTCGGCCCAGATCAGGAAGGACGCCCCGATCAGCGCGGAGACCGGCAGCAGCCGCCGGTGCACGCCACCCACGCAGAGCCGGGCCACGTGCGGGACGATCAGGCCGACGAAGCCGATACCGCCGGAGACCGCGACAGCGGCGCCCACGCAGAGTGCGACCACCAGCAGCGCCTGCGCCCGCAGCCGTGCCGGTGGGCTGCCCAGCGCGTGCGCGGTGTCGTCGCCCAAGGTCAGGGCATCCAGTTTGCGGGACCACACCAGCAGCACCAGGAACGCGGCGGCCATCAACGCCCCGGCGACCGCCACCCCGGACCAGGAAGCCCTGCTGAGCGAGCCGAGCAACCAGAACAGCACCGCCCGGGCCCCTTCCGGATCGTCCGAGGCGAAGATCAGGAAGCTGGTGGCGGCGTTGAGCACGTAACCGACAGCGACCCCGGCCAGCAGCAGCCGCACCGAGGTGATCCTTCCGCCGGCACGCGCCAGCGCGAACACCACGCCCATCGCGGCGATCGCGCCCACGAACGCGCTGC
Organism: Kibdelosporangium persicum; assembly: GCF_013280595.1. GTDB lineage: Bacteria > Actinomycetota > Actinomycetes > Mycobacteriales > Pseudonocardiaceae > Kibdelosporangium > Kibdelosporangium persicum. The sequence goes on from NZ_JAAATY010000010.1 coordinate 15,893, forward strand.
CGGTCAGCGAGCTGGCACCGTAGGAGGCGCCCACCCCGAACAGCAGAGTCAACGCCGCACCGGTCGAGGCGCCGGAGGTGACGCCCAGCAGGTACGGCTCGGCCAGCACGTTACGGACCAGAGCCTGCAGGGCCGCTCCGGAGATCGCGAGCGCCGCCCCGACGACAGCGGCGAGCAGGACGCGAGGTGTCCGTACCAGCCAGACGATGCTGTCATCGGACCGGCTCCACGTCGCCTCCGGCCAACCGAACGCGTGGTTGGCGACGATCCGCGCGACGACGTCGGGCGAGATGGCCACCGGTCCCAGCCCGACCGCGACCGGAATGCTGACCAGCAACAGGCCTGTCAGGCCGGCGATCCACAGCAGAGTTCGTCTGCTGCGGCGACCGTGGTCGAGATCGTCGACGCGCGTGTCAGTGGCGGCGTGATCGGTCAGGACACCGTCATCCATGGACCTGCCCGGCCAGCTTCTCGAGGCCGTCCACGGCGAGCGTGCCGTGTCCCGAGTAGAAGAAGTCGAGCACCATCACCTTGCCCCCGGCGACGGCGGGCAGCGGGCCGAGTTCCGGACGGCCGGTGAGTGAAGCCCGAACGGCCTGTTCGTCGATGTCACCCGGCTCGTAGAGGGCGATCAGCCGCTGTGGGGCCGAGCTGATCAGAGCCTCGGTGTTCACGTCGAAAAGCCGCTCGTCGGTGTTCTGGAAGACGTTCGTCAGGCCCGCGTGGCTCATCTGCTGGTGGATCATGCTGCGTCGGCCGTAGGCGTTCAGAGCGCTGTCCGGCCCGGCGACGAACACCGCGGCGGTCGCGTTGGACGGCGGCGGGGACTGCTGGCCCCGTTGGCGTACCGCTTCGACACGGCCTTTCAGACCGGTGACCGCCTGCTTGGCCCGGTCCTCGGTCCCCAGGACCCGGCCCAGGGTCTCGATGTCGGCGTAGACGCCCTCCAGCGGATCCTGGACCTCGGACTGCCCGGCCCCGAAGCCGCCGCAGTAGCCGCTGATGATCAGCGTCGGGATACCGGCGGCCTGCAGGTCCTCCGGGCCGAACTCGTTGAGCCCGTACGTCACCACCAGGTCGGGCTTCGCACCGATGATCACCTCACGGGAGATGCTCTTCGAACTCTTGATCGGAGCCTGCTCACGCTGGCCGAGCGGACCGGCCGCATCGCCAAGGGGCTCGCCGACCAACGGCGAGAACGTGCTGATCCGGTCGGTACCACCGGCGGCGTGCACCAGGGTGCCGGCCTCCCCACCGATCACGTACAGCCGCTCCGGCCGTCGTTCGAAGGTGACGTCCCGGCCGCAGTTCTTCACCGTCATCGGGAAACCCTCGGCCGCGGCGACGGTGTCCTGGCCGCCGTCACCACCGCAGGCGGTGGCCAGCATGCTGACGGCGGCCACCAGGACGAGCCCGGAACGTCGGATGGGGTGCTGCATCAGGATGAGTCGTCCTTCCGGATCGATCGGTCGGTTCGGTAGACGTGCAGTGCCGTGGCGTCGGCGCTGAACTGGGAGAACGGAAACGGCTCAGCCGAGAGCGCGGTGAGCCCGCCGCCGAGGAACTCCCGGGCGACGGCGGCGCCGGTCTGTGCGTACACCGCCAGCGGCACCGTCCTTTCCCGGCAACGGGAAAGAATGGTGTCGAACGTGCCGTTGCCGATGGTCATTCCCGTCGCCACGATCGCGTCGGCGGCGTCGAGCACTTCCGTCATGTCCGGGGTCACCGGGTCGCCCCAGCGGGTGGTGCGCAGGTTCAGGTCGCACAACAGCGGTTCCGCCCCGCGCTCCCGGATCGCCGCGACCAGTGGGTTGACCACACCGATCAGCCCGACCTTGGCTCCCGGTGGCACATCGAGCAATCCGGCCACCGCGGCGTCCCTCGCCGCCGCCCTGGTCTCCGGCGTCCCGGTCGGCAGTTCCACCGGAGTGGCCCGTGAGTCGTCGCGGTGGGGCGCGACCGCGCCGAGATATGCGTCCAGTGCAGCGATTCGCAGCGGGGCGACGTCCACACGCAACAGTTCGGCCACGCTCCGGCCGGACGCTTCCGCGCAGACATCGGGTTCCGCTTCACCACTTTCGAAGGCACACGCCCCGAACGCCGTGCCGACGCGCACCAGCAGGTACTGGTTGCGATAGGTGACGTTCCCGCCCGCGAGCCTGGTGCCGTGGTGCACCCAGAACACGCTTGTCGCGACAACGCCGGCGGGATCAGGACCTCGGCGTCCGGCAAGCACATCGGCCACCAAGTCCGCGACAGTCGCCACGCCGCCGGTCATGACGACCACCCCGGCACACCGACAGGCAGCCGCGAGGCATCGCGCTGGGCAGGCATGTCGGTGGCCCAGTCAGCGACCGACCAGGGCAGCAGGACGTCGTCGCTGCCGGACACCTCATGGGGCGAGAGCTCGGCGGGATCGGGCACGTCAGCGTGGTCCGCGAACGCCGCCGACACGTACCGGTGCCCGGTGTCCGGCGCGAGGAACACCATGGTGCGCCCGGGAGCACGGTGGCGCTCCCACTGGCAGGCCAGGTAGGCCGCGCCCGAGGACAGCCCGGCGAAGATCCCGCTGTCCCGTAACAGCGCCACCGCTCCGGCCTGGGCATACCGGAAGGACACCCAGTGGATCCGGTCGTACAGGTCACGGCGGACGTTGCGGAACTCGATCGAACTCCCGATCCCCGCGATGATCATGTCCGGGTCGGCGGTGTGCTGCGCACCGAACGTCACGCTGCCGAACGGCTGGATTCCCGTCAGCCGCACGTCCCGGCCCATCGCGCGCAGGTACTCCGCGAGCGCACCGGTTGACGCGCCGGTCCCCACACCGCCGACGATCGTCAACGGCTCCAACGGCAGTTCCCGGTCGAGCCGCTCGGCCACCTCGCGGTACCCGGCATAGTGGATGCTGTCGTGGTACTGGCGCATCCAGTGGTATCCCGGGTTCTCGAGCAACAGCTGCCCGACGCGCTCGACGCGCCGGTTCTGGTCCAGCATCAGGTCCTTCGACGGAGGCATGCGCTCCAGCGTCGCGCCGAGAATCTCCAGCTGGATCCGCAACGTCTCGTCCACTGTCGTGGAACCCACTATGTGGCACCGCATCCCGTACCGATGACACGCCAAAGCCAGTGCCAGCGCGTAGATTCCACTGGAGCTGTCCACCAAGGTGTCCCCAGGGCGGACCACGCCGGTGGCGAGCAGGTGGCGCACCGCACCGAGCGCGGAACGCACCTTCATCACCTCGAACCGCAAGCACACGAGGTCGGGAGCAAGCCGGATGTGATCAGGATCAGCGATCGCGTCCGCGTAGTGCTCGTGCACGCAGTCAGCCCTCCCCTGTCCGGGACTCGCGGCGTAACGCGAACAGGTAGGTCTGGACGTTGTCGCCCTCCCAGTCCTCCACGTGGAGCACCTCGGCACCGAACCCGCTTTCCAGCGCCATCGCCACGATGTCGCGCAGCGGCGCGGTGTTCGACAGGATCAGATACACCACACCACCCTCGGCGAGCAGATCCCTGGCAACCAGCTGACCGAAGAACCGAGCCGCGATGTCACGTCCCAGGCACAGGTTGCGCACGATCTCCGGATCGTCGGACAGCGGCAACTCGATGGCCGGCGGGTTGAACGTCACCACGTCCACCTGCTCGCCGTCCGGAAAGCCCTCCCACACGTCGGCCACCAACGGGACCAACGGCGGCCCATCCGTCCCGACGATCCGTTCGTAGTGGCGTGCCGTCGTGCGCACACTCTCCGGATGCACGTCCAGCGCGTACACGACACCCGCACCCCGTACGCCGGCCACAACGGCTTCCACACCGAGACCCGCACCCATCGCCGCGTAACGCAGGCCCGCCACCGGCAGCGTCCCGTCGAGGAGACGACTGTGCACCAGCCTGCTGGTCTCACCCGGATGGAACACCCCAGGGGGAAGGTCGAAATCCCAGCCGTTCCAGTGGTACGTGCGGTGCTCGTGGATGGCCCCGCTCGGGTTGTTGATCGCCCGGATCTCCCCGGCCGGCAGCGTGTGCGGCAGCCTGGCGTGCAACTCCCATCCCGTCACGGTGCCGGGAAGGACAGGTGGCCCAGGAGATGCGCCGGCAGTAGGCGATTGCTGCACAGTCCAATTCCCCTTCGGTCGGTCACCGGGACTCGTCCCGGCCGGCGAACCTCGTTCGAAGCGCGACTTTGACGGAAACGGTTTTCATTATTAACACATCCGGTCGCGGGACACCACCGCCGACGGCGTACTCCCTCGACCGGCGACGAGCCAGGTTCGCCCTGCTAGATAAAGGAATGCGCACCCCAGCATGTGACGCGCCCACGCCAGCCGCGAACACTGTCGCGACGTCCACAATGGACGCCTCAGGACGTTCGCAAGGTGATGTCCACCCTGTCGCGGGAACATGAAAATGCATATCATGTTCATTAGCCCTCCCGGCCGGGAGGTGCCGATGAACGGAGACCCCATGCGTTTACGAAGCCGCGCCGCCACGGTGGCAGGCGCGCTCGTGCTGACCGTTGGCATCGGTGTGCCGGCACAGGCCGCCACCCTGGTGCCCCTCGACAAGGGACACATCGACGTGGTCGACGTCGAGTACGCGGACGGCGAGTTCGAGTTGCACGTCCACCACGAGGAGCAGGAGTATGACCCGGCAGACGTGTTGCTGCGGGTACCTGCCGCCGCCAAGGCCACCGTCCCGGACGACCCCGCCTACGCTTTCCTCGGCGCCCCAGGCAAATCCGTCTGGATCCTGCCCCAGGCCGAGGACCCCGAACTGTTGTTCGCCGGACTGTCCAGCGAGGAGCTGGAAGCGGGTGTGTTCACCGGCGACCAGGTCACGCTCAAGCTGTGCGCCGTGTCCGGTCCCGGCAAGGTCAGCGTCTTCACCACCGACGCCGTCGGCGCCCCCGGCGTGGTGTTCAACAGCCGTGACGGCCTGCCCGACGCCACGGCCCTGACGGTCGGCGGGCACCAGCACGCCAACTGGACGTTCAGCGCCGCGGGCACCTACCGCTTCACCTTCGTCGCCACGGCCCGGCTGGCCGCGGACAACTCGGTGGTCACCTCGGCGCCCACCACCGTCACCTTCCGGGTTCTCAACTCCTGACAGGGAACGAACAGCAATGCGCTTACGCACGTCTGTCCTCGCGGCCGTGATGGTCGCGGCCACGTCCTTGGTCACCGCGGCGCCCGCTCAGGCGCTGCCCGCCGTCACCCTGAGCGCGGGCCACGTCGACGTCATCGATCCCTCGTACACCGCGGGAACACTGAAGATCGAGGTCAACGACGGCACCGCGGCGACTCCCGTGTTCCGCGATCCGGCGGACGTGGTGTTCCAGGTCCTGGCCGGTGCCAAGACCACGGTGCCGAACAGCTCGGCCTACTCGTTCCTCGGCACGCCGGGCTCGACGGTGTGGATCCTGCCCCAGACCCAGAAGGCGGGCCTGCTGTGGCCGGGCTGGAACACCCAGCGCCTGCCCAGCGGCACGTTCACCGGTACGCAGACCACGTTACTGTCTGTCTCGGGTGGACAGTTCGCCGTCTACACGACCAATGCCTTCGGCTCACCGACGGTGTTGTTCGACAGCGGCAACGGCCTGCCTGACACGAGGCCGGTCGCGGTGGGCACGCACGCACACGCCAACTGGGCGTTCAAGTCCGCCGGCACGTACACGGTCACCTTCCAGGTCACCGGCACACTGGCCGGCGGCGGCACCGTGACCTCCGCCCCGGCGTCGTTCACCTTCGAAGTCCAGCCCTGAGCATCGGTTGAAGTCCGGCAGCCGCAGGCGATGCGGCTGCCGGTCAGCGAAGGACCGCCCATGCGTCTCACCGGCAAAACCCGGCAGGTCTGGGAAGCCATGTCCGGACAGGACAGATTCAGCAGTGCCATGGAGATCCACTCCACGCTGGGATCTCGGGGCGACGCCGTCTCGTTGACCGCCGTGTACCGGTCATTGCACCTGCTGGCCGATGCCGGGCAGGTCGATGTGCTTCTCGGCCCGGACGGGCAGCACCGCTACCGCCACTGTTCGCCGACCGTGCACCACCACCTGCTGTGCAGACAATGCCATCGTGCCGTCGAGGTCCACGGCTCCCCCTCAGGGCCGTTTTCCCGTGAACGGCTGCGTGAACTCGGCTTCGCCGACGACTCGGTCCAGATCAACCTGGTCGGCCTGTGCAGCACCTGCTCCTCCCCTCGTGAGTGTTTGTCCGGGTTCTAACCCTGATAAACACTCACGAGGGTCAGCTGGCGGCTCTGACGTCCCAGTCGTCGGTGTCGTCGATACGGTCGAGGACGGCCGAACTGCTGCTCAGGGTGGGGAACGTGATGGCGTCGATGGACAGGTTGATGATGTCCTGCCGGTAGTCGTTGATGATCGCGAGGTTGGAATCCTGCAGGGTGACGATCGCCTCGGCGAAGCCCTTGGCGAACTCCGCGGCGTCCAGGAGGCTGAACGGAAGTGCGGCCAGCCCCGCGAGATTCGCCGCGCAGTCACCCAGGTAGCTGATCCCGGTCTCGTAGGTGTTCATCACATGGGTGTACGCACCCGCGATGGTCTTGGCCATCTCGGTCATCTTGGCCGACGCCGTGTCCATTCCGGCCAGAATGGCGTCGAGGTGGCCGGTGAAGGCGTCGTGCGCGCCGCCTTCCCAGTAACTGATCAGGACGTTCTTCCTGTCGGTGAGGTCCTGTTTGATGGTCGTGGGCACGGCCGCGGCCGTCCCCCAGGCCAGCGCCGTGTCCATCACCAGACGCGGATCGCCGAGGATGTCCTTGATGATCTGGATCGCGTCCGAGACGACGGCCACAAAGGACTGTCCATTGGGCACGACAACGCCGGTCACGGCGCTACCGGCGGCTATCCACGCGTCGATCTCCTCGGCCCAGCTCGTCACGTTCGCCGCGTCATCGGTGGGAAAAGGAGTGGGATCACCCTGGGGCAGGCCGAGCTGGGCGCTGAGTGCGCCGCTGTCGGTAGGAGTTGTCATAGCCCTGTCAGTCCATCTCGTCTTCGACGTAGCCGAACTGCTCGTAGTATTCGGCTTCTTGCTCGTTGTAGAACTTGGCGACCTTCTCGAGCGCCTTCGCGGTGTCGTGGAGTGATTCGCGGCCGACCGCCAGCTTGTCGACAACCACGTCCTTCACGTCGTTGTAGGCCGTGGAATAGCTGGACAGTTCACCGAGCACGCCAAGGGACAACGTGCCCAGCACCAGGCTGTCGACACTGTCCCGCATGTCGGCCCAGTCCCGTTCGGCGTCGCTGAGTCCCTCCCACATGTCCCCCAGCGCGTCGGGAACTACCTTGTAGCCGTCGGTCATCGACGCTCCTCCCCTTCTGTGTCAACGGTCGCGGCGGTGTCCGCCGATCCTTTTCCGCCGAGCCATCTCCTCGGCCGTGCGTAACGCGGCGAGAAGGTAGTCACCGAGCGGGTCCGGGCGCATCCGCCGCAGAGCGCTGTCGTCGAACTCGATGTGCGCGAGCGCTCCGCTGCGGTCCACGCCGAGACGGCCAAGGCCGTGCTGGATCTCCGCCTCGGCGTAGGACACTGTGGACTGGTACGGGCGGGCCGCTCGCCGGGGCGGCGGCTCCTCGTCGTATTCACCGACGTCGTACAGCCGCATCTCGTAGTCGTCACCCATGGACCTCTCCCCTCGAATCAGTGGCCGGTACGCAGCACACGTTCGTAGTCGGCCCGTGCCTGGGCTTGGGCCCTGCTCACCGCCTGCACCACCTCTTGCGCCAGCTGGGGACCGCGGGTCCGTGTCAGGGCCGCAGGTGCGATCTCGATCCGCGTCACCCGCCCGCGGTGGTCGGCGATCGCCTTGACCATGCGGCCATCCGACACCCCGACCGACTGGCGACCGGACAGCTCGCGCTCGACCACACCCGTGATCGCCGTCACGATCTCGGTCAGCTTCCGCGCGTCCTGGACCATCTGCGCGCAACGCCTGGAATCGATCAGCATCGTGGACACCTCTCGTCAGCGGGGCAGCGCGAACGCCACCGTGTCCGGATCTCCCTGGGAGGCTGCGCGGTGGGTCGTCTTGAACATGACAAAAAGACCATCGCGCCACACCGCCTGATGGTTGTCCGCGCCGAAGCCGAACGTCCTGACATGCTTGTTGAGCTTGTCGTCCGCGTGGGCTTTCGGCCCGATCGCCATCAGCGGCGCGAGCTTGCCGGTACCCGGATCGACGGAGAGCACGAGTCCCTTGCTGCCGTTGGGATTGGCCGGCTGGTACGCCACCACGCCGCCGTCGGTCACGGGCACCAGGCTCAGTGCCCGGCCCGCGACCATCCCGGTGCGCCACGCCTCCTTGCCGGTGTCCAGGTCGAACGCCACCAACTCGTTGCGGAACTCCGTGCTCCGCATGCCGGGTGACGCGTCCTTGGTGTCGGGATTGACCTGAGTCGGCGGCGTCATGACGATCACCTTGTTCCCGGCCACCCTCGCCCGGTCGCAGTAGCCGAGTGACCACCCGTCGCAGGCCGACATGTACTTGCCACGGACGTACGCGCTGATCGGCACCGTCCTGCCAGACGCCGGGTCCACCCGCATCAACTGGGTTTCGTGGCCGAAATGGCCGAGCTCCACCACAAGCGGGTCGGCGGACACCACATCGAGCACCGGGAGCGGTTTCCCGTCCTTCCCCTTTGGCGTCGCCCACTCCCATACGGACTTGAGGTTCGCGTCGAACGCACGCAACTGGTTGCCGGCGTTGCCACAGACCGCGTGCGCCAGCAGAAGGTCGCCGAAGAGGCCGACGCTGCGTGACTGGCACGCGGCATCCGGACTCGGCGTCGACCGCACCGCACCGGTGTTGATGTCGAGGACGCGCACACCGGCTTGACTGGGAACCACCACCGCCTCCCCGAACACCACCGGCACGTCGGTGACGCGTACCTGGCCGCCTTTGACCGGCGGCAGGTCGGCGGCGACCACCTCCTTACCGGTGCCGATGTCGACCACGACGAGCTTCTCGCACAGGCTCGACGTTCCATCGCCGGTGGCGACCAGCAACGCCACCCGCAGCTTCGAATGTTCCTGGGACGACGGGCACCGGGAGTCGTCGACCTTGCCGACCGGCACCTCCCACGCCTGCTTGCCGGTCTTCATGTCGTACGCCACGACCCGGCCGGGCAGCCTGCGCACCAGGTGTTCTCCGGTCACCCAGTGGTCGTCGACGCCGATCGTCTTCGGCGCCACGCCCTGGGGGACCTGCCACGCGACTTCCGCGGCGCCGACGGATTCGACCGCCGCTTCGTAGTCCTGGGCCGCGGGTGTGTCGGCTCCGGCGGAACCGCCGTCGCCGCCACTCGTCCAGAACCAGACGCCGCCCGCCGCGCCGATCACCACCACGGCGACGATCACGGCGATGGTGATCAGCCGCGTCCGCCGGGCATCCGGTCGCGGCCCGCCCGGAGGGACGTGACCATGCCATGGGCCTCCCGGCGGAGGGCCGGGTGGCGGGTAGTTGCCCTGCGGTGGCCCGTACGGACCGGGGCCCGGTGCGCCGTGTCCGGGATACTGGGGTTGCATGGACATCGTTTTCCTTACCGCACCGGGTAGCCGTGCTGGGGGTACGAAGACGGTGGGCCTGATCTGACGGCGCTCTTGAGCTTTCCGGCGCCGTAGAGCAGGTAGCCGATGACGATGACGCCGACCAGCAGTCCACCGATCATGGCGGCGAACTCGTCACCGTCCGGGTCGAGGAACGAGTACAGGGAGTTGTAGATCCCACCGGCGAGGAAATAGACGAGGTACGCCAGCGGGAAGGCGATCCACGTCAACGGGTGCCACCACTTGACAGCAGCCTGGTTGCGGCCGACGAACAGCCAGTCGACGAGCACGATCAGCGGTGTGTAGACGTGCTCGAACGGCAGGTAGTCGAAGTCGCCCCCCATGATGCCGAAGAACGTGCCGGCCACCAGCAGCAACAGCACCGTGATGGCGCCGCGCAGCCACGGCGACCTCGGCTCGTGCCGCCTTCCCCCGGTGACCGCGGGATACAACAGCAGTCCTATGTAGGCGATCGCGGTGGCGAGGCTGGCCTGCTGGCTGAGCCCTTCGAAGTTCTCCGACCAGCCGGTGGCGTCGCTGAACCCGTACAACGCGCAGCCGATGATGGCCAGGCGCCACAGGCTGACCCCCACCAGCACCGCCGGTCGCACCGGCTCCGGCGCCGGTGGCTGGCGCAGCGGCTGGTTCGGTGGGTAGTACGGCTGGTTCGGTGGGTATGGATAGTAGTTGCCGTATGCCGTCATGCTTTCCTCAGCTCCGCTCGCTGATCGAGTCGACGGCGAACCACGATCCCCCCGAGTGGACACACGTAATTCTGTTCCCGGTACACGCGACTTCCCCAGATGGTGATGGTTGCCAGATGTGGCTGTGTACCGCGGTATTCGCTGCCCCCTCGACAGCGAGTACCCGCGGTACCACCGTTGCCAGTCAGGCTAGGTGGACCGCGGGGCCGGTGTTGTCGGGTGAACGCCCTACAGCGAGGCCTGGTTGAGCTCCGCTAGTGTGATGACACCGTCATCGAGTGCTCGGGTGACGAGCTCGCTCTTGGTACGCGCGGCCCGTCCGACGTTGGCGTACTTCACCCGTACCCGGGCGATGTGGGTGTCGACGGTCTTGACGGTGATGTGGAGTTTCGCGGCGACGAGTTCCTTGGAGGAAGAGGCAAACCATGCTCGCAGCACCTCGGTCTCCCGTGGTGACAGGCGCGGCCGGTCCGGAGTGTCGTCGGCGGCCAGCGCGCCGGACAACGACGGCGCGGTGTACTCCCGCCCCTCGGCGGCGGCTCTGATGGCGGGCACGAGGTGGTTCGGCCCTTCACGCTTGGTCAGGTACGCCAGCGCGCCGAGATCGATGCACTTGATCGCGGTGACGTTGTCGGCGTGCTGGGAGTACACGACCACCCGCCGTCCACTGTCGACCAGCCTGCGGAGCTCGCCGAAATCCGGTTTGCCCGGCACCAGTTCCAGGTCGAAGATCACCACGTCGGCGTCGGCGCCCGGGCCGGTCCACACACCGGAGAGCCGGTCCCCCACGTCGACGAGGCTGATCGGCGGGTCGGCCTGCTCGCACCAGTACCGCACGCCCGCCGCGATCGCCACGTGATCGTCCACGATCACCGCCGTGATCAGCTCGGCTGCCATTGGGCCTCCATCCACACAGTCCCGTCGCCGCCGAAAATCTCGACCCGCACGTGCGGCGTGGCCGATGCCGGCTCGACCGGCTCGGCGCAGTCCGCGACCACACTGACCGACACCAGATCAGCGCTGCCGACAACGGTGATCCGCGCCCACGAGTCGGCCGTCGCGAGTGCGGTGAGCGCAGCGTCGGTGAGATCGCGCCGCACGACCACGGGCGGCACGGGCCACTGGCCACGCGCGTCGAGTTCGACCTCGACACCCTTGCGGTCGGCGATGTCCGCGCAGTGGCGCAGCTCGTGCAGCAGCGGGTTCTCGACGGTGTCCGTCTCGGCGAACAGCCGGCGCATCCTGGCCGCCTCGATCGCGCAACCGCGCCGCACCGCGGGATCGGACGGTACGAGCGAACCGTCGGCGAGCCCTTCCAACAGCGGCACAGTCGTGCCGGCCAGTTCCGCGAATCGTTGCGTGCGGCGTTGGTGCGCGGCCTCCGCCACCGCCTCCGCGGTGCGTATGCCCTCGAGTTCCCGGGTGGCTTTGACCGCCTCCCTGCCGATCCGGCCCAGCACGGCCGCGACCACGGCCACGCACAGCGGGAGCCCGAACACCGTCACCGAACCGGTGGCGAACCGCGCCAGCGTCCCCCGGCTGACGTCGTGGAACAGCAACAAGTTCACCAGCGCGAGCGCCTCGTGTGCCACCAGGAACGTCGCTACCGTCCTCAATGGGCGGTCGAGCAGCACGACGAGGACCACCCAGCCAGTCGCCCCGAACATCCAGTCCACCGAGGTCGACGTCTTGCCGTCCGGCAGCGTCAGGTACGACAGCGCGGACGCGCCGAACACCAGGGCGAGGGCCGGCCAACGCAGGAACTGCCACGGCTTGCGCCTGATCATCAGCACCGCTTCGGTGCCGAGCACCACCGTCAGCGCCACGATGGCGACGAACTGGGCAGCCGGAACGACATGGGATTCGAGGTGCCGCAACAGGTTGATCAGGCCGAGCACGTCCACCGTCAACACGGCGACGAGCAACGTCGCGATCCGTAACCCGCGCCTCAGTTGCGCCTGAGTCTCGTCGTCACTCACCGTCGGCCCGCCACGCCAGTCGCACCACAGTGCCTGCTCCTTTGGCCGACGTGATCGTGGCCGTGCCGCCGATCCGGTTCATCCGGCCGTGCACGGACTCACGCAGCCCGCGCCGCGTCGCACCGGATGCGTCGACGACCTCAAAACCTTTGCCCTTGTCAACGATCTCGACCCGCACCGCGGTCGGGTCGCCGTGCAGCCGGACGGTCGCCTCATCCGAACCGGCGTGGCGGCGCACGTTGTTCAGAGCCTCTTGCACCGCGCCGACGATCGCGCTGGCCACGTCGAACGGCAACGGCAGCCGTGGCGGGGCGTCAAGCTCGACGGTCAGGTAGCCGGCGTCGAGATCGGCGCGTAGCAGATCGACGAGGTCGGCGCGCGACGGCGTCCGCCCGCCGTCGGAACGTAATCGGGCCAAGTCGCGCCGCGCCTGCGGGGCCAGCCAGCTCGCACCGGGTGGCACTTGCCCCGTGCCGACCATCAGCAGCGTGGTGGCCGCGGTGTCGTGCAACGAGTTCGCGAGCTCACGCTCCTCGGCCCGCACGGCCGCCGCCACCGCGGACTCCCGGCGCGCTCGTTCGGCCGCCGCGGCCAAACGGTCGGCGCGTTCGGCCGCGCGGCTGACGAGTATCCAGGCCGCCCTGGACATCGCGGCCATCACCAGCATCCATGCCTGTACCCAGTCCACCGGCAAACCGGCCACCATGAAGATGGCGATCATGCCCACACTGGCCACCAGCGCGGCGACGGCGCCGGTCACCAGCGTGGTGTGCCACTGCCAGGTCACACAGGCGAAGGTGACCAGAAGCCGGAGCCACCCGAAGTTGGTGTCCGCCACCGCTTCGGTCCAGAACACACTCAGGCACAGTCCCAGCAGGATCGTCACGTCCGCCGCGATCGGGACGGAGCGGCCGCGGTACAGCCACCAGCCCTGGCCACAGGTCCATGCCACCGCGACGGCGACCATCAGCGCCGTGGCCGCGAAGCCCTCCGCGGAGGTTCTGAGCAGGGCGATCGCGCCGATCGGCGGCAGGATCGCGACGCGGACGCCGACGGCGTAACGGCGGCCGAAGTCGCCCAGCAGTCGCACGGCTTCGCCCGTCACCCGTCACCTCGCCGGCCTCAACTCGGTCAAACTTCGCGGCGGTGACGTTACCGGTCACCATGATCACGTGGAGACAAGGCTACGCATGATCATGGTGACCTTGGCCTCATACCCCAAAATTGCCACCTGTCCTCACCCCGGACTGCCTGATCCACTGTGGACAGTACGGTCAGCCCGCCGGGTCGTCGCGGAAGGCCGCGACCACGCATTCGACCGCGTTGCTCGCACTGCCCGTGGCGACGACGATGCTGCCGGCGATCGTGATCGCCGGCTCGAGCGGGATCGACCGGACGCGGGTGGAGCGGATTTCGGAGACCTGACCGGCCGGCAGCACCGTCCAGCTCCGTGGATCCGAGCCGACCTCGACGATGGTGTCCTGGAGCGCGCCGGTCGGCCGGCCCGCCTTCGGGCACAGCCCGGTGTCGTGCAGCGCCAGGACCAAGGCGTCGTGCAGCGGCGGATCGTGCTTGCGAGCGGGCACACGCAGCGTGTGGTCGGCCAGTTCGGCAAGGCTGACGGCACCGCGGTCCGCGGCCGGGTGGCGCTGCGACACGACCGCGAACAGACGTTCGGTCCAGGTCGGCAGCACCGTGAGCCCGGGCACGGAACGCACGCCACGAGTCAGCGCCAGGTCGAGTTCACCGTGCCTGACAGCGTTGAGCCGGGCGTCGATCGGCAGATCGACCAGTACCACGTCGAACTCGGGCGCACGCTCGCGCAGAGCGTCGATACCCCGTTCCAGGCGGGCGGTCATGCCGGCGGCGGTGCCGATGCGCACGGTCGTCGGGACCTGCACGGCCGCGACCTGTACCTGTTCGGCCGCGGCGAGCGTCCGGCGTGCCGCGTCGAGCACCCGCTGCCCGGCCTCGGTGAGCCGGACACGCCGGGGTGACCGGTCGAGCAGCCGGACACCGAGTTCCCGTTCCAGCCGGGCGATCTGCTGGCTGACGGCGGGCTGCGCGATGTGCAACCGCTCGGCGGCCCGGCCGAAGTGCAGTTCGTCGGCGACGGTGACGAAATAACGCAGTGCCCGCAACTCCATGGTTCCTGCCCGGTACGACTCCGACGATAAGCTGAGCTTATCGCAGCGCATGCCGGTTGAGTCTGGTTCGTCCCGCTGTCCGGTGCTGAAGTCGTGACCATGACTTTGGAACTGGGACTGCTCGGCGCCTACCTGACCGCCGCCGACGCGACCGCCGCGCAGGCCGTCGCGCTGGAGGAGGCCGGATACGGCGCGGTGTGGCTGGCCGCGTCGCCGGCCGCCGATCTCCTGCCGGCGGAACGACTGCTCGACGCCACCAGCCGGATCGTGGTCGGCACCAGCGTGATCAACGTGTGGCAGGCTGACGCGGAGACTGTCGCGGAGTCCTACCACCGGATCACGGACAAGCATCCCGATCGGCTCCTCCTGGGCATCGGCGCCGGCCACCGGGAACACGACGCCGGGTACACCTCCCCAGTCGCGAAGATCACGACCTATCTGGACACTCTGACCACGGCCGGCGTGCCCGCCGACCGGCTGCTGCTGGCCGCACTCGGGCCCAAGATGCTCCGCCTGGCGGCCGACCGTGCCGCGGGCACGGTCACGCTCCAGGTGACGCCCGAACACACCCGGCGAGCCCGGGAGATCCTCGGACCGGACAAGCTGGTGGTGCCCGGACACGGCGTGCTGCTGGACACCGACACCGAACGGGCCCGCGCGACCGGCCGGGCCGGGGTCCGGCCCATGCTGGGCATCGCCAACTACGCCAACAACCTCCGGCGGATCGGCTACACCGACCAGGATCTCACCGATCCCTTCAGTGACCGGCTGATCGACGCACTCGTGCTGCACGGCGACGCCGCCGCCATCGCGGCCGGCGTCCGCGTGGAGCTGACGGCCGGGGCGAGTCACGTCGGCTTGCACGCCATGGGCGAGGATCCGGTCGGAATTCTGCGCGCGGTCGCCGAGGCTGTGCGGGATCAGCAGGTACTGCGGACGTAGCGGGATCGACCCATCGCGCGGTGTCGCGAAACGGTGACTCTCAGTACGCTGGCGAGTCATGCGACCCGACATGCTACGCACGCATCTCCACAGCAGACGCGATGTTCTTGGTTTGACGGCGAAGGCGGCGGCAGTCACCGCCGCCGTCTCGGCAGGGATCGACGCTTCGGCCGCGGCCGCCGAAGAGGAGTTCAGCGATCGGATGTTCTCGCTGGACGAGGTGGCGGGCTGGGCCGAGCGCACCGCCCGCCGTTACGGCCGCGATGACCAACGCGGCACGTGGAACGAGGTGACTCCCGAACGGACCGGCCAAGCATTGCGGCTGCTCGACGGGCGCGGTCCGGTTAAGACGTACAACCTGGGCGAACTGCTCCAGGACAACTTCCCGGCGTTCGCCGGCGTCCCGCCCAGGGTGTTGCGGCAGCGGCTGCTCGTCACCGGCTACCAGCCGCAGGGCGACTTCGTCCCGTCCGCGGACTACGACCCGCGGACACATCCGGAGTCAGGCATCCTGCAGTCGGCCACGCCGCTCGGCGCGAACGCCATCTCCTTCAACGAGGAGCGGTTCCCGCACAGCGGGACGTACCAGATCGCCACCCAGCTCGACAACCTCGGGCACGTCGGCGTCGGCGACATTTACTACAACGGCTTCCGTGGACCGGACATCGCGACTCCGCGCGGACTGGCCAAACTCGGCAACGAACACACCGGCCCCATCGTGACCCGTGGGATCGTCTACGACATCGTCGGCCTCAAGCTGGCACAGGGCGCTGGTACCGACCTGTTCCGTTCACCCGTGAACGGCGAATGGGTGCTACGCGACAACTACCGGATCACCCTGACCGACCTGCGCGCCGCGCTGCGCAGGCAGGGCGTGCGCCGGGAGCCTGGACCAGGCGACGTCGCGCTGTTGCGTACCGGGTGGACGCACCTGCTCGACCGGGCCGCGTTCGACGACCCGGAAAACCCGAACAACCGGCGCTACATCACCAACGAGCCGGGCATCTACCTCCGCGAAGCCAGGTACTTCGCGTCCCGCCGCGTCGCCATGGTCGGCAGCGACACCTGGGGACTCGAGGTGACCGATCCCGCGGTCACCGGCCAGAATGTCTTCCCGGTGCACCAGGTGCTTCTCGCCCAGCACGGCGTCCGCATCGGCGAGGGAATCCGTACCGAGGAACTGGTCGCGGACGGCGTGTCCGAGTTCGTCTACATTGTCACGCCCCAGTTCCATGTCGGCTCCACCGCCGGAAACACCCCGCCTGCCGCCCTCGCCGTGCCCCGGCGCTGATCGTCGCCCCGCGCGTCACTGTCTTGACAGTGACGCGCGGGCACGTCAACACTAGTCGTCACTGTTTGAACGGTGACGCCGAGGGGCGGCGTTCCGAGACGTCTGGACGGATGCCTGTGGACACATCACCCACGATCACCACCCCGGTGAGCGCCGGGGAATACCTCTACTTCCTCGACCGTGCGTTCCGCGGCATGCTGGAGGTCCTTGCCGAACTCGGCGACGACCGCGTCAACACCAGGCCGCCGCTGGGCGGCGCGAACAGCCCGTATGCCATCGCGTACCACTGCGCCGAAGTAGCCGACTACTGGATCGGCCACGTGGTGGCCGGCCGACCGTCCACTCGCGACCGGAACGCCGAGTTCGGCGCGACGGGAAGCATCGAGACCCTGCGCGAGCACATCGCGAACGTGCGGCGCAACCTGCGCGACGACCTGGCCGCCGAAGTGCCCTTGTACCCGGCGAATCCGCCTTCGGCGGACTACGAGGGCCCGGACCGGCCACTGACAAGCACCGGAGTCCTGTTGCACGTGCTCGAGGAACTGGCCCAGCACCACGGTCAAGTCCAGCTCACTCGCGACGTTCTCCTCGGGAAGCAGGCATCGTGACGGTGCCGACGACGATGGCCACGGACCCGTTGTTCGACCGCCTACGGCTTGACGAGTTACGCAGGCGTCCCGGCGTCAAATGGCAGCGGGTAGCCGGAGATGTCCTGCCGGCATGGGTCGCGGACATGGACTTCGCGGTGCCGCAGGTGGTCGCCGAGGCCATCTCCGACACCGTCCACAACGGAGATCTCGGCTATCCGAACTGGCCGGACGGCAATCCCCTGCGTGCCGGGTTCGCCGACCGGATGCGCGAACGCCACGGCTGGCAGATCGCCGCGTCCGATGTCCGGGAGCACACAGACCTCATTCAGGGCCTGCAACTCCTGCTGCACCTGAGCACGAAGCCCGGCGACGCGGTCGCCGTGCAGACCCCCAACTACCCTCCGTTCCTCGCCACCATCGACACCATGCGCCGCAAGCGGGTCAACTCGCCGTGGCTGCGTACCAGCGAGGGATGGGTGCCGGACATCGCCGGCCTCGCGGACGCTGTCGCTTCCCATGACTGCCGGGTTCTGGTGCTGGTCAACCCGCACAACCCGACCGGGCGTGTCCTCTCTCGCGAGGAACTCGCCGAGATCGCGGCCATCGCGCACCGGCACGACCTGTTGGTGATCAGCGACGAGATCCACGCGGAACTTGTCTTCGCGCCCCACGAGCACGTGCCGTTCGCGTCGCTCAGCAAGGACACCGCCGCGCGTACGGTCACCCTGTCGTCTGCCGGGAAGGCGTTCAACATCGCCGGCCTGCGTTGCTCGGTCGTCCACTATGGACCCCGACGGCTGCTGGCGCTGCGTGACGCCCAGCCGCCCGACCTGTACGGCGTCGTATCACCTCTCAGCGTCGCGGGCACGTTGGCGGCGTGGCGGCACGGCGCGGAATGGCAGAACCGGCTCATGCGCGTCCTGGATCGCAACCGGCGCCGCGTCGCCGAAGCTGTCCGTGAATGGGCAGGAGACGCGGCGGAGCCGATGCCGGAGGCGACTTACCTGTACTGGTTCCGTGCCCAACACCTCGGCTTGTCCGGGAACGATCCGGTCGGCGAGACCCTGCGCCGCGCCAAGGTGCTCCTCGACGGTGGCCCGGGATTCGGTCCGGACGCGGAGCAGTACCTCCGGCTCAACTTCGCCACAAGCGCGTCGCTGCTGGAGGACATCCTGGCCAGGCTCGGCACGATGGCGCGCCACTCACGCGGTACATGAGGACAACGCCTATCTCGCGCGCTGTCTGCGCCGGTATTCGGCGGCTTTCATCCGGTTGCCGCATTCCGTCATTCCGCACCAGCGCCGGGGCTTGCCCCGGGAGTCGTCCACGAACAGCCGGGTGCACTCCGGCCTGCCGCATTCCAGCACCCGGTCGAGGTCCGGCGAGCCGATCAGTTCGATGGCGTCCCGGGCCACTGTCGACAGCACCGCGACGACGTCCCCCTGACGTTCCAGCGTGCCTTTGGCCGTCAGCACCGAGCGCACCGGCGGCTGGTCGGCGAACGCCTGCAACTCCGCGCGGGCGACCCGGCGTTTCGGTTCCAGCCGTGTCGCCGCGTAGACCAGTTCCCGCAACCTCCGGAACTCGGCCGCACCGGCGTCGTCCACCTTCGGCGGTCGCGTGAGCAGCCGGGCCTGGACGATCCACTCGGCGACGCTGGGACCGTCGGGCAGCAGTTCCTCGGGCTCGCTCCGGCGCCACTTCAGCGTTCCGGCCAGGTCAAGCGACACCCTGCCGCTCACGAACACGTGCACGTCACCATTGTGACGGTAACGGCCGGAACGCGGCAACCTGACCCGGTGCGATCCTCGTATGGCCGAAGTCGACACCGCAGCCGAACACCGAGATCCGCCTGCCGAGGTTGGCAGGCGGATCAAGGTGTCGCCGGTCAGCGTCGGCCGACGATGGTGACCTGAGCGGAGTTGTCGGGCATTCCGGCGATGCTGACCTGGCTACCGGCGGCAGGATCAGCGGTGCCCATCCCGGCCAGCGGCTGGAACCCGGTCCAGCTGCCGTTGGTTTCACGCACCTGGTGGTACACCCGGTCATCGGCGCCGATGATCAGAACCTGTGCCGAACCACCAGGCATCCCGGTTATGGCGACGTCCTTGCCACCCGCGGGATCCGACGTGCCTACTCCGGCCACTGGCTGGAATCCGGTCCAACCGCCGTTGACTTCCCGCATCTGGTGATACACCTTGCCATCGGCACCGACAATCAACACCTGCGCCGAACCATCAGGCATCCCGGCAATGCTGACACGACTACCACCCGCAGGATCAGCAGTCCCCATACCGGCCAGCGGCTGGAACCCTGACCAGTTCCCCGTGACCCCGCGAATCTGGTGGTACACCCGGCTGTCCGCACCGATGATCAGAACCTGTGCCGAACCATCAGGCATCCCGGTTATGGCGACGTCCTTGGCGCCTGCCGGGTCGGCGGAACCCATTCCGGCGACCGGACGGAACCCGGTCCAGCTGCCGCCGACATCGCGAACCTGGTGGTACGCCTTGCCATCGGCACCGACGATCAACACCTGCGCCGAACCATCAGGCATCCCCGCGATGCTGACACGACTACCACCCGCAGGATCAGCAGTCCCCATACCGGCCAGCGGCTGGAACCCAGTCCAAGTACCGTTCACCTCCCGAACCTGGTGGTACACCCGGCCATCCGCACCAACGATCAACACCTGCGCCGAACCATCAGGCATCGCCGCAATCGACATATCACGAGCATCACCAGGCTCCGCCGTACCGTAACCAGCCAACGGCTGAAAACCCGACCACTCCCCGCCATCCACACCACGAACCTGATGGAACATCGGACCCGAAGCCGGCTGAGCCGCGTCTTCGACGATCTTGTCGTACCGGATCGGCGTGTAGCCGCTCGCGTACGACGCCGACCAGACCCGTTCCACTGTGGGCGACCCCTTCGGCCCGGCCTGCTCACGTACGACCGGTCTGGTGCGTGCCGCGTCATCCCACCTGAGGAACAGCGCCATGTGGGAGCCCGCGTCGTTCAGCGCGTCACCCGGGCGAAGGTCCGCCCGCGGGATTTCGTGCGACACGAGGTGGACGTCTGAGGTCGTGTAGGACACCCGCAGCCCCCACGCCATCGAGACGAACCCCGAGCAGTCGGTTCGGTAGGAGCCGTAGTGGTTGGAGTGGCACGCCGACTGGCTGTACGGAACACGCGCATCGAGCCACGTTTTGGAACGCGTCAACGTCTGGCTCCGGCTGGTCGGTTGGTTGGCCGGGTAGGTGCCGCAGTTGAACAGCACCCCGATGTCGCTCTCCGGCACCGGCGCGGCGGAGGCCGTGGGCGCGAACACGGTGACGCACAGCCCGGCCGCGGCCACCAGCAGCGCGCGACGGGCCGGGTCGATCCAATCTTTCCGAAGCTTCATTTTCATTTCCTTTCGAGAAGTTCCTACACGACCGCGACGTACCGGACGGGCCAATACATCTCCGGCGTGTCGTCGTAGGGGTAGTCGAGGATTCTGTGCACGGTTCCCACTCCACCGGCCTGTTCAAATCCCCAGTACGCATCGCCGGTCTCGTCCACCCATTTGTCGAAAATGGTGACGTGTCGTTCGAGATTCGTACCGCTGACGCGGAGCAGCACGTCCCCGGCCAGTAGTTCGCTTTTGGTGATCGTGGAACTCACCGCGGCGAGCCCGATGGTGTCGAGTCCGCCATGCCGGTTCGACGGTTTTCCCGGAAGCGCCCATGCCATGGACACGTAGCCCGAGCAGTCCGTCCGGTAGGTGCCGTGCTCGTTCTCGTGAAAGCTCGTCTGGCTGTAGGGAACGGAGGGCCGCAACCAGCTCTTCGCGCGCCGAATGATCTCGCTTCTGGTGATCTCCGGTCCCGAAATCGCCGTCGGCAGCCTCGTGCGCGATGGACGCATTCGCGTCACCTGCTTTCCGTGTCGTTTCCTGCTGACAGGGAAAGCTTCGGTGACGCGTCTGCAGACGGCCTATAACTGGCCGATACCGCCTATAGGTTTCCTATAAGAGCACCCGATTGAGCCAATCACGGGGAGCAAGGCCGGCCAACTCGCCCGCCTCACGGGCGCCGTTCGCCCGCAACAAGGCGAGCGCGCGGGACCAGTGGTCCTCAGCCGCGGCGGGGTCCTGCGGGAGGACCGCGGCGGCCAGGTCACGCAGTGTCCGTCCTTCCCAGAGTGGGAGGTTCAGGTCATGCCATAGCCGAACGGCGGTCTCGAGGTGCTCGGTCGCCGCAGCCGGATCACCAGTGGCCAACGCGAGGTCGCCGAGGGTGCGGGTGGTCAGGGCGGTGCCGAACCGGTCTCCGTGGTCGGCGCATATCCGCAGGCACGCGGCGAGGATTTCCGCCACGCCCCCCGGTTGGCCCTGGCGGAGTTTCGCCTTGGCCAAGGACTGCAACGCGTAGGCGGCGCCCAGAAAGTCACCGACCCTGGCCAAGATCAGGTATGCGTCCTCGCTCAGCGCGGCCGCTGACTCCGCGTCGCCTTCCGCTCGCCGGCACAAGCTCAGCCCGCGCAGCGCGAGTGCTTCACCGCGCGGGTCGTCCAGTTCGCGGTACAGCTCGACGCACTCCTCGAAGGCACGCGCCGCGACAGAGAGGTCGCCGTGATCGCGGTCGATGGCGCCGAGCCCGTACTTCGCCGCGGCCAACAGGCTGCCGTCACCGATGTGGCGGGCCAGCTCGGCGGCGCGGACCAGGCTGGTCCCCGCCTCGGTGAATCGCGCCAGGTCTCGCTGCACGGTGCCGATCCCCACCAGGGCCACGGCCTGGATCGACTTCTCACCCGCTGCCACCGCCGTGCCCAGGGCCCGCTGGAAGTACTCGAGGGACGCCGCGAAGTCGTCCCGCTCGTAGTACACCTGACCGAGCCCGGCCAGGATGGCCGCCTCGGCGCGCTTGTCGCCCGACCGCGCCGCCGCGTCAAGCCCGGCATCGTGCATGCGTTTCCAGCCGTCGAACTCGTTACGGGCCACGAACGGCGATGACAGCAATGAGGTGATCAGCAGCGTGCTCGACTCCTCCGCGCCCAGCTCGCGTGCCCGTTCCACGGCCCGGACCATGGTGGTGGTCTCCGAAGCGAACCAGTCCGTGGGATTGTTCATGGCATCCGCGGCGAGCAGCGGGTCGAGCCGTACCTCGGTCGGTGGAGTCAGCCGCAACCCGAGTGTCACCCGGGTCATCCGGGCCGCACCGGCCTCCACCAGCGCCATCAGCATGTGCAGCATCCGGCTGAGCGCCTCGGAGATCACGCCGGCCGGTTCGTGCCGGGTGCCTTGCTCGGCGCCGAAGATCCGCACCAGTTCGTGGAAGCGGTAGCGGACACGTCCCAGCGCGTCGATCCCGGCGATGTCGAGCAGCCGGAGGTCGACCAGGTGCTCGACCAGGTCCTCGGCCCTGGCGGGCGAGACGTCCAGCAGCGGCACAGCCAACCATGCCCCGAAGCCGGGCAGATCGAGCAGGGCGAGCAGGTGGAACACGCGCCTGCACTCGCTGTCCAGCTCGGCGTAGTGCAGTTCCAGGCTCGACCTGATCGCGAGGTCCCCGACGGCCAGCTCGTCGAGCCGCCTGCGTTCGTCGGCCAGCCGTGTGGCGAGCATGCGCAGCGGCCAGTGTGCCCGGGCGAGCAGTTTGGCCCCGGCGACCCGGATGGCGAGCGGCAGTCCGGCACAGAGGCCACCGATCGTGGCCGCGACGTCCGGCTCGCTGTCGACTCGTTCGGTGCCGATGATCCGGCCGAGCATCTCCACGGACGTCTCGGTCGACAGGATGTCCAGCTCGATCGGTTCGGCCCCGGCCAGACCGGTCAGCCGGGCACGGCTGGTGACGATCACCAGGCAGGTTCCGGACCCCGGCAGGAGCGGACGAACCTGGTGTTCGGCGCGGGCGTTGTCCAGCACGATGACCAGCCGGCGACCGGCCACGGTCATCCGGTACAGCTCGACCCGCTCGTCCGGGTCGTCCGGGAGGTCCGCGGCGGGCACGCCAAGCGCTCGCAGGAACCGGCCAAGGACGTCCCCGGCATCCACCGGGTTGCCGGTCCGGCGCAGGTCCGCGAACAACTGGCCGTCCGGGTAGTCGCCGGCGAGCAGATGGGCGCAGTGCACCGCGAGCGCCGACTTGCCGGACCCGCCGACCCCCGAGACCACGATCGGTGCCGCGCTGTGAGCCTGTGACCTGGCCAGCCGCACGACCCGAGTCACCTGCTCCGCCCGTCCGGTGAAGTCGGCGATGTCAGGCGGAAGCTGATTCGGTATGCGGCTTGGCGCTGCCGTCGGCTGGCGCGGTGCCGGTGGCCGGATGGTCGACGTAGCGGTTTTTTGAGCCGGTGCCGGCCCGGACAGCGTTCCGGCAAGGATCTGACTGTGCAGTTCCCGCAGGGCCGCGCCCGGCTCGACCCCGAGCTCGGTGATGAGCCGCTCCCTGCCCTCACGGTAGGCGGTGAGCGCGTCGGCTTGGCGGCCGCTCTGGTAGAGGGCCCGCATAAGCAGAGCGCGGGCGTCCTCCCGGAGGGGATGCGCCGTGGACAGCGCGGACAGCCGGGACAGCGCCGCCGACACGTTGCCCAGCGCGAGCTCACACCGGGCGAGCCCTTCCTCGACGGCTAATCGTTCGTCCTCGATGACCATGGCGCGAGCGCGGGCGAATCCCGCCTCGACACCGCCGAACGCGGGGCCACGCCACAGTGCCAGCGCCTGGCGGTACAGCTCGGTCGCTTCGTGGAAGTTCTGCAGCTGCTCGGCTCGGCGCCCCTGCGCGAGGCCCTGGGCGAAGGCGACGATGTCGACATCGCCGGGCTCGATCTCCAACACGTAACCGGGCGCGCGGGTCGCGACCGCGGCCGGCGCTCCGATCGAGGCGAAGCTGCGCCGCAGCGAGGACACGTAGGTGTGCACCAGCGCGACGGCGGACTGTGGCGGCCGTTCGTCCCAGATCATGTCGACCAGCCGTTCGATGCCCACGACCTGCCCCGGCTCCACCAGCAGCGCGGCGAGCAGTGTTCGCGGTTTCGCCCCACCGAGATTCGCCCGCACTCCGTTCGCCACGACTTCGACCGGACCTAAAGCGCCCACGTTCATGCAAACCCCCAAGGAACCATCGCTCCCATTATCGGGTGTGCGTGGTAACCCCGTCATCCCCTGGTACGCGTAATGATCGTTGCTCCGGCGAACGCCTGTCCTTCCTGGAGAAGGTCCGTCCATATCGGACTCGCGACTCGTTGGTGGTTCGAGCGGCAACACTCCGAGGTCTTCGACGCCACCAGGTTGTGGTGCTGGGCTGGCCTGGCGGGCGTCACTTCGACGCGGCGAACTGCTCGGCCACCTGTTGCGTCTTGCGGGCGCCGCCGTCGATCTGGGCGGAGGAGTATTCACCTTCGTCGTAGGCGAGGAACACCAGGGAACCCACCCTGGTCACGGCGATCCGGGTGCCCGAGGGCGAAAACGCCGGCCCGCCGACGGTGCCGGCGGCGACGAAGCCGTCGTCACCGATGCGGACGTCTTCACTCACCCATTGCCATGCGTTGCCTTCCGAGGCGTTTCCGCCCGTCTTACAGGCACTCAGGACACGCCGGAACCCGGAAACCGTTTCCGCGGCGACATCCGCGCTGGGGAAGGCCGCCAGTTGCCTGGCCTGCCGCAGTTCCGGACCTGTCCGGCTGACACTGCGGAACGCGACGCGTTTGCTGTCAGTGGGGTACGTGGTGGGCCGGCATGGGTCGAGCAACCAGGGCTGCCCGATCGTGTTGTCGGTTTTCCACCCGGTCGCTCCCGGCGACGTGCTGCCTTCGTTCTCGTTGGGCAGCAGCAGATTCGCTGGGATACCAGAGCCGACCTGCGGTTGCGAGTCCGAAGTGGCCGGAGAACGCGTGCTCGCCGCGCTGCTTGCCGTGACAGGGCCGGACGTCGCCGTGCTTGTGGGAGCGGCCACGTTCTGACTGGTACAGCCCGCGATCACCAACGCAGTCGCCATCGTCACGACGACGGTACTTCCCTTACGGGACGTGGTCTTGTGCGATGTGCTCATACTTGGTAGACGGTTCACCGGTACGCAGGTTGTCCCGATCATCGAATCGGAAGCGACCGGCTGGACCGCGAAGGCTCACGGTCCCCGGCGCAGAAGATCGGCCGTGGCCGGTGTACGTGATTCGCTCTGGGTACAGATCGGCGCCCGGCACAGTACCGCCGTTCACGAGCCTGCGGTGACCATGGACCCACGCGGCTGGCCGGGCCGAGGAAACGCGCGTGTCGCCGCGCCACGGGTCCGCGTCGGCCCGCTTCCGGTCGCCATCGGTGATGTGACCAACAGTAGCCGATCGTTTACTTGACTCGCGAGTAGGCAGGCGCCAGACTCCACAAGCGACACAAGAGTCCACACCGGACTTCACTCCTGGGAGTGCCCTGCCATGCTTGTGAAAACCCCACCGTTCCGACGTGTCCGGCGAGCCGTCGTCGCCCTGTCGGCCACTGCCGGATTCCTGACGGTCCCCACCGCCGCGCAGGCCGCGGACAACCCCTTCGAGCGGGGTCCCGCGCCGACCACGGCGAGCATCGAGGCCACCCGTGGCCCGTTCGCCACCGCGCAGACAACCGTGTCCTCCGTCGCCGTCAGGGGCTTCGGCGGTGGCACGATCTACTACCCGACCAGCACCGCTGAGGGGACGTTCGGCGCCGTCGCGATCGCCCCCGGCTACACCGCCTCGCAGTCCAGCATCTCCTGGTTCGGCCCGCGCCTGGCCTCGCAGGGTTTCGTGATCTTCACCATCGACACGAACTCCCGCTACGACCAGCCCGCCTCCCGGGGCGACCAGCTGCTCGCGGCACTGGACTACCTGACCACCAGCAGCTCGGTGCGCGACCGCATCGACAGGAACCGGCTCGGCGTCATGGGCCACTCGATGGGCGGAGGCGGCTCCCTGGAGGCCGCGAAGGACAGGCCGAGCCTGCAGGCGGCCATCCCGCTGACGCCGTGGAACACGACCAAGACCTGGTCGACCGTGCAGACACCGACACTGATCATCGGCGCCGAGAACGACTCGACAGCCTCGGTGTCCTCGCACGCGGAGCCGTTCTACCAGAGCCTTCCCTCCACTCTGGACAAGGCGTACCTGGAACTGGCCGGTGCCAGCCACTTCGCACCGAACTCCTCGAACACCACGATCGCGAAGTACAGCATCTCCTGGCTGAAGAGGTTCATCGACAACGATCTGCGCTACGAGCAGTTCCTGTGCCCGGCACCACGCGGCACGGCGATCTCGGAGTACCGCGACACCTGTCCGCACTCGGTCTGATCCAGGCCCGACGGCCCGGCTGAGCCGTCATCGACGACGCCGCCCTCGCCGTACCCTGCCGGTGAGGGCGGCGTCGCGCGCCTGAGAACGAGCTACCCCGGCTCTTCGAAAGGCCGGCCCGCTCGGGAGCAAGTCAGTCCTGCGTGCCCTCGGTGGAGAACTCCGGTGGCGCCTGCAGGTCGTGGGCACGGAAGAGGACGGCGTGCTCGACGCCCATGGCCTTGCCGCTCATCGCGGTGAACTGCGGGATGAAGTCCGCGGGAGCGGGATGGTCCGGCAGCGCGGCCAGGTACGCGCCGTGCGCTTCGAGCGAGGCGACGCCGCGGCGCAGCGGCTCCCCGGTGACCTCGACGCCGTGGGTCACGCTGAAGCCGGGCAGCCCGGGCACGATGAACCAGCGCACGGAGTGCGGTTCAAGGTCCTCCTCCTCGACCTGCTCCGGGAAGACCCACCTGTTGCCCGCGTCGCGCACCGCGTCGAGCGTCGCCAGCCCTGCCGCGCGGTGGTCGGCCTGGTCGAAGCCGAAGGGCGTCTCGACCTGGTGCCCCATGCCGAGAACGACGTCGGGCTTGAACCTGCGGATCTCCCGGCAGATGTCGCGGCGCAGATCGAGGCCGTAGACGAGGACACCGTCCGGATGTTCCAGGACGGTCAGGTGCTTGACGCCGACGACGTCACAGGCCGCCCTCTGTTCGGCGACACGCAGGCGCGCCGTTTCCTCGGGATGGTTCGGCATACCGGCCTCGCCACGGGTGAGCAGGAGGTACCCGACCTCGATGCCACGGGCGGTCCAGCGCGCGACGGCCGCGGAGGTGCCGTACTCCATGTCGTCAGGGTGCGCGACGACGCAGAGCACTCGCTGGAAGGACTCCTCGGGAAGAGCAGGCAATGTCATGGCGGCCATCCTTCCCTGTTTCAGGGTTCACCGGCCGGCCGGGCACGAGCGGCGTCTCGCTCAGCGGATGAGCCGAGGTGCGGCGGGTCCCTCGTGAGAGCTATCGCGGTTGTCGTTTCCAGCGGGATGTGGCCGCACCACCTGGCTTCCTAATCTCTGTGTGCCACAAGGGAATCCCCGTGGCACAAGCAGAGAGGACCAGGATCTTGGCCGACACGAATCACGTGCGGGACGCCGTCCGGACGGCAAGGCTGCGCAGGTTCCGGTTTCCCGTGCTCGCGATCGCGTTCTTCGCGGTCATGCTGGCGAACGCCGGAGTCAACCAGCTCGTGTCGCCGGTCGCACTCCTCGCGCTGCCGGTGGGCATCGGGGTCGCCGTCGCCATGGTGACTGGTTACCGCCGGCTGTCCCAGGTCGTCGAGCAGCGGTCAGCGGTCCCTGAGGTCGACACGCGGGGCATGTGGTCCGGCTTGCTGCGCGGGGCGGCGGTCGGGGCCGGGCTGTTCGTCACGCTGATGCTCCTGATCGCGATGTTCGGCGGTTGGCAGGACATGAGCTGGGGCTCCGTCTGGGGATTCATCGCCACCGCCGGTACGACGGCGAGCGTCGCGGTCGTCGAGGAAGTGCTGTTCCGTGGCATCCTGTTCCGGATCATGCAGGAGCATCTCGGCACTGTGATCACCTTGGTCACGTCCTCGGTGCTGTTCGGTTTGACGCACCTGCTCAACGAGAACGCGACGGTGTGGGGCGCGATCTCGATCGCCTTGTCGGGTGGTGCCCTGACCGGTGCCGCCTATGTCGCGACCGGTTCGTTGTGGCTGCCGATCGGCGTGCACTTCGCGTGGAACCTCACCCACGCCGGGATCTTCGGTGTCGCGATCTCCGGCTCGGCCGAGGCTCCGCGCAGTCTGCTGCACACCACGCTGTCCGGCCCGTCCCCGCTGACCGGTGGCACGTTCGGACCGGAGGCGAGCCTGATCGCATTGCTGATCTGCCTTGTTCCCACCGTCGTCCTGTTGCGGCGCGCGGTCCGGGAAGGCCGGATCCAGCCCCGTCGCTGGCGTGCCAAGGCCTGACCACTCCCATGCCAGTAGGCTCGCGTGGTGTTCCTGGTCCAGACTGCACGCGCCTGGTGGCAACGGAGAACTCAGCTCGCCAAGGACACTTTGTTCTCCGCGGCGCTCACGGCACTGGCTTTCGTGCCGACAGTGTCGGCCATCGGAGCTCAGCTCGGTGACCTGCCGAAACGTCCCGTGGACGCACTCGCACTGGTGCTGATCGTGGCTCAGTCCGCACCACTGGCGCTCCGGCGCCGGTGGCCGGCGGCGTGCCTGGCGATCATCGGCGTCGCCTTCGCGCTGCACCAGTCGTTCGGCTACCCGGACACGTTCGCGAGCATCGGGCTGTACTTGGCCCTGTACGCCGCGGGTGCCCACCAGGTCCGCCACCGCGCGGTCCTCGCGGCGGGCGCGAGCGCGGGTTACTGCGGACTGGCAGTCGTCTTGCACCTGCTGGGTTCTCCCAGCCAGATCCAGGTGTTCCTCGTGTTCTATCTGACGCTGGTGGTGATGTGGATGTCCGGGACCGCGATACGGCGATGGCGGGCCGAAGAGGCTGAGCGCCGCCGGCTGAGCGTCGAGGTGGCCACTGCCGGCGAGCGTGCCCGCATCGCCCGGGACTTGCACGATGTGGTGACCCATCACGTGACCGCCATGGTCATCCAGGCCGACGCGACACAATTCCTGCTCGACGGCGCGCCGGGACGTGTCGGGGAAGGGCTGGCCTCCATCAGCGACACCGGTCGCCGGGCACTGACGGAACTGCGCCACCTGCTCGGTGTGCTGGAGGCGACCGGCGACTCCACGACCACGGACCGCTCACCGGCCCTCGGCCGGGTCAGTGACCTGGTCGAGCAGGCCCGCTTGTCCGGCCAGCCGGTCGAACTGTCCAGGCATGGCGATCAGCGCGAGCACGCCGTCGACGTCGAACTGGCCGCTTACCGGGTCGTGCAGGAAGCGCTCACCAACGCGATGAAGTACGCGAAAGGACAGTCCACCATGGTCAGGATCGACGATCACGATGACCGGATCGAGATCGAGGTGACGACCGACGGAGCCACGAACGGCACACCCGATGTCGCTTCGGGCGGGCGCGGCCTGCGAGGACTGCGGGAGCGGGTACGCATGCTCGATGGCGACCTGGTGGCCGCGGCCCGGCCCGAAGGCGGGTTCCGCGTGCACGCCCTCATCCCTTCACGGAGCGAAGCATGACTGACGCGCCGATCCGGGTGCTGGTCTGTGAGGACCAGGCGCTGGTCCGTGCCGGCTACACCACGATCTTCTCGGCACAGCCGGACATGGAGGTCGTCGGCGAGGCCGCGGACGGCAGACAGGCCGTCGAGGAGGCGCTCCGCCTACGCCCGGATGTCGTCGTGATGGACATCCGTATGCCCATTCTCGACGGCATCGAGGCCACCCGCCGGCTGGCCGGCCGTGGTGTGGAACGACCGGCGAAAGTGCTGGTGGTCACCACGTTCAACGTCGACGAGCACGCCTACGAGGCGCTCAGGGCAGGCGCCAGCGGTTTCCTGCTCAAGGACGCCCAACCGGCGGAACTGATCGCCAGCGTGCGGACGATCGCCGCCGGTGACGCACTGGTCGCCCCGGCTGTCACCCGCAATCTGATCGGTCACTTCGCGGAACGGCTTCGTCCCACCGACACCGCACGACCTGCCCTGGACCAGATCCGGCAGACCCTGACCCGGCGCGAACTGGAGGTGCTCGAACAGATCGCCACCGGCCTCTCCAACGCGGAGATCGCCGAGAAGCTGAGCATCACCGTCGAAACGGTCAAGACGTACGTCTCCCGGATTCTGACCAAACTCGACCTGCGCGACCGCGTGCAGGCAGTCGTCCTCGCCTACCGCGTGGGACTGGTCGTCGCCGAGTAAGACCGTTCATGGCGCGTCAGCAGCGCTGTGCATGGCTGGCGCGAATGCGCCACGTCGTGGGGAATAGCCGTAACGGCAAGAATCACTGACCGCATAGTGTCGCAGTGACGACCAACTCTTCGGCGGGTGCCATGGCGACTGCTCCGCCGGAACGGACGACGTGCTGCGTCGTCGGCGGCGGGCCGGCCGGGATGGTGCTGGGGCTGTTGCTCGCCAGGGCTGGGGTCGCGGTGACCGTGCTGGAGAAGCACGAGGATTTCCTGCACGACTTCCGCGGCGACACCGTCCACCCCGCGACCCTCGACCTGCTCGACGATCTGGGGCTGGGTGAGCGGTTCGCGCGACTGCCGCAGTCCCGGGTCACCGAGGTCGTCCTGCCCGACCGGCACGGCGGGACAGCGCGAATCGGGGACTTCGCGGCGTTGGGCCGTTGGGGCGTGCGGCATCCGTACGTGGCGATCGTCCCGCAGTGGGATTTGCTCACCCTGCTCGCGAGCGCCGGCCGAGCCGAGCCGGCGTTCCAGTTGCGGCTGGGCGTCAGGGCGACCTCGGTCGTCCGCGAGCACGGCCGGGTCGTCGGCGTCCGTTATCGCGGCAACGACGGTCAGCACGGGGAGATCCGGGCCGGCCTGACGGTGGCCTGCGACGGGCGGGACTCCCTTTTGCGCGCGGTCGCCGGGCTGCCGGTGACCGACTTCGAGGTCCCGTTCGACACCTGGTGGTTCCAGCTCTCCCGCCGGGCGGGCGAGCAGGTCGGCGAGCTGACCCGGCGGCCGGGCCGCGGCCGGTTCGCGATCGTGATACCGCGCGAAGGGTACTTCCAGATCGGCTACGTCGCCCGCAAGGGCACGGACGCCCGGCTGCGGGCACGGGGCATCACGGCGTTCCGGGCCGACATCGCCGAACTCCTGCCGGAGTACGCCGACCGCGTCTCCGAACTGTCCACTATGGACGATGTGAAGCACCTCGACGTCCAGCTCAACCGGCTGCGCCGGTGGCACGTCGAAGGGATGCTGTGCATCGGCGACGCCGCGCACGCGATGTCGCCGGTCGGCGGGATGGGGATCAACCTGGCGGTCCAGGACGCGGTCGCGGCTGCCCGCTTGCTGGCCGGGCCGCTGCGTCGCGGTGCGGTGCGCGGTGGCGACCTCGCCCGGGTACGGCGGCGCCGTTGGTTGCCGACGCTTCTGGTCCAGGCTCTGCAACGGATCATGCACGCCGATCTCGCCGGCCCCGTGCTGACCGGTGCGACGGCGGGACTGCCGGGTCCGGCCCTGACCGCGGCACGGTGGTTGCCGTTCATCCGGACGATGGCGGTGTACCTGATCGGTGTCGGGTTCCGCCCGGAGAGGGCACCGGCATTCGCCCGCCGCTGACGCATCGCGTTGCTCAGCGCGAGCCCGCGCCGATCATTCGCAGAGCGAGGTCCGCGTAGAACCCGGCGAGTTCCTCGGGTGAGTCGGTGCCGTCGAGCCGGTACCACCGGACGAGGTCGATGCCCAGCGACAGCACGGCACGCACGGCACGGTTGACGTCGGGCGTGTCGAAGGCCCCTGCCCGCACACCCTTGTGGACCGCCAACCGCAGCACGGAGCTGAACTGCTGCCGGAGGTCCATGACCACGGCGTGGTGTTCGGGCGTGAGCGCGGCCAGTTCGTACTGACAGACGCGGGCCACCGTGTGGTGCCGCGCGTGCCAGACGACATGGCGTGCCACCAGCCCGCGCACGTAGTCGATCGGATCGCCCGTGTCGGCCTGGGATCGCATGGCCTCGAGAGCTCGTTCGTGACCGGTCCGGACGATTTCGAACAGCACGTCCTCCTTCGAGGGGAAGTGCACGTACAGCGCGCCGGGGCTCAGGCCGACGGCGGCGGTGATGTCCCGGGTCGTCGTGGCATGGAACCCGTTACGGCTGAAGCACAGCACCGCCGAGACCAGCAGGGCCCGGACGGCGTCCGAAGTGTCCGCGCGCCACAGGTCGGCCGCGGCCGGATCAGCCGGCACGGACACCCCTTTGCTCGGGCCGCCACCGCGGTTGCGTTTGGCCATCATGCGGACATCCCCACTCCGGACCATGACTTCCGTCTTGACACGGATCCGATGTGGAGTAACTATGCGCTTAGTTAGCTCTTCCGGCAAGCGAGTCGGGCAGCGTTCGTCGACTCGGCGGGGACGGCCAGCCGGGCCAGGCCGTCCCGGTTCTCTTCGCGATGGCCGTGTGGCATCGGTTCCAGGCCCGGTTCACCGCAGTGCCGACAACCATGGCGAGGTGACATCGATGGTGATGGAACACCGGTCTTCCAGCCCGGACATGACGGTCGTGCTCGAGGGACACTCGTTCCTGGAGTGCCCGCGATGGCAGGACGGGCGGCTGTGGGTCTCGGACTTCTACACCAACCAGGTCCTGGCGACCGACGGCCACGGCGGCACCGAGGTGGTGGCCGAGGTGCCGGGCCAGCCGTCCGGGCTTGGTTTCCTGCCCGACGGGCGCGCGCTGATCGTGTCGATGCGGGATCACCGCATCCTGGTCCGCGACGAGTCCGGGCAGCTGTCGGAGCATGCCGATCTGTCCGGCGCCGTGCCCGCCGTGCTCAACGACATGGTCGTGGACGAGTCCGGGCGCGCCTACGTGGGCAACTTCGGCTTCGACCTGATGGGCGGCGCGGCGATGCGTTCCACCACGCTCACACGTGTCGACCCTGACGGCAGCGTGACCACCGTGGCCGAGGGGCTCGATTTCCCCAACGGCATGGTGATCCTGCCCGGCGGTGTGCTGGTCGTCGCCGAGACCTTCGGCGGGAGGCTGACCGCCTTCGACATCGAGCGGGACGGCAGCCTCACCAACCAGCGGACATGGGCCCAGTTCGGCGATTCCCCGCGGACGGACGATCTCGCCGTCGCGCTCGGGCGGCTCGAGGTCGCGCCGGACGGCATCTCCGCCGACGCGGAAGGCGCGATCTGGGTCGCGGACGCGCTGCACGCCCGGCTCCTGCGCGTCCGGGAGGGCGGCGAGATCCTCGACGAGATCCGGACCAAAATGGACGTTTTCGCCTGCATGCTCGGCGGTGCGGACGGCCGGACCCTGTTCGCCTGTGCCGCGCCGTCCTTCGCCGAGCACGAGCGGCGCGCGGCCCGTGAAGCCGAACTGCTCGCGGTCACCGTCGAGGTCCCGCACGGGGGCCTGCCGTAATCCCGCTTTTCGTGTCGCCGTTGGAGGATCTGATGGACGTGGCATGCGCGTTCCCGACCACCCTGGACACACCCGACAACATCGCCATGGCGGAAAGCCTGGGCTACGTTCGCGCCTGGGTCTACGACACCCCACAGCAGAGCCCTGACGTGTGGATGACGCTCGCGCTGGCCGCGCAACGGACCGAACGGATCGGCCTTGGCCCTGGCGTCCTCGTCCCCAGTCTCCGCCATCCGATGACCAACGCCGCCGCGACCGCCACCCTGGCCGCCCTGGCTCCCGGCCGCGTCTCGGTGGCCTTCGGCACCGGGTTCAGCGGACGCCGTGCGATGGGATACGGAGCGATCAGCTGGTCGTTCATGGACGCCTACATCACCGCCTACCGTGGCCTGCTCCGGGGCGAAACCGTTGAGTGGGAAGGCAAGCGGATGCGGATGCTGCACCCCGCCGGGCACGCACCAGCGCGGCCGGTCGACGTGCCCGTCCTGGTCGGCGCACTCGGCCCCATGGGTAACGAGGTCGCCAGGAAACACGCCGACGGCCTGTACGTGACCTTCCAGCCACCGGAGTTCATGCGCGAGTACTCGTGGGTGCCATATCTGGCCTGGGGCACCGTGCTCGGTGAGGGCGAGACCCCGGACTCCGAGCACGCCCGACTGGCCGGCGGCCCAGGCTGGGCCCTGGCCTACCACGGGGCGTACGAGTTCGGCGGCCCGGCAGCCGTCCTCGATCTTCCCGGTGGCGAGCAGTGGCTGGCGGTCGTCGAGCGGTCCCCCGCCGAGGAGCGGCATCTCGCCGTTCACTCCGGGCACTGCGTCGAGCTGAACGAGGCCGACCAGGCGGCGTGGGACGCTGGTGGCCACTCGATCCTCACCGATGTCACCATCAGTGGCACACGCGACCAGGTCCGCCGCAAGCTCGACGACCTCGCCGCGCACGGCGTCACGGAGATCGTCTTCCAGCCCTGCGGGCCGGACACCAGGACGGAGCTCGAACGCTTCCTGGACGCCGCCGGCTCCCACCTCAAACCGGCGTGACACCGGCCCTGCCGCCGCGGCGGACGGGGGACGGCCGTTTGGCGATCCGAGCTACATGCCGCCCCGCACGAACGGTCGCACGTCCCATCCCAGTGCGGAAAGCCGACGGCTGGCCGCTTCGATGTCGGGATGGCCCGGACCGTCGATCCACAGCGACCACAGCGTTGAGAACTGGAGGGACAGCGAGCCGTAGTCCTTGCTGATCGTCACTTCGAACGGAACCGTGTCGAAGTTGCGAATGTGCGGCCCGGCCACCCAGAGCGCGTCCGCGGACCGCTCCACGGGATAGGCGATCACTCCGGCGCCATGGGACACAAGCAGTTCGTCGCCTTCCACGCCGGCGGCCGTCGCGTCGGGCAGGCGAGCGCGGACCGTCTCGATCACCAACTCGTTCCACCCGGGCCGGGTGTCCGGCTCCGAACACCGCTGTCCTGCCAGAACGCCGGCGATCCAGCTGAGGATCGTGGCCCGGTCGAGGCGCTCACACCGGGTGATCACCGTGTCGGTCCAGATTCCCCGGATCTGGACGTCCGCCGGCAATGAGGCGACCCGGAGCTGGTGGTAAGGCGCGGACTGCCCCATGCCGGGCGGGAGCGGCAACCCGAACTCGGTCTCATGGCACGGGAATTCGCCATCCACTGAGAGCGGCTCGAAGAGGCCCGCGCCGAGCGCGGAGATCGCGTCGACCGCGATCTCCGCCAAGGCCAGCTGGTCACCGGCATCACATGGCGCGAGCAACTCGGCGTACACGTGTCCGCGGGACTTGGGCCGGATGCGTACCTCGGTCACGTCCTCAGCCTCTCCGCGACTCACATGTGGTTGGTACAGCCTGCCGTACTCCGGGTTGTTCAGCCAGCGGGATCGATCACACCGCCTCAACAGGACATCGTGCACAGGGGAGAGCAAACAACCACCGGCATAAGGGGTTCGTCATGGACAACCGCACCGGCAAGTCGAAGGTTCGCCTCGTCGCAGTGCTGTCAGCCGTAGCCGTCCTGCTCAGCGGGGTGGCCGGCGCGCAGGCCGGCGCGAGCGAGAGCACACGTCATGACAACCCACTGCAACGGCGCCTCAACACGCTGGTCCAGGAGGACAAGTTCCCGGGAGTGACGGCAGCGGTGCGAGACCGGGACGGACGGACGCGGCACTACACGGCAGGCGTGGGCAACCTGGCCGGAAGGACACCGGTACCACGCAACGGTCAGATCCGCATGGGCAGCAACACCAAGATGTTCACCGCTGTGGTCGTGCTGCAACTGGTCGGCGAGCGCAGGATCAGCCTCGATGACCCGGTGGAGAAGTACCTGCCGAACGTCGTGCGCGCCGAAGGCGTCGACGGCCGCACCATCACCATCCGGCAACTGCTGCAACACACCAGCGGCCTCGCCGACTACGACCAGAAGCTCATGTCGGACCTGTTCGCGGCACTGCACCAGTACTACGAACCACGGGAACTGGTCGACGTCGCGCTGGGCGAGAAACCGGACGCGGCTCACGGCCAGTGGAGCTACAGCAACACCAACTTCATCCTCGCCGGTCTGGTCGTGCAGAAGGTGACCGGCCGGCCGGTCGGCGAGGAGATCACCAACCGCGTGATCAACCGCATCGGCCTGCGGGACACCTACTGGCCGGGAGTCGGCGAACAGGCCATCCGCGGCAGGCACCCGCACGGGTACCTGGCGATGAAACGTGGCGACGCGTGGACCGACGTGAGCGAGTCCGAGACCTCGGCGGCGTGGGCGGCGGGCGCGCTGGTCGGCACGCCGGTCGACCTCAACACCTTCATGACCGCCCTGGTCACCGGCAAGCTGCTCGAACCCGAGCAGCTGAAGGAGATGCAGAAGACCATCCCCTCCCCCGGGTTCGACCTCACCGGGCAGGCGCGCTACGGCTTGGGGCTGGCGACGTTCGCGCTCAGCTGCGGCGGCTTCGCCTGGACGCACGGCGGCCTCGCAGTCGGCTACTCGACGTACAACGCCGTGACACCGGACGGCAAGGCGGCCACCATCGGCATCACCGGCCTGCCAAGGGACGTCACCGATCTACGGCACATGGAGGCGGCGCTCGACACAGCGCTGTGCACGTGAGGCATCACAATCCGGACGGGGTGGCGATTTGTCGCCACCCCGTTCCCACTGTCCACAGTAGAACTACGCACCGGGAGGGATTCTGGCGCCTGGCACCCGGCTCAGCCCTGGCGAGTCGGCCGGATGGTCAGGTCCCCGATCTCCACGTCGTCGGGCTGGTCGATGACGAAGGCGATCGCCCGCGCCACCGCCATGGGATCGATACCGAGCTCGGCCATGCTCTGCTGGACCTGTTCGCGCACAGCCGGATCGTCGACGGCGTTGTCGACGAGCTCGGTGCGGACGTAGCCCGGGGAGATCGACGTCGTGCGGAGGACCCCGTCGGTGCTCTCCTGCCGCAGGCCCTCCATAAGGGTGCGTACCGCGTTCTTCGTCCCGGCGTACACCGCCTGAGTGGGGACGATCTTCAAGCCGGAGGTCGAGGCGACGGTGACGAGGTGACCACTGCCCTGGCGGCGGAACACGGGCAGGGCCGCGGCGATCCCGTGCAGGATTCCTTTGAGGTTCACGTCGACCATCGCCGACCAGCCCTCGACGTCCAGATCGGCGACCGCGCCGATCCTGGCGATTCCGGCGTTGCCCACCAGGACGTCCAGCCGGCCGAAGCGCTCGACGGCGAGGGTGACGAGCGACTGGAGGTCGTCGGGTTTCGTGACGTCCACGCGGGTGGCGGCCGCCTGGCCGCCGGTGGCTTCGATCTCGGCGACCAGCTGGTCCAGCCGGTCGGTGCGGCGGGCGCCGAGGACGACGGCCGCACCGAGTGAGGCCAGGTGGCGGGCTGTCGCCGCACCGATGCCGCTGCTGGCGCCCGTGATGGCGACGACCTTGCCGTGGGTGGTCATGGAGCTCCTCCGGCTAGAGTGGACACATGTCCGGTTACTCCGACGACCATAGCGGACACGTGTCCGGTTCTGTCAAGCGCGGCGGAACACGACGTGCCGACGCCCAGCGCAACCGGGAGCGAATCCTTCAGGCGGCGCGCGATCTCCTGCACGAGCCGGGAGAACTGAAGCTCAACGCGGTCGCGAAGGCCTGCGGCATCGGACAAGGCACGCTGTACCGGCACTTCCCGACACGCGAGGACCTCCTCTCCGAGCTGTACCGCCACGAAGTGGAAGAACTGGTCGCCGCCGCGCCACACCTGCTGGCGACTCACGAACCGCTGGACGCGTTGGCGGCGTGGTTCGACCGGGTGGCCGCCTACGCCCGGATCAAGCGCGACGTGTTCGCCGCCGTCGAGGCGGCGACGTGGCAGGACCTCAGTGCCCACAGCCTTGGCCCGATCGGTGACGCGGTGGAACTGCTGCTGGCTGCCGGCCGCTCGGCCGGCAGCATCCGCGCCGACACCGAGGCCCGCGACGTCATCGTGCTCATCAGCTGGTTGTCCCGGCTGGACGATGCCGAACTCGACGCACGCGGGCAACGGTTGCTGTCGATCCTCGTCGACGGTCTCCGCGCACACCGCCACTGAGCCCTGTCTCGGATCTCACGCACGGCGAGCGAGTCACAGCAAGCGGCAGCCCGGATTCCGCCGGAGTCCCGTGATTCAGCGACGGGCCGCTGCATTGGACCAGTTGTCCGCGCGGTGACGCCGAATCTTCAGTGCGGCCAACGGCTTTCGCGTCACCGGCGCGGTAGGCGCCGGCTGCCGTTCAGAAGACCGCGATCGGGTTGACAGGAACTCCCGTCATGCCGTGGATACGTGGTGGCGCGGCGACGAACATGAAGCTGTAGCGCCCGAGTTCCGCACAGACGGCGGCCAGTTCGTCGGCGTCCACGGCATCGATGAGCGGCATTCCCATCCGCGGTAAGGCCACCCCGTGCATAGCCGACGGAACGTCAGGCCGCTGCGGGTACATGTCCCCGAGATCCCCGGCGTACACCGACACGCCGCGGTCGTGCATCCAGCGCGCCGCGTCGATGGCCATGCCCGGCATCGGGTTGCCGCGATAGCGGGTCTCCATCCAGCCGAACCGCACGACGAGCGCGTCACCGGACTCCACACGGACTCCGAACCGCTCCTCCGCCGCGTCGAGATCCTGCGACGTGATCGCACGGTCGACGGGCACCGGGCCGTCGGCCCCGAGGTCGAGCAGGACACCCCTGGTCACGATCCCGGCCGCGAACGCCGTGGTCGACCCGTGCACGACGCCGCCCATGGTGACGCTTTCGCCCACCGGACGCCCGGGATACACCTGGCCGTCCTGCACGATGTGCGACAACGCATCCAGGTGCGTGGACAAGGTGTGGTGATTGGTGAACAGCATGACGTCCGCGTGTGCGGGCGCCGGACTCCCGGTGTACGCCATGATCTGCCGGACCGGTGACTCCTCGGCGGTCTGCGGCGCGAACGGGCCGCTGAAGACCGGCGCAGGCTGGATGGGGACAGCCAGGGACACCGAGCGGCCGGTGCGCACCTCACGCGCGGCCCGCTCGCGAACCTCGTCGGTGATCAGGTTCAACGTGCCCAGTTCGTCGTCGTCACCCCACCGGCCCCAGTTGCTCGGCAGCTCATCACGATCAGTCATGATCGCGAGCCTATGGGAAAGCGTGGCAGCGTCGCCGACGGCGGTGACGCGACCTGACGGCGCGTTTTGGCCACCCCCTCGTGAGTGTTTGTCATTAGAACCCCGATAAACACTCACGAGGGTCCTTGCGGATGCGGGACGGGCCCGCTTACGCTCCCTGGGAGCGCTCCCAGAAGTGTCGTCGACCGTCAGAGCAGACGGAGGAGACCCAACCCGATGAGATCGCTTTCCCCTGCCCGCAGGCGCCGGCGCGCGACTGCGACCCTTGCCCTTGTCGCCATCACCGCCGCGCTCGGCACCGGCACAGCCCAGGCTGCCGCCTACGAACGGATACTCAACGGCACCTTCGCCTCGGGTACCGCTGACCCGTGGTGGGCCAGTGCCGGAGTGACCAACCGCGTCGTCGGCGGCGAGCTGTGCGCCTCGGTCACCGGCGGTACGACGAACCCGTGGGACGCTCTGATCGGCCAGAACGGCGTGCCGTTCGAGGCCGGGCAGCAGTACACGATGTCCTTCGACGCCTACGCCACCACGCCCCAGTCCATCGCGGCCAACGCGGGTGAAGCCGTCAGCCCGTACCGGGGTATCGCCCGGCACGAGGTGCAGCTGACCACCAGCAAGCAGAAGTACACCTTCACGTTCACCTCCGAGCTGGACTTCCCGGACCTGGGCAACGGGCAGATCACCTTCCAACTCGGCGGCAACGCGGCGAACAACACCGTCTGCGTGGACAACGTCTCCTTGGTCGGCGGCGTGATCCCGCCCGGCGGCCCGGGCGCGCCGACCAAGAAGGTCCAGGTCGATCAGGTCGCGTACGTGCCGGGCCTGCCGAAGCACGCGACCCTGGTGTCCGACACGACGACCGCGCAGACGTGGTCGCTGAAGAACTCCGCGGGCACGACCGTCGCCACCGGCCAGACCACGCCGAAGGGCGTCGACACGTTGTCCGGCGACCCGGTGCACCTGATCGACTTCTCGTCCTACGACACCGCGGGCACCGGGTACACGCTCACTGTCGGCGCGGAGTCCAGCTTCCCGTTCGACATCTCCGCCGACGCCATGAAGAAGCTGCGGTACGACTCGTTGGCGTTCTTCTACCACCAGCGCAGCGGCGTCGAGATCCAGGCGCAGTACGTCGGCGCGACGTACGCGCGACCGGCCGGTCACGTCAACGTCGCGCCCAACCAGGGCGACAACAACGTGCCCTGCCGGTCCGACCTGAACTGCGGCTACACGCTGGACGTGCGCGGCGGCTGGTACGACGCGGGTGACCACGGCAAGTACGTCGTCAACGGCGGCATCTCGGCGTGGCAGGTGCTCAACACCTACGAACGCGCCAAGCTGATCGGTGACGCCGCCGCGCTCGGCGACGGCAAGCTGTCCATCCCGGAGCAGGCCAACGGTGTGCCCGACGTCCTCGACGAGGCCCGGTGGGAGGTCGAGTTCCTGCTGAAGATGCAGGCGCCGGACGGCATGGTGCACCACAAGATCCACGACGCGAACTGGACCGCTCTGCCCACGTTGCCGCACCAGGACAGCCAAGTGCGCAGGTTGTCGGCGACAAGCACCGCGGCGACGCTGAACATGGCGGCGGTCGCGGCGCAGGCGGCCCGCATCTGGAAGACGATCGACCCGGCCTTCGCCGACAAGGCCCTTGCCGCCGCGAAGAAGGCGTACGCCGCGGCGAAGGCGAACCCGAACAAGATCGCCGACCCGAACGACGGCACCGGCGGCGGTGCGTACTCCGACACCACACTGACCGACGAGTTCTACTGGGCCGCCGCGGAGATGTACACGACGACCGGCGAAACGTCCTACCGCGCGGACGTGACCGGCTCGTCCCTCTACAAGGGACAGTCGCTCAACGACCGCGGTTACGACTGGGGCGCCACCGGTCCGCTGGGCGACATCACGCTCGCGTTGGTGCCCAACGGCCTTCCGGCACAGGACGTCGCCGCGATCAAGGCGGCCTTCGTGGCCACGGCGGACAAGCACCTGAACCAGATGGCCTCGCAGGGCTACCCCGCGCCGTACCGGGAGCCGGACGGCACGTACGTGTGGGGCTCGAACGGCCTGATCGCCAACAACGCGTCGGTGCTCGCGCTGGCGCACGACTTCACCGGCGCGGCCAAGTACCGCGAGGGCGTGTTCCAGGCGATGCACTACCTGTTGGGCCGCAACCCGGTGAGCTACTCCTACGTCAGCGGGTACGGCGAGCAGCCGGTGAAGAACGTGCACCACCGGCATTGGGCCAACCAACTCGACCAGACGCTGCCCATCGCGCCACCAGGGGCGCTGTCCGGCGGCCCGAACAGCGCGCTGCAGGACCCCGTCGCCACACGCCTGCTCCAGGGCTGCAAGCCGCAGAAGTGCTTCGTGGACCACATCGAGGCGTACTCGCTCAACGAGGTCACGGTCAACTGGAACTCGGCGCTGGCGTGGATCGCCAACTGGGCGGCGGAGAAGTCGGGCCCCTCGGTCCCGCCGGACAACACTCCCCCGACCACGCCGGGCACTCCGGTCGCGTCCGGCGTCACCGGCACGGGCGTGACGCTGAACTGGACCGCGTCGAGCGACTCGGAAAGCGGCGTCCGAGGCTACGACGTCATCTCCATCGAAGGCGACACGCAGCGCGTGGTCACCACCGTCACCGGCACCTCCGCGACGTTGACCGGACTGAGCCCGAACACCACGTACCGGCTCGCCGTCAAGGCACGTAACGGCGCCGGGCTCACGTCCGCGCTCTCCGGCACGGTCTCGGTGACGACCACATCGGACGGCCAGACGTCCTGCAAGATCACCTATCAGGCCAACGGGTGGAGCAACGGCCTGTCCGCGACCGTCACGATCACCAACACCAGCAGCGCTGAGTGGAGTTCCTGGACACTCGGATTCACCTGGCCCGGCAACCAGAAGGTCACGCATGGCTGGTCGGCCACCTGGACGCAGACCGCGGCCGCGGTGACCGCCACCTCCATGTCGTGGAACGGCCGCGTGCCGGCCGGCGGCTCGGTGCAGACCGGGTTCAACGCCTCGTCGACCGCGCCGCACGCGGAGCCGACCGGCTTCACCGTGAACGGTCAGGCCTGCTCGAAGGGCTGACCTGGCAGCACCCGGAACACCGCCGACATCGATACCCGAGCGGCTGGTCCGCACAGCCAGGCTGTGCGGACCAGCCGCTCTCCCACTTCTCGGACCATCTGATTCAGCCGGGGGTCACGACCCGCCGAACGCTGTCGCGGAGCAGGGCTCGCCGCCGCTCGTGCAGTTCCGGCGGTTCCTGCTCGCTGGCGGCGTAGACGTTGCTGACTGGCGACCACGCCATGGACATCGCGATGACCATGGCCATCAGGTCGAACGGATCGCCGTCCCGGACGATGCCCGCGGCTTGCGCGCCGGCGATGGCGCGGAGCTTGGCGTCATCGAGCCGGTTCGCGTCATCGACGAGATGACCGACCGGACGTCGTTCCAGACGTGCCCACGTGGCCAGCCGGATCAGGTCGGGGCGACGCAGGTACTCGTCGTACAGCCGGACGGCCCAGTCCGCGAGGTCGGTCGCGTTGATCGGGACGACGGTCATGATCCGCTCCAGTGAGCCGGAGAAGATCGCGTCGAACAGGCCTTCCTTGCTGCCGAAATAGGCGTAGAGCTGGGCTTTGTTGGTGCGTGCCGCCGCCACGATCCGCTCGATTCGCGCCCCGGCGATGCCGTACTCGGCGAACTCCTGGGTCGCCACGTCCAGAATCCGCTGCCGGGTGGCGGCACCACGCGAAGTCTGCGGCGTCAGAGGCGTCTGGGCCATACCGAGCACGATAACAACAGACCAGTCGGTTTGCCTCAGAGAGGGTGGACGGTTACGCTCCAAATAGACCGAACAGTCTGTTTGCGAAGGAGTCGCATGAAAACCACCGTGGGCTGGCAGGCCGACCGCGGCGAGACCACGTTACGGCGAGTGTCGTTCGAACGGCGGGAACTGCGAGCCGACGACGTCGCGGTACGCGTGGACTACTGCGGCGTCTGCCATTCCGATCTGCACGCCCTCCACACCCACCCCGCCGACCGCGACACGCCACTGATCCCAGGCCACGAGTTCACCGGTGTGGTGACCGATATCGGGCCCGATGTCACCCGGTTCGCCGTCGGCGACGCCGTCGCGGTCGGCAACATCGTCGACTCCTGCGGCAAGTGCGCCATGTGCCTGCGCGGCCAGGAGAACTTCTGCCACGAGTTCCCGACGCTGACCTACGGCGGCACCGACCGCCACGACGGAACCACCACGCTGGGCGGCTACTCCCGCGAGTACGTCGTCCGCGACCGGTTCACCTACCCGCTGCCCACCGGGCTCGATCCCGCGG
This sequence comes from Kibdelosporangium persicum, assembly GCF_013280595.1. GTDB lineage: Bacteria > Actinomycetota > Actinomycetes > Mycobacteriales > Pseudonocardiaceae > Kibdelosporangium > Kibdelosporangium persicum. The sequence goes on from NZ_JAAATY010000010.1 coordinate 59,453, forward strand.
CCGCGGCTCCGCTCCTGTGCGCCGGAATCACCGTCTGGGAGCCACTACGGGCACTCGGTGCCGGTCCTGGCACCCGTGTCGCGGTGGCCGGGCTCGGCGGCCTCGGCCACCTCGCGGTCAAACTCGCCGTCGCGCTCGGCGCGGACACCACGGTCATCAGCCGCTCAGCCGACAAGGCCGACGACGCGCGCCGCTTCGGCGCCAATCTGATCACGTCCACGGACGAACGACAGATGTCCGCGGCACGGGACCGGTTCGACGTGGTCATCGACACCATCGCCGTGCCGCACGACATCAGCCCTTATGTGAAGCTGGTCGCCCTTGACGGAACCCTCAGCCAGGTCGGGTACCTGGGCCCGGTCACCGTGCAGACCCTCGATCTGCTGACCGGGCGCAAGAAGCTCAGCTCCGCGGGCAGCGGCGGCCGCTCCGAAACCGCGGCCATGCTGGAGTTCTGCGCCGAGCACAACGTCACCGCCGACATCGAGCTCGTGCCGTCGGCACGGGTGAACGAAGCCCTCGACCGCTTGGCACGCAACGACGTCCGCTACCGCTTCGTTCTCGACATGGCCGACCTGTCGTAGACCGCACCGTCAACGCGTGCAGACGAAGCTCGAGGCGCTGTCCGGCTCGCCCGCGCGATACCTGGGCCAGGCCGGGTACTCGCACAGTGGACGGGTGCGGTTGTGGTTGACGTCGGCCACGACCGGACTCACCGGCGACTGTCCTTTCTCGACCCAGCGTTCGAGTGCCGAGAGCGAGTCCCAGCCGGCGGCGAACGCCGGTGCGCCGAAGTTCGCGTGGTTCGCCCCGGGCACGAGGTAGTACCGCATGAAAGAACGGGTCACCTCAGTTCCCAGCAGGTCTCGCACCCGCTGGTAGTACTCGTTCGTCGAGCGGTGTGAGACCAGCTCGTCCGCCGCGCCGTGGAGCATGATCAGCTTGCCGCCCGCGCGGGCGAACGGGCGGAGATCGACGTTGTTGCGGTCCTGGATCGTGGACAGGTGGCTGATCCGGTCGAGCCACTTGCCGGGCTGCCGGGGATCCACGTCCAGCGAGTTGTGGTTCGGGTCCCGGGTCAGGAAGTACTTGACCCACTGTTCCCAGTACTGCATTCCGTAGCCGCTCGTCGCCGGCATGGGATTGGCCGGCGCGGTCGAGCCGAAGCCGAGGAACGGAGTCCGCATGTCCGCTCCCGAGAGGAACGGGAAGCCCGGATACCCGGTCTCTCCGCTGGCGATCCGGTACGGCCACCGGAACGGGGTGGACATCGCGGTCACGGCCTTGATCTGCGGATCGGACAGGCAGGCCGGACCGGTGTCGGCACCGTCCGGGCAGCGGAGCACGTGCGGATCGAAATGACAGCCGCGAGGGTTGGAGATGACCTTGTCCTTGACACCGTCCAGACCGTCACACGCGTTGATGACGCTGTCGTACAGCAGCGTCTGCTTCGCGGGTCCGGGGAAAGCACCGGGACGGGACAACACGTGCGCCAGGTATCCGAGGTCCAGGATCTCGGCGAGGTTGTTCCAGGCGGGGTAAGCGGAGATCACACCGTCGAACGCCCGTGGCCACCGTTGGGCGACGACGAGGGCTTCCCGGCCGCCTGTCGAGCCTCCTGAGAAGTAGACCTCGGCGGGGTTCGTCCGGTAGGCGTGCCAGATGAGGAACAGGCTCGCGTCGCGTGTCTTCTTGAGTGCGTCACCGGCGGCGAAATTGCGCACGGCCTCGTCGTTCATCCCGAACGACCCGTCCAACGACGGGACGGCTGCCGGACCGTGCTGGTGGCCGGAGTCGCTGGCGAACGTCACGTATCGCCGGGCCAACGGCGCGGGCTGATCCGCGGGCCCGAACGGCACGTTCATCGTCAGGTCGGGAATGGTTCCGTTGTAGCCACCGCCACCGAACATCAACGCCTTGCGATTCCAGCCGTGCGGCAGGGCGACCCGCATCTTGATGGCCGGCGCGGACGGATCGACGGGAAAGATGTCGGCATCGGCCTGGCAGTACTCGATCGTCCTGCCGCTGACAACGCCGGTCTTGACCGAGGCCGACGTAACGCGGCCGCCAGTCGTGGGCAGGCTCATGACCGAGGCCGGAATCCTCATCTGGTCCAGCCCGGCGCACGCCGGCACGGTCGACGGTGATGCGGTGGCGACTCCGGGCCCGAAAGCCATGCCTGCCACCAGAACCAGGGCCGCCGGCACGGCGAGCCGGCGAGCCCTCGGTGATGTGCTGTTCACGCTAGCCTCTTCTCTGGATCTCACAAGGCACGAAGTCAGCGGTAGAGGTGCGTGCCCGGGATGGCCCGCGGGTCCTGGCGGATCTCGGCGGTGTTCGTCTCAGGCAGGAACCACGCGCTGGCGAAGGTGATCAGTCCCATGGCCATGATGTAGATCGCGACGGGAATGGTGCTCCCGGTCTCCGCGATCAGTGCTGTCATGAGGAACGGCGTCCCGCCGCTGATGATGATCGCGGAGAGCTGGTAGGACAGCGATGCGCCCGAGTAGCGGACGTTGGGCGCGAACAGCTCGCCGAGGAAGCTCGCGATCGGGCCGTACGTGAGGCACTGGAACGTGAAACCCACGACCACGGCGACGAAGATCAGCGGCAGTGACCCCGAGTCGACGAGCTGGAAGTACGGGAACGCCCAGACGGCGACGCCCAGACCACCGATGAGGATCAGTGGCCGGCGCCCCACCTTGTCGGACATGTGACCGGCCCACGGCAGCACCGCGAGCATCGCCACGGAGCTGAGCAGCACGACCGCGAGCAAAGGGTCACGGTCGAGCTTGAGCGAAGTGGTGCCGTAGTTCAGCAGGCCGGAGATGCTGACGTAGAAAAGGCTGTTGGTGGCCGAGAGAATCCCGCAGCCGAGCAGGATCGTCCCCCACTTGGTCCGCACGACGTTCGCCAGCGGGGCCCGGACCACCGCGCGCTCCGGCCGCGACACCTCGCGCTGCAGCTCGCGGAACTCCGGCGTGTCCTCCACTTTGGACTGGATGTACAGGACCACCAGGAACATCACGATGCTGACCAGGAAGGGAATTCGCCAGCCCCAGCTGAGGAAGGCGTCGTCGGGCATCAGGCCGCTGGCCGCGACGAAGATCAGGTTCGAGATGATCACGGCGACGAAAACGCTGGTCTGCCCGAAGGTTCCGGCGAAGCCGCGCCGTTTGGGGCTGGCCGACTCGGTGAGCAGCAGCATGATGCCGCCCCACTGGCCGCCGGCCGCGAGCCCCTGGAGGAACCGCAGCGTGACCAACAGGATCGGCGCCAGCGCGCCCACCGCCGAGGCGCTGGGCAGGCAGCCGATCAGGAACGTCGCGGCCCCCATGAGCGCCAGACAGGTGACGACGACCGGCTTGCGCCCGTACTTGTCGCCGAAGTGCCCGGCGAGCACACCGCCGATCGGGCGCGCCACGAAACCGGCCCAGAACGTGCTGAAGGCCAGCAGGGTCCCGGTCAGGGCCGACGACTGCGGAAAGAACACCTTCGGGAACACCAGTGCGGCCGCGGTTCCGTAGAGGAAGAAGTCGTACCACTCGATCGAACTGCCGATCAGCCCCACGGTCAGCAGCTTGCGGAAGCCTCGGCGCCGGGCCGGGGACGAGGCGGCGCCGGACTGGCCGGACTGTTCGTCGGGTTGAGCGAGCGGGGTTGCCATACGTGCCGCCTTCGTTGGTGGGACAGGCAAGTGATGACGGCCATGGTAGGGCGGCGTTACCCTGTCGCTGAGGTCTGCATCACACACGCCTCACGTCGGTTCGGTGGTGTTTTCCGCCACCTGATGCCCTAGGAGGGATGGCACTGTGGCCAACGACCCGGGAGGCGAAGCAGAGTCGCACGCGCTCAGGCGCCGGCAGCGTGAGCTGGCGTCGTTGTACGCGACGGCCAAGTCACTCACCGCACTGGGCGAGCTCGACGACGTACTGCAGTCGATCGTCCACCACGCCCATGATCTGATCGGCACGGATTTCACCTACCTCTCTTTGGTCTCGGACGGCAGGCTGTCGGCCCGAGCCTCGGAAGGAACGATCTCCGCGTCGTTCCTCACCGCGGGGATACCGGCCACTGTGGGCTTGGGCGGCAAGATCCTGGCCACCCGCAGCCCGCAGTGGGTACGCGACTACACCGCCTCGACCGCCATCGACCACGATCCGAACTTCGACCGCCTGGCCGCCACCGAGGCACTCGTCGCGCTTCTCGGTGTGCCCCTGATGATCCGCGGTGAAGTGGTGGGGGCCCTGTTCGCCGCGAACCGCTCGGAACGGTCCTTCCACGCCGGCGAGATCGCGTTGCTGAGCGCGTTCGCCGACCACGCCGCGGTCGCCCTCGACAATGCCCGGCTCTACGAGGCGAGCCGGACTGCCTTGCGGGACTTACGGATCGCGTACCGCAAGATCGAGGAACACGTGGCTGTCGTGGAACGAGCACAGGCGATCCACGAGGCGCTGACCGAAGTCGTGCTCCAGGGCGGGACACCGGACGACGTCACGCAGCTTCTGGCCGACCAACTGGGCGGGAGCGTCACACTGCTCGACACGACCGATGCCGCTCTCGTGCGCCGGGATTCGGCGTCGAGCACGTTCCGCACTCCCCCGGAATTCGAACTGGGCGACGCGGTGAGGAACGCACACCGCACAGGCCGCTGCACGACCTCGGTCGACGCCGCCGGAGTCACCCATAGTGTGGCTCCGATCCAGGCAGGCGACAGTTATCTCGGCGCGCTGGCGTGGAGCCGGCAGGCAGCCGCCGACCACGGCGTCTCCGACGACATGGACCTGCGCACCCTTGAGCGGGCCACCCACATCCTGGGGCTGCTCATCCTCAAGGAGCGGGCCGTCGCCGAGGCCAGCGAGCGGCTGAGCGGAGAGCTCCTGACCGAGCTCATGGTCGGCAGCCCGGGGATCAGCCCCGCGCAACGCGCCCGGACGCGAGCCCGCAACATCGACGCCGACCGTCTGGATCTGGTCCTCGTCGCGGACTCGTCCACGTTGTCGCCGACCGCTCTCGCGCGTCACCTGCACGACATCGCCCGGGACTGCTCCGGGCTGGCCGGTGAACACCTGGGCAGGGCAACCATGATCGTGCCCAGCGTGGACGACGACCAGACCGTCGAGGAGGTTCACCGCCGACTGCGTCGCGCGCTGGGCGGCGCCGTCGCCGTCGTCGGGGAACGGGCGGTCAATCACGACTGGTCACGCGCCTTCTCGTTGGCCAGTCGCTGCGGCGCGGTGATGCGAGCGATCGGGCACACCGACGTGGGCGCCACCACGGGCCGGTACGCCCTCTACGCCATGATCTTCGACACCGAACGGGTCCGCGAGCTCGACCGTTTCATCGACGACTCCATCGGCGCGCTCATCGACTACGACCAGCGCCGCGGCACTGATCTCGTCGAAACCCTCAGTGCCTACTACGTCCACCGCGCCAACGTCGCGGCGACCGCCCGTGCGTTGCACGTGCACGTCAACACGCTGCTCAAGCGACTGGACCGCGCCAGCGACGTCCTCGGCTTCGACTGGCGCCATGAAAGCGACCTGGAGCTGCAACTCGGACTTCGGCTGTACCAGCTCAGGACGATCGCGCCGTGATCACGACTCAGGCGATGTGCATCGAGTCCCGCAGGGCGCTCTTCGACAGCTTGCCGGTGCCGGTCTTGGGCAGCGCGGTCATGAAGACGACTTCGTCGGGCAGCCACCACTTGGCGACCATCGGCGTGATGTGCTGCAAGAGCTCGTCCGCCGTGGTGGCGCTGCCGTCGCGCAGGACGACGTAGGCGACGGGCCGCTCCATCCACCGCGGGTCCGGGCGGGCGATCACGGCGACTTCGACGACATCGGGGTGCGAGGCGAAGGCGGTCTCGAGTTCGACCGACGAGATCCACTCGCCGCCGGACTTGATCAGGTCCTTCATCCGGTCCACGAGTCGCAGGTAGCCGTCGGCGTCGATGGTGGCCAGATCACCGGTGCGCAGCCAGCCGTCGTCGGTGAAGCTGTCACTCGCGTCCACCCGGAAGTAGCCACCCGCCACCCACGGGCCCGCTACCTGAAGCTCACCGACCGCGCGGCCGTCACGCGGCAGTTCCCGGCCCGTGTCGACATCGACGATCCGCAGGTTCACGAGCGGCACGGGCTGGCCCTGGGCGGCCCGCACGGCCACCTGCTCCGCCGCGGTCGCGTCCCGGTGCTGGGTGCGGGTTCCGCCGATCGCGCCGACCGGGCTGATCTCCGTCATCCCCCATGAGTGGGTGATCGGTACGCCGATCGTGGCGCGGTAGGTCTCGGACAACGCCGGGGCGATGGCGGAGCCGCCGCCGAGCAGGAACCGGGTGGCGCTCAAGTCGTATGCCCCCAATTCCGGGGCCAAGCTCGTCCACACCGTGGGCACGGCTCCGGCGACAGTCACCCGCTCGGTCTCCATCAACCGCAACAGGTGACCTGGATCCGCGGACGCGCCAGGAAGCACCAATGCCGCGCCCGCCATCATCGCGCCATAGGGAAGGCCCCAGGCGTTGGCGTGGAACATGGGCACGATCGGCATCACGACGTCGCTCTCGCTCAGGCCGATGAAACCGGCCGCGAGCGTCCCCAGGCAGTGCAGGATCGTCGACCGGTGGCTGTAGAGCACGCCCTTGGGCGGTCCGGTCGTGCCGGAGGTGTAGCAGAGGCCGGAGGCCAGGTTCTCGTCCGCGAGCGTGAACGTGTCCTCGAACGAGCCGGGGAACGGGTCATGACCGGCGATCAGCTCGTCGTAGTCCAGGACGCGGGGGTCGGCCGGGATTGCCGCGCCGCTGTCGTCGGGCAGCACCACCCAGTACCGAACCTTCGGCATCCGGTCGACGCTCGGCCAGATCCGCGGGAGCAGCCCACGGTCGACGAACACCACGTCGTCCTCGGCGTGGTTGACGATGTACTCCAGGTGCTCCGGCGAGAGCCGGATGTTGATCGAGTGCAGCACCCGTTTGGTGACCGGCGCCGCGAGATAGAGCTCCAGGTGGCGGCGGGTGTTGCTCGCGAACGTGCCGACACGGGCGCCGACCGGGACACCGAGGGAGTCGAGCGCGGTGGCCAGGCGCCGGGTGCCACGGGCCACGTCGGCGTACGTGACCCGCTCGGCTCCAGCCGTCACCACTGGCTTGTGCGCATAGAGCCGTTCGGCGCGCTCCAAGATGTGCGCGATGGTCAGCGGCCGTGGCTGCATCAGCCCGTCCATGACCCCGGTTCCCTCGGAGACGATCGCGACGCGGGACTGATCAGGCATGGCTCGTCTCTTTCGGTCGACTTGGCGTGATCGGCTTCTCGCCGCAAGTCACCCTAAGTGCGGCCCGAGACGGGCAAGAGGTGCGAACCTTCCACTCATTCGCCTGTCACGGCGGCAATTCCTTCCACTCCGCGCCCAAACCCCCTCGTGAGCGTTTATCAGGGTTAGAACACTGATAAACGCTCACGAGGGGGTCTAGGGGGCGGTTCGCAGCTGGATCATGTTCCAGGACAGGGCGGGCAGCACGGCGGTGATCGTTCCGTCGGCCCTCTTCACGTCGGCCAGCCGGGTCGGGGTGACCCGGTCCGGCTGGTCGACGGTGTTCGTCGCGTCGGGATCTTCGTCGAACAGTGCCACGTGCGCGCCGAGCGCAAGGCTGGGCAGCGACCGTATGTCGATGTCGAGTGCTACCGGTTCGTGCTGATCACGGTTGACCGCGAACAGCGTCACCACACCGGTTTCCTCGTCGTGGACGGCGGTGGCGTCGACGACGGGGACCTCCCCCATCCACGAGGTCTCGTAGGTGGGCCCGATCGGCTCGACCCGCAGCACGACGCCGCGCCCGTGACGGGATGTCAGCGCGTACGGGTGGAACGTGGTCTGCCGCCAGACCGGACCGTCCGGTTCGGACCGGATCGGCGCGATGACGTTGACGAGCTGGGCGAGACAGGCGATCTTCACCCGGTCGGCGTGGCGCAGCAAGGAGATCAGCAGGCTGCCGACCACGACCGCGTCCACCACCGAGTACTCGTCCTCGATCAGGCGCGGGTGTGTGGCCACGTCGAGGTTGTCCGAGCCGACGAACCTCTTCTGGTACCAGACGTTCCACTCGTCGAAGGCGAGGTTGACGCGCTTCTTGTGCTGTCCCACGCCACGGACGTGGTCGCACGTGGCGATCACCGACTCGATGAACCGGTCCATGTTCGTCCCGCTGGCCAGGAAACTGCCCCGGTCGTCGCCGCGTTGTTCGTAGTAACTGTGCAGCGAGACGTAGTCGACCAGGTCGTACGTCTCGCTGAGCACGGTTGCCTCCCACGTGCCGAACGTGGGCATCCGTTGGTGCGAACTGCCACACGCGACCAGTTCGATCGACGGGTCGACCCGGCGCATCGCCCTCGCTGTCTCGGCTGCGAGCCGGGCGTACTCCGCCGCGGTCTTGTGGCCGATCTGCCACGGCCCGTCCAGCTCGTTGCCGAGGCACCACAGTTTGATGCCGTGCGGCTCGCTGGTTCCGTTGGCGCGGCGCAAGTCCGACCAGTAGGTGCCGCCTGGGAGATTGGTGTACTCGACGAGGTTCACCGCCGCGTCGATGCCGCGGGTGCCGAGGTTGACCGCCATCATCGGCTCGCTGCCCACCTGGCGGGCCCACTTCACGAACTCGTCGACGCCGACCTGGTTGGTCTCCACCGATCGCCACGCGAGATCCAGCCGGGCCGGCCGGTTCTCCCGCGGGCCGATGCCGTCCTCCCAGGTGTAGCCGGACACGAAGTTGCCGCCCGGGTAGCGCAGGATCGGCGGGTTGAGTTCCCTGACCAGTTCGGCGACGTCGCCCCGGAATCCGTCGCCGTCCGCGGTGGCGTGGCCCGGCTCGTAGATTCCGGTGTAGACACACCGGCCCATGTGTTCCACGAAGGACCCGTAGAGCCGTGGGTCCACTTCGGCGATACGGAACGCGGGGTCGATGGTCAGTGCGGCATGCTGCATGGACTACCCTTTCAGGCCGGTGCCGGCGATTCCTTCGACGATGCGGCGCTGGAACAGCAGGAAGACCAGCACCAGCGGCAGCGCGCCGAGCACGGCTGAAGCCATCGTGTCGGCGTAACGGATCCCGTACGTACCCTGCACGGTCGCCAGACCGACCGGGATCGTCATGATCTGCGGGTTGGTCAGCGCGAGCAACGGCCACAGCAGGTCGTTCCACGCCCAGACGAAGCTGAAGATCGCCACCGCCGACACGGCCGGACGCGCGAGCGGCATCACGATCCGCCGGTAGGTGTGGAAGAAACCCGCGCCGTCGATGCGGGCCGCCTCGTCGAGGTCCTTGGGGATGCCGTCGAAGAACTGCTTGAAGACGAACACCGCGATCGCGGTGGGGATCGACGGCAGGATCACCGCCCAGTACGTGTTCAACAGGTCGACACTGCCCAGCTCGCGGAACTGCGGCACGATCAGCACCTGCCGGGGGATCATGATCCCGATCAGGATGAACCAGAACGCCAGCAACCGGAACCGGAACCGCATCCGGGACAACGCGTAGGCGGCCAGGCTGGCGGTGATCACCGTCCCCGCGGCCGCGAGCGAGGAGGTGATGAAGCTCGCGGCGTACCAGTTGAGGATGTCGCCCTGGGCCAGCAACGCCCGGAACGACGCGAGAGTGGGGTTCTCGATGACCCAGGTCGGGTCGATGGTCTCGCCGTTGGGTTTCAGTGCGGTGTCGAGCGCCCACGCCAGCGGCACGAGCCACAGCAGGGCGAACGCGATGAGCACCCCGGTGCAGCACCGGTTGAAAAGGCGCATGCGGCGGTCGGCGGAGGCCGCGTAGCGCTGTGCCTGCGTGGAGGTCAGCGGCTGGAGATCCTTGTGCGTCGTGATGGCCATTGTCCCTACAGCTCCGGTTCCTGGCGACGGGTCATGACGAGCCAGAAGGCGGACACCGCGAGCACCACGACGAAGAACAGCGTGGACGCGGCCGCCGCGGCGCCGCTGCGGAAGTCGGTGAACCCGACGTCGAAGACGTACTGCAGCAGCGAACGGGTCGCGTAGTTCGGACCGCCCTGGGTCATGATGTACATCTGGTCGAACACCTTCAGCGAGGCGATGACCTGGAGCACCACGACCAGCGACGTGGTGCGCGCCAGCAGGGGCACGGTGATCAGGCGGATCTGCTGCCACGGTCCCGCGCCGTCGATGGACGACGCCTCGTACAGCTCACGCGGGATCTCCTGCAGACCGGCGAGGTACAGCACGAAGTTGAAGCCGAGCGTCCACCACACCGTGGTGATGGCCAGTGACACCATCGCGAAGTCGGGATCGCCGAGCCAGTCGGGTTCGGCGAAGCCCAGTGACGTCACCGCGCGGCTGAGCAGGCCGAGCTCCGGCGTGTACATCCAGATCCAGATGAGCGCGACGACCGCCGATGGCAGGATGTAGGGCAGGAAGAACGCCAGCCGGAAGAACCACCGCGCCCGGCGGGCCCGCTCGGCCAGCAGCGCGAACACCAGGGCGAGCGCGATGAGCGGCGGCGTGGTGAGGATCGTGAACCAGATCGTCTGCCACAGCGCCGACCAGAAGTCGCTGCTGGACAGGGCCTCGGCGTAGTTGCCGAAGCCGGCGAACTCGCCGAGCCCCGGAGAGACCATGCTGGTGTGGAAGAAGCTCATCACCAGGCCGTAGACGGCCGGTCCGACGATGAACAGCAGGTACATCACCAGGAACGGGGCGAGGAACAGCAGCCCTGGCCACCCGTGCCCGGACAACCTGTTCTCACGCTTCGTGCCGCTCGGCGAACGCCTCCGGCCAGTGGTGCGTGGTTCGGTCCTCGCCGGGGCGACAGTTCCGGCTGGACCGGTGATCTCGGTGCTGGCCATGGCCGACCTCCTCGTTACGGGTCACACCGGTGACGCGGTAGCAGCCAGAACGGCCAGCTGGGAGCGCATCTGCGCGATCGCGTCCACTGAGGACATCTCGCCGGTCACGACGGCGCCGACCGCCGAGCCGACGATGGTCTCGAAGTTCGAACCGGAACCGGAGTACCAGCCGGCCGGGTCGTAGACGGCGGACGCGGCGGCTGACGCGTACTGGGACTGCGGAGTGAGTTCCCGGTACGCCGCACTGGTGGCGACCGGTTGCCACGTCGGCACATGACCGCCCTGCGCCCAGGTGAGGCTCTGGTCGAGCATCGACCGGACGAAACCGAGCGCGCGGTCGAGCGCGGCCCGGTCCTGGTCGGGCCGCACCGGCAGCACCAGGGTGTGCGAGTCGGCCTGCACGGCGTACGGGCCGCCGAAGATGTTGGGCACCAACGTCATGCTGAAGGGCAGCTTGGCGGTCTGGAACGTGCTGATCTCCCACTCGCCGTTCAGGTGGAACCCGGCGGCACCACTGGCGAACAGCGCGATCGAGCCCTGGTAGTCGACGCTGGCCGGCATGAGTCCTTTATCGACGGTGAGTACTCGCAGGTAGTCGAGTACCTGTTTGGCCTTGGCGTCGTCCAGCACGATCCGGGTGCCGTCGTCGGCCAGCACCTCGCCGCCCAGTTGGGAGTACAGGGTCTGGAAGATCCGCCACGGCGCGGAGGAAGGGGACGTGACGGCGTGCGTCGCGCCGTCACGTCCCGTGACCTGTTTGACCTTGCTCAGGGCGTCCTGGAACGCGTCCGGGCCCTCGATCGGCCTGAGGTTGCCCTCGGCGTCGAGCAGGCCGGCCTGCTCGCAGATCTTCGTGTTGTAGAACAACACGAACGGGTGCGTGTCGATCGGGATCGCGTAGATCTTCCCGTCGACCAGGCCCGCCTCCCAAGCCCGCGGGGCGAACTTGTCGGCCGTCATGCCGTGCCGTTCCAGGTCCTCGGGATTCAGTTCCTGCAGCAGGTTCGCCCGCACCAACGTCTTCATCCGGGTCAGGTGCGACGCCGCGACGTCGGGCGGCCGGTCGCCGACCGTGGCAAGTGCGAGCTTCGTGTAGTACGGGTTGCCCCACGCGAGCGTGATCGACCGCAGCTCGATGTGCGGGTTCGCCTTGCGGTACCCGTCTTCCATCTGCAGCATCCGGACGCCGTCACCACCGCCGAACAGGTTCCAGTACGAAACCGTGCCTGCGCCGGGGGGCGTGTTGAGCAAGCCCGCGCCGACCGAGGAACAGCCGGCCGTCGTGACTGCTCCCAGCAACGTCGCCTTGAGCAGGTCGCGCCGGGTGAACGCTGATCGGGGTAAGGGGGGACCGGTCATGTCACCGTCCTAAGGGGACGTAGTGGACTCACGGACGACAAGTTCGACAGGCAGCAGGTTTCGCGTGGGGATCTGCTTTCCGCCGATGCGGTCGAGCAGCAGGGTCGCCGCCCGTTCGCCGGTTTCCTCGAACGGGATGCGCACAGTGGTCAACGGCGGCACGAGGTAGGCGGCGAAGGACAGGTCGTCGCAGCCCACGACGGAACAGTCGGCGGGCAGTCGCAGGCCGCGCTCGTGCAGCGCCTTGAGCGCGCCCATGGCCATGACGTCGTTCTGCACGAAGACGGCCGTGATCGCCGGATCGGTGTCCAGCAGCCGATGTGTCGCCGCCCAGCCACCGTCGTAGGTCCAGTCCGCCTCGGCGATCCGCCGTTCGGGCAGTGGCCGGCCCGCGGCCCGGAGCGTGTCCCGGAACCCCCGTGTCCGGCGCCGCACCACCTGCCGTCCCCGGGGACCGATCACCGTGCCGATTCGCCGGTGACCGAGGTCCAGCAGGTGCTGGGCCGCCAGCGTCCCGGTCAACGCGTGATCAGACCCGATCAACGGCACACCGCCGCCGTGGATCCGGTTGATGCTCACCACGGGCAACGGACCGCGCAGCGCGTCACCGAGCTGCGGCTCGTCCTCCAGCGACGGCGCCGCCACCAGGATCCCGTCGACCCGGTACTCCAACAGCTTGCGAACAGCCAGCTCCGCGTCGATGTCGGCGTGCACACTGCTGATGAGCGCGCCGTGGCCATGGCTGGCCGCGGCACGCTGCGCGGCCAGCACGAACTGCGAGACCGCCTGGTCGGAGAAGTCGTCCGCGAGCACACCGATGGTGACCGATGCCTGCCGGACCAGACCACGGGCCATCGCGTTGGGCACGTAACCGAGCTCGGCGGCGGCACGCTGAATGCGCTCGCGAGTGCTCGGCGACGCCACCCTGGAGTGACCGTTGAGCACCTTGCTCGCCGTCTGGAAGCTCACGCCCGCACGTGCCGCGACATCTTTGAGCGACACGTACACGGACGAACCTCCTCGATGAGCGAACGTTCGCCTACTGTGCCCCGGCGGGTCCTCGACGGTCAAGCACTGACCGAGCGTTCCGGGGCGGCACCGGCGGGGCCTCAGGTCCGGTCGATGTCCGCGTAGAACGATCGGAGGGCGGCCGCGAGCCGGTCGGGGGCTTCCATCGCGACGTAGTGCCCGATCCCCTCGATTCGTACCGCGGTCACGTTGGTGGCGACCTGCCGCAACGTCGCGGGTGTGAAGTCTCCCGAGGAGCCCGCCACCGCGAGTACCGGCATGTCCAGCTTGCGAGCCGCGAGCTTGCGAAGTTCTTCGCCCTCCGAGAGCAGGGACCGGTACAGACCGGCGGCGCCGGCGAACGCGCCGGGTCGCGCGTAGGAGCGGACGAGTTCGTCGATGTCGGCGTCGGTGAACGCGTCGGGGCTCGCGGAGAGGGACGGAATCGCGTAGTCGGTGAGGAACGCGCGTTCGCGTCCGGCGAGAAGCATTTCCGGGATGCCAGGAGCGGCGAGGACGCCGATGTGCCAGGCGCCGCCGTGGGCGACGTCGGCGAGCATCTCGGCGCCGTATCCCGGGAGTGCGGTCTCTATCCCGGTGTAGCTGCGGACGAGTTCGGGGTGGGTCGCGGCGACGCGGAACGTCGTGGGGCCGCTGATGTCCTGGCCGACCAGGTGAACGGGCCCGACGTCCAGCCGTGCGATCACGTCGCCGAGATCCTTCGCCGAGGTCGCGCTGTCGTGCTCCGGAGTGGCGGTGGTGGAGTCGCCGAACCCGCGCAGGTCCACAGCGAACACCTGGTGGTGCTCGCTCAGCAGGGGGATCAGCTTGTGGAAGACCCACCAGGTCTCCGGAAAGCCGTGCACCAGCAGTACGGGAGACCCGGCGGTGCCCGCGGCCACGTAGTGCAGCTCGGTGCCGTCGAGGTTGACACGGTGGTGGTCGACGCCGGGGATGGTGGAGCCAGGGCGATCCATGGAGTTCCTTCCAACAGATAGACAAGCAACTTGTCCAACCGTAGAGGTGGACAAGTTGCTTGTCCATTGTGACGAGCGTCGTATGATCGGCCTTATGGCGCGGTCCAGCGGCGCCGAGCTCGCGCTTCTGCTGCTCGGCGGGTTCCACACAATGGTCGACGAGGTGACCGTGGAGCTCGCGAAGCGCGGCCACGAAGGTGTTCGCCCTGTGCACGAGTTCGCCTTGCGCGCCGTGGACGCGGGTGCGGACACTGCCTCCGAGCTCGGTCGCCGGCTGTCGGTCACCAAGCAGGCCGCCGCGCAGACCATCGCCACGTTGGAGGCGTTCGGCTACGTCAACCGCGAGCCCGACCCGAACGACGCACGCCGCAAGCGCGTCCGGGTTACCCCCCGAGGCCACGAGCTGATGACCATCGGTGGCGCACTGTTCGACAAGGTGCGCAGCCGCTGGGCAGCCCGAATAGGACCCGAGCAGCTCGAAACCCTGGAAACACACCTGGCCCAGCTCACCGAGCGCCGCTCGTTCACCGCCGAGGACCTCCAGGACTGATCCCGCGAAGCCCGTCGAGCTGACGCCAGCCCGGTCAGCGCGGCATCGGGATCTCGGCGGCCACGACGATCCGGCGATCTGTCCGGATGGCGGATGGTCACCTTGGCACGAGTCCCCCACCACATCAGTCGGTTCGCCTCAGCCCAGGTGCCTGCCGAACCAGTCCAGGTTCTGCCGCATGGCCGCTTCTCGGTGCCGTGGCTGGTGGAAAATGTGCGTCTCGTCAGGAAACAGCACCATCTCGGCGGGGATGCCGCGTGCCCGTAGCCGCTTGAAGACCGGGAAGAGCAGCATGCCGACTGCCTCGGTGGTCTGGGCGAGCAACGGTGCCTTGATGGCGTCGCCGACCCCGTCGCCGGGTCCGCCGGGTCCGCCGTCCCCGCCATCTCCGGACGACCCCGCTTTGAACACCGTTGAGATGGCCAGTGCCCGCTGGGTGATCTGTGCTCCACGGCTGTAGCCGGCGATGCCGACCCGGCCAGGGTCGACCTCGCCCCGGTCGACGGCGTGCCGCACTGCTGACTCCATTGTGGACACGGTGTCCCGCGGGTCGACGGGGCCACCCGGCACGCGCGGTTCGTTGACCAGCAGCACGACGTAGCCCTTGGCCGCGAACACCTGTGACGGGTAGTCCCATTCGTGGCCCTGCCACATGAACTTGTTCATCGCGTCGTAGCCATGGGTGATCACGATCGCCGGGCAGCGACGGCCATCCCCACACCCATTGGGCACGATCCGGTAGCCCGTCGCGATCTGCCCCTTGGCGTTGGTCCACGTCGCGGCGACCGGCGCCTGGACGGCACGGTCGTGCATGTCGTGG
The DNA here is from genome assembly GCF_013280595.1 of Kibdelosporangium persicum. Lineage (GTDB taxonomy): Bacteria > Actinomycetota > Actinomycetes > Mycobacteriales > Pseudonocardiaceae > Kibdelosporangium > Kibdelosporangium persicum. The sequence continues at coordinate 75,020 of NZ_JAAATY010000010.1, forward strand.
TTCGGGTCGTAGCCGTCGCGCAGAGTGCCGTCGGCTCGCAGCACCGCCAGTCTCGGGGCCGAGGAGTTCGTTTGGCGCACACACATCGCGTCTTGGCGGCTGTGGTCGAAAGCACAGCCCGAGAGGTCGATGTTCTCCGGCGACATCCTGGCCAGCGTGCTACCCGGCTTGCCCGCGTAGACCGCCTCGTTCGTACCGTCGGATATGGCGGCCACGACCCGGTCCGGGGACGTCCAGATGGCCGTCAGGCTCCCCGCAGGCAGCTTCGCCAGCGGCTGCGATCCGCTTCCGTCGACGGCGATTCCAGTCAGCTGCTGGCCAGTGGACACAACCACTCGGCGGCTGTCCGCGGTCCAGGACACGGCCCGAGCCGGATACCAGTTCTCGTCGAGGATTCGGGTGGCGCCCGAGCCGATGTCCAGCACTGTCAGGGAACTGCCGCTGACGGCGAGCCGGGTGCCGTCCGGCGACCAGAACAGCTCCGGTCCATAGGTGGCCCGGCCCATTTCCACCTCGACGAGTGCGCGCGGCCGCCCGTTGGTCACGTCCCACAGCCAGACGCCGACCCGCGGCGGGTAGTAGCTGCCGGTTCCGATGCCCTCCAAGGTCGTCCGGTCGTCGACGGGAACCCCGTCGAGGGTGTGCTCGCCCGGCGGCAGCGGCACCGTGAACGCCAGGTGCCGCCCGGTCGGCGACCATTCGTGCCGCAGCACCTTCGCCTGGTGCGGTGGGATAACACCGCCCCGCAGCGCACGGGCTCCACCCACCGGGATCGCCGGTCCCGGCGCCGCGAACAGTCGCTGCGCCCTGCCGCCCTGGGCCGGCACGGTCCACACCTCGTCGACGCCGTCATGCGGGGCGAGATATGTCAGCGAACGGCCGTCCGGGCGCCAACGCAGGTCGGTGATCCGTTCGGCGGCACCGCTGAGCGAGGCCACCTCGCGCACCTTCTGCGACGCGGCCATGTCCAGCACCAGCACCCTGCTGGTGACCTTGTTCGCGGCGACCGACGGCTCGGCGACCACCGCCGCCGCCTGCCGGCCGTCCGGCGAGACCTGGATGTCCTGGATCTGCCGCACTTCGACGACATCCCGGACGTCCATCGGCCGCTGCGGCTGTGCCAGCACGGAGCCTGCGGTTGTCACGGTGCCCAACACCACCGCGACAACGGCGATCGTCACGTATCTCGTTCGTTGTCCCATGACTCCGGAGGCTAGGAACGAACCTGGCTGGCGCGCATCGGACTGGCGTACCAGACGTGCGTCAACCCGCGGTGATCGCGGAGTCAACCGGGGTCGACCGGCTAGCTTGGGAGCCATGCGGAAACTCAACCGGTACCCGGAGCGGGTGGCCGACACCGCACTCGCCGCGGCGGTCGCCGGCGTGCTGATCGCACTGCACTGGCCGTGGCTGGAGCAACCGGCGGCGCTCGGCGCCATCGTGGCCGGCTGTCTTCTGCTGGTCTGGCGACGTCGGTTTCCGATAGCGGTGTGTGTCCTTTCCGGAACGGCCCTCGCGCTCACCATCGTGTCCCATATGGACGCCAGCGGTCCGCTGCTCTTGATCACATGGATCGCACTGTACGGCGTGCCAGCCTACGCCGCACCGCGTCTGGTGCCGGTGGTTGGCGGCAGTGTCGTGCTCGCAACGGCGCTGCTGTTGGTCTACCTTGTGGGGGCGAGCGACAACAAGGCGCAGTACCCATTCGTCGCGCCCATCATGCTCGCGATCGCCTACCTGGCAACCGCGTGGCTGCTCGGCACCTATCACCGCACCCGGCGGGCCTATCTGGCCGCACTGGAGGAGCGCACCGCACGGCTGGAACGGGAACGCGACGCCGTGGCCCGGCAGGCGGTCGCCGAGGAACGAACCTGGATCGCCAGAGAACTACACGACATGCTGGCGCACACGATAAGCGGGATGGTGGTGCTGGCCGGCGGGGCACGCCGCGCGGCGAAGGACCGGCCAGAGGACGCGATCGAGGCACTCACCGAGATCGAACAGGTCGGCCGGGACGGCATGGCCGAGACCAGAACGCTGCTGGAATCCCTGCGCGGCAACGGTGAACCCGCCACACCACCTCAGGCCACCCTGCGCGAGCTGCCCACGCTCGCCGACCGGATGCGCTCATCCGGCCTGTCCGTCCACATGTCGGTCACGGGCGACCCGGTGCACCTGCCCGTACCGGTCGACCTCGCGGCATACCGGATCGTCCAAGAGGCACTCACGAACACCTTGCGCCACGCGGGAACCGCCACCGCGCAAGTATCCATTCAGTACACCATGGACGAATTACAGCTAGAGATCACCGACGACGGCCGGAACGAGGCCGAAGCGGGCACCGGGCTCGGTCTCGCCGGCATGCGGGAACGTGCCCGGCTGCTCGGCGGCGAACTGCGTGCCGGCCCGGCCCCGGGCCACGGCTGGTCGGTACGCGCTCGTCTGCCGCTGCGCGCCACCACCGGAGTGGGCTGATGATCCTCGGGTGTTGATCTGCGACGACGCACGACCGTCCGAATAGGACTACGTGGGGACCTGGTGGCTGACATGTGTCGAGCCTTCGACACGACCTACCAGCGCCTCGTCAAACTTCGCCGTTGCGCGTCGCGCTGGTTGGGGCGTCGCCGGCCCGGTCCAGCCATTCGGACAGCAGGGCGCGTTCGGCGTTGGTGAGCATCGGCAGCGTCGGAGCGATCGCGCGGAATGCGACAGCTGCCGCGGTCGTACCGTCCTCGGGAAGCGGCGGCACATCGGTGAGGATCGATCGCATCACCGCTTCGTACATCGCGTCGGCGAGGCCGAGGTCCCGGTCTTCCGGCGGGATGGACAACAGCGTGAGCACGGCGCCGGTGCCGGCGGCGTGGATGAGTTCGACGGCGCGTCGCTCTGCGACCCGGAGCCGGCCGGTCGCCGCGACACGGTGCACCCGAGCGCGCAGGACCTCGAGTCCGGCTGCCGCTGCCGATGAGCGGGTCTCACGGCGGGGATCGGTGAGCAGACCGAACAGCGCCGCGTTGGCGAGACCGAACCCGATGTGCGTGTCCCACCCGGCCCGAAGGTCCGCGATCGGGTCGCCGCTGTCCTCGACCGACGTCTTTCCGGCGACATAGGTGGCGAAGACGTGCTCGGCGACGGCGTCGAGCAGCGCGTCCTTGTCCTCGAAGAACCGATAGATGGTCGGCGCCTGCATGCCGGCCGCCTGCGCGACCGCGCGTGTCGTGACCGCGTGTGCGCCCTGCTCGTGCAAAAGCTGTGCCGCGACCTCCACGATGGCCGCTCGCGTCCTGAGCCTGCCCGCGCTCCCCACCTCCGCCATGTTTCCAATGATAACTCACTCTTGCTATCCGCGTTGCTAACGCTGATAGTATCCTCGTTAACAACGGTACGGAGGGTAAAAATGATCATCATCACCGGCGGCACCGGCCAGCTCGGCTCCCAGGTCATCGATCGGCTGCTTGAGCGGGTACCGGCTGACCGGGTCGGCGTCAGCGTCCGCGACACCACCCGTGCCGGCGAGCTGGCCGCACGCGGAGTACGCGTGCGGCGCGGCGACTTCACCGATCCGCACTCCCTCGCAGAGGCGTTCGAGGGCGCCACGCAGGTGCTCATCGTCTCGTCGACCCAGACGGGCGAGGCAGCCATCGCTCAGCACGTCACGGCGATCGACGTCGCGATCGATGCCGGTGCCAGGCGCATCCTCTACACCAGTCATCAAGGCGCCGCGGACAGTTCGCTCTTCCCGCCGATGCTGGACCACGCTGCCACCGAGCGCTACCTGTCGAAGACCGGTACCCCCTTCACGTCCCTCCGCAACGGGTTCTACGCCAGCACCGTCCAGCTCATGCTCGGCCAGGCGCTGGAGACCGGCGAACTCGTCGCACCGGCCGACGGCCCCGTGTCCTGGACCGCGCACGCCGACCTCGCCGAAGCGGCGGCGATCATCCTCGCCGACGAGCGCCGGTTCGACGGTCCGACTCCGCCGCTGACCGGACCGGACGCGCTCGACCTCGACGACATCGCCCGCATCCTCACCGAACTCACCGGACGCACCATCCGACGCGTCGTCGCCGACGACGCCGAATGGGCCGCCACACTCACCGGCAACGGCGTACCCGCGGACCGTGCCGAGATGCTGATCGGCATGTTTCGCGCAGCACGCCGCGGAGAGTTCACCACCACCGGGCCCGCACTCGGGAACATCCTCCAGCGCCAAGCCACACCGCTACGTCGAATCCTAAGGGGACCATCACCCAGAGCTAGCGCTCCCCCTCGTCCGTCGATGTGATTCACCCACACCTGCCACCGCTCGATCAGCGCCTGACCGGATGTTCACGCCGGTAGAAGGCGGCCTGGGTGGACCACGTGGCTCGAGGTCCCCCGCCGGGAGGTTGCCGGGTTCACCCTGAACTGGCGCAGGAACCGGGTTCGCACCGCCCATCTAGGGTGACCGCATGTCGCTGGTGGGAAGGGACGTCGAGCTAGCGCGGATTCAACGCCTGCTGACAAACGCGCGCGACGGCCGCAGCGGCGGTCTGCACCCGCCGTCGACCGCGACCACGGTGGACTACTCCGGTGACAGCCCCGTACTCACCCCAGGCCCGTTCGTCGAGGCCAAGGAGTACCTCGGCGGCTTCTGGATCATCGAGGCCGAAAACGACGACGTCGCGATCGAATGGGCCAAGCAGGCCTCGCGTGCGCTGCGAAGCAGGGTCGAGGTCCGCGCACTGCAAGAAGCACCACAGGGCTGAATGGCAAGCCTTCGCAACCTCATGTGTTGGCGCGGAATCACTGGATGCACCCGCGCCACCACATCGGCTTTCCTACCGGAAGACCCGCCCGGAGCAGGCAACGGATGTTGGAGTTCGGGTTCGAGATTCAGGGCGCGTGGCTGGATCGGGAACGCAGCCGGTTCGTGTGGGTGATCTCCTACGACGGGCCGGAATCGTTCGCGGAGCGCAATTCTCAGTACTGGGCGTCGCCGAGACGAGAGGCGATCGGGCTGAATCCGGAGGATTACCTTGTGGAGACCGACATTCGGGTGGTCACGGCTGTGTGGTGAGCTTCGAGCGGCACGTGGGACATCGACGTGCAAACTCTCATCGATCGACTCAAGGCATCTGCGGAGACATCCCGACGCTTCTGCCTGTCTCGGTCAGGGGACCGTCCCGGTGACGCTGTGGTGCGCCGGAGCCCGAGTCGCCTGGTTGTCGCAGTATCGATCACCTCGGTGATCGATACTGCGATGTCCGATCCGTTCAAGACCACGGCGCCGGCTCCGTGATGGTCTCGGACCGAATTCCGTACGGATCTTCCAGGAGTCACAATGAGGTTCGGTTACGCCATCGTGTACGTCTCGGACGTGGTGCAAGCTGTTGACTTCTACGAGCGGGCTTTCGGGCTCGCCCGCGCGTTCGTTCACGAGTCGGGCGATTTCGCCCAGCTCGACACCGGCGGCACGGCGCTTGCCTTCACCAGCCACGGACTGGGGGCACAGGCAGTGCCAGTCCCCTATGCCGCCCTCGACCCTGCCATGCCGCCGCCTGGGCTCGAGTTCACCTTCATCACCGATGACGTCGCCGGCGGCTTCGCCCGCGCGGTCGCGGCGGGTGCCACCGCCCTGGCCGAGCCGCACGACACCGCCTGGGGTCAGGTGGTCTCGTATGTCAGAGACCCCTACGGCGTCCTCGTCGGAATCGCCTCTCCGGTCACCGGGTCCTGACCCGTCAACGCGTCAGGCGCGGTCGTGGATCGTGACGGCGTATCCGTCGGGATCGGCGAAGGTGAAAGTCCGCCCGAACGGACCGTCGACAGGCGCGGACAAGATCGACACTCCGGCCCCGGTCAGGTGGTCGTGCAGTTGTTGGGCGTCGTCGGCGTGCAGCCACAACGCCACGCCCGCTCCCGGTCGCGGTGCGGCCGCGTCCAGGTCGACGCCAGGCAGCGGTGTGCGCACCGCGAACGGCACGGGGACGGTGGCGAACACGACCGCGCCCGGCGGGCTCGCCGGGGCGCGGCGCAGTCCGAGGTGCGTCTCGTAGAACGCTGCGGCCGCGTCCACGTCGCGCACCTGAAGGGCGATGAAGTCTGGTCCGGTCACGGTGGCCATAGGATTCTCGTTCTCCTGTCTGCATGTCAGGTTCCTGACATGCAGACCATATGTCAGACTCCTGACATGACGCAAGAGCGAGTGGACCTGGACTCCTCTGTCGGCTACGCCCTCAAACAGGCCGCCGCGGCCCTGCGGTCCGCAATGGACGCCGCCCTGCGACCGCTGGGCCTGAACGTGCCGCAGTACGCCTGCCTCGAACTGCTCGGACAACGCCCAGGCCTGTCCGCCGCCGAACTGGCCCGCGGCGCCTTCGTCACCCGGCAGTCCATGCACACCGTCCTGCAAGGACTCCAAGACCGCGGTCTGCTCGCCCGCCCGTCCACCGCACCCCACGGACGAGCACTGCCCACCCAGTTGACCGACCAAGGCGCCCGCCTGCTCTCCCAGGCCAGCCGCGCCATCGCGGAGGTCGAACGCCGAATGCTCCACGCCCTGCCCGCCAGCGGCGCCGAACGGCTACGCCAGGACCTCACCGCCTGCGCCAACGCTCTCAACACTGTTGAGGACGGGTAAAAGTACTTGAGCTACGGGAACGGGCCAGTGTGTACCGGCGGCCCCACTCAGGGATCACCCAGTGGCGCCGGCCCTTTCTCGGTGAATCCCTCTCCCGGCGCACGCGATCCCTCCAGCGATGGAGGCGGCAGAACGCCACAAAACCGCATAGTGATCGCGGATCTGCCGTGACCAGTGACGAGGGAGACACACCGTGAACAGGTTGTTTCGACGCACCATCAGAATAGCCGTCGCCGGAGTGGCGATCGCCGCATTGGGGCTGGTGATGCCTGCGGCGGCGAAACCCGTGGCGGCAAAACCAACCGAACCCAGCCTGGTGGGTTCAGGCACCCTCCACCGTTCCGACGGGCAATACGTGCGGTTCACTTTCGACGCGCACGGTCTGTCCAAGGACGCCCGCGGCACCTTCACCATTCAGCATGACGCGTTCTGGGCCCGCGGACGGATCGACTGCCTCATCGTCGGCGGCCCGGTCGCGATCGCCACCGGTGTGATCACCGAGTCGAGCCAGCCGGCGTTTCACGACGTGCGCCGAGGCTTCACGGTCTACGACCACGGCCGTCACGACCGCCTCGGCTACAGCTGGCTGTTCGATCCAGGCAGCCTGGAGTCGGTTCCGGAATGTGTTGGCATGGCACCGTTCGAGACCGTCGAGCGCGGCGACTTCCGCGCGGTCGAGTGGCTGCCCCTGACGTGATCGGCAGTGATGCCGGTCGTCGGCTCCCATCACGTGTGGGGACTCTCGCGGCTAGGTCGTGTTTCGAATGTCCCGGTCGATGAGAGTCGGGATCGGGGCGGTTCCTGGCGTCGCCGCGGGATCGCCGCGAATACTGGTTGTCTTTGGGCGGTCCCGCGGTGGCGTCAGGGGCCGCATCCGGCCCGGCTATCGCGATCGGGCATTTGAAACACGGCCTAGTGCTCGGTGCCACATCGTTCCGGCCAGCATGGAGCGCTCCAGCCTGGGATTATGGGGTTGGTATCACGCAAAACGGACGCGTCGACGAATGGAGCCCCGTGGAACTGGTGTATCCGCCGGTCATCCTGGCCTGCAAGACCCTGTTCCGTGTGCTCGACCTGAAGCTGGACGTGCAGGGCAGCGAGCACATCCCGGCCAGTGGCGGCGCGGTGCTCGCGTGCACGCACGTCAGCTACCTCGACTTCATCTTCTGCGGGCTGGCCGGGCTGCCTGCCGGCCGCAGGACCCGGTTCATGGCCAAGCGGGAGATCTTCGCCAACCGCGTCGCCGGGCCGCTGATGCGCGGAATGCGTCACATCTCCGTCGACCGTGACGCGGGTCAGGCCTCCTACCGGCAAGCGGTGTCCGCGCTGCGAGCCGGTGAGGTGGTCGGCGTGTTCCCCGAAGCGACCATCAGCCAGTCGTTCACCGTGAAGGGGATCAAGACCGGCGCGGTGCGGATGGCCGCGGAAGCGGGCGTGCCGGTCATCCCGGTGACCGTGTGGGGCAGCCAGCGCCTCTGGACCAAGGGCCGGCCGAAAAACCTCACCCAGCGGCACGTCCCGGTGCTCATCCGCGTGGGCGAACCGTTCCAGCCAGCCCCACAGGACGACCAGGACGCGCTCACCCAGGACCTGCGTGCCCGGATGACCGCGCTGCTCGACCAGGCCCAACGCGACTACCCGGACACGCCGAAGCCCGGCGAGGCCCCGTGGTGGCTACCCGCCCACCTCGGCGGAAGCGCCCCCACTCCCGAAGAGGCCGCGGCTCGCGACGTCCGGTGAGCTGGTCACAGGTGGTGCTCGCAGAATCGTGGACGATGCCACCGCCGTGTGTGATCGGGAGTGCTTCAACTGCGGACAGTCACTAGTCTGGAGCGGTGCGTACCGGAGAGGTCATCGCCGGCAGGTACCGGATCGAGGACGCGGTCGGAGCCGGCGGCATGGGCAAGGTCTGGCGGGCCACCGACCTTGAGCTGCGCCGGGTGGTGGCGCTCAAACAGACCAGCACGGGTGACGGCGAGGAGACCCGCCGTGAGGCTCGGATCGGCGCAGGGCTGCACCACCCCCACGTGATCTCCGTCTTCGACGTGGTGGTCGAAGGCGACCAGCGATGGCTGGTCATGGAGTACCTGCCGGCACGCAGCCTGGCCGAGATCTGCCGGGCTGACGGGCCGATGGCACCGGACCGCGTGGCCCGCATCGGCGCGCAGATCGCCGCCGCGCTGTCCGTCATGCACGCGAAGGGCATGGTGCACCGGGATGTCACGCCTGCCAACATCCTCGTCACCGACGACGGGACGGCGAAGCTGACCGACCTCGGCATCGCGGCGTGGGAGCAGGTCACGCTGACCGGGACCGCGCGAACCGCCGGGACTCCCGGCTACGTGGCCCCTGAGGTACTCACGGGCTACGCCGCGACGCCCGCGTCGGACCTGTATTCGCTGGGCGTGACGCTGTCCGCCGCGGTCGAAGGGCACCCACAGCCGGTCGGACGCCTTGCCGGCGTCCTGTCCACCCTGACCGACCCGGATCCGGCCCACCGGCCGTCCGCGGAGAAGACCGCTCAACTCCTCCAGGCAGCAGCCAACGGGCCGCGGGTTTCCAAAGGCGGGCTGCTCGTGGCTGTCAGCCTTACCGTGGTCGTGGTCCTGGCCGTCGCGTTCTTGATCACCTCGTCCGGATCGGAGCGCACGCCGGACAGCACAGCCCCGGCGCCGGACATCGCGTCCCGCCGCCAGGTGCCCGGTCCGCCGGCCGACGGCCGCGCAGCGCTGCTATACGGCGTCGGCGACCAGATCAATTCGGCGCTGGCGACCGAACTGGTGCGCGAGACTCCGGTCCGGATGCTCACCACGAACTACCACAAGCCGGGCGATCTGACGAAACTGGCGGGCTGGCGCGACACCATGGTGGCGGATGCCTACCGGCAGGGCTACGCCCTGCATGTGATCGTGTCGGACTGGGACGTCGACGATCCCGAGGTCCCGGTCGAGACCAAGTACGGCGCCGGCTGCGGCCGGTCACACCCGCTGTCCGTCGACTTCCCCCGGCATATGCGCACTCTCGCGCGCATCTTCGCCGGCCAGGCCGACGGCCCACCCTTGTACGTCACGATGTTCCAGGAGGTCAACAAGTTCGCGTGCCACGACGGCGCGTACGCCATCGACGCCCAGACCACGGCGTACTACAAGGCGTTGAAGGACCGCTACCTCGAGGTCCGCCAGATCATCCAGGAGGAGGCGCCCAACGCGCGCGTCGCGCTGGGCTGGGACGGGTGGCAGGCCAACAAGGACGACCCGGCGACAGCCGGCGGCCGGTCGATGTTCGCCCAGTTCGCCGACGTGCTGCGGGCATCGGACTTCCAGTCCGTGCTGGCCAAGCAGCCGGACGGCAACATCGAGCAGGTACGGCGAACCGTCCGCATCCTCGGCGAGTACGGCCCGGTCATGGTGGCCGCCTACGGCAACAAGGACACTCCGGGCGACGTCGTCGACCAGGACATGCGGGCACTGCTGACGGAGGAGTCGATCGCCGAGCTCACCGGGCTCCGCCTGTTCGCCTGGAACTTCAACGCCGAGCGTGTGCTGGCCGAGGCGGGCAGTCCCACCCTGGACTTCGTCAAGGACGTGGTGCGCCGCACCGCCCGTGAGCCGCGCTAAGCGACCACGGCACGGGGAGTTCGGGCCTGCCGAACTCCCCGTGCTCGGTGTCGCGGCTATTTCAGGGCGTAGGCGCGGATGATGGTCTGGCGGTGTGCGTTGCCGTCGGGGTCGTTGACGGCTGAGCGCAGCGAGACGAACTTCGCGCCGGCCGGGTGGTGGACTGTGACTGTCCACTGGGTACGGTCACGGTGGACCCTCGCCGCCGTCCACGTTTTACCGTCGTCATAAGAAACTTCGACGGCCGGCGTGGAGACGTTGCCCGGGGTGGTGCTGCCGTTGCGCTGTACCGACACCGGAATCCTGAAGGGCCTGCCGGCCGGTGCGGCGTTGCGGTTGTCGAGGTCCGGTGTGAACCGCACGGCGAGCAGCGGCAGAAAGGTCGCCTCGGTGGGCCGCTCGCCGCGTTGCGAACTGAACGTCCATTCTGCCTCGTAACGGGTGGTCAGGCCCGCGTAGGCGGAGCGGTCCGCGGTGGTGCGGGCGGTGTACTGGGCCCGTTCCGGGCCGACCTCGAACACACCGTGGGTCGCCTGCTCGCTTTCGCCGATGACCTCACCGTCGCGCAGCAGTTGCGTGCGACCGGTCAGCGCGAGCTCGCCCGCGCGGCCAGGTTCCTGGTCGGACAGCGGGGAGATCTGGAAGTGCAGCTGGTCCATCCCCCGGAACGCCGTGGACCCGGGGCCGCCGTCGGACAGGGACGGGGAGAACACGCCGTGGTTCCAGCGGACGGTCGTAATCTTCCCGCGGGGGAACACCATCGGCTTGTACTGGGTGAGAAACGAGAGCCACTCGTCGCCGATCTTCTCGGTGAAGGTACGGAACGCCCAGGGCACGTCCGGTGTGTAGTACTCCGTCAGGGTGCCGGGCAGCGGGATGGCCACCCGGTCACGGACGCCTGTCGAACCCGGTGTGGTGCTCGCGTGCTCGGACTGGACCTTCGCGAGGTCGCCCGTCCGGTCATGCCACCTTGGTGTCCTCGGGATGGCGTGGTCGGTGTGCTTGAGGTGGTACAGGTACGGGCTGCCGTCGAACGACTGACCGTTCCACTTCGCCTTCGTGGTCTGCATGGTGAAGGTGAAGTCCTTGTGGCTGGTGGTCGACGGCCGCACGGTCAGCCGGTGCAGCTCCCCGGCGAACTCCCACACCGACTCACCGGTGAGGCCGAACTGGGTGTTGGTCGTGCGCTCGAAGTCGAGCTGGGTGTAGACGTCCCGGGCGGACGGGTCGTCCACGGTGATGTCGACGGGCACCGCCTCGCGGGCGTCGAAGACCAGCGAGGTGTTCCCGCTGACCGTGAACGTCGGTTCGACGACGTACGCCCGGCGCCCGGTCGCGCTGTCCCGGACGAAGCCGGTGTAGGTGTACTCACCGGCAGGCAGCCGAACCGTGGTGGGCCCGGTGACGAACGCCTTGTAGACCGTCTCTTCGTTGATCGGGACGAACCGGTAGCGGTAGTCGACGCTGGGCGTGCCGTCGTGGGCGATCGCGCTCAGGTCGACGTCGTAGCTCTCGACCTCGCGGTGCACCGCGATGGGCGTACGCACCACGGTGGCGCCTGCCGTCGCGGTGATGGTGCCTGAGAAAGCGCCAGCGGGTCCGTTCACCCCGACGTCGGCGGTCACGGTGACGGCGGTCTGGCCACCGGCGGGGACGGTCACCAAGGCCGGGGTGATGGTGAACATGCCCTGCGGCGCGGGAGAACCGTCCTCGTTCTTGATGTCGGCCGCGAGGGTGAAGGTGACCGGTGCGGTGCCCTGGTTGGTGTAGGTGAGGGTCTTGGTGATCGCGTCCGTGTCCTGGTACGGCCACCGCACCAGGCCGAAGTTCAGGCTCGCGGGCGAGGCTGACGTGGTCGACGCGACCGCCTTGCCGAGATCGACCCGGCCCGCGCCCTGCTCGAAGACCGTCAGCCCGTCCTTCGCGGTGGCGCTGCCCATGAGCGTGGCCTTGAGCCGCTCCGCGGTCCAGTCCGGGTGCTGCCCGGCGAGGATCGCGGCCGCGCCCGCGACGTGCGGAGCCGCCATGGACGTGCCGGACATCGGGATGTGGCTCTGACCGGGCTCACCGTAGGTGCTTTGCGCGGCACGCGCCGCGGTGATGTCGACGCCCGGCGCGGTGATGTCCGGTTTCACCGCACTGTCCCCGAAGCGAGGTCCGCGGCCGGAGAATTCGGCCAGGGTGTCGGTGCGGTCGACCGCGCCGACGGTCAGTGCCGCGTCCGCGGCGCCCGGCAGTCCCACATAGCCATAGTTGCCCGCGGCGACGACGAACAACGTCCCGGTTTCGGCGGTGAGCCTGTTCACCGCCTGCGACAACGGGTCCGTGCCGTCACTGGGGTCGCCGCTGATGCTCATGTTGACCACGTCGGCGCCCTGGTTCGCCGCCCACTGCATGCCTTCGATGATCGCCGACTCGTGGCCGAAGCCGTCGTCGCCCATGACCTTCGCGTTGAGAATCCTGGTGTCCGGCGCGACTCCCCGGTACCGGGCGTGCTCGCCGGTGACGATCGACGCGACGTGCGTGCCGTGCCCGTGCCGGTCGTCCGGGTTGTCACCACCGGTGAAGTCGCGAGCGTCCGCCACGGCACCGGCGAGATCCGGGTGTGTGGCGTCGATCCCGGTGTCCAGGACGGCGACCTTGGTACCCGCGCCGGTGTGGCCCGCTTTCCACGCCGTCGGCGCGCCGACCTGCGGCACCGAGTGCTCCAGAGCGACCCGGACGCGTCCGTCGAGCCATACGCGGTCGGCTGTCCGTGCCACCGGCCAGTACGCGGCGGAACGGGCCACCGAGACGGCTGTCGCGCTCACCGCGGGCAGTTCCCGGGTGACGTGGGCGGCGGCACTGCGTGGCGCCGTCCCGGCGTAGTCGACGATCAGCGGCAGGCGGTCGGCCGACGCGTCGTCGAGACCGGCGGCGATCAGGTCGGTGACGTTGAACAGCCGTGGGTCGAGCGTGCCTTTCTGCAACAGGTCTTGCGCGTCCTCCGGTATGACGTTGAGGTCACCCCGTTCGTCGGTGTAGGACTCGAATAACAAGCGTTCCCGGCCTGGCGCGGGCCGCACGTCCACAACGCGCCTGCCGCTGACGGTGATCGTGTCCCCGGTCAGCAACGTCACGGTCGCGCTGGCGGCACCGAGCGGCGCGGCCACCACCGGGCCGGCAGCCACGCTCGGCGCTGCTGACACCGCCGCCGCCATGACGAGGGCCAGCAGCCCGGACAGGGCTCGTCTGCTTCGCATCAACCATCTCCACAGGATGTTGTCGTGGGTCGACGTCTCCCCCGGCGCGCGGTGCACCGGTGGGCGCGGGACCATCCCGCGTGTCGCGGAGCAAGACACGCCATGTCCCCCTCTCCGGGTTGCAACCCGGCCGCGATCAAGTGCGCCGGGCGGGAGATTCCGGAGGGACGCAACCTTCCGGCGGGGACATGGCGTATCTACCCCGTGGACGTCGGCAGGAAGGGACTCGATGAACGAACGCGACGACCGGTTCGCGGCGTACTTCGCCGCCAGATCGGGAGCGATGCGCGCGACCGCGTTCCTGTTGTGTGGTGACTGGCACCGCGCCGAGGATCTCGTGCAGACCGCGTTCGTGAAGCTGTATGTGGTGTGGCACCGGGTCGGCCACGAGGAGAAGCTGGATTCGTACGCACGGCAGATCCTGGTGCGGACGTTCCTGGACGAGACGCGGCGCGGGTTCTTCCGGCGCGAACGGCCGACGGCCGAAGTCGCGGACCGGCCTCTGTCCGAACCGGACGACGGCGTCGAGAACCGCATGGTGCTGGCCGGGGCGCTCGCCGCGATCGCGCCGCGCCAGCGGGCCGCCCTGGTGCTGCGGATCTGGGAGGACCTGTCCGTCGAGGACACAGCGAAGGCGATGGGGTGCAGCACGGGCACGGTCAAGAGCCAGCTGTCTCGCGGCCTCGCCGCGATGCGCTCGCTGGTGCCGGCCACCAGTGCGTGAACAGCCGGGTTTCGCGGGACAAGGAGTGCAAGGGATGGATGAGCGAGAACTGCGGGCAGCGATGGACCGGGCCGTGTCGGTGGCACCGCCGCCGATGAGGGACGAGCCCGTGCTGACGGCTGGGCGGCAAGCCCTCAAACGGCATCGTGCGATACGGGCGAGTGCCGGGAGCGCGGCGGTGGTCGCGATCGTGGCGGTCGGGGTGGCTGTGCTCGCCCCGCCGCAAGGCCGCGACGGCGGCGTACCGGTCGGCGGCGCACAACTGCCTACGGTGCAGGACAAGCCTGCGTCGTCGCCCACCGGACGCACCAACGCGACGGCGACCGCCGGTCCACACTACGACCGTGGCGTGGCATTGGCGGCCACATTGGACGATCTGGCACCGGCCGGGTACGGGACACCGGACGACCTCAAGGGCGTCGACGACTACGCCGACCGGACGTTGAAGAGCCACACAGCCATGTCGGCCGGAGTGGTCAACGGCACCGAGGTGTGGAACTACGCCGCGGGCACCCCGCTGACCAAGGGCGAAGGTGTCGGTGAGCTGCTGGCCACGGTCTACTCGCGAGGCTGGGAAACGACCGGGGAAGGCTGCGCGCTGAGCCCGGTGGCCTGGGATGCGGCCCTGGCCCACTGCACCGAGGTGACCGTCGACGGCAAGAAGGTCGCGGTGGCCGACATCACCTACCCGGCCGGGGACCGCCTTCCACCCGCCCAGTGGGCCGGATATCGCCACGCGGACGGCACCGTGGTGTTCGTCATGCAGAGCGCCAAGGTCGCCCGGTCCGGCCGCCCCGCACTGGACGTGATGCCGATGACCGGCCGGCAACTGGCCGCTGTGGCCGTCGATCCACGCCTCAAACCGCAGTGAGTCCACGTTCCACAATGGACTCTCAGACCGGTGGCCCGTGCCCGGGAGCTCAGAACGTGTAGCGGGTCTGACTGTACGGGGCCTTGGCGAACGCGAGCACCTTCGCGGGCGTCAAGGCCAGCACGATCGCCCGGTGGTCCTCGGTTCCGGGGTCGCGGAACTGACCGTCCACCACTTCGAACGGCCAGTCCAGCTTGTCCAGCCACATCCGCGCCAGCCGGGTCAGCGTCGGCTCGTCGCCGACCGGCGCCACGGTGCCCTCGACGATCACGTCGAGGCCGGACCGGTAGGTGTTCGTGCCAGTGGTCAGCACGCACTGGGGATTCGACTCGATGTTGCGGGCCTTCTGCTCGTGCGCCCCGGTGCAGAAGTGCAACTTGCCGTCCAGCCACATCGCGGGCAGCGGCGCCACGTGCGGGCGGCCGTCCCGCCGCACGGTGGACAGCCAGAACATCTCCGACTCACGCAACACCCGGTCCACGTCGGCCCAGGGGACGGCGGTGCTGCCCGGCTCGCTGAACTCCGCCACGTGCCGCCCGATCGGTGTCATCGCTTCCTCCTCGTCTCGGCGAACGACTTCACTGTCACCGACTGGCCCCGGGAAGAAAACTCATCGGTGCCGGGCGCGACGACACGGTGGAGTTCGGTGGGAGTGGCCGGTCTCCGCGGCCAGGGAGACCGTGCCAACGGCCTTCCACGCATGCTTGAACATGAGCCCCCAATGTCACAGTGGACACACCGGCCGCGGTGAACCGGTGCCGCCAGGATGATCTTCACGAGGGCGCACGCCGGTCAACCCTTTCATCGTGCGGTGAAGTCCACTCGCCACCACAGGCCCCCAACCACCGGCTCGTGCCGTCGCGAGCGTCTTGACGCAACCCATCGGTTGCCATAAAGTCGCAACCAGTCGGTTGCAATACTCGACGGGAGACAGGAAGATGAACGACACACGCAACCTGCCACCAGTGGTCGACCGCGCGACCTGGCAAGCCGAAATAGACGCGCTGCGAGTCCGGGAGAAGGCACACACCAGGGAGGGCGACGCGATCGCCGCGGCCCGGCGGCGCCTGCCCATGGTCGAGGTGGACTCGGGCCTCGAACTGACTGGGCCCGGCGGACCGGTGACCCTGCTCGACGCGTTCGAAGGGCGCCGGCAGCTCATCGCCTACTACTTCATGTGGTATCCGGGCAATCCCGCGCCGGAGCAATGCGAAGGCTGCACGTGGTGCGCCACCCAGATCGCGGAACTGTCCTACCTGCACTCGCGTGACATCACCTACGCGGTCTTCTGCCAGGGGCCGTACGACGAAAGCAGCCGCTACCGCGACTTCATGGGCTGGGATTTCCCGTGGTACTCGGCGCAGAACTCACTCGACGCGCTTCTCGTCGGCCGCCAGATCGGTCTGATGCACCTGGTGTGCTACGTGCGCGACGGTGACCGTGTCTTCGAAACCTACTGGACGACCCGCCGTGGCGTGGAGGAGATGGACTACAGCTACGCGCTGATGGACCTCACTGTGTACGGACGCCAGGAACCGTGGGAGGACTCCCCCGCCGGCTGGCCACAGCAGTGGGGAGTCGGCGAAGGTCACGTCACGCGGCTCAACGGGCGTCCCATCGCTCAGTGGTCACGGCTGGCAGCCGGACGCTCCGACGTCCTCACCAGCACGCCGTCCAGCCAGCCGGGAAGTGCCACAACACCGCACGGCTGCTGTGGTCGAAGCGAGCCGTGATGGCCGCGATCGTGGCGTTCATGGCGACCGCGACCTCCGGACTGCCCGACGCCGACCAAGGGCTGGCCACCGGGCTCACCACGCTGACCCAGCAGGTCGGCCTCACCGTCGGCGCACCGATCCTCGGCGCGGTCGCGGCGAGCCAGGCGGACCTGCTCACCGGCATCCGCGTGGCACTGGTCGTCGACGTCGCGGTCACCGCGGCGGTGATCGCGCTCGCCTGGGCAGGACTACGTCCCCGGCCCGAACTGGTCCGCGGCTGACGCCAGGTCAACGCCGATCCGTTGTCATGCGCGAATCCTCGCTCGGTTCGGGCCCGGCCAGCAGGATCAGCTTGAGCAACTGGTCGCGGAAGTTGTCGTAGTCGTCGATGGCGCCGAGCAGCAGGTCCGACTCCCGCTCCTCCCGGCGCGCCTTGGCGAGGACCTTGCGTCCCTTGGCCGTGATCGTGGCCAGGATGCGCCTGCGGTCGCCGGCGTCCGGCCTGCGCCGGATGTACGCGACTCGTTCCAGGTGGTTGAGGGTGCGGCTGATGGTCTGGTCGGTCACCCGGCACAGCACCGCGAGTTCCCGTTGCGCCCGTGGCCGGTCAGTCAGGTGGTGCAGGGCGATCAGCCCGGCGTGGGTGAGGTCGTGGGAGGCGAGGAAATCGGTGAACCTGCCCTCGACGACACGCGCGGCCACGGACAACAACCGCCCAGTCGGCCACGACCTCACGTCGGCGCGCATCTCGTCCGCGTCGCCGACTACCTGGTGCCGATCACCTGCTGCCACGCCGCAATCTTGCCACCAGCGGTTATCCGACCTCGCCGGTCACCGGCATCCCGGTGACCGCACGGCCCGTCGCCGACGCCACCGCTGACGCGATCGCCGCGGCGGCGGGCGGGTACGCGAGCTCGCCGAGACCACCGGGCGGCCGGTCGGAAGCGGCAATGATCACGTCGATGTCCGGTGCCTCGTCGATCCGCGCCCACCGGTAGTCACGGAAGGACGACTCGACGACCCGGCCCTCCCGGACGGTGATCTGAGCACCCAGCACTGTCGACACCGCATCCATCACCCCGCCTTCCACCTGTGCCCGAACACCGGAGGGGT
The DNA here is from genome assembly GCF_013280595.1 of Kibdelosporangium persicum. Lineage (GTDB taxonomy): Bacteria > Actinomycetota > Actinomycetes > Mycobacteriales > Pseudonocardiaceae > Kibdelosporangium > Kibdelosporangium persicum. The sequence goes on from NZ_JAAATY010000010.1 coordinate 92,924, forward strand.
GCACCGCGACACCGACGTCGACCGCGGCGGTGACTCGCTCGACGGTCGGCCGTCCCGCACGCACGCCGACGTCGGCGACCACCGCGATCGCGGAGTCGTAGTCGACGTGGCACGCGACTCCGCGATGGTGCCCGGGACGGCAGTGCGCCCGGGCCGCCTGGCGCAGCAACGGCACCAGCCGGGAGTCCGGCGGCAGCAGTCGTTGCCGGAAGGCGACCTGGTCGATCTTCGCCCGGGCGGCGAGCGCGGAGAGGAAACACTCTTCGGCGTACCCGAACTGGCCCGCGTAGACAGCGCGCCAGAAGCCCGTACGCAGCGGCGCGGGCCGCAACGCGATCGACACCTCCCCCGGCACCCGGTACGGGAAGTGGTCACCGCTGGCCCGCACCAGCGCCGGATCGTTGAAGAACGGCACGACGGTCAGCGGCCAGGTCGCGACCTCGTGCGAACGCCACGTCGGCAGGCCGGTCGGGCCGACCACCGCACTGAGCCGATGGACCGACATCGGCCGGTAGGAGTCGTGACGCATGTCGTCGTCCCGTGTCCACAACACCTTCACCGGGCGCTGGACAGCCCGTGAGCAGGTGACGGCCTCCAGCACGACGTCGAACTCGGCCCGGCGGCCGAAGCCACCACCGGCCAGGGTGGCGAAAACCGACACGTCGCCGAGCGGCAGACGCAGGATCTGCGCCAGCCGTTCGCGGGTCCCGCCCGGGTCCTGGGTCGGCGCCCAGACGGTCAGTTTCCCGTCCGCGGTAAGGGAAGCGGTGGCGTTGTGCGGTTCCATGGGCGCGTGTGCCAGCAGCGGAAGCCGGTAGGTTGCTTGCAGTGCGACGGTTCCGGGAGCCGTGGGCGGCGCCGGCAAGGCCTGGCCAAGCTCGGTGAGCCAGTCGCGGCTGTCGGCTGCCGTGTTCCCGCCGGTCCACGTCACCCGCAATGCCGCACGACCCGCCAACGCGGCCGCTGTCCTGTTGGCCACGACGGCGACTCCTGCCGAGTCAAGCGGTACAACAGCCACAACGCCTTCGACCGCACGCGCGGCGGCGTCATCGATCGACGCGACGGTCGCGCCGAGCCATGGCGGCCGAGCGACGACAGCGACCGCCGTGCGCGGCTCGCTGACGTCGATGCCGAACTTGGCCTTGCCGGACGTGACGTCGTGGACGTCGACACGGACTCGCGGCCTGCCGAGCACACGCCATTCACGAGGGGGTTTCAGCGTCACGGGCACGGAGGCCGGATCGATCGCGGCGGCATCGGCGACCAGATCGGCATAGGCGAGCCGGCCACGCGACGGATGCACGACAAAACCGTCCCGGGCTTGGCACTCCCCCGACGGAACACCCCATCGGGCGGCCGCGGCGGCGACGAGCAGGCACCGAGCCGTCGCCCCAGCGGTCCGTAGCGGTTGGAACATCTGCTGGACCGACGACGAGCCGGCCACCATCTGCGGACCGTACTTCGCGGTGTCACCCGGCGCCTGCTCCACCACGACACGGTCCGGGTCGACCGAAAGTTCTTCCGCGACCAGCAACACGGCCGCTGTCCGGGCTCCCTGCCCGGTGTCCGGCCGTGGCACGGTCACCGTGATCTCGCCATCGGAGGTCAGCCGCACGAACACGTTGGGCCGCAGGTCCCGCGCAGCCGCCGACACCGGCATCGGGACGCTCACCACGAACGCCGTGGCGGCCAGGAAACCTCGTCGAGTGATCATTCAGCGGCCTCCCGGCCCAGTCGCGCGGCAAGCCGGACGGCAGCGCGAATCCGATGGTAGGTGCCACAGCGGCACACGTTGTCGCGCAACGCCTCGTCGATCTGCGCGTCCGTGGGATCCGGGTTCGACCGCAGCAGGTGCACCGCGGCCATCATCTGACCAGGCTGGCAGTACCCGCATTGAGCGACGTCCATGGCGATCCAGGCCCGCCGCACCGGGTGATCCACCGGCAGTCCTTCCACCGTGGTCACGCGCCGGCCTGCCTGCTCGGCGACGGTGCTGACGCACGTGCGAACCGCCCGGTCGTCCACTAAGGACGTGCACGCCCCGCACGCGCCGATCCCGCAGCCGTACTTCGCCCCGGTGAGCCCCAGTTCGTCCCGCAACGCCCACAACAGCGGGGTACCGCCGGGGACGTCGACGTCGTACTCGATCCCGTTGACGCGTAACCGATGCATCGCCACGTGCACCTTTCGCGAATCGTTCAGCCCGCTGAACTTCTTGCTTGTCCACCCTACCGCGACCACCGCATAATCGTCAGCATGCTGAACAAGTCCGCGCGGCGGACACTTCTCATCGGGGTGCTCGGCTGCGCGGCACTGACCGGACTGGTGTGGCTGACCGGCCTGTGGCTACGGGACATCGACCTGCGGCCCGACCAAGGCGCCGCGTGGTACTACTGGAAACTGCCTGATCCGACCGTCTGGACACGGGCATCCGCGTGGACGGGCTACTTCGCGCACCAGGTCACCGTGTGGGTCCTGATCTGGTACGCACAACGCAACGTCCGACGCTACACCAACGGCCTGCACCACGTGAACGTCATCGCGCTCGGGGCCAACCTGGGCTTCATCGGCCTGCACCTGGTCCAGACACACGTGTTCTACGACGGCCTCGCCCAGGACGTGTCGATCTTCAGCTCGCAGGGTTCGGTGGTCCTGCTGCTGGTCGCGGTGCTGCTGATGGAGAACCAGCGCCGCGGCCTGGCTTTCGGCCGTCCCGCGCCGATCTCGGCGGACGTGGTCCGCTTCGCCCGCCGGTACCACGGTTATCTGTTCAGCTGGGCGGCGATCTACACGTTCTGGTACCACCCGATGGAGACGACCAGCGGTCACCTGATCGGCTTCCTCTACATGTTCCTGTTGTTGTTGCAGGGCAGTCTGTTCATGACCAGGGCACACACCAACCGGTGGTGGACCGGCACGCTCGAACTGATGGTCGTCGTGCACGGCACCCTGGTGGCCGTGATGACCTCCGGCCCGGACGGCCAGTGGCCGATGTTCCTCTTCGGGTTCCTCGGCGTGTTCGTGATCACCCAGATGCACGGGCTGGGACTGTCCCGAGCGACACGATGGGTGCTGGCAGGGTGCTACGTCGCCGCCGTTCTCGCCGTGTACGCCACCCGCTCGATCACCCAGGTCGATCAGGTCGTCCGGATTCCGGCCATCGACTACCTGCTCGTCGCCGCACTCGCGGGACTGCTCTGGCTCGGCCTACGGATCGCACGCCTGTTCCGTGCCTCCAGGCGTACCGATCCTGAGCGGTCACCTACGTCGACGACGGTGTAGCGGGGTGGCCGCCTGGGTATCGCAACGGTGTGAAGGATCATGACGAACCGCTGGACCTCGGCGCCACCGAACTGTCCGCCGACGAGGAAGAACGCCTTCGCGAGGAGCATGACCTCAACCGGCCGCGAGAGTTCGACCGCCGCACCGGCATCGACGAGCGAACCGCCACCCGGGCCACGCTGCTCCCCGAGGAGGAGGCGGCGGGCAGCGCCGATCCCGAGGCCCAGGCCCGGGAAGTGCTGCGCGATTCCGAGATCCGCACGGAGATCCCGGAATCCGCTCCCGACACCATGATGGAGCGCCGCGACAGCAGCGAGACCCGTTGACCGCCGTGGTTCAGGGCCGGACGGCGTTCGCGATCTGCCAGGAGTCCTCCAGCAACAAGTATTCGCTGATCAGACCGTCCTCGTCCACCTCGAACTGGATGGTGAAGGCCGAGTCGATGACCTTGCCGGTGGCGCGGATGGTCGCGCGCAGCCGGCCGATCGCGACAGCGTGCGGGCCGTCGGCGTGCAGCCGCTCAAGCTCGAACCGGCCGGGGATCAGGCCCTGGTCGAGTTGGTCGAAGAACTCGCGGATCTCCGCCCGGTCGCGGCGGGAACCAAGCCAGGGGACGAGTTCGGTCGCGCCGGGAATGTCCCAGCGCACATCCTCGGCGAAGAGCTCGACGACGCTGTCACGATCCCCTGTGGACAGTCGGCGGAAGTACTCGGTGACGGCGGCTCGCGTTCGTTCGGACACGGTTTCTCCTCTCCTTACTGGGTGACGGTTTCCCGGACCAACCGGGAGTTGTCGGCGCGGTGGACGCCCGCCGCGAGGGTGAGGGCGAGCACGGCGGCGACACCGAGTCCGACGCTCACCCATGCCACGCTGGGGTAACCGAGCCGGGCGTCGATGGCCTCACCGCCGAGCCAGGGGCCGAGGGTGTTGCCGACGTTGAAGGCGGCCGTTGTGCTCGCGCCGACGAGGGTCGGGGCGTTGCCCGCCACCGCGAACGCGCGCACGTTGAGTGCCGGGTTGATGCCGAAGCCCGCGACCCCGAACAGGAACACCGCCGAGATCGCGACCAGCGGCACCGATCCGGCGACGGCCAGCAGCACCAGAGCGAACACGGCGACGGCGATACCGCCGTAGAGCGTCAGGAACGGTTTCGCGTCGGCAAGCCGTCCGCCCGCCGTGATGCCGACGAGCGCTCCCAGACCGAACAGCGAGAGCACGCCGGGCACCCAGCCCTCGGGCAGGCCGGTGACTTCGGTCAGCAGCGGGGCCAGGTAGCTGAAGGTCGCGAAGACCATGGCCTGGGCCAGAGCGATCACGCCGAGAGCGAGCCAGAACCGGCCACCGCGGTAGAGCCGCAGTTCGGTGGCGACGTCGGTCTTGTCACTACCGTTCTGCGTTTCGGGCACGAGGGCGAGCACGCCGACCAGTGCGATGACGGTCAGTGCCGTGACCGCCCAGAACGCCGCGCGCCAGCCCGCGTGCTGGCCGAGGAACGTGCCTGCGGGGACTCCGGCGATGTTCGCCACGGTGAGCCCACCGACAAGGATCGCGAGCGCACGGCCTCGTCGCTGCGTCGGCACCAGAGCGATGGCGGTGGCGGCCGCGACCGCCCAGAACCCTGCGCAGGCGACGGCGCTGGTGACGCGCGTGGCGAACAGCAGCGCGTATCCGGAGGCCAGCGCGCCCACGACGTGGGAGATCCCGAAGGCGACGAGCAGGCCCAGCAGCGTCGCCCGCCGGGGCACGCGGAGCGTCGCGATGGCCAGCAGCGGAGCGCCGACGACCATGCCGATCGCGAAGGCGGAGATGAGCAGTCCCGCCTGGGGGATGCTGACGCCGAGGTCGGCGGCCATTCCCGGGAGCAGACCGCTGATCATGAACTCGGACGTGCCGAGCGCGAAGACGCTCAGTCCCAGTATCCACACTGCCAACGGCATGGGATTTCCCTCCAGTTTTGCATTGATCAGTCCAAAATAGGGGCAGCCGCAGTCGCGATCGTGTCCGCGAGGGTTACCTGGCGGCGATCGCGGTCAGGGCGAGTTCGGCGACCGCCTCCATGGCGGCCCGCTCAGCACCACGGCGCGACATCAGCCGGAGGCCGGTGACAGTGCTGTGCGCGAATTCGGCGATGTCTCCAGGCCGATGCGCGGTGTCGATCGTGCCGTCCCGCTGACCTTCCGCCGCGCACGCGGTCAGCAGGCTCACGTGCCGTCGGGTGTCCGCGTCGATCCGGGCGCTGATCTCCGGATCGCGGTCACCGAACTCGGCGACGGTGTTGACCACCAGGCAACCTCGGCGACCTTGGATGTCATCGTCGATGGTGTACGCGAACAGGGCCCGGAAACACTCGATCCCGGTCTCGCAGGACTCGAGCAACTCTGCCCTGTCCCGCTGTCCGCGCTCGGCGTAGTGGTCCAACGCGCGAACGAACAGTTCATGCTTGCTGGTGAACGTGTTGTAGATACTGCTGCGCCCCAGGCCCGTGGCCTCGCAGAGGGCTTGGGTCGACGTGCCTTCGTAGCCGCGCTCCCAGAACGCCTCCATCGCACGCCCGATCGCGGCGCGCTCGTCGAACTCCTTGGGCCTGCCCACGCGACGACCATACCAGGTTTTAGATCGTCCAGTCCAAAACCCCCCTCGTGAGTGTTTATCGGTGTTCTAACCCTGATAAACACTCACGAGGGGGTGAGGGGGTGATTTAGCCGGTGTAGCGGGCGTCGGTGCCGTAAAGCTCTCTGGTGAAGGCGGAGATGTACGTGTGCGCGTCGGACGCGCCCAGGTCGTAGGTCAGGTACACGCCGTAGCCCTCACTCACCGTTCGCCTGGCAAGACTGGCTGCCGTGCTGCTGGGCGTCACGCCGATGTGGACGGCCGCAGGGGAAAGCCTGACCTTGGGAAGGCCCACGTTCGGCACGCCCCACGAGCCGTAGTACGGGTTCCAGGCGTAGTCGAACATCGGCCCGATGTTGACGCCCCCGTACGACAGGCGAGACGCCGACGGGCCGATGTTGTACAACGTGATGAGTTTGCCGGGCATCGCCGCACGCAACGCCGTGACGAGGTAGACGAAGGAACTCGCGTTGGGCTGGCCGGTGCCGTTCCTGCCGTATTCGGCGTACTCGTCGTCGAAGTCGATGCCGTCCAAGCCGTACTTGGCCACCGTGTCGGACAACTGCTTGGCGAAGGCCTCGGCCGCCTGTTTGGACGGGAAGTTGGCGAACCCCGCGCCCTGGTGGTTGCCCAGGATCGACAGCGTCACCTTGATCCCCTTGGCCTGCAGCGGACGCACCTGCGTGGCCACGTTGTCCAGCACGCGCTGCACGTTCGGGTTGAAGTACAGGTACGCCGACTTCCGCTCGACGTCGTAGTTGATGTTGGCAGCGAAGATCACTCCGATGTCGAACACGTTACCGCTGCCGTTGGCCAGCGTGTACTTGCCCACGTTGAGCATGCTGTGGTTGTTCACCTCGACGTACGCCACGGAGACCGGGCCGGTCTTCGCGAGCGCGCCCGACGCGCCGGCCGTGGCCGGCATTCCACCGGCCATCAGGGCGACCGCCGCTACGAGCGCACCGATCTGACGAAATCTGGACACCGTTGATCAACTCCCGTCGACTGGGGTTGGCAGGGTCATCCCAGCCAGCGAACCAGCCGCGAAGACCCATCGTCCACGTGTCGCGACATGCCTGTCCGGTGAGTTGTCCGTCGAGGTGAAACGCAGGCGTCCAAATCTGTTGCGTGACTGATTCGGCGGGAATGGTGACCGGACCCCACCACCTCTGGTGCCGGTCCGGGAAGACGGACCTCGGCGGTCGTGTTCGGCGGGACGGTCAGGTCGAGCTGCCAACTCGCCTTGGCAAGGCCGTAGGGAACGGGACTGTGCCGTCGTCGAGTTGTTCCGCGGCGACGTCCTGCAGCCACGAACTCAGCATTCCCGCGCAGTCGTACAGGAAAGCTGCCGTGGCTGCGAAACGGGTCGCGCTCCTGCAACGACGGCTGGCCGACCGTATCCGGCGGACGTGGGAGTCCGTGCGCTGCCGTGTCCGTTCGAGGTGAGCCCGCTGCTGGATGCGATGTGGTGGCACCCGATGTACGACAAGGACCCTGAGCACCGCTATCTCCGCGATCTGGTCGTCCGCGCGACCGCCGCGGCTTCACTGTCCTGACCGGGCTCGGCATCCCGGCGCCGACAACGGCTTCAGCTCATCCCGCCGCTGCCCGGGCGACCCGGCTCCTGGGCTTCGGCCGCACGCTCGTGCAGGCGGAGCCTGATCTCCTCCGGGGTGTAGGCGCGTCGCCGCCGCTCGGCACGGGCGATGACCACGCCAGTGGCCGCGACACCGAGGAAACCGGCGACGCCCAGGATCTTCCACAGCCGCATCTGCGTAGCCTACAGCCGTGCCTGACAGCTCGATCAGCCTCGACGAGGCCGTGCACCTGACCCGGACCGGCGACGTGTGGGTGTTCCGCGGCAGCTCACCGGCGGACCGCGCGATCCGGGTGACCACCAACAGCCCGGTCAACCACGTCGGCATGGCGGTGGTGATCGAGGATCTCCCGCCGCTGATGTGGCACGCGGAACTGGGCCGTTCGCTGCCGGACATGTGGAGCGGGACGCACCAGCGCGGCGCCCAGTTGCACGACCTGCGCGACGCGGTCACCACGTGGTCGGCCAAGTACCGGCAACGGGTCTGGTTGCGGCAGCTCGACCACGAGATCACCCGTGAGATGGAAGACGCGGTGCTGCGCACGATCGCCCGGCTGGACGGCACCCCGTTCCCGTCCACCGCGCGTCTCGCCGGCCGCTGGCTGCGAGGCCGGTTGCCCAGCCGCCAGCGCGCAGCCCCTTTGGAGACGGCGTTCTGCGCGGAGATCGTCGCCCTGACCTACGAGGCGATGGGCCTGCTGCCCGCTCGCCGGCCGAACTGGTACGACCCGGGCCGGTTCTGGAGCGGCGACGATCTCGAACTGCTGGACGGCGCGCGGCTGGGTGAGGAGATCGCCGTCCGAGTGCCGTGACGGCTGGACCGGTTGCGGAGATGCCCGATCTCGGCGGTCCGCCCGCTCAGCCGGCCGGACCGCCAGCGCCTTCCCCGGGAAGTTTCCAGCTCAGCAACGCGACAGTGCCGTGTTCGCCGTGGTGCAAGTCGAAACGGTCGGTGACAGCTCGGATGATCGACAGCCCGCGGCCGCGGACGCCTGGCTCGGACGGCGGTGGACGCCACGAACCACTGTCGGCGACCACCACGTTCACCGCCTTCTCCACCGGGCTGTGCCCGGCGAAGAACCGGACGATGCCGGCGGGCTGGTTCCGGTAGCCGTGCTCGATGGCGTTGGTGACGGCTTCGTCGACCGCGAGGACCAGATCGGCCAGTGTGTCGCGGTCGAATCCGAAGCCTTGCGCCCACTCCGTCACGGCGGCGCGCAGCGGCGAGAGCTCGTGCCGGACCGCGGGAACAGCGCGAAACAGCACTGGCGAGGCCGCGTCGGCACTCATCACCGCCTCGCACACCGGTTCAGGCAGTTGTTCCGCCCAGGCGTGCAGGGCAGCGGTCGATCTGGAAACCTCGGCCTCGGTGTCGTCGAGCATGCTCGTGTGGTCCTCACAGCGACGGATGGCAGGACGCCCGGCCCGTGAGGCACCCGCGACTACCCCGTGAGCATGAGCGAAGGCACAAACAGGTGGTTGAGATTACGCTCGCGCGAGCGCCTCGGCCACCGTGGGAAACACTCTGAGCATCTGGTCGAGCCCGGTGATCTCCAGGCTGCGGCGGGCCACTCCACGGCCGGGCACCACACCCAGGACGATACGCATGCGTTGCGTCTCGTGCTGGGCTTCCACCAGCACGCGCAGCCCGGACGTCCCCATGAACGTCACGTCCCGCAGATCCACCGTCAGCCGCGTCGGCCGGCCGCGCATCGATTCGTCGACCGCTTGGGCGAAGTCGTCCTCGGTCCACCGATCGATCTCGCCGGCGACACGGACGACGGTGGCGTCCCCGTGCTGCTCGACCCGGCACGAAAGGATTGTCTGGGTACCTGTGGACATGCCTGGTACCGCCTTCCGTCGTCTTCGGCATCCCGACATCCGCCGTTTGCGAACGGGGCCTGGTGCACACCCGCCAGGACCTGACGACTCCTCCCACGGTAGCCCAGTGACATCACCGGCACTACCTCTCACCACCGTCAGGGTGAATGCGACGCCGACGCCCTGCGAACGAGATCGGCCGCGATCTGGCGAAGCTTGGTGTTCGTGTCCTGCGACTCGGCGACCAGTCGCCGGATCGCCTCCTCCTCGCCGATGCCGTGGCTGGCCATCAGAATGCCCTTCGCCTGCTCGATCACCGCCCGCGAACGCATCGCGACCTCGAGGTGCCCGGCCAGCTCACAGGTTTCCCGGTAGCGACGGGTGGTTCTCAGCCCGAACGTCACGATCGTGGTGTACAGCGCCAGCAACTGGGAGTCGATCTCCTCGAAGCCGTGGTCACCGAACCCGAAAAGGTTGATCGCACCCGACAACTGCTCGTCGACGGACAACGGCGCGGCGAGATGGCTGCCCACCCCCATCCGCTGGGCGGTGGCGACGAAGTCCGGCCACAACGCCCTCGCCGTCCGAAGCGACACCCGCACGATCTCCCCGGTCGCCGCGGCACGCAGGCACGGACCGTCCGCGGCCTCGTACTGGACCTTGTCGATCTCGACGGCACGCCGGTCGGTGAAGGCGGCTGTCCGCGCGCCCTGGTTCTCGACGACCGTGACACTTGCCATGTCCGCGCCAGGCACCACCCGGACGGCCTCGGCACACACCGCGTCCAGCATCTGCGACGTGTCGGATCTGTTCTCCAACGCGGCGGTCAGAGCCGACATCGCGTCAGTGACCTCGTCCAGCAAATCAGCCATCATGCACGCTCCACTCGGCCGGCTCGACATACCTATACCGGCCCGCACGACTGTCCGCCACACCGCGTTCGATGCCCAGCCGGTACGTCAGTCCGAGAATCTCACACGTAGCAGCGGACGGCGGTGAGAAACAGGCAGTTCCCGGCGCGTCCTCGTGGATTCAGGGGCGTCGCCGGTCCACTCGCGACGCCCCCAAGGTGATGTCAGAGCACGATGTCCGCGAGCTTGCTGATGTCGTCGAGTTCGTCGGTGGTCGGGTTGAGGATGAACTCGTCGACACCGAGGTCGCTGAACGCCTTCGTGGTGCTGCGTACGGCCTCCGGCGTGGCGCTCATGGAACCGACGACTATGTCGACGAAGTCACCGGAACCGGCGTAGTAGTCGGCGACCTTGCGACGGCCGGTGTCCGGGTCGGTCAACGCGAAGTACGCGATGCCGACCAGCCATGGCTCACCCTCGCGGCCCTGCTGCCGCCATGCGTCCCGAGCGGCGTCGAAGAACTGGCCGGCCATCGCGGCCGGGACCGAGCCTGCGATGTAGCCCTGCCCCCAGCGAGCCATCCGGGCGTACGCGGCCGGTGACATTCCGCCGAACAGCAAGGGAACCTGACGGGTGCCAGGCGGCACCGCCGGGTTGTCACCGCCCCCGACCGGTGCACCGTTCCAGACCTCACGGTAGGTCTCGAGGTCGGCGTCCATCCGCTTGCCGCGCCCTGAGATGCCCAGTCCGTCGGCCACGAAGTCGTCGGGACGCACACCCACGCCGACGCCCAGCGTCAGCCGCCCGCCGGAGACTCCGTCGATGGCCGCGATCTCCTTGGCCAGCAGGGTGGCCGGCCACGCCGGCCCGATCAGGATGTTGCTGATCAGACCGATGCTCTTCGTCGCGCCCGCCGCGGCGGCCAGCGCGACCGTGTCCATCACGCCGGGGTACGCCAGCCGGCCGACTGTGCCGAGCGTCGAAAAACCGGCATCCTCGGCGCGCGCGGCCCATTCGGGAATGACGTGTGGCCGGACGTCGCGCACCTGGTTGGGCAGCCCGATGCCGATTTTCATGAGATGGAATCCTCCTGGCTGGTGACGCACGGTTCGGTAAGTAACGAACTTACCGCGCTCGCGTGCCGGGACTGGGCGCTTTTGATGGCGCGAAGTCGCCAACCGTGAGTGCGCGTGGCCATGCCGGGCCACAGGAATGGATCACCACATCGCCCAGGCAGTCCACAGTGGAGAGGAAACTCGCGAGGAAGCGAGTTCGGCGGCGCCGTTGATCACCGCTCGCCCCCGACATGCCGGAATGAATCGCGTTCGCGCCGCCCACGACGGTTCACGGTGACGCGCTTGAGAATCTTGATATTCGATGACATGATCCATCAGGCCGTGTCCCCTGCGAAACCAACTCGGCGCGTGATCCGAATATTGGCAACTACCGGTGCCGCGGACCGCTGGATATGGGCCAACGGGTTGAAGGCGATTAACCCGATCGGGCGCCGGACGACACCTCATCGAGTGGAAAGTTCTCGCGTGGATATGTCGATGGGCTGACGTGCGAACACCGCCCTTCACCATGGCGTCGAAACGGCTATCATTTCAGACGCTCAATCACGCGCGGGGGCCGCGAGGCGGTGGAGGAACGTGATCGAGGTGGATGTACGCTCGTCACACGAAGAGCTCAGAAATGAGCTGCAGGGTGTCGCCAGGGACGAGGGACTGACCCCGGCGAAGCTGGAATCGACCAGGTTGCTCGCCCTGATGGCTCGTTTGCCGGAGTGGTCGGTCACGGACTCCACCCGCATGCTGTACAAATTGATCGTCGATGTCGTCGCGGATCTGCGCGGCGAAAAGGCACGAACCGCGGCACGGGTGACGTTGAATCTCGACGGTTCACCCGTCCGGGGAAGATCGGCGATGGCCCGGCAGGCCGCGCTGGCCGAGAAACGGGCCGTCCATGCCGACACGGTGCGCGCCTGGTGGCGCAGTGCCGTCAACGCACTGGCCGACATCCTGCCGCTGAAGATCGGGGAACTGAACGATTCCCCGGAACAATGGAACACCTACCGCAACGGGTCGCCGGTGGCCGACCACGGCACCGTGCCCGACCACTCGTTCGACCGCATCGAGGTGGCGTGGCGCCTGCGCGGCAAGCTGGCGACCGAAATGACCACGTCCCGCTGGCTCGTGTCGCACCGGGACGGGTTCGACCGGGTCAACGCGCGAGGCTGGTACTTCTCCGATCGCAGCGCTGACAGCTGCGAGGTCGTACCTCTGCTCAACTGCCGCAAGGTCGATTCCCGGCACATGGGTCGCGGCATTCTGGTGTCCAAACTGGAACTTCCACAGCCGCTCAAACAGGGCGAAAGCGTGTTCTTCGCATACAAGGTGGTGATTCACTCCACAAAGGAGACCGAGACGCTCTTTTATCACAACGTAGCGTCTGCCGGCGTGAAGCTGTTGCTCTATCGAGTACAGTTCGATCCCGGCACGTCACCCGATGACATCTGGAGTTTCGCCGGTGGGGACGAAGTCGAGTTCATGACACCGCCACCACGAGGATCTTCGCGATACCTCGCGGTCAACCGTCTCGGTTACGCGGAGCAGGTGTTCACCGACTGCAGGTTCGGACTCAAGTACGGCGTTTCCTGGCGATGGCCCGAAAGGGGATCAATGGGCGAGGAATGACAGACCCGACGGGAAGGGCCGGTGCGCGAGCCCGGCCCTTTCCCCTGTCCACGGCTGGGCGATTGTGGGCGAACCCGGACGGAACCAGGCAGCTCGGCGGGAAGAGTGGATGTGTCCCGGCAGCACGGAATGGTAAACGCGCACCGGTCTTCGTGATCTCGATTGACTTGCCCTGGCGGCGCGGCGCCTACTACTCACATTAAGCGTTGGCTACTGCTTTGGGACGGGGTGAGGCCCATGCATCTGCTTTCGTCCGTACACCGAGCGATTGTCCTGATCGACGTGGAGAAGTTCGGCGACCCCTCGCGGACGATTGTGCACCAGCGGGCGGTCCGGGAAGGGCTCTACGAGATCACCGAGAAGGCGTTGACCGAAGCCGGAATCCTCAGCGAGCACTACACCCGCGACGATCGCGGCGACGGGATTCTGCTGCTGGTCGATCCCGTGGTGCCGAAGTGCCGCCTGATCGACCAGTTCCCCAGCCGGCTGGTCGCGGCGATCCGGGAGCACAATGCGAAGTCGGCCGACCTGGCGCGGATCCGGCTGCGGCTGGCCATCGACGCCGGGGAGGTGCTCTTCGACCGGTACGGCGTCACGGGCGGTTCGGTCACCCGGGCGTTCCGGCTGATCGACGCACCGATTCTGAAGGAGGTTCTCGGGACGTCGACCGGCCTGCTGGCGATGATCGTCTCGGACCGGTTCTACGACGACATCGTCCGGCATGTGCCCGCGGCCGCTCCGGACACGTTCCTTCCGTCCCGCGTGACCGTGAAGGAAACGGACCTGATGGCATGGATCCGCTTGCCCGACCACCCGTTCCCGCGGCCGGAAGCGGGCAAGGTGATCGACTCCTGGTGGCGGCGGCTGCTGAGCTGATGCCTCGCCTGTGACACCGGTTCGGCGACGTTCCACCAGCTCCGGGTTTCCCGTTGGCCGATACACCCAGCGGGAAACCTCGATCCGCTACGACGCGGCGGCCGCGGTGGACATTCGTGATATCAGCTCGACGTCGAGAACCGCCGGTGCTGACGGGTGTTCGCCGTTCTCGGCGATGGCCAGCAGGCGGGTTACCGCCTCGACGGCCTTGCCGGTGATGTCCTGGGCGACTGTGGTGAGCTTGGGTGTGGTGTACGAGCTGATGTCCAGATTGTCGAAGCCGACCACGGAAACTCGTTGGGGCACCGGCACACCGGCTTCGGTGAGGCCTTCCATGATGCCGATGGCGAGGATGTCGGCGGTGGCGAAGACCGCGGTGGCGTGGGGATGGGTGTCGAGCAGGCGGCGGCCCAGGGTGACGCCGTCGGCGTGGGTGGTGTCGGCCGTCTCGACGGCCGGATCGGGGATTCCGGCCTGGTGCAGGGCCTGTTGGAAGCCCAGGAAGCGTTCGTGCACGACACCCGCGTTGTGGACGGTCGGGCCCGCGAAGACGATGTTCTTGTGGCCCAGCGAAAGCAGGTGCTCGGCCGCCAGGCGCGCTCCGGTGACGTCGTCGGAGCGGACACCGATGGTGAGCGGATTCGCCGAGTAGCTGTCGATCGCGAGAACGGGGATGCTGCCGATCGTCCTGCGGTCCAGGCGGTCGATGTCCTCGTCGAGGAATCCCAGCAGGATCGCGCCGTCCAGGCTCCACGACCGCAGCGCCTCCGCGACCTCACGAGGCTCGGCGATTCCGCGCAGCATCAGGTGGTATCCGTGCCGGCGCAGCTGTCGTTCCGCCTGGCCCAGGAACTCGGCGTGGTGCGGGGTGATCGCCAGGCTCCCGTGACCAGCGGGCACGAGCAGCCCGATCAGCTGGGACGTCTGCGCCGCGAGGCTGCGGGCCTGACCGTTGGGCACGTAGCCGAGCTGACCCACGATCCGCTGGATCCGGGCGGTGGTCTCGGCCGAGACGCGGGCGTGCCGTCCGTTGATCACGTTGGACACGGTCATGATGCTCACCCCGGCCGCATCGGCGATGTCCTTCAGCGTCACCCGCATACGTGAGTCCCTTCCGACGTCATCCAGCGTAGATGCGTCCCGGCGTTGACACCCCGCGACCGGGAGGTTTACTGTCCCAACCCAACGGAGATATAGCGCTAAACCTACTCTCATCTGCGGCGATTGACCAGTTCATCGCCGGCTGAAGGCTGCATGGAAGGAAAACCGGTGACAGAAGCGCGGTGGTGGCGCGACGCGGTGATCTACCAGATCTATCCGCGCAGCTTCGCCGATTCCGACGGCGACGGCACGGGCGACCTCAACGGCGTCCGCGCTCGCCTGCCGTACCTGCGTGACCTGGGTGTGGACGCCATCTGGTTCACCCCCTGGTACGCCTCGCCGCTCGCGGACGGTGGGTACGACGTGGCGGACTACCGGGCGATCGACCCGCAGTTCGGCACGCTCGCCGACGCCGAGGCGCTGATCGGCGAGGCGAAGGAAATGGGCATCCGCACGATCGTCGACGTCGTGCCCAACCACGTCTCCGACCAGCACGTCTGGTTCCGGCAGGCGGTGGCCGCCGGACCTGGATCGCCGGAGCGGGAACGGTTCTGGTTCCGCGACGGCCGGGGCGAGCACGGCGAGCTGCCGCCCACGGACTGGACCTCGAGTTTCTCCGGCCGCACCTGGACCCGTGTGCCGGACGGCCAGTGGTACCTGCACCTGTTCGCCCCGCAGCAGCCGGATCTGAACTGGAACCACCCGGACGTCCGGCGCGAACACGAGGACGTGCTGCGGTTCTGGTTCGACCGCGGCGTGGCGGGCATCCGGGTGGACTCGGCCACGATGCCGGTGAAGGACCCGGCCCTGCCCGAGGTGCCGGAGACCTTCGGGCCAGGCGAGCACCCGTTCGTCGACCGGGACGGACTGCACGACATCTACCGCTCGTGGCGGGCTATCGCCGACTCCTACGCCGAGCCGCGCGTGCTCGTCGGCGAGATCTGGCTGGACGACCGGCACCGGTTCGCGCGCTACCTGCGGTCCGACGAGATGCACTCCGCGTTCAACTTCGACTTCATGAGCCGGCCGTGGGACGCCAAGGAGTTCCGCGACTCGATCCAGTCCACCTTGGACGCGCACGCCCCGGTCGCGGCGCCGGCCACCTGGGTGTTGTCCAACCACGACGTCACCCGGCCGGTCACCCGCTACGGCCGGGCGGAAAGCGGGTTCAGCTTCGCCGACAAACGGTTCGGCACGCCCACCGACCTCGCGCTGGGCGAGCGGCGGGCACGTGCCGCGGCGTTGCTGACCGCCGCGCTGCCCGGAGCGCTGTACATCTACCAGGGTGACGAACTGGGACTGCCCGAAGTGGAGGATCTGCCGCTCGACGTGTTGCAGGACCCGATGCACTTCCGGTCCGGTGGCGTGGACCCGGGCCGGGACGGCTGCCGCGTGCCGATCCCGTGGACCCGTACGGGCTCGTCCTGCGGGTTCGGACCGGACACATCGGACGCTCAACCGTGGCTTCCCCAACCCGCTGGCTGGAATGAGCGGTCCGTGGAAGCACAAACCGGCGACCCTGGCTCGATGCTCTCCCTCTACCGGCGGGCGCTGGCGCTGCGCCGGTCCGAGCCCGGCCTGCGCGGCGAGTCCTTCGACCTGCTGGACAGCCGCGAGGACGTGCTCGCCTTCCGCCGCGATGATGTGCTCTGCGTCGTCAACCTCGGCGACGAGCCACTGCCCCTGCCTGACCACCGCGAGGTGCTGCTGGCCAGCACGACTGTCGATGGTGACCACCTACCCGCAGACGCAGCCGCCTGGCTGCGGGCGTGATCCACTCTGGAGCCAGACGATGAAGTCCTCCCGCATCAGAATCCTGACCACCGCGCTCGTTGTGCCGTTCGCCCTGTCCGCCTGCGGGTCCAGCCCGGAAGACCAGGTCGGCACCGACGGCAAGGTCGTCATCACCGTCGCCATCGACGCGGGCCTGGAGAAGGCCGCGGTCGACGCCTTCACCAAGCGGGCCGAGCAGTTCGAGCAGGCCAATCCCACTGTGGACGTCCGCACCCAGGAGTACACCTGGACCGCGGCCACGTTCACGGCGCAACTGGCCGGCGGGACCGTGCCGGACGTGTTCACGGTGCCGTTCACCGACGGCCGGGGACTGATCGAACGCAAGCAGATCGCGGACGTCAGCGAGCAGGTGGCCAAACTGCCGTACGCGGGAGCGCTCAACCCCAACGTGGCCAAGGCCGGACAGGCCGCCGACGGCAAGCAGTGGGCAGTGCCCATCGCGGCCTATGGACAGGCGCTGCACTACAACCGGACGTTGTTCCGGCAGGCCGGTCTGGACCCGGACAAGCCGCCGACGACATGGGCGGAGGTGCGCACCGCGGCCAAGCAGATCACCGAACGCACCGGCCAGGCGGGTTACGCGACAATGACGCAGGGCAACACCGGCGGCTGGATCCTGACCACTTTGGACTACGCGTTCGGCGGCCGTACCGAGAAGGTCGACGGTGACAAGGCCGAGGCCACCATCGACACCCCGGAGATGGCCGAGGTGCTCAACACCCTGCGCGCGATGCGCTGGCAGGACAACAGCATGGGCGCGAACTTCCTCTACGACTGGGCGGGCATCAACCAGGACTTCGCGGCCGGCCGGATCGGGATGTACGTCTCCGGCGGCGGCAACTACGGCAACCTCGTCACGCAGAACGGCCTCAAGCCCGAGGACTACGGCGTGGCCGCGCTGCCGCTGGCGGACAAGCCACAGGCCGGTGTGCTCGGCGGCGGCACACTCGCGGTCGTGAGCCCGAAGATCGGCGACCGCAGCAAGGACGCCGCGGTGAAGTGGATCGACTTCTACTACATGGGCAAGCTGACCGACGAGCAGGCCGCGGTCGCCGATGCCAAGACCCTCGCGGAGACCAAGCAGCCGGTCGGTGTTCCCACGCTGCCGGTCGTGGACCGCGCCACGTACGACAAGGCCCAGCAGTGGACGAAGCCGTACGTCAACATCCCGCTGGCCCAGATGAAGCCGTACACCGACAAGATGTTCGACCAGCCGTTGCTCACCGAACCGACCCGGTCGACCCAGGACGTCTACAAGATCCTCGACACGACCGTGCAGACCGTGCTGACCGACCAGTCCGCCGACGTCGCGGCGTTGCTGGCCAAGGCCGACGCCGACGTGCAGAACCAGATCGGCCGGAGCTGACGTGGCCGTGCAGTCGCCCGTGCGCGCGGCGCCCGCCACGGCGCCGCGCGAGCCCGGATCCGCCTCGCGCCGCCGCAGCCCGGTCTCCTGGGTCCGGCGGGGCGGGTTGAGCACCTTGCTGTTCCTGCTGCCGTTGCTGATCGTCTTCGGCGTGTTCTCGTGGGCCCCGATCGTGCAGTCGGTGGTGATGAGCTTCCAGCGCACGAACCTCGTCGGGCCGGCGGAGTTCGTCGGGCTGGACAACTTCGTCCAGGTGCTGACCGACCCTCTGTTGTGGACCGCGCTGGAGAACACCCTGTGGTTCGCCTTCCTGGCGTTGCTGTTCGGCTACCCGATCCCGCTGGTCGTCGCGGTCCTGATCAGCGAGGTCCGTGCTCGCCGGGGACTGTTCAGCGCTCTGGCGTATCTGCCCGTGGTCGTGCCGCCGGTGGTGGCGGTGCTGCTGTGGAAGTTCTTCTACGACGCCAGCCCGAGCGGCGTGTTCAACACCGTGCTGGGCTGGGTGGGGCTCGGCCCGTGGCAGTGGCTGCAGGACCAGGGCAGCGCCATGCCCGCCCTGGTGCTGGAGGCGACCTGGGCCGCGGCCGGGGGCACGGTGATCATCTACCTCGCCGCGCTGGCCGGTGTTCCCGCGGACCTGTACGAGGCGGCGGAGATCGACGGGGCGGGCATCTGGCGCAAGGTGTGGCACGTGACGTTGCCGCGGCTGCGCACCGTGCTGCTCGTGACGTTCATCCTGCAGATCATCGGCACGGCACAGGTGTTCCTGGAACCGTTCCTGTTCACCGGCGGCGGCCCGGCGAACTCCACCACCACCCTGCTGCTGTTGATCTACGACTACGCGTTCGCCAACAGCCTGGGCGGCGACTACGGCGCGGCGACCGCGTTGAGCATCATGCTCGCCGCGGCACTGGCCGTGTTCTCCGTGGTGTACTTCCGGCTGACGAAGTCCTGGAGCGGTTCATGAGCCGTGGCATTGTCTCGCCGTCGGAATGGGCGACCGCGCGCATCCGGGTCGTGTTGCGAACGTTACAGGTGTTGTTGCTCGGCGGTCTGCTGCTGACCGGTCTGGGACCCGTGCTGTGGCTGGCCAAGGCGGCCATCACCCCGACGCAGGACACACTGCGCACGCCGTTGTCAGTGTTCCCGAACGGTTTCGACTTCGCGAATCTGGTCACGGCCTGGACACGCGTGGAGATCGACAAGCATTTCCTCAACACCGTGGTGCTCGCGGCCGGATCTTGGGCGGTGCAGATCATCGTCGCGACGACCGCCGGGTACGCGCTGGCGGTGTTGCGGCCTCGGTACGGCGGGCTCGTCACCGGAGTAGTGCTGGGCACCCTGTTCGTACCGTCCATCGTGCTGCTTGTGCCGCTCTACCTGACGGTGGTCGACGCCGGGATGATCAACACGTTCTGGGCCGTGTGGCTGCCGTCCGGTGCGAGCGCGTTCAACGTCGTTCTGGTGCAACGGTTCTTCGCCGGGCTGCCGCGTGAGATGGTCGAGGCGGCCAGGGTGGACGGTGCCGGGCCGGTGCGGATCTTCTGGTCGGTGGTGCTGCCGCTCTCGCGGCCGATCATCGGCGTGGTGTCGGTGTTCGCCGTGGTGGCCAGCTGGAAGGACTTCCTCTGGCCGCTGCTGGTCCTGCCGGACCCGGCGGTGCAGCCGTTGTCGGTACGGCTGCCCGCGCTGCAACGCTACGTGGAGCTGGACGTGTTCCTCGCCGCGCTGGCCATCTCGACCGTCATCCCGGTCGCGCTCTTTTTGATCTTCCAACGGCTTTTCCTGCGCGGCGGCGCGCTGGAAGGCGCGATCAAAGGCTGACCACCCCTCCAGGAGGCAACAACGATGTTGCGCAAGTTATCAGTGGCCGCCCTCGCGGCCCTGCTCGCCGGTGGCCTGGCGGTCGCCCCAAGTGAAGCGGCTCCGGTCACGCTCGAAGCGGAGTCCGCGGCACTGTCGGGCGGTGCGCGGGTCGAGTCCGAGCACACCGGATTCACCGGCAGCGGGTACGTGGGCGGTTTCGTGGACGCCAACCGCGGCAACGCGACCACACGGTTCACCACCAGCGCCACAACCGCCGGTGCCAATGACCTGACTCTGCGGTACGCCAACGGCACAGGGTCCACGCGCACCCTCACGTTGACCGTCAACGGCAGTGCACGGCAGATTTCCCTGCCCGCCACGGCCGGCTGGACCACGTGGGGCACCGTGCGGCAGACCGTCACCCTGAACGCAGGCTCCAACACCATCTCGTTCTCGTACGGCAGCAACGACAACGGCAACGTCAACCTCGACAGCCTCATCGTCGATCAGGTGCCTGCCTCCGCGCCCGGCACGGTGGAAGCCGAAAGCGCCGCGCTGGCCGGTGGGGCGCGCGTCGAATCCGAGCACTCCGGGTACACCGGTTCCGGCTATGTCGGCGGGTTCGTCGATGCCAACCGGGGCAGCGCTGCCGCGAGCTTCACCGTCACCGGCACGCCTGGCGACGCGGAACTCGCCGTTCGCTTCGCCAACGGCACCGGCTCCACTAGGACCATGTCTTTGTCCGTCAACGGATCGGTGCAGCAGCTGTCGCTGCCCGCGACCGCTTCGTGGACCACATGGGACACCGCGGTCGCCGCGATCACCACGAAGGACGGGCCGAACACGATCGTCATCTCGTACGGCGGCAACGACAACGGCAACGTCAATCTCGACAGCATCAAGGTCACCCCGACAACGACCGTGCCACCCGTCGAGCCTGGGACCTACGAACTGGAGAGAGGTTTCCTCGCCGGTGGGGCAAGCGTCACCACCTCACCTTCCGGGGCGACCGGGACCGGCTCGGTGACCGGACTCGGTGCTGGCGCGCGAGTCATCCGTTCGGTCAACCAGACGGCGGCCGGAGCCGCCACGATGACGCTGCGATTCCGCAACGACTCCGGCACGGCACGCACCCTTTCCCTGTACGCCAACAGTCTGAAGCTGCGGCAGTTGTCACTTCCCTCGGGTACACAGTGGCAGACCACGGCCCAGTCGGTGGACTTGCGCAGTGGTCTCAACATCATCGGCTTCCACGTCGACGGCGGTGACAGCGGCGGCGTGCAGCTGGACAACCTGGTGCTGTCCGGGACCGCCGGACTGGCCGCGCGTGGCGCGACCGTGCCGTACACGACCTACGAAGCGGAATCCGGCACCACCAACGGCACGAAACTCGCCCCGGGCCGCAAATACACGACCGATGTCGCCGAGGCGTCCGGCCGCAGCGCGGTCAAGCTCACCGGCACCACTCAGTACGTCCAGGTGACCCTGACCAAACCCGCCAACGCGATCACCGTCCGAGCCAGCATCCCGGACAACGCCGCCGGAACCGGCGTGACCGCACCGCTGGCCGTGCTCGCGAACGGCGCCAAGGTCGCGGACCTCTCGTTGTCGTCCAAGTACTCCTGGATGTACGGCCCGTATCCGTTCAACGGCGCTCCTGGCGGCGAACGTCCACATCGGTTCTTCGACGACGCACGGATTCTCCTGCCGCAGGCCTATCCGGCGGGCACGGTTCTCCGGCTCGCCAAGCAGACCACCGCGACGGACTACATCACGGTCGACCTCATCGACGCCGAGGTTGCCGACCCGGCACGCCAGTCCCCTGCCGGATACGTCGCCATCACCGCGCACGGCGCCCGTGCGAACGATGGCGTCGACGACACCGACGCCTTGCGTGCGGCGATCTCCGCGGCGCAGGGTACGACTGTGAAAGGCGTGTGGATTCCGGCTGGCACGTTCACCATCGGCTCGCTGGTGACGTTCAACGGTGTCGACATCCGTGGTGCGGGCATGTGGCATACGGTCTTGCAGGGCGTCAACCGTCGTGGCGGCTTCGCTCCGAACGGCGGCGGCACCCGGCTGACGGACTTCACGTTCGACGGCGACGTGACCACGCGGGACCCTGACACCGCGCCGAACTCCGACGCGTTCCTCGACGGGCAGTTCGGCACTGGTTCGGTGATCTTCAACGTGGCCA
This sequence comes from Kibdelosporangium persicum, assembly GCF_013280595.1. Classification (GTDB taxonomy): domain Bacteria; phylum Actinomycetota; class Actinomycetes; order Mycobacteriales; family Pseudonocardiaceae; genus Kibdelosporangium; species Kibdelosporangium persicum. The sequence continues at coordinate 114,921 of NZ_JAAATY010000010.1, forward strand.
CCAACCATGCCAAGGTCGGCATGTGGGTCAAGGGCGGCGACGGCCTGTACGCGGCAGGTCTGCGCGTACGCAACACCATGGCCGACGGCGTGAACGTCAACGGCAACTCCACCAACGTACGCATCGAGCAGAGCACGTTCCGCAACACCGGCGACGACGCGATGGCGATGTGGTCCTGGGACGACCCCAACGGCGGCACGGTCAGCCGGAGTGTGTTCGCGTTCAACACGATCAGCCTGCCGATCCTGGCCAACGGCGGCGCGATCTACGGCGGCGACGACAACCGGATCGAAGACAGCGTCATCGCCGACACCGTGTTCAACGGCGGCGGCGTCATGGTGTCCACCTGGCACGCCTCCCGTCCCTTCGGTGGCACGACAGTGTTGCAGCGCAACACGTTCACGCGCACCGGCACGCACAACTGGGACTGGCACAACCACACCGGTGCCGTGTGGCTGTTCGCCGAACGCGCCGACATCACTGGCGCGATCGCGTTGCGTGACCTGCAGATCGACGACAGCTCGTACCACGGTCTGCTGTTCAGTTGGCAGAAGGTGATCAGCAACGTGACGCTCACCAATGTGAGGATCAACGGCACGGGCGGCGCCACCGACGTGTTCGACGACGGCGCGGGAACGGTGTCCAACGCCAACTCGCACGGCATGCACTTCCAGGTCTCCGGCACCGGCCGCTTCGACGGTGTGACGGTCGCCGGTGTGAAGGGCACGGGCAGCATGCCGATGGTCAACGAGAACGGGTTCACCATCCAACGCGGAGCAGGCAACTCCGGTTGGTGACGAGCTTCCAAGAGGGGATCGATGGGACAGTCGTGGTGGCGTGACGCGGTGATCTACCAGCTCTACCCGCGTAGTTTCGCGGATTCTGACGGCGATGGCGTCGGTGACCTCAACGGTGTCCGTGCTCGCCTGCCGTATCTGCGAGACCTTGGCGTCGACGCTGTGTGGTTGTCGCCGTTCTATGCCTCGCCGCAGGCAGACGGTGGGTACGACGTGGCCGACTACCGTGCCGTCGATCCCGCTCTCGGCAGCCTCGCGGACGCCGAGGCGCTGATCGAGGACGCGCATGCCCTGGGGCTGCGGGTGCTGGTGGACATCGTGCCCAATCACTCGTCCGACCAGCACCCGTGGTTCCAGGACGCACTCGCCGGCGGTCCGTGCCGCGAGCGCTACCACTTCCGGCGCGGCCGTGACGGCGGGCCGCCCAACGACTGGCAGTCGCTGTTCGGCGGTCCCGCGTGGACCCAGACGCCGGACGGCGACTGGTACCTCCACCTGTTCGCTCCCGAGCAGCCCGATTTCAACTGGGACCATCCGGCGGTGGCCGCGGAGTTCCGGTCGATCCTGCGGTTCTGGCTGGACCGCGGTGTCGACGGTGTCCGGGTCGATGTCGCGCATGGCCTGGTCAAAGCCGACGGGCTGCCGGATCACGGTGACAAGGCGCAGCTCCTGGACCTCACCAGCGCGCCGTTCTGGGACCAGGACGGCGTGCACGAGATCTACCGCGATTGGCGGCTGCTGCTCGACGAATACGAAGCGGTCGGTGTCGCGGAGGCGTGGGGACCGACTCTGGCGCGGACCGCGCAGTACGTCCGGCCGGACGAACTGCACCAGGCCTTCAACTTCCATCACCTGACCAGCCCGTGGAACCCGGCGGTACAACGGGAGATCATCGATTCCTCGCTGGCCGCCATGCGAGCGGTCGGCGCACCGACGACCTGGGTACTGTCCAATCACGACGTCGTCCGGCACACCACACGCCTGCACGCGAACGCCGACGACCGTGACGCCCTGCGCAGAGGTCGTGCAGCCACGCTGCTGATGCTCGCCCTGCCCGGCTCGGCTTACCTCTACCAAGGTGAGGAGTTGGGCCTGCCCGAGGTGCGTGACCTGCCGGATCACGTCCGCCGTGATCCGGCATTCCACCGCACGGCAGGGAAAGACGGCTTCCGCGACGGCTGCCGTGTGCCGATCCCGTGGCACGGCACAGAACCGCCCTACGGTTTCTCCCCACCCGGCGCCGAAACCTGGCTCCCGCAACCGAACTCGTGGGGCACGTTCACCGCGGCCGCACAGACCGGCGTACCCGGCTCCACTCTTGAGATGTACCGGCAGGCGCTGGCCATCCGGCGTGCACACCCTGCCCTGGGCGGCGCGGACAACCTCCGCTGGGTGTCAGCGCCGGGCGAACCCGTGCTGCATTTCGAACGACAAGCCGAGGACGCCGTGTTCCATTGCCTGACGAACATGGGCGACCGGCCCGTACCACTGGACATCGAAGGTGACGTCCTGCTGAGCAGCATGCCCGTGCACCAGCAAGTCGACCCCGACACCACAATTTGGTGGTCCCGGCACGACCCCCGGCCGACCCGGCGAAGTTGATGCGGCGTTCGGCGGGAGTAGATCATTTCGCGCCGCGATTCCCATCCCCCGAAGCCATTTTGATCTTTTGGCCGACAACACCACCGCGTCGATCATATTCCTGTCGCATGGGTTGTCCTGACTCAAAGTGGATCGCTTCTGTTCCACCGTCCGCCAAGCAGCCGCTTGACAGCCGTCTTTTGAGCTGCTTCAGTGCTTGATGCGAATGAATCATAATGGATCATTTTGCATCAAGGGGCTGTCATGGAGCCGACCGAGAGAGTCGTGACCGGGCGCATGCGCTTGGCCGCGGAACTGCGCCGGCTCCGCGATCTCTCCGGGATGTCCGGGCGTGAACTGGCGAAGCTGATCCCGGTCAGCCAGTCCAAGATCTCCCGGATCGAATCGGGACAGGCCCTGCCCACCCTGCCCGAGGTGACCGAATGGGCGCGGGCGCTGCACGCCCCGGAGGAGACCATGGCGCGGCTGGTCTTCTTGACCACCAACGCCTTCACCGAGATACAGCCCTGGCGTGAACTGTTGTCCGGCGCCGGGCACCTGCAGGACGAGGTCGAGCAGCAGGAGTCCGGCGCACGGACGATCCGGACTCTGCAGGTGGCCGTGGTGCCAGGCTTGTTGCAGACAGCCGACTACGCACGCCGCCTGCTCGGCATGGCCGAACCGCCCTACGTGAAGGAGGATCTGAGCGCGGCTGTTGCCGCGCGACTGCATCGGCAACGACTGGTGTTCGACGAGGACAGGCAGTTCGAGTTCCTCATCACCGACGCCGCGCTGCGGTGGCAGCCGGGACCGGTGAACGTGTTGCTCGCCCAATGGGATCGCATCGCGTCCATCGCGACACTCGGCAACGTGTCGATCGGCCTGGTCCCCCGCGGAACACGGGCATCGACGACCGTGTCCCACGGGTTCGCGATCTACGACCCGGCGGACGAGGAACATCTCCCGTTCGTGACGGTCGAGATGATCCACGCCGCTGTGACGGTGAACGACCCGAGCGACGTCGCGCTCTACGAGAAACGCTGGGCACTGGTGTGCGAAATGGCGATCTTCGATGACGAAGCACAGCGGTATCTGGCAAAGCTGGCGCACGAGGTGCGTTCGACGGTCACATGACCGCCGAGCGGGAAACGGCTGTATCCCGCCCGGCGGAGGACGTCACATCAGGCCGAATTCACCGGCCAGCACGCCGTAGAGGAAAGCGGTCCACTCCGCGTGGGAGAACCACAGCCTCGGACCTGCCGGGTTCTTGCTGTCCCGGACGATGACACCGGAGCCGGTCATGGCGACCTCGACACACTCCTTGTGTTCGCTGAACGAGCTCTTCGTGAACGCATGGGGTTCCATTTCGATCTCTTTCTGATCCATCGGGAGCCCTGATGGCTCCGCGGTGCGATCAGGTTCGGCGGGCCCACTGGGACAGCCGATGGGACAGGACCGGGACAGCACTGGTTTTGGACTGGGATTTGACTCCGGACGGCACCAGCGCCGTCGCGACAGCGAAGGATGAAAGATGGTCGAACCGGTCTTCCGGCTGTGGGGCGGGCTTTCAGCCGAACTGAACGGAGTGTCGATCGACCTCCGCCGGGCGCGCGAGCAGCGCATGCTTGTCGCGCTGCTCGCCGCCAAACGGGGCTGGACAGCCAGAGAGTCCCTGTGTGAATGGATCTGGGACGAGCCACCGGAAAGCGCGGCGAACGAACTGCACCACCTCGCTCGCGCGCTGCGCCGCGAGTTGGCCAAGCTCGGTTTCGACAACGTGGTGCAGAACAGGAACGGGTTGTGGCGGCTGGACATCCCGCCCACATCGGTGGATGTCCACCTGGTCGACCACCTGATCTCGGCGCCGAAGAACGACGACGCACATGCCTCGGCCCTGCTGGCCGAAGCGCTGCGACTCTGTGCGGGCGAGCCTCTGGCGGGCTTCGCGAGCGGGCGGATCGAAGGCTTCAGAACGGCGATGAAGGAGGCCCGTCGCCACGCGATGGTGCGCTTTTACCAGGTGGAGCTACGGCTCGGGCGCTGCCGGGAGCGCGTTGGCGAGTTGCTCGCGCTGTTCCCGGAACACGCTGGGGACATGAAGCTCACCGCGCTGTTGATCGCCGCGCTGTGGCTCGATGGCCGACGGCCCGAGGCGTCCGCCACTTTTCAGCAGTACCAGGAGAATCTCCGTGAGCACGGCTTGTCGTTGCCCAGGGAGATGAACGACCTGTACACCCGCATGCTCAACGATGGCCTGACCGCGACCGGCGGCGGCTTCCCCCTTGGCGACCTGATTGGAGGATCCACTGTGGACAACAAGGCCCAGCTGACCGTCGCGGTGCGACCGGACAGCGGAAAACCGGAGGAGATCAGGGACGCGGTCGCCAGTGTGTTCACGCACAAGGATGTCGACTGCCCGGTCCGGATCGAGGACGACTGCGTGATCTGCGTTGTGCCGGCGGATGTGGAACGGAAACGGGTCATCGGCGTGTGGATGGCCAGGCTCGCGGAGACCGTCGACCACCAGGCTTCGGTCGGCATCTCCCTGACAGGGGCGGGAAACGCACGAGAACTCGCCCACTCGCCGAGTGCACTTGCGGCGCTGGCCGGAGCCGCACGGGGTCGTCTGGTGATCACGTTGGCGAACGACGTGCGCCACCTCGACGGTTTGGCGGGTGGACGAAGAGTCGATCTGGACAAGTTCGACCGCGTCGGTGAGAACGACGAATGGATCCGTGTCCTGCAGGACGATCGGACACGTCACAAGCACACTGCCAATCACCACCGGGCATCTGGGCGTGCGGTCGCTTCGGCGGGGCACACGGTGACGTTCAACAACTCGCCGGTCGGGAGCCAGGTCACCGCGGCCGTGATCAACAATAGTCAGTGGCGAACGGCATGAGCGACGAAGAAGCCGCCGAGGCCGGCGCGCCGGACCAGCAGGCATCCGAACCCGCCGAGAAGGCAGCCGACACCGGGAAGAAGTCGACCGAGCACGTCAACGAGAGCGAGGATCCGTTCGGCCCGGATCGGCGAGGGTTCTCGGAGTTCTACGACCGGGACTACTTCCGGACCGACGGACCGATGCGGTTCGTCCGCACGCCCATCCGCCACCTGCACATCGGAGACGTGCACTACGCCTTCGGCCGGTCCGGGACGGTCAAATCAGCGGCTGTCCGCGAGGACTACCTGGACTACATCTGCTCGCGTTACGTCGCAGTCGACAGGTACGACGAGATGGCAGCGATGCTGCGCGACCATCGGCTCCTCGTCCTCCACGGCTATCCGGGGTCGGGCAGGCAGACGACCGCGATCGTCCTGCTCGACGCCCTGGCCGACGGCAGGGTCGCCCGGTTCGACGACGGGCAGGACGCCAAGTCCCTCACCAACGACGACTTCACCGAAGGATGGGGATACGTCCTCGAACTCGACGCGAACTCAGCGGCGTCGCTGACCGAGCCCGTGCTCAACAAGGTCAGGGACCTGGTCCGGGCGAGTGGCAGCTGGTGCGTCGTGATCGCCGAGCTCGACGGCCACCGGCGTGACCTGGCCGACTACGCGATCCCGCACCGTCCGCCGGACAAGGACAAACTCCTCGCGGCGCACATCGACAAGGAGATCGACCTGGACGACGAAGACGGCCTGGAGGCACGGCTGATCGAACTGGCCGGCACGCCGCGGATGCGCAGGGCTCTCGGCCCCGCCCCGCAGCCCGCCGAGATCGCCGACATGGCCAAGCTGCTCGTTGCGCACGGTCACGGGCAGCTCACGCTGGAGGAAGTCGAGGCGATGGCGACCGAGGCCGTCGGCAGGCAGGTCGCGGAGTGGTTCACCGTCCTGGCCAGCACCGACGCGGACCACCTGGAAGGCCCGCTGCGGCTGGGTGCGTTCCGGATCGCGCTGGCGGTCTTCAACGAGTCTCCGTACACCATGGTCGTCGAACAGGGCAGTGACCTGGTCCGTCACCTCAAGTCGTTGACATCGGACGACGATGAGGACGCGAAGAAGCTTTCGCTGTTCGGCGACGACCACGCCAGGACGCTGCCGGTGTGCCGGGCGGAACTGTTCGAAGGGCCACTGCCGTTCGGTTCCCATGCGATCCCGGCCAGCCAGACACGGTACTGCGACGACCGCTACCGTGCGGTGGTCCTGAGTTACGTGTGGCAGAACCACAACAACCTGCGTGACGCCATCGCCAAGTGGCTGCTGGACCTGAGTGAGGACGCCAGACCGGAGATCTGGGTCCGGGCGGCGAAAGCCATCGGGCTCTTCTGTTCGTTGGATCTGCACAACGCCTACACAAAGCTGATCCTGCCGCTGCTGCGCACTCCGTCGAGAGCGGCCCGCAAGGCGCACGTGGCCGCGCTGGCGCTGGACCAAGCGGCGAGGGACGAGCGAATCGCCGACGCTTTACGGGACCGCATCAGCTACTGGCGTCGCAACGGCACGCCACGGCAGAAACTGACCGCCGCCGCTGTGCTGGGCTACCACCTCGGCGCGGCCACGATCGACCGGACGCTGGAAGAGCTCCGCGTCCTGGGAACCCAGTCCGAACAGTCGGACGTTTTCACCGACGACCACGACCAGTCGCTCATGCACATGGCGTCCTACAGCCTGGCCAATCTACTGGCGTTCGGGCAGTCCCGGCCGGTCCTGCGGCAGCTCGCCGAATGGTCGGCCAGTGACCGGCAGAGTCTTCGAGCGCTGGCGTGGTGGGCGTTGCGGCACCTGATCCGGTGGCGAGGTTACGACGCCGGTCCCGTGCTGACTTCCACGAACGGGCTGAAACACGTGCCGCGCAGCAGGGAGAGGTGGCCGCTCCTGCTTGTTCTGCAGGACGAGGAACCAGACCTGCGTGAGCAGATCGCCGGCCTGCTGCGGTGGGCACTGCGCGGGCGCAGAAGCGACTACGTCGCGAGAACCCTGTTCGGCCAGTGGGTCCGCGCCGCGGAGGCGAGCCCGGCCTGCATGACGGCGTTCGTCGATTTCGTGCCGACGCTCGTGCACAACGCGACAGACGCGGACAGGTTGCGCTATCTGCTCACCCGGTTGCGCCGTGACTGGGCCGATCCGCTCGACGCCGGAACCGCCGGCCAGATCGAGGCGGCCCTACGGAAGGAGGCATCGTGACACCGAGTTCACCACCCCGGGAGATCACCGGTCCGATCGTCGACGAGCACAGGATCAAGTGGTTCGAGTTCCTCTTCTGGCGGCCGCCGATCGACGCCAACATCGCCCAGGTCTGCATGAAACAGTCCGGCGCGTATGTGGAGTACGGGCCAGAGAGGCAGCGGACGACGGGCGAACTGCTCTTCAGCGGCATCAGGACCGTGTACAACGTGGACCTCGGCGTGCATGTCGTCAGGATCGAAGCCTCGCCGCCGAGCCGGGGTGACAAGATGTCCTTCCGCGCGACCATGGACCTCGTGTGGCAGGTGACCGATCCGTCCACAGTGGTCAAATCGGGTATCCGTGACGTACGCCGGACGCTCACCCCCTCGTTGCTGCACGAACTGCGGTCGGTCACCCGTGATCACCTGATCGAGGACACCGAACAGGCGGAGATCGCGGCCAACGAGGTCCTCAACAAACAGGATCTCGGCGGCAGGTTCGGCCTGTCGGTGACGGTGTACGTCCGGCTGGCCATGGACGAGCTCAGCATCGAGCAGGCGATGACCACGCGCAAGGTGGACTTCTTCCGGCAGATCATCGTGAACGGTGACTTCAACCAGTTCGCCCTGCACCTTGCCACGAAGCCGGAGGAGGTCAGGACGGTCGTGGAAATGCTGATCAAGGAGAAGGACGACAGCAGGCGGGCCGTGTTCGACTTCGCCACCGAGTTGCTGAAGTCCGACGCGATCGACCGATGGCTGATCGAGGACCAGGTCCGGGTCATCCTGCAGTGGGCACGCAACTCCACCAACAAGGTCCTGACCGGAGAGGACGAGACCCGCCGGCTGACGTTCGAGGCGAAGCCGGACGAACCATGATCGCGAACACGCTGCTTGCCTTCGTGGTGTCGTGCGTGGTGATCCGGTGGTGTGCGCCGCAGGTCCTGCGCGCACTGGCCAAGACGATCCAGACGGCGGTGGTGCTCTGTGCGGCGGTGTTGATCTGGCCGGAGTACCGCATCAGCACCTCACGTCGGCGCGAACATCGTGTCCCATCCCGGCTCGCCTACGACTACAGCGCGGCTGTCGGATGGATCGCGATGCTCGCGTATCGGTTCGTCGGCTACGTACTCAACGGTGTCGCCAACGGTCTGCGCGGCATATCCGTAGGCATGGTGGCGGTGCTCGGTGTGGCCGTGACGGTGGGTTTTCTGCTCGTCTGACAAGGTCAGCACTGTGTGTCACGGGGCGAGTTTCGCCAGTAGTTCCAGCAGGATGCCGTGTTCTCCCGGGGTCAACCCGGCCGCGCGGCCCACGGACAGGGTCGCCAGCAGGGCACGCGCCAGTTCGGCCACGGCGGGCTCGTCGTTGCCGGACTGTTCGGGCTGGCGGAGGACGGCGTTGAACACGGCGTCGCGCATCCGGTCGGCCAAGCCCTCGGCCCAGGGGTTTTTCTGGGTGGAGAGCAGGCGGAGGGTGGTGCCGACACTGGCGGTGTGGATCATCGCGGCGGCCTGTTCCGGGGGCATACGGAGCCGCCCTGCCTCGGCCAGCCGGTCGAGGATGCCGACGAGGAGGCGGTGGCCTTCCTGGGCCGAGGGTCGTTCCTCGGCGTTCGGCGTGCCGTACATCAGGCGGTAGAAGGCCGGGTGCTGCAGGCCGAACCCGATGTGGTCCGCCCAGCCCCGGCGCAGATCCGCGAGCGGGTCCGCGGAGGGCCTGCGGGTGCGCTTGGTGGCGAGATAGCGCCTGAAGCCCTCCGCCGCCACGGCTTCGAGCAGTTCCTTCTTGTCGCCGAAGTGGTGGTAGACGGTCGGCGCGGTGACTCCGGCCGCCTGGCACACGTCCCTGATCGAGACCTGCTCGGCGCCGACCTGCTCCAGCAGTGCGGCGGTGGCGGCGAGGATCTCCTGCCGGGTGTCGCTCATATAGCAAGAGTATAAGACTCCCTTGTTTTCGCTTTAAGGGTGTTATATACCTAACGACGGTATAGAGCGGCCTGTAACGAAGCTAGCCAACTGGCAGGAGACTTCGGTGACACCTCAGAGATCGGCGTACACTCGCCGCACCGTCCTCAAATCCACCGCCGCGGCCACGGCGGTCACCCACCTCACGTCCGCCCCGGCCATCGCCGACGACGGCGGGACCTCGGAGATCACCCTGTCGGTGAACGGGCAGCGGCACCGTGTCGCCGTCGAGCCGAGGGTGACGCTGCTCGACGCGCTGCGCGAACGGCTCGGCCTGACCGGCACCAAGAAGGGCTGCGACCGGGGCGAGTGCGGCGCGTGCACGGTCCTGGTCGACGGCGAACGCATCAAGTCCTGCCTGACCTTGGCCGTGATGCGGCAGGGCGCCGAGATCACCACGGTCGAAGGGCTCGCCCGGGGTGAGGAACTGCACCCGGTGCAGGAGGCGTTCATCCGGCGCGACGCGTTCCAGTGCGGCGCCTGCACCCCCGGCCAGATCATGTCCGCCGTGGCCTGCATCAACGAGGGCCACACGGGTTCCGAGGCGGAGATCCGCGAGTGGATGAGCGGCAACCTCTGCCGCTGTGCGGCGTACCAGAACATCGTGGCCGCCGTCGCCGACGCCGCGAAGGAGACACCACGATGAGGAACTTCGGCTACACGGTCGCGAGAACTCCGGAGGACGCGGTGCGGATCGCCGCGGGCACAAGGAACTCGACGTTCGTGTCGGGCGGCACGGACCTGCTGAACCTGATGCGGGACGGCGCGCAGGCCCACGATCACCTGGTGGACATCAACCGGCTCGACCTCGCCGGGATCGCTGTCGACCGTCAGGCGCTGCGCATCGGCGCGCTGGCCAGGATGCGCCACGTGGCCGAGCATCCCCTTGTACGCCGGGAGTCCCCGGTGCTGTCGGAGGCGCTGCTCGCCTCGGCGTCCCCGCAGGTGCGCAATATGGCCGCGATCGGCGGGAACCTGTTGCAGCGCACCAGGTGCGGGTACTTCCGGGACGCGGGCTCGGCGTGCAACAAGCGTGTCCCCGGGAGCGGGTGCCCGGCGATCACCGGGTACAACAGGGGGCACGCGATCCTCGGTGGCAGCGACCACTGCATCGCCACGCACCCGTCGGACCTGGCGGTGGCGCTGACCGCGTTGGACGCGACGGTGCACCTGCTCGGTCCGGACGGCGCCCGGGCCGTGCCCATCGCCGACTTCTACCTGCTGCCCGGGAGCACTCCGGAACGCGAAGTCGCGCTGCGCCCCGGGGAGCTGATCACCCGGGTGGACGTTCCGCGCACCTCCCTCGCCGCGCAGTCGCGCTACCTGAAGCTGCGTGACCGGGCCACCTTCGAGTTCGCCGTCGTGTCGGTGGCGGCGGCGCTGCAGATGACCGGCCGCACCGTGCGGGACGCGCGGCTGGCGTTCGGCGGCATCGGCACCCGCCCCTGGCGGGACACCAGGGCCGAGGCGGTGTTACGCGGCCGGCCGCTGACCGAGACGACGATCGCCGAAGCGGGCCGCGTCCTGGTCCGGGACGCCAAACCGCACAACGACAACAGATTCAAGGTCGAGCTCGTACAGCGTGCGCTGGCACGCGTCCTCAGCGAACTGGGAGGCGTCCGATGACCGGGTTGGTCGGCCGAGGTGTGGCGCGGGTGGACGGCCGGGCGAAGGTCACCGGCGCGGCCCGCTACGCCGCGGACAACGAAGTCACCGGTGTGCTGCACGGCCACCTGGTGCTCAGCACGGTGGCCCGTGGGGAGATCACCGAAATCGACACGAGCGCGGCGCTGGCGCAGCCCGGCGTCGTCGCGGTCTACACCCATCGGGACATGCCGCGGCTGACACTGCCGTCCTTCCCGTTCCTCAAGGGTTTCCTGCCGTTGCAGGATGCCCGGATCCACCACAATGGACAACCAGTCGCCTACGTGGTGGCCGAAACCCTGGAACAGGCGCAGGAGGCGGCGAACCACGTGCGCGTGCGCTACCGCGCCGAGCGGCCGACCGCGCACCTCGCCGACGCGCTCGGCGAGGCGTTCCTGCCGCGCCCGTTCCGGGACAGGCCCAACGAGTTCACCCGCGGTGACGCCGCCGCGGCGCTCAAGGCCGCCGAGGTGCGGATCGAGCAGGACTACACCAGCCCGACGATGCACCACAACCCGATCGAGCCGCACACCAGCACCGCCGTCTGGAACGGTAATTCGCTGACGCTGTACGAAAGCGCGCAGGGGATCATCTTCACCCGCGGCGTCGTGGCGAAGGCGTTCGAGGGGTTCGGCGTGCGGCTGGAGGACGTCCGGATCATCTCGCCCTACCTGGGCGGCGGTTTCGGCGCCAAGGGCCCGACCTGGCCGCACACGCTGATCAACGCGGCGGCCGCACGGGCGATCGGCAGGCCGGTCAAGGTCGTGCTGACCCGGGCACAGATGTTCACCATGAACGGCCACCGCGCCGAGTACCGCCGAAGCCTGCGGATCGGCGCCACCCGGCAGGGTGTGCTGACGGCCATCGTCGACACCAGCACCGGACAGCTGACCCGTACTGAGGAAAGCATCTTCAACACCAGCGATTCCACGCTCAACCTCTACGCCTGTCCGAACGTGCACGTGCGGCAAATGGGCATACGGCTGGATCTGCCGTCGTCGAGCTACATGCGATCACCGGAGACGACCGCCCACTTCGGACTCGAGACCGCGATGGACGAACTGGCCCATGAGCTGGGCATCGACCCGGTGGAACTCCGGATACGCAACCTCCCGGCCACCGGCAACACCGGCAATCACCTCCAGGAGTGCTACCGGATGGCGGCGAAGGCGTTCGGCTGGGCCCGGCGCGATCCCCGGCCGCGGTCCATGCGGGACGGGAACGAGTACGTCGGCTGGGGCGTGGCCACCGAGACGCACACGTACTCCGTGTTCCCGTCCAGCGCGGGACTCACCGTCGGCGTCGACGGCCGGGCGACCCTGCGGGCCGCGACCCAGGAGATCGGGACCGGCACCTACACGGTGATCACCCAGGTCGTCGCCGACGGGCTCGGCATGCCGATCGAGCACGTCACGACGCTGCTGGGCGACACGACGTATCCCCCGGCGTCCCTGTCCGCGGCGTCGGCCACGATGGCCAGCGTGATCGGCCCGGCGTCCCACGCGGCACAAAGCGCACGTGACGCCGTGATCGCGCTCGCCGTCGCCGACCCGCGCTCCCCGCTGCACGGCGTGCCCGCGCAGGACGTCGTGGCCGAGCGCGGGTACCTGTTCCCCCGCGGTGACCGCGGCCGCAGGGACACGTACCACGGCGTCATGTCCCGCCACGGCCGTCCCGTCGAGGTCACCGGCAGCAAGCAGAACACGGGTGGACGCTCGCACGGTGCGGTGTTCGTGGAGGTCCGGTTCGACCCGCGCCTCGCCGCGTTGCGAGTGAGCCGGGTGGTCGCCGCCTACGACCCGGGCCGGGTGCTCAACCACCGGACCGCCCACGGGCAGGTGATCGGCGGCGTGACGTGGGGCATCGGCTTCGCGCTGATGGAGCACACGGTGGTGGACCGCAACACGGCGCGGGTGGTCAACCCGAACCTGTCCACCTACCTGGTGCCGGTCTGCGCGGACACCCCTTCGGTGGAGTCGTTCTTCGTGGACCGCCCGGCGGAGGACAGCACCGCACTCGGCGCCCGCGGCTTCGGCGAGACGCCGGGAACCGGGGTACCCGCCGCGATCAGCAACGCGATCTTCCACGCCACCGGCCGCCGCCTGCGCGACGTCCCGTTCACCCAGGACAAGCTGCTGTGACCGCGTCGACGTCGCCTTTTGTGGTCAGAAGGCGATTCCCACGCCGGCGATCCGGCTCCACGTACGCTCTTGGGCCGCCGTCATGGCCGGCCACGTGACATCGCCCGGCCGGGACCGAACGCGTGTGAAATACGAGGAGGGACGGTACGCAGGATCGTAGAAACACCCGCCGCCATACGTGTTGTCGAACGTTCCGCATAAGTTCGCGATCGAGTGCGGGGTCGGCTTCCGGCCGGTGCGTACCCATGTGTCGAGGGCGGCGATGGATGTGGCGTACTCGGACACACTCAGCTCGTCGTGCTCGGATTCCCTGGTGAATGTCTGCACGAGACGGCCGTCCTGCCGTCCACTGTGGATAGTGGCGTGGTAGGCGGCCTCGTGTTCCACGAAGACCGACGGGTCGTCGATGGCGTGCAGAGTAAGGATCGGAAGGGAGACTTGGCCGGTAAGGTCGCTGTCGTAGGAGAGGTCACGGCGTGCGGTGGGGTCGGCCGAGAAGCGTGCCGCGCCCGCGTTGAGGGCCCTGTCGTCGTGTGAGCCCGTGTAGCGCACACCCTCGTTGCTGAACGGGTTACGGCCACCAAGCCGGTTCCACACGATGTCCTGGAACAGGAAGGTCGCGTACTGCAAGTGCGTCGGCAGCGAACGTTCCGGAATCCTTGTGACGGCGGCGATGTCGTCCAGACTGCGTTGCTGTGACGGAGTTCGCGCGGCCGGTTCGGAGGCGATGCCGGTGCACTCCTGGAGACGGTCGAGCACGTCGTCTGGTGTCAGCGTGGAGTCCCGGGGCAGCCCTTGCCACAACGGGTACTGGGGCTCCGTCGGGCGAGGGAGGTTGCGGCAGTAGTACTGGTAGACCACACGCAGATCCACGCGGTGGTTGTAGCCGCGGGAGCCACCGGCCAGCAGACCGCTGGTCAGCAGGACTCCGTCGTAGGCGCCGCCCTTTCTGCCGTAGGTCTCGGCGACCTTGGCGGCGACGTTGCCACCGAAGGACTGGCCATGCAGGTAGGTACGGTCGGGCCGGCCGAAACGGTCGACGAACAGGCGGCGCACGTTCTCCGTGTCCGCGGCGGCCATCCTGACCCCATAACCGCCGCGGCGGTACGAGGAGCCGGCCCAGGCGTATCCCTCGTGGACCATCACCGACCACTCGGCCAAGTCCTCTGTGGTGGTTGAGGGATCGTAGGACGCGGCGGGCCCGCCGTGGGCGTGGACGACGAGCGATCGGTTCCAGCGCTTCGGTATCGCGATCGTGTAGTAGGCGCCGCTGGTGTCCTGGCCGGTGTAACAGGTGGCCTTGCCTGCCAAGCCGGCCGGACACGCGGTCACCTGTGGTCGCGTTGTGCTCGCGTGCCCGGGCGTGCCCACCAAAGCGGTGGCGAGTAACGCACCGAGCACCACCTGACGGCGCCAACGGAGAGTCGACTGACCGGATTTCGTCAAGGAACTACCTTCCGGGAGGCTGATCATGAGCACTCTCTTGAGGTCCACGACGCGTCGCGGACGGGTCCGTACGAGGACACCGTCAGCTCACCGTCGACGAGCCCGCGCGCCCCGGTATGCGGAGGCGGGCGAGGGGGACGTGGTGCTGTCCCGCGTGGATGTCGCGGTCCCGCAACGATCCCTGGCTGACCGGGCGGGGGAAGGAGATCTTCACGACGTTGAGCGCCGGGATGCGGAACAGCTGGACCGTGCTCCGCTCGACCCGGTACAGCTCCGCGATCACGCGCTCGTTGAGGAACGACTCGTCCGCGGCGATCCGGTACCCCTCGGCGTCGCGCATGAAGAGCTCCATGGTGACCCAGAACGGGCCGGCGTTCTTGGAACGGACCTCGTGGGCGAGGTCCGCGAGGGTGGTCTCAGGCACGGTTCTTCTCCCCCGTCTCGGTGCGGAACAGGCTCGTGGGGCTGGCGCAGTCCACGACGTGGTTGAGTACGAACTCGTACGCCGCGCCACGTTCGACCTCGGCGGGCGAGGTCGCGAACGCGAAGCTCGGCAGGTAGTCCATCCCCGGCGTCGGCAGGTGCAGCATCAGCGGGTTGGCGACCTTGGCGACTGCCGTGGCGGTCGCCTGGTCGGGCGCGTTGACGAGCAGCATGACGCCCACCTCACGCGGCGGCCCGCTCTCCGGCTCCAGGTCGCCCAGCACCGCGTTGTGGCCGTAGAGGCGCAGATCGAAGGCGTACTCGTCGTCCGCCAGCCCCACTGTCTCGGCCACCCGCTGCTTGATCATCGTGCGCATCAGGTCCGCCCACGCGTCGATGTCCGCGAGGACGACCGGGTCCCGGACCGCCGAGAACGACATGGTCTCGTAGCCGGTGATCCGGGCGCCTTCCAGTTTGATCGTGTACTGGTCCGCGACGTGGAACTTCGACCCCTCGACGCGGACGATCCGGTCGTCGACCGCGGTGTAGCGCGCGTCGCGGACGTCGAGCGTGCCGTCGGGCTCTCGCATCTCGAACGGGTTCGCGGTCTCGTAGAGCATGTGGGCGGCCACCGACATCGGCGTGCACGACACCGTGGGGTCGAGCGGCTCGATGGTGAAACCGTCGGCGTCGATGGTGGCGAGGACCCCGCCCGCGCGCGGGTTGCTCGTGCACTGACCGCCGCACTCGACGATCTTGGCGGCGTGCCACGTGGGCCCGGCGGGCATCCCCACCATGAGCGGGTACGCGGCGGCCACCGCGGTGTCGGTGGCCCGGCCGGCGAACACGACCTGGGCACCGGCGCGGAGCGCCTCGACGATCGGTTCGTGCCCCATCACCCCGACGATGTGGGTGCAGCTCTCGAGTGTCCCGGCCCGTAACTCCCCCAGCGGTGGCAGCGGGTGGATCCGGCCCGCGTCGAGGTGTTCCTTCAGGTCGGCCGCGTCCTGCTCGCTGTAGATCCTCGCGACCTTCAGGTCCAGGCCTTCCTCGGCCATCACCTCGGCGGCGATCCCGGCGACCCAGTCGACGCCGCTGTCGGTGCCGCTCGTGCCGCAGGAGCCCACGATCACGGGTATGCCCGCGCCGGACGCGGCCGTCAGCAGGCTGCGCAGGTCGCGGGCCACCGCCTTGGCCGTCGTCTTGGGCGTCGCCGTCCCGAGGTAGTAAGGACCCGAGTCCGTGGACCCGCCGTCGATGCTGATGACGTCGGCACCCAGTGCGATACCGCGCTCGACCGTCGCGTGGTCCCACCCGGCGCCGAGCATGCCGCTCGGCGACAGGATCCGGACCGACTTGACCCGTTGGCTGTGCATGGTCCTCTTTCTGTGCGTTTCAGTTCACTGCGAACCGTGGCCGGCCGTCCAGCGCCGCCACGAGTTCCTCGGCCCCACGGCGGCCCGCGGCGGCTCGTGCCTGCGCCGTCTGCCCTGCCATGTGGGAGTAGACGACGATGCCGTCCACACCGCGTAGCGGACTGCTGGGCGGGAGCGGCTCCTCGCCCACGACGTCGAGTGCGGCGCCCGCGATTTCTCCCGCCTGTACGGCCGCGACGAGTGCGTCCTCGTCAACGATGGGGCCGCGTGCGGTGTTGATCAGCAACGCCGTCGGCTTCATCTGCTTGAACGCCGATTCGTCCAGCAAGCCGCGGGTCCGCTCGGTGAGCGCGGTGTGCACCGAGACGTAGTCGGACGTGGCCAGTAATTCCGGCAGCGCCATGAACTGGACGGCGGGGTCGCTGCGCAGCTGTGCCGGCACGTTGGTGGTGCAGACGACGCGCATGCCGAACGCGGATGCCAATGGCACCACCGCCCGTGCCGATGCCCCGTAGCCGATCAGTCCGAGCGTTGCGCCGCGCAGTTCGTGTCCGTCCTCGCGTGGCCAGTGTCCTTCTGCCACGCCTTGTGCGGATTGCACGAGACGCCGGGCTCCCGCGAGCAGCAGGCCGACGGTGTACTCCGCCACGGCGTTGGCGTTGATACCGGGCAGGTTGCTCACGGTGATCCCGAGCCGGGCCGCGGCGGCGACATCGATCGAGTCGTAGCCCACGCCTGTCCGGACGATGGCCCGCAGCTGTGGCGCGCGGGCCAGAACGTCTGCTGTCAGCGGTTCGTTGGCCACCAAGGCCCCATCGATCCCCGCGAGCGCCGCGGCGAGTTCGGCGGGATCACGCCGACCGGCCATGGGCAGGTGCACGGTCTGGAGCCCGGACCGTCGCAAGAACAGGTCGACCTCGTCACCGGGACGCAGGTAGTCCGTCGTGATCAGGACGCGAGGCACGTCTTCTCCCTCACAGCACACGATCGGAGGGAGAACGTCGCTGCAACGCACTGACGCGCGCGACCACCAGCACGGCGAGCATCGCGACGATGGCGACGTTGAGCAGCAGCAGCGACCAGCTCGTCAGGTCGACCATGCCGCCGACCAGTGCCGGTCCGAGGAAGCCGCCACTCACCCAGCCGACGGTGTACAGCCCGGTGTAGGTCCCGACCACGCGGTCGGACGGGGCGAGGTTCCACAGCACGACAACCGCGTTGACCAGGAACGAGGACGCGCCCGCGGCCGCCACGCAGAGGCCGACGACGGCGCCGGTCGGCGTCCGCACCACGGTGCCGATCACCATTCCGGCCGCGAACACCGTCATCCCGACCGTCATCACCCGTAGCCGGCCGAAGCGCTCGGCGAGCCTCGCCACCGGGTAGGCGGCCACGATGAAGGCCACTCCGCTGGGCAGGGTCAGCCCGCCCGCCTCGCCGCGGGACATGTCCAGCACCTCCATGCCGTACGGCGTCATGAGCGCCCGTGAGGCGGCCCACGCACCGCCAAAGAGGAGGATCGACACGATGAGCAGCAACCTGCTGCGGTCCCTGTCCCTGACGATGTCGAGCACCGTGTCCCGCACCCGCACGCCACGCACTGCCGTACCGCGTTCTTCCTTGATCGTGTTCTGATAGGCAGGCGACCGGCTGTCCCGCACCTTCGCGGCGATCACGGCCAAGGACACCACCATCAGCAGCGCGGGGATCGCGAACGACAACTTCGGATAGTCGTCGATCAGGAAGATGCTGATCAGCGCGGCGACCATCACGGTGAGACTCGACGCGATCTTGACGACGGCGTTGGCGCGGCTTCGCCGCTCGGGCGGGACGAAGTCCGGGAGCAGGGATTCGGCGATCGGCTTGAACGAGTTCGCGACCAGCGCGTAGCCGAACATCACCAGGGCCAGCAGCGGCAGCGAGGCCGCGACGTGCGGGATGGTGAGGAACAGCAGCGCAGCCAACGGCATGCCGACGACGAGATACGGGATACGCCTGCCCCAGGAGGTGCGGGTGCGGTCCGACCGGTTGCCCATCCACGGCTGGATGAAGATGCCGAGCACGTTGTCCATCCCCATCAGCAGACCGACAACCGCGGCACTGCCGATGTGCTCACGGAGCAACGGCGGAACCTGTGCGTCGTAGAGGTTCCACGTCGACTCCTGCGCGAAGACCACCAGGGCCACGAAGAACGTGATCCGGCCCGTTCGCGCTCGTTGTGCGCTCGACGTCGTCGTCATTCGGCACCTTCCCTGTCACCGCCGCCCGTGCGGCGACCGCCAAGGTACTTTTGCTATAGCAAGAATGTCAAGCGTTTCATTAGCTGTTTGCCATTGCCACTAGAGTGGTGCCATGGCGAGTGAGACGTTGAAGGGCCTGGCGGCCGACACGCTGGCCGACCGCGCGTACCGCGCCATCCGCGACGCGATCACCACCGGCGAGTTGCCGCCGGGGCAGAAGGTCACCGAACGCGGGCTCGCCGAGCGGCTGTCGGTCAGCCCGACGCCGGTGCGCGAGGCCATCCGGCGCCTGGAACAGGACGGCCTGCTCGAACGGACCGGACCGCGGACGGTGCAGGTGGCGGCCTTCCGCGACGCCGCGATCCAGGACCTCGCCGAGGTCGAGGTGGCCCTCCGCGGCATGGTGGCCCGTTTCGCCGCGCGGCACGCGTCCCCGGCGCAGCTGGACCAGCTCGACGCCATTCTCGACGAGACCGACGACCTGCTGATCGTCATCAAGCAACGCAAGCAGGCCGGGCAGGACGTGGCGCGGCACCTGGACCGGTTACTCGACGCGATGCAGCGCTTCAACGAGGTCGTCGAGTCGTGCGCGCACAACCCGGTTCTCGTGCGCCTGCTCGGTCAGACCCGGGTGTTCTCCTGGCCGGAGCGGCGGGCCAGGCTGATCGAGCTGATCGGTGCGAACGACACGTTCGGCCTGGACCGCTACGGCAGCCACCGTGCGCTCGTCCGGGCGCTGCGGGCGGGCGACTCGGTGCGGGCCGAGGCGCTCGTCATCGAGGACGCCCGTGGCGGACTGGCAGATCTGCTGGCCGCACCCACGACCGAGGCGGCAACGGCATCCTCCGCCGCCCAGTCCTGAAGCGACCACGGTTTCGGCAACCAGAGGGAACGAAGTCGTCGACGCCGAAAATCAGGCTTTGCGGAAGAGGCACCATCCGTGGACATCAGTGAGCGCATCGACCCTCAGATCCGGGAGCGCCTCGAGCACTACCGGCAACTGCTCGGCCCTGACGGCCTCAGCGGTATCACCGACATCCCCGAGCGCCGCCGCAGGCAGGCCGAACTGACCGCGCAGCGCGCCGGACCGGCCATCCCCGACGACGTCGACGTGCGCGACCTGTCAATCGCGGACGGCGCGCAGCCCCAGGGCGAGCCGGTGTTGCTGCGTGTGTACCGGCCCCGCACGACAACCCGGCCGGCGCCCTGCGTCTACTACATCCACGGTGGAGGCATGGTGGCGGGCAGTGTCGCCGGTGATCATGCCAAGATCGCCAGGCTCGCCCAGGCGACCGGCTGCGTCGTCGTCGCGGTCGAGTACCGGCTCGCACCCGAAAACCCTTACCCCGCCGCACTCGACGACTGTTACGCGGGACTGGCCGGGATCGCGGGCAGGCACCGGCGACTCGGCATCGATCCCGGCCGGATCGCTCTCTACGGCACCAGTGCGGGTGGTTGCCTGGCCGCGGCCGTGGCCCTGCTGGCGCGCGACCGCGGCGGGCCGGCCATCGCCCACCAGATGCTCGTCTCCCCCATGCTGGACGACCTGTCGTCGACCCCTTCCGCCACGGTCAACACCGGGTTCGGCGGATGGAGTCGCGAGGCGAACATCCAGTCCTGGCAGGCGTGGCTCGGCCAGGACTTCGGTACGGACCGGATTTCGCCGTACGCCGCCCCGGCCCGCGCCCGCGACCTCGCGGGCCTGCCCCCGGCGTACATCGACGTCGGCGACCTGGATCTGCTGCGGGACGAGGCGGTCGACTTCGCGCGCAGGCTGTCATGGGCGGGCGTTCCGGTCGAGTTGCACGTCTATCCCGGCGGTATCCACGGCGGCGACAGCCTCGCGCCCGACGCCGAACTGAGCGTGCGAATCCGTGGATACCGGCGGGACGCGCTGCGCCGGGCACTTCATGGACAGCCGCACTGACTCCTCGGCTGTCCGTCCAGTGTGGACGTCCGTGTTCCCGGCTCAGGCGACCTTGGTGGCGCCCGCGTCGATGGCCCAGTTCGCCCCGATCGTGCTCGGCATCGCCGGGGAGGCCATGAGCACGACCGCGCGGGCGATCTCCGCGGGGTCGATCAGGGTCTCGGTGAGCATCCCCAGCTGCTTCGGCATGTTCATCAGCAGGGTGTCGTGGTCGATGCCCAAGCTGTCCGCCACACGCGCGGCGTATCCGTCCTTGCTCGTCAGGATGTCTGTGCGCGTGGCGGACGGCGACACGACGTTGACACGGACACCGGACGCGGCCACTCGCTCGGCGAGCACTCGGGAGAAGGCGTTCAGGGCGGCCTTCGCGGCGATGTAGGGCAGCGGCGTGTCCGTTGCCACCCGTCGTGCGCTGTCGGAGCTGATGTTGACCACGGCGGCGTTCCCGGTGGCGACGAGGGCGGGCAGCGCGGCCCTGGTGACCCGCACCGCCGCGGAGAGGTTGAGGTCGAACGCGGCCGCCCAGACCTCGTCCCCGCCGTTGAACGTGTCGGTGAGCACGCCGTCCGGCATCTCGCCGCCACCGGCGTTGTTGACCAGGACGTCGAGGCCGCCCGTGCTGGCGAGCACCGCCTCGACGAGCTGCCGCGGGCCGTCCTTGGTGGCGAGGTCGGCGGCGAAGAACGCGGCTCCCGTGGATTCGAGTTCGGGCGTGGTGCGCCGGGCGGTCGCGGCCACCGACGCCCCCTCCGCCTGGAACGCCCGAACGATCGCGAGACCGATGCCCTTGCTCGCTCCCGTGACGAGGACACGCTTGCCGGCGAGCTGAAGATCCATGTTGTGCTCCTGTTTCCCAAGGTCTGACCCCTACATGAGACATCATAGTCTCATTTAAGTCAACAGGTGAGTCACTCGTGACTCATTTATCAGCGGAAGGCCCAGGACTTGTAGGGTTGGAGCCATCGGGCAAGGAGGTTGGGCATGAGCAGTGGTGGCCCGTCGCGGCGGGTCCGGGCGGACGCCGAGCGCAGCACGGCCCGAATCCTCGAGGCCGCGGAGGACGTGCTGGCCGAGGACCCCAACGCGCCGCTGGAACGCATCGCCGACGCCGCGGGAGTCGCTCGCGCCACCGTCCACCGACGGTTCTCCTCGCGCACCGCACTGCTGGACGCTCTGGCCGCTCACCTCAACGAGCGCTACCTGCGCGCCCTCGCCGAGACACGGGTGGCGACCGCGCCGCCCCTGGTGGCGTTGCAGCGACTCACCGAGACCATCTTCGACCTCAAGCTCTGTCACCGGTTCGCCATTCAGCTCGACGCGGCCATCACGCCCGAAGTCCTCGCCGGGGTGGATTTACTCTTCGAACGCCTGCGAGACGCCGGAGTGATCACCTCGGCTGATCCGGTCTGGTGCCGCCGGGTGTATCTGGCTCTGCTGCACGAAGTCAACGACCTGTCGGCCGACTCCCCGACCCTGACCGCACTGCACGCCGGCAGCGAGGTCGAAGCGAGGATCAACCTGCTCGTCGGGACGGTGATCGGCGCTCTGGGCGGCACGGACACCACCAACGGGCTGCTCGTCCGGCCGTCGCTGGCCGGTGACTGATCCGGACTTGACCTTGTAGTTACCGCAAAGGCGAACCTTGTCTCATGTTGTCCATCAGCGATTTCAGCGAGATGTGCTGCCTGTCGCCGCAGACGCTGCGGTTCTACCACTCCGAGGGCCTGCTGGTGCCCGCCGCCGTCAACGAGCAGACCGGCTACCGCTCGTACACGTTCGACCAGATCGAACGAGCCATGCTGATCACCGTTCTGCGCAGCACGGGCATGAGCGTCAAGCTGGTCCGGCGTGCCCTCGACGAACCGGACACCGCCAACGTCCTGTTGCAGCAGCACATCGCCGAGGTGCAGCGCCAGCGAGAGGCCCAGGACGAGGCGATCAGGGACGCGCGCGAACTGCTCACCTCATGGCCTGAGGCCCGTGTCCGGCACGTACCGCGGATGACCGTGGTGTCCAAACTCGTTCCCGGTCCTTCGGCCGGGCACGACGAGTACGACTGGGACCAGGCCGATGCCGCCATGTCCGCGACAGTTCAGCAGGTCATCGAGACTGTGCGGTCGTGCGGAGCCGTCGTGTCGGGAACGCCATGGCGAGCCCCGGCCATCGAAACCGCTGAGCAGAAGAACCGGAACCGCACCACCACGGGACCACACTGGCTGGTGAAGGTTCCGGTCACCGCGGACGAAGAAGCGCTCGCGGCCCTGCCCGGCGACGTCGAGGTGCAGACCTTCGAAGCGCGGACCGAACTGTCCATCCTGGTCCCCGGCAGGAGTTCGATGGCCAAGTACGGCAGCGCGCTCTCACGCCTGGTCTCATATCCCCTGGAGGGTGCCTTCATCGACTTCTCCCGGATCCGCCAGGTCCTGTACGACGACGGCGTGGAGACCACCGTGGCGATCTGCGAGCTCGACGTGGCCAGGTGAGCCGGCGAGCGCAGACGGTCAGCTCGCGGCCATGTAGAGGAAAGCCAGAACGGTTCCCGGGCCGGTCAGAATGCCGACCGCGATCCCACCGTACAGCGGCTTGTCCTTGACGGACATCGCGACCAGCAACCCGATCGCAGCCGCGACAGCGGCGAGGAACAACACCAGCACCACAACAGACATGTCTCGTCCTTCGAAAGTCAGAGCTGTGCCAGGACGTCGCCGACCGCCACCAGGGCACGGCGAAGCCCTCCCGGACACAGTGCGAGAGAAGAGGATTCGGACGGCGCGGGTGCCTACCGTCCGATGTGGATCTTTCAGGCCAGCTCGGTCGGCGGCGCGCGGCTGGACCGCGGTGCGTGCGCCGACGCCACCGTCGCTACGCTGCGGGCGTTTCTCACGGACAGACGTCCAGGCGGGGCAACCCCATCGCTCGCGGGCAGGCAGACGGCCCACCACGTGTCCGACCACGTCTGGAGCGAAATTTGGCCTGTCGTCACCGACCCGCGCGGCCGGTCGTGCAGGACTTCGTAATCCGGCAGAGCCGCTGACACCGAAACGCTGATCGCCGATGCCGCGTGCCGATCGGGATTCTCCTGGCCGGCGCCCGGCACTGTGGGCGCGCTCACTCCGGTCAGTACCAGCAGCAAGACGAGCAGGAGCCTGAACCGGCTCACCCTCGCCGCTGCCCGCACCGCTCAGCTCCCGTCGTACGAAACTACAAAGCGCCCCCAGCTTACGTGCGTACTCTGACTTCTCGGGTTTCGGCGCCGAACACGGATCGGCGCGAAGCCGTCCGGGACGGTCATGTCCCCTATAAGGTGCTTGTTGTGAACGTTGAGGTGACTCCGCTGCCCGGAACAGGGACCCGTCAGGACTTCGCCATCCGCGCGGGCCGCCGGATCGGCGTGATCGCGCACCGGGACGGCAAGGTCGACCTCGTCGTCACCAAACAGGACGATCCTGACACCGGCGCCTCGATACCGCTCGCGCCGGACGAAGCGGCGACGTTGGCGGGCCTGCTGGGCGGACCGCAACTGGTGGTGCACCTCAGCGAGGAACACCATGACGTCAACGGAATCACCACTCACCAGCTGTCCGTCACCGCGTTCGCCAACCGTGTGCTCGGCGACACGGCACTGCGCACCCGCACCGGTGCGTCCATCGTCGCGGTGCTGCGGTCCGGCGCGGTCCACGCCTCCCCCGGCCCCGAGTTCGTCTTCGAGAACGGCGACCTCGCCGTGGTGGTCGGCACCACCGCGGGACTCGAAGCCGCCGCCGAGATCCTCACGCACGGATGAGCGGTGTGGTGGCCGTTCGCCGCCAAACCCCCAGCGTACCCCTCGTGAGTGTTTATCCGTGTTCTAACACCGATAAACACTCACGAGGGGTGACCTGCGGCTTCCGGTCAGGAGCAGCCGATCCGTGACGGCGCGATCGCGACGTCGTCGAACCAGAGGGTGTCGTCACCGCTGCCGTAACTCTCCCAGCCGAGCCGGAGGTCCGCCGGAGCGGGCCGCCACCCGCTCCGGCGGAGCCATTGCGCGTCGATGTCCGGTGTGGGCGTCGCGTCCACATGCAGGCCCGGCACATCCGCGCCGTTGATCCAGGTCTGCAGTTCGGCGCCGGTGATCCCGAACTCCACGCACGTCCATTGGTTCACCGGCAGCGGAACGCTCTGCGCGACCCCTGCCGGGCTCTGTTCGGGCAACGTGGCGTCGTCGGACTCGCGGTTCCATTGCAGGGCACGGTTCTGGCCGCCCATCCGCAGGTCCTTGCCGCCGTCCGCGGTGTCCTTCAGCGCCGCGAAGGTGACGTGCGCGTCCGGCAGGGCGGTGGTGTGCCGCACGTACAACCGTGCGTACAGGCCGGATGCCGTCATCCCCTTGGTCGTCTTGAGGAACACGTGGTTGCAGTAGCCCGCGCGGCCGTCGATCCGCACCGACTTGCTGCCGCTGTACGCGGTCGAACTGTCGACGGTCGCCGTGCCGGTTCCCTGACAGTTCGGGAAGACCACCGACCAGTCACCGGCAGGCGCCGGCCCGGTCTGGTTCTCGAAGCCGTCACAGAACGCGCCACTCGGGCAGGAAGCGGGCACCAGCGGTGTCGCGGGCACGGCGGCGTGTCCGCTGACGGGGTTCACCACTGCCGCGGCCGTTGCCAGCGTGACCACGGCCGTCACAACACCGCTCGTCTTCCGGCGCATGCGCTTCTCCTGAGGACTGGGCGACTTTGCCGTTCTGGGAGCGCTCCCAGTGCAGACTGTAACCGCCTCGACATCACTTGGCAACCGCTTCAGCGCAGTCACTGCCCGACGGCCGGACGGTGATCGCGCTTGACCTTGACGCTGGGTCAACCCTCCATCCTGCTGGCACGAAGGAGGCAAACCATGTCCGATGAAGAACCTCGGCGCGCGATGGGACGCCTGTCATGACGGCCGAATCGACCGCCGGTCCGGCAATTCGTGTGCAGGGCTTGGAGAAGGCGTACGGGGAGCTGGAAGTGCTGCGAGGTGTGGACTTCGACGTGGCACGGGGCAGCATTTTCGCCCTGCTCGGTTCCAACGGATCAGGCAAAACCACGACCATACGTATCCTCGCCACGCTCCTGAAGGCCGACGCGGGCACAGCCGTCGTCAACGGGTTCGACGTCGCCACGCGACCGGCGAACGTGCGGGAGTCCATCAGCCTCACCGGGCAGTTCGCGGCCGTCGACGGTGTCCTCAGTGGACGGGAGAATCTTGTTCTCGTCGCCCGGTTGCGGCATCTGAAGGCTCCCGGCGCGGTCGCGGACGACCTGCTGAGGCGTTTCTCCCTCGCCGACGCGGCCACGCGCAGGGCGTCGACGTATTCCGGTGGGATGCGCCGGCGCCTGGACATCGCGATGAGTCTCCTCGGCGATCCGCCGGTGATCTTCCTGGACGAGCCGACTGCCGGGCTCGACCCGGAGGGGCGCATGGAGGTGTGGCAGACGGTCAAGGAGCTCGCCGGGCACGGCACGACGGTGCTGCTGACCACGCAGCACCTGGACGAGGCCGAACAACTCGCCGACCGGATCGCGATCCTGCACCAGGGCCGGATCATCGCCAACGGCACCCTCGCCGAGCTCAAGCGGTTGCTGCCGCCCGCCAAGGCCGAGTACGTCGAAAAACAGCCGACTCTGGAGGAGGTCTTCCTGGCGATCGTCGGCAACGACCACATCCGCCACGTCACCGGCACGAGCAACCAGGGAAACCACGGATGACCACCTACTTCTTCGGCGACACCGCCGTGCTCACGGGACGGACCCTGCGCCATGTCACCCGGAGCGTGGACACCATCATCACCACTGCGATCACCCCTGTCGCCATGATGCTGATGTTCGTCTACGTGTTCGGCGGCGCGATCGACACCGGTCCGGTCCAGTACGTCGACTACATGCTGCCCGGCATTCTGCTCATCACGATCGGGTCCGGCGTCGCCTACACCGCGCTGCGGCTCTTCATCGACATGAGGACCGGGATCTTCGAGCGATTCCAGTCCATGCCGATCGCGCGGTCGGGCGTGCTGTGGGCGCACGTACTGACCTCGCTGGTCGCCAACCTGATCTCGCTGCTGCTGGTCGTAGCCGTCGCGCTGCTCATGGGTTTCCGCTCGGGCGCGGGAATCCTGGCCTGGCTGGCGGTCGCGGGCATCCTGCTCCTGTTCACCCTGGCGCTGACGTGGATCGCCGTGATCGCCGGTCTGACCGCCAAGTCGGCGGAGGGCGGAGGCGCGTTCTCCTACCCGCTCATCTTCCTGCCGTTCCTCAGTTCGGCGTTCGTGCCCACCGCGACAATGCCAGGCCCAGTGCGCTGGTTCGCCGAGAACCAGCCGGTGACCTCGATCGTCGACACGATCCGTGACCTGTTCGCCCGGCAACCGGTCGGCGACGACATCGGGATCGCGCTCGCGTGGTGCGCCGGCATCCTTGTCGTGGCGTACGGCTTCGCGATGGCCGCCTATCGCCGGAAGATCGCCTGAGGCAGGCTGAGAGCCATGCTCACCATCAGCCAGCTGGCGGCGTACGCCGGGGTGACGGTGCGGGCGGTACGCCACTACCACAAGGTCGGGCTGCTGCCGGAGCCCCAGCGCGACCATTCCGGTTACCGGACCTACGGCCCGGCCGCGGTGGTACGGCTGATCCGGATCCGCACCCTGGCCGAGGCCGGCGTGCCGCTGGCCCGGGTGCAGCAACTCCTGGACGCGGACCCGGCCGAGTTCGCCGGCGGCGTCCAGGAGATCGACAGGAACCTGCGCGCCGAAATCCGGCGGCTGAAGGACACCCGCGGACGGCTCGCCAAGCTCGCCGCCGGAGATCACCTGGCGCTCCCGCGCAGCGTGGTGAGCTACCTCGACCGGCTACGCGGTCTCGGCGTCCAGGAGCGGTACATCGAGTTGGAGCGGGATGCCTGGATCATGGTCGCCGCCCAGGTGCCGCACCTGATCGACTTCGTGATGGCCCGGAAGCACGAGCAGTTGGACGACCCCGACATGGTGAAGCTCTACGGCTTCCTCACCGAGCTACTCGACTGGCCCGCCGACGATCCGCGGATCGTCGAGATCTCCGACATCCTGGAACGCCTGCGGATTCGTGCCCTGCGAAACGGCGAGACCGGCGCCGACGACCAGTTCGCCGCCCTGCTCGACGCGACCGTGACCGAGTCCGCACCGGGCGCCAGGCGGATCATGGCGATCCTGGCGGAGCGGGGCTGGCAAGGGTGGACGAACATCGAGCGAGTGCCTGCCGACAGACTCGGCCCCCAGCCGGAATCCGTTCATCAACCGAACATCACGGATGATGACGGCTCGTGAAAGACGTCCGGCCACGCGGTGTCAGCCGGGTTGGCTGTCGACGAAACACCATCGCCAGTTCTCGCCCGGCTCGTGACTGCGCATGACCGGGTGCCTGGTGTCGTGGAAGTGCTGGGTCGCGTGCTTTCTCGGGGAGGAGTCGCAACAGGCGACGTTGCCACACTTCAGGCACATCCTCAGGTGAACCCAGGTGGTGCCCTCGGCGACGCACGCCTCGCACGTGTCCGCGGAGCTGGGCCGGACTTCCTTCCACTCGTGGTCGAGGTGCTTGCACGAGCGCGCCGTGGCCGCGGGGGTGCTGAGTTCCCGGCCCGTCTCCGGAAGCTCCTCGTCGTCGCGGTCGAGCATCGACTCCTCGATGTCGAGGCGATCGAGCACGCGGCGCAGCACGATGTCGTCCGTGGTGCCGCTGTCACGGGCACGCAGGCACTCCTGCCGTTCGATCGCGAGCAGCTCCAGCCGGAGGCGACGGTACGCGTCACTCGGTGTGTCCGCGTTCGGGTTCTGCCTGCCGAGCTGTTCCCAGGCCGAGTCGGTCCGGTCCTGCAGGCGGGCGCGGAGACGGTCCACGACCTCCTGCGGGTCCCCGGGGCGCCGGATATCCTCCAGTTTAGACAGTGCGCCCCTGGTCATGTCGTTGAGCAGGGCCGCTTCCTGCAGGGCGTCCTCGGCCGGGTCCGGGCCAGGCAGCCGTAGCCTGCGGACCAGGCCGGGCAACGTCATGCCCTGCAGAGCGAGCGTTCCGGCCACGACCACGAACGCCGCGAGCACGAGCACCGACCGTTGTGGGGTGTCCAGGGGCAGGACGAACGCCGCGGCGAGCGTCACCACACCGCGCATGCCCGCCCAGGCGATGACCGCTGAGTAGCGCCAGGGCCAGACGTGGCTGGATTTGGTCAGGCCCAGGGCGCGGTTGACCCGTTTCAGGGTGCCGATCCCGGCCATCCAGAGGATCCGGGTGACGATCGTCGCGGCGAGCACGGCCACGCAGATCACCACGAGCATGCCCAGCGACAGCCCGGTGTCCCGCACCTCGTCCACGATCCGCCGCAGCTGCAGCCCGATCAGCAGGAAGACGGTGTTCTCCAGCAGGAACTGCACGGTCCGCCAGTTGTGCCTGCTGGCCACCCGGGACGAGCTGGACATGATGGTCGGCGCCTTGTGCCCGATGATCAGCCCGGCGATGACCACGGCCAGCACGCCCGAACCGTGCACGATCTCGGCCAGGATGTACGCCACGAACGGGATCGCGAACGACAGCGCGGTGTCCGTGACGGTGTCGGTGATCTTGGAGCGCGTGTAGGACGCGGCCACGCCCACCAGCACGCCGGCCACACCGCCGCCCACCAGAGCGATCAGGAAGTCGAGCCCGACCTCCCACAGCGCCACGGAACCGGCGATCGCCGCGATCGCGGTCCGCAGGGCGACCAGCGCGGCGGCGTCGTTGAACAGGCTTTCGCCTTCGAGCAGCCGCACGAGCTTGCGGGGCATGGCCACCCGGCGGGCGACGGCGCTCGCCGCGACGGCATCAGGTGGGGCGACGACGGCGCCCAGCGCGATCGCCGCCGCCAGCGGCAGCCCGGGGATGACCAGCCACGCCACCAGACCCACACCCAGCGCCGTGAACAGCACAAGACCGACCGACAGCGTGATGATCGGCGCACGCAGCCGCCGGAAGTCCAGCAGGGACGTCTGGATCGACGCCGAGTACAGCAGCGGCGGCAGCAGCCCGACCAGCACGACCTCCGGATGGAGTTCGTAGGCCGGCATGCCCGGGATGAACGACAGTCCGATCCCGACCGCGATCAGGCACAGCGGCTCGGACAACGCCAGCCGCCTGGCGATCGCCGTGACCGCTAGGACGGCCACCACCAACGCCACAATCTCCACCGCGATGTGCACTCAGGAGTCCTCGTCTCGGAGCAGTCAGGTCCGCTGAAAAGTTACATGGCCTGATCGCGGATGGACTGTTCCGGCGGCGCGGTGACTCCGGTCACTGCCCCGGATCGGGCGCAGGCGGTGGACAGTCCCTTGAGGACCGCGCCACGGCACCCGACCACGAACGGGTCCGGCCGTTGTGGGCCGGACCCGTTGGTAGCGCCTGGGGAATCAGGACGTCAGCGCCGGGTGCGCCGGGGGTGGCGTGGGTGCCCTGGACGGAAGCGGTGGCGTGCCCGCACCACCCGGCGGAGCCGGCGCCCTGGACGGGAGCGGCGGTGTCGCAGTTCCAGCCGGTTTGCCGCCGCCCAGCGGTGTCTTGCTCCCCGGCGGTGGCGTGAGTCCCGGCACGGTCGGTGGCGGAGGCGGGGTCACGCCGAGCAGCCCACCGCCGAGCTGCGAGGCTCCAGGACTGCCCTTCGGGCCGAAATTGGGGTCGAACTTCGGCGTGGACGGCGGCTTCGGAACCGACGGCATTTTCGGCGACCGCATCGTTGCCGAAGGGACCGCCTGCCGGGACGCGGCGCCGCCCTTGGGCTTCCGCCCCGATCCGGAAGGCGGGTTCACGGCTGGCTGGGAGCTCTGCGCCGGAGGCGCTGCCGACCGCGGTGGTGCGGGTTGCCTCGGCGATTGCGGCCCGGTCGGCGGCTGAGCCGTCTGCGGCGGGATGGGCTGTCTCGGCGGTTCCGACCCGGTCCGAGGCGGGGCCGACTGTGGCGGTGGCGCGGCTGGTTGCGGCGTGGGCTGCGGCGGCGTGGGTTGCCTCGGCGGTAGCGGCCTGGTCGGCGGCTGAGCGGTTTGGGTCGGGGTGGGCGAAGCCGGTGGTTGTGGTCCGGTGTCCGGTCGGCGCGACCCCGGGTTGTCACTGATCGGGATCGGGCGTGGCCGGGAATCCGTGCCCCGCTGGTCGATCGGCTGAAGCGGTGCGGGATCGCGCTGCCCGGGCGCCGACTGCGGGATGGGGCGTGGTGGAACGATCACGGCGGGAGGCGTCGATCCCGCTCCGGGCTGTGGGCTGCTCTGCTGGCCGGATCCGGGTGCGTCCGGGGTGTTGGGCTTGCGGTCCTTCGTGTTGGGGACACCGTCGCCGTCCCAGTCCTTGTCCAGGTAGTCGGCCACGCCGTCGTTGTCGGTGTCGGGCGCGGGCGTGTGCTTGAGCCTGATCTTGCTCGTGTCGGTCTGCCGGTCCTTGCGCGGCTGCGGTGCCGTCAGTCCGAGGTCGCCGGCCAGCGCCTGCGCGAGGGGGTCCGCCATCAGGCCCGCGCCCTTGACGTTCGGGTGCACCGGTTCGTTCTTCGACCACTGGGTCGCGTCGCCCCAGAGTCCTGTGAAGACGCTGTTGATGCCGGGGTCCGGGGTGTTGAGCTCGCGACCCTGCAACGCCTGCGAGACGTCGGCGACCGAGGCGCATCCGCACACCTTGGCGGCGTGTTTGATCGCGTTGTTCAGTTGCGTGGCGAAGTCCCTCATCGCCACCATGTCGCGCTGGCGCAGCATGTCTCCCGCCGACCACTTCTCCGGATCGACCGCGACCGGATAGGTCTGCAGGATCACCTTGGCGCCCGGCGCCCGGTCCTTGATCGCCTGCACCACCTGCAGCAACCGGGCGACCAGGGTGGGTGCCCGGCCCGGGATGCCCTTGGCCTGGTCCCGGTAGACCTGGTCGGGTTGCGTGGAGTCCAGCAACTTGTTCGCCTGGTTTCGCAGCTGGCCAGCCTTGACCGCGTAGTCGTAGACGTACGCCTCGACCAGCGGGCCGAAGAACGCGTCGTTGCCACCGAGCCCCACGATCACGGCGTCGGCGTCCGCGGGAATCTGGCTGATCTGCGGGAAGTTGACGGCCATGTCGTTCGAGTCGTACCAGGTTCGCATGTCGGCGCCGTCCTGCGGCCGGTTGCCGGGAGTCGGCTCCAACGGGTCCTTGCGCTGGGTGTTGAACACGTCGGTCGTGGTCGCCCCGGACGACGCCACGATGCTCAGTTCCACCTGCACGCCCGGGTTCGCCTCCTGCAACCGGGCCGCCGCCTGCGCGGCCGCGCTCAGCGTCGACTGGTGCCGCGGGTCCCGGGCGTCGATGTAACTGTTGCCTTCCGGTCGCTCCCCGGCCGGGTCGATGACGTGGATGCCCTCCCCGGACGAGTACGAGTCGCCCACCACCACGATCTTGAGCACCCGCTGTTGCTGTTGCTGCTCTGCCGACGGCTGGGCACCGGCGGTTCCGGTCGCGGCTGAGCAGACCACCGCCAGTGCGGCACCGAGCGCCAGGATCCGCCCGTAGGCACGACCATGGTCACGAGCACGCATCAAACGCACCTCCATCGGATCGGAGTAGGTGACTGCGGATACTCGCCGACGGACACCGGCCGCGGTCAGTGGAAAATTCCGCTTGCTGAACCGGCTTGATGCGTCCAGCGCCGCGCTTTTGACGACGCGACGCGTCGTGGAACTCGTGCCGAGGCTAGGGGAACGGATGAGGGTGGGGATTGATGTCGATGACGCCTGACCGGTAGCCGAGACGGTGGGGCACAGTGTGCAGCCGGGGCAGGTTCTCGGTACGCCGATTGGCGTGGCCGAACGTCATCGGCAAGGCGCCTGGGATGAGGACTTTCACGCAGCTGAAGCCACCAGCCCGGTGCTCGGGCGTGGTCTGGTCGACCACGATGACGTCCATGTCCGTCATCAGGTATCGGTTGATCAGCTCGGTGAGGTCGTCGCGCAGGTCCGGGTTGCCGAAGGCAGTGGGCGCCGGAAGGTCCGCGAATGCCCGGGTGGTGCCTGAGTTCGTGAGGAAGTCCAGACGGGAGAACGTGTCCGGGTGCGCGTAGAGCAAGGCGTGGTCGGCCATCACGGTGACACGTGTGGAGTCGGCGGCCAACGCGGCAGCCTCGTCGCGCTGGTGCTCGTAGCGGTGGATGAGGTTGGTGAGGATGGGGCCGAGCTCGCTGATCGCGTTCTCGGCGGCGCGTTCGGGATCGAGATGGGAACCGGCCGCGCACACGATCTTGGGACGGCCGTCGTCGGCCGGGTTCACGGCCATCACCCACACGCAAGGGATTGCTTGCTCCAGGGTGGTGTCGAACGCCATCAGCCGGTAGCCGGTCTCCGCCCGCATCGCCTCGACGATCAGCGGGATCGTCCGGTCCCGGGCGGAGTCGAGGTCGATGCGCGGCACCGGCATGCGGGCGTACCAGGTCATCAGGAACGCGTCTCGCTCGGCCACCTCCAGGATTCCGTACAGGATGGCTTCCTCCAGGCAACTGCCCAGCGCGCAGCCGTTGGAGATCTCGTAGACGAACGGAGGGTGCGGACTGGCGCGGTGCATCCGGTAGTAGGCCAACGTCTCAGGCACGAGGACGGGAGCGCGGCGTGCGAAGGAATAGCCCCACACCCAACGATATGACGTGTCCGGATCGAACGGACGGTAACGGAACTCCGGCCGATCATAGGACTCGGCGCTGTGGAGCCCGAACGTGCGGGGATCCACGGCGCTGTCCTGAATCTCGGAATAACTGGCTTGCACGGCCGTGCGCCGGCCGCCTGGCCGTCCCCCACCGTAACGCTCCAGCCCTTCCAGGACCGCGATGAGCTGGCTGCTCTGGTAGTTGCGGGTGCGCCCGTAACCGCCCTCCACCACACCATCCCGCAGGCCCAGCCTGGCGGCGGCGACCATCAGCCCGCCCTCGGTGCCGCGGGTCAGCGACCTGATCAGACCGGTCTCGCCGTCCACATAGGTCTCTTTGAGCGCGTCGAACTCCCGGCCGACCGCACGCACCCGGTAGATGTCCGGGGCGAGTTTGGTCTGGGGCGTCAGGGAGATCCAAGCCGAGGACTCGCTGTCGTCCGGAAGGTCGCCGCAGTCAGGGCATAGCGGCTCGGGCAGGAAACGGTGTACCCGCACGCTCAGTGTTTCCAGGTCGACGTAGACCATCGCGTTGCGTGTCCTGGCCGATTCCGGTTCCGTGGCAAAGGTCTTGATCTCCTCGGCGACCAGCTCCGCGACGAGATCGGCGGCCAGGTTCGTCAGCCACGCCGACGCCCGATCGGCCAGCGCCTGACCGTGTCGGCTCAGCACCGAGTCGTGTTCCGCGGCATCCTCACGCGCCCGTCCGCGGCGCAAGTCCGCGCACCGCACGCAACCCGGCACACCCGGTAGCTCGACTGGGCCGACCACCACCCGCCCCAACTCGGTGCGCACAGGTAGCCACGCCGTCGCCCGCGCCCGGATCTCGGGGTACTCACGGGTGTCCCAGCCGTCGCTGGCGACAACGAGCACCGGGCTGACAACACCGTCGAGGCGGGCCGCGATCGCCGTTGCCAGCAGCCCAACGCCGTGCACGGTAACAGGCGCGTTGATCATTGTGTCAGTCATCGAGCAGTACCACCCGGAACGTGTGGGGCAGGATCTCGTGCGCTTCCTGGTCGTGGTCGAGCGGGACCGCGACCGGACGGTGACCGAGGCCGATCAACGCCCGGACGGCCGTCGTCAGGTCAACCGAGGCAGGCAGCGGGGCCACAGGGCCGTCCCGTGTCGGCAGAACGGGAGCTGGCGGCGGGGCATACCCGGTCTGACCGTTCTCCGTCGCCTGGTAGTGGAGAACGGCCTGTTCGAGCGTGTCGGTGAGCGCCGCGAGAGCGTCCAACCTGGAAGCACAGGCAACTGGTCGATCGTCCAGGTGACACAGCAAGGTCGGTACGCCGAGTGAGCCGGTGATGTCGTAAACCGTCACGGGGTGGCCAATGGCCGCGAGCATGGCCCGGTATCGGTTGCCCGGGCCGTCAAGCGGCACTGCGGCGAGGTCGATCAGTCGAGGCGGCTGCTGCTCGGTCATGGTCAACTGCCGGCAGTATCCGGCGAGCCCGGCCTCGACCGCCTCAAGCCAGCTGTAACCGGCAGCGACCCCGATGGGCGGCTCGTACGGAACCGCCGCGCCGTCCAGTACGGGAAAAGCGAGCGAAACAGGCACCAAAACCGGGTCCATGGACTCCAGCGCGTACCCCGTCACGCACCCGTCCCGCACCCGTCGACGGTCCACCATCAGGGACCCGTAGCAGGCGAACGCACGCAGAGCCGCACGATAGCGCGCTGTGGCGAAGTCCAGGCCGACCCCGGTGACCACCGGCGCAAGCGCATCGGCGCCGAGCAGGCCCACCGGGTCGGACACCGTGATCTCACAGACACGCAACGGGATCTGCGCCAGATCGCGCTCGCTCGGCTCACCGAGTAACCCGATGACGTCGTCGGTGCACACGGCTGCCTGCCGGGAGAACATCTCTGGATCGACGTCGGCGACGGTGATGTCCGGGGTGGTCGGAACAACTGGTCGCGCCAGCGGATGCGGGACGACCGCGTGCGTTTGATCCTCCAAAGTAGACAGGTCAATTCCGGTGAGCCGATCTGACCGTGGCTCGTCCAGTCCGGTGACGGCCCGGAAGGTGCCGTGCACCAACCGGGCGGCCACGGCAGTGATGGCCGCTGTCCCCAGTCCCCGGCCGTCGGGCTCTGCCCGGTGCCACGCGGCCAAGCGCCGCCGAGCCGAGCCCCACAGCTCGGTCTGTCCCGGTCCGGCGACGCCGAGCCAGGCGTGAGCGCCGCGGAGTACGACCTGCGCGCGCCAACCGTGGTGCCACTGTTCGAGCCGTTCGGCGTCGCTGAACTCGGTGGCAACGTGCAGAACCAGGTCCACGCCGTCCACGAGTGCACCACCCATAGTGGACGATCTGACGACATGGGACAGCCCGGACCGCGCCGCCGCATGGACAACAGCGGACGCCACCGGGCCTTCACCCAGCACCAGCGCCCGCATGCCCTGATACCTCTCGAATGCCCGGCCGGGATCATCGTCGAAGTATCCGAGGTAAGTGATCTCCGGCCGGGCCGACGAAGCGTCCACCACCGATGCGGCCGGACTCATGTCACGCACGACGTCGCGATCCCGCAGCATCCCGACCAGCTTGCGCACCGCCTCGGCACGCTCCGCGGCGAGACCAGCGGTCAGCTCGTCGAGGGTGTGTGAACCGTCCAGATAGGGCGTCAGCCGCTCGATGAACCGGTGCACCGAGTGTCCGGTGAGCCGGACGGGACCGCGATGGGTCAGCAGATAGGCCCCGTCCTCGGACTCGGCCAGGTAGACGTCAGGTCGCAGCAGTGGACGCATCCTGATCACTCCTCAAGCCGGCTGCCGAGCATGAACTCCCCCACGCTGCTTTCCGTGGCGTGGTCCAGGCCGGTCGCCTCGGTGAAGGCCGCCGCATCGCCGCCGCCGAGCCCACAGGCGGCCAGCCCCATGGCGGTGGCTGCCAGATACATGGTCTGGTAGAGCACTCCGACGTGTTTGAGCACCAACGCGTACGGCAGCTCCTCGTAGGTGTACATCAATCGGCCGAACCGGGCCGCGAGCACGATCAGCACCTGAGGCGGACGCTCCGCGCTCGCCGACAGCGCCGCGGACCGCAGCAGCCGCGCCACCTCGGGGCCCGGCTCACGGACCAGCCGCAGCCGGTGCTCGTGCCGGTCGTAGTGGTACATGCCGGGATTCAGCCCGGAAGCCAGCCGCACCACTGGGTACAGCTCCAGTTCGTAGACCGATCCACCGGCGGGGTACGGCAGCTTGAGGTGCTCGACACCATCGGCCTCAAAGGCCCCGCGGACACCCGAGCAGCGATACAGCAGCTCACCGAGTTGCTCCGCGGTGATCGGGTGATCGTCGTCGTGATTGCGTCGGCTGCGCCTGTCCTCCACCACCGCGGTCAGCGGAGGATCGTTGTGGCGCAGGTCATCCAGGTTGGGCCGGGACAACTCGACGGCCGGACCGGGATAAGGGTCGTGGCGCGCGGGTGTCGGGTCGAAGGTTCCCTTGGCCCACTTTGTCCGGCCGTACCCCATGCCCGCGTACCCGCCGTTGCCCTGCCGGGACCTCCCATGGAACCACAGCTCGTGCGGCCGCCATTGGCGCAGCCGAGGCTCGTCCTCGGCGTCATCGGCTGGTACGGCCAGCCCGGCGCTCCGCAGGTCCGCCAGTAGCTGAGTCACGAGGTGATCAGGCAGTCCACTGTGGACGGCATTGACCGCGGCGGTGCTCACCAGCGCGGCGAGCACAGCCGACACCGCCCGATCGTGTACCCGCACGGTCGCCGTCGCCAGCGGTGACTCCACAACCAGGTCATCGCCTTCCCGGTGCAGGACGGTAAAGCGGGACAGTACAACCGCTTCGTCCGTGGCAGGCACGTCAGGCGATGACCGAAGTGGCTGCACGGTATACAGCGACCGGCCGGCCCAGCACACGGTCGTCACCAGCCAGCCATCGGCGTGCAGCGTCGCCAGCAGAGTCTTCACCTCGGGGGACTCGCTGCCGGGAAGGTCGGCTACGGCGCAAGGCCGCTCGGCCAGCAGGCGCAGCGCGGCCCGGCCGTCGTCGCCCAACTGGCCGAGCGACACGCTTTCCGGCCAGTGCTGAAAACGCAGCAACGTCACCGTCTGCTGCTCGCCGGTCACGCTGTAAACGCCGGGACGCAGTCCATACAGTCGCTCAACGGCAGTGTTCACAGCGCGGCCAGTTCCAGCGCGGACACGTCGTACTGGTCCTCCACGGTGTTCGCGGCCAGGTGGCACATCAGGAACCGCTGCCCCGCCGGAACCCCGAGCCTGGTCAGCTGGAGGTACGTGTAGTTGATCAGCAGCCGGGACAGTGCGAACGCGGTCGAGTCGCGCAGGCGTGCCCATCTCGAACCGGCTACCAGCGCGGCGTGGAACGGGCTCGCCGTGCTCAGACGGGAATTCGCACCGGAGTCCAGCGGCGGCAGGGAGAACTCGTACCGGGCCACCAAGTCCTCGGCTCGGCTCCGATAGCGCCGCAACAGATCGACCCACTCCCGTACGAACGGAACGGCCTCAGGCGAGCCGTCGACGGTCGCCACGACTCCGGCCAGCCGAGCGGCGAGCGTGGCCGAGTGCAGGCGGTAGTGCCGGTCCCAGCCGTCGCGCAGCATCGCGTTCTCGGGACGTCCGTTCAGGAACGCCTCCGCGTGCGAGCGCAGTGCGACGAACCCGTCCTTGATGCCCACAGTGGACAATCCGTGCACTGCCGCGACGATCAGGTCGAACGCGAGCATGAGCCGCTGCCCCCGACCGGACCGTTCGGTCATCCGGAACGAGATCGGCGTCGTGTCGGCGTAGAAGTCGGCGAGCAGGCCGGCCATCGCCTCGTTGCCGAGCACCTCCACTCGCCGGTCGTAGTGGCCCAGGCGCAAGGAGTTGTTGGCAGGCCACGGTGTCAGCGGACCGCGCTCGTTCTCCGCCTCGGCGAGCCTGCGATGATCCGCCAGCACCTCAAGCGGATCGAGCCGCCGGGTGGACGGGTTGCGCTCCAGCCAGCCGCCGACGATCCGCTGAGCCGCCGGGAACACGGAACGGTGCACGGTGTCCTGGTCAGCCCGCACGTTCAGCCTGAGGTGCGGACCTTGCCGCCAGTGCCGTGTCCACGACAGCGCGCCGACCTGCCCGGCCAGCTTGTCGAACAACGGCCGCACCGCCTCCAGGATCAGCGCGTCCTTGTCGTCGTCGTGGTAGTAGACGTGGATGGTGTGCCAGTCCACTGCTCAGCCCCTTCCCGCGGCGAGCTGCCCGACCGCCTGCGCGGCGCGGCGGCGCAGGACGTCCTCCTCCGCCAGCGATACGCCCAGCCGGTTGCACACCAGATGGGCGCAACTGTTGAGCACCCGGAACACCCGCCGGGACTGGGCGACACCGGTGTTCTCCAGTTCGCCGGACAGCGTGCCGACCGATCGTGCCCACCGCAGCAGCATCCCGTCGCCGTCGATGCCTCGCCACTCCCGGGCAAGTACGTACATGCGTTTGGTCAACTCGACGAGCCGCGCTCGTTGCTCCTCGGTGGCTTCGGCGGGTTCAGGTTGGCCGGTCAACAGCGGGAAATCGCGCGTCCACTCGGCCACCAGCGCCGGGTCGTCCACGGCAGCGAACCACGCCAGCGGCATCATCGCGGCCGCGGCCGTGCTGCGGTGATCGGCCGTCGGCTCCGTAGCCAGGAAATCAAGCACGATCCGGCTGGATTCGGCGAAATGACGCTCCACGGCCTCGATGGTCCCGCCGTGGCCGTACTTGGCGTGTTCGCGCTCGTACGGGAAGAACGACAGCGAGTTGTTCGGATACATCTCCGCCGGGTACGGCGCGTTCTCCACGGCGGACAACCAACGCGCGGTCTCCGAGTACTCGTCGGCCGTCATCCGTTCGGCCGCGGGATTTTCGGCGAAGTACTTCTCGAAACGTTCGAGCATCAGGCGCCGCACCTCGGCGGCGGATTCGCCGGCCGGCAGCACACGCAGCCGCAGGTGCGGTCCACCGGCCCAGTAGCGGAGGAAGAAGTGATGCGTGGCCAGTCCGGCGCCGGTCAGCTCGGCGACCAGCGGCGCGGTCACGTCGAGCAGCAGCCGGTCCAGGTCACCGTGGTAGAAGGCATGTCCGCTCACCCACGCGTTATCCGGCATCGCGGTGCTCCGGTTCGGAGAGCTCGACGAGGTACTCGGTGACATGGGATTCGGCTTCCTCCGGGTCCGGTAACGCCTCCGCGAACACCACGACGTTGCCCGCGCCCGCCAGCATCCGCTCGAACACCGCGACCAGATACCAGTTGGCGAAGTCGACATAAACGGGCTTGCGTGATTTGCTGAAACCCCAGGAGAACGGATTTCCTGCCCTTGGCCCCTCGTCGGTACGCATCTGGACGAAGCACCTCAGCGGAATTCCGTTGGTACGCAGCCAGCCGGTCACCCGCACCCAGTAGTTCGCGTCAGTCTCGCCCTTGTCGCGCCTGGGTACCGC
Source organism: Kibdelosporangium persicum (assembly GCF_013280595.1). Taxonomy (GTDB): domain Bacteria; phylum Actinomycetota; class Actinomycetes; order Mycobacteriales; family Pseudonocardiaceae; genus Kibdelosporangium; species Kibdelosporangium persicum. The sequence goes on from NZ_JAAATY010000010.1 coordinate 154,662, forward strand.
GTCCTCCCGCGCCACCCACCGCGCCCGCTGCAGCACGACCCGGCCGACCTCGACCCGCGGCCGGGCGACGACCTGCCGTTCCCCCACCGACTCCACGATCGGCGACAGCATCGACAGCGCCGTCGTGTGCAGATAGTGGGCCGCACCGAAGGTGTAGGTGAGCAGTCGCGCCGCCGGCGGCAGCATGACGTCGGACATCATGCCCAGGTGCACCGGCCGCACCTGCACTCCCCGACGCTTCCAGACCAGCCGCACCAGGTCGGTGCGCGGGTCGTGCACCACGACAAGCTCGCCCAGCCGGATCCGCTCGGCGGACGGCCGGTCGCTGACCACGCCTGGATAGTCGATCTCATAGGGAAGGCTCGGCGGACGGCGGTTGGCCGACGAGGCGAACGCACCGCGCACCTCGGCGAGCACAGGTTCGCCTCCAGGTGACAGCCAGGAGCCGTCAGGCGGCGCCACTTCTCCCGCCTGGGTGATGATCTGGCGCACACGGCTACGGCCGCGTCCGTAACCGGTCTGCGCCACGTTGAGCACGAGCCGAACCGCCTCCCCGTCCGGGATGGCCTGCACGTAGCAGCCGAGCGAACCCGGCGGCATCACCCACTCCGGCCAGCGTGCGACCAGTTCGGCGACCGCACCGCCGTCCACCCGGATCACGCCGTCGTCCGGATCGTGGCCGCGCATCGCCTCGCCCGCCTCGCGGCGGATCGCGACCAGCTCCCGCAGGCGTGGCAACGGGCTTTTCACCAGCTCGGTGGGCAACATGACCAGGGCGTTGGCCGCCATCGACGCGACCGCCTCGGCCGCCAGCGTCCGTTCGGCTCCCTCGCCGCGGGTCCGTTCCTCGTGGATCGCGCGGTGCAGCAGGAGGAACGGGATCTCGCTGCCTGGCCCGAACCGTTCGCCGCAGTACGTGCCCAGCGCCAGCCGCCATGGCATCGCGACGTCGAAGGCACCCGTCCAGCGCCGCACGACGTCCAAATCGGACAGTGCGGTGCGCCAGCGCGAGATCGGCTCCACCACGACGGTTCCGCGGTAGACCGCGTTGTCGCGGAACTGGTACCGCTCACGGGTCTGCGGCGAGTCCAGACCCGCGAGGCCGGCGAGCTCGCCGACTGCCCGGTGCAGTTCGCTGAGCCGGGCCTGGTTTCCGTCGACGTCCTCGACGGAAATGGCTTCCCCCATCAGGGTGCGCACACCGGTGGCGGCGGCCGCGAGCTCGGTCCCGGGCTCGCCACCCCGTGACAGCCAGGCCGCCAGGTCTCCCAACGGGTCCGGCGCGAGATCGGGCAGCGGGACCAGTCGCTCCAGCAGACCGGCGTCCACCAGACCGTCGACGAACCGCTCGACACGCGGCGTCTCGGCGCTTTCCTCGGTCAGCTCGGCGACCAGATCCGCGGCCGGGACAGTCCGGTCGCCGAGGATTCGCAGGGTTTCCCGGATCACGGGGGCGGCCGGCACGGAGACCACCGGCTCACGGGCCGTCGTGCCGACGAACATCACACGATCGTCGTGCAGGGTGATGCTCGGGTTGGCACGCACAGGCATCGCCGCCGACAACCTCGGATCATTACGCAGCCCACGCGTCAGCAGATGCAGCAGCCCGCCGTCCAGTTCGGTGACGCCCACCACGGCGCCTTCCGGCTTCTGACGTGTGTCGTCGTCGGCTTCGGACCAGGTGCCCAATCCGCTGACAGTGAACGTACTCAGCGGGCTGGTCTTGGCCACCGCCCTGGCCACGTACTTGGCCAGCCTGATCAGCGACTGCCGCTGCGGGCGCCGCCGGCCCGACAGCCACTTCGACAGTTCACCCGACAGCGCCGGGCTCGCGTGCGCCAGCGCCCGTTGGAACTGTGGCCGCGCGGCGACGGCACGCAGTTCGAGGTCCTTGGCGGCGAGTTCGGCGACAAAAACGTCCGGCAGCGCTGTGGCTACCCGTTGCACCGTCCTCAGCGTCACGATCCACTCGCGTACCCGGTCGACAACGTCGGCGGGTAGCGCGGCGACGATCTGTTCGTTCCATTCGCGGCCAGACGGTGGCCGTACCCGGTGCAACGCGCGGCGCAGACCTACCAGTCGTGGTCTGTCGGCGTCGCCAGCGGTCCCGATGATCGCGTGCAGCTCGTCGGCCAGCGCGTTTCCCTCGGCGTGCAACCACGCACGGTCTCCGGCAAGCCGGTCGACCAACGCGAAGGATTCCGCGAAACGCAACTGCCGCAAGGCGTTCGCCGGCAACCCGGCGGTGCGCACCACGAACGAACCGTCCACACGCGCGCCGGTGGGCAACGTGATGTGCAACCGTCCTCCTCGGCCGGCAAGGGGCCGGGCCGTCCGGCGGACGGCCCGGCCTGATCGACTTCGCTCAGTCGGTACCGCAGGAACAGCAGCAGTCCCACGTGGTTCCGCTGCAGCCCGAGCAGCCACCGCCAGGCGCGGAACACGACGCGCCGTTCTCCGCCATGCCGTGTCCCGCGGTCAGCGACTCGACCGTCAAGCCACTGTCCACAATGTCGAACACGTCCATCGGAAGATTCTCGAGATCGAAGTCCAACCGTCGGGAAGTGCTCATTCCGGTTCTCCTCATCGGTATCAGCGAAGGGAGCTCAGCGAGGACGTCGGAGTCCATGGCGAACCGCCCCCTTCCCCGGCAAGCACGACCGCAGACAAAGCCCCCACATGACTCCCCCTGACAACCTCCGCGGTGCCCTCACCCGGTTGCCGGGCAACTCCAGGAGGCTCTTCGATACTCCCCACAACTCAGATCAACTGTCAAGGCGGGCACGGGAAGCCGGGCGGGACCGGATATCCAGTGGTGAACTCAGGTTTCAGGCACCGCTGAAAGGGATTGCCCCGCACCGCCGCGGATGCTGGGATCGCTTGCGGGGACCACCGGACTGGGAGGAATCATGCGCGGCTGAACCACCGGCGCCGCGAGCGGACGACAACGTCCACTGGTCCTAATTAGACTGTGTGGCGCGAGCGTAGCCATGCGATGTCGTCGATGTTCAGGTTCACGACTTCGGGGCTCGGCACGGCTTTTGAGCGTGACGAACTCCAGCCGGGTCAACGTCTTGCTCGCGTGGTGGTGCGACACGTGCCTGCCGAGGTCCGGAGCCGACTTCCTTGGTGTGGGCCCGTTTTCGCCCGGTGGAGCGAGGTCTTCAGCGACGCCCCGACCACCCTGTGTGGAGCCACTCGGCCAGTTCCGGGGGCGCGAGCTCGGCCACCCGGCGGGTGTAGCGCTCGATGGCCGCCGGGTCGAGCAGGTCCAGCCACTTGCCGCTGGTGCCGGACCGGAAGAAGTCCTTGTTGTTCCGCCACAGGTTCGCGTCGACGCCGGGAGCCAGTTCGTCGGCCCGCTCGCGCATGCGGTCGAAGGTCGCCGCGGCGGCGAGGTGGTCGATCCGCCGCGGACTGGCCTCGATCGACAGCGCGGTGGCGAGACGCCGCAACTGGCCAGGCAGATCGGCCTTGAGGTCCGCGTAGTGGAACAGCGCCACCCGCGGGTCGTCGCGGCGTTCCCAGAACGTCCGTACGTGGTGGACCAGGTTGGCCAGCGTCACCCCGAACGTGGCCGATTCGGGGGCGAAGTCCGCCTCGGCCCACAACCAGAACCGCTCAAGCGGATCCGGTGAGGGTGGCTGGCTGACTTCGGGAGGGAGACCGGCCGACGCCACGGCGTCAGGATGCATGTTGGCGACGGCGTTTTCGAAGGACAGCATGGCATCGCGCGGATCACGCGCGACGCAGACGTACGTCACCCCCGCCTCGAACGGCAAGCCGTCGAGCGGCGTGTGCGTCTTGACGAAGCGCCGGTGCTGCTGGCTCTCCAGCTCGGCCAGAATCGCGGCGGTGTCGAACGTCACCGCGTCCAGCCATGGCGAGAGCTCGGTGAGCGGGCGGCCGAAGTCCGCGGTGTCCAAGATCAGCAACCCGCACAGCATCTGCATCCAGGTGGTGCCGCACTTCGCCGGGGTGCTGATTACGACGTCCCCGTCGCGGATCCGGAAGTCGGCCCACAGGGCGCTGTCGGACACAATCGTTCGATACCGCCGCAAATCAGCCATCTCAGCTCTCCGACTGCCGGCTCGTCCGCGCTGGACGCGTTTCAGGATGCCACGCCGGTGGCAGGCCGGCCACCAGGAAAGTGCCGCGGCCGGATCTCTTCGAGGACCTGGCCGGGCGCGAACGTCGTGGAAAATTTCGCAAGCGCAACAGGTCACACGGCAGGCACCTGATGCGTTCACTGAGGTTCTCGCCGAGAAGGTGGCCGGGCCTGGTCGCTGTCTCCTGGTAGTAGCTCGCCAAGTGGCCCGGCTCGCGGCAAACGCCGTGGATCGCCTCGCTGGGCATGGTCCTGCTCGATTCGATCCTCTTCGACAGCCGTTCAGGCGGCGACGAACAGTAGTCCGGCGGCGCCTGCCTCGACGACGAAGTAGAACCAGATCGGGTAGAAACCGGTCGGCGTGTCGAGCAGCCGGGACACGACCCGGCCGAACGCCATCCCTGTCAACGCGAGGCCGACCGTGATGACCACGCCGGTGCGGATTCCGTTGACGTCGACGGCAGCGAGCGCCAGCGCGGCTGCGACGGCGATCCCGAACCCGCCATAGACCGCGCGGATCTCCGACCTCGCCTCCGGGTGGTCGGCGCGGATCCGGAAAGGACGGGCCAGCGCGGCGGGCATTGCCAGCGCGTACCCGCCCATCCCCAGAAAGAAGACACCGATCACGATGATCACCGCGCTTGCCATGTCCGCCCCCGCGTCGTGTTTCGCCCGGCTTTTCCCATGATGCGATCATCACGGTCGTGGACGATCGACCGCTTCCGGAAACCTGCTGTCCCGAACAGCCGACGCTGTGGATCCAGCCGGGGCAGGCGACCTATCTGGGCCCGTCCTTCGACCTCGGCCCGCATTCGGGCTCGGTGCACTGTTTCGCGCTGGGCATCGACGCGCCCTTCGAACTGCACGCGGCCGACATCGGCGAACAGCGCGTGCGGAGCGCGTTCATCCCGGCTCGGACCCGGCATCAAATCATCGCGAGAACCGGCCGAATGCTGTTCAGCTACTCACTGTCGAACAACGCCCGGGAACTCATGGCGGTCCGTACCAAGACCGTCGCATACAACCACCGGGACGAGCGTGCGCTGATCCAGTCCGTTCGCACCGCACCAGCCCCATTACGGCTGACCACGGAAACGAAGCTCGACGAGCGAATCCGTGCGGCGATGCGCGCGCTACGAGCAGATCCTGATCTCAGTGCGGCGACGCTCGCAGCCAAGACGCACCTCTCCACGTCGCGGTTCCTGCACCTGTTCACCGAAAACGCGGGGACAACCCTGCGTCGCTACCGCATGTGGACACGCATGACCCGGGTCGCCGCGGCCATCAGCACCGGCGCGAATCTCACCACAGCCGCCACTGACGCAGGCTTCGCCTCGGCCAACCACTTCAGCGACACCTTCCGCACCATGTTCGGGCTGACCGCGAGCACGCTGCTCGCCGTCGGCACCCGCATCGTCACCCAACGGTCAGCGGAAGCCGCCGGGTAGCCGGTCAGGACCGGGTGCGGCTCCGGGGCCCAGGCGCTTCGAGGCGTTCCATGCCCAGCACCACTAACATGATCATCAACGGCGTCACCAATGCGATCCACATGGCCGGATGAATACCCGCCGAGCAGACTGACAATCCTCCGACGCGGATTTCCGTCGACGAGCCGCGAGGACGACCGCGCCGTTGCCTTGGGTCGCGCGGATCAAACCGGTTGCGACGTAGTGATACGCCGCGGCAGCAGGAACGGCGTGGCGAGAAGCAGCACCCCTGCCAGGGCGATGGCCGCACGCGGGCTGGTGACCTGCGCCAGGAGCCCCCACAACATCGTGATCACGGCGATGCTGATGCTGCTGGTGATCGACCAGGCCGTGAGCATTCGGGCGTGCCGGCCGGCATCGGTGCCGGCCAACCGGTAGGCGGCGAGGACGGGATTGAAGACGCTCATGCAGATGATCAGTCCGAGCTGGGTGGCCATCACGATCACCAGCCCAGGCAGCCCTGGCTGGATGAACGCGAGCCCCAGCGGCCAGCAGGCGCGCGACACGCCGAAAACCCGCAGCACTGTCTGTTCGCCACAACGCGACGCGATGCGACGGGCGAGTCGTGACCCGATCAGCCCGCCGATACACGGAACAGCGAACGCCAGCCCGTACTGCCACACGGGGAAGCCCAGATCCGAGAGCATCAGCACCGACAGCAGCGGCTCGGTTGCCGAGATCAGTCCGTTGACCAGCATGACGTTGAGGAAGAACCGGCGCAGCGTGTGGTGGGCGAGGATGTAACGCCACCCTTCGACGAGGTCGCTCCACCGGCGTGCTGACGTCTGCCGCGGGCTCGGTGGCGGCTCCGGTTGTCTGATCGCCGCGATGCTCAGTGCCGAGAGGAGGTAGCTCACGGCATCCATCACCACCGTCGTCACCGGCCCCAGCACCCCGATGGCGGCGCCGCCCAGTGGCGGGCCGACGATCGTGGCCGACCAGGTGGTGGACTCGAAACGACTGGTGGCCACCAGAAGGCCGTCAGCGGGAACGATGGTCCTCAGGTAGGCGCCGCTGGCGGCTGTGAACGCGATCTTGGCCGCCGCGGTGACCACGGAGACCACCAGGAGCTGCGCGAAGGACAACGCACCGAACGCGTACGCGAGTGGTACCGAGACCAATGCCGCGGAGCGGATCACGTCCATCGTGATCATGACCGGCCGCTTGGCGCGGAACTCCATCCATGGCCCGAGCGGGATCGCCAGCAGCGCGCCGATCACCAGCCCGGATGACGACAGGGCCGCCACTTCCGCCGAGCCTGCGTTCAGGACCGTGATCGCGACGACCGAGAACGCCCCGAACCCCAGCCCTGTTCCGTAGGCGCTGACGGCGTAGGCGGTCCACAACCACCCGAACGACCGGCCCAAGTTCACCTTCCGCCGCGAAACCGGCATTCGCCCCGCTCCCCTGTTCCCGGACAACCCGCTGTTGTCCGCGAGATCCAAGCCGGAAGGCGGCCGCCACCGCCAACAACGGATCGAGCGGCGTGTCACAACTCCACGTTGTACGGTTACGTTCTGCGTCGTGGATGTCGATGCGGTTCGTACCTTCGTCGCCGTGACCGAGGCCGGTCAGTTCCAGGCCGCCGCCGACGAGCTGGGAATCACCCAGCAGGCCGCCTCAAAACGGGTCGCCAACCTGGAGCGGAAACTCGGGGTGGTGCTGTTCGCGCGGACCGCCAGGGGCGTCCGGCTCACCGTCGACGGGCAGGCACTGCTCCCGCACGCACGGGAGCTTCTCCGCGCCGCCGAGCGCGTCACCGCGGCCGTGACGCCCGGCCGCAGGCCCTTGCGGATCGACGTCGTCAGCCGCAGGATCGCGCCCTCCAACATCCTTCAGGCCTTCTACCAGCAGCACCCCGGCATCGAACTCGACGTCGTCGCGCTGACCAACGCCGACGCCACGGCGGCGCTGGCCGAAGTCAGCGCAGGCACCCTGGACGCCACCTTCCGATCCCTGCGAGCCACCGCCCGCACAGTCCCGGCCGGACTCCGGTCGTCACGCGTCGTCGACGACCGGCACGAACTGCTCGTCGGCCCACGGCACCCGTTGGCCGACGCCAGGACCGTGACCCCGGCCGAGCTCACCGATCACCCGATCTGGATGCCCGGAATGTCCGACCCCGAGCCAATCGGTTACTACGACGATCTGGCGAAGGCGTTCGGACTCACCATCGACACGGTCGGGCCGATGTTCGGCATCGAGGCACTCCTCGCGGAACTCGCGGACTCGACCCGGCTCGCCATGTTCGTCGGCGAAGGTTCGCGCTACCTCTGGCCGGAAAGCTACGACCTGCGCAGGATTCCTGTGGTGAACCCGACCCCGGTCTACCCGCTCTCGGTGATCTGGCGAGCGGACAATCCACACCCCGTCCTCGCCGATTTCCTCGACTACCTCGAAACGCGGTATCGGGCGACGCTCGGCGAGGACATCTGGACACCGGACTGGGCACGCTGAGGCGAAGATGACATGGTGAAATGCGTGCACACTGTGGACGAGAACGTGAGCGCCACCCTGACTTTCGCCGTGCCCGCGACGAAGGTGTTCGCGGTGCTGGCGGACCCGGCGACCCATGCCGCGATCGACGGCACCGGCTGGGTCCAGCAAGCCGCCGACCTCGCGCCGCTGACCGAGGTCGGCCAGGTCTTCCGGATGTCGATGCACCACGACGATCACCCGGATAAGGGCTACACGACGGCCAACAAGGTCCGGGTGTTCGATCCGCCGCGCGCCATCGGCTGGCTGACGGGGTACGAGACGGACGACGGTCGGCTGGAGTTCGGCGGTTGGCTGTGGCGTTACGACCTCAGGCCCCTTGGCCCGTCGCAGACCGAGGTCACGCTCACCTACGACTGGTCGGCGGTACCGCCGTCCATCCGGGAGTACCTGCGGTTCCCGCCCTTCGGCCCGGACCACCTCACCAACTCGTTGCACCACCTGGCCGAGATCGCCGCACGGACCTCCCACGCCTGAACGCCCGGCCAGCAGGCGCTGACCGAGCGCGTTGGCACGGGGCGGTTCACCCGACGGGGCGTACCGCCAGTTCCGGTTCCGGTTCCGGAGTCGGCGTGGGCCGCTCATCACGACGACGGCGGACGTTGCGCAGCGCCCGCGTGGCCGGGACCTCGACCACGGTGTACAGCACCCACGCGGCAAGCACCGACAGACCCAGGTACAGCAGGAACACCGCCACGTTGGCCCAGGCCGGCAGTCCGACGACCGGGCTGTCGATCACGCCGATCCCGGCCAGCCACTCCCGGGGCAGGTCCATCGCCCCGGTCGGCCCCGGCACGTAGCTCATGCTGAACACGATGAAGAAGATGTGCACCAGGTAGAAGCAGTACGAGATCTTGCCGAGGAACACCATCACCGCGGACCGCAACGGGCTCCAGGCACCGGCGAGATCCGCGTTGGCCAGCGCCGCGATGAGCAGCCCGAACGGGATCATCACGATCGCCGTCGAACCGAGCATCCCGGGCAGCATCGGGCTCACCGCCAGCGCGGCCACGCTGAGCGACAACGCCACCGGCACGTTGACCGGAAACCGCACGCCCTTGCGCACCAGCAGCGCGATGGTGATGCCGAGCACGAACTCGAACAGCCGCATGAGCGGGAACGAGGTGGTGAACCAGTAGCTGAAGCCGTTCGGGAAACCCACCAGCGGCACCAGCAGCGGCGGCTCCGGCTGGCGGAAGTCGAAGTTCGCGCTGATCAGGTAGGGCAGCACGAACGTGGCCACGACCGACCCCGCCGCCGTCCACCACAGTGCCCGCTTCGACGCGCGCGCCAGCATCAGCATCAACGCGGGGAACACCAGGTAGAAGAACACCTCCACGCTCAGCGACCAGGTGACCGGGTTGATGTTCAGCGTGTACGCCTGGTCCGGCAGCCACGCCTGGATCAGCAACACCTGCGCCACCAGCACCTTCCAGTCCGGCCAGGCCCCGATCAGCAGGCCGAAGAGGACAAACCCGGCCAGGATGCTGACCAGGCACGCCGGGTAGATCTTGGCGAACCGGCGCCACCAGAACCGGCCGGCCGGCTGGTCGGCCGGAGTGGACCAGGTGAGCACAAAACCGCTGAGGATGAAGAAGGCCACGACACCGGCCCCGCCACTGCCGAAGATCATCCCGATGACCGCGTCGGACCCCTCCGGTTGCGCCGAGCCCACCGGAGTGGACAGGCGTAGCGCCATGAAGTGCAGACCGAAGACGAGAAAGGCCGCTATCGCGCGCAGCCCGGTCAGCGAAGGCAGTACCCGCGCGGGCGCCGGTTGCTCCTGGTGTGGTGTGGTCAGCATGTTGGTCCGTTCCTGCGTCGGTCACTGGGGAAGCGCGCACGGACTCTCCGGGACGACCGGCCGGTCAAAAGGTGAACGTCGGCGAAATCCGCTGCAGTCGGACGGTAACGCGGCGGAAAACCCGCTGCGGACCCCTGATGTGGACAATAGGGGCGAAATAGGGGCATCCCGCCCGTCGCCGGGCACGCGCATGGACAGGCCCGTCCGCGAGCCGTCCACAGTGAACTGAACGACGGTTCGCGGACGAGCCTGTCGGTGGGTGGTTCAGCGCGAGGCGAGCGCCTCCAGATCCGGCACGATGTCCGAAAGCGTTGGGGTGTCGAGCATCTCCTGCCGCACTTCGGCCGCACACCGGGCGAACGACGGCTCGGTGATCAGGCGCTCGACGCCGGACCGGACCGACGAAGCGGTCAGGTCGGCCAGGTCGAGCAGCAGGCCGTAGCCACGTTCCTCCTGGGCGAGCGCGGAAGCCCGTTCACTCCAGGTGGTACCGGGGACGATGAGCTGCGGTACGCCGTTGACGACAGCGTTGCCCACGGTCGCGCCGCCGCCCTGGTGCACGATCGCCGAGCAGCTCGCCAGTGCCTCGTTCATCGGGATGAAGTCGACGGCTCGCACGTTGGCGGGCACTCTGTCCACTGAGGCCAGTTGGTCGGCGCTCAGCGTGGCGATGACCTCGATGTCCAGCTCGCCCAGGCCATCGAGGAGATCCAGCACCGAGGCCTCCTCGCGGCCGTGCACCTGCCGGTTCGACACGCCCAGCGTCAGGCAGACCCGAGGCCGCGCCGGTTCCTCCACCACCCACCGGGGAATCGGCAGCGGCCGGTTCACCGGGACGAAGCGCACCGGGATGTAGTTCACGTCGAGGTCGTAGCGAATGCAGGACGGGGACGGGTCGATGGTGGCCATCCCGAAGCGCAGCGTCTCGTCGAACTCGCGGCCGTGCTTGCCCAGCCAGCCGGACATCCACTCCACCAACGGATCGCGCCGCTCGCCGAGTTCCTGGTACTGGAAGCTGATCCGCGCGGTCTGGTCGGCCGCGTACAGCATGCGGACATGGGCAGCACCGACCACGTGGGCAACGAGCGGGCCCGCGTACATCAGCGGGTCCCAGACCACCAGATCCGGTTGCCATTGCTTGGCGAACGACAGCAGCTCGTCCAGCAGTGAGTCGGGAGTGATCCAGCGGAACACGTCCACCCACATCTCGTGCACGGCGCGCACGTACTCCGCGGTGTAGCGTTCCTGCCGGGTTTCCGACAGCTTGAAGTCGTCGTCCATCGCGTTGGACGAGCCCGTGTCGCCGAGTTTCCGTTCGCGGGCGATGTCCACGTCGTCGCCGAACCACATCGCGTCCAGGCCGGTCTCCAGGAACGGCTCGACCTCCGACGGATTGCGAGGGCCGACATAGCGCACCTCGTGCCCGGCTGCGCGCAGTGCCCAGCCGACCGGTGCCATGCTGTAGACATGTGTTCTGGTCGGGAAGACGATCAGCATGACGCGCACGTGACTCTCCAATACTCGGACGTGGTCGCCACGGTAGCGCCGGCGCACGCCGCCGAAGTCCCCCGGATCAGAGAATAGGGGTGGACGACCCCTTAAGGGCTGGTGCGCCTCCCTGCCCGGCGCTAGACACAGGGTGGTGAGCATGGCCGTGGCGCCCACCACCAAGGGGCGGATCGCATTCCGCGAACATCGCACGTGGTACCGGATGACCGGCAGACCGGACGGACGACGGCCGGCCGTGGTCGTCGTGCACGGCGGACCGGGCAGCACGCACGACTACCTGCTGAACCTGTGTTCGTTGCACGACGCGGGCTGGCCGGTCGTGCACTACGACCAGCTCGGCAGCGGCGGCTCCACCCATCTCCCGGACGCGGGCCCTGACTTCTGGACTGTCCCGCTGTTCCTCGACGAGCTGGACAACCTGGTGCGGCAGCTGGGAATCGCCGACGACTACGTGCTCGTCGGGCATTCCTGGGGTGGCGTGCTGGCCGCGCGACACGCCGCGAACCGGCCGGACGGCTTGCGCGGCCTGGTGATCGCCGACTCCCCCGCCTCGTACCCGCTGTGGCGCCAGGAAATGGCGGTGCTGCGCGCCGGGTTGCCGCCCGAAGTGGACGCGACGCTGCGCAAGCACGAAGCCGCTGGGACCACGGACAGCAAGGAGTACCACGACGCGGTCCGCGTGTTCAACGACCGGCACGTGTGCCGGATCCAGCCGTGGCCCAAGGAATATCTCGCCACCACCATGGAGATCTCCGACGATCCGACCGTCTACCACGCGATGAACGGGCCGAGTGAGTTCCATGTGATCGGTACGCTCAAGGACTATTCCGTCGTGGACTGCCTGCCGGACATCGCCGTGCCGACCTTGGTGATCTCGGGCGAGTACGACGAGGCGACGCCGGTCACCGTGCGGCCGTTCGCCGAACGCATCCCGGATGTGCGGTGGGAGATCTTCCCGGAATCCAGTCACATGCCGCACCTTGAGGAGCCGGAACGGTTCCACGCCACACTGGTCGAGTTCCTCGGCACGCTCTAGGGGTTGTGCGGACCGGGCTGGAGTCTAGGCTCGAAGTCATGTCACTGGGGGTCCTGAACTCTGCCGAAGCCACCCGGTTCCGCACGATCGGCCCGCAGCACATCGGTGAGGTCGCCGCGCGGTACGGCCTGCCCGCCGACGCTCTCGAAGCGGTCCGCGCGGTCTCGCAGGTGTTGCCTTTCCGCGTCAACGACTACGTGCTGTCCACTTTGGTCGACTGGCACCGGATCCCGGAGGATCCCCTGTTCCAGCTGGTGTTCCCGCAACGGGGAATGCTCAAGCCGGACGACGAGCGAAAGCTGATCGAGCTGTCCGGGCGGCGCGGCACCAGGCGGGAGATCGCCGCGGAGGTCAGCCGGATCCGGGCCGAGCTCAACCCGCACCCGTCCGGGCAGAAGCAGCTGAACGTGCCCGAGCTGGCCGGTACGGAACTGCCTGGCATGCAACACAAGTACCGGGAAACCGTGCTGTACTTCCCGCAGCAGGGCCAGACCTGCCACGCCTACTGCACGTACTGCTTCCGGTGGGCGCAGTTCATCGGGGACGCGGACCTCCGGTTCGCCGCGCCCGGACCGGAACTGCTCGTCCGGTACCTGCGCGGCCATCCGGCCGTGTCGGACGTGCTGATCACCGGCGGCGACCCGATGGTGATGTCCACCGAGCGGTTGCGTAGCCACCTGGAGCCGATCCTGGCGGTGGACACCGTGCAGACCATCCGGATCGGCACCAAGTCCGTCGCGTACTGGCCGCACCGGTTCGTCACCGACGCGGACGCCGACGACGTGCTGCGGCTGTTCGAGCAGGTGGTCGCGTCCGGCCGCAACCTGGCCGTGATGGCGCACTTCAGCCACCCCCGTGAGCTGGAGACCGACATCGCGCGCAAGGCGCTCGCCCGCATCCGGGCCACCGGGGCGCTGATCTACTGCCAGGCGCCGCTGATCGCGCACGTCAACGACGATCCCCGGGTCTGGGCCGACATGTGGCGGGCCGAGCTCGCCGCGGGCGCGGTGCCGTACTACATGTTCGTGGAACGGGACACCGGCCCACGGCACTACTTCGAAGTCCCGTTGGCCACCGGCCTGGAGATCTTCCGCACGGCCTACCGGACCCTGCCTGGGCTTGCCCGGACCGTGCGCGGTCCGGTGATGTCCGCGACGCCGGGAAAGGTCATGGTGGAAGGGGTCGAGGACACCCCGCGGGGACGGCTCTTCCAGTTGCGGATGCTGCAGGCCCGCGATCCGGAACTGGTGGGCAGGCCGTTCCGGGCCCGGTTCTCCAGCACCGCGGCGTGGCTGGACCAGCTCGAACTGGACCCGTCAGCCCCCGCCGACATCGCGGCGGCGATCACCGGCGCGATCGGCGCGCAGAAGCCGGCCCTGTCCGGCACCACCCACTGACGTCACGGAAGGACCCGCGATGGGCCGCCGGAAGGTCTCCCCGAATCTCGCCCTCGACCAGCTTGTCGCACGGCGCCAGGCCGAGGGCGAACGGATCGTGCACCTCGGGTTCGGCGAGTCGCGCCTGCCCGTGTTCCCCCCGTTGGCCGACCGGCTGGCCGCAGGGACCGACCGCAACGCCTACGGCCCGGTCGTCGGCGACGCCGGGGTCAGGGCGGCGGTGGCAGGGTACTTCGCCCGGCGCGGCCTGCCGACCGAGGCGCACCAGGTGGTCGTGGCGCCCGGCAGCAAGCCGTTGCTGCTGGCGCTGGACATGGTCCACCCCGGCGACGTGCTGCTGCCCCAGCCATGCTGGGTGACCTACGGTCCACAGGCGACACTCGCGGGCAAGCGCGCGTTCGGCGTGCCGATCCCGCCGGAATGCGGTGGGGTGCCCGATCCGGACGCGATGCGCGAGACCATCCGCGCCGCACGGGCGCTCGGTCACGATCCCCGCATCGTCGTGCTGACGTCGCCGGACAATCCCACCGGGACGACCGCGCCACCGGAGATCATCCGGGCGATCTGCGCGGTCGCCGAGGACGAGGACCTGCTGCTGGTCTCCGACGAGATCTACCGCGACATCCCGCACGATCCGGCGATGCCGTACCTCAGCCCCGCGGAGGTCGTCCCGCATCGCACCATCGTGGTGACCGGGCTGAGCAAGAGCCTCGCGCTCGGCGGCTGGCGGATCGGCGTTGTGCGCTTCCCCGAAGGGCCTGGGGGCGAGCGGATGCGCGACGACGTCGCCTCGGTCGCCAGCGAGATATGGTCCACATTGGCCGGTCCGATGCAGGCGGTCGCCGAGTACGCGTTCAGCGAACCGCCCGAGGTGTGCGCGCACCTGCGCGCCAGCGCACGGCTGCACGGCACGGTCGCCAAAGCGGTGTACGACATCGTTGTGGCCGCGGGCGCGCAGTGCCGTCCGCCGACCGGCGGGTTCTACGTCTACCCGGACTTCGCTCCGCTGCGGGAATCATTGGCCCGCCTTGGCGTGACGGACGGCGAGTCGTTGCAGCGCCACCTGATCGAGGAACTCGGCATCGCCGTGCTCGCCGGTGTCCACTTCGGTGACGATCCGCGTGCCCTCCGGTTCCGGGCCGCGACCAGCATGCTCTACGGCCGGACCCGGGGCGGGCAGTGGGCCGCCCTGCGGGCCGAGGACCCGCTGAAGCTGCCCCACATCGCCGAAGCGCTCGCCGACATCGAGCGCGGCTTCACCAAGCTGGCCGCGGGCTGAAAGGAGTCCGGCTGATGAGCACCGCGATCGTCTTCCCCGGCATGGGACCCCAGGTCTTCGCCGACGTGGGCAAGTTCCTGCTGATCAACCCGGTGGCCCGGGAGATGGCCGGGCAGGCCTCGGACACCGTCGGGTACAACGTGATCGACCGTTACCGCGTCAGCGAGAGCGACTACTCCGAGGCGGCGCAGGTCGCGTTCCTGGTGACGTGCCTGGCCCTCGCGCGCTGGGCCGAGGAGAACCTGGGCATGGCCGCCCGGTTCTGCGCCGGCCCGAGCTTCGGCGGGAAGGCCGCGGCGACGTACTCGGGCTCGCTGACCTTCCGCGACGCGGTGTGGCTGACCGCGAAGCTCTCCGAGTACGAGACCAGGTTCTTCACCGAGGACCTGCCCGGGATCGTGACGCACTCGTTCGCGCGCACCCCACGGGAAAGCCTCAAGGAGATCCTGGCCGAACTGGACGACTGGCACGAGATCTCCTGCCACATCGACCACGACTTCTACATGGTGTCGCTGCGCGAAGAGCGCCTGGACTGGCTACAGCGGCGAATCCGCGCGGCCGGTGGTCTCCCGCTGTACACAATGGACCCGCCGATGCACTCGAGCACGTTCGCCCCGCTGCGTGACCGCGTCGAAACGGACCTGTTCGGCGAACTGGAGTTCGCCGACCCGGTGATCCCGGTGGTCGCCGACCAGGACGGCTCGGTCCGCAAGACCGGCGACGGCGTACGCACGATGCTGCTGGACGGTTTCGTGCGGGCCGTGCAGTGGCCTGAGGTGGTGGACACGTTGTTGGGGCTGGATGTCCAGACCGTGTACGTGTCCGGACAGGACAGCCTGTTCGGCCGTGTCCCCTGCACGACCCGCAACTTCGACGTCACGCCGGTCGACCTGCGGCTGGCGATGCGCCCGCCCCGGCCTACCAGGTGATGCGCAACCGGGAGGGGCCGCGGACGATCACGCCGTACTTCCATTCGACGCTCTGCGGGCCGCCGGCCAGGCGCAGCCCGGGGAACCGGGTCAGCAGCTCGCTCAACGACTCCCGCAGCTCCATCCGGGCCAGCTGAGCCCCGATGCAGTGGTGCGGCCCGTGCCCGAACGTCAGGTGCGGGTTGTTCTTGCGCGTCAGGTCGATGCTCTCCGGGTTCTCGAAAACCTCCGGATCACGGTTGGCCGCGTGCAACGCGGCCAGCACCGGGTCACCGGTCCGCACCAGCGTGTCGCCGAACCACACGTCCTCAAGGGCGTACCTGGCGAACATGGCCGCGGTGTTGATCGGCACGTACCGCAGCAACTCCTCCACCGCGGTCGGCATCAACTCCGGGTCCCGGCGCAGCTGGTCGATCAGCCCGGGCTCGGTGAGCAGGGTGAACACGAAACTGGGCAGCGCCGCGGCCACGGTCTCCACGCCACCGGTGAGCAGCCCGGCCCCGGCGAGCACGATCAGCTCGTTGTCGCTGAGCTTGTCGCCGTTGTCGCGCGCGTACACGAGGGCACCGAGCAGGTCGTCCGTCGGCTCCTTGCGGCGCTGCGCGACCAGCGCGGCCATGTAGTCGTCGAGCTCGCCGCCGATCTCGAACAGCACGTCCGCCTTGGCGGTCTCGTCGTTGGTGACGCCCTCGGTCCACCGCCGGAAGACGTGCCGGTCGGCGAACGGCACCCCGAGCAGGTCGCAGATCACGTTCACCGGCAGCAGCCGCGCGAAGTCCTCCACCAGGTCGGCGGACCCGCCGTTGGCGATCATGTCGTCGATCAGCCGGGCGGCCAGCGAACGCACGCCGGCGCGCATCTGCTCCATCCGGCGGGCGGTGAAGGCCTTGCCGACCAGGCGGCGCAGCCGCGTGTGGTCGGGCGGGTCCATGCCCATGATGCCGTCGCCGGTCGACTGCCTGCGCAGCCGCGGCTGGTCGAGGCCCTGCGCGATCGCCCGGCTGAACCGCGGATCGGTCATCACGAGCTTGACGTCGGCGTACCGCGTGGCCAGCCAGGCCTCCTCACCGAAGGGCATCTGCACCCGGCTCATCGGTTCGGTGTCGCGCAGCTTCGCGTACAGCGACGAGACGCTGGTCTCCCGCATCTCGAACGGGTAGTCGCGGACTCGCGTCGGGACAGTCATCGGTTCTCCTGGTGCGGCTTGAGCTGGATCGTGCTCCGCGCGTTCTTGTCGATGGCTTCTTTGCCGTAGAGCAACGGGAACGTCCCGCCTTCGGTCCACGACTGGGCAAGGTCGCGGTAGTGCGGGCTGCGCTGGTCGCCGGACTGACCGGGCGCGTTGATCGCGCGCGAGTTGTCCCAGGCGCCGACGTCCAGGGCCATCTTGAAGGTCGGGCCGAGGACCTCGGCCGAAGGGAACACGGCGTAGTAGTAGAACGACGTGCGCACGGTGTGGAACGAGCCGCCCTTCTCGACCGGGCCCACGTTCGGGCCGCCGAGCGGGTGCATGAACATGTGGATGTGCATCGCGCCCCACCGCCAGGTGCCGGGGTCGGCGCCGAGTTTCGAGCTGACGTCCTGATAGGCCTGGGTGACGGTGTCCAGCAGCAGCTTGTCCCTGGCCGCGGCGCCGTTCCGGCCGAACCAGCCGTCCGGGTGGGCGAAGGAGTCGGCGACGATCCGGAAGTCCGGGTCGAAGCTGGCCGCGACCAGCTCGTCGGCGACCGGTGCGGGCAGCACGGCGTGCGCCCAAGCCGGGTGCAGGAACCGCATCAGCCAGGTTTCGAACAGCGCGGCCGCCGCGGAGTCCTTGCTGGTGACGCCGTCATACGAACGCAGCAGCGCCAGCGCCTTGCCGGTCGTCGGGTCAGTCGAGCTGAGCTTCGTGAGGTACGGCAGCAACATCGTGGCGACGCGGGACTTCTCGTCGTTCTGCAGGGTCACGGTGTCCTGGATGGTGACCGGCCGCTGGGCAAGGACCTCGTCGATCCGCTTCTTGCGGTAGTCCTCCGCCCATTCGTAGCCGGGCAGGGCCGGGTGGCCGGGCGGGAAGTTGTAGTCGTTGGCCGAGACGAAGGTCTGCGGGTTGTACGAGAGCGGCAGGGCGCCGTGGAAGCCGTTCCACTCGTATCGTCCGTCTCCGGGCACCGGGAGCAGGCCGTCGTAACCGGTCCGCCGGGGGATGATCGCGCCGGGAACCCAGCCGATGTCGCCTCGCGTGTCCGCGTAGACCAGGTTCGAGCTCGGCGTCTTCCAGACCCGCATGGCGTGCGCGAAGGCGCCGAAGTTGGTGGCCCGCTGGAAATTGAGGCTGCCGAGGTACGGCGACGTGCCCGGCTGTGTCCACACTGTACGCACCGCGTAGGCGCGGTTTCCGTCGATCTTGACGACCGGACCGTGCCGGGTGTACGACAATTCGGTCCTGCGCGGTGAGCCGCCCGCCACCGGGACGTCCTCGGTGATGGTCTTCATCCGCTCCCAGCCGTCGCGGTAGCGGTACCGGGTGGGGTCGTCGGGGTCGAGCTCGTAGACGTACAAGTCGGTCTGGTCGGTCGGCAGGTTGGTCAGCCCGAACGCGATGCTCCCGTTGTGCCCCATGCTGATGCCCGGGTTCCACGGTTCGCCCGCGCCGATGATGTTGAGGCCGGGTGCGGAGAGGTGCGCGATGTACCGGTTCGCGGGCGCCATGTAGTTCTCGCGGTGCGGGTCACCGGCGAGGATCGGCCTGCCGGTCGCCGTCCTTTCCGGTGAAACGGCCCACGCGTTGCTGCCGGTCAGCGTTTTCAACCGCTCCGGCAACGTTTCCATCCTGCCGTTGGCGAACGTCACCGGCGCCGTGGCGAGGTTGTAGACCTGGATGACGTCATCGGGGATCGCGCACGGGTCGAGCCCGTCCGGCACTCGTGCCGTGTGCTCCGGTTCGAGCTTGCGGAAGTACCTGCTGACGTCCGGCCCGCCGCTGCACACGAGCTTGGCGCGGGAGACCTCCGACCCCAGGTTGTTGCCGATCGCGTGGGTGCGGATGCGGACCACGTCCTCGGGGTTCCAGCGTGCGGGCCGGTAGCCGAGCTGGCGGAACTCCTCCGGCAGGGCGGCCGGGTTCCGGTCGAGCCAGTCGACGTACGCGTTGATGCCCGCCGCGAACCGGGTGGCCGCGGATCGCGCCTCCGGGCCGTAGCTCGCCCATTCCGCCGCCATGTCGCCGCGGTACAGGAACAGCCGGGCGGCCCGGTCCTGCTCGGCGTAGCCGGGGCCGAGCACCTCGCTGAGCCGGCCGAGGCCACGCCGCCGCCAGGTGTCGATCTGGAACAGCCGGTCCCGTGCGGCGTTGAACCCCTGGGCCAGGAACAGATCACTGGTGTTGGCCGCGAAGATGTGCGGCACACCCCATTTGTCGACGGTCATGGTGACTGGCTGCCGCAGTCCGGGCACGACGATTGCTTGGTCGGCGGACACTGTCATCGGCACTGTCACGGACGCCGACGCGGAAAGCACAGCCGCGACGACCAATAACTTCCAACGCGGCCTCATGCCGGCAAGCTATCGCGCGTGGGCTGGGCTGCCACACCCCTAGCTTGGCCGTGTTCCGCGGCCTGGGTGGTCAGCCGCAACCGGTCGACCTTCCGGTTGGAGTTCAACGGGAACTCGGTCAGGTGGTGGTAACGCTTGGGCAGCACGCCGTCCGGCAGCAGCTTGCGCAGCCGCCGGACCAGTTCGACGGTCGCCATCCGGTCGCCGGTGTAGAACGCGACCAGCTCGGTACTGCCGCCGGCGGTCACGCCGACGACCACCGCGTCCGCCACGCCGCACTCGCGCAGCGCGTGTTCGACCTCGGCCGGTTCGACCCGCCAGCCTTGCACCTGGATCTGCGAGTCGCGGCGGCCCAGGTAACCAAGCTCGCCGTCGCGGAGCCGCCGGACGCGATCACCGGTGCGATACCAGCGTTGCCCGTCGCGCTCGAAGAACCGGCCTTGTTCGTCGCGCGGGTCCAGATACCCGGCCGCGAGTTGCGGTCCGGCGACGGCCAGCTCTCCTTCGGTCTCGGTGGATTGTCCGTCGTCGTCCAGCAGTAGGTAGTCATGGCCGTCGTGCACGGCGCCGATCGGCGCGACCCCGTTGATCGCGTTGCCCGGGGAGTGCTTTTCGGACCATCGGTGCGCGGCCACCGTAATGGTCAGTTCCGTGGGGCCGTAGAGGTTTTCCAGCGTCGAACCTGATGCGGCCCGTAGCCAGTCGTCGGCGTCACGGCACTTGAGCGCCTCCCCGGCGAAGAAACTCCACCGCAGGCCGGGCATCGCGTGGTCGGTGAGACTACCCATCCGCCGGATCAGATCGATCACGCTCGGCGTGGAAAACCATACCGACATCCGTTGCTCGGCAAGGAAGTCGGGCAGTTCCCGGTAGGCCTGCGCGGGGATCGGCACCACAGTGGCGCCCGCGTTCCACGCGCAGAACATGTCGAACACCGAACAGTCGAAGTTCAGGTCGAACGCCTGCGAGAACACGTCGTCCGGGGTGAAGTCGTAGCGCTCGTCCTGCAGCCGGAAGTAGTGATCCATGCCTCCATGGCCGAGGACCACGCCCTTGGGGCGCCCGGTCGACCCGGACGTGAACAGGATGTATGCGGTGTCACCGGGTTTGACGTGGGCGGGCTCGTCCAGCGCGTCCCGCTCGGGCACCGCGGTCTCAGGGGAGATCACCGTGAAGTCATCGCGGTCACCGAGCACGTCCGCCAGCAGCGACTGTCCTTTGTGGTCGACCACCATCGTGGTGGCACCGGACGCGTCCAGCATCTGGCGGGTGCGGGCCGCGGGGAAATCCGGTCGCAACGGCACGACAGTCGCACCCGCGTAGAGCGTCGCGAGGATTCCCGTGTACGCGGTGATGCCCTTGGTGGCGAGGACGCCCACGGCGGGGGACGTGGACCGGGCCAGCGCGCCGCCCCACAACAGCGCCTGCTCGTGCATTCGCCGGTAGGTGATGGCCTCGCGCCCCGCCCGCACCGCGACACCGTCCGGCGCCTTCGCCAAGCCGCGGAGAAATCGTGCATGCAGCCCGTGCGTGTCGTCCATGCCGGACCTCCGTGTGGATTAGGGGTTGTTGAGCGGCGAGGAAACCTGGTGCGCTAACCGAAGTCGACAATCGGGCGTGCCGGCCGTGATGGCAACCCTTGATTCTGATTCCGGAGTGACCATGTGGGACGACCAGTTCGAAGAGTTGCTGCGCGGCCACCTGCCCTATCTGGCCGCGGACGAACCGCTCGACGAGCACACACCGCTGCGTGAACTGGGGCTGGACTCGCTGGCCATGGTGGAGGTGCTCTCCTCGGTGGAGAAGCTGTACCAGGTCCGGCTCGCCGACGACGCGCTGACGCTGGAGAACTTCGAGACGCCCGGCCGGTTGTGGCGGACGCTCGAGTCGGTCAGGTAGGGGTGCGGGTGATGAAGGGCTGGATAGGGGTGACGCGGACATGAGCCGTGAAGTATTCGCGCGGGCGCACAATTCCGTCGAGACGTTGCATGAATTCCTTCTGCTCGGCGCACGGCTGACCCCGGACAAGGCGGCGGTCGTCGAATTCGCGGGCAACGAGGCCGGGACGATCTCCTACCGGCAACTCCAGCGCCGGGTCGAGGAATGCGTGCGGACCCTGGGCGAGCTGGGCCTGGACATGGGCGACCGGATCATCCTGGAATCGAACACCTCGCCGTCGGCGATCGCGACGTTCCTGGCGTGCTCGTCGCTGGGCCTGCCGTTCGTTCCGGTCAGCCCGGAGATCCCGGCGCAACGGCTGCTGTCGATCATCGAGGCGACCGGTCCCGCGCTCTACCTGCAGCCGGACGACGGCCGCCGGGACGGCATCCCGGCCGAGGTCGGCACCGGACGGTTCGGGCCGGACGGCGTGACCATCGACCGTGCGCCCCAGCCCCGCGGGCAGTTCCGCCGCGAGATCGTCTCGGCCGATCCGGCGTACATGGTCTTCACGTCGGGCACCACCGGGCGGCCCAAGGGCGTGGTGATGAGCCACCGCGGCATCCTCGCGTTCTACCGGGGCATGCTGCAGCACGGCATCGTCGGGCCGGAGAGCCGTGTCGCCACCACCTCGCCGTTCCACTTCGACTTCTCCCTGCTCGACATCGGCCTCGCGCTGGGCAGCGGCGCGACGGTGGTACCGGTGCCGCGGCCCCTGCTGCGCTGGCCACGGCGGTTCGTGAAGTTCCTGCGTGACACCGGAGCGACCCAGGTGAACGGCGTGCCGTCGATCTGGCGTTCGGTGCTGAAGCACGAGCCCGAGCAGCTGGGTGAGCTCGGCGAGCAGATCCGTGGCGTGTTGTTCTCCGGCGAGCCGTTCCCGTTGCCGGAGTTGCGTCAGCTGCAGGGCCTGCTGCCGGCGGCGCGGATCGTGAACTGCTTCGGCAGCACCGAGTCGGTCGCGTCCTCGTTCACCGACGTGCCCCGCCCGATCCCGGCGGACATGGAGCGGCTGTCCATCGGATTCGCCCACCCCGGCGCCGAGATGATGCTGCTCGACGACGACAACCGGCACGTCGCCGAACCCGGCGTGGTCGGCAACATCTACCTGCGCAGCTCCGCACTGTTCACGGCGTACTGGGGCGACCCGGCGGCGACGGCGAAGGCACTGGTGCCTGACCCGACCAATCCGCTGACCGGCCAGACGGTGTACCGCACCGGCGACCTCGCCTACCGTGGCGAGGGCGGCGAACTGTACTTCGTCGGCCGCGCCGACTCCCTGGTCAAGATCCGCGGCAACCGCGTCGAACTGGCCGAAGTGGAGCGGCGCGTGGCGCAGTTCCCCGGCGTCGCGGCGGCCTGCGCGCTGCTGCTGCCCGCGGACGTCGATCCGGCACTCGCGGTGTTCGTCGTGCTGGCGCAGGACGTGGAGTCCGTCGACGAGCTGGAGCTGGCGGCGTTCTGCATGGAGGCACTGCCGGACTACATGGTGCCGCGGGAGATCCGCGTGCTGGACGAGCTGCCGGTCACCGTGAACGGCAAGGTGGACCGGGCCGCCCTCGCCGAAGTAGTCGCCTGACCCGGTAAACGTAATCGATGCGGTGGCCACATCCATGTGGCCACCGCATCAGTCTGCCCAGGTCAAACCTCGTGAGTGTTTATCAGGGTTCTAACCCTGACAAACACTCACGAGGGGTTGGTGGGGGTTTCGAATTCGCTGTCGAGGATGTCGAACAGTTCGTCGGCGCTGGCGGATTCGAGCCATTCCTCGTTGGACGGCGTGTCCGCCCCGTCGGTCCACTTCGCGGTCATCACACGCAGCCGGGCCAGGATCTTCGTGTGCTGGTCGTCGCCCGGCTGGGCGGCGGTGAGGGCTGCCTCGATCGCCGACAGCTCCTCGTCCAGCGGTGAGGCCTGCTCGTCGACCAGTTCCTCCAGCAGGAGACCGGCGATGGCGGCCGGGGTCGGGTAGTCGTACGTGAGCGTCGCCGGCAGGCGGATCTCGGCCACCTTGGCGAGCCGGTTGCGCAGTTCGAGCGCGGCGAGTGAGTCCACGCCGAGTTCCACGAAACCACGAGTCGGTTCGATGGCACGCGGCCCGTCGTGACCGAGCACGATGGCGACGTGGGTGCGCACGAGCTCCAGCAGGTACGGGGCACGTTCCTTGGCCTGCAACGCCGTGAGGCGCTCGGACAACGGCACCTCGACCGGCTCCGCGGCCGCGGTCCGGCGCTGCGGCGTGCTGCGCACCAGGCCTCGCAACATCGCGGGCGCGGGCTGGTCGATCACGGCGGTGTCCAGTCGCATCGGCAACACCACGGCGGCATCCAGGCCCAAGGCGGCGTCGAACAACGCCAGTCCGTCCTCTGTGGACAACGCCTTCATGCCCGCGCGGCTCATCCGTCGCAGGTCCGCCTCATCGAGCGCGCCCGCCATGCCCGTGCGCTCCGCCCACAGCCCCCACGGGAGGGATGTCGCGGGCAGCCCGAGGGCGCGCCGGTGAGTGGCCAGTGCGTCGAGGAAGCCGTTGGCGGCCGCGTAGTTGCCCTGTCCGGCGCCGTCGAACGTGCCCGCGGCGGACGAGAACAGCGCGAACATCGAGACCTCGCCGACGAGCTCGTGCAGGTTCCAGGCGGCGTCGACCTTCGGTCGCAGGACGGCGTCGAGCCGCTCGGGTGTCAGCGACCCGATCAGGCCGTCGTCGACAACGCCCGCCGCGTGAACGACACCGCTCACCGGGTGCTCGGCCAACAGTTTGGCGACGGCGTAACGGTCGGCGACGTCGCATGCCACCACTACCGCCTCGGTACCGAGCTCGGTGAGCTCGGAGACGAGCCGGTCCGCGCCCGACACGGCCGGGCCACGGCGGCTGACCAGCACGAGTTTGCGGACGCCGGGCCGCGCCGCGAGGTGCCGGGCGACCGCGGCGCCGAGCCCGCCCGTACCTCCGGTGATCAGAACCGTGTCGCCCGGTTCGAGCGGCCGACCGCTTCCTGTCGCCGGAGTGAGCCGCGGGGCGCGCAGTTCGCCGGGTCGCACGTGCAGTTCCGGTTCGCCGGAGCTCAGTGCGGCAGGCAACTCGGCGTAGGCGTCACCTTCGAGGTGCACGAGCACGATCCGGCCGGGGTTCTCGGCCTGCGCGGCACGAACGAGGCCGGTGACGGCTCCGTCGATCAGCTCGGATCGCCCGGTGACCACGACCAGTGTCGCGGAGGCACAGCGGTCATCGGCAAGCCATTCGGTGAGCAACGCCAAAACGTCCGCGGTCACCGAATGCACTGCGGTGACCACATCGTCCACAGTGGGCGAAGGGAAGTACAACACCTTGTCGGGACACGGATCGGTGAGCAGCGAGGACAGGTTCGGATAGGCGGGCGAGTCCAGGGGCGCGTCGCCGATGACCGCCCATCGCTCCTCAGCTGCCTGCCCACCTGGCACCGGGATCAGGTCGACCGTGAACAGGTCGCGAGTGCTGACCCGGTTGTCGACGGGGCGCACCACGAGTTCGTCCACAGTGATCACCGGGGCACCGGCCGGGTCGGTCGCGGTGATCGAGCGGCTGGTGGCGCCGGAGCCGGTGAGCCGGACCCGCAACTGGGTGGCACCGGTCGCGTGCAGGGTGACTCCGCGCCAGGCGAACGGCATCGTCAGCTCGTTGTCCTCGGCGAACAGTTCGGCCGGGTGCAGCGTGGCGTCCAGCAGGGCGGGATGGATGCCGAACCCGGTCGTGGTCGCGTTCTCGGGCAGACCGACCTCGGCGAAGATCTCCTCGCCACGTCGCCACACGGCACGCAACCCGGTGAAGAGCGGGCCGTAGTCGTAGCCCTGACCGGCGAGAAGTTCGTACAGTTCGCCGATCTCGACGGGTGTGGCGTCCTCCGGTGGCCACGTGAGGGCGGGAGCGGGCGTCGCCTGGGGCGCAAGGAATCCGCTCGCGTGTTTGGTCCATGTCTGCTCGCGCTCGGCGCGGGCGTACACGGTCACGGCACGGCGAGCTTGCGCGTCTGGCTCGCCGACGACCACCTGGAGCCGCACAGCTTCGCGGTCGGTGAGCGAAAGCGGCGCTTCGAGCGTGAGTTCGTCAACGCGGGGGCACTGGACTTCGTCACCCGCGCGGATCACGAGTTCCACGAACGCGGCACCGGGCAGGATGACTGAGCCGCCCAACCGGTGCTCGGCGAGCCATGGCTGGTTGCGTACGGACAGTTGTCCAGTCAGGGTGACTGTGTCGGCCTCGGGCGAATGCACCACGGCCGCGAGCATCGGGTGGTCCGCGGCATCCTGTCCCGACGACGTCACGTCACCCGCGCTGGGTGCTGGTTCGAGCCAGTAGCGGCGGTGCTGGAACGGGTAGGTCGGCAGGTCCGCCAGCCCGGTGCCCGGCACCAGGGCGGCCCAGTCCACGTTGACCCCGCGCGCCCAGGCTTGTCCGACCGCGCTCACGACCGTCTGGACCTGATCACGATCACGGCGCTGCACCGGCACGAACGCAACGTCTTTGCCTTGCACGCATTCCGGACCCATGCCCGACAGCACCGCGTCCGGCCCGATCTCCAGGAACGTCGTGACGCCCCGGTCGGCCATCCGCCGGAGCGTATCCATGAACAGCACCGGCTCCCGCACATGCGACACCCAAAACTCAGGACTCGTCACATCTCCAGCAGCAATCACCGGCAGCATCGGCGCACCGAACGCGACCTTCTCCACCGTCCGACGGAACTCGTCCACCATCGGGTCCATCAACGACGAATGAAAAGCATGCGACACCCGCAACCGCTTCCACTTACACCCCAACCGCCCGACCACAGCCAAAACCGCGTCCTCCACACCAGACAACACCACCGACACCGGACCGTTCACCGCCGCAATCGACACACCCTCACCCAACAACGGCACAACCTCAGACTCACCAGCCTGCACAGCAACCATCACACCACCCGCGGGCAACGCCTGCATCAACTTGCCGCGAGCACTCACCAGGGCACAGGCGTCGTCCAACGACAACACACCCGCCACATGCGCCGCCGCAATCTCACCAATCGAATGCCCACCAACACAATCCGGACGCACACCCCACGACTCCAACAACCGGAACAACGCCACCTCAACCGCAAACAACGCAGGCTGAGTGAAGCCAGTCTGATTCAACGCCTCAGCATCATCACCCCACATCACCGACCGCAAACCACCATCCAAACGCGACAACACGTCATCCAGAGCCCCAGCGAACACCGCGAACCGGCCGGACAACTCACGCCCCATCCCCACCCACTGCGAACCCTGACCCGAGAACACAAAACCCACGCCGCCACCGGACACCGAACCACGCGCCACACCCGCGATCTCGCGGCCTTCGGCAAGCGCGGCCAGCCCGGCTCGCAGCTCCGCACGGTCGCCTCCGGTCACCGCCGCACGGTGTTCGAACCCGGTTCGCCTGGTCAACGCCCGGCTGACGTCCGCGGCCCGTGCACTGTCGACCACCGGGAGCAACCGCCCTGCCTGGTCCAGCACCGCCTGCTCGGTCTTGCCGGACAGGATCAACGGCACCACCGGCGGATCGGCGGTCTCCGCCACCGCGTCGGCAGCGGGCGGCTCTTCGAGGATCACGTGCGCGTTGGTGCCGCTGATCCCGAACGACGACACTCCGGCGCGGCGCGGCCGGTCGGCGTCCCAGGAGACGGCCTCGGTCAGCAGCTCCACCGCTCCCTCGGTCCAGTCCACGTGTGTCGAGGGCCGGTCCACGTGCAGCGTCTTCGGCAGCATCCGGTGCCGCATGGCCATGATCATCTTGATCACACCGGCGACGCCCGCCGCGGCCTGCGCGTGCCCGAGGTTCGACTTGATCGACCCCAGCCACAGCGGCTTTTCTCGATCCTGGCCGTAGGTCGCCAGCAACGCCTGCGCCTCGATCGGATCACCCAACGTGGTGCCAGTGCCGTGTGCCTCCACTGCGTCCACATCGGACACAGTGAGCCCGGCGTCGGCCAGCGCTGCCCGGATCACCCGCTGCTGCGACGGCCCGTTCGGCGCCGTCATCCCGTTCGACGCACCATCCTGGTTCACCGCCGAACCACGCACGACACCCAGCACCCGATGCCCGTTGCGGCGCGCGTCGGACAGCCGCTCCAACAGCAGGATTCCGGCGCCTTCGGACCACGCGGCACCGTCCGCCGCGGCCGCGAACGACTTGCACCGCGCGTCCGGGGCGAGCCCGCGCTGCTGGCTGAAGTCCACGAAGATGTCCGGCGTGGACATCACCGTCACACCGGCGGCCAACGCCAGCGAACACTCACCAGACCGCAGTGACCGCATCGCCCAGTGCAACGCCACCAGAGACGACGAACACGCCGTGTCCACTGTGACCGCAGGGCCTTCCAGGCCGAAGGTGTACGCGATGCGGCCGGACACCAGGCTGCCACCGCTGCTGCTGCCCACGTAGTCGTGGTGCATCAGCCCGGCGAACACACCGGTCTGGCTGCCGCGCAGCGAGGCCGGGTCGATCCCGGCGCGCTCGAACGCCTCCCACGACAGCTCCAGCAGCAACCGTTGCTGCGGGTCCATTTCCAGCGCCTCACGCGGCGAGATCCCGAACAGGCCGGGGTCGAAGGCGGCCACGTCCTCGAGGAACCCACCCTGGCGGACGTACGACTTGCCCGGCACACCCGGCTCGGGGTCGTACACGCCGTCGACGTCCCAGCCACGATCCCGCGGGAACCCGGAAATCGCGTCCACCCCGCCGGAGACCAGCCGCCACAAGTCCTCCGGCGACGTGATCCCGCCGGGGTACCGGCAGCTCATCGCCACGATCACGATCGGATCCTCGGTGGACTTGACGGTGGCCGAGACCGGCGCGGGCGTGCTCTCGACCGAGCCGAGCAGCTCGTCCCGCAGGAATCCGGCGAGCACGAGCGGCGACGGGTAGTCGAACACCAGCGTCGCGGGCAGCCGCAGGTCGGTGGCGGTGTTGAGCCGGTTGCGCAGCTCCACGGCGGTCAGTGAGTCGAATCCCAGTTCCTTGAACGCCCGGTTCGGCTCGATGGCGTCGCCGCTGCCGTGGCCGAGCACGGCGGCGACGTGCGTGCGTACCAGGTTGAGCAGCTGGCGCTCACGTTCGGCTTCGGGCAATCCCGCCAGACTGCGGCGCAACGAGTCGACGTCGGCCGGCGCGCCGGCGACGCCACGGCGCGTGACGGGCACCAGGCCACGGAAGATGGGCGGAAGGTCCGCGCCTTGCGCGCGCAGACCAGCCAGGTCAAGCCGGACGGGTGCGACGACCGGATCGCTCTGCGACACCGCGGCGCCGAACAACGCCAGGCCGTCCTCTGTGGACAGTGCGGTGACCCCGTCGCGGCTGATCCTGGCGTGGTCGGCGGCGTCGAGGTGGCCGGTCATGCCGCTGGCCTGCGCCCAGAATCCCCACGCGAGCGACTGCGCGGCCAGCCCGTGCCGCCTGCGGTGGCGAGCGAGCGCGTCGAGGTAGGTGTTCGCGGCGGCGTAATTGGCCTGCCCGGCGCTGCCGGTGATCCCGGCGAACGACGAGAACAGCACAAACTGCGCCAGGTCCAGATGCTGCGTGAGCTCGTGCAGGTGCCAGGCGGCGTCGATCTTCGGGCGCATCACGGCGTCCAGCCGGTCCGCCGTGAGGGAGCCGATCATTCCGTCGTCAAGCACACCGGCCGTGTGCACGACGGCGGTGAGCGGGTGCTCGGCCGGAATCGACGCGAGGACCTCGGCAAGCGCTGCCCGGTCGGTGACGTCGCACGCCACCGTTCGCACGTCGGACGGGAGATCAGCGGGGCCGGTGCCGCTTCGGCTGAGCAGCAACAGATGGCGCACACCAAGTTCGGTGACCAGATGGCGGGCGACCAGCCCGGCCAGGGTGCCGCTGGCGCCGGTGATCAGGACGGTGCCGTTCGGGTCCCACTCGTCCGAGGTGCTGGTCTCGTGAATCCGGGCCAGCCGGGGCACGCTGACGGCACCCGCCCGCAGTGCGGCCTCTGGCTCTTCGAGCCCGGTCACGGCGGGCAGCAGGCGGACGGACTCGTCGTGCTCGTCGTGGTCGACCAGCAGGATTCGGCCGGGGTTCTCCGCCTGCGCGGTGCGCACCAGCCCTGATACGGCCGCTCCGGCCAAGTCGGTGCCGTCAATGGCGCCGTGGGTCAGGACGAGCAGCTTGGTGTTCGCGAACTGCTCGTCGGACAACCACGATTGCAGGGTCGTCAGGACCTGTGCGGTCGCTTCGCGTGCGGTCCGTGGGTCGGTTCCCGTGCGGCACGGCACCACGACCACGTCCGCCGCGGTGATCGCGTCAAGGCCGGCCACCAACTCCAGTCCGGCGACGTTCGAGGCGAGCACGTCGGCGAGCTCGGTCGCCCTCGGGTCTACGACCACCCACCGCTCGGCGCTCATCTCCTCGTCGAGCGGCACGGTGTTCCACTCGACCCGGAACAACGAGTCCTGCCGCGGACTGCCCGCTGCCGCGAGTTGTTCCGTGTTCACCGAACGCAGGACCAGCGAGCCGATCGATGCCACCGGTGTCCCCGTGGCATCCGCGAGCTCGATGGACACCGCGTCACGGGCGGCGGGCAGCACACGCACGCGAAGATCGGTGGCCGCCGCCGCGAACAGCTCGACGTGTTGCCACGCGAACGGCAACTCGGCCCCGTCACTCGCCTTCCCGAGGCCGATCGCGTGCAGCGCCGCGTCGAGGAGTGCCGGGTGGATGCCGAACTGCCCGGCCCGGTCCCGGACCGGTGCCGGCAACGTGATCTCCGCGAATGTCTCCGCGCCCCGCCGCCAGGCGGCTCGCAGCCCCTGGAACGCGGGCCCGTACTCGAGTCCGGCCTGGGCGAGCTGGTCGTAGCATTCCGTGACCGCAACGGGCTCGGCTTCCGACGGCGGCCAGTGCGTGAAGTCGAAACCGGGCTGAGTGTGCCCCGGGCTGAGCGTCGCGATGGCGTGTTTGGTCCACGGCAGGCCGGTCGGTGCTTCTTCCGGCCGGGAGTAGATGGCGCAACCGCGACGGCCGTCCTCACCGGGCGCGTCGACGTGGACCTGCACGACCACGGCGCCGCCAGTGGGCAGCACGAGCGGGGCGGTGATGGTGAGTTCTTCGAGCAGAACGTGGCCGACCTCGTCACCGGCGCGGACCGCCAGCTCGACAAAACCCGTGCCGGGGAAGAGGATCTGCCCTTCCACCACGTGGTCGGCGAGCCACTGGTGCGTGGTGAGCGCGATCCGGCCCGTCAGCGTCACGCCCGCACCGTCGGCGCGCTCCACGGCCGCACCGACGAACGGGTGTCCGGTGGCGAGCAGTCCCGCCGACGCCACATCGCCGACCGTGCCGATGTCGTCCAGCCAGTACCTCTGCCGGTCGAACGCGTACGTCGGCAGATCGACCTGCCGTGCGTCTTCGGGAAACGCCGTGCCCCAGTCGATTTCGACGCCACCGGCCCACAGGTCCCCGGCCGACCGGAGGAACCGGTCCAGGCCGCCGTCGTCACGGCGCAGCGTCCCGGTCACCACGCCGTCCTGCTTGAGCGCGTCCAGTGTCTCGGTGATCCCGGGCGTCAGCACCGGGTGCGAGCTCGACTCGACGAACCCGGTGAATCCCGCGCCCGCCAGCGATTCGATCGTGTCGGCGAACAACACCCGCTGCCGCAGGTTGCGGTACCAGTACTCGGCGTCCAGCCGCTCCTCCCACTGCCCCGTCACCGTCGAACGGAACGGAATCCGCGGTACCAGCGGCGTGATCGGCGCCAGGACGTCGAGCAGTTCGTCCCGCAGCCGCTCCACGTGCGCGGAGTGCGAGGCGTAGTCCACCGCGATCCGGCGGACCCGCACCTGAGCGGCCGACAGTTCCTCGTGCAACGCGTCCAGTTCGGCCGGATCACCCGACACCACAACGGACTTCGGGCCGTTCACGGCCGCGATCGAGACCCCGGGCCGAAGCCTGGGCTCCACCTCGGCGACCGGGAGCCCGATCGACATCATCCCGCCCGCCCCGGCCAAGGTCCGGGCAATGGCCTGGGAGCGCAGCGCGACGACCCGTGCTCCGTCCTCAAGGGACAGTGCACCCGCGACGACGGCGGCGGCGATCTCGCCCTGCGAGTGTCCCACCACCGCGTTCGGCTGCACGCCGTAGGAATCCCAGAGCGCCGCGAGCGACACCATGACGGCGAACGAGACCGGCTGCACGACGTCCACCCGGTCCAGGCTCTCGGCGCCGCGCACCACGTCCAGCAGCGACCAGTCCACGTACGGCTCCAGCGCCGCCGCACACTCGGCCAGCCGCCGGGCGAACACGGGCGACTCCTCGGCCAGGCGTGCGCCCATCCCGACCCACTGTGATCCCTGGCCTGGGAACACCAGCGCCACCTTGCCGCCGATCAACGCGGCACGGACCGGCGCGTCGCCCTCGGCGAGGTCCGCCAGCCCCGCACGCATTTGCTCGAGATCCCGGCCGACCACCACAGCTCGCCGGTCGAACGCCGCCCGGCACGTTGCGAGCGTGTACCCGACGTCCACCGGGTCCTGATCCGCAACGAACGACAGCAACCGGGCGGCCTGTCCCCGCAGCGCGCCTTCGCTCGCGCCCGACAGCACCCAGGGCACGACGCTCGGTTCCCGCTGCGCCGCCACGCTTTCCTCAACGGGAGGTTGCTCCAGGACCACGTGCGAGTTGGTGCCGCTGATACCGAACGACGACACGGCGGCCCGTCGCGGGCCGTCGGTGTCCCATGGCACCGCGTCAGTCAGCAGCTCGACCTGCCCGGCGGTCCAGTCCACGTGTGGCGACGGCGCGTCCACGTGCAGTGTCCGCGGCAGCACGCCGTGCCGCATCGCCATCACCATCTTGATCACACCGGCGACACCGGCGGCCGCCTGGGTGTGCCCGAGGTTGGACTTGACCGATCCCAGCCACAACGGCCGTTCCCGCTCCTTGCCGTACGTCGCCAGGAGAGCCTGTGCTTCGATCGGATCGCCGAGAGTCGTACCGGTGCCGTGCGCCTCCACGGCGTCCACATCGGACGGTTTGAGCCGGGCGTCGGCCAGCGCTGCCCGGATCACCCGCTGTTGCGACGGGCCGTTCGGGGCGGTGAGCCCGCTGGAGGCGCCGTCCTGGTTCACCGCGGTTCCCCGCACGACGCCGAGCACCCGGTGCCCGTTGCGCCGTGCGTCGGAAAGCCGTTCCAGGAGCAGAATCCCGGCGCCTTCGCCCCACGCGGTGCCGTCCGCGGCGGCCGCGAAGGCCTTGCACCGGGCGTCGGCCGCCAGCCCGCGCTGCAAGCTGAAGTCGATGAACGTTTCCGGTGTGGACATCACCGTCACACCACCGGCCAACGCCAGCGAACACTCCCCCGACCGCAACGACCGCACCGCCCAGTGCAACGCCACCAACGACGACGAACACGCCGTATCCACAGTGACCGCAGGGCCTTCGAGGCCGAGCGTGTAGGCGATCCGGCCGGACAGGACGCTTCCCGCAACGCCGTTGCCGATGAATCCGGCGACCTCCTCGGGAATATCGCGCATCCACGAGCCGTAGTCGTGGTACATGACACCGGCGAACACCCCGGTGGCCGTGCCGCGCAACGAGCCCGGATCGACACCGGCCCGTTCGAACGCCTCCCAGCACACCTCCAGCAGCAGCCGCTGCTGCGGGTCCATCGCCACGGCCTCACGCGGCGAGATGCCGAAGAACGCCGGATCGAAGTCCGCCGCGTCGTGCAGGAAGCCGCCCTCGCGCACGTACGACTTGCCGGCCTTGCCCGGCTCCGGGTCGTACAAGCCGTCGACGTCCCAGCCGCGATCGGCCGGGAAGCCGGTGATCCCGTCC
The DNA here is from genome assembly GCF_013280595.1 of Kibdelosporangium persicum. Classification (GTDB taxonomy): domain Bacteria; phylum Actinomycetota; class Actinomycetes; order Mycobacteriales; family Pseudonocardiaceae; genus Kibdelosporangium; species Kibdelosporangium persicum. The sequence goes on from NZ_JAAATY010000010.1 coordinate 188,018, forward strand.
GCGCCTTCGGACACCAGCCGCCACAGGTCCTCGGGCGAGGTCACCCCACCCGGGTACCGGCAGGCCATGCCCACGATGGCGATCGGAGCCCGCTCCCGTTCCTCGGCCTCGCTCAGCCTGCGCTTGGCCTCGCGCAGGTCGGCGGTGGCGCGCTTGAGGTAGCTGAGCAGTTTTTGGTCGTTCTCTTCGCCTGCCACAATAGAATTCCTCAACGGCTCGCCCCGGCCTTCTGCAACACCCAATTCGTTCGCAAACGGTACCCACGCCGTTTTGACCATGGCACCCCTAGCGTGCCGCGGTCAGCGGGGATTCCAGGCCAGGTAGGGGTTGCGTGCGGCGAGGGGCGCTGGCACGTTCACCGTAGAATTCGCAACAGTCGTGTGCGCGAGAATGAGGGCTCCAGAATGAGCGGTGCGGAAAACATGACACTGGCACCCGGCGAAACAAGCGCATGGATTCGACGCTTTCACCCGGCACCGGAGGCCCGCACGCGGCTGGTGTGCCTGCCGCACGCCGGCGGCTCCGCACCGTATTTCTTTCCGGTGTCCAGGGCACTGGCGCCGGACATCGACGTACTGGCCGTCCAGTACCCGGGGCGGCAGGACCGGCGTGCGGAGAAGTGCATCGACAACATCGCCGAACTGGCCGACCACGTGGCGGGTCAGCTCACGGCGTGGGCCGACAAGCCGCTGACTCTCTTCGGGCACAGCATGGGCGCGACGCTGGCGTTCGAGGTGGCCCGGCGGCTCGGCCCGGAGATGACGGTGCTCGGCGTGATCGCGTCCGGCCGATGTGCGCCGTCCAGCACGCGCTTCGACAACGTGCACAACCTCGACGACACCCGCCTCCTGGGCGAGTTACGGCTGTTGAGCGGCACTGACGCCCAGATCCTCGGTGACGAGGAGATCGTGCGGATGGTCCTGCCTGCGATCCGTGCCGACTACACCGCCGCGGAGACCTACCGGTGCGACCCCGGCGTCCGCATCCCCTACCCGATCCTGACCATGATCGGCGACGACGATCCACGCGCCTCTCTCGACGAGGCCAGGGCGTGGGCCGGGCACACCGAGGCGGAGTTCGGCATGCGGATCTTCCCCGGCGGCCACTTCTACCTGAACGACCACGCGGACGCCGTGATCACCACCGTCGCCGGGCAGATCGGCACCTGGTCGGCCGCTGTCTCCCCGGTGCGCTGAATCGCCAGAGCCTGCCGAGACGCCCGGCCGGGGTATCCCAGCCGGGCGTCTCTCGTTCATCCGTTCATCCCAGGGTGTTTCACCTGCGTGGACGGCGCATGAACCACCTGCCGCCAGCAGAACGCCACCACCGGTGAGGATGCCCCTTTCCGCCCCGGCGAGGGGGGTTTCCGTGGGCGGAAAGGGGCTGGGAAGGTGGTTCGTGGCTACCCGCGGGTGCGCCGGTTGAAAACGCGGACCGTCAGCAGCGCGGTCAGCACCAGGATCGGCACCCACCAGACGAGGGCCATCCAGGCGTTGTCGCCCAGCGGCGTGCCGATCAGCAACGACCGGATCGCGTTCACCACCGGCGTGAACGGCTGGTAGTCGACAAATGCCCGCAGCACTGACGGCATGCTCTCCGACGGCACGAGCGCGCTGCTCGCGTACGGGAGGAACACCAGGATCATCGCGTAGCCGCTCGCGGCCTCGACGCCGCCCGCGACCACGCCGAGCAGGGTGGCGAGCCACGAGATCGCGGCCATGAACAGCACCAGCAGTCCGGCCGCCGCGAGCCATTCGCCGATGCCCGCCGTGGGCCTGAAGCCGACCACCATGCCGAGCCCGACCACCAGGATCACCGAGAGGACGTTGCGCAGCACCGAGGACACCACGTGCCCGACCAGCACCGAGAAGCCGAACATCGGCATGGAACGGAACCGTTCCACGATGCCGTTCTGCAGGTCGTTGGCCACGCCCACGGCCGTGGCCGTCGCGCTGAACGCCACGCTGAGCACGACGACGCCGGCGATCACGTAGTTGACGTAACTCGGCCCGCCGGTGTTGATGGCGCCGCCGAACAGGTACCGGAACAGCAGCAACAGCATGATCGGCAGGGCGATCGCCTGGATGATCTCGTCGACGTTCCTGGTGAGGTGCCGCATGCTCCGGCGGATGAGCACTCGGCAGTCAGCGAGGGCGTGGCCGAACGAGGAGCGCTCCTGCGCCGCGATGGCCTGGGTCATTTCACAGCTCCCGGGGACTTGCTGGTCAGGGTGCGGAACACGTCGTCGAGGGTCGGCTGGTGCAGGGCGATCTGCCGAACCTCCAGCCCGGCCTCGGCCATCTGGTTCAGCAGGTGCCGGACGTCACCGGCGCTGTGCACGGGCACGCTGATGGTCTGCTGGTCGACCCGCTCGCCGCCGGACAGCGCCTGCGCCTTCTGGATGTCGACCGGGTCGACGGTGAGTTCGGCGCGCTCGGCGCCGACCTGGCGCTTGAGCTCGCTCGCGGTGCCCTCGGCGACCACCCGGCCCTGGTCGATCACGGCGATCCGGTTCGCGAGCTGGTCCGCCTCTTCGAGGTACTGGGTGGTCAGCAGGACCGTGGTGCCCGCCGCCATCAGCGAGCGGATGGTCTCCCACATCGCGATCCGGGCCGTGGGGTCCAGGCCGGTGGTCGGCTCGTCGAGGAACAGCACCGGCGGCCGGTTGATCAGGCTGACCGCGAGGTCCAGCCGGCGCCGCATGCCGCCCGAGTACGTCTTCGCCGGCCGGTCCGCGGCCTTGACCAGGTCGAACTGGTCAAGCAGCTCAGCGGCCCGCTGTTCGGCCCCGGCCCGGCTGATGCGGAACAGCTGGCCCATCATCACCAGGTTCTCCCGCCCGGTGAGCAGTTCGTCCACCGCGGTGTCCTGGCCGGTCAGCCCGATGATCCCGCGCACCGCCCGGGCCTGGGTCGTGACGTCGCGGCCCTCGATGGTGGCCGTGCCGCCGTCCGCCTTCAGCAGCGTGCTCAGAATGCGGACAGTCGTGGTCTTGCCCGCGCCGTTGGGCCCCAACAGTCCCAGCATGGTGCCGCGTTCGACCCGGAGGTCGATCGATTCCAGGACCGTCACGCTACCGAACGACTTACGCAGTCCTCTTGCCTCGATCGCGTAACTGCTCACCACCCGGTCACACCTCCCGTACCAAGAACTGTTTATGGCCTATACTCACGTTTAAGTGATACACAGTTGCTGAGAGGATGTCAACCGGCGAGCAACGGAGAACCATGCCAGCGGAGCGAAACGGCAGGGCCGGCCAGGTGACCAGCATGGAATTGCTGTGGGGTGACCGGGCCCAGCCGAGTAGGGGTCCCCGGCCGGGCCTCTCGGTGGAGAAAATCGCCACCACGGCCATCGAGATCGCCGACGAGGAAGGCCTCGACGCGCTGTCCATGCAGCGCATCGCCAGCAAACTGGACTACTCGGCGATGTCGCTGTACCGGTACATCCCGGGCAAGGACCAGCTGATCGACGTCATCTACGACACCGCGCTGGGCCAGCCGCCCGCCGACCTCGGCGAGGACTGGCGGTCAGGCGTCAGCGCGTGGGTGCGCGGCATGTTGTCGGTGTACGCGCAACACCCCTGGCTGCTGCGGATCAGCGTGAGCAACCCCCCGCTCGGCCCCAACCAGCTGACCTGGTTCAACTCGCTGCTCGAACTGGTCTCCGACATCGGCCTGGCCGAGGACGAGATGGTCCACCTGGTCATGTTCGCCACGTGCGCGGTCCGCGACCTGGCCAGGGTGTCCACCGAGCTCGCCCAGGGCCAGCAGCGCAGCGGCGGCTCGGTGGAGGAGATGGGTGAGGGGTACGCGCTGGCGATGAAGCGGTTCGTCGACGACACGCGGTTCCACGCCCTCGCGAAGGTGGTGTCGGCCGGCACTTTCGAGCCGAGCGACACCCCCTACAACGAGATCATGCCCAGTCTGGATTTCGGGCTGCAGCGCCTGCTGGACGGCGTGGAGAGCTACGTCAACTCCCGCAAGGGCTGATCCGATCGGTCAGTCCACAGCCTCCACGCCACCCAGCGCCATGCTGATCAGCGCCTCGCTGTCCATCGCGTCGATCGACTCCTGGTCCCCGCCGGCGTCGGCCGTTGCCTGCTCGGCCCGCACGCCGGCGAGTTCGAGCAGGCTGTCCAGCAACCCGGCGTCCCGCAACCGGGACACCGGAATCGACGCCAGGATCTCACGCAGATCGTCCTCGGTCACCGCCTCAGCCGTCTCCTCCGCCGGGATGAGCTCCGTGCCCAGGTGCTCGGCCAGGACGCGCGGGCTGGGATAGTCGTAGATCATCCCGGCGGGCAGCTTCAGGCCCGTGACGAGCGTGAGCTTGTTGCGGAAGCCCATCGCGGACAGCGAGTCGAAGCCCACCTCGTTGAACGGCCGGTCGGGGTCGATCTCCCCGGCGCCGGAGTAGCCCAGGATGCCGGCCGCGTGTGTCCGGACCAGGTCCAGCAGCGTGGGCATCCGCTTGTGCGGCGGCATCTCGGCCAGCCGCTCCCGCAGCGAACGACCCTCCACCGGGGCGTCCTGCGCCGCGCGCCGGGACCGCACGAGACCGCGGAACAAGGCGGGCAGTTCGTCGGCCGCCTGGTCCGCCCACGCTCGGGTGTCCACTCGGATCGGCAACAGCAGCGCCTCACCGAGCGCGGTGGCCGAGTCGAGCAGCGCCAGCCCTTCCTTTGTGGACAGAGCGCCGATGCCGGTGCTCGACAGCCGCGACGTGTCGGCCTTGCCCGCCATGCCGTCCTCGCCGGTGTCCCACAGGCCCCACGCCAACGACGTTCCAGCCAGCCCGGCTGCCCTGCGCCGGGCGGCCAACGCGTCGAGGAACGCATTGGCAGCCGCGTAACTGCCCTGTCCGGGGGCACCGAGCACACCGGCGGCCGAGGAGAACAGCACGAACGCCGAAAGCCCTTCGGTCAGCTCGTGCAGGTTCAGCGCGGCGTCCACCTTCGGGCGTAGCACCGCGTCCACACGGTCCGGGGTGAGTGACGTGATCACCCCGTCGTCGAGTACACCGGCCGTGTGCACTACAGCGGTGACGGGATGCTCGGCGAGCATCGCGGCCACGGCGTCACGGTCGGCGACGTCGCACGCGACGAGCGCCACCTGCGCACCGAGCCCGGTCAGTTCCTCTCGCAACTCGACGGCGCCGGGCGCGTCCGGGCCACGGCGGCTGGCGAGGACCAGGTTGCGGACGCCGTGCTCACCAGCCAGGTGCCGGGCGACCGCACTGCCAAGTGCACCGCTCGCGCCCGTGATCAGCACAGTGCCTTCGGAATCCCACGGTTGGCCCGTACCGGCGGCGACCCGGACCATGCGCGGCACGCGGACCATGCCGCGGCGAAGCGCCGACTGCGGCTCACCGGTGGCCACGGCGGTGGGCAGCATCCGGATCGACACGTCGATCATGCCTTCGTCGGCGTCCAGGTCCACCAGCACGATCCGGTCCGGGTGCTCGGCCTGGGCCGACCGCACCAGCCCGGACACCGCGGCACCGGCCAGGTCGCCGGGGTTCTCGTCGTCACACGCCACCGCTCCCCTGGTCACCACGACGAGCCTGCCGCCGGGCCGGGCCAGGAAGTCCTGCATCACACCGAGAACCCGGTGGACCTCGCTGTGGACATCGCTGTGGGCATCGCCGCCGCAGGGCACGAGCAGCACACCGGTTTCCGGTATGCCGGTGACGATCGGGGCGCCGAGCGCGCCGGCCAGGCCCCAGCGGTCCGGCCCGAGCAGGCTCCAGCCGGTCACGTCGGTCACTTCGTCCACTACGGACCGCTGCCAGTCCACACCGAACAACGTGTCCGCGGCGGGCGGTGCGGCGGCTGGCCGGGCCTGGGCCGTCGACATCGGCCGCAGCAGCAGCGACCCGATCGACAGCACTGGCTGGCCGGTGGTGTCGGCGATGTCCAGGGACACCGTGCCGGTCCCGGCTGGCCGGACGTGCACCCGCAGGTTGCCGGTGCCGACCGCGTGCAGGCCCACCCGTTCGAACGAGAACGGCAGAACCGGCTCGTCACCGGCGGAGCCGCCACAGCCGATCGCGTGCAGCGCGGCGTCCAGCACCGCCGGATGGATGCCGTACTTGTCCACTTCGGACTGTACGGTGGCCGGGACGGCCACCTCGGCGAAGGTCTCGTCTCCGCGCTTCCACGCGGCGCGCAGCCCCTGGAAAGCCGGGCCGTACCCCAGTCCCTGCTCGGTGAGGCCGGCGTACATGCCGTCCAGCGGCACCTGCTCGGCACGCTCCGGCGGCCACTCGGTCAGGTCGAACGACGCCCGCCCGCCATCCGGTGCCAGCACGCCGGTGGCGTGCCGGGTCCACGGCACGTGTTCACCGGCATCCTCGGTCCGTGAGTGCACGCTGAACCGGCGGCTGCCGGTCTCGTCCGGCGCGCTCACAGCGAACTGGACACGCACACCGGCACGGTCCGGCACCACCAAGGGCGCCTCGATGGTCAGTTCCGCCACCAGCCCGCAGCCGACCTCGTCCCCGGCACGGACCGCCATCTCCACCAGACCGGTGCCAGGGAACAGGATCGCGCGGCCGACCACGTGATCGGCGAGCCACGGGTGGGTGCCGACCGAGAGACGGCCGGTGAACAGCAGGCCGTCGGCGTCGGCGAGGTCGATCGCCGACCCCAGCAGCGGGTGTTCTTCGGGGCCAAGGCCACCGGCGACGGTCTCCAGCCAGTACCGCTGGCGTTGGAACGGGTACGTCGGCAATTCGACCAGGCGCCGCTCGCCGAACACGGCCTTCCAGTCCACGCTGACACCGTCGCAGTGCAGGCGGCCGAGTGCGGTCAGCACCGAGTCCGGCTCGGCGTGGTCCTTGCGCAGCACCGGCGTGACCACCACGTCCTCCACGGCTTCGTCGGCGAGAGCGGCGAGGGTGCCGCCGGGGCCGACCTCCACGAACCTGGTCACCCCGAGGGCGTCCATCGTCTTGATGGCGTCGTGGAACCGTACCGGCTGACGGACCTGCCGGACCCAGTACTCAGGCGTACAGAGGTCCTCGTCCGCGGCTCCGGTCACAGTGGACACGATCGGGATACGCGGCGGTGAGAACGTCAGTTTCCCCGCCACCCGGGCGAAGTCGTCCAGCATCGGGTCCATCGAGGACGAATGGAACGCGTGCGACACCCGCAACCGCCGGGTCCGCTCGAAGCCCTCGGCCATGGCGACGACCGCCTCCTGCGCGCCCGAGACGACCACCGAGTTCGGGCCGTTCACCGCGGCGATGTCCACCCCTGCGGTCAAGGCGGCCCGCACCCGCTCCTCGGACGCGGCGATCGCCACCATCGCGCCTCCCGCCGGCAACGCCTGCATCAGCTGGGCTCGCGCGGTGACCAGGGTGCAGGCATCGTCCAGGGACAGCACGCCCGCCACGTGCGCGGCGGCCAGTTCGCCGATCGAGTGCCCGGCCACGAAGTCCGGCTTGATCCCCCACGACTCCAGCAACCGGTACAGCGCCACCTCGACCGCGAACAACGCGGGCTGGGTGTGACCGGTCTGGTTCAACGCTTCGGGATCGTCGCCCCACAACACGCCGGACAGGTCAGCGTCCAAACGGGACAGGACCTGGTCGAGGGCGGCGGCGAACACCGGGAACCGCCCGGCCAGCTCCCGGCCCATGCCCAGCCACTGGGAACCCTGGCCGGAGAACAGGAATCCGGTCCTGCCGCCCGAACGGGCCACGCCGTCCACGACGCCGGGCGCGTCCTCGCCGTCGACCAGCGCCATCAGGCCACGCAGGAACTCCGGGTACCGGCTGCCGACCACCGCCGCGCGGTACTCCAGCGCGGCCCGTGCGGTCGCCAGCGAGTAGCCGACGTCCGCGAGGTTCCGCTCGGGGTCGTCGTTCAGGTAGTTCAACAGTTGCTCGGCCTGCGCGGCGAGCGCGGCCCGGCTGCGGCCGGAGATCAGCCAGGGCACGCTGCCGGGCTCCGCTTCCTCCGGTCGCGGTGCCACGGCAGGCGGCTCCTCGATGATCACGTGCGCGTTGGTCCCGCTGACGCCGAACGACGAGATCCCAGCCCGGCGCGGGTGGCCGTTGGCCTGCCACGGCACGGCCTCGGTCAGCAGCCGGACGTTGCCGGCCGACCAGTCCACCTCCGGCGACGGCTCGGTCACGTGCAGCGTCCTGGGCAGCTCCTCGTGCCGCATGGCCAGCACCATCTTGATGATGCCCGCGGCACCGGCGGCGGCCTGGGTGTGACCGAGGTTCGACTTCACCGAACCGATCCACAGTGGACGGTCTGCCTGGCCGTAGGTGGCCATCAGGGCCTGTGCCTCGATCGGGTCGCCGAGCTTGGTCCCGGTGCCGTGCGCCTCGACGGCGTCCACATCGGACTCGGTCAGGCCCGCGGCGGCCAGCGCCTGGCGGATCACCCGCTGCTGGGCGGGACCGTTCGGCGCGGTCAGCCCGTTGGACATGCCGTCCTGGTTCACCGCGCTGCCCCGCACCACGGCGAGAATCGGATGCCCGGCGCGCTGTGCGTCCGACAGACGCTCGAGCACGATCAGCCCGACGCCCTCCGACCAGGAGGTGCCGTCGGCGTCGGCCGAGAACGCCTTGCACCGCCCGTCCGGCGCGAGACCGCCCTGACGGCTGAACTCGACGAAGGAGTCCGGCGCCGCCATCACCGCGACGCCGCCCGCGAGCGCCAGCGAGCAGTCGTCCTGCCGCAGTGCCTGCGCCGCGAGGTGCAGCGCCACCAACGATGACGAGCACGCCGTGTCCACGCTGACGGCAGGTCCGGCGAGCCCGAGGCTGTACGCGACCCGTCCGGTCACGATCGAGCCGGAACTGCTGGCGCCCGCGTAGTCGTGGTACTGCACACCGGCGTAGACACCGGTCTTGCTGCCCCGCAACGACTGCGGGTCGATCCCGGCCCGCTCCAGCGCCTCCCACGCCGCCTCCAGCAGCAGCCGCTGCTGCGGGTCGATCATCGGCGCTTCCTTGGGCGCGACGCCGAAGAAGCCCGGGTCGAACTCGCCCGCGTCGTAGATGAACCCGCCTTCCCGCACGTAGCTCGTGCCGGGACGACGGCCGTCCGGGTCGAACAGCCCGTCGACGTTCCAGCCGCGGTCGGCCGGGAACTCGCCGATCGCGTCGCCTCCTTCGGCGAGCAACCGCCACAGGTCGTCGGGCGAACGGACACCGCCGGGCAACCGGCAGGCCATCCCGACGATCGCGATCGGCTCGTCCTGACCGTTCGACCGGACCGTGACGGGTGCCGGCCCACGCGATCCGGACAGTTCCTCCTCCAGGTGACCGGCGAGCGCGTCCGGCGTCGGGTAGTCGAAGATCAACGTGGCCGGCAGCCGCAGCCCGGTCGCGGTGTTCAGGCCGTTGCGCAGCTCGATCGCGGTCAGCGAGTCGAAGCCGAGCTGGTGGAACTCCAGGGACGGATCGATGTCGGCCGCCGACTCGTGCGCGAGCACCGTGGCCGTGTGCGCGCGGACCAGGTCCAGCACGGCCGCACGGCGGTCGTCGGCGGGCATCTGGGCGAGCAGGTCGCTGAAGGACGACGAGGTCCGTTCGGCCCCACTGGCCGCGACCCGGCGCGATCCGCCGCCGACCAGGCTCTGCAACGCCTTCGCACCGGACGTCCGCAACGCGCCGAAGTCGAGTTTGACCGTCACGGCCGTGGGGTCGTCCGTACCGAGCGCGGCGTCGAACAGTGCGAGCCCGTCCGCCGGGGACAACGGGAGCATTCCGCTGCCCGCGTGCCTGGCCGTCTCCCCCATCCCGCCGACTTCGCTCCACAGGCCCCACGCCAGCGACAACGCGGGCTGCCCAGCGGCCCGGCGGTGAGTGGCGAGGGCGTCCAGGAAGGCGTTCGCCGCGGCGTAGTTGGCTTGCCCCGGCGCGCCGAGCACGCCGGAAACCGAGGAGTACAGCACAAAAGCCGAGAGCCCGTCAGTCAGCTCGTGCAGGTTGAGCGCGCCGTCGACCTTCGGCCGCAGCACCGCGTCGAGCCGTTCCGGAGTGAGCGCGGTCAGCACGCCGTCATCAAGGACGCCGGCGGTGTGCACCACGGCAGTCAACGGGTGCTCCGCCGGGATCTCGGCGAGCACCGCGGCCAACGCCTCCCGATCCGCGACGTCACAGGCGATGGCCCGCACGTGCGCGTCGAGCTCGGCCAACCCGTCCGGTGTCGCGCCGCTGCGGCTGAGCAGCAGCAGGTTCCGGACGCCGTGCTCGGTGACCAGGTGCCTGGCGAGCACCCCGGCCAACGCACCCGAACCGCCCGTGATCAGCACCGTGCCGGTCCCGGCGTCGCCGCCGAACCGCGGCGCACCTCCGGCCGGGCTGACGCGTCCCAGCCTTGCCGCGTACGGCACGCCATCGCGGACCGCAACCTGCGGTTCGCCGGCCGTGATCACCGCGGGCAGCACGTCGTTGACCGTTTCCATGTCGTCGACGTCCAGCAGCACCAGCCGGTCCGGGTGCTCCGACTGGGCCGACCGGATCAGGCCCCACACCGCCGCACCGGCGAGATCCCGCACCGGCTCGCCGTCGACGGAGACAGCCCCGCTGGTCAGCAGCACCAGCGTGGTGGGCCCGGTGGCCTCGGCGAGCAACCAGGACTGCACAGCCTCCAGCACGTGCCGGGTCGCTGTCCGGACGGCTTGCGCGTCCATGCCCCGCTCGCTGCGCAGCAGCACGACCTCCGGCCCGGCTTCCGCGGGCCTGGCCGGGATCGGCCGCCACTCCAGCCGGTACAGCGGGCGACTCGCCGCCGCCCCGGGCGCCAGGGCGCGGAACACGTTCGACTCGATGGACGCGACCGGGCCACCGGCGGCGTCCGCGAGGGTCACCGCGAAGGTCTCGGGTGCGGTCTGGGTGAACCGCACCCGCAGCGCCGAAGCGCCGCTGGCGTGCAGTTCAACACCTGACCAGGAGAACGGGACGAGCCCGACACCTCCGTCACCGTCCCCGGCGGCCCGCAACGCGTGGGTCGCCGCGTCGAGGGCGGCCGGGTGCAGGCCGAACCGCTCGGCACCGTGCGGGGCGTCCTCGGGCAGGCGCACCTCGCCGAAAATCTCGTCACCACGGCGCCACGCCGCGTGCAGCGAACGGAAGACCGGGCCATAAACCAGGCCTGTACCCGCGAAGTTGTCGTACAGCTCGTCCAACGCGACCGGCTGCGCGTTCTCCGGCGGCCACGGTGTCAGTTCGGCGCCGGGACGGCCGGTTGCCGGGGCCAGTGTCCCGGCGGCGTGTTGTGTCCACGGCTCGTCCGGCAGGGCGTCTTCCGGCTGCGCGTGCACGGTGACAGCGCGGCATCCGACCTCGTCGGCAGCGCCCACGGTGAGCTGGACGCGCACACCGCCGTGGCGGGGCAGCACGAGCGGGCTGCTCAGCGTCAACTCCTCGATGCGACCGCATCCGACCTGGTCACCGGCCTGCACCGCGAGTTCGACGAACGCGGTGCCCGGCACCATGATGTCCTCGCCGACCACGTGATCCGCGAGCCACGGCTGCTGCCCGGCCGACAACCGGCCGGTCAGGACCACACCGTCGGTTCCGGCGAGTGTGATCGCCGCGCCCAGCAACGGGTGCCCGGCGGCGTGCAGCCCGGCGGAGGCGACCTCGTCCGGCCCGCCGCGACGTTCGAGCCAGTACCGCCGGTGCTGGAACGCGTAGGTCGGTAGCGGAATCCGCCGTGCGCCCCGGCCGGCGAACACAGCCTCCCAGTCCGGGTCGACGCCGCCCACGTACAGCTCCGACAACGCCGTCAGCACGGCGCCCGCCTCGGCTCGGTCCTTGCGCAGCAAGGGAAGCACGGCGGCTTCGGCGGTCAGGCATTCCCGGGCCAGCGGAGCCAGCACGCCATCCGGCCCGACCTCGACGAACCGGGTCGCACCGGCAGCCTCCAGCGCACCCATGCCGTCACGGAACCGGACCGCGTCGCGGACGTGCCGAACCCAGTACTCCGGAGTGCGCAGCTCGTCGGCCGTCGCCAGTTCACCGGTCACATTGGACACGACCGGAATCCGCGGAGCCTGGTAGACCAAGCCTTTCGCCACGGACGTGAACTCGTCGAGCATGTCGTCCATGCGGGGCGAGTGGAACGCGTGCGACACGCGCAGCCGTTTGTTCTTACGCCCCAACCGCTCCGCGATCGCCAGGACAGCGTCCTCATCGCCCGACACGACAACGGACGTCGGGCCGTTGATCGCCGCGATGCTCACCCGCTCGGTCAGCAGCGGGCGCACCTCGTCCTCGGTCGCCTGGACCGCGACCATGGCGCCACCGGACGGCAACGCCTGCATGAGCTTGCCGCGTGCGGCGACCAGGGCGCACGCGTCCGCCAGCGAAAGCACTCCGGCGACGTGTGCCGCGACCAGTTCGCCGATGGAGTGGCCCATCAGCAGATCCGGTGTGACGCCCCAGGATTCGAGCAGCCGGAACAGCGCGACCTCGACGGCGAACAACGCGGGCTGCGTGTATTCCGTCTGGTCGAGCAGTTCGCCGTCTCCGAAGACCACGTCCCGCAGCGGACGGTCGAGGTGCTCGTCGAAGACGCCGCACACGGTGTCCAGGGCCTCGGCGAAGACCGGGAAGATCCCGTGCAGCTCGCGGCCCATGCCCGCGCGCTGGGCGCCCTGCCCGGAGAACAGGAACGCCGTCAGCCCCTGGCTCACCGACCCGGTGATCACACCGGGTTCGCCGTGGACGAGCGCGTCGAGGCCCCGGCCGGCTGTGGCGGAATCCGTGGCGAGGACCACCGCACGGTGTTGCAGCGGTGATCTGGTGGTGGCAAGCGAGTACCCGAGATCCAGCGTTCCCACAAAGTCCACAATGGACTTGAGGCGTTCGGCCTGCGCCCGCAGGGCCGCGGCGCTCTGCCCGGTGACAGGCAGCGGAACGGCCACGTCGGCAGGCCAGTTCGGCGGCTCGACCGGCGTGGGCTCCTCGTCCGGTGCCTCTTCGAGGATCACGTGCGCGTTGGTGCCGCTCACGCCGAACGAGGACACTCCGGCGCGTCGGGGATGTCCGGCCCGGTCCCAGGGGCGCTCGTGGTCCAGCAGCCGGACCGCGCCCGCCGACCAGTCGACCTCGCCGGACGGGCTGGACACGTGCAACGTCCTGGGCAGCACCCCGTGCCGCATCGCCAGCACCATCTTGATGACGCCGCTGATCCCGGCCGCGGCCTGGGCATGCCCGATGTTGGACTTGACCGAGCCGAGCCACAACGGGCGGTCCGCCGGACGGTCCGCGCCGTACGTGGCGAGCAGGGCGCTCGCCTCGATCGGATCACCGAGCGTGGTGCCCGTGCCGTGGCCCTCCACCGCGTCGACTTCGGTGGGGGAAAGCTGTGCGTTGGTCAGTGCCTGCCGGATCACCCGCTGCTGGGAAAGCCCGTTCGGAGCGGTGAGCCCGTTGGACGCACCATCGGAGTTGATCGCCGAGCCGCGCACGACCGCGAGGATGGGATGACCGTTGCGCCGCGCGTCGGACAGCCGCTCCAACAGCAACGTCCCGGCGCCTTCCGACCAGCCGGTGCCGTCCGCGTCGTCCGAGAACGCCTTGCACCGCCCGTCCGGGGCGAGCCCCCGCTGCCTGCTGAAGGCCTGGAACGGAGAAGGCGTCGCCATCACCATCACGCCACCGGCGAGCGCGAGCGAGCATTCCCGCTGCCGCAACGCCTGACAGGCCACGTGCAGCGCCACCAGCGACGACGAACAAGCCGTGTCGATCGTGACGGCCGGGCCTTCGAGACCCAGCGAGTACGCGATCCGGCCGGAGATGACCGAACCTGCGGTGCCCGTGCTGAGGTAGTCGTCGCCGACGTCGGCCATGTGCGTGGGCGCTACGCCGTCGTAGTAGTCCTGGCTGCCGCTGCCGATGAACACACCCACGGCCGCTGCCCGCAACGAGTGCGGCGCGATCCCGGCCCGCTCGACCGCCTCCCAGGCCAGTTCGAGCGCCATCCGCTGCTGCGGATCGATCGCCAACGCCTCCCGCGGCGAGATGCCGAACAGGCCCGCGTCGAAAGCACCGGCGTCGTGGACGAACCCGCCCTGGCTGACGTAACTGGTGCCCGGCCGGTCCGGGTCGGCATCGAACAGGCTGCCGGCGTCCCAGCCACGGTCGGTGGGGAACGGGCCGATCGTGTCCACGCCTTCGGCGACCACCCGCCACAGGTCCTCCGGCGACCGGACGCCACCGGGGAAACGGCAGCTCATCGAGACGATCGCGATCGGCTCCTGCTCGGCGGTCTCCAGCTCGCGCAGCCGTTCGCGGGTCTGGTGCAGCGTCGCGGTGACCCGCTTGAGATAGCCGACGAGTTTCTCTTCGTTGTCCATCTACGCCTCGTGTCCATTCGTGGGCCCGGTCGTCGCACCGAGTTCGTTGTCGATCAGGTCGAAGAGGTCGTCGGCCGTCGCGGCCATCAACCGGTCGGCGACCGCGCCACCGCCGTTGCCGCCACCGAGCGTCTCGGTCAGCTTGCCGATCAGGGCCTGCAACCGGGCGGTGACCCGGGCGCCGTCGATCTCCTCGCGGGACAGCCCGCCGATCCTGGCTTCCAGCCGGTCCAGCTCGACGCTCACCGGCACGGCCGTTTCCGCCTGGCACAGCCGCGTCCACAGGTGATCGGCCAGTGCCTTCGGGTTGACGTGGTCGAACACGACCGTGGCCGCGAGCTTCAGGCCGCACGCCGCACCCAGCCGGTTGCGCAGGTCCACCGCGGTCACCGAGTCGAAACCGGCCTCCTTGAAGGCTCGCCCCGGTTCGACGGCGGACGCCCCGTCGTGGCCGAGCACGACCGCCACGTGCGTGCGGACCAGGTCCAGCAGCACCCGGCGTTGCTCGCCCTCCGCCATCTCCGCCAGCCTGCCCGCCAGATCACCTTCATCCACAGTGGACTGTGGCTCGACCCGCACCTCGGGCAGGTCACGCAGCAGCGGACGGTGCCGGGCGAGGGTGTAGACCGGGACGAACGTCGGCCAGTCGATGTCGGCGACCACGAGGTGCCCCTCATCGCCGCCCACCGCCTGCCCCAGCAGCCGGACCAGCAGGTCGGGGTCCATGTCGGCCAGCCCGATCCGGCGCAGGCGCGCGCTCGCCTCCACGTCGACCATGCCGCCACCGGCCCATGGCCCCCAGGCGATCGACGTCGCGGCCAGCCCTCGCACGCGGCGGCGCTGAGCCAGGCCGTCCAGGAAGGCGTTCGCAGTGGCGTAGGCCGGTTTTCCGGCGGTGCCCCAGATCGCCGCGCCCGACGCGAACAGGACGAACGCGTCCAGCTCCCGGTCGCCCAGCGCGTTGTCCAGGTGCACGGCCCCGGCGACCTTGGCGCGGACGGCGTCGGCGAATTCCGCCGATGTCAGCTCGGCCAGTGGTGCCTCGTCGGTCAGCACGCCGGCGGCGTGCAGGACGGCCGTGAGTCCGGGAAGCCCGCCGATCAGCTTGGCGACAGCGGCACCGTCGGACACGTCGCAGGACTCGATGGTCACCTCGGCGCCGAGTTCGGCCAGTTCGGCCGCCAGCTTGTCCGTTCCGGGTGCGTCGCGCCCACGGCGGCTGGTGAGCACGACGTGATCCGCCCCGTTGCGCGCCAGCCAACGCGCCACCTGCGACCCGACGGCGCCCGTGCCGCCGGTGACCAGCACGGTCCCGCGAGGACGCCACGAGACCTCGGCGCCGAGCGGAGCACGGACCATCCGCCGGGCGAACGTGCCGGACCGCCGGATCGCGACCTGGTCCTCGTCGGCCTCGGCCAGGATTCGGCACAGCCGGTCCAGGCCGGTCCCGGCGTCGGCGAGGTCGATCATGCCGCCCCAGCCGTCCGGGTGGTCGAGCGCGAACACCGTGCCCATCCCCCACAGCGAGGCGGCCGCCGGGTCGACGTCCTCGAACCTGTCGACCGCGACCGCCCGCGAGGTCACGCACCAGACCGGGGCGGTGATCCCGGCTTCCCGCAACGCCTGCAACAGCAAGACCGTGCCCTCGGTGGCGTACGTGAGAACCGGATGGTCCGGGTGCTCACGCTCGTCCAAGGCCAGCAGCGACAAAACGCCGGCAGGCGGGTCGTCCGCGTACGCCGTTAAATCCATGCCGTCGATTCCGAGGGTGACCACCGTGGCTCCCTGTGCGGTGAGCTCGCGCAGGATCGGCTCCACGTGCGGCGCACCGGGCGGCACCACGACCAGCCAGGTTCCCGTCAGGCTGGTGAACGACCCCGAGGCCAGCGGCGCCCAGGAGATCCGGTAGCGCCAGGAGTCCGCCCGGGTCTGCCCGATCCGGTCGTGTCGCCATGCCGCCAGAGCCGGGACGATCTCCCGCAGCCGCGCGGCATCCACGTTGAGCTTCGCGGCGAGCGCGTCGGCGTCGTTGCGTTCGACGTCCGTCCAGAACGAGTCGTCCTCGGCTCGCTCCGCGGCGACCTCCGGCTCGGCGGCGGTCTCCCAGTACCGGTTGCGCTGGAACGGATACGTGGGCAGCTCGACGAGCGCGGCGGCCGGGAAGAACGTGGTCCAGTCCGGTGATACACCGCGCACGTGCAGGTCCGCCACGGAAGTCACGAACCGGCCGAGGCCGCCTTCGCCCCGGCGCAGCGTCCCGGTCACCACGGCGGTGCCGTCCAGCTCGTCGAGGGTTTCCTGGATGCTCATGGTGAGTACCGGATGCGGGCTGGCCTCCACGAACGCGCCGTGGCCGGTCGTGGCCAGCCGTTCGACGACAGGTCCGAAGTGGACGGTATGGCGCAGGTTGTCGAACCAGTACCGGGCATCCAGTGCCGTACCGTCGACCCAGTCGCCGGTGACCGTGGACATCATCGGCACCTCGCCGGGCCGTGGCGTGACAGGTGCGAGATCGTTCAACAAGCGTTCCCGCAACGCATCCACGTGCGCGGAGTGCGACGCGTAGTTCACCGGGACGCGCTTGGCCCGCACCCCCGCGGCCACCAGCTGGTCCCGCAGTTCGTCGAGGGCGTCGTCGTCACCGGACAGCACCACTGAATTCGCGCCGTTGTCCGCGGCGATCGACACCCGGTCATGCCACCGGTCCATATGGTCGGCGACCCGTTGGACGGACAACCCGACCGCCAGCATCCCGCCAGGACGGTTCAGCAGCTCGCCGATCGCCAGGCTGCGCAGAGCGACCACGCGCGCACCGTCCTCTAAGGACAGAGCACCGGCGACGCAGGCGGCCGCGATCTCGCCCTGGGAATGCCCGATCACCACGTCAGGTTCGACACCGTGCGCTCGCCACACGGCCGCCAGTGACACCATCACCGCCCACAGCACCGGCTGCACCACGTCCACCCGATCCGCGGGCGGCGCCGCATCGGCTTCGCGCAGCACGTCCGTCACCGACCAGTCCACGTACCGGCTCAGCGCCGCCTCGCACGCGGCCAGCCGCTCCGCGAACGCGGGCGACTCGTCCAGCAACACCGCGGCCATCCCACGCCACTGCGAGCCTTGGCCTGGGAAAACGAACACCGTCTTGGTCCGCACGTCCGCCAGGCCGGTCACGCCCTGGCCGGCAGCGACGTCCCGCAACCCGGCCGTCAACTCGGCCCGGTCGCGGCCCACCACGACCGCCCGTCGTTCGAACGCCGACCGGCTGGACACCAGCGACAGGCCGATGTCGGCGAGCCGGTCACCGGAGTCCGCCAGGTGGTCGGCGAGCCTGCGGGCCGACTCACGCAGGGCCGTCTCGCTCTTGCCCGACAACACCAACGGCACCACCGGCTGCTCTGCCGAACGCTCGGGAAGTTCCCGCTCTTCGGCCTGTTCGAGGATGATGTGCGCGTTGGTGCCGCTGAGCCCGAACGACGACACGGCCGCCCGTCGGGGATGGCCGTTGGCGGACCAGGACACCGGCTCGGTCAGCAGCCGGACGGAGCCCGACGACCAATCGACGTGCCGTGACGGCTCGGTGACGTGCAACGTCTTCGGCAACTGCCCGTGCCGCATGGCCTGCACCATCTTGATGATCCCGGCGATCCCGGCCGCGGCCTGCGGGTGCCCGAGGTTCGACTTGATCGACCCCAGCCACAGTGGACTGTCCGTGGACCGGCCTACGCCGTAGGTGGCGAGTAACGACTGCGCCTCGATCGGGTCACCCAGCGCGGTCCCCGTGCCGTGCGCCTCGACGGCGTCCACTTCGGACGCCGTCAGACCGGCGTTGGCGAGGGCCTGCTGGATGACCTTGACCTGGGCCGGGCCGTTCGGCGCCGTGATGCCGTTCGACGCGCCGTCCTGGTTGACCGCCGAGCCCCGGACCAGGCCGAGGACCCGGTGTCCCAGGCGCTGCGCGTCCGACAGCCGCTCCAGCACCAGTACGCCCGCGCCCTCGGACCACGCCGTCCCGTCGGCGTCGTCGGAGAACGCCTTGCAGCGCCCGTCCGGCGCGAGGCCACGCCGCCTGCTGAAGTCGACGAACAGATCCGGTGTTCCCATGATCGCGACGCCTCCGGCGAGCGCGAGCGTGCATTCGCCGCGCCGCAACGACTCCGCGGCGAGGTGCATGGCGACAAGCGATGAGGAGCACGCCGTGTCGATGGACACCGCGGGGCCTTCCAGGCCGAGGGTGTACGCGATCTGTCCCGACACCAGGCTACCGCCCGGGTGGCCACCGGCGTAGTCGTGATGCATCAGGCCCACGAACACGCCCGTGGCACTGCCGCGCAACGAGTCCGGCGCGATCCCGGCCCGTTCCACGGCCTCCCACGACACCTCGAGCAGAATCCGCTGCTGCGGGTCGGTTCCGCGGGCCTCCAGCGGGCTGATCCCGAAGAAGGCCGCGTCGAACTCGGCGGCGTCGTAAAGGAACCCGCCATGCCGCGTGTAGGTCTTGCCCGGCTGGCCGGAGTCCGGGTGGTAGAGCCGTTCGACGTCCCAGCCGCGGTCCGCGGGGAACTCGCCGATGGCGTCCCGGCCGTCGGCGACCAGCCGCCACAGGTCCTCGGGGGACGCGACCCCGCCCGGGAACCGGCAGCCCATTCCGACGATCGCGATCGGCTCCGCCGCCCGCGCCCTGACCTCACGCAACCGCTGCCGTGCCTGCTGCAGATCGGCGGTCGCGCGCTTGAGATATGCCCGTAGCTTGTCCTCGTTCGCCATCGCGGCCCCGTTCACGAGATGCCCAATTCGTCCGGTTCGACAGGGGACGAGCTCGTCATCCGTGGCGGACCCGAGGTCCCGTTCGAAACGCCGAAGCGCCACGCCGAACGCTACCCAGCGGGAGAACCCGCACCCACCCCTAAAACTCGGCGCGCCCGGCCGGACGCCCCCTTAAGCAGCGCGGTCAGCGGGCGCGCGATCCGGCGATGCGTGCCAGTTCCGGCACGAGCTCTCGCGGCGAAGGCATCGCCGCCATCTCCGCGCCCAGCCGCCGCGCGTTCTCCGGCAGGCTTGCGTCGTCCACAAGCTTCTCGAGCGCCGGTCCGTCCGCTTGCCCGGCGACGAGACCGGCGCCGTGCTCCGCGATCCGCGCGGCGAGCCCCGAAGCGCCGACCGCCAGCTGCGGCAGGCCGTTCGTCAACGCGGCCATCGCCTGCGCGGCGGTGCCGTCGTGCACGATCGCGGCGCACGTGGGCAACACCGCGTCCACCGGGACGGCGTCGAAGAACCGGACGTTCGCGGGAATGGTTGTCCCGGACGGGATCTGGTCTTCGGCGAGCGTGCAGACCAGCTCAATCCTCAGCCGCGCCGCCGTGTCGAACAGCGCTGGATCAAGCACCGTGCCGGACAGCCCGGCGGCATCCTGCGTGGTCACAAGCACGCGGCGCCTGCGCGGTTTGCGGCGCAGCCACGCGGGAATCACCGACGGTCCCGAGTAATGCACGTAACGGACCGGCAGATGGCCGGTGTCCTCCGGTGCTCGCAGCGACGGGGGAAGGCAGTTCACGGTCGCGTCCGGTACGGGACCACCAGCCGGGCCGTCGTCGTCGGACGGGTTGAGCACCCGGACGCTTGCCGCCCCGACCGCCCGCGCCACTTCAGCCCCCGCGGGGGCGTGCGCGTCCCACACCACCAGGCTCGGTCGCCACAGCGCCGCGTAGGACGTCAGATCGTCCACATCGGACTCGCCGGCCAGCCGGTCACCCGAGCCGTCAGTGCCCGCGGCGACAGCGACGAACCCGGTCGTCGTGATCGTCTCGGTGAACTTGGGCCGCCCGGCGATCTGCACCTCGTGCCCGGACGTGCGCAGTGCCCACGCCAAAGGCATCAGGTTGTGCAGTCGCGCAGTCGAAGGCGGCGCGGCCAGCAGAACGCGCATCGGAACCCTTCCCTAGTCGGACGCCCGGACGATATCCCGGGCCCGCCGCCCAGCGGACCCCTAAGGACGGGCGTTGGTAGGGGTACGCCTGCTCGATGACCGAGCACGGCCCACCCGGCAGGCCGCCGACCGGGCTGGTTAGGGGTTGGCCGGGTTGTCGGCACGGCCATAGGCTCGGCGGCGATCACGCCACGAAGCCGTTTCCCGGCCTCGTCGCCCCAAGCCATTCCCCCGGGACTTCTTCCGGATGAGGACACCATTTCCGTCCGCCGAGGTGATGAGATGTCAGAGACGTTCGCCGGACCGGCTGTGAGCATCGACCGGTTCCACTCCTGGTGGGCAGAGCAGGACGGGCAGAACAAGTACGAGGTGCGGCGCATCCCGTTCGACGAGTTCGACCGGTGGCGGGTCGACCCGGTGACCGGTGACATCCGGCACGACTCCGGCCGGTTCTTCACCGTCGAAGGGCTGCGGGTGCGCTCCGAGCGCGGCCCGGTGCCCGAGTGGTCGCAGCCGATCATCAACCAGCCCGAGATCGGCATCCTCGGCATCCTGGTCAAACGGTTCAACGGCGTGCCGCACTGCCTGATGCAGTGCAAGATGGAACCGGGCAACATCAACATCCTGCAGCTGTCGCCCACCGTGCAGGCCACCCGCAGCAACTACACGAAGGCCCACAACGGCGCCGACGTGACCTATCTGGAGTACTTCGTCAAGCCCCGCGGCGGACGGGTGCTGGTGGACGTGCTGCAGTCCGAGCACGGATCGTGGTTCCTGCGCAAGCGCAACCGCAACATGGTGGTCGAGATCGACGAGGAGATCCCCGTCGCCGAGGGCTTCTGCTGGCTCACCCTGGACCAGATCGGCGAACTGCTGCGGGTGAACAACCTGGTCAACATGGACTCCCGGACAGTGCTTTCCTGTCTGCCCAACGGTAACGCGCAGGCAGCCGACGACACCCAGCTGCGCAGCTGGTTCACCGAGATCTGTGCGTCGCACAACGTGCAGACGGAGGCGATCCCACTGGCCGAAGTGGACGGCTGGCACCGGTCGGCTGACGAGATCCGGCACGACGAGGGCCTGCACTTCAAAGTGGTCGGAGTGTCCGTGCAGGCCACCAGCCGCGAGGTCGCCCAATGGACGCAGCCGATGTTCCAGCCCTGCGGCATCGGTGTGGTCGCCTTCGTCATCCGTTACGTCGACGGCGTGCTGAACGTCCTGGCGCACGCCCGTGCCGAACCCGGGTTCGTCGACGTGGTCGAGATCGGGCCGACAGTCCAGTACCAGCCGTCCAGCTACCCCAACGGTGAGCCGCCGTTCGCCGACCTGATCCGGCGCGCGCCCGCCGAGCGGATCCACTACGACGCCATCCTGTCCGAGGAAGGCGGCCGCTTCTACCAGGCGGAGAACCGGTACGTGGTGGTGGAACTGGACGACGGCATCCCCGACGACCTGCCCGAGGACTACCGCTGGCTGACGCTGGACCAGCTCTCCGGTCTGCTGGCGCACCGCAACTACCTCAACATCCAGGCCCGCACGCTGGTCAGCGTCATGCGCCTGACCCTGGGACTGCACTGATGACCACGGTGACGAATCCGGTCCGGTTCGGTGTCCTGGGCTGCGCCGACGTGGCCTGGCGGCGCACGTTGCCCGCGTTCGCCGAGTCCGCCACGGCCACCGTGACCGCGGTCGCCAGTCGTGACAAGGACAAAGCCCGGCGCTTCGCGGACCGATTCGAGTGCGAAACCGTGCTGGGATACGACGCGCTGCTCGACCGTTCCGACATCGAGGCGGTGTACATCCCGCTGCCGACCGGACTGCACCACGAGTGGTGCGCGAAGGCGTTGCGGGCGGGCAAGCACGTGCTGGCCGAGAAGCCGCTCGCCACCACCCACCAGCAGGCGGCCGAACTCGCCGGGCTCGCCCGCGAGACCGGCCTCTGCCTGATGGAGAACCGGATGTTCGTCCAGCACACCCAGCACGACGCCGTGCGCAAACTGGTGGCCAACGGCGAACTGGGCGAGCTGCGCGTGTTCAACAGCACCATGGCGTTCCCGCCACTGTCCGCCCAGGACGTGCGGTACCGGCCGGACCTCGGCGGCGGTGCGCTGCTGGACGCCGGGTTCTACCCGCTGCACGCGGCCATGCTCTTCCTCGCCGAGCCGCTGGAAGTGCTCGGCGCGAACCTGCGCCGCGACCCGGTGTCCGGAGTGGACGTTCGAGGCAGTGTCCTGTTGCGAGCCGGTGACGGCGTGACCGCGCATCTGACGTTCGGCTTCGAGCACAGCTACCGGTCGCACTACGAGCTGTGGGGCAGCCGCGGCCGGCTCACCCTGGAACGGGCCTTCACGCCGCCACCGGACTTCCAGCCGGTGATCCGGGTGGAACGCCAGGACGGGACCGAGCAGATCACCCTGCCGCCCAGCCACCAGTACCGCGACACCATCGACGCCTTCACCACCGCGGTACGCGACGGTGTCCCGCTCGACGCACACCTGGAAACCGCCGTGCGCGGCGCCGCCCTGATGGATGCCGTCCGAACCGTGAACCAACCCCTGGAGTGACCATGGCGGACAGTTCGACCAACTCTGCCGCGTCGACCGGCACCGACACCAGCGCCGCGACCAAGACCGCGATCCTGGAACTGGTCCGCAAGTACGACAAGGAAGTCAGCCCGTACCGCGGGTTCCAGCCCGGTGTCACCCCGATCCTACCTTCGGGCGCGGTGCTCGACGAGGACGACCGGGCCGCGCTGGTCGAGGCCGCGCTGGAGATGCGGATCGCCGCCGGCGTGTCGACACGCAGGTTCGAACGCCTCTTCGCCCGCAAGCTCGGGCTGCGCAAGGCACATCTGACCAACTCCGGTTCCTCGGCCAACCTGCTGGCGCTCTCCGCGCTGTGCCAGCCGGAACTGGAGGACACCCGGCTGATGCCCGGGGACGAGGTGGTCACCGTCGCCGCCGGCTTCCCCACCACGGTCAACCCCATTGTCCAGAACGGCCTGAAGCCGGTGTTCGTGGACATCGAACTGGGCACGTACAACACCACCGCGGAACGAGTCGCCGAGGCGATCGGCCCGCGCACCCGGGCGATCATGATCGCGCACGCGCTGGGCAACCCGTTCCCGGCCAAGGAGATCGCCGACATCGCCGAGGAACACGGCATGTTCCTGGTCGAGGACAACTGCGACGCGGTCGGCACCACCTACCAGGGCAAGCTGACCGGCGGATTCGGCCACGTGAGCACGGTGAGCTTCTACCCCGCCCACCACATCACCGCGGGTGAGGGCGGCTGCGTGCTCACCGACAACCTGGCGCTGGCGCGGGTGATCGAGTCACTACGGGACTGGGGCCGGGACTGCTGGTGCGAGCCGGGTGAGAACGACACGTGCCACAAGCGGTTCGCCTACCAGATGGGCGACTTGCCGTACGGCTACGACCACAAGTACATCTTCTCGCACATCGGCTACAACCTGAAGGCGACCGACACCCAGGCCGCCCTCGCGTTGACCCAGCTGGCCAAGCTCGACGAGTTCGGCGCCGCACGCCGCGCGAACTGGCGCCGGTTGCGCGAGGGCTTGGACGGGCTGCCCTGGCTGCTGCTGCCATCGGCCACACCGGACAGTGACCCGAGCTGGTTCGGTTTCGTCGTCACGCTCGAGCAGGACGCGCCGTTCACGCGGGCGGAGATCGTGAACTTCCTGGAGTCCCGCCGGATCGGCACCCGGCTGCTGTTCGCCGGGAACCTCACCCGTCACCCGGCGTACCTGAACCAGCCCTTCCGGGTGTCGGGTGAGCTGACCAACAGCGACATCGTCACCGAGCGCACCTTCTGGGTGGGTGTCTACCCGGGGATCACCGCCGAGATGACGGACTACGTGATCGAGTCCTTCCGCGACTTCATCAGCAAGCGGTGACAGGAGTGCACACGACCATGCCCCGCGACCTCGCGATCCTGGGTGGCGAACCGTTCTTCGTCCAGCCCCTGCACGTCGGCCGGCCGAACGTCCCGGACGAGCGGAAGGTGATGGAGCGGATCCAGCAGGCGATCGACCGTCGCTGGCTGACCAGCTTCGGCCCGCTGGTCAAGCAGTTCGAGCACGACCTCGCGTTGACCGCGGGCGTCAAGCACTGCATCGTCACCTGCAACGCGTCGATCGCGTTGCAGGTGCTGATCCGGGCCGGCGGCCTGCGCGGTGAGGTGATCCTGCCGTCGTTCACGTTCATCGCGACGGCCCACACCCTGTTGTGGGAGGGGATCACGCCGATCTTCTGCGACATCGACGAGGACACCGGGAACATCGACCCGGACCACGCCGCCCGGCTGATCACCCCGAAGACCACCGGGATCATGGGCGTGCACCTGTGGGGCCACCCGGCACCCACCGAGCAACTGGCGGACCTGGCCGGCGCACACGGCCTGCGGCTGTTCTACGACAGCGCGCACGCCATCGGCAGCTCCCGCCTCGGCCGCCCGGTCGGGAACTTCGGGGACGCGGAGGTCTACAGCTTCCACGCCACGAAGTTCATCAACTCCTTCGAAGGCGGCGCGATCGTCACCAACGACGACGAGCTCGCCGAGCGAGTGCGTTCCATGCACAACTACGGCCGTGGCGAAGGCGAGTACGTGTCGTCGATCGGCACCAACGCCAAGATGACCGAGGTAGCGGCGGCGATGGGTATTACCTCACTGGAGAACATGCCGTACCTGATCGACGTCAACCGCGAACGTTTCGAGCACTACAGGGCCGGTCTCGCCGGTGTCCCTGGCGTCGAGCTGCGTTGCCCGAGCCGGGAGAACACGGTCAACCACCAGTACATCGTGTTCGAAGTGGACGAAGCGGAAGCCGGACTGAGCCGGGACGAACTGGTGGCGACGCTTCTGGCGGAGAACGTGCTGGCACGCACCCACTTCCACCCGGGCTGCCACCGCACCGAACCCTACGTCCACGACCAAGCCACCTACGCTCCGCTCCCCCTGCCGCACAGTGAGGCACTCAGCGACCGCGTGGTCATGCTGCCGACGGGTACCGGGATCACGCTGACCGAGGTAGGCCAGGTCTGCGACATCATCCGGCAGGCCGTGGCACAAGCCCCCGCCATCAGAGCCGCCAGCCTCGCCTAGCGTAGCCAGCAAGGTTCGCGCGGCGAGTTCCTGGGGGCGGCGCGGTTTGACACGGGAACCGCGCAGGCGGCCTCGGAGAGGTAGGCCGGGGACGCCAATGCTCGAACCCGAAGTTCAGCCGCCGGGCCTCTGGAGCACCGGCAAGTTTTCGGCCGCCCTGACCCGGGTAAAACCGCGCCGCCTCTGGGAGGCTCCCAGCAAAGGGCGACGCCCGAGGACAGGTGAACGCAGAAGCACCCAACCGGCGATGATGGCCCCGCGTCACACCGCGCCGCATCCCAGGAACAAGCCCCGACGGGAATTTCAGGCTGCCGCGAAGGTCGACACGGGGTGCCGCGAAGGTCGACACAGGGTGCCACAAAGGTCGACACAGGGTGCCGCAAAGGTCGACACGGGTCGGTGGAGGCGTTCCTGCGTGCTTGCCCACCTTGGCGTCCCTGCTCGCCAAGGTGGGCATCTCGCTGGCTAGGCCCGGCCTCGGTTCAGCCGCGTGAGCTCCTCAAGTCGCGGAATGATGTCGTGCGGTGTCGGCGCGGCCAGCAGATCCTGCTGGATCTCCCCGGCGTGGTACCGGTACGACGGGTCTTCGAGGATCGTGGCCAGCTTCGTGCGCAGGGCTTCCGGGGTGAACTCCGCGGGCGCCAAGGTCAGCCCGGCGCCGCGCTGCTCGAACAGCCTGCCGCATTCCGCTTCGTCCCAGAACGGGTCCGGGATCACGATGCTCGGCACGCCGTGCGTGACCGCGTTGGTGTGCGTGCCGAAACCCGCCTGGTGCACGATCGCCGAACAGCTCGGCAGCAGTTCGTTCAGCGGTACGAAGTCCACGACGGTGACGTTGCCGGGGATCTTGGCGGAGTCGAGCTGGCTGGCGTCGAGCGTGGCGATCAGCTCGATGTCCAGTTCGGCCAACGTGGTCAGCAGCTCCCCGGTGGACACCATCGCCCCGCCGAGCAGTTCCCGCATGGACACGCCCAGCGTCAGGCAGACCCGTGGTTTGTCCGGTCTGGTGTAGACCCAGCTCGGGATGGTGGTGGGACCGTTGTACGGCACGGCACGCATCGACACCGTGGGAAGCTTGGTGGGCAACGCCATCCAGGACGGCATCGGGTCGATGGTCCACTGGCCGGTGAGCAGCTCGGTCGCCATCGACGGCTGGTACTCCACGCCGATCCTGGACAGCCGCCCGGTGAACCAGTCGGTCAACGGATCGTCCTGCTGCTCCGGCGGTTGCCGGTCGTACAGCTGCCGGAAGTCGTCGTACAGCCGGTTGACGTAGTCCAGCCCGAACAGCAGCCGGGCGTGCGCCGCCCCGCTGGCGATGGCGGCGATCGGCCCAGCGAAGGTCAGGGCGTCCCAGACGACCAAATCCGGTTGCCACGCGCACGCGAACTTCACCATGTCGTCCACAAAGGACTGGTCGGCGAGGAACTCGTACCGGACGCCGCATGCGAGGGTGAACTCGCCGAGCACGTGGTCCCAGCCCTGGCGCAGCTGCTCCTCGTGCGGCGCCGACAGGCCACGGCTGAGCACCTCCTGGTTCCAGGTGCCCTTGCCCTGCCAGGATCCGCCCATGTCCAGCGCGTTGCCCACGGCCACGGCAGGCAGTCCGGTCGACGTGATCATGTCGACCAGGTCCGGATGCCCGGCGACGTAGACCTCGTGACCGGCCGCCCGCATGGCCCATGCCAGCGACACCACGTTGTACATGTGTGCCTTGGACGCGAACACCGTGAACAGAACCCGCATCATCCACCCGCCTTCACAGGGCAACGCGCCATCGAACCGGCTACCGGCGACCGCATGTACCGCACCACGTCTCCTGCCATGTCCAATCGGGACACTCCGGTGACGAGCGCACGAGTCGCCTCGGCGGCCAGCACCCGCACGACCGGGGCGACGAACCGCGTCGGCAGGTCATCCAATGTCAGGTGCGCCGCGGGATCGGTTCTGGTGATCCGGAACGTGCCGGGGTCGGCGAACACCTCGGGGTCCCGGTTGGCCCCGTCGAGCAGCACGACGACCTGATCGCCCGCGTTGACCCGGAGCCCGGCCACCTCGGCGTCCTCGCCGGCGATCCGGCTGGCGATCCGGACCGGCGGGTCGTACCGCAGGGTCTCCTCCACGGCCGCACCGGCGAGCGACGGGTCGGCCCGCACGAGGTCCCACTGGTCCGGCCGACGGTGCAACGCGAGGACCGTGTCGCAGATCAGGTTCGAGGCCACGTGGGTGCCGACCACCATCGTCAACAGGCAGGCCGACAGCACGTCCACGGTGGACTGTTCGGTTCCGTTCACCCGGCGCAACACCTCGTCGGCCAACTGGCGGCCGTCGAGCAGTTCGACGAGCATGGCCTTGATGCCGTCGAACGAGGCGATCAGCCGGCGTGTCGCCGCCAAGGTCGGCGGGCACAGCAGGGCGTCCAGCACCGGAACGGTGCCCATGACCAGTTCGGCGAACCGCGGCCGGGTCTCCACCGGCAATCCGATCAGGTCGGCGAGCGCGGTGATCACGCCCGGCCGGGCGAAGCCGGTCATCAGATCGAACTCGCCGCCGAGGTCCCCGGCGCGCTCGGCGAAGACGCCGGCGACCTGCCCGCGGCGCAGGTTCACCGCGGCCGGGCCGAAAACCGGGTCGGTGAGCTGGTGCAGCCGGTCGTGGTCGTCGTGGTCCAGGCCGAACGTGGTGTCGTCGACCGCGAGCACGTGTTTCGGTGTCGTCGCGGCGTCGAGGGTGAAGATCCGCTTGCGGCGACGGGCATCCCGGGCGTGCCGTCTGGTCAGCCGCCGGTCGGACAGGATGGCGGTCCCGGCCGGGTGCGAGACCGTGACCCACACGTCGATGTCGCTCTGGCGCAATGCCGGTTGACCGCGCATGGCCTCGTACAGGGAATGCGGGTCGATGCCTTGTGCACGAAGGAGAAGGGCAAGAGGCACGCCGCGGTCGCCGTTCATCCAGTGCACGCCGCGCACCGTGAGCAGGTGCCGGGCGAGGTCGCTGTCGGAGAAGAGTCTCGGGTCGATCTGGTTCCTGGTCACGCGAGCCCCACCAGTTCCGGCACGATGTCCTGTGGGCTGGGCCTGCCCAGCATCTCCGCGCGCAGCGCCGCCGCACCGTCCTTGATGGACTCGTCGGCGAGCAGTCTGGCGACTTGTCCCGGCAACGACTCCGCGTCCGCCGCCAGGCCCGCGCCGCATTTCTCGATCTCGGTCATGTCACCAGCCATCCCCAGTTGCGGTACGCCGTGCACGACCGCGGTACTGATCGCTTTCATGTCGCCGTCGTGGACCACCGCGGAACACCCGGGCAGCAGGACGTTCAGCGAGAGGTGGTCCAGCAGCCGGATGTTGTCCGCGATCCGCGCCTCCGGCGGAATCCGCCGGGTGTCGAGCGTCGCGATCACGTCGACGTCCAGGTTCGCCAAGGCGGCGAACACGGCCGTGCTGGCGGACGGCCGCTCCAGTGCGACGGCGACTCTCGGGCGCCGTGGTTTTTTCTGCAGCCAGGCGGGATACACCGCGACGCCGTCGTAAGGCACATAACGAACGGGCCGGTAACCGACATCGACCGGAAAGCGGAAACAGGCGGGTGTGGGGTCGACCGTCGCGTGCCCCAGCACGAACTCGCCCAGCCGGTCCGCGAACGGATGCTCCCGTGACTGCTGCCACCTCGGCCCGGCATTATCCGGCGTGGACAGTACACGGACGTGCGGCACGCCGAGCGACGTCGCCGCGAGCGGTCCTTCGAACGTGTCCGCGTCCCACACCACCAGGTCCGGCCGCCACACCTTGGCGAACTCGACCAGATCGGCGAGCATGTGGTCGTTCACCGGCGCCGACACCGGCTCGCCGCCTGTTTCCACGGCGGTCAGGCCGCTCCGTTTCGTCACGGGCGCGAGGCCAGGCAGGCTGGCGACGCATAGTTCGTGACCGGTGGTGCGCAGGGCCCACCCGAGCGGTACCAGGTTGTACAGCCGGGCGGGCACGGCGGCGGTCGTGACAAGAACGCGCATGAAGCCTCTCTCAGACGGTGGCCGGCCACCCCTGTCCCGGGGCGGCCGACCCCTGTTGCGCCGATCGGCCTGACGGTCAGCCGAGCGTGTCGAGCCATCCGGCGATGGCCGCGGCGGTGGTGTCCGCGTTGCCCTCGACCATGGTGAAGTGGTCGCCAGGCACCGTGTCGACGGTGCTCGCGTGCGTCCACGTCGTCTGCCAGGCGTCGTCCCGGGCGGCATCCGTGTCCGAATCGACGACGTACCTTTGCGCCGCGCGAAGCAGCAGGGTCGGTGTCGCGATGTCGGTCAGCTCGACGTCGGCCAGCACGCTCATGTACCGGGCCATCGCGGTCAGCGACGTCCGCGTACCACGCTGCCCGTACCACTCCTCGCGGACGAGCGCGCCGATGGCCACATCCGAGGCGAGATCCTCCCGGTTCTCCTCCTCGGTGGGCGCCTCGTCGATCGTGTACGTGTCCAGCAGGACGACTCCGGCCGGGGCATTGCCCGACCGTTCGAGAAGCTCGGCCGTCGCGTAGGCGAGGATGCCGGACGACGAGTACCCCAGGAGGGCGAACGGCTCGTCCCCGACGGCCTTGCGCACGCTTTCGGCGAGCACCTCGACCACGGCTGCGGCCGACTCCGGCAGCCGTTCACCGGTCCCGAAGCCGGGCATCGGCAGCGCCGAGAACTCCCGCACCCCGCGGAACGACATGGCCAGCCGGGCGAACTGGTAAGGGCCGCCCATCGCCGCCGGAGTGCATAGGCAGACCAGCCGCGGCGCGTTCGGGCCTTCAGTGAGCCGGACCGGCACCGGGAGCTGGTCGATGTCCGCGACCGACGAGAACGTCGGACGCAGGTTCGCGACGTAGTCCAGCAGACCGAGCCCGTCCTGCACCCGGCCGGCGCGCACCAGCTCCCGGAACAGCTCAGGGATCGAATCCGCGTCGCCACCACCATTGCTGTCCACAGTGGATGAGCCGGGAGCTGTGTTGTCCACCGCGCCGAGTTGCGCGGACACGTGCGCGGCCAGCCCCACCGGCGTCTGGAACTCGAAGGCCACCGTCGGCGGCAGTTGCAGGCCGGTCGACGCGTTGAGGCGGTTGCGCAGTTCCACCGCGGTCAAGGAGTCGAAACCGGACTCCAGGAAGTGCCGGTCCGGGTCGATCGTCTCGTTGTCGGCGTATCCGAGCAGCGCGCCCGCGTGATCGAGCACGAGCTCCAGCAGCACCTTGTCGCGCTGCTCCGGCGTGCGGCCGAGCAGCCGCTGGCGCAGCGTGGCCACGTCGGTTCCGGCCGCCCGGGCCGCGGTCCGCCGCGCCGGTGCCACCAGGGCACGGAACACGTGCGGGACCTGGTCGGCGTCGACCGCCCCGGACGTGGTGATCCGCATCGGCACGAGAAGCGGCTCCGGCCGTGCGACGGCGGCCTCGAACAGCTCCACACCCTCCACATCGGACAGCGCGGCCATGCCTTCGCGGGCCATCCGGGCACGGTCGGCGTCGGTCACCGAGGCGGTGGACGCCCCGATCGCCGACCACAGGCCCCAGGCCAGCGACTGCCCCGGCAGGCCATTCGCCCGGCGGTGCGCGGCCAGCGCGTCGAGGAACGTGTTCGCCGCGGCGTAGTTGCCCTGGCCCGCGTTGCCGAGCAGCCCGGCGACCGAGGAGAACGTCACGAACGCGGTCAGGCCGGAGTCCTTGGTCAACTCGTGCAGGTTCCATGCCGCGTCCACCTTCGGGCGCAGCACAGCGGTCACGTTGTCCTCGGTGAGCGAGCCGATGGTGCCGTCCTGGACCACGGCGGCCAGGTGGACGACCGACGTCAGCGGGTGCTTGGCCGGGATCTCGCGCAGCACGCGCGCCAGGGCCTTCCGGTCGGCCACGTCACACGCGGCGATGGTGACCTCGGCACCCAGTTCGGTCAGCTCATCGACCAGGTCAGGTGCCTCGCCGCCGCGCGACAGCAACAGCAGGTGCCGTACTCCGAGGCCGGTGACCAGGTGCTTGGTGAGCAGCCTGCCGACGGCGCCGGTCGCACCGGTGACGAGCGTGGTTCCGTTGGCGTCGAACATGCTGCCCGGCTCGCCGTCGTGGGCGGCCGTCTTGATCAACCTGCCGCCGTGCAGAACACCCGCGCGTACCGCGACCTGTGGTTCGCCGCTCGCCAGCACGGCGGGCAGCGTCCGGTGCGACTCACCATCGGTGTCCACGAGGACGATCCGGTCCGGGTTCTCCGACTGCGCCGACCGCGCGAGGCCCCACACCGCGGCACCCGCCAGGTCCGGCACGTCCTCGTCCCCGACCGCGACCGCGCCCTCGGTCAGCACGAGCAGCTTCGACGCGGCGACGTGCGTCGCGTCCAGCCACGCCTTGAGCTGGGCCAACGTTTCGGTCACGGCCGTGTGCACCGCCGTGGCCCCGTTTCCGAGGCCGGTCCGGTCGAGCACGACGACCTCGGGGACCGGGCGCTGATCGAGCACCGAGGTCAGATCCGAGTGCGTGGCCACAGCGTTGTCGGCCGACCACAGGGCTGCCACCAGTTCGGTCGAGTTGTCCCGGCCGACCACTGCCCAGCGACCGGTCGCGGGCGTGGCACCGGTAGTGATCGGCGTCCAGTCCCAGCCGAACAGCGCCTCGTGCCGGGCTCGCACGGCCGGAGCGTCACCGTAGCCCGCCGAACGCAGCACCAGGGTGTCCACCGACGCGACCGGGTTACCGGCCTGGTCGGCCAGCACCAGCGACACCGTGTCGCTGCCAGTCGGAGTGACACGGACCCGAAGCTCGCTCGCGCCGGTCGCGTACAGGTCCACGCCTTGCCAGCTGAACGGCAGACCGGAGTCGACGTCGATGCTCTCGGCGAGGCCGATCGCGTGCAGCGCGGCGTCCAGCGCGGCCGGGTGCAGGCCGTACCGGGCGGCTTGCTGCGTGCCGTCCTGCCCGAGACGAACCTCCGCGTACACCTCGTCGCCCTGTCGCCACGCGGCACGCAGCGCCTGGAACACCGGTCCGTAGGCGATGCCTGCCTCGGCGAACCCTTCGTACAGCCCGTCCACGTCGATGGGCTCGGCACCGGGCGGCGGCCATTCGGCGAGACCGGCCGGTTCCGGGGCCTGGTCGGTTGTCAGCAGGCCGCTCGCGTGCCGCGTCCACGGCTCGTCGGTCTCGTCCGGCCGGGAATGGATCGTCAGCGGACGGGAACCGGACTCGTCCGGCGCACCGGCCACGACCTGAACCTGCACCTTGCCCCGGGACGGCAGCACCATCGGGGCCTCGATGGTGAGATCCGCGAGGCGACGGCACCCGACCTCGTCACCGGCCCGCACGGCCAGCTCCACGAAACCGGAGCCGGGGAACAGCACCGTGTCGCCGAGCGCGTGATCGGCCAGCCACGCGTGCGTCCCCAGCGACAGCCTGCCACTGAGCACGACCTGATCGGAGCCCGCGACCGGGACCGAGGCGCCGACCAGCGGGTGCTCGGTCGAGTGGATACCGGTGGACGCGATGCTGCCTTCGCGGATCGCGCCCATGTCGATGTCCGGCCAGTACCGCTTGCGGTGGAACGCGTACGGCGGCAACGGCACCCGCTGGACGTCCCGCCCGGTGAACAGCCGCGCCGGGTCCGAGGTGAATCCGGCGGCGTACATCTGGCCCGACGCGAGGTGCGCGGCGAAGACCTCGGGCTGGCCGGACCGCAGAGCCGGCACGACCGTGACGTCCTCCGGCGCCTTGGTCACGCACAGCTGCACCATGCCGGAGAGCGTGCTGTCCGGGCCGAGTTCCACGTACCGGTTGACACCTTCGGCTTCAGCGCTGCGGACGGCGTCGAGGAACCGGACCGGCTGGCGGCAGTTGTTCACCCAGTGTTCCGGGTCGCACAGCTCGTCCGTGGTGGCCAGCGCTCCGGTCACTGTGGACACGAGCTGGACGCGCGGCGCGTCGTACGTCAGCTGTTCGGCGATCTCCAGCAGCTCGTCCAGCATCTCGTCCACCAGCGGCGAGTGCGAGGCGTGCCGGACCGCGAGGCGCATCGCGCCCCGGCCCTGCCGCTTGCACTTGGCGGCGACCGCCCACACTTCCTCTTCTTCACCGGACACCACGACCAGCCGCGGCCCGTTGATGGCCGCGATGCTGACGCCGTCGGTGAGCAACGGCCGGACGTCGTCCTCCTCGGCGTCCACCGCGAGCATCGCCCCGCTGGGCAGCTCCTGCATCAGCTGGCCGCGGTTGGCGACCAGCTTGACCGCGTCCTTCAGGGTGAACACCCCGGCCACGTACGCCGCGGCCAGCTCGCCGACCGAGTGGCCGATCACGTAGTCCGGCCGGTGTCCCCAGGACTCCATCAGGCGGAACAGGGCGACCTCGATGGTGAACAGCGCCGCCTGGGTGAACACGGTCTGCCCCAGCAGCTGGGCCAGCACCGAGCCCTCCTCGGCGAACATCACGTCCTTCAGCGGCCGGTCGAGGTACGGGTCGAACCGCGCGCACACCTCGTCGAAGGTCTGGGCGAACACCGGGAACTCCGCGTACAGGTCCCGGCCCATGCCGGGCCGCTGCGTGCCCTGTCCCGGAAAGAGGAACGCGGTCTTGCCGCCGGGCCGTGCGGTGCCGAGCACCACGCCACCGGAGGTCTTCTCCTCCGCGAGCGCGGTCAACGCGGCGACCAGTTCGTCCCGGCCGGTGCCGACGACCGCGGCGCGGTGGCTGAACTGCGGCTCGCGCTTGGCCAGCGAGTATCCGATGTCCAGCGTGTCGAGTCCGGGGTGCTCGGTGACGTACGAGAGCAGTTGCCGGGCCTGTGTGGGCAGCGCTTCCTTGGTCCGGGCGGACAGCAGCCACGGCGCGGGCTGCCCGTCACGCACCCGCTCGCTCGGAGCCGGTGACGGAGCCGTCTGCGCCTCGGGCGCCTGCTCGATGATCACGTGCGCGTTGGTGCCGCTGTAGCCGAACGAGGAAACGCCCGCCCGGCGCGGATGCCCGTTGCCCGGCCACGGGATGGTCTCGGCGAGCAGCCTGACGTTGCCCGACGACCAGTCCACGTGCGGCGTCGGCTGCTCGGCGTACCGGCTTCTCGGCAGCTC
Organism: Kibdelosporangium persicum; assembly: GCF_013280595.1. Classification (GTDB taxonomy): domain Bacteria; phylum Actinomycetota; class Actinomycetes; order Mycobacteriales; family Pseudonocardiaceae; genus Kibdelosporangium; species Kibdelosporangium persicum. The sequence goes on from NZ_JAAATY010000010.1 coordinate 222,469, forward strand.
GCCGTGCCGTAGCGCCAGCACCATCTTGATCACGCCGGCCACCCCGGCGGCGGCCTGGGTGTGCCCGATGTTCGACTTGACCGTGCCGAGCCACAGCGGCCGGTCGGCCGGCCGGTCCTGCCCGTAGGTCGCCAGCAGGGCGTTGGCCTCGATCGGGTCACCCAGCGTGGTCCCGGTGCCGTGCCCCTCCACAACGTCCACTTCGGACGGTTGCAGCCCGGCGACGGCCAGTGCCCGGCGGATCACGCGTTCCTGCGACGGCCCGTTGGGCGCGGTGAGGCCGTTGGACGCGCCGTCGGAGTTGACGGCCGACCCGCGGACCACGGCGAGGATCTCGTGGCCGTTGCGCTGTGCGTCGGAAAGGCGTTCGAGCACGACCACCCCGACGCCTTCGGCCCAGCCGACGCCGTCCGCGGAAGCCGAGTACGCCTTGCAGTGACCGTCCGAAGCCGTGCCGTTCTCGTCGTAATGCGCGAACTGTTCGAGTGTGGCGACGTTCGACACGCCACCGGCGAGCGCGAGCGAGCAGTCACCGTTGCGCAGTGCCTGCGTCGCGAGGTGCAGCGCCACAAGGGAGGACGAGCAGGCGGTGTCCACCGAGACGGCTGGGCCTTCGAACCCGAAGGTGTAGGAGATCCGGCCGGACACCATGCTGGCGAGCGAGCCGGTGCCGACGTACAAACCGTTGTGCTCCAGCATGCCCAGCGGCCCCGGGTCGTACCCGCCGGACATCACCCCGGCGAACACACCGGTCGCGCTTCCCTTGAGCGCCAGCGGGTCGATCCCGGACCGCTCGATCGCCTCCCAGCAGGTCTCCATCAGCATCCGCTGCTGCGGATCCATCATGATCGCCTCGTTCGGGCTGATCCCGAAGAACGCGGCGTCGAAGTCGGTGGCACTGGCCACGAACCCGCCCTGCGGCTTGGTGCCCGCCGCGGCGAGCAGGCCGAGCCAGTAGTCCATGTCCCATGACCGGTCGGACGGGAACGGCTGCGCGCCGTCGCGGCCCTCGGCGACCAGGCGCCACAGTTCTTCCGGCGTGCTGACGTCACCGGGGTAACGGCAGGCCATGCCGACGATCGCGATCGGTTCGTCGGCACCGATCCGCCCGGCGGACTCCGGTGTGACCGTGTCCTCCAGTTCACCGAGCAACGTGTCGTACAGGTGCTCGGTGAGCGCGTTGGCTGTCGGGTAGTCGAAGACCAACGTGCTCACCAGCTGTGCCCCGGTCGCGGCACCCAGCCGGTTGCGCAGTTCGACGGCGGTGAGCGAGTCGAACCCGAGGTCCTTGAACGCCCGGTCGGCGTCGATCAGGTCCTTCGAGCCGTGCCCGAGCACCTCGGCGACGCTGTCGAGCACCAGATCCAGCAGCGCGGCGCGGCGGGCAGGCACCGGCAGCCGGATGAGCCCGCCCAGCAGGGCGTTCGCGTCCGTCTCCGGCGCGCTGGCCGCCTTGCGGGTGGACGGCACCAGCGCGCGCAGGATGTCGGACACCTGGCCGGGAGCGTCGCGCAGCACCGCGATGTCCAGTTTCATCGGTACGAGCACGGTTTCTGGTGACGACGTCGCGGCGTCCAGCAACACCAGGCCCTCCTGCGGCGACATCGCGGGCAGGCCCGTCCGGCCCGCCGCGTCCACACCGCCCGCCATGCCGTCTGCCTGCGCCCACTGGCCCCACGCGAGGGACTGCGCGGGCTGGCCGTGCGCCCGGCGATGAGCGGCCAACGCGTCCAGGAACGCGTTCGCGGCCGCGTAGTTGGCCTGTCCCGGCGCGCCGAGCACCCCGGCGGCCGAGGAGAAGATCACGAACGCCGAGAGCCCTTCGGTCAGCTCGTGCAGGTTCCAGGCGGCGTCCACCTTGGGCCGCAGTACGGCGTCGATCCGGTCCGGGGTCAGTGAGGTGACCACGCCGTCGTCCAGGACACCGGCGGAGTGCACCACCGCGGTCACCTGGTGGGTGGCCAGCAGTTGCTCGGCGGCTTGCCGGTCGGCGAGGTCGCAGGCCACCACCTCGGCCTCCGCGCCGAGCTCCGACAGCTCGGCGACCAGCTCGGCCGCTCCGTCCGCGGCTGCGCCCCGACGACTGACGAGCAGAAGCTTGCGTACCTCATGGGCTTCCGCGAGATGCCGGGCGACGAGACGGCCCAGAGCGCCGGTGCCGCCCGTCACCAGGACGGTCCCGTCCCAGTTGGGGGCGGCCAGGGTCTGGTCCACGGTCACCCGGCCCAGGCGTGGCACCAGAGCGACGCCCTGCCGCACCGCGACCTCGGACTCGTTCAACGCCACGATCCCCGGCAGCAGCTTCAGCGCGTCGTCCGGGGCGTCGGAGTCGACGAGGATGAACCGCCCTGGCTCCTCGGACTGGGCCGACCGCACGAGGCCGTGCACGGCTGCGCCGCCCAGATCGGTGACGTCCTCGTCGGGCAACGCCACAGCGCCGCTGGTGAGCACGACCAGACGAGCGGAGCGGAAACGCTCCTCACGCAACCAGGTCTGCAGAACGTCAAGCACGCGATGCGTGGCCGACCTCGCCGCCTCGGGCCCTTGTCCCCCGGTGACTCGCAGTACCGCGACATCCGGTACGGATTCGCCCAACGTTTCGAAATCCGCCACGGCCGGCTCGGCCACGTCCGGAAGGACGGCAGGCGTCCAGCTGACGCCGAACAGCGCGTCGGCAGTGACATCCGTCGCGCTGCGGGCGACAGCCGCGAGCTGTTCCGCGGAGATCTCCCGCAGTGTCAATGATCCCACCGTGGCCACCGGCCGGCCGGCCACGTCCGCGATCTCCAAGGACTTGCCGTTGTCCGACGACCGGACCCGCACACGCACGGCGGAGGCGCCGGTCGCGAACAGCTCCACATCGGACCACGCGTACGGCAGCGACACGGTCTCGTCGTCGGTGGCGGCCAACCCGATCGCGTGCAGCGCCGCGTCGAACACCGCGGGGTGCAGCCCGAAGTCCTCGGCCGCCGCCCGGGCGTTGTCCGGCAGGCTCACCTCGGCGTAGATCTCGCCACCCTGCCGCCAGGCCGCGCGAAGGCCCTGGAACATCGGCCCGTACGCGGAGCCGCGGCTGGCCAGTTCCTCGTACATCCCGTTGACGTCAAGAGGTTCGGCACCGGCAGGCGGCCACGCGGTCAGGTCGAACGGCGCCACCCCGGCACCCGGCGTCAGCAGACCCGTGGCGTGCAACACCCACGGCGTGTGCCCGCCCGAGTCCTCAAGACGCGAGTGGATGCTGATCGACTGCGCTCCGGAGTCGTCGGCCGCGCCCACGATCAGCTGGATCCGGACCGCCGTCTGCTCGGGCAGCACGAGCGGTGCGTGCAGCGTCAGCTCACGCACTCGCGGGCAGCCGATCTGGTCGCCCGCGCACATCGCGAGTTCGACAAAGGCGGTGCCGGGCAACAGGACCGTGCCGCCGACAGCGTGGTCGGCGAGCCACGGGTGGGTCGCGACGGACAGCCGCCCGGACAGCACCAGCCCGTCCGAACCGGCCAGCACGGTGGCCGCGGCCAGCAGCGGATGGTTCACCGGCTCAAGGCCGAGCGACGACGGGTCACCGTCCACTGAGGACGCCGACAGCCAGTACCGCTCCCGCTGGAACGCGTACGTCGGCAGCTGGGTGGGCCTGGCACCGGCGAAGAAGGTCTTCCAGTCCGGCGACAAGCCGCGTACGTGCAGCTGGGCCAGCGCGGTGACGAACGCCTGTTCCTCCGGCCGGTCCTTGCGCAGCACCGACACCACGAGGTCGTTCGCCTGATCGCTCGACGCGCCAAGGCACTCCTGGATCAGGGAGGACAGCGCGCCGTCCGGTCCCAGCTCCACGAACCGGCGCACGCCTTCGGCACGCAGCCCGTCGACGGCGTCCCGGAACCGCACCGACTGCCGCATGTGCCGGACCCAGTAGTCCGGCGAGCGCAGGTCGTCGCCCTCGGCGAGCCTGCCGGTCACGGTGGAGACGACGGGAATCCTCGGCTCGTGGAAGGTCAGCCGTTCGGCCACCTTCCGGAACTCCGCCAGGATCGGCTCCATCATCGGCGAGTGGGCCGCGTGGCTCACCCGCAGCTGCTTCGTCCGGTACCCCTGTTCCGCGCACACCGCGGCCAGGGCGTGGGCCTCCTCGGCGACACCGGAGACCACCACCGAGCCGGGGCTGTTGACCGCCGCGAACCCGATGCCCTCGGTCAGCAACGGCCGGACCACGTCCTCGGTCGCGTTGATCGCCACCATCGCCCCGCCCTCGGGCAGGCCCTGCATCAGCCGGCCGCGTGCGGCCACCAACTCGGCCGCGTCGGCCAACGAGAGCACACCGGAGACGTGGGCGACGGTCAGTTCGCCGGTCGAGTGCCCGGCGAGCAGGTCCGGAGTGATCCCAAGCGACTCCAGCAGCCGGAACAGCGCCACCTCGACCGCGAACAGCGCGGCCATCGCGTATCCCACGCGGTCCAGCGCTTCGGCGTCGCCGTCGATCATCGGCCGCACCGGGCGGTCCATGTGCTTGTCCAGCGCCGCGCACACCTCGTCGAACGCCGCGCCGAACGCCGGGAAGGCCGCGCTGAGCGCCCGGCCCATGCCGAGCCGCTGCGTGCCCCCACCGGGGAACAGGAACGCCATGGCGGAGTCGCCGCGCGCCAGCCCGTGCTCCACTCCGGCGACTCGGTCACCGGCGGCCACACCGGCCAGACCGGCCATCAGTTCGTCCTGGTCCGCGCCGATGATCACGGACCGGTACTCCAGCGGGGACCGCGTGGTGGCGAGCGCGCAGCCGACGTCGGCCGGATCGGCCTCCGGTCGTTCGCGCAGGAACTCCAGCAGCCGGCTCGCCTGGGCACGCAGCGACTCACGGTTGCGGCCGGACAACACCCACGGGATCTGCCCGGCGTTCCGCGGCGCCTGCTCGGTCTCGTCCGCTGGGGACTCGGGTGCCTCTTCGATGATGACGTGCGCGTTGGTACCGCTCAGGCCGAGCGACGACACCCCGGCCCGGCGCGGATGTCCGTTGCGGACCCAGTCGCGGTGCTCGGTGAGCAGCTCGATCGCGCCGACCGACCAGTCCACGTGCTTGCTGGGCTGGTCCACGTGCAACGTCTTGGGCAGCACGCCGTTGCGCAGTGCCAGCACCATCTTCATGACACCGGCGACGCCGGCCGCGCCCTGGGTGTGGCCGAGGTTCGACTTCACCGAGCCGAGCCACAGTGGACGGTCCGCCGGGCGTTCCTTGCCGTACGTGGCCAGCAGCGCGTCCGCCTCGATGGGGTCACCGAGCTCGGTCGACGAGCCGTGTGCCTCCACCACGTCGATCTGGTCGGCCGACACCCGCGCGTTGGCCAGCGCCGCACGGATGACCCGCTGCTGGGCAGGGCCGTTCGGCGCGGCGATCCCGTTGGAGGCGCCGTCCTGGTTGACCGCGCTGCCCTTGAGGACCGCCAGCACCGGGTGCCCGTTGCGGCGCGCGTCCGAAAGCCGTTCCAGCAGAAGGACTCCGGCCCCTTCCGACCACGCGGTGCCGTCGGCCGCCTCGGCGAACGGACGGCACCGGCCGTCGCTGGACAGGTTGCCGTCGATGCTGAACTCGACGAAGGTCCGCGGGTACGACATCACCGACACACCACCGGACAGCGCGAGGTTGCACTCGCCCTGCCGCAGTGCCTGGGCGGCGAGGTGCATCGTCACCAGCGAGGACGAGCACGCGGTGTCCACGGTGACCGCGGGCCCCTCCAGCCCGAAGGTGTACGCGAGCCGCCCGGACACCACGGCCGAAGACCCGTAGCTGCCCGGATAGTTGTGGTACATCACGCCCGCGAAGACACCGACCGGCTTGCCCTTCACCGAATGCGGCGGGATGCCGGCCCGCTCGAACACCTCCCACGACGTCTCCAGCAGCAGCCGCTGCTGCGGGTCCATGAGCAGCGCGTCGCGCGGGGCGATGCCGAAGAAGTCGGCGTCGAAGTCCGCCGCGTCGTACAGGAAACCGCCTTCGCGCACGTAGGTCGACCCCGGTCGCTGCCCGGTCGGGTCGTAGAGCCGCCGCAGGTCCCAGCCACGGTCGGTGGGGAACTCGCCGATGGCGTCCTGGCCCGAGGCCAGCAGCCGCCACAGGTCCTCCGGGGACCGCACGCCACCCGGGAAGCGGCAAGCCATACCGATGATGGCGATCGGTTCCCTGGCGGCGTCGGTGAGTTTTTTGTTCTGCTCGCGCAGCCGATCGGTTTCCTTCAGCGACGCACGTAAAGCGCCGACCAGCCTGTCATCAGCCATGCCCACGTAACCCTCGCGTTTGCCGTCGCGGACCCGCTCGCGCGCGCCGGCGATTTTTCGGAAATCTCGGCGAAACCGCACGACTCAACCGCGTCAGTTGGTTGTATTCCAGCGAGCCACATTACGAGCGCGGGCACCGCACACCCACCCCTAGCCGGTCCCCCGGCACCCCTGGAGCGCATCCGGCGGCTCGCCGCCCGCCGGAGCCGCTAGGGGTTGTCGGCCCATTGGGCGGCTGGCACATTCGTGCCCTGAATGCGGGGCGCACCCATTTCGGAAATCGGCCCGCCGGGAACCATGGAGCTCGAGTGACGACCGATCAGCAGTTCCACCGAATCGCGGTACTGGGTGCCGGAGTCATGGGATCCGGAATCACCACACTGGCCCTCGGCAGTGGTGTGTCCGTCGACCTGGTCGACGTCGACACCCGGACCCTGGACCGGGCCCGGTCCGGCATCCGCACCCAGTTGCGGCACGCGCAGTTGCTCGGCGCCCTGCCCGGCGACCGGCCACAGGGCGAGCTGACCACCAGCGTCTCGATGTCCGGGCTGGCGCACGCGGACGCGGTGATCGAGGCGATCACCGAGGACGCCGGGCTCAAGGCCAAGGTGCTCGGCGAGGTGTCCGAACTGGTCCGTCCGGGCACGCCGGTCATCTCCAACACGTCGGGCATCCCGATCGACGAGCTCGCCGGGGCGGTGCGGCGCCCGGAAGACCTGCTGGGCACGCACTTCATGAACCCGACGTACCTGATCTCCATGGTCGAGGTGATCCGGGGCCCGCGCACCGGTGACGCCGTGCTGGCCGCGACCCAGGCCCTGCTGACGACGCTGCGCCGCAAGGCCGTGGTGGTACGCGACGCGCCCGGGTTCGTCACCAGCCGGCTGCTGCATCCGATGATCAACGACGCCGCACGGATCGTCGCCGAGGGAACGGCGACGGTGGAGGACGTCGACACCCTGATGCAGGGGTGCCTCGGTCACCCCACCGGACCGCTGCGCACGGCCGACCTCATCGGCATCGACAACCTCGTCGACGCCCTCGACGCACTGTACGAACGCACGGGCGAGAAGCGGAACAGCCCGTGCGAACTCCTGCGCGAGAAGGTGCGCGCGGGTGAACTCGGTCGTAAGTCCGGCCGGGGTTTCTACGACTACGGAGAAGGTATCTCGTGACGATCAACGAGGCCGCCACGCCGGCGCTGGCGGCGCAGATCCAGGCCGGGCTGCTGGCCTTCCTCGAGGCCAAGACGAAGCAGGTCGTCGCGCCCGGCCAGGACATCTTCGGCACCGGGCTGGCCACGTCCATGTTCGCGCTCGAACTGGTGGTCCACCTCGAAGGCACCTACGGCATCGAGATCGCCGGTCCGGACCTGCGGCTGGAGCACTTCCGGACGGTCGAGAAGATGACGGCGCTGACGCTGCGGCTGAAGGCCGAAGCCGAGTCGACCGACAGTGCCTGACCAGCTCGCGGACGAACGTGCCCTGATCACCGGTCTCGTCGACGGCAACGCCGGGCGATGGGACCTCGACGGGCTGATTCCTGAAGACCTGCTGCGCGACCTTGGCGCACGCGGGTTGTTGTGCGCGCAGGTCAAGCCGTCCTACGGCGGCCTCGGACTCGACAGCGCGACAAACGGTGAGCTGACCGCGCACACCGGCAGTCTCTGCAGTTCGCTCCGCAGTGTGCAGACGTCCCAGGGAATGGCCGCGTGGGCGATCTCGCGGCTCGGCGACGCGGACCAGCGCCGCACCCACCTGCGCGCTCTCACGAGCGGTCAGCTCGCGGCGGTGGCGTTCAGCGAACAGGACGCCGGCAGCGACCTTTCCGCGATGAGCACCCGAATCCAGCGAAGTGGCGACTCCGTCGTCGTCGACGGCGCGAAGAAGTGGATCACCGCGGCGCGGTACGCGGACCTGCTGGTCGTGTTCGGCCAGTACGAGGACAGCGCCGCCGCCGTGGTCGTGCCGCGCTCGGCTCCAGGCGTCACCGTCGACGTCATCGCCGACCCGCTCGGCTGCCGCGCGGCGGGCCACGCCAACGTCCGGCTCGACTCGGTCCGGCTGCCCGCCGCCAGTCTGCTCGGCGGCGGCGGACACCCCCTATCGCTTCTGGTCACCACCGCGTTGACCTACGGCCGGATGTCGGTCGCGTGGGGTTGCGTCGGGATTCTGCGGGCCTGCCTGCGTGCGGCTGTCCGGCATGCGTCGTCCCGCAAGCAGTTCGGTACGCCGCTCACCGGGCATCAGCTCGTCGCGCGGCATCTCGCCGATCTGTTCGTGGCGGAACAGGGCGCGACCCGCGCGTGCGAGCACGCAAGTCGTTGCTGGGACAGCAAATCACCCGAAGTCGCGACCGCGGCCGTGCTGGCCAAGTACGTGAGTTCACGCAACGCGGCGACCGCCGCGGCGTCCGCGGTCCAGGTGCTCGCGTCGGCCGCCGCCCAGGACGGGCACGTGGTCGCCAGGGCGTACCGGGACGCGAAGCTGATGGAAATCATCGAGGGCAGCACCGAGATCTGCCAGCTGGTGCTGGCCGAACACGCTGTCACCACCACCCTGTAGCTCATGGAGGACTCGTGCCCGATCGGCCGACCATGATCAAATGCCTGGTCTGGGACCTGGACAACACGTTGTGGGACGGGACGCTGCTGGAGGACGAGCAGGTCGAGTTCGCCGAGGCGGTCCGTGACGTGGTCCGTGCCCTGGACTCGCGCGGCATCCTCCAGTCCGTGGCCAGCAAGAACGACCACGACCTCGCCTGGCGCAAGCTGGAGGAGCTCGGCGTGGCCGAGTACTTCGTCGTGCCGCGGATCGGCTGGGGCCGCAAGTCCGACTCGGTCAAGGCGATCGCCGACCAGCTGAAATTCGCGCTCGACACCATCGCGTTCGTCGACGACCAGCCGGCCGAGCGAGCCGAGGTCGCGTACCACCACCCCGCCGTGCGCTGCTACTCCGCCGAGGACGTGCTCACGCTGACCGGGCTGCCGGAGTTCAGCCCGGCGACCGTCACGGTGGACTCCGCCCGGCGCAGGCAGATGTACCAGGCCAACATGCGGCGGGAACAGGAACAGGCCGCGTTCACCGGCCCGGACGAGGATTTCCTCCGGTCACTGGACCTGGTCATCCGGATCGGCCGGGCAGGTGACGAGGAGATCACCCGCGTCGAGGAGCTGACGCTGCGCACCAGCCAGATGAACGCCACCGGCGTGCACTACCCGGACTCGGTGCTGCGGTCCCTGATCGACGACCCGCGCCACGAGGTGCTGACCGCGACCATGTCCGACCGGTTCGGGCCGCACGGCGCGGTCGGCGTGCTGCTGCTGGAAAAGCACCCGTCGGTGTGGAACCTCAAGCTGCTGGCCACCTCGTGCCGGGTGGTCAGCTTCGGGGCCGGATCGGTGATCCTGAACTGGATCAGCGACCAGGCGGCACGGGCGGGTGTGCACCTCGTGGCCGACTTCCGGCGCACCGAACGCAACCGGATGATGGAAGTGGCCTACCGCTTCGCCGGCTACGAGACCAGTTCGTGCGCGTGCGTCGCCGAAGTCAGCCGTGACGGCCGCGACGACATCGAACTGCTCCACCTGGTTCCCGCCAGGCAGGCTCCGCCGTCCACCATGACTTTGACCGCCCCGGATCTCGCCGCCGGCCCGTTGACGGCGGCGCACTGACCCCTGAAGGCCCCGACGGCCCGGAGCGCGGTCAGCGCTTCCGGGCCAGGGTGATGCCGTCGGCGAACGGCAGCATCGAGATGTCGACCCGGTCGTCGTCCCGGAGCAAGGTGTTGAGCTCCCGGATGGCGGCCGTTTCCGCGTCCTGGGCGGCCGGGTCGGCCACCCTGCCGAAGAACAGCGTGTTGTCCACGACGATGAGGCCACCCGGCCGCACCAACGGCAGGACGTCCTCGTAGTAGCGCGGGTAGTTCGTCTTGTCCGCGTCGATGAACGCCAGATCCACCGTGCCGGTCACGCCTTCGTCGCGCAGCCGCGCGAGAGTCGCCGTGGCGTCCCCGACCATGAGCTCGATCCGGTCGGCCACCCCGGCCCGCTCCCAGTAGGACCGGCCGATCTTCGCCCACCGGGGGGTGATGTCGCACGTGATCACCCGGCCGCCCGGTGGGAGCGCGCGGGCCAGGCACAGCGTGCTGTACCCGGTGAACGTGCCGATCTCCAGCACCGTGCGCGCACCGATCAGACCGGCCAGCAAGGAAAGCAGCTGCCCTTCCTCGGCCAGCACCTGCATCGCCGTCCCGGCAGGCAGCTGCGCGGTCTCCTCGCGCAGCCCGGCGAGGATCTCGTCCTCGCGCAGCGAAACGTCCCGAACATAGGACAGCAGCTCACGCCCGGCCGTCACCTGATCCGCCACAGTCAACTCCATCGTCATGAGCCAGTTCTGGTTGGCGACACTACGAGCTGACGCGCCGCGCACCCCACCCCTACCGACCCCCTTAACAAGCGCGCACGGTCACCGAGAAATCAGCCAAACCGCAGGTGAAGCTGCAATTGGTAGGGGTTGTGCGACCGGTCCGCGCGCTGGCAGATTCGAGCGTCGTCGGCGCCACCAGGACCAGGATTCCAGCGGGGCCGTTGGGGGCTACGCACTCGCTACACGGTTCGAGGTCTGCCTTGACATGAGTATTCCGACAGCACCGGTGGGATTCGGCGACGACGCCGGCACGACGCACACCCGCCTGGTCGGGGAGCACCGCGGGACCGCGGGCTCCGCCGGCGAAGCCGCCCCACCGGACAGCACGCGACACCGGCTGGCCGAAACCCGCGCGGGCGCGCCACCGCGCCGCGGCGGGCACACCACCATCCCGCACTGATCGTCGATGTGACCATTGCCGGCCTGCCACCCGAAAAGGATCGCGATGCACCGAACGATACGCAGATTATTGGTCGTCGCCGCCCACGGCGACGACGAGACCCTGGGCGCGGGCGGGACGCTCGCGAAGCTGGCCGACGACGGCGTGCGGATCAGCCTGTGCGTGCTCTGCGACGACGACGGGTCCCGATCCGAGACCGGGCAGGGCGTGACCAACCGCGTCCCGGCGATCGAGGCGGCCGCGAAGATCCTCGGCATCGAACGGCTGGCCGTCCACGAGTACGGCGACAACCGGCTGGACACCGTGGGCCAGTTGGAGCTGAACCGGGTGTTCGAACGGGAAGTACGCGAGTTCGAGCCGGACACGGTGTTCGCGCCGAGCCTGAGCGACCTGAGCCTGGACCACCAGCTGGTGAGCCGGGCGGCCCGCGTGGCCGGCCGGGCAGGCCGTGGGCCCGTGCGGGAGATCCGGTGCTTCGAGGTCCGGTCCGCGACCGACAGCGGTGAGGCCGCGGGCCTGCCGGTCTTCCGGCCGAACTGCTGGCAGCCGCTGGCCGAGTCCCACCTGGAGCGCAAGCTCGAGGCGCTGCGGGCCTATGGCGACGAACTGCAGCAGTGGCCCAGCCCGCGCAGCGAGCGGGGCGTCCGCGCGCTCGCCGAGTACCGCGGCTCGCAGGTCTCGACCGCCTACGCCGAGGCGTTCGAACTGCTCAGAGTGGTCCTCTGAGGACCGGACACCGCGAGCGACAAGGGGTTTGAGAATGCCGGAGATTTCCTCCGTCGCGGTCATCGGCATGGGCTACGTCGGCCTGCCGACCGCGTTGGGCCTGCACGCGGGCGGAGTACGCGTCCTGGGGATCGACCGCGATCCGGATCGCCTCGCGGCGATCCGGCGACGCGCCGTCGACCTGATCGATGCCGATCACCTGCGGCTGGCGAAGTCGTTGGGGCAGGACGGTTTCGAGCTCACCGCCGACCTGTCCAGGCTGGCCGAGGCGGACGCGGTGATGGTGTGCGTGCCCACGCCGGTGGACCGTTACCTGTTGCCGGACCTCGGTCCGTTGCAGGGGGCGTGCGACACACTCGTGAAGTACGCGCGGCCGGGTCAGACGCTGATCCTGACGTCGACGAGCTTCGTCGGCACCACGGCCAGGATGCTGGTGAACCCGTTGATCGATCGTGGTTTCACGATCGGCACCGACATCTTCGTGGCCTCCAGCCCGGAACGGATCGATCCGGGCAACGTCACGCACACCCAGCGGGAGACGCCCCGGGTGCTCGGCGGGGTCACCGCACAGTGCACAGCGATGGCGGCCCAGGTGATCGAGGTGCTGGCGTCGCAGACCCACCGGGTGCGGTCCCCCGAGGTCGCCGAGATGACCAAGCTGTACGAGAACACCTTCCGTGCGGTGAACATCGCGCTGGCCAACGAGTTCGCCGACATCTGCGCCGGGCTGGAGCTCGACCCGATCGAGGTGATCGACGCCGCGGCGACCAAACCGTACGGGTTCATGGCCTTCCACCCCGGCCCCGGGGTCGGCGGGCACTGCATCCCGTGCGACCCGCACTACCTGCTCTGGCAGCTGCGCGAAACACGGACCGCGGCGCCGTTGGTGAACCAGGCGATGACCGCCATCGCCGAGCGGCCCAAGACTGTGGTGGACCGCGTGCAGGGTGCGCTTTCACTGGCGGGCAAGGGAATGGCCGGAATCCGCGTCCTCGTGGTCGGCGTGTCGTACAAGCCCGGCGTGCTGGACGTGCGGTCGTCTTCGGCCCTGGAGATCATCGCGGGCCTGGCCGAGCGCGGGGCGAAGGTCGACTACTTCGACCCGCTGATCGCCCGGGTGACCCTGCCGGACGGCACCACAATGGACAGTGTGGTCCGGCCGCAGGGCACGAACTGGGACCTCGTGCTCGTCCACACCGTCCAACCCGGACACGACTACGGCTGGACCGCCGACTGCCCGATGCTGGTCGACGCCACCTACCGGTTCGAGTCCGCCGACGCCAGCCAACCCGTGTGAGCCGTCTTGAAAGGACACGACCTGTGCGCTGCCTGATCACCGGAGGTGCCGGCTTCATCGGCTCGCACCTGACCGAGCACCTGCTTGGCCTCGGTCACGAGGTGGTCGTCCTCGACGACCTCAGCACCGGCAGCGAAAGCAACCTCGCCGCGTTCGCGGACGATCCCCGGCTGCGGTTCGTCCGGGGATCGGTGTGCGACCGGGACGCGGTGGACAGCTGCATGGCCGGGGTGGACGCGATCTACCACCTGGCCGCGGCCGTCGGGGTGTTCACCATCCTCGGCAAGACCCTGGAGAGCCTGCGTACCAACCTCAACGGCACGGAAACCGTGCTGGAGGCGGCACGTGCGCACGATGTGCCGATCCTGGTCGCGTCGACCAGCGAGATCTACGGCAAGAACACCGCCGACGGGCTCACCGAGGACGCCGACCGGATCGTCGGCTCACCGCTGGTGAACCGGTGGTCGTACGCCGAGGCGAAGGCCCTGGACGAGACGCTGGCCTACCTGTACGGGATCGAGTACGGGGTCAAGACCGTGATCGTGCGGTTGTTCAACACGGTCGGCCCGCGGCAGAGCGGCCGTTACGGCATGGTGATTCCCCGGTTCGTCGGGCAGGCGCTCGCCGGCGAGCCGATCACCGTGTTCGGCGACGGCCAGCAGGTCAGGTGTTTCTGTCACGTGCTCGACGTGGTGCCGGCGCTCGTCGCACTCCTTGAGGACGAGGGCGCGCACGGCACCGTCTACAACCTCGGCAGTTCGGAACAGGTCAGCATCGCCGACCTCGCGCACAAGGTCATCGCGGCGACGGACTCGTCGAGCACGGTGGTGAAGGTCCCGTACGAGCAGGCGTACGGCGCCGGCTTCGAAGACATGCAGCGCCGCATCCCGGATTGCGCGAAGGCACGCGACCGGGTCGGCTTCCGGCCGCGGCGCACCCTCGACGACATCATCCGGTCGGTGGTCGCCGAGCATCGCCTGCCCTGAGCGTCCCCACCGTCGTTCACAATCGCTTCATCAGCGCGTCATGGCCTCGTCATGGCCCGCCGTTCCCACTGCCGAGGCCGCCGTCATGGCGGCCTCGGCAGTGGCACGTTCGAGTACGCCCGCGTCGCACAGGTCCTCTACCCACGTCACCATGTGGCTGTACGTGGCCACAGGGTCGACGTCCCACATCGTGGCCAGCGTCGCCGCGGCCTTGGCGACGTCGCCTGAGCTCTGGTTGAGCGCGATCCACATGGCGGTGCCGGCCGGCCCATAACGCAGCTGCGCACCAGTGGTACTTGAGGACAATTTAAGGTGGCCGGTCGGCAAAATCCTCGGAGTTACGTCCGCCGCCGTGCTTACCATCATCGAGCCCTCCCACAACCTTGTCGTCGCTGTTCACCAAGCTTCTCCGTTACCGGGCGGAAAAGACATGGAGATCGCACCCGATTGACAGGTAGGACTATCCCTACCTCCGCCCGGGTGGTTGCCGGATGCCGGGCGAGATAACCCACGGTGTATATCGATCCGATAACGGTGGCCGCTGACAGAGGACTTCTGATATGGTATCTGCCACCACCGGGATCGACACTCAAGCCACTTCTGGGGGAAGTAGATTGAGGTATGGCAACCCTTGGAGCACTCGATTAGAGATCGACCTCCACGACGCGCGCGACTATTTGCAGAAGCAATTCGCGCACAGTTCATCCGGGTCCGGTCGAGTCGTGATGGTGAATGGGGGATTCGCCAGCGGAAAGACCGCCGTACAGCACGACCTGCTCGAGGACGCCGTCAAGGCGGGTGCCCTGACGCTTCGCGCGACCGGCGCGCCGGACGAGCAGCACATCGGCGGCGCCGTCATCGACCAACTGCTGGCAAACTCCTCGTTACCGCACGACATACCGCATCGGGTCGGCACAACGCTGCTGCTCTGGGGCCGCGAACAGGGCGATGACCAGGCAAGACAGCACGCCGAGCAGTCCAGCGGCCAGGTCGTGCGCAACGTCTGCGACTCGCTGCTCGAGCTGGCGCGGGAGCGGCCCGTGGTCATCGGGGTCGACGACCTGCAGTTCGCCGACGAAACCTCGCTGAAGCTGCTCATGCAGCTCCAGCGCCGTATCCGGTCGACCAAGCTGCTCATATTGCTGAATCAGCCGAATTCTCCACGCACGACGAATTTACGGCTGACGAGCTTTTTCTCACGGCAACCCTGTTACTATTCGGTACACCTGACGCCCATGTCCGAGCAGGCAATCGGTGCGATGTTCGCCGAATCACTGGACGAGCGCGTCGACAATGATCTTCCGGGCCGCGTCCACGCATTAAGCGCCGGTAATCCGATGCTGACGAACGCGTTGGTCGACGATTACCGGAAAGGCAACCGGGACGGGCAGCCCGCCGTTGGCGCCGCCTACACCCGCGCGGTGTACGCATTGCTCGATCGTCCGGACAGCCAGCTCCTCGAAACAGCGGCCGCCGTGGCGGTGCTCGGCGAGCAGAGCGACCCTGAATTGATCGCCAAACTCACCGGCTCCGACTCGGAGACCGTTAACGACATACTAGCTGCCCTGGATCACGGTGGCTTGCTCACAAGTTGCAGGTTCCGGCATCCGGCCGCCGAGTCGGCCGTGCTCGACACGCTCCGTCCGGCGGCCCGCGCCAAGCTGCACGCCCGGGCCGCCGAGCTGAAGTACCGCGCCGCGGCGTCCGCGACCGAGGTGGCCGCCCACCTGGTCGCGGCGGGCGAGGCATCCGGCGAGTGGTCGACGGCGGTACTGCGGTCCGCGGCCGAGCAGGCCATGGTCACCGACAACGTCCAGTTCGCCACCAAGTGCCTGGAGCTGGCGTTGTCCGCGTCCACCGACGAGCACGAACAGCGCGCCATCCGGCAGTCGTTCGTGTGGAGCACCTGGCGGCTCAACCCGTCCGCGGTGGCGCCGTACGTGTCGACGCTGCGGGAGGCGGCCTTCGACGGCACGCTCGACCAAGTCGGCTGTTTCGCGCTGATGCGCCACTCGCTGTGGCACGGCGCGCGGACGACCTTCGTCCGGGCGCACGAGGTGCTGGCCAGTTCGCCGGAACCGATCGACCCGCAGATCGAGGCCGAACTGGACCTGGCCTACCAGTGGCACTTCGGGCCGATGGACGGCGACGTGGACGGCGAGAAGCCGGACGTGCCCGCCGACGCCGCCCCATGGAGCCGCACCGCGGGCACGGTCATCCAGGCGTGGCGGCAGGGCGGCTCCGAGGCGACCACGGCCAACGCCGAGCGCATCCTGCAGAACTGCCGTCTCGGTGACACGGCACTGGAGGCACTCGCCACGGCGATCATGGCGCTGGTGCGGGGTGGCGAGGTCGACCGGGCCGAACGCTGGTGCACGCGGCTCAGCCGGGAGGCCGAGCAACGCGGCGCGGTGACCTGGCAGGCCATGCTCGACGCGCTCTGGGCCGGGATCGCCCTGCAGCGTGCCGACGTCGCCGCTGCGGCGGAGCGCGCCAAGGCGTCACTGGACATGCTCGGCGAGCACAACTGGGGCGTGTCGATCAGCTACCCGCTCACCACCTTGCTGATGGCCGAGGTGGCGGCGGGCGCGTTCGACGCCGCCGCCAGGACGCTGCGCCGTCCGGTGCCCGAGGCGATGTTCGACACGATCGGCGGTATGCGGTACCTGCGCGCCCGCGGTCACTTCTACCTGGCGACCAGCCGGCCGCTGGCGGCGGTGAACGATTTCCAGAAGTGTCAGCGGCTGATGCGCAAGTGGGACGCGGTCACCCCGACGCTCGTGCCGTGGCGCAGCGACCTCGCCGAGGCGAACCTCCAGCTCGGCAACGTGGCGATGGCCCGTGAACTGGCCAAGCAACAGGTGGAACTGTCGCTCGACAAGGACCCCTATGCCTGTGGCCTCGCGCTGCGGGTGCTGGCCGTCACGAGCAGGCCGGCGGACATCCCGGTGCTGCTGGGCCGGGCGGCGAAGTGCTTCAAGGACTCCGGCCACCTGCTCGAGCTCAACCGGACCCTGAAGGCGTCCGCCAAGCTGCAAATCCCGGGGCCGCGCACGGACTTCGCCGTGGTGTCCGGCGCACGGCTGCCGGAGCGCAAGCAGGTGTCCGCGCGCGTCGTGCGCACGAAGGACATCCCGGCCGAGCCCAGCCCAGTGTCCACAACGGCGGGGTCCACACGGGACACTCAGGAACCCGCGGAACCGGTGCGCCGTGAGCAATCCGAGCCGACCGACTCGACGGTGCTCAGCGAGGCCGAGCTGCGGGTGGCACAACTGGCTGCGAACGGTCACACCAACCGGCAGATCGGCGACAGGCTGTTCATCACGGTCAGTACGGTGGAACAGCACCTGACGCGGGCATACCGGAAGCTGGGTATCAGTGGCCGCAGCGCATTGGCCGAGGAGCTGCGCGTGCGGCGTCCCCCGTTGATCACACAAGAACGATGAGGTGACAACGCGACCTGTCCCCCTGCTCCGCGAGCCCTGCCCCGAGACCCTGCCGACCGGGACGGGGCTCGCGGACCGCTCTCGCGTGACACCGATCCGAACCGCACCCTCCACTCAGGACGAGTCCGGTCGGGACAGGCGAGGCCGGGGCCATACCCACCCGGACCCGCCTGTATGCCTGTCGTTGAGCGCTGTGGTGTTGGCCTGCTTGCCGGGAAGCGACTCTCGTCGCCCTGCAACAAGGTAGCCAGATTCCGGTGCCCCTCCGGGTGTATCGGGGCACCCGCCCGTGGGATGTACGAATCCGCAGCACGTCACATGGTTCCGGCTTCAAACATCACAAAGTCCGGACATCGGCCGGCCAGCCGTTCCCTCTGACGGGCAATGCCGCCGCACCGCCTGCCACGCTGTGTCATGTCCCGGCCTTACGGAAGTCGCTCGTGCGGCGGACATCACGAAGCCGATGAAGATCAGGGCTCACCGCGTTCACGGCGTCGGGGAACGCCGACATCCACTTCGGCGTTGGCGGAACGTGACGCGTCCGCCTGACCGCTTCAGCGTTCGAAGGGGTCCCACCACCGCGAGATACTGGGCAGGGCAAGCGGTTCAGGACTGCTGTCGCGCGGCTCGTCGGTGGTGGTGACCTTGACGGTGATCGGTTGCGGGGACGGGATGCCGTTGCTGAGGTAACGGGGAACCCTTGCCGCCCAGTCGATGTTGCCGCGGATGGCGTGGCAGAGGTCGGTGAGGTAGCGGTTCAGTTCCGGACCCGCTCCGGCGAGCACACGCTCGCGGAGCCGCAGGAACCGGACCATGATGCGATCGCGGATCTCCACGCCGCGGCGAATCGCCTCCGCTGCCGAGCTCCGTTCTTGGTGCATGAGGACATTCACGATGTTCTGATCGGTGTGCGCCTCCTGCACTTCCTTGCGGTAGGAGTGCAGGTCGTTGTCCAGTGCGGCGACCAGCTGCGTCATCTCGGTCAGCGCCTGCACGGCCGGTGAGTCCATCTCGCGTGCCGGGACTTCTTGGTTGTTGGCGATTTCCAGCAGTGCGATGGTGGGCGGACCACCCGCGCTGCCCAGCCGCATGGTCAGGTATTCGTCCAGTGCGGGCATGTGGCCTTGCGCCTGGTTGCCGATCTGCCATGCCACGGAGTACAACCAGTGGCGATGCGCGTCCATGAAGCGGCGCACCTGGGTCGGTGTGGCGAAGGCACGCATCCGGGTCATGATGTCGTGCAGTGCCTTGGCGAACGGCTCAGTCGGCACGACGGAACTCGTCATCGACCGCTGCAACTGCCCGGCCATCGCCAGGAACGCCGAGGGGTCGGCGCTGAGCGGTCCGCTGTCGCAGCACGCGTCGTCGAACGCGAAACCCCAGTACACCCACAACGCCGCGACCAGAAGGCCTTCGCTGCCCGCCGTTGGTGCGAAACGCGCGTAGAACTCGGCACTGTTGGTCCCGAGAATCCGGGTCCGGTCCCGTCCGGACCGATACAGTCCAATGTGGTCGATCCAGGCCACCGCCCGGCATTCCACTTCGTCCACCGCCGGGTTGATGGCGGACGGGATCGGGCAGTAGAACAACGGCGGTTCGAAGTCCGGCTCGGTGATCGTCATCGTCTCCCCTGGGGGTCGAAACGGCTCCTTTCACCCTAAGTAGACGATCAGCGCCACCGCGATGCCGTGCCCCGAATGGACTTCTCCGTCGACCCGGTTACCGTCGGCATGCACGGCAGGTCACGATCGCGCTCACTCGGTCGAGTGAGTTACGTGCTCGGTCCGGGTGGACGTGGGGTTCCGCCTGTCACCTCCGAGCCTCGGCGATCGCCATCGTCATCAGCACGACGACCTGACGACAGTCACGCTCAGCACACCGGCGGCCACGCAAACGGCCGGGGTGGCGAGCACGTGCGGCTCCACCCGTACCGCGACCGCGGCGCGATGTGCTTCGATACTCCGGTGACCAGTAACGATGACAAGCGCGTCGTCAGCGCCACCCGCGAGATCCCGGCCCCGGCCGCGCGGATCTTCGAGCTCATCGCCGATCCGGCCCACCAGCCCCGCTGGGATGGCAACGACAACCTGGCGGAGGCGTCACCAGGACAGCGAGTCCGCGCTGTCGGCGACGTTTTCACCATGACGCTCACCTACGACGGCGTTGTCCGGGAGAACCACGTCGTCGAGTTCGAAGAGGGGCGCCGCATCGCGTGGCGGCCTGCCGAGCCGGGCCAGAAACCCCCGGGCCACCTGTGGCGTTGGGAACTGGAACCCGTCGACTCGTCGTCGACGCGCGTGACCCACACCTACGACTGGACTGAGCTGACCGACGAGAACCGCTATCGGCGCGCTCAGGAGACCACACCGGACAAACTCCGGTCCTCACTCGACCGGCTCGCGGCCCTCGCCGAAGGCTGAAGCCGCGAAACGCGGGGGATGTGGAACCCTGGAGGCAGGACGAGCCGACGGGGAGTGCGACGAACGTGGTGATTTTCGGTTTCCGGACCAAGGTGCTGGTCCTGGCGATGCTGACGTTGCTGTGCCCCCGATGTGGGAACTCCGGGGCGCATCCCCTGCACAGGGCGGTCACGAAGTTCACGCTGTTCTTCGTGCCGCTGTTCCCGGTGCGGACCAAGTACTCGACGCAGTGCACCTTCTGCGGCCTGACCAGCCCGGTGTCCAAGGACGAGGCGACGCGGCTGGTGCGGCAGGCGGGTTGACGAGAGGGAATGCGGTGAAACGGGTCGTGAACGGAATGAGCGGTTTCCGTCCACGACCCTGCCCGGCGGACGGCTCTCAGCTGTTGAGCGTCACGCCGTACGCGGCCAGCGCCTCACCGACCGGCTGGTAGTACGAGGTCCCGCTGCCCTTGCCGGAGGTGATGCCCAGGCCCACGCTTCCGGAGAACAGGCAACCACCGGAGTCGCCGGGGTTGGCCAGTGCGTTGGTCTGGATCAGCTGGTGCACCGATCCTTCGGCGTAGTTCACCGTGACGTTCAGCCGCTGCACCGAACCGGAGGTCAGCCGCGTGGTGCTGCCGCTCTTCTGGATCCGCTGCCCCACCGTCGCGGTCGCGTGCGAGGTGATCCGCTGGGTCGAGCCGTTCCACAGGGTGACCGCGCCAGGCGCGCTTCCCGTGGTGTTCAGGATCAGGCCGTAGTCGTTGGTCGGGAAGCTGGCGCCCTGGGACGGACCCACGTTCCACTGGCGCACCGCGCGGGTGCAGTGCCCGGCGTCGACGATGTAGTTCTGGCCGCCCCTGTTGGTGTTGAACCCGACCGAGCAGCGGGTTCCGCCGCCGGTGATGGCCTCCCCGTTGTAGATGGCCAGCCGCATCTCACCGCTGACCCGCTCGACCCGTACCCGGTCGCCCAGCTGGTCGGCGGTGCGCAGCAGCGCGGCGAGGTCACCGCCGGTCGCCACGTCCGACACACTGAGCACGACCTGGTTGGTCTTCGGGTCCAGCCCGATCGAGGTGTGCTTGACCGCGGGCACCGATTCCAGCGCGTCCTGCGCGGAGGCCAGCGCCGCGGTGGAGTGCCGCACCAGCTTCGCCTCGGCACCGGACGCGCGGACGTCCTCCGCCGCGGCCGCGTCCAGCACGTTGACCACCGGCTTGCCCTTGGCGTCCAGGTAGCCGCCCGCGGTCCGGGCACCCAGCCGGCCGGTGACCTGGTCGAGAGTGCGCACACTGGCGTCCTGTGTCCGCAGGATCTCGACGACCGCTTCGGGAGAGATGCCCTCCTGAGCACTCAGCTCGGCGATCGCGGCCCTGGCCACTTCCGGTGCGTATCCGTCGATCCCGGCCGCCGTGGCGGTCGGGGCGACCAGGAAACCGGCGGCCGCGACACCGGCCACCAGGGTTATCGCGGAGCGGGCAACGAGATGTCGCCCAGTGACGATCTTGCGCATACCGGCAACTCACTTTCGCAGGGGACGCGGGGTGACCGCGCCGTCAGTGGGTTGGCCCGGGCACGTTGTACGTGACCCGGCACCGGATCACTCCGGCGTGTCCCAGCGTGTTCCTGCGAGCTTCGTCCTGCTACCACCTTTAGTCGGTTTGTGCCATAACCACACCTGATGACCGATTGTTATGGTGTGCGGCCATGCCGGGCACGTTGTCCAATCCGCACAAGCACTTACAAAGTCCCAAGTGGACAGACCTGGCGATTATGGTGGTTGAAAGCGCTTGCACGCCAGTCGACCACGAAGCGTCGCCTGTTCACAACGACGCAGGCCAGCGGAACGATCTCGTTTGCCTTTGTTGATTTCAGGGCGGACCCGAAGCTGTGGTCCGCGGACGACCAACATCTGTACACAGTGGACACGCGAATCCTCCGGCCGCGGTCGACCCGCGCGGGCCTCCCGGCCTGTCTCCCCCGCCGCGCCCCCAGCAGTGACCGCGGACGCCGGCTACTCGGGAGCGGCCGACACGATCCCGGCCGCGATGCTCGACGGCAACACCACCAGCGGCGGCTGGTCGAATTACTACAACAAGCAGGCAACCGCGTTACTACCGGCCATAAGCCGTTCGCATGCCAGTGAATGGGTGTCCGTGCTGGTCTCGGCCCCACGCCGGTCGGCAGCGTCCAGGCCTACTTCACCGTCGACGCCGCCCGTTCGTTGCCCGCGTCGATCCAGGTGTCGTACTGGAACGGCCACCGCTTCGTGCCAGTACGCGACACCCGCGTCGAATGGGCGACCACGTCGAACCAACCGACAACCATCACCTTCATCCCCCGTCCGAACGAGCCGGATCAGGCTGGACATGACCAGTCGGTCACCCGGCACCGCCACAGGTTTCCTGCAGATCGCCGAACTGAAGGTCGCCCAGGGACAGTAGCGGCGATGTCCTCCGGTGTCAGTCGGCCGGTGAAGGCGCGGGAGGGAGAATCCGGCACAGCGCTTCCAGCGCAGGTCCGTAGCCGTGGTCTGACGGGGTCGCGTAGCCGACGACCAGGCCGTCGTGGGCGGGCATGGTGGCCGCGGGGTGGCGGAAAGCCGCGAGCCCGTCCAAGGCGATGGACTGCCGGGCGGCCGCTGTGACCGCGGAATCCTCGGTTCCGGATGGAAGGCGCAGCACGGCGTGCAGTCCTGCGGCGATGCCAGTGGGTGCGATATGCGGGGCGTTGGCGGCGAGGGCGGCGACGAGGCGGTCACGGCGGGTTCGGTAATGCTGGCGCATGCGGCGGATGTGCCGGTCGTAGTGGCCGGAGTCGATGAACTCGGCGAGGGTGAGCTGGTCCACCACGCTCGCCCAGGCTTCCCGCTGCCCCTTGGCCGTCAGGACGGACGTGACAAGGTGCTCGGGCAGCACCAGCCAACCGAGCCGTAGCGCCGGTGACAGGCTTTTGCTCAACGAGCCGATGTAGACGACCCGCTCCGGGTCCAGCCCTTGCACCGCGCCGACCGGTTCTCGGTCGTAGCGGAACTCGCCGTCGTAGTCGTCCTCCAGGATCAGGCCATCGCGGGTCCGTGCCCAGTCCACCGCACTGACGCGTCGCTGCGGGTGCAGGGGGCCGCCGGTCGGGAACTGGTGCGCCGGGGTGAGCAGCGCCGCCCGGACCCCTTTGAGACTCGCCAGCTCGTCGGTGAGCGCACCGCGTTCGTCGAGCGGAAGTGGCACCGTCCGAACGGACGCCTCCTCGAGGATCGCACGGTGAAAAGCCAGCCCGTACGACTCCACAGCCAACGGGCCACGCAGCACCCGGCCGCCGAAGAGCAGCCGCAGCGCATGGGCGAAGCCGGAACACACCACGATCCGTTCCGGCGTGGTCCGCACGCCGCGGGCACGCGTCAGGTACTCGGCCAATGCCCGGCGCAGTTCGTGACGGCCGCGCGGGTCACCAGGCCCGAAGGCCTCGTTGGGGGCGGCGTTGAGCGCGCGGCGGGCCGCGGCCAGCCAGGCCGCGCGGGGGAAGGACGCGGCATCGGGCTGCCCCTGCCTGAGGTTGTGCGTCGGCGGCGCCGCGTGGGCGGGTTTCTCCGGCACGTGCGGAAATCGGGTGGGTCCAGTGCGCGGCGCTACCTGCGTACCCGAGCCTTGCCGGGCGACCAGCCACCCTTCGGCGACCAGCTCGGAGTAGGCCTCGGCGACGGTGTTGCGCGCGAGCCCGAGGTCGGCGGCGAGGGAACGGTACGGAGGCAACCGGGTGCCCGGAGCCAGTCTGCCGTCCCGCACGGCCTCCCGTAGCGCCCGGATGAGCGTGGACCGGCGACCGCCGGAACCAGCCAGTTCCAGATGCAGGTCACTGCCGAGCCGCTCCGCCAAATTGACCCATGAATCCACCATGGAAATGAACCATAGCGAAGGTCTTTCCGGGTCATAGCGTGGTGCCATGACAAACGAGACCACCCTGTCCGCCCCAGCCGTCGCGAGCACCGATCGCCGAGCCGGGCCCGCGACGGGATTCCGGCGCCCGGCCGCGGCATTGGCGCTGCTGGCCTTCGCTCAGCTGATCATTTCGCTGGACTACAACATCGTGTACGTGGCGCTGCCGCAGATCGGCTCGACGCTCGGTTTCTCGGCACAGACGCTGCAATGGGTGGTCAGCGCCTACGCGGTCGCGTTCGGTGGGTTCCTGCTGCTGGGCGGGCGGGCCGTGGATCTGTTCGGCCCGCGCCGCTTGTTCGTGCTGGGGCTGGCGGTGTACGCGGTGGCGTCGCTGGCCGGCGGTCTGGCCACCGCGCCACTGCCCTTGGTGGCGGCCCGCGCGGCACAAGGGCTTGGCGGCGCGTTGCTGTTCCCCGCGACACTGGCCCTGGTCTCGACCGGGTTCGCCGAAGGCCGCGAGCGCAACCGCGCCTACGCGGTGTGGGGCACGGCCGGTGGCAGCGGCATGATCCTCGGTTCGCTGCTCGGAGGCGTGCTGACCGACGCGTTCGGCTGGACGGCGGTCTTCTTCGTCAACGTGCCGTTGGCAGGCGCCGCCGCCCTGCTGGCCCTGCCGCTGATTCCCCGCCGCACCGCGCGGCGGACCGGCCGCCGGTTCGACGTGGCCGGGGCGCTCACCGCGACCGCCGGGTCCGCGCTGCTGGTGTTCGCGCTCGTGCAGGCACCCGAGTCCGGGTGGACAGCACTGCCCGTGCTGGCCGCCGCGGTGGCCGGCGTGCTGTTCCTGGCGGCGTTCGCGGTCATCGAGGTTCGCAGTGCCGATCCCTTGCTGCCACTGAAACTGCTGCGCCGCCGAGACCTCGGCACCGGTGCGCTGGTCACGTTCCTGTACATGGGGACGTTCGGCACGCTGTTGTACTTCCTGACTGTCTACTTCCAGGTGGTCCACGGCTACGACGCGCTGCGCACCGGCCTGGCCTTCCTGGTGCCGATGGCCGCCATCGTCGCCGGGTCGCAACTGGGCGGGCGGCTGGCGACAGCGCGTGGCCCCCGTACCGCCATGATCGCCAGCCTGGTGGTCGGCGGCCTCGGCACACTGCTCGTCGGTGTGAGCCTGTCCACCGGTGGCTCCTACTTGGCGCTGCTGCCCGGCCTGATCGTGCTCGGCATCGGCCAGGGCGCGGGCTACACGCTGATGTTCGGCGCCGCCACCGCCGCGACTCCCGCCGACCAGCAGGGCGTGGCCTCCGCGGTCGCGTCGACCACCCAGCAGGTCGGAGGCGCCGTCGGCCTGGCCGTCCTCGTCGCCGTGGCAGGCGCCGCCACCAGCGGTCTGACCGGCGAGGCCCTGCGTACCGCCACCACCGAGGGAGTGCGCGCGGCCGTGTTCGTCGCGGCCGCCGGAATCGCCCTCACCGCCCTTGCCGCCCTCGGCTTCACCCCCACCCGTCGCCACAACACCGGCACAGCCGCCTGAATCACGTGAAGGAAAAGATCATGAACGGTGTGAACACTCTGCGCTCTGTCGTCCGCGGTCGCGTCCTGCTGCCGAACGACTCCGATTTCGACGCCGCCCGCCGCCCGTGGAACCTCGCCGTGCAGCAACCGGTGGTGGCGGTGGTCGAGGCCGCGGACGCCGACGATGTCGCCGCGCTCGTCCGTCACGCCCGCGCCGCCGGGCTGAGCGTCGCCGTCCAGCCGAACGGGCACGGGGCCACCGGACGCACCGAGGGCACGATCCTGCTGCGCACCGGAAGGCTGGACACGCTACGGATCGACCCTGCCCGCCGCCGCGCCCACGTCGGCGCCGGTGTGCCGTCGGGCCGGGTGCAAGCCGCCACAGCGCCGCACGGGCTGACCGGCCTGCCCGGTAGTTCCCCGATCGTCAGCGTCACCGGCGTCGCCCTCGGCGGCGGACTGAGCTGGTTCGGCCGCGCCCACGGCTGGGTCGCCGACAGCGTGACCGCCTTCGACATCGTCGACACCGAGGGACAGCAGCGGCACGTCACGGCGGAAACGGACGGGGAGCTGTTCTGGGCGCTGCGCGGTGGAGGCGGGGACTTCGCCATCGTCACCGCCCTCGAACTGGCCCTGCATCCCGCGCCGCGCCTGTACGGCGGCCGCATCCTGTGGAAAGCCGACCGGGCACCCGAGGTCATGGAGGCCTACCGGCAGATCACCGCCACCGCCCCCGACGAGCTGACCGTTTGGCTGGATCTGCTGCACTTCCCCGGCGCCGACCCCATGGTCGCCGTCGACGCCACGTATCTCGGCGACGAAAGCGAAGCGCGTGATCTGCTCAGCCCACTGCATCGCCTCGCGCAGCCGTTGTCGGACACGACGCGGACCATGCCGGTCTCCGAACTCGGCACCATCACCGCCGAACCCACCAACCCCGGCCCGGGACTCTCCCGCGCGGAACTGCTGACCGAACTGGACGACGTCGCCGTCAAAGCACTGCTCGCCGACCCCATCGCCCCGCTGCTGAGCGTCCAGCTGCGGCACCTCGGCGGCGCGTTCACCCGCCCGTCCGACACGCCGCACGGCCCGCTCACCGAGCCCTACGCCCTCTACATGTTCGGCATCCCCAGCGACCCGGCGACCGCCAAGGCCGTCGCCGCCAGACAACACGGTCTCGCGGAAGCCCTGCCCGTCAGCGGCCGCAAACCGTTGACGTTCCTCAACCCGAGCGAGTCCGTGGCCGATGCCTTCGCCCCCGGCACCGTCGCACGCCTGCGCCACCTCAAGAACCACCACGACCCGCACAACACCATCCGCAGCAACTTCCCCGTCCACGGTTGATGACCGGCTCCACAAGGGACAGTTCAGACCGCCAGCCACCCCGGGCTGGCGGTCAACCGCGGGCCGCGTCGTCGGTACGCACGCTCTTGTAGACGCCGTACAAGGTCTCCAGTCCGCCGACGATCATCAGGACCACGCCGATCTTGGACGGCGTGAAGATGAAGATCTCCTCGTCGAGCCCGAACAACCAGAGCCCCAAGCCCACCAGGAAGGTGATCGAACCGGTAATGAGCGTCTTACGGGCTGGGGTCATGAGAGTCCTTCCCACCACGAGGAACTGGCGCACTGAATCGTCACCAGACCCTAGCCGGGTGCGGCCCCGCCTGGCCTCCTTCAGGTGGAGGAGACCCGCCTCCATCCTTCGACCGACCCCGGCCACGTCATCGACGTGGCTGGAAGTAGCGCTTCGTGATGTGCTTGCCGACGGCCTTGCCGAGAGTGGTGCCGTCGACGTCCGCGGAGCGGAAGTGGATGCCCGCCCAGATGCGGGCTTCCACGACCTCCGCGGTGGCCTGCGAGAAGCTCCGGAAGTGCCGGGTGGTGCCGCTGTCGACGCTGAACGCGCTGAAGGAGACCTTGTCCCGGCCGAAGAAGTGGGCGTATGCCGTCATTTGCGCGGCGGTGCGGCAGGTGTGGCCGGAGGGGTAGTCGGGGTTCGGCGGGGTGACCACCAGCGGCGTCCAGGTGGGGTCCGCCGTGGTCGCGGGGTTCCCGTCGGTGCCGGCGGTTCGGATGGCGGTGATCGGCCGCCAGAAGTGCCAGAACTCCTTGTCGTTCGCGCACGCGATCGCGCCGTCCGTGCCGGTGAAGTCGGCCAGCGCGTAGAAGCGTGCGGTCTCCAGCACACTGAGTTTCTGGGTGACGGCGAGGTCGCGTTTCATTCCCCAGCTGACCGAACGGCGGTCGTGCCACCAGAGCGCCGCATCCGTCTGGTCCGCGGTGCGGACCGTGCTCGTCGCCGAACCGACCCGTTTGACCTCGTCGAAATCGCGGGTGTACGCCTGGCTTGTCACCGCCGGTGGCCCTGGGGTACGGAACATCGTCGCGTCCGGAATGGCGAACGGCTTCAGGAAACCGACCCAGGCGCCGGTGTTCTCGAAGCCCGGCGGGGTCGGGCGATACTCACCTGGCTCGGTCCCGACGGTCCAGGGCCGCGGGTCGAACGCGCCGTCGTTCAGCCGTGACTTGATCATCGCGGCGGCGGCCTGTTCGCCGACGCGGACGCCACCGCGCTCCGCCGGGCCGTCCGGGATGCCGGCGAGCCACTCGTCGTACTGCGCGCGAAGTCTTTCCCGCTGTTCCGGGAAAATAGCGTCCAGTACCCGGTAGGCGGCTGTGCCGACAGCGGCGTCCGTCGACTCGCGGCCGCTGGCGCGCGGAGCGACGAGGTACGGCTCATAGGGGGTGCCTGCGATCGCGTTCACCGCGTCGTAGACCGCGCCGCTGACCATGGCGAACCCGCGCCCGGCGATCTGCGGCGGCGCTTGCTGCGCGACGTCCCAGATCGCGGTCTGCGCGTTGATGTCCCAGACGACGACAGCGTTCCGCGACGAGGTCACGTCAGCGGCAGCCGGTGGAACGAGCGTGAGTGGCGCTGTCAGTGCGAGGACCGCTGAAACCGCTACACGGCGAGTTATGACCATCATCAACCCCAGGGCTATCCGTACCGCATCAACACCGCTACGCAACGTAGCGCCATGCGACCCGCAGGCGCAATACCGCGACGGTGGTGCCAGCGCCCAGATGACCGGCCGCACGATCGTCTCAAATAGACGGTCCTTTCCGGACACTTTGCCGGATCCACTGGCGTGGGCGCTTTCCACGAAAGTTTCGCCCGTCCCGACGACCAAGGGGTCACCGGCGCCGCGCCGACGACGTTTCGACGGGATCACGCAATGTGTCATTGAAGTTTCGGTCGGTAGCGTATAACCTTGTGACCGATCTGGGAGCGCTCCCAGATTTTCCCTGCTCATACCTCTCCAGCCGGAGAAGGAGGCCCCACCCATGCGTTTGCGCACCACCTCCGGATCGGTTGCCAGACGGCGCGGAATCCTGGCATTGGTCATCGCCACGTTGGCGAGCCTGTTCGTCTTCACGCCGACGGCGTCGGCCCACGGAACCATCGTCGGCCCCGCCACCCGCGCCTACCAGTGCTGGCAATCGTGGGGCAACAACCACACCAACCCTGCCATGCAACAACAAGATCCCATGTGTTACCAGGCCTTCCAGGCCAACCCCGACACCATGTGGAACTGGATGAGCGCGCTGCGGGACGGTCTCGGCGGAAACTTCCAGGGATCGACCCCTGACGGCACGCTGTGCAGCAACAACCTCTCGCGCAACAACTCGCTCAACAACCCCGGGAAGTGGCGGACCACCAACGTCGGCAGCAACTTCCAGATGCACCTGTACGACCAGGCCAGCCACGGTGCCGACTACTTCCGGGTCTACGTCAGCAAGAACGGGTTCGACCCGACCACCCAGCGACTCGGTTGGGGCAACCTCGACTTCATCATGCAGACAGGACGTTACGCACCGGCCAAGGACATCAAGTTCAACGTCCAGACGTCCGGCTACCGGGGACACCACGTCGTCTTCACCATCTGGCAGGCCTCGCACCTCGACCAGGCCTACATGTGGTGCAGTGACGTGAACTTCGGCTGACCAACCGGCTCTTCCCGGAGCACAACAAGCCCGGCGCCCACTGTGGTGGCGCCGGGCCGCCGGTCGTTTCATGTCCACACGGACCGATCGCCGCTCGATCAAAGGAGATCGGATAGCCGCGCACGGCATCCGCCGGACGGGGAAGGCCGCCCTCGCCCTGATGAGCGTCGCGCTTTCCGTGCCTTCGCTGACTCCTTCCGCCGCCGCGGTCACCGCGCTCAGCACGCGCGGCGCGGACGTCTCGACAGCGCAACGGGCGCTCGATCTCGGCGCGAAGTACCACGACGCCAACGTGCAGAACGCTGCCCGGCAACGGCTGACCCCCTCGTGAGTGTTTATCGGCGTTCTAACCCGGATAAACACTCACGACACGGATGCCTGGGGTGACCAAAGTGGACGAGTCGCGGGCACCTGCCTGACACCGCACCCGCCACGCGATCGATCACTCCTGTCCATAAAGGACATTGCTGGTCGATGCTTTCCCGCCAGAAGCCGAAAGCGACCCACGAGGGGCGACCAGGCTATTGACAAGCCCGGTCGCGAGAGCCACACTCGTTCGAAACATTTCGGTAACCGCGTCACCAGCGAGAACAGCACGTGCGGGACTGCGCCGCACGTTCGCGACCCTGCTCAACCGCACCACAGCTCCGTCCGATCACTGTTCCGCGGAATGTTAACGCTAACATCACTCTCGGAGGCAGCCGAGGAGGCACGAATGACCCCATACCGGCTCGTTGTCACATGCCTGTTGGCGACCGTGCTCGCCAGCAGCGTGACGGGTCAACCCACGGCGGAGGCCGACGCCGCGTATCCCAACCCCGGCCTGGTGACCGGCGACATCAACGTGCACGACCCGACCGTCGTCAAACGATCGACCGGTGGATACCTGGTGGCCCACACCGGAGACAACATCCCCCTCAAGACCTCGACCGACCGCATCGCCTTCCGCAACGCGGGTGTCGTCTTCCCCAACGGCGCACCGTGGACGACCACCTACACCGGCGGCAGCCGCAACCTGTGGGCGCCGGACATCTCCTACCGCAACGGCCAATACTGGCTGTACTACTCGGCTTCCACCTTCGGGTCCAACCGGTCGGCGATCTTCCTGGCGACCAGTCCCAGCGGCGACTCCGGCACCTGGACCGACCGCGGACTGGTGATCGAGTCGCGTACCTCCGACAACTTCAACGCGATCGACCCGAACCTCATCGTGGACGACCAGGGCAGGTGGTGGCTGAGCTTCGGCTCGTTCTGGTCGGGCATCAAGCTGGTCGCGCTCAACTCGTCCACGGGCAAACGGGCCGACAGCACGATCCGCTCCATCGCCGGGCGCAACGGCGGCGCGATCGAGGCGCCCGTCATCGTCAAACGCGGCTCCTACTACTACCAGTACGTCTCCTTCGACTACTGCTGCCGCGGCGCGTCCAGCACCTACCGTGTCATGGTTGGCCGCTCCACCAGCGTGACCGGCCCGTACCACGACCGCAACGGGACGGCGATGACGTCGGGCGGCGGCACCGAGATCCTCGCCGGTCACGGCAGTGTCCACGGCCCAGGCCATCAAGCGGTGATCGCCGACTCCGACAGCGACATCCTCGTCTACCACTACTACGCCAACAACGGCGCGGCCCTGCTCGGCATCAACCTGCTCGCCTATGACTCGGCCGGCTGGCCATACGTCCACTAAGGACCCTACCCTCCTCGTGAGTGTTTATCGGGGTTCTAACCCTGATAAACACTCACGAGGGATTAGCTGGAGGGATTGACCACCATGGCTTTCACTCGCCGATCGTTCGCGCGCGCGGCGCTTGTGTCCACATTGGGCGTCGTGGCCATGCCGCGGATGGCATCGGCAGCATCCAACACCGCGTATCTCATGGCCTACTTCACCGAGTCGCCGAGCTTCACCGGTGCCGACTACGGGCTGCACCTGGCCGTGAGCCGGGATGGTCTCAACTGGACCCCGTTGAACCAGAACAACCCCGTGGTCACCCCGACCGCCGGTGAGATGGGTTTACGTGATCCGTTCGTGTTCCGCAAGCGGGACAACACGTTCGTCGTGCTCGCCACCGACCTCAAAGGCACGGACTTCACCAAGAACAGCCAGTACCTGCACGTCTGGGACTCAACGGATCTCACGTCGTTCACCGGTTACCGGCGCGTCCGCATGCACACGATGAACACCCACACCTGGGCACCAACGGCCTTCTGGGACGCCGCCCGAGGGCAGTACGGCATCGTGTATTCGGCCAACAACGGCCGGGACGTGTTCATGGCCAACTACACCAGCGACTTCCGGAGCGTGAGCGCGCCGCAGGTGTTCTTCAGCCCCAGCTTCGGTGTCCTCGACAGTGACATCGTCGTCGACGGCACGACCACGTACCTGTACTACAAGAACCTGGCCGACGGCCTCACCTACGGCGCCAGGTCCACCACCGGTGCTCCGAACAGTTTCACCACGTACACGAGCGGGCTCAAGCAGGGCAACGCCATGGAGGCGCCTCTGCTGCTCAAAACCAACGAGGGCGGCTGGCGGCTCTGGGCCGACTCGTTCAGCCCGGTCAACGCCGACTACTACGCCTGGAGCTCGTCCAACATCGCGGCCAACTCATGGACGCCACTCAACCAGCGGGACTACACGCCACCGTTGAACGCGAAGCACGGTTCGATGCTCGGAATCACCGACGCGGAGTACAACGCCGTCGTCAACCGCTGGGGCGTGCCGAACTGGGTGCGCCTGAAGTCGTCCAACCTGCCCGACCGGTTCGTCCGGCACGCCGGCTACATCGCCCGGCTCGACGCCTACCCGTTCGATCCGTACCAGGACCAGATGTGGCGGATGGTCGCCGGGCTCGCCGACCCGGCCGGAGTGTCGTTCCAGTCGGTGAACGTGGCCAACCACTACCTACGGCACAGCGGCTACGCCCTCCGGCTGGACCCGGACGACAACACTGCGGCGTTCCGCGCCGACGCGACGTTCCACCGGACCGCGGGCCTGGCCGACTCGGCATGGACGTCGTTCCGCTCCCACAACTTCCCCACCCACTACCTGCGCCACGCCGACTACCTGCTGCGCATCGATCCGATCAGCTCGTCGTCGAGCCTCACCGACCGGCAGGACGCCACCTTCCGCGTCACCCCCTGACCCGGATCGTCTCCACCGAGGAAACGCTGTTCGAGAACGCCCCTGCCAGCGCCGGAAAGCGACCATCCGGTGTCTGCGGCGATCGCCGTGGACAACACCGGGAAGGCGTAGTAGAGCGCAAGCCCCAACTGGTGATCTCGGTGAGGCACAGGACGATCAGCACTTCGGCGGAGCCCGGCACGCTGATGTGCGCCGGGCTCAGCCGAAGTGCTTGTCACCTGGGCGCGCTCAGTTCGAGCGTCACCGCCTCAGCCGGACCGCAGCACCCGCCGCCCGACGCCTCGGCGGGCTCGTCGAAGACCCCGGCACCACCGCACACTCCGGTCTCCGGCAAGGTCAGTTCGACCCGTTCCGCGGACTCACGGTCCCCGGCGATGGCCGCGACGACACTACGGACCTGCTCGTACCCGGTCATCGCGAGGAACGTCGGCGCGCGGCCGTACGCCTTCATGCCCACCAGGTAGAAGTTCGGCTCGGGGTGGCTCAGTTCTTTGACGCCGTGTGGGTAGACCGTGCCGCAGGAGTGCACGTTCGGGTCGATCAGCGGAGCCAGTTCGCGCGGGGCCTGCAACGTGGCGTCCAGTTCGAGGCGCACCTCCGACAGCCACGAGAGGTCCGGCCGGAAACCGGTCAGCACCACCACTTCGTCGACCGGTTCCAGCTTGTGGCCGTCTTGGGAGGTCAGCACGACACCGGACGACGTCTGCTCCACCGACGCGGTACGGAAACCGGTCACGGTCTCGACCTGGCCGTCGCGGGCTGCCTGCTGCGCACGCTGCCCCAAGGCGCCCCGAGCCGGCAGTTGGTCGGCCTCGCCGCCACCGAACACGTTGCCGACCGTGCCACGCCGCAACAGCCATACGACCTTGGTACCGGGCAGCTCTGTCAGCGCGACCAGTGCGGTCAACGCCGAATGCCCGCTGCCCGCCACCGCCACGCGCTTCCCGGCGTACCGGGCTCGCACGTCGGGGTCCGCCAGATCCGGCACCCGGTACGAGAGCGCCGTAGTCGCCTGCTCCCCCACGGCGGGCAGGCCGTCGCCGCCGAGCGGGTTCGGCGACGTCCACGTTCCCGAGGCGTCGATGACCGCTTGGGCTTCGATGCGCTCGTCTCCTGCGTGGACGGTGAACGGCTCGGTGTCACGGCCCGCGTCGACGACACGGTCACGCCCGCGCCTGGTCACGCCGGTCACCCGCGTCCCGAACCGCACCCGCTCGCCCAGCGCCTTGGCCAGCGGCCGCAGGTAGAGCTCGGCCCATTCCCGGCCGGTCGGATACGTCTCGCCGTCCGGCCGCCGCCACCCGGCCGGCTCCAGCAGCCGGGCCGCCGCGGGGTCGACCAGTTCCGACCACCGCGAGAACAGCCGCACATGGTTCCACTGCGCGACAGCCGAACCCGCCACCGGCCCGGCTTCCAGCACCAACGGTTCCAGGCCCCGCTCGATCAGGTGGGCCGCCGCGGCCAGCCCGATCGGTCCGGCACCGACCACCACCACCGGCAACACGCTCACCGGGTCCTCCTTGAATCGAAGCTCATCTATCCAACGGAGGAGAATGTATCGACCGGGATCGATTGACGCAACCATCGATTTGTGTCGATAATTAGGGCATGACGACGCTGGACCGTCCCTTGCTGGCCGAGCAGGAAGCCGCCACCTACGCCGGGTGGTTCTCCTGCCTGGCCGAGCCGACCCGGGTGAAACTGCTGCACACGGTGGCGACCGCGACCGGCGCCATCACGGTCGGCGAGCTCACCCACCTGCTGGGCATCAGCCAGTCCACGTGTTCGCACCACGTCCGCAAACTGGCCGAGGTGGGCTTCGTGCGGGTCCGCAAAGAAGGCACCGCGACGCTGGTTTCGGTCAATCCCTCATGCTGCACAGGGCTACCGCACGCCGCCGACGCGGTGATGGGCATGCTGGCGCCACGGCCTTGCTGTCCCGCCGACGTGCCCCAGGACGTCACCGTCCGGGCCATGGACCCGGCCGACTGGGCAGACGTCCGCCGGATCTACGGCGAGGGCATCGCGACCGGCCACGCCACGTTCGAGACCGGGGTTCCCAGCCGCAAGACCCTGGACGCCGGCTGGCTTCCGGATCACCGCTGGGTCGCCGAGATCGACGGACAGGTCGTGGGCTGGGCGGCGCTCAGCCCGGTGTCCACTCGCGAGTGTTACGCCGGCATCGCCGAGAACTTCGTCTACGTCGGCGAGGACCACCGCGGCCGTGGGATCGGCAAGGCACTGATCCGGCGACAGGTCTGCGCCGCCGACGACGCCGGGCTCTGGACCCTGCAGACCTCGATCTTCCCGGAGAACCGCGCCGCCCTCGCCCTGCACCACCAAGCGGGCTTCCGCACCCTCGGTGTACGCGAACGCATCGCTCAGCACCACGGCGTCTGGCGCGACACCGTCTTCATCGAACGCCGCAACGACACCGTCTGACCAAACCTCGTGAGTGTTTGTCAGGGTTAGAACACGGCTAAACACTCACGAGGTCACCTGGGCGCTTTGGTCAAGCCGGTAGGCCAAGTTCCTGCAGCAAGCCACGGACGCGGCGCTCGATCTCGTCCCGGATGGGGCGCACCTCGGCCGCGCTCAACCCCTTGGGATCGGCCAGGGTCCAGTCGAGGTAGCGCTTGCCGGGGAAGACCGGGCAGGTGTCGCCGCATCCCA
Source organism: Kibdelosporangium persicum (assembly GCF_013280595.1). Lineage (GTDB taxonomy): Bacteria > Actinomycetota > Actinomycetes > Mycobacteriales > Pseudonocardiaceae > Kibdelosporangium > Kibdelosporangium persicum. The sequence continues at coordinate 257,632 of NZ_JAAATY010000010.1, forward strand.
TGGTGACGACCACGTCGGCGTCCCGGACCGTGTCGTCGGTCCACCGCTTCGGGAACTGCTGGGAGATGTCGATCCCACGCTCGGCCATCGTCTCGACCGCGGCGGGGTTGACCTCGTCGGCCGGCTCTGAACCGCCGGACCAGGCGACGGCGCGGTCACCGGCGAGGTGCTGGAAGAAGCCGAGAGCCATCTGGCTGCGTCCGGCGTTGTGCACACACAGGAACAACACCACGGGTTTGCCGTCGATCATGTTTCACCTTCCGGACGTTGCCGTACGACTGGAGCGAGCCGCTCCACGCGGTTTTCGAGGTCGCGCAAGGCCCGCTCGAACGCGTCACTGGTACCGGTTCGGACCGGGTCCGGCACGGACCAGTGCAGCCGGTCCTCCCCCTGAGGCCCGAGCTCTTCGTGTGCGTTGTCGCACACCGCGATCACCAGATCGTCCGGCTGCAACACTTCGTCGACTCGACTGGTACGCGCACGTGCCAGCGACAGGCCGTGTTGCTTCGCGACACTCGCCGCCAAGGGGTGGACTCCCGCCGCGGGGTCGGTACCCGCCGATGTCGCGGGAACCTCGCTGCGCCGCTTCCACAACGCGGCGGCGAGCTGAGACCGCGCGGAGTTCCTGGTGCACACGAAGAGCACCCGGCCCGTCTCCCGGTGCTCCGCGGACGCGATGACGGCGAGACCTTCGGGCCGGAGCCGGAGATACGTCCGCCGGTGATCACCCTCCGACCGGGACCGCTCGACCAGCCCGGCCTGCTCCAGCAGCTTGATGTGGTGTGCCAGCAGATTGCTCGCCAAGCCCAGTCTGGTCCCGATCTCGCTCGGCGAAGCGTCGCCGAGCAGCAGCAGGTCCACGATCGCCAGCCGCGCGGGCTCCCCCAGCGCCGCATGCACCCGGGCCCGCGCGGCCAACGACGACTTCCACTCAGCCTTCATTGACTCAATGATGAGTGAGGCAATCTTCGGCTGTCAATGTGACGCGCCTGCTACGACTCCACCTGCGACAAGCGGTTACCCGGTGACCACGGTGCCGGACTGGACCACGTGGCGGATGTGTTCCGGGTCGGCGAGGACATCGATGTCCGCGAGCGGGTCGCCGTCGAGGACCAGCAGGTCCGCGTGCGCGCCGGGGGCAAGGGTGCCGATCTCGCCGGACAGCTGGACCAGGTCGGCGGCGACCGTCGTGGCGGACCTGATGATGTCGAGCGGACGCTGGACCTCGGCACGCAACCGGAACTCGTGGTTCTGGTGACGGTGCATCCCGCCGAGAAGGTCCGAGCCGAAGGCGATCCGGACGCCGCCTTGGGCCGCTCGGTCCAGGGCCGCCAGGCCGGCACCGAGGACTTCGTCGACCTTGCGCCAGCTGGACTCGGGCAGCCCGTACTGGATTCCTTCCTCCTTCAGCGCCCAGTACGTGACGAGAGTCGGGACCAGGAACGCATCGTGCCCGAGGAACAGTTCCACGCTGCGGTCGTCGATCAGGTTGCCGTGCTCGATCGACCTGATTCCCAGTTCCAGTGCGCGGTTGACCGCGCGGGCCGTGTAGGCGTGCGCGGCGACATACCTGTTGGCTGCCGTGGCTTCTTCGACTATCGCGCGGAGTTCGTCCGCCGAGTACTGAGTGGAGTCGATCCGGTCGGTGGGTGAGGCGACGCCGCCGGAGGCCATCACCTTGATGTGGTGGGCGCCTTTGCGGAGTTCGTCGCGGGCGGCGGCGCGGACCGCGTCCACGCCGTCGGCGATGCGGCCGAGGCCGGCGCAGCAGGGGTGGTCGTCGTGCCGATGCGTCCCACGGCCGCGGCTGTCGCCGTGACCGCCGGTCTGACTGAGCGCACGGCCACAGAACAGCACACGAGGGCCACGGACCAAGCCTTCGGCTTGGGCTTGCGCGAGGCCGTAGTCCGCACCTGAGGCGTCGCGGACGGTGGTGAAGCCGCGGTCGAGCATGCGGCTCATGATGCCGAAGCTGTGTGCGGCCACATAGGACGGTGATTGGGCCGCGAGTGACCCCAGGTCGGCGGTCGACGCGGTGACGTGGACATGGGCGTCGATCAGACCGGGTATCACCACCGCCCCGCGGACGTCCACAGTGGGCACGTCCGGTGCCGTGAGGCCCTTGCCGGTTTCCGCGATCCGGCCGTCGGCGCACAGCAGATCGCCTTCGGCGTACTCGCCCGACGCCGGGTCGAGCAGCAGGGCGTTGCGCAGCAGCAGCGACCCTTGTTTCACCGTGCACCTCCAGCACGCAGCGCTGGCACTGCCAGCGAGGCCAAGGACGTCACCTTGGCGACGGATGTCTCGTCGTAACTGCCCTCGGCGTCGAGGATGTTCAACACGCCCAGCGTCTGTCCATTGTCGACGACGGGCACGTTGATGACCGCGCCGCAGCCGAGTTCGGCGATCAGCTCGTGGTCGGCGAAGATCGCGCGCACCGCCTCGCGGTCGGGGCCCAGATAGGGCCGCTGGGCCTTGATGCACCCTTCCAGCCAGCCGCCGTCGACCTCGACGGTCTTCTCACCACCGACCGGGTACCGGCTGGGATGGCTGCTGTGCACGCGCCGCAGCGCCTGGCGTTCCGGAATCCATGCCAGCACCGTGAACAGCTTCACGCCGACGGCTTCCCGGACCTTTTGTTCTACTGTGGACAGTGAAGTCACTTCGACATCTCCTCCGCGGTCGATGCCTGGGCACCGCGTTCGGTCAGTTCTTCCAGCGAGCGTCCGGCCGTGGACAGGCCGAACACGATCACGCAGAGCACGCCCGCGCCCAGCACGGCCGTGGTGAGGCCGAAGACGCCGCCGAAGCCCAGGCTTGCGGCCGACAGGCCGATGATCGTCGGCGCCAGGATGCTGCCGACCCGGCCGAACGCGCTCGACAACCCGGTTCCGGTGGCACGGATCCACGTCGGGAACACCTCTGGCGTGTACGAGTAGACACCCGCATAGGTCCCGTTGAGGAAGAACGACAACACCGCGCCCGCCACGGTGATCGCCCAGGGCGCGTCCATCTGGCTGAGCCAGAACGCGCTGACCGCCGAGCCGGCCAGGTAGAGCGCGATGGTGTGCTTGCGGTCCAGCCGTTCGGACAGCCAGGCCGCCGAGAAGTAACCGGGGATCTGGGCCAGGTAGATGATGATCGAGAACTCGAAGCTCTTGGTGACCGTGATCCCCCGCTCGACCAGCAGGGTCGGGATCCACGAGAAGAAGCCGTAGTACGAGAAGGTGATCACGAACCAGACCGTCCAGATCACCGCGGTCCGGCGGGCCATCGCGCGGCTCCAGAGGAACCTCAGCGCGGTGACGAGGTTGACCTTCGGTGTCTCGGTGACCGGCTGGATCGCGGCCTGCGCGGCCACCGGGGGCAACGACCGGCCGGTCGCCTTCTCGACGTCACGTTCGATCTTGCCGACCACCTGCTCGGCTTCCTCGTACCGGCCCTGTGCCAGCAGGAAACGCGGTGACTCCGGCAGGGATCGCCGCCACCACAGCAGCATCACGATCGGCACCGCGGTGAGCATCTGCGCGATCCGCCAGCCCTCCGGCGATGCGGACACGACGAACCGGCCGATCAGCGCGGCGGCGACGAAGCCGAACGAGAAGAACCCGGCGAGCGCGCCGATGAACCAGCCACGCCGTTTCGCCGGGACGAACTCCGACAGGAACGGGGCGATGATCGCGCTCTCGGCGCCCGCACCGGCACCCGCGAGGACCCGTGCGCCGAGGAAGACCTCGTAGTTGGGCGCGAACGCCGCGACGACCGAGAACACGGCGTAGAACGCGAGCGCGTACATCATGACCTTCTTGCGGCCGATGCGGTCGCCGAGCAGGCCGGCCGCGATCGCGCCGAAGAGGAAGCCGAACGGGGTCGCCGAGCCGATCAGGCCGAGCTGGCCGTTGCTCAGCCCCCAGACCTCCCGCACGCTGGGCAGCAGGAAGGCCACCACGGCCGAGTCCATGCCGTCGAAGGTGTAGCCGAGCCCACCGATCAGCAACAGCTTGTAGTGCGGCCGGCTCAGCGGAAGCCGGTCGAGTCGTGCCAGGAGCGTCATGCCGCGTCCTCCGTCGTCCCCTGTCGAGTGCGCGAAACATATACTGCATCTACTCTGATCTGCAATGTTCGTTGCATACTCTTACCGTGCGTTACGGTGACGCCGTGGAGGACGAGGCCGACGTGCCCGAAGTGGAATCCGACGACGGCCTGGAGAGCTGGTTGCGTCGCCGGATGCCCGAACGCGGGCTGCGGCCCCGGTCGTCGGCGGTGCTCGAGCTGCTGATCTCGCAGCCGCGGCGGGCGTCGTTCGGCTCCACCGGCGAAATCGCCCAGCTCGCCGGCGTCAACGTCGCCACGGTGACCAGGACCGCCCAGGCGCTGGGCTTCGCAGGCTGGCCCGCGCTGCAACAGGAGTTGCGGGCGCGGTACCTCTCGTCACTGAGCGCTCCCCAGGTGGCCGAGGAGCACACCAGCACCGGCTCGGCCGCCGCGGATTCGGTCCGCCGCGACTTCGACAGTCTGGCCCTGCTCAAGAGCCGATTCGACGAAGCCGGGATCACCCTGGTCGCCACCGCCGTCGCCACCGCCCGCCGGACCGTCGTGATCGCCGACGGCAGCTACGCGGCCGTCGGCATCGCGTTCGCCCACAATGCCCGGCTCGCCGGCTATGACGTGCACGCGGTCACCGGCGGCGACGCCGAACTGGCCAACCAGACCGCGAAGATGACGGCGGACGACGTGCTCATCGCCATCAGTTTCTGGCGTCTCTACGCGAGCACCGTGCTTGCCGCCAACGAGGCCCACGACCGTGGCGCCCGTGTGTTCGCCATCACCGACGCCGCCAGCCCTGCCCTGGCGGGCGCGGCCGAGCACGTCCTGATGGTCCCCGCTGAGGGCGTCGCGTTCTTCCCGTCGCTGACTGCGGGCGTCGCCTTGGTCCAGGCGATCGTCGCCCAACTGGCCGCTGTCGACCCGGACCGCACCAGCAAGTCGATCGAGGCCGCCGAGGCGATGTGGACGCGCTTCGATCTGTTGCAGCGGCGCCCCGGCCTGACCACGCGCAAAAACCAGCCCTGACCGGCTCCGCGGTCACCGGTGCCGGCACGGGCCCGGTCAGCGATGTGGCGGACGTCTCGGTCACCGGGTTGTCCTCGTCAGACCGTGCCTCCGCGCCCACAGGTTAGGGCGAGTTTCGCTGGGTATCTCCCCTGTGGAGCGGAGGTGACCAGATGCTGATGGCCGACGACCACGGAGCCGCACCCATGTCCACCCGTCTGCACGTGTGGGCCGGCACACTGCCCTGGTTCGCCGCCGAGGTCGTGTCCCGTTCGGACATCACCCGGCCACACGTGTACGCCGAGCTCGACGCGACGCCGGGCCAGCTCAAGGCGGCGCGGTCCGCGATCACCGACTGGGCTCGCCGGATCGGCTTACCGGTCACGCAGGAGCAGGACATCGTCCTGGCCACCGAAGAAGCGATCAGCAACGCCGTGGAGCACGCCTACTCCGGCACGCGGGGAACGTTGACACTCTTCGCCGCCTGGGCCGACATGGCCGAGTCGATCCGCGTCATCGTGTCCGACCAAGGCGTGTGGCGGCCGCCGCCGGTCGACCGCGGTTTCCGCGGCCGCGGCCTGGCGATGATGGAGCGCCTGGCGGAAGTGTTCCGGCTGACGCACACACCGAGCGGCACCACGGTGATGATGGGATGGTCCCGGCCTGAGACACGAACTCGTCAGCCGCGCGAACGACGCGGTGGTACTTCCTGGCGTTCAGTCATGGCAGGAGGCGAGTTCGGCTGCGGTCAACGTCGGTTCGGTCAGCGGTGGCCGGCGTGGGCCACGGAGCGTGGAAAGGATCACCGCCGGGTTCATCAGTGTGGTCATCGGCTCGGACAGGGTGAACGCGTTCAGCAGCGCCGCCGTGACCTGTGGCTCACTGGTGGCAGTCCGGCTGAGGCGATCGAAGAACCGTTGCGGCAACCGCCGGGCGAGGGACTGCTGTTTGCCTGCTACCCCTGGGTAGCGCATGTCTTGGTTGATCGCCATGGTCCAGGCCGTGTTCACCACCCGCCCGATCGCCCGCTGCACCTGCCTGCTCATCCCCGGCGCCAGGCCGCGCTGCCATAGCTGTCTGTGCAGCGCGGCGGCGCTGTGGGCGGCGATCGACATGCCGTGTCCGTACACCGGGTTGAAGGTCGCGACGGCGTCACCGAGCACCACGATGCCGTCGGGCCACGAGGACAGGCGTTCGAAGTACGTACGCCGGTTCTTCGTGCTGTGCGACAAGTGGATCGGGCTCAACGGCCGCGCCTGGGCGATGAGGTCACCGACGAGGGGATGGCGTACCGACCGCGCGAACTCCACGAACCCCTCCTCGTCGGCCGTTGGCCCTGCCCCACGCATGCCGGAGATCGTGACGAGCCACCTGCCCTGCTCGATCGGCAGCAGCGACGCGGTCTGCGCAGGGTGCGGGTCCGTCGGGCTGGCCTGGATGTTGACCAACGGGAACCGGTCCACCGTGCCCGCCGGGGCTTGGAACACCCTCGTCGCATAGGTGACCCCAGGGTCCACGGTCTCCTCGCGAATGTCGGGAAGACCCAGAGCGCGCAGCCACTTCCCCGCCTTGGAGCCCCGTCCGGTGGTGTCCACGACGATGTCGGCGTCGAGACGGGTCGTCCGGCGAGTCGTCCGGTCCTCGACGATCGCGGCCGTCACCTTGGCCGCGTCACCGTGCAACCCCACGACTTCAGTGTTCTCGCGAACGGAGATCCGGTCGTTGGCCAGTGCCTGATCCCGCACGACCCAGTCGAGCAAATCCCGGCTGCAGCAGATCATGAACTGCACCTCCGGGAACCGGCGCATCCACCCGTGGGCGGAGAACGCGACCACATCGCTGGGCAGGCCGATGCGCCGCGCGCCCGAGCCGATCAGGCGGTCAATGGTTCCCGGCAGGATGCGATCGATCATCCGGGCGCCGCCGGACTGGAGCAGGTGCGCGTGCCGTGCCTGCGGCACACCGGTTCGTGGCCGTGGACCGTCGGGCAGATGGTCCCGGTCCACGACGGTGACCGCGTCCACGTGGCGTGCCAGAACCGATGCCGTGAGCATTCCGGCAAGGCCACCACCGAGAACGACGCCATGTGTCGATGCCATCAGGAAATCCTCACCAACTGACCGGCAGTCGTCGCACACCGTAGATCTGCCCGTCGGCCCGCATGGGCACCTCCTCGGCCGGTACCGCGAGGCTCAACGTGGGGAACCGTTCGAACAGTGCCGTGAACCCGAGCCGCATCTCGATCAGGGCCAGCCCCTGACCGATGCACTGGTGCACCCCGTGCCCGAAGCTGAGGTGCCCGGCGGACGACCGGGTGACGTCCAGCTTGTCGGGATCGGCGAACTGCTTCGGGTCACGATTCGCGGCCGGGACGGAGACGGTGACGACCTCGCCCGCCTTGATGGACTGCCCCTCGATCTCCGCGTCCTCGACGGCGGTGCGGGTCGTGAACTGCCCGATGCTGAGGTAGCGCAGGAGTTCGTCGACGGCCTTGGGCATCACCGTGGGATCCGCCCTGACCTTGGCCAGCTGGTCCGGTGCGCACAGCAACGCGAACGTCCCGGTGCCGAGCATGTTCGCGCTGGTCTCGTGCCCGGCGACGAGCAGAAGGAACCCGATGCTGGTCAGCTCGATGTCGTTCAGGTCCGTCTGCGCCGCCAGTTCGGACAGCATGTCGTCCGCCGGCTCGGCGCGTTTGCGCTGCACCAGTTGGTACATATAGGTGTTGATCTCGATGAAGGCCTGCTCGACCTTGTCCGCCTCGATGCCGACCAGCGCCTCGGAGATGCGCTGGAAGTGTGCCCGGTCCTCGTACGGAACGCCGAGCAGTTCGCACATCACCCGGGACGGCACCGGCAACGCGAAGTGCTGGACCAGGTCGACCGGCGAACCCACCTTGGCCATCTCGTCGAGCGTCTCGGCGATGATGTCCCCGATCTTGGTCTCGAGCTCACGCATCCGCCTCGCGGTGAAGCGACCGGCCAGCAGCCGGCGGTACCGGGTGTGGTCGGGGGGATCCATCGCCAGGAAGTAACCCGGCGGCGTCGGCTGCGCCTTCTCCGGGTCGATCGGCTGCCCGACCGGCAGGCGCTTGAGCTCCAGCCTCGCGCTGAAAGCGGGGTGCGTCAGCACCGCCCTCGCCGCCGCGTGGCTGGTCACCAACCAGCCGACGTGCCCGCCGGGATACTGCAACCTGGTGACCGGATGCCGCTCCCGCAGTTCAGCAAGCCGCGCGGGCGGATCGAACAGTCCACTTCGCTCGGTCGGCAACGTCACCGGGGTGGCCGGGGCCTCTGTCATGTCGTGCTCCTCAATGGTGGGTGATCGGCCGGTCAGGACGTGACACGGCGCAGCCATTCGTCGACCGCCCGGGCGGTGGTCCCGGCATGCTCGACCATCATGCTGAAGTGGTCACCGGGCACGTCGACGACGCTTTCCGCGCTGTCCCACGAGGTTCGCCAGTCGTCGTCCCGGTTCCACTCGATCAGCGGCTCGGTGGCCCTGACCAACAGGACCGGTGTGGCGAGGTCGCGGGTCTGCCATGGGAAGGCCACGTAACGGCCCATCGCGGTGAGCCAGTCGTCGTTCGCCGCATAGCCCATGTCGACGTGGATGTCGTACAACCTCGACACGAACTCGGGAACCAGGTCCTCGGTGACGTGGCCCATGTGCGGCCCGAAGGTGTCCAGCAGCACCACGGCGGCCGGCGCGACGCCGAGGTCCTCCAGGTGCCCAGCCAGGGCCTGCGCCACCAGTCCGCCCGAGGACAGCCCGACGAGCGTGAAGCGCCGGTTCCGGTAGTGCTCCAGCACGGTCCGGGCGTGCAGCCGGATCAACGCGTCGATGTCAGCGGGCAGCGGCTCTCCGTCGGCGAAACCGGGGTGCTGGAGAACGGACATCTCCCGGTCCTCGAAGGGCGCCGCGAACCGGGCGAACTGTTGCGCGCCCGTCGCGCCGATGAAACCGGGAATGCACACCAGGGCGTCCCCGTGCCGCGAGCGGGAGATCCACGTGGGCCCCGCGACCGCGCCGAGCTGTGCCGGATCGGTGAAGTGGGGACGGAACTCGGATGCCTGGTCGAGGAACGCCATGAACTCGTTGGCCTTGCCCAGTTCGATGGCGCGGCCGTACATCGTGTTGAACTGCGGCGTGGACGTCTGCTGTTGTTCCGGTACCCGCTCGGCGGACAACGAGCCGAGGTACTCGGCGAGCTCGCGAGGGGTCCGGTGGTCGAACACCGCGACGGTCGGTACCTGCGTGCCCACGGCCGCGCCGAGCCTGCCCGCCAGTTCGGCCGCGGTGAGCGAGTCGAGACCCATCTGCATGAACTCGCGGTCGTCGAGCACTTCGCCTGGCGTGTCGTGCCCGAGCACCACTGCTGCTTGGGCACGCACCAGCTCAAGCAGGTCCGTCGGCTGGGGCTGCACGGTGTTCGTGGGTGACTCCGGTTGAGCCGGCCCCGCCCACCCCGTCGACGGGTTTGCTCCCGTCACCCAGTAACGCTTGAGCTGGAAGGCATAGGTCGGGAGATCCACCCTGCGGGCCCCGAGCGCGCCGAAGACCGGAGTCCAGTCGACGGCCGTGCCGTGCACATGCAGCTGTCCCAGGGCCGTGGTGAACGCGTCGACCTCGTCCCGGTCACGCCGCAGGACAGGCACGAATGCCGTACCTGAACCAGAAAGGCATTCCCGCGCGGCGGCGGCCAGCGCCCCGTCGGGACCCACGTCCAGGAAGGCTGAGACGTTCCGCTCGTCCAGATGCCGCACGCCGTCGGCGAAACGCACGGTCTGCCGGACCTGTCGTACCCAGTACTCCGGCGCACACAGGTCTTCCTCGGTGGCAAGCTGTCCGGTGACTGTGGACACAAGGGGAATTCGCGGTGGCCGGAACGACAGCTTGCCGGCGACGTGGGCGAACTCCGCCAGCATCGGGTTCATCGCGGCCGAGTGGAACGCGTGACTGGTAGCCAGCCGTTTGGTCTTACGACCGCGCTGTGCCCACAGCTCGGCCAGCTCGGTCACCGCGTCTTCGTCGCCGGAGAGCACGGCGGCCGACGGGCCGTTGACCGCCGCGATCGCGACGCGGTCGCCGTATCCGGCCAGCGTTTCCGCGAGCTCGGACCCGGATGCGGCGACCGCCACCATCATCCCGCCGGAGGGCAGGTTCTGCATCAACCGGCCACGCGCCGCGACCAACACGCACGCGTCCTCCAGCGACAGCACGCCGGCGACGTGCGCGGCCGCGAGTTCACCGATCGAATGGCCCACCAGGTAATCGGGGCTGATGCCGAATGACCGGACCAGATGGGAGATGGCGACCTCGACGGCGAACAGGCCCGTCTGCGCGTACATCGTCTGATCCAGCGCCGGGCCCTCGAAGACGGCCTGGCGGACCGAGAAGCCCGCGTGCGCGTCCAGGGCGGCACAGACCTCGTCGAACTTCTCGGCGAACTCCGGGAACGCCGCGTGCAACTGCCGGCCCATGCCCACTCGCTGGCTGCCCTGTCCGGCGAACAGGAACGCCACTTTCTGTCCTCTGCCCACGGTTCCCTGCACCACGCGCGGGTTCGGCACTCCTTGAGCCAACGCGTCGAGCCCGCTGCGCAGCTCGTCCGGACAGCAACCCAGCACGACCGCGCGGTGGTCGAAGGCGGCCCGCGTGGTGCCCAGCGAGTACCCGACGTCCACCGGCCTCGCATCACTCGATTTGTCCAAATAGGACATGAGTCGGCGTGCTTGGTCCCGCAAGGCTTCCGGTGACCGCGCGGACAACGGCCACGGGATGACGGCACCTTCCTCCGCCGCGGCGGCCGGACCGGTGTCCGGCTGGACTGTGCCGGCGGACTGCTCGATGATCACGTGCACGTTGGTGCCGCTGACGCCGAACGAGGACACCCCGGCCCGGCGCGGGTGGCCGTTCTCCGTCCACGGCACCGCCTCGGTCAGCAGGCGTACCGCACCCGTGGACCAGTCCACATGGGACGATGGCGGTTCGACGTGCAGGGTCCTCGGCAGCAGCTGGTGGCGCATGGCCATGACTGTTTTGATCACCCCGGCGACACCGGAAACCCCTTGCGTGTGGCCGATGTTGGACTTGAGCGAGCCGAGCCACAGCGGCCGGTCACGGTTCCTGCCGTAGGTGGACAACAGCGCGTTGGCCTCGATCGGGTCGCCCAGCTTCGTTCCGGTGCCGTGGGCCTCCACGACGTCCACGTCCTGGGCCGTCAGCCCCGCGTCGGCCAGCGCCGAACGGATCACCCGCTGCTGCGCGAGCCCATTCGGTGCCGCCAGACCGTTCGACGCACCATCGGAGTTCACCGCGGAACCACGCACCACCGCCAGCACTTGGTGGCCGTTGCGCCGTGCGTCCGAGAGGCGCTCGAGCAGCAGCACGCCCACTCCCTCGGACCAGGCCGTCCCGTCGGCGGAGTCGGCGAACGCCTTGCACCGCCCGTCGGCGGCGAGGCCCTGCTGGCGGCTGAACGCGATGAAGGCCGCCGGGGTGGCCATCACCGCGGCCGCGCCCACCACCGCGAGCGAACATTCGCCGCGACGCAGCGCCTGGCCGGCGAGATGCAGTGCGACCAGTGCTGAGGAACATGCCGTGTCCACGGTGAACGTCGGGCCTTCGAACCCGAACACGTAAGCCAGGCGCCCGGACAGCACGCTGGCCGAGCCGCCGGTGATCAGGTAGTCCCCGAGGCCGTCGGCGGACGTCGCCAGCAACGCGGTGTAGTCCTGTCCGCTCGTTCCCGCGAACACACCTGTCTGGCTGCCGCGCAACGCCTTCGGGTCGATGCCCGCGCGTTCGAACAGCTCCCACGTCGCCTGCAACAGCAGCCGCTGTTGCGGATCCATCGTCTGCGCCTCGCGCGGGCTGATCCCGAAGAACTCGGCGTCGAACAGATCGACGTCATCGAGGAACCCGCCGTGGCGGACGTAGGACTTGCCCGGCAGGCCCGGCGCCGGGTCGTAGATCCCCGCCAGGTCCCACCCGCGATCGTCCGGGAACTCGGTGATCGCGTCCCTGCCTTCGGCGACCAGCGACCACAGCTCCTCGGGCGAGTTCACACCGCCGGGGAACCGGCAGTTCATCGACACGATCGCGATGGGCTCGTCGGTGCGGGCCGCGACGGCCGCCGGTGCCACCACATCCTCGGGCGCGCCGAGCAGTTCGGCCAGCAGGAAGTCGGCCAGCGCCTTGGCTGTGGGATGGTCGAACACGGTGGTCACCGGCAACCGCAGCCCGGTGGCCGTCGCCAGCCGGTTGCGCAGTTCCACCGCGGTCATGGAGTCGAAGCCCAGCTCACGGAACGCGCGCCCGTCCGGCACTTCGTCCGCCGAGTCGTAACCGAGCACGGCCGCGGCCTGACCGCGGACCAGTCCCAGCACGTGCTCGATCTGGTCGGCCTCCGTCAACTGGGACAGTCGTCCGGCCAGACCGGTCAGGTCCTCCTCGGCCGGGGCCACAGTGGTGACCTGGGGCGCCACCAACGCCCTGAGCACGGCCGGAACGGGCCGATCCCGCCAGGCGCCACGATCCAGGCGCGTCGCGACGAGGGCCGGTTCACCGGCGCGGAGCGCCAGGTCGAACAGCGCCAGGGCGTCCGTGCCGGGTTCCCAGCCGCCCAAGGACAGCAGCAGCCCAGGCAGACCGTCCGCCAGACGCCGTCTGATCACCGCTTCGGCGAATGCGTCGATCGCACTCCCGCCGAGCACGGACGCGGCGGACGAGAGCACCACGAAGGCCGCCGGGCTGGCGTCCCTCGTCAGCTTGTCGAGGTTCACCAGTGCTTCGAACTCGCGGGTCTCGTCGTGCTCGCCGGGAATGTGCACGACGGCGGTCAGCGGCCTGTCTCGCGCTATGCCGGCTGCGTCGGCCGACACCACGTGCCGCAGGCCGTGCACGGTCGTCAGATGTCTGGCCACCATGGCGGCCAGCGGGCCCGATCCGCTGACCAGGACCGTGCCGTCCGGGTCGAGCACGAGACCGGGCTCGGCAGGGACGGAGATCCGAGTCAGCCGTGGCACCAGAACGGTTCCGGCCCGGATCGCCAGCTCAGGTTCGGGGACGGCCAGCGCCACAGGCAGTGCGCGATGGGACTCGTCGGTCCCGTCGAGGTCGACGAGTCCGAAGCGGTCCGGATGCTCCGCCCGCACGATTCCCCACACGGCGGCGGCGACCGGGTCCGTGACGGCGTTGTACGTCACGAACACCAACCGGCCGGATTCGGCGGGCCAATCCCGGATCACCTCCCGCACGTGATGTGTCACCGCAGCGACGTCCTCAGTGGTGTTGACCGAAACCGCAACGGTTCCTGCGTGATCGCCGACGCCTGGTGACTCGGTCCAGTCGAGGGCGAACAGGCAGTCCCGTAGGCCCGCTGCGCGCAGTTGCTCCGCAGGCAGTGGCTTCAGCGTCACAGCGTCGATCGACAGCACCGGACGGCCGGAATCGTCAGTGAGCACCAACGCCACGGTGTCCGTCCCGGTACGCGACAGTCGTGCCCGTGTTGGCAACGCGCCTCGGGCATGCAGCGACACGCCCTGCCACGACTGAGGAAGCCGCAGCGGTTCGCCGAGGACGCTGTGCAGCGCGGAATCCAGCAGCACAGGATGGACACCGAACATTCCAGGGACTGCCGTCTCCTCGGGCAGACGGACCTCCACGGCGGTCTCGTCCCCGCTTCGTCGCGCCGCACGCAAAGCGCGGAACGCAGTACCGTGGTCCAGACCGGCGCTGGAGAGGCTCTCGTACACCGATCCGGGGTCGATTTCGACGGTCTCCCCTGCCGGCCACGAAGGCGCGTGGGTCGGCGACGGCAGACCAGCCGACAGCACGCCTGTGGCGTGCGGGACCCATTTGTCGTCCCCTCGCGTATGGATGTCGACCGGGCGGCGGCCCGCGTCATCGGGTGCGCCGACCGTCACCTGAACGTCGACAGTGCCCTGCTCGGGCAGGGCCAGCGGAGTCTGGATGGTCAGTTCGTCAACGTGATCGCAGCCGACCCGACCGGCCGCGTGCAACGCCATGTCCAGCACAACCGGGCCCGGCACGACAACCGTGCCGAACACCCGGTGGTCACCGAGCCACGGCTGCGAGGACACCGACAACTGGCCGGTGAGCAGCAGTCCGTCGTTGACGGCGAGCTCAGCGGCCGCACCCAGCAACGGGTGGCCCGCTGATTCCAGCCCGGCCGCGCCGAGGTCTCCGGCGGATCGGGACTCGGCGAGCCAGTACCGCCGCCGTTCGAAGGGATACGTCGGGAGCGGCACCCGGCGGACCGGTCGCCCCGCGAAGGCCTCCGTCCACCTGACGGGCAGGCCGTGCGTGTGTGCCTCAGCCAGCGACAACAGGAACCTGTCCACGCCACCCTCGTTGCGGCGCAACGATTCCACCGTGCGCACGGGTACGCCCATGTCGTCAGCGGTCTGCTGCATCGCCATGGCCAGGATGGGATGTGCGGTCGACTCGACGAAGACCCGATATCCGTCGCCGACCAGTGCCCGGACCGCGCCCTCGAAGTTCACCGGCCGGCGGGCGTTCAGGAACCAGTACTCGGCGCCCATTTCCGCCGTGTCGATGGCCCCGCCCGTCACCGTCGAGTAGAACGGCACGTCGGTCGATCGCGCCGACACGTCACCGAGCAGGCCCATCAGCTTTTCCCGCAGCGGTTCCACCTGGGCGCTGTGCGAGGCCATCGATGCCTCCAGGACACGGACGCGAATCCCGTCCGCCACGCACTCCGCCTCGAACTCGCGCAGTGCCGGCCACTCTCCCGCGACATTGACCGAACGGGGACCGCTGACACCGGCTAGGCTCAGCCGGTCGTCCCACCGGGCGATTCTCGCGGCGACCTCCGACGCGGACAGGGCGACCGATGCGAACCCGCCCTTGCCCACCAGTTCTTCGGCGAACAGCCGGCTGCGCAGGACCACCACCTGCACCGCGTCCTCAAGGGACAACGCACCCGCGACACAGGCCGCTGCCACCTCACCCTGCGACTGCCCCACCACCGCCGAGGGGACGACGCCGTACGAACGCCACAGGCCGGCCAGTGACACCATCACCGCGAACAGCGCCGGTTGCACCACGTCGATCCGGTCGAATGCCGGCGCGCCGGGAACACCGCGGAGCACGTCGGACAGCGACCAGTCCACATAGGACTCAACGACGTCCGCGCACTCCGCCATCCGCGCGGCGAACACGGGCGACGAGTCCAGCAGTTCCACGGCCATGCCCGCCCACTGCGCGCCCTGCCCGGGGAACACGAAAACCGCACGGTCGTCGTCGCCCGCGTGGCCGACACGAAGGTTGTCGGCCGCCTCACCCGCCGACAGCGCCCGCAGTCCCCGTGCGAAACCGTCCCGGTTGTCGGACACCACTACCGCACGGTGTTCGAGGGTCGCCCTGGTCGTTGCCAGCGAATACGCCACATCGTCCAGGTACGGACCCGGCTCGGCGGCAAGCCGTTCCAGCAGAAGGCTTGCCTGGGCGCGCAGCGCCGAGTGTGTCCTGGCCGACAACAGCAACGGCACGTTGCCGTCACCGGGGTGGTCGTCAGCGGCGTGGTCGTCTTCAGTGGACGGTGGCGGCTCTTGCAGGATCACGTGCGCGTTGGTCCCGCTGATACCGAACGAGGACACTCCCGCCCGGCGCGGATGACCGTTGGCCTGCCAGGGCACCGGCTCGGTGAGCAGGCGCACGGCGCCGGAGGACCAGTCCACGTGTGGTGAGGGCTCGTCCGCGTGCAGCGTCCTGGGCAGCAGCCCGTGCCGGAGGGCCATCACCATCTTGATCACGCCGGCCGCACCCGCGGCGAACTGGGTGTGGCCGATGTTGGACTTGACCGACCCGAGCCACACTGGCCGGTCCTCCGGGCGGCCCTGTCCGTAGGTTTCCAGCAGGGCCCCGGCTTCGATCGGATCACCGAGCGTGGTGCCGGTGCCGTGCGCCTCCACGACGTCGACGTCCGCGGTGGTGAGTCCCGCGCCGGCCAACGCCTGGTTGATCACTCGTCGTTGTGATGGACCGTTGGGCGCTGTCAGGCCGTTGGAGGCGCCGTCCTGGTTGACCGCGGAACCGGCCACCAACGCGAGCACCGGGTGGCCGTTGCGTCGGGCGTCGGACAACCGTTCGACGAGCACCAGTCCCAGTCCCTCGGCCGCACCGAATCCGTCGGCGTCGGCGGAGAACGCCTTGCACCGGCCGTCGGGTGCCATCCCGCCCTGCCTGCTGAACTCGATGAACGAGCTTGGCGTGGCCATGACCATCACCCCGCCCGCCAAGGCGAGGCTGCACTCGCCCTGCCGCAGAGCCGTCACCGCGAGATGCAGCGCCACCAGAGAGGACGAGCACGCGGTGTCCACAGTGAGCGCCGGTCCTTCCAGCCCGAAGAAGTAGGCGATCCGTCCGGACGCGACGCTGCCGCTGTTCCCGGTCACCACGTAGCCGTCAAGATCCTCGGCGGAACTACGCGAGCCGTAGTCGTTGTACGCGGTGCCGACGTACACACCGGTGCTGCTGCCGCGCAGGGTCTCCGGATCGATGCCCGCCCGTTCGAACAGCTCCCACGACGCCTCCATCAGCAGCCGCTGCTGCGGGTCGCTGGCCAGCGCCTCCCTGGGGTTGATACCGAAGAACGCCGAGTCGAACAGCGCGGCGTCGTGCAGGAATCCCCCGGTCCGCACGTATGTCTTCCCGGCCCGGCCGCGGTCCGGATCGTGGATGGCGTCGATGTCCCAGCCCCGGTCTGCCGGGAACGGTCCGATCGCGTCCCGCCCGTCGGCCACCAACTGCCACAGGTCCTCCGGGGTGGCGACGCCGCCGGGGAACCGGCAGCTCATCGCCACGATCGCGATCGGGTCGTCCGCGGCACGGGCCACGGGCTCGGCGGGAACCGCCGGTTGCGGCGCACCGTCCAGTTCGGACATCAGATGGGCCGCCAGCGCGGCCGGTGTGGGGTAGTCGAACACCAGCGTGGCGGGCAGCGCGAGCCCGGTGGCCGCGTTCAGGCGGTTGCGCAGCTCCAACGCGGTCAGCGAGTCGAAGCCCAGTTCCTTGAACGGGCGCTTGGTTGGCACCGCGTCCGGCGAGGAGTGGCCGAGGGTGACCGCCGCGTGGGTACGAACCAGTTCGGTCAGCGAGCGTTCCCGTTCCGCGCGAGGCACCGAGGACGGGACGGCGCTGATCGTTGAGCCAGGAGTGACCCGGCTGCCTGCGAGCGACGCCGGACGGCGCTTGATGAGATCACGCAACAGCGGTGGGATTGCCTCAGATCCCGACCTGATCGCCGCGAGGTCAAGCCGCATCGGCACCAGCACCGGGTCGCCGATCGCGAGGGCGGCGTCGAACAGCGCCAGCCCCTCTGCCGACGAGAGCGGGACGGTGCCGGACCTGCCAAGCCTGCGCCGATCGGCCTCGCCCAGTGCCTGCGTCATACCGCTGCGCTGTTCCCACAGACCCCACGCCAACGAGACAGCGGGCAGACCGATGGCCCGCCGATGCTGTGCCAGCGCGTCGAGCAACGCGTTGGCCGCCGCGTAGTTGCCCTGACCGGGGTTGCCGGTCGTGCCTGCCGCCGAGGAGAACAGTACGAACGCGGACAGGTCGAGATCGCGCGTCAACTCGTGCAGATGCAGCGCCGCGTCGGCCTTCGGCGCCATCACTCGGTCAAGATGCGCGGGGGTGAGCGACTGGATCACGCCGTCATCGAGCACGCCCGCGGCGTGCACGACAGCGGTGAGGGGATGCTGGGTGGGGACGTCGGCGAGCACCCGCTTCAGAGCGTCGCGGTCGGACACGTCACAGGCGGCGACGGCGACGGTGGCGCCGAGTTCGGTCAGCTCGTCGGTGAGCTCTGAGTTGGCGCCACCAGTGCGGCTGACGAGCAGCAGGTGCCGGACGCCGTGGCGGGTGACCAGGTGGCGGGCGACCAGGCCGCCGAGTGTGCCGGTGCCACCCGTGATCAGGACCGTGCCGTCAGGGTCCATAGTGGACGGCATGGTCAGCACCAGCTTGCCGATGTGCTGGGCTTTCGCCAGGACACGGAACGCCTCAGGCGCCCTGCTGACGTCCCACACCGTGGTGGGCAACGGCCGCAACACGCCGCGTTCGAACAGAACCAGCAGTTCGCCGAGCAGCTGACCGATCCGCTCGGGACCGGCGTCGAACAGGTCGAAGGCACGGTAGTCCACGCCCGGGTGCCGCTCGGCCACCTGCGCGGCGTCTCTGATGTCGGTCTTGCCCATCTCGACGAACCGCCCACCACGAGGCAACAGACGCAGCGAGGCGTCCACGTACTCGCCGGCCAGGCTGTTGAGCACCACGTCGACGCCACGTTCCCGGGTGGCGGCCAGGAACTTCCGCTCGAAGCCGAGATCACGGGACGAAGCGAGGTGCTCGTCGTCCAGGGTGGTCGCGGACCACTTCGACGGGCCGGCCGTGCCGAAGACCTCGGCGCCGAGGTGCCTGGCGATCTGGACGGCCGCCATGCCGACACCGCCCGAGGCCGCGTGCACCAGCAGCGACTCCCCTTCGGTCAGCCGCGCGAGGTCCGTCAGCGCGTGGTACGCCGTGAGGAAGACGACCGGGACGGACGCCGCCTGCTCGTCGGACCATCCCTCGGGAATGCGGGCCACCGTACGGTGATCAGCGACGGCGGCACACGCGAAAGCCCTCGGGAAGATCCCGAAAACCCGGTCGCCGGGCGCGAGATCCGGCACGTCCGGACCGACCTCGGTGATCACACCGGCGCCTTCGGCGCCCATCTCGGCGTCACCCGGGTAGACACCGAGCCCGATCAGCACATCGCGGAAGTTCAGGCCCGCTGCCCGTACCGCGATCCGCACCTGCCCTGAACCCAGCGGCGCTTCCGGGCTGGGCACGAAATCCAGGTTCTCGAGGGTGCCCGCGGTCGTCACGTCCAACCGGGTGCCCGGTCCGGGCACCAGCCGATCGGTGACCCGCACCAGTCGCGGCACGTACGCGACGCCGTCCCGGATCGCGATCTGTGGTTCGTCCCGTGCGAGTGCCGACGCCAACGTGGCACGTGTGGAGTCGACGTCGACCAGGACGAACCGGCCAGGATGCTCACTCTGCGCCGACCGCACCAGTCCCCAGACCGGGGCGGACGCCAGGCCGGTCACGTCCTCGCCAGGCCGGATCGAGACGGCTCCGCTGGTCAGCACCGCCAGCTTGGTCCCGGTGAACCGTTCGTCGGCGAGCCACATCCGTAGCAGTTCGAGCACCTGCACCGGTGTGAGGTGAGGGTCGGTCACGACGACACCGGACGGCGAGTCCTGCGCGCCGAGCGCGTCCTCCAGAAGGACGACTTCAACTGAGTCCACAGTGGATTGGCCGATGGCGGTCCAGTCCACTCGGAACAGGGAGTCGTGCCGGTTCGTGCTCAGCGGCCGCAAAGCCAGCGATTGGACTGACGCCACCACTCGGCCGTCTGTGTCGAAGACCGACACAGTGACCGTGTCCGTACCGGCCGGGGTGAGCCTGACTCGAAGAACCGGCGCCGTGGTGTTGCCGACCGCCACGCCACGCCATGAGAAAGGCAGCGACGGTGTCGTGACGGAGGTGACGAAGTCACCGAGGCTGATCGCGTGCAGCGCCGCGTCGAGCAGAGCCGGATGCACGACACCGAAGTCGTCCATTTCGATAGGGAGCGCGATTTCGGCGAACACCTCGTCGCCACGTCGCCACGCGGCGCGCAATCCCTGGAACGCGGCCCCGTACGACAGTCCGTTGTCGGCCAGCTGCCCGTAGAGCCCGGTCACGTCGACGGGAACAGCTTCGCCTGGTGGCCATTCGATCGGCTCCGGGACGACAGCATTCCTACCGAGTGCGCCGGTTGCGTTGCGGCTCCATGGCTGGTCGTCCACGCGTGTGTGCAGTCGTATCTGACGACGGTCGTCGTCCGCTTCTCCCACCCAGAGTTGAAAATGGACAGTACCGTGCGGGGGCACGACCACCGGAGCTTCGAGCGTCAACTCCTCCAGGTAAGCGCAGTCAAGACGCTCACCGGCGAGGACCGCCATGTCGACCAGCGCGGTACCCGGCACCACCACGGTGCCGTTCACGGTGTGATCGGCGAGCCACGGCTGGGAATCCAGGGACAGCCTGCCCGTGAACAACGTTCCGCCCTGTTCGGCCAGTTCCACCGTGTCGTCGAGCAACGGGTGCCGATCAGCGGGTTCGAGCCAGAACCGCTCGCGTTGGAACGCGTACGTGGGCAGGTCGACCACGCGGGCGTCCGGGAACATCGGGCGCCAGTCCACCGGCACGCCGTTCACGTGAGCCTGCGCCAGCGAGGTGAGGAACCGCTCCAGACCACCCTCGTCGCGGCGCAGCGTCCCCAGGACGACCGTGTCGCCGGCGGCGGAGTCGATCGTCTCCTGGATTCCGACGGTCACCACCGGATGCGGGCTGACTTCGACGAACGCCCCGTGATCCAGCAGCGCCCGGACAACAGGCTCGAACCGGACTGTCTCCCGGAGGTTGCGGTACCAGTACTCGGCGTCCAGGTTCTCGGTCCGCTCGCCGGTCACCGTCGAGACAAACGGAATCTCGCCGCTTCTCGGCCGCACAGGTGCCAACTCGGTCAGCAGTCGCTCGCGGATCTGCTCGACCTGCGCGGAATGCGACGCGTAGTCCACCGGTATCCGCTTGGCCCGCTCCTCTTGGGCCAGAAGTTCTTCGAGCGCGGCTGGTTCGCCGGACACCACAGTGGACCGTGGCCCGTTCAGGGCCGCCACCGACAGGCCGTCGACGGGCGGCAACTCATCGACCGGCAACGGCACCGAGGCCATCCCGCCCCGACCGGCGAGCGCCGCCAACGCACGGCTGCGCATGGCGACGACCCTGGCGCCGTCCGCCACGGTGAGCACACCGGCGACGCACGCCGCGGCGATCTCCCCTTGGCTGTGTCCCACGACAGCCGCGGGGTGCACGCCGTGGGAACGCCACAACTCGGCCAGCGACACCATCACCGCCCACAAGGCCGGTTGCACGACATCGACCCGACCGAGCGCCTCAGCGTCCCCGAGCACGTCCGCCAGCTTCCAGTCCACAAAGGATTCCAGCGCCTCGGCGCACTCCGCCATGCGCCCGGCGAACACCGGTGACGACCCGAGCAGTTCGACGGCCATTCCGGCCCACTGCGAACCTTGCCCCGGGAACACGAACACGACCTCACGAGGGCCGCTGGACGCGAAGCCGCTCACGACGCCGGTGGCGGGTAGTCCCGCAGCGAGGGCTTCGAGCTGGGCGGGTTTGTCACCGAACAGGACGGCGCGGTGCTCCAGCGTGGCACGGGTGGTCGCGAGCGAGAACCCGACGTCCACGGTATCCACGTTCCCAATGGACATCAGCCTCGCGGCTTGATCCCGTAGTCCCTGCGCGGTCCGGCCGGACACCAGCCACGGCACGACGGCCGGTGGCACGCCTTCCGTCTGCGGCGCTTGGTACTCCGGAACGCTTTCCAGGATCACGTGCGCGTTCGTGCCGCTCACGCCGAACGACGACACGCCGGCACGTCGAGGGCTGTCGGCCCCCGGCCACGGGCACGCCTCGGCCACCAGGGACACCGCGCCCTCAGCCCAGTCCACCTTCGGCGTCGGCTCGTCGGCGTGCAACGTGCGCGGTACCACGCCGTGCCGCATGGCCATGACCATCTTGATGACGCCGCCGACACCGGCGGCTGCCTGCGTGTGACCGATGTTCGACTTCAACGATCCCAGCAGCAGCGGGCGTTCGCGGCCCTGCCCGTACGTGGCCAGCAGCGCCTGCGCCTCGATCGGATCACCCAGAGCGGTACCGGTGCCGTGTGCCTCCACCACGTCGACGTCCGCCGCGGTGAGGCCGGAGTTGGCGAGCGCACGCTGGATCACCCGCTGCTGCGCCGGCCCGTTCGGCGCCGTCAGCCCACTGCTCGCGCCGTCCTGGTTGACCGCGGAACCACGGACCACCGCCAGCACGTGATGCCCGTTGCGCTCGGCGTCGGACAGCCGCTCCACGAGCAACATCCCGACGCCCTCAGACCATCCGGTGCCGTCCGCACGCGCCGAGAAAGGCTTGCAGCGGCCGTCCGGAGCCAGCCCGCGCTGCCTGCTGAACTCCAGGAACAGGGCCGGTGACGACATCACCGTGACACCGCCCACCAGTGCGAGCGAACACTCGCCGTGGCGCAGGGCCTGACCGGCCAGGTGCAGGGCGACAAGGGACGACGAGCACGCGGTGTCGATGGTGACCGCGGGCCCTTCCAGCCCGAGGGTGTAGGCGATCCGGCCGGAGGCCACGCTGCCCGTGTTGCCGTTGCCGAGATATCCCTCGAAACCCGACGGGGTTCGCGCGAGCCGGGAGACGTAGTCCTGGACCATCAGGCCCGCGAACACACCGGTCTGGCTGCCGCGCAACGAGTCCGGGTCGATGCCCGCGCGTTCGACCGTCTCCCACGCGATCTCCAGCAGCAGCCGCTGCTGCGGGTCCATCGCCAGTGCCTCGCGGGGCGAGATGCCGAAGAACTCCGCGTCGAACCGGTCGGCGTCATCGAGGAACCCACCGTGCCGCGTGTAGGTGTGTCCCTCCCGGCCCGGGTCCGGGTCATAGAGCCCGTCGACGTCCCAGCCACGATCGGTGGGAAAGCCCGCGATCGCGTCGGTTTCCTCGGCGACGAGCCGCCACAGGTCCTCCGGCGAGCGGACACCACCCGGATAACGGCACGCCATCGCGATGATCGCGAGCGGCTCACCGGCCCGTTCCTCGGCCTCCTTGAGCCGCCGCCGGGCCTGCCTCAGGTCCACTGTGGCCCGTTTGAGGTACTCCCGAAGCCGTTGTTCAGTGTCCACGTGCTCTCCCCCAGGAGATCGAGTCGGCGGCGTCACGGCGTCTCGAGTTCGTTGTCGAGGATGTCGAACAGCTCGTCGTCGCTGGCCGACACGACATCAGTGGATACGGACTCGTCGTCTGGTGCCTGCGTCAGCCCGGCGAGCAACCGCTGTAGCCGGTCCGCGACCACCGTTCTGGTCTGTTCGTCGGCCGACAGCCGCGCGACGGCCTCCATCAGCCGGTCGAGCTCACCGATCGCCTGATCTCCGCCCGCCGTGCCCAGCCGCCCGTTCAGGTACTCGGCGAGCGCGGCCGGCGTCGGGTAGTCGAAGATCAGCGTGGCGGGCAACCGGATGCCGATCTCGGCGGTCAGCCGGTTGCGCAACTCGACGGCGGTCAGCGAGTCGAATCCCGAGTCGAGGAAGCCGCGTGCGGGATCGACGGCGGTGGTGGACGCGTGGCCGAGGACAGCTGACGCGTGACCACGCACCAGGTTCAGCAGGGCTCGTTCCCGATCCGGTCCCGACATGCCCGCCAGATCGGGAGCGCCGGATCGAGGCGCGGCCGGCCGGATCAAGTCCCGCAACAGTGGTGGAACCGTTGCCCCGGCGCGCATCGCGGCCAGGTCGAGCGACACCGCGGCCGCAAGCGGCTCAGGCAAGGCCAGTATCGCGTCCAACAGCGACAGTCCTTCCGCGGAGGACAGCGGCACCACACCGGATCGGGCTATCCGGCCGACATCCGTACCGTCGAGATGACCGGTCATGCCGCTGCGTTCGGCCCAGAAGCCCCACGCCACCGACGTGGCGGGCAGCCCGAGCGCGCGCCGGTGGTGCGCCAGCCCGTCAAGGAAACCGTTGGCGGCCGCGTAGTTACCCTGGCCGACGCTCCCGAACAGCCCGGCCGCCGCCGAGAACAGCACGAACGCACGCAACTTCCGGTCACGTGTCAGCTCGTGCAGATGCCACGCGGTGTCGACCTTCGGCCGCAGCACGGTGTCGATCTGCTCCGGCGTCAACGACGTGATCACGCCGTCGGCCAGCACACCGGCCGCGTGCACGACTCCGGTCAGGTCGGGAATGCCCGCCAGCAGACCCGCCAGTGCCTCCCGGTCAGCGGTGTCGCAGCTGACCACCCTGATGTCGGCGTCCACCTCCACAAGATCACCGGCTTCGCCGCCACTTCGGCTCACCAGCACCAACGACCGGACGCCGTGCGTCTCGACCAGATGCCTCGCCACCAGTCGTCCCAACGTGCCGGTGCCACCCGTGATCAGGACGGTGCCGTCCGGCCCGAACACCGGCTCCCCCGTCCGGTCCGGTGTGGCGGTGATTCGCGCCAGACGCGGCACGTAAGCCTTCCCGGAGCGGATCGCCACCTGCGGCTCGCCGGAGGCGACCACGTCGTCCAGCAGCGACGCGGGCACCTCCGCGCTGTCCGTGTCGACCAGCACGAAACGGTCGGGATGCTCGGACTGGGCCGAGCGGACCAGACCCCACACCGCGGCGCCGACGAGGTCCGACACGTCCTCGTCGACGGCGACGGCGCCGTGCGTCACCAGCACCAGCCTGTCCGAATCGGTCGACTCGACGTGGGCCCGCAGCAACTCGACGACTTCATGCACGGTCGCGTGGGTCGCAGTGACTACACCGTCCACATCAGACACAGTGTGGCGTACGGTGTAGTCGCCTACCTGCCCGGCACCCAGCGGGAGCCCTCGCCACCCCACCCGCCACAGCGCCCGGCTCGGTGTTTCCGCGGTCGAAACGGGTCGCAGCGTCAAGGATTCCACCGACAGCACGGCCCTGTCCGACTCGTCCGTGGCGGCGAGCGAAACACCTCCGTCCGTCGGCGACAACCGCACCCGAAGCGACGAGGCGCCCTGCCCGTGCAACGTGACTCCTCGCCACGAGAACGGCAGCATCGGCTGCCCGGAACCGCCGCCGAGCGAGCCGACGGCGATCGCGTGCAGTGCCGCGTCCAATAAAGCGGGATGGATCGCGAACCCACCGGAGCGTGCGCCTTCCGGTAGCGTCACCTCGGCCAGCACGTCGTCGCCGCTGCGCCACGCCGCCCGCAGCCCTTGGAACGACGGCCCGTACTCAAGACCGGTGTCCGCGAGATCCCGGTAGAGGTCGGCCGTGTCGATGGGAGTGGCGTCCTCGGTCGACCACGCCACCGGGCCGGGCGTCCCGGCGATCGGAGCGAGAAGGCCGGTCGCGTGGCGGGTCCACGAGCTTCCACCGTCCACTGTGGAATGCAAGGTGATCGGTCGCCGGCCGTCCTCGTTGGGGCCGCCGACGGACACCTGCACCTCGACCGGCTGGTCCTCGGGCACGGTCAGTGGCGCCTGGAGAGTCAGTTCCTCCACACCAGGGCACCCGACCTCACCACCGGCCCGCGCGGCCATCTCCACGAACGCAGCCCCCGGCAGTACCACGTTGCCCAGTACGCGGTGATCGGCCAGCCACGGGTGTGTGGCCACGGCGATCCGACCGGTCATCAGCACACCATCGCCGTCGGCCAGTGTGATGACCGAGCCGAGCGGATGGTCGGTACGGCCCGTGGCCGGAGCCTGACCGCCCGTCAGCCAGAAACGCTGCCGTTGGAAGGCATAGGTCGGCAGCGGCACGAGCCGACCCGCCGAGACCGCTGGGCGCCAGTCGACCGACACGCCCCGCACGTACGCCTCGGCGAGCGACGTCAGCATCCGGTGGTGGCCTCCGTCGTCGCGGCGCAACGACCCGAACACCACGGCGCCGGCATCCGTCGAGTCGATGGTCTCCTGCACGGGCACCGCCAGGACGGGATGCGGGCTGATCTCGATCAGGAACCGATATCCCTCGGCGAGCAAAGCCCGGGTTGCCCGTTCGAACTCGACGGTCTGCCGCAGGTTTCGGTACCAGTACTCGGCGTCCAATGTGGCCGGTTCCTCGCTTGCGGTGGAACAGAACCACACCGGTGTGTGCTGCGCGGTGACGGATGCCAGATCGGTGAGCAGGCGGTCCCGGATCTCCTCCACCTGCGGCGAATGCGACGCGTAGTCCACCGGAATCCGCTTCGCGCGGTCCTGGAGCGCCAACAAGGTCTCCAGCGCGCCGGGATCGCCGGACAGCACAGTGGAACTCGGGCCGTTCACGGCCGCGACCGACAGGCCGTCGACGAGTCCGCGGACTTCGTCGACCGGTAGCGGCACGGACACCATCCCGCCGCGACCGGCCAAGGCGGCCAATGCTTTGCTGCGCAGTGCGACCACCCGCGCGGCGTCGGCCAACGACAGCGCCCCGGCCACGCAGGCGGCCGCGATTTCGCCCTGGCTGTGCCCCACGACGGCGTCTGGTCGCACACCGTGCGCCTGCCATACCTCGGCAAGCGAGACCATCACGGCGAACAGCACCGGCTGCACCACGTCCACTCGGTCCAGTGCCCGTGGGTCGCGCAGAACCTCGAACAGGTCCCAGTCGACGTGCGCCGCCAAGGCCGCCGCGCACTCACGCATGCGTTCGGCGAACACCGGCGACGTGTCGAGCAGGTCCAGCGCCATCCCCACCCATTGCGAGCCTTGGCCGGGGAAGAGGAAGGCCACCTTGCCCGTCGGTATCGCCTCGCCGCGTACCACTCCGGCCACGGGCTCGCCGGCGGCCAACGCGGTCAGCCCGAGCCGCAACTCTTCCGTCTCGTCCGCGACGAGCACCGCCCGATGGTCCAACGGCGACCGAGTGGTGGCGAGTGTGAACGCCACATCGTTCCGGTCGGAATCGACATGGGCCAGCAGACGCGCGGCCTGGTCGCGCACTGCCTGGCTGGTCCGTCCGGACAGGACCCACGGAACCGCCGCGCCCGGCTTGGACTCGACGCCAGGCACGTCGGCGGTGTCGGGCTCCTCGATGACGACGTGTGCGTTGGTGCCGCTCATCCCGAACGACGAGACGCCCGCGCGCCTCGGACGCCCGGCCCGGGGCCATGACAGGTTCTCGGTGGCCAGCGCCACCGCGCCGGTGGACCAGTCCACGTGCGACGTCGGCTCGTCCACGTGCAACGTCTTGGGCACCACCCCATGCCGCATCGCCATGACCATCTTGATCACACCGGCCACGCCGGCGGCGGCCTGGGTGTGCCCGATGTTCGACTTGATCGACCCCAGCAGGAGCGGCCGCTCGCGATCCTGACCGTAGGTCGCCAGCAACGCCTGTGCCTCAATGGGATCGCCGAGACTGGTGCCGGTTCCGTGTGCCTCCACCGCGTCCACGTCGGCCGGTGCCAGGCCGGCGTTGGCCAGCGCCTGGCGGATCACGCGTTGCTGCGCGGGCCCGTTGGGCGCGGTCAGCCCGTTCGTGGCACCGTCCTGGTTGGTCGCGGTGGAACGCACGATCGCCAACACCGGATGGCCATTGGCCCGCGCGTCCGACAACCGCTCCACCAGCAGCACGCCGACACCTTCGGCCCAACCGGTGCCGTCGGCGGCCGACGAGAACGCCTTACACCGGCCGTCTGGTGCCAACCCGCGCTGACGGCTGAACGCCGCGAAGGCGTCCGGACTCGCCATCACCGTGGCCCCGCCCACCAACGCCATGTCGCACTCGCCCTGCCGCAACGCTTGCGCCGCGAGGTGAAGCGCCACCAAGGAGGACGAGCACGCCGTGTCGATCGTGACCGCGGGTCCTTCCAGCCCGAAGGTGTAGGCGAGCCTGCCGGAGACGACACTGGTGGCGTTCCCGGTCAGCAGGTGGCCTTCCATCCCGTCTCCGGACCGGCGCAGGTCGCCCCCGGCGTAGCTCTGGTACCCCGCCCCGACGAACACCCCGGTTCGGCTGCCCCGCGCGGATTTCGGCGGGACACCGGCCCGTTCGAACGCCTCCCACGTCGTCTCCAGCA
Organism: Kibdelosporangium persicum; assembly: GCF_013280595.1. Classification (GTDB taxonomy): domain Bacteria; phylum Actinomycetota; class Actinomycetes; order Mycobacteriales; family Pseudonocardiaceae; genus Kibdelosporangium; species Kibdelosporangium persicum. Next base: position 285,394 of record NZ_JAAATY010000010.1, read on the forward strand.
GGAGACGCTGTTGCGGATCCATGGCCACCGCCTCACGCGGCGAGATGCCGAAGACGTCCGCGTCGAAGTTCGCGGCGTCATACAGGAATCCACCGTGACGCGTGTAGGAGCGACCGGCGCGGTCCGGATCGGGGTCGTACAGGTCGTCCAGGTCCCAGCCACGGTCGACGGGGAACTCACCGATGGCGTCCCCACCGGACTCGACGAACTGCCACAACCGGTCCGGCGTGTCCAACCCGCCCGGGTAGCGGCAGCTCATCGCCACGATCACGATGGGGTCCTCCGCGTTGCCCGCGCCGTCCGGCACCACCGGCCCGGCCGCCGAAGCCGACGATCCGAACAGTTCGTCGCCAAGGCGATCGGCCAACGCTGTGGGCGTGGGATGGTCGAACAGCAGCGTGGCGGGCAGGCGCAGGCCGGTGGCAGCGGCCAGCCGGGTACGGACCTCCACGGAGGTCAGCGAATCCAGGCCCAGCTCGCCGAGGGAACGGTCCGCTGGGATCGTGTCCGACGAGCGGTGTCCGAGCACCGCCGCGAGCACGTCCCGGACGAGATCCACCATGGCGCGCTCACGTTGCGGGCCGGACAGTTCGGACAGCCGACGCCGCAGCTCCGGCTGGTCGTCAACGGGTTCGTCGACCGGCCTGGCCTCGGGAACGCCGCTGATCAATGGGCGCGGCCGTGCCGAGGTGAACAGCGGCGCGAACACGGCCCACTTCACGTCGGCCACGACGACCGTGGTCTCGTCACGGTCCAGCGCGTGGCGCAGCTCCGCCAGTGCCCGATCGGGCGCCATCGCGGGCAATCCCTGCCGGGACAGGTTTTCGGCACCTTCGTCGGCCATGCCGCCACCGGCCCACGGTCCCCACGCCATCGATGTCGCGACGAGCCCTTCGGCACGGCGTCGCTCGGCGAGTGCGTCCAGATAGGCGTTGGCCGCGGCATAAGCACCCTGGCCGCCGCTCCCCCACACTCCGGAGACGGACGAGAACAGCACGAACGCGTCGAGATCCCGGTCGCGGAGCAGCTCGTGCAGGTTGGCCGCACCCAGTACTTTCGCCCTGGTCGTTTCGGTGAACATCTCGGCGCTCGTGTCCACCGTCGAGGAGAAGGTGCTGACGCCCGCGGCGTGGAACACCGCAGTCAGCTCCGGCAAGCCGTTCAGCAACGTCGCGAGCGCGGCGCGGTCCGCGACATCGCATGCGGCGGTGGTCACCGGGATGTCGAGTTCCGTCGCCCATTCGGGGTCCGTCCCGTGCCGGCTGACCAGCACCAGGCGCTCCGCGCCCGCACCGGCGAGCCAGCGCGCCACGTGCCTGGCGATACCGCCCGTGCCGCCGGTGATCAGCACTGTGCCTCTCGGAGACCAGGTTCGCTCGGCCCCGGCGGTTGCCGCCCTGCGCAGTCGGCGGACGAAGACACCAGAAGCCCTGATCGCGAGCTGGTCCTCGTCCCGCCCGGACAGCACGGCCGTGAGTCGCTCGATCGCCGTGTCGTCCAGCGTCGACGGCAGGTCGACAAGGCCGCCCCAGCGCCGCGGCTGTTCCAGGCCGAAAACCCGGCCGAGCCCCCAGATCATCGCCTGATCCGGGTCCACGGGGCCGTCGGAACGGTGCGCCGCCACCGCGCCACGGGTGGCCAGCCACAGCGGCACGTCCAGCTGGGCCTCGGTGAGCGACCGGATCAGCGCGAGTGTCTGGTTTGGACTGTTACACAGGGCGAGCACACCGGTTGGCCGGGCGTCGCGCAGGAGAGCCGCGTCGGCCTCGGCGACGATCCGCACGCCCTTCGCTGCCAGCCGGTCGAGATCCGTGCCAGGCGGAGCCACGATCACCCACCCGGCCAGTGACATCGGAACACCCTGGTCCGCCAGCGGTTCCCACCCGATTTGATAGCGCCATCCGGCCACAGGCGACTCCGGACGGGACTCCGGCCAGTACGGTTGGCGCTGGAACGGGTAGGTCGGCAACGCCACCCGACGGCGTTGACCAATCACCGCGGCGATGTCGACCGCGGCCCCGCGTACGTGCAGTTCGGCCAAGGCGCCGAGCAGTGTCTCGGTCTCCGCGCGGTCCCGCCGCATCAACGACACCGCGGTCACCTCGTCGGGCTCGGGCACACAATCCCGGACCATTGCCGTGAGAACGCCGTCGGGGCCGAGCTCGACGAAGGTGGTCACGCCGTTGTCGAGCAACCACCGGGTCGCGTCCTGGAAACGAACCGCCTCCCGTGCGTGGCGAACCCAGTAGTCCGCGGAGACGGCATCGATGGGCGCACCGGTGAGATTGCTGATGATCGGGATGTCCGGCCGCCGGAAGGACAGTCCGGCGGCGATCCGGCCGAACTCGGCCAGCATCGGGTCCATCCGGTGCGAGTGGAAGGCGTGACTCACCCGCAGCGACCGTGTCTTGCGTCCCTGCCCCGCCCACTGGCGCGTGATCGCCGTCACGGCGTCCTCGTCGCCGGAGATCACCGTGGCCGTCGGGCCGTTGACCGCCGCGATGGCGACCCGCTCGCCGAGCCCGTTCAGCGACGCGGCGACCTCGTCCTCGGATGCCTCGATGGAGGCCATCGCTCCGCCGTGCGGCAGCTCCTGCATCAGCCTGGCCCTGGCGACCACCAGCGCGCACGCGTCCGCAAGGGACAGTGCACCTGAGACATGCGCGGCCGTGATCTCACCGACCGAGTGTCCGAGTACGTAGTCCGGCCGCAGCCCGTATCCCTCGGCCAGCCGGAACAGGGCCACCTCGATGGCGAACAGGGCGGGCTGGGTGAACTCGGTCTGGTTGATTCGCTCGTCTGCCTCGCCGAGCACGACCGTGCGGATCACCGGATCCATGTGCCGGCAGACGTCGTCAAACGCCTCGGCGAAAACCGGGAAGGTCTTGTACAGCTCCTGTCCCATGCCCGGCCGTTGCGCACCTTGGCCGGTGAACAGCACTGCCGTGCCGCCCTGCGGCCGCACTTCCCCGCGGATCACCGTGCTGTCGGGGCTGCCGCGATGCACGGCCGTCAGTCCGCGCCGGAGTCCGTCCCGGTCGGCGGCCACGACAACCGCGCGGTGATCCAGGCGCGGACCGTGGGCCGCCAGTGAGTAGGCCGCGTCCGCCAGATCCAGCTCGGGATCGGTGTCCACAAGCGACAGCAACTGCGCCGCCCGCGCCCGCAGCGCCGGTTGCGTCTTCGCCGACAGAAGCCACGGCCAGGCTGGCAAGTCGGGTGCCGGGGCAGGCTCGGCGTGTTCGGCCGGTGGTTGTTCGATGATGGTGTGAGCGTTGGTACCACTGATACCGAACGACGAAATCCCCGCCCGACGCGCACGACCAGTCTCAGGCCACGGCCGCTGACCGACCACCAGCTCCACCGCACCGGATGCCCAATCAACATGCGGAGTCGGCTCGTCAACGTGCAGAGTCCGCGGAACCACGCCATGACGCATCGCCATGACCATCTTGATCACACCGGCCATCCCCGCAGCAGCCTGCGTATGCCCGATGTTCGACTTCACCGACCCCAACAACAACGGCCGCTCACGATCCTGACCATAGGTCCCGAGTAGCGCCTGCGCCTCGATCGGATCACCCAGCCTGGTACCTGTTCCGTGCGCCTCCACCACATCGACATCAGACGTGGACAAACCAGCACTAGCAAGCGCCTGCCGAATCACCCGCTGCTGCGACACACCACTCGGAGCCGTCAACCCATTCGACGCCCCATCCTGATTCACCGCCGAACCACACACCACCGCCAACACCCGATGACCATTAGCCCGAGCATCCGACAACCGCTCAAGAAGCAGCACGCCGACACCCTCACCCCACCCGGTGCCATCAGCGGTTGAAGAAAACGCCTTACACCGCCCATCCGAAGCCAACCCACGCTGCCGACTGAACGCGACGAAAGCTGCCGGGGTCGCCATCACGGACGCACCTCCGGCGACCGCGAGCGAGCACTCGCCCTGCCGCAACGCCTGCGCAGCCAGATGCAACGCCACCAACGACGAGGAGCAGGCCGTGTCCACTGTCACCGCAGGGCCCTCGAACCCGAAGGCGTAGGAGAGACGACCGGACAGCACACTGGCGGAACTGCCGGTGGTGAGGTAGTCCTCGCCGCCTTCCGGCGTCGCCGCGACGAGGGTGGCGTAGTCCTGGCCGTTGGTTCCGGCGAACACCCCGACTCGGCTGCCGCGGACGGCACCCGGGTCGATCCCGGCCCGTTCCAGCGCCTCCCAGGTGCACTCCAGCAGGAGGCGTTGCTGCGGGTCCATCGCCGTCGCCTCGCGTGGGCTGATTCCGAAGAAGTCGGCGTCGAACCACTCGGCGTCGTGGATGAAGCCACCCTCGCGGACATAGGTGTGTCCTGGCTGTCCGGGCACGGGATGGAAGATGGCGTCCGTGTCCCAGCCTCGGGAGGCCGGGAACTCCGTCATCACGTCCGCGCCGGACTCCACCAACTGCCACAGCTGCTCCGGTGTGCGCACACCACCGGGGAATCGGCAAGCCATCGCCACGATCGCGATCGGCTCGTCCGGTGCGCGGGCCGCAGTGGGCACAACAGCGTCCGGCGAACTGGCGTCACCGGTCAGTTCCGCACGGAGATGGTCGGCGAGCGCGACGGGAGTGGGATGGTCGAACACGACCGTGGTCGGCAGCCGGAGCCCGGTCGCGGCACTCAGCCGGTTGCGTAGTTCCACGGCCATCAGGGAGTCGAACCCGAGTTCCCGGAAGGCTTGCCGCCCGGCAACCGGCCGGTCCGTGTCGTACCCGAGCACCGCGGCAGCGTGGGCACTGACCAGGTCGAAGAGTCGCGCCGGATCGGCGGCCGGAGTCTCTGGTCGCCGCGCCGGGGCAAGGTCCCGCAGTGGTGCCGGTACCGGGCCGGAAATGACTGTCGTGTCGAGTTTGAGGGGGACGAGGACGGCCTCGTTCCGGGTGAGGGCGGTGTCGAACAGCCGAAGGGCTTCCGCTGTGGACAGTGGCAGAATCCCCGAACGGGCCATGCGAGCCCGGTCGGTTCCGGCCAAATGTGCCGTCATGCCGCTGGCCTGTTCCCAGAACCCCCACGCCAACGACGTCGCAGGCAACCCCAACGAACGACGACGCTGCGCCAGCGCATCCAGGAACGCGTTCGCCGCCGCGTAGTTCGCCTGCCCAGCGCTGCCCAACACACCCGCCGCCGAAGAGAACAACACAAACGCCGACAACTCAAGGTTCGCGGTGAGTTCGTGCAGATTCACGGCGACGTCGACCTTGGACCGGAACACCCGGTCGATCCGCTGGTCGTCCAACGCCCTCAGGACGCCGTCGTCCAGCACGCCCGCGGCGTGCACCACCGCCGTGAGATCCGGAATTCCGGTGATCAGCGACGCCAGTGCGGCCCGATCGGCGGCATCACACGCCACCACCCGAACCTCAGCACCCAACCCCGCCAAATCACCCGCATCACCACCACTTCGGCTGACCAGCACCACGGAACGAACACCACGCTCCGCGATCAAATGCCGGGCCACGATCCTGCCCAGCACGCCGGTACCACCCGTGATCAGAACAGTGCCACCGCCGAAGTCCGGGGCGTCATCGGACGACTCGCGCATCAGCGCGTCCAGCCTCGGCACCCGCAGCTCACCACGACGCAACGCCACCTGCGGCTCACCCGAGGCCACCGCGGTCGGCAGCGCCCGCTGGGACGCTTCCGTGTCGTCGCAGTCGACCAGCACCACGCTGTCCGGGCTCTCCAACTGTGCTGCTCGCACAAAGCCCCAGACCGCCGCCATCACCGGATCAGGAGCGGCGTCACGATCATCCACAGTGACCGCACGCTCGGTCACCACCACCAACGTGTCTGTTCCCCGATCCGTCCGCAAGACGTCCAACAGCCGCGACACCGCAGCCCGAGCGGCCCCGGGCGCATCCCCTACATCTCCTGGCCGAACACGCTCCACCGTCACGCCTGCGGGCAACTCCGGCACCGGCGCCACGCCCGGTAACCGGCCCCAGCCAATCCGGAACAGGGAGTCATGTCGTTCGACCGTGGCCGGCCTGTCCGAGGTCAACCAGTACCGCTGCCGTTGGAACGCATACGTCGGCAGGTCGACCAGCCGGGCGTGGGGAAAGACCTTGGCCCAGTCGGGCGCGGCGCCATGGACGTACGCCTCTGCCAACGAGGTGAGGAACCGTCGCAGTCCGCCGTCACCGCGACGCAACGATCCGACGACGGCCGCGTCGGACTCGGCCGCGTCAATGACGTCCTGAATCCCCGATGTGAGAACAGGGTGCGGGCTCGTCTCGATGAACAGGTCGGTCCCGTTCGCCAGTGCGGCACGCACAGCGGGCTCGAACTGAACGGTCTGGCGAAGGTTGCGGTACCAGTAGTCAGCGGTGAGCTCGGCGGTGTCGATCCGCTCACCGGTCACGGTGGAGTAGAACGCCACATCCGCTGTGCTGGGCGCGATCCCTGCCAAGTCGGACAGCAACTGGTCCTGGATCGCCTCCACCTGCGCCGAATGCGACGCATAATCCACGGAGATCCGTCGAGCACCCTCCACGGTGGCCAGCAACCGTTCCAGGGCTACTGGATCACCGGAGACCACTGTGGAGTTCGGCCCGTTGACCGCGGCCACGGACAGTCCTTCGTCCAGCCGCAGTTCGTCAGCGGGAAGCGGGACGGACCCCATGCCACCCCGGCCGGCCAGCACCTTCCGGATCACCCGGGAGCGCAAAGCCACCACACGAGCACCGTCTACCAGGGACAAGCCACCGGCCACGACCGCGGCCGCGATCTCGCCCTGGCTGTGCCCCACCACAGCGGAAGGAACAACACCGTGGGATTGCCACACCTTCGCCAGCGAGACCATCACGGCCCAGAGCACGGGCTGAACCACGTCGACCCGCTCGAGCAACGTTTCGTCAGCGAGCACGTCCGGCAACCGCCAGTCGACGAACTCGGCCAAGGCCGCCGCGCACTCGGTCATTCGCTCCGCGAAGACCGGAGAACACGCCAGCAGCTCCTGGGCCATCCCGACCCACTGTGAACCTTGACCAGGGAAAACGAACACGGCCTTGGCCGGGCCGGGACGTGCGCTGCCCATGACGGCGTGCGGTGTCGGTCGGCCGTCACCGACGAGCTCCAGTGCGTGCAGCAACTCGCCGCGGTCGGCCGCGACGATGGCGGTTCGGTGTTCCAGTGCGGCGCGGCTGGTGGCCAAGGACAGGCCGATATCCGCCTGGCTGAGCTCAGGGTTCGCGTTCACGTGGGACGCCAGTCGGCGGGCCTGTGCGCGTAGCGCCTGCTCGGTCCGACCGGACAGCACCCAGGGACCGGCGAAAACGTCCTCCGTACCAGCCCGGTCCGGGTCGGCAGGACCGGCCGGTGGCTGTTCGATGATGGTGTGGGCGTTGGTACCACTGATGCCGAAGGACGAAATCCCGGCACGGCGAGGCCGATCGGTCTCCGGCCAAGGCCGCGACTCAGTCACCAGCTCCACCGCACCGGATGTCCAATCAACGTGCGGTGTTGGCTCGTCAACGTGCAGAGTTCGGGGAACCACGCCATGACGCATGGCCATGACCATCTTGATCACACCGGCCATCCCCGCAGCAGCCTGCGTGTGGCCGATGTTCGACTTGATCGACCCCAACAGAAGCGGCCGCTCACGATCCTGACCATACGTCGCGAGCAACGCCTGCGCCTCAATCGGATCACCCAAAGTCGTCCCAGTCCCGTGCGC
>NZ_JAAATY010000011.1 GCF_013280595.1 Kibdelosporangium persicum
TGCCTGCGGCGGCGATTCGCCGGGTGTTGGACGCGTGTCCTGGGTTGATGGTGGCGGATGTTTATGGTCCGACGGAGACGACGACGTTCGCGACGCAGCGTCCGATGTTGTCGGCCGCAGAGGTGCCGGAAGCGGTGCCGATCGGACGGCCGCTGGACAACATGCGGGTCTATGTTGTGGACGACGAACTGCGGCCGGTACCTGAAGGCGCGCAGGGCGAACTGTTCATCGCCGGTGCCGGTGTGGCGCGCGGCTATCTCGGCAGGCCGGGACTGACCGCCGACCGGTTCGTCGCCGATCCGTTCGGCGAACCGGGTTCCCGGATGTACCGGACCGGAGACGTGGTCCGGTGGGTCGACGGCGAACTGGTCTTTGTCGGGCGTACCGACGACCAGGTGAAGATCCGCGGCTTCCGGATCGAGCTGGGTGAGATCGAATCCGCCGTGCTGCGGCACGAAAGCGTGTCCGAGGCGGTCGTGGTGGTCCGCACAGACGACGGTCGCAAGCGCTTGGTCGCCTACGTCGTCGGAGCGCGGATCGACCAAGCCGGGTTGCGGGACTTCCTCCGGCAGTCCCTGCCGGACTACATGGTGCCGTCGGCGTTCGTCACGCTGGCGAAGTTGCCGCTCAACCGCAACGGCAAGGTCGACCGGCGGGCACTGCCCGAACCGGACTGGTCCGGTGCCGAATCCGCCTATGTCGCGCCACGGACCCACGCCGAGCACGTCCTCACGGAGATCTGGAGTGATCTGCTGCCGGTGCGGCGGGTCGGCGTGGAGGACAACTTCTTCGAGCTCGGCGGTGACTCGATCATCAGCATCCAGGTCGTGTCCCGGGCTCGGCAGGCCGGGCTCGACCTGACACCGAAGGACCTCTTCCTGCACCCGACCGTCGCCGCGTTGGCGGCGAACGTCCCGCACGCCCAGCGGGCGGTGATCGCGCAGGGACCGGTCACGGGAGACGTGCCGCTGACACCGATCCAGCACTGGTTCCTGGCCGGCCACGGCAACCGGCCAGGGCATTTCGACCAGTCGGTCGTGCTGGAGTTCACGGCCGGGCCGGACGTCAAGGCGCTGCGGCAAGCGCTGGACGCGATCGTGACCCACCACGATGCCCTGCGAATGAGACTGGAGTGGGCGGACGGCGAATGGAAGCAGCACAACCCACCCGCCGAGCCGACCGATGTGTTGCGGACAGACGAGGCGTCCCTTGTGGACGCGCACGACTTCGACTTGGCCCGTGGTCCGCTGGTGAAGGCCGTGCTCCAAGGGCGGCGGCTGCTGTTGACCGTCCATCACCTCGTAGTGGACGGCGTCTCCTGGCGCATTCTGCTGGAGGACCTCGACACTGCCTATCGCCAGCTACTCGGCGGCAAGACCGTTCACCTTGGACCGAAGACGACGTCGTTCAAGCATTGGGCCGACAGGCTGACCGCACACGCCATGGCAGGCGGCTTTGACGACGAACTCGACCACTGGAGCGCACTGCCCGACGACAAGCCGCTGCCCAAGAATCGGGAAGGCAGGAACACCATCGGGGTGACGAAAGCCGTCACGGCCGAACTGGATCCGGCGCGGACCCGGGCGTTGTTGCAGGACGTGCCGGGGGTCTACCGGACACGGGTGGACGAGGTGTTGCTGACCGCGCTGAGCCGGGTGCTCGGTCAATGGTCCGGACGCGAACGGGTGCTGGTCGACCTGGAGGGGCACGGCCGGGAGGAGGACCTGCTGGACGGCGTGGACCTGTCCCGGACCGTCGGCTGGTTCACCACGATGTACCCGGTCGCCCTGGACGTCCCGCGGACCGGCTGGGGCGGCGCGCTGAAGTCCGTCAAGGAACAAGTACGTGCCGTTCCGAGGCACGGCATCGGTTACGGCGCACTGCGTTACCTGAGTGACAAGCCGGTCCCCGCGGAATCCCAGGTGAGCTTCAACTACCTGGGCCAGTTCGACTGGGCGGCCACTTCGGACAACTCCACCTGGCAGGTGCGCGGTGGCCTGCAAGCGGACACCGCGCCGGACGCGCCGCGCGCACACCTGTTGGACGTCGTCGGCGTGGTCGAAGGCGGACGGTTGACGTTCACCTGGTACTACTCCGAGGAAATTCATGACGAGTCGACCGTGCGGCGACTGGCGGACGAGCTGACCGGTGCGCTTGGCGAGATCGTCGAGCACTGCGCACGGCCGGATGCCGGTGGACGGACTCCGTCGGACTTCCCGCTGGCCCGGCTGGATCAGGCGGCCGTGGACAAGCTGGCCGGTGATGGGCGTGGTGTCGAGGACATCTACCCGTTGACGCCGATGCAGGCCGGGATGGTCTTCCACAGCCTGTCGCAGCAGGAACAAGGGCTGTACCACGAGCAGATCACGTTCGTGCTGGACGGGGTTACCGACGTGGACGTGTTGCGCCGAGCCTGGCAGCACGTCGTCGATCGGACGCCCGTGCTGCGCACGCGGGTCGCGTGGGAGGGCGTCGCCGAGCCACTTCAGGTGGTGTGCCGGGACGTCGTGCTGCCGGTCCGGGTGCTCGACTGGACTGGACTGTCCGAACCGGACCGGGCAGATCGATTGACGCGGTTGCTCGCCGACGACCGTTCGACCGGTCTGGACCTGTCGGTCGCTCCGCTGATGCGGCTGGTGCTGGCGCGGCTGTCCGGCACCGGCGTCCAGGTGGTCTGGTCCTTCCATCACCTGCTGCTGGACGGCTGGAGCGTCTTCCAGGTGCTGTCCGATGTGTTCGCCGGCCATGCCGCGCTCGCCGGTGGCAGGACACCCGCTTTGACCGGACGGCGCCCGTTCCGCGACTACCTGGAGTGGATCTCGCGGCGGGACCGGCAGGAGGCGGAACACTACTGGCGTGGGGTGCTGGCCGGGTTCCAGGCGCCGACGCCGTTACCGTACGGCAGGCACGCCGGGCCGGACCACGCTTCGCACTCGGTGGACTGGATCGGTCTGGAACTCGGCGAAGAGGACACCGAACGGCTGCGTGACTTCGCGCAGCGCAATGGGTTGACCGTGAACACAGTGGTCCAAGGCGCGTGGGCGTTGTTGTTGTCCCGCTACGGCGGCACGTCCGACGTCGTGTTCGGCACCACTGTGTCGGGCCGCCCCGCCGATCTGCCCGGTGCCGACGCCATCACGGGCATCTTCATCAACACGTTGCCCCTGCGTGTTGAGGTGGCCGACGACGCGAACGCGTTGGACTGGCTGCGGGACCTCCAGTCGGCGCAGGCCGACGCACGGCGGTTCGACTTCGTGTCGCTCGCCGAGATGCAGGGGTGGAGCGAGGTACCGGGCGGGACGAACCTGTTCGACAGCATCGTCGTGTTCGAGAACTACCCGGTCAGCGACGAGACGGCGGCCGAGCACGGGTTGCGCTTGCGTGACCTGGAAGCAGCCGAGACCACCAACTACTCGCTCAGCCTGGGTGTGCGCCCAGGTGCGCGGCTGGCGATCGACCTCGGGTACGACTCTGCACTGTTCGATGTGGACACAGTCGGGCAGATCGCCGCCCATCTGACCCGGGCTCTCGAAGCGTTCGCGGCCGATCCGCGACGGGAGCTCGCCGGGATCGACCTGCTGACCGGCACCGAACGCCGGGAACTGGTGCGCCACACGGACACCACCGCGACGGCCTCGGCCGAATCGGTGTCGAGCCGGTTCGCCGAGCAGGTGCACCGGACACCGGACGCTGTCGCGGTGGTCACCGGAGAGACTTCGTTGACCTACGCCGATCTGGACGCACGGGCCAACAGGCTCGCCAACCGCTTGGTAGAGGCGGGTGTCGGGCTGGAGGACCGGGTCGGCGTGCTGGCCGACCGTTCAGCCGGTTTGGTGGTGGCGGTGCTGGCTGTGGTCAAGGCCGGTGGCGCCTATCTGCCGCTGGACGTGCGCGCCCCGGCGGACCGGATGCGTACGGTTCTGTCCCAAGCTGATGCGGCGGTCCTGCTCACTGACGAAACATGGGCACCAACCGCGCACGATGTCCATAGTGGACGGGTCATGCTGGTCGCCGAGGCAGCCGGATCCGCTGACCCACCGGTGGTGGAGCCGCATCCGGGCAACCTCGTCTACGTCGAGTACACCTCGGGATCTACCGGAACCCCCAAGGGAGTCGCCGTACGGCACCAAGACGTGGTCGCCTTGGCTTCCGACCCGCGGTTCCAGGGACACGAACGGGTCCTGGTGCACTCGCCGTTGGCGTTCGACGCCTCCACGTATGAGCTGTGGGTGCCGCTGCTCAACGGTGGCCAGGTGGTCGTCGCGCCGCCGGGCGATCTCGACGCGGACACGTTGCGTCACTTGATCACTGCGCATGGTGTGACGGAACTGTGGCTCACCGCGGGCCTGTTCCGGCTGCTGGCTCAGGAATGGCCGGATTGTCTCGCCGGTGTCCGGGAAGTGTGGACCGGCGGCGATGTCGTTCCGGCCGCCGCGGTCCGCCGTGTGCTGGCGGCATGCCCGGATCTGGTCGTGGTGGACGGTTACGGGCCGACCGAGACCACGACGTTCGCCACCTCCTACCGGATGCCGGACGGTGAGTCCGTGCCCGATGTGGTGCCGATCGGATCGCCACTGGCCGGGATTCGGACCTACGTGCTGGACGACCGGCTCCGGCTGGTTCCTCCGGGTGCGCTGGGCGAGCTGTACATCGCAGGTTCAGGGCTGGCGCGTGGATACCTCGGCCGCCCAGGGCTGACCGCGCAGCGGTTCGTGGCCGACCCGTTCGGCACTCCGGGTGACCGGATGTACCGGACCGGTGACGTGGTCAGGCGGTCGCGGCAAGGAGTGCTCGAGTTCGTCGGACGGGCCGACGACCAGATCAAGATCCGCGGGTTCCGGCTGGAACTCAGCGAGGTCGAAGCGGTTCTGGCCGGCCAGCCGGACGTCGGCGAAGTTGTCGTCGTGGCGCGGGAGGACGAGCCGGGCCACAAGCGACTCGTGGCCTACGTCGTGCCCACGTCGCCCGGCGTACAACCGGATTCGGCGCGGTTGCGGCAGTTCACCGCCCGTGTGCTGCCCGATTACATGGTGCCGTCGGCGTTCGTGACGCTGGAACGGTTGCCGTTGAGCGCCAACGGGAAGCTCGACCGGGCAGCGTTGCCCGTCCCTGAGGCACAGCAGCGGGGCGAGTACGTCGCGCCTCGCACGGACACCGAGACAGTGCTGGCCGACATCTGGGCCGACGCGCTGGAACGAGACCGGGTCGGGGCCGAGGACAACTTCTTCGAACTCGGCGGTGACTCGGTGCGCAGCCTGCTCATCACCGCGCGGGCCAACGCCGCGTTCGACGTGACCCTCACGCCTCGTGACGTGCTGACCACCTGCACCGTCTCGGCACTGGCCGAGCTGGTGGAGGAAAAGGTCCTGCTCGAACTGGAACGAGTTGCCTTCGGTGACGGCAACGCTGAACTATAAGGGAGAAAGTCATGCCGTCATCGCGAGAGAGTCGTATCTCCGCGTTACCGGAGCATTTGAGAGAGCAGATGCGCCGCAGGCTGGCCGGCCGCGCGGTCCAGACCAACGGCATCCCACGCGCCGACCGTGACAAGCCACTGCCGCTGTCCTTCGCGCAGCAGCGGCTGTGGTTCCTGCACGAGTTCCAGCCCGGTGAGTCGGCGTACAACAGCGCCCTGGCACTGCGGTTGATCGGGCGTCTGGACGTGACCGCGTTGACTGCCGCGGTACAGCGGTTGCGTGACCGGCACGAGTCCCTGCGGACGACGTTCGACGAGGTGGACGGCCGTCCAGTCCAGGTCGTCCATCCGACGCACGAACTTCCGGTGCCTGTCGTGGAAGTGCGCGACGCCGACGAGTGCGACCGTGTGCTTTCCCAGGAGTACGGCACACCGTTCGACCTGAGGCGTGGCCCGGTCGTGCGAGCGCTTCTGGTGCGCATCACGGACGAAGAGCACGTCCTTTTGATCACCGCGCACCACATCGTGACCGACGGCTGGTCCATGGGAGTGCTGACCGACGAGCTGAGCAAAGCGTACGCGGCGGCCCTCAACGGTGAGCGGGAACCGCTGCCACCGCTTCCGACGCAGTACGCGGACTTCGCTGTGTGGCAGCGCGATCGCCTGTCCGACAAGGCGCTGGCGGACCTGCTCGGCTACTGGACGCGGCGTCTGGCCGGGGTCAGCCCGTTGGAGCTGCCGACCGACCGGCCCCGGCCGTCGGTGCGCACGTCCGCAGGCGCGACACACCAGTTCACGATCAGCGCGGACGTCAGCGCCAGGCTCAACGAACTGGCCCGTGCCCGCAACACCACGTTGTTCACCGTGATCACCGCAGCCTGCCAGGCGTTGCTGGCCAGGTATGCCGGTCAGGACGACGTGGCAGTCGGTACGGTCACCTCTGGCCGCAACCGCCCCGAGCTGAACAGACTCGTCGGGTTCTTTGTCAACACCGTCGTCCTGCGTTCCACTGTCGACAGCCGACGCTCGTTCGGCGAGTTCCTCGACGATGTCAAACAAACGGTGCTCGACGCCTTCGCGCACGACGAAGTCCCGCTGGAACGAGTGGTGGACGCGGTGCGGCCGGACCGCGACGTCAGCCGTAACCCGCTGTTCGACGTCATGGTGTTGCTGCACAACACCCCGCGAGGGCTGCCCGAGTTCCCAGGGCTGCGAACCGAACCGGTCGACGTGGCCGGTCAGTCGGCGATCTTCGACCTGAGTCTTGACTTCGTGGAGCACGACGGAGCGCTCACGTGCGCACTGGAGTACAACACCGACCTGTTCGACACCGGCACCATCGAACGATTCGCCGGACATCTGGCCCACTTCTTCGACCAGGTGACAACCGATCCGGACCGTCCTTTGTGGCAGGTATCATGGGGTACGGACCAAGAGCAGGTGCCGAAGGAGAACACGTCCGGTGACGTCGCTTCGTTGACGTTCCCTGAGGTGTTCCAGGAGCAGGTCCGGCGCACGCCGGACGAGACGGCCCTCGTCTGTGCTGGCCGCAGCATGACGTTCGCCGAGTTGAACAGTCGCGCCAACCGGCTGGCGCACCACTTGATCACTCGTGGTGCCGGGCCGGAACGGGTGGTGGCGCTGAGGTTGCCGCGGTCCGCCGAGATGATCGTGGCGATGCTCGCGGTGTTCAAGGCGGGCGCGATCTACCTGCCGGTCGACCCGGGCCTGCCCGCCGACCGGATCGACTTCCTGCTCACGGACGCCGCTCCCGCGCTCGTGCTGAGCGAGCAGGACCTGCGTGACGAGTCGCTGGAGTCCATGCCGGACACCGACCCGGTGACGGCCCTGCGACCGGACAATCCGGCGTACGTGACCTACACCTCCGGGTCCACCGGGAAACCGAAAGGCGTGGTGGTCGAGCACCGCAGCCTGGTGAACCTGCTGCACAGCCACGTGAATGGGTTCGCGGGCGGGGACCGGATGCGGGTCGCGTTGAGCGCGGCGTTGTCGTTCGACACCTCGTTGGAAGGCCCGGTGCTGATGGCCGCGGGCCACGAGCTGCATCTGATCGGTGACGACGTCCGCCTTGACCCGGCGTCGTTCGTGGACTACGTGTCCAGACACCGGATCGACTTCCTGGACCTGACACCGTCCTACGCGCGGCAGCTGATCCCAGCCGGGCTGCTCACCGGGCAACACCGGCCGCGAGTACTGATGCTCGGCGGCGAAGCACTCGGGTCCTCGTTGTGGCAGGAGCTCGCCGCCGTCGACGGCACCGACAGCCACAACTTCTACGGGCCGACCGAATGCACAGTGGACGCTCTGTCGTGCCGGGTCGAAGGTGACCGTCCGGCGATCGGCACGCCGCTGCTCAACGTCCAGGCCTACGTCCTCGACGACATGCTGTGCCCGGTGCCGGTGGGTGTGCCGGGAGAACTGTGCCTGGCGGGCGTCCAGCTCGCGCGGGGATACCTGAATCGTCCTGGCCTGACGGCGGACCGGTTCGTGGCGAATCCCTACGGTCCGCCGGGGTCCCGGATGTACCGGACCGGGGACCGCGTCCGGCGGCTGCCCGACGGTCGGCTGGAGTACCTGGGACGCACCGACGACCAGGTGAAGATCCGCGGCTTCCGGATCGAACCCGGCGAGATCGAGGCCACGCTGCTGCGCCACCCCGAGGTCCGTCAGGCCGTCGTGGTCGCCCGGTCGGACGACAACCACCAGCGGCTCGTGGCGTACGTGGTGGGCGCGGCGGATGACCTGCGCCCGTGGCTGAGCAAGCGTTTGCCCGAGTACATGGTCCCGTCGGCGTTCGTGTGTCTGGACGAAATACCGTTGACGGTCAACGGAAAGGTCGACCGGCGAGCATTGCCCGCGCCGGACTGGGCCACGTTCCGATCCGGGCATGTCGCGCCCCGCACGGAGGCCGAATGTGCCGTCGCGGAGGTCTGGACAGAAGTGCTCGGCGTACCGGAAGTCGGCGTCGAGGACAACTTCTTCGAGCTCGGCGGCGACTCCATCCTGAGCATCCGGGTGGTCTCCCGGCTACGCGCCGTGTTCAACGCGGAGCTGTCGCCACGCTCGGTGTTCCTCGCCCCCACGGTTGCGGGATTGGCCGAGGTGATCTCGCAGAGCACCGGGTCCACGCAGTCCGGCATCCCTGCCGTACCACGAGCCAAGCTGCCCGCCACTTTCCCACTGTCGTTCGCCCAGCAACGCCTGTGGTTCCTCAACGAGTTCGAACCGGACAGTGCCGAGTACCTGTCGCCGCTGATGGTTCGCCTGCGAGGACGACTGGACATCGACGCGTTGACCACGGCGTTGACACAGCTGACCGCGCGGCACGAGTCGTTGCGGACGACGTTCCAGACCGTTGACGGACAAGGTATCCAGGTCGTGCACACACCGCACCCGGTCCAGGTCACGGTCACCGACCTGTCCGGCAGGCCGGAGGCGGACCTCACCCGAATCCTCGGCGAGGAGGCGACCAGCCGGTTCGACCTGCGCGACGGTCCGTTGATGCGTGCGCGGCTGCTCCGGCTGGCCGACGAAGACCATGTGCTGGCCCTGGTGCTGCACCACATCATCACCGATGGCTGGTCCAGTGGCGTGCTGGCCGGTGAGCTCGGCAGCCTGTACCGGGCGGCATTGTCCGGCGTGGACCCACAACTGCCTGACCTTCCGTTGCAGTACGCGGATTACGCCGCGTGGCAACGTGAACAGCTCACTGAACGGATGGACGAGGGCATCCAGTACTGGCGTAGCAGGCTTGAGGGCGTGCCGCCGTTGGAGCTGCCGACCGACCGTCCCAGGCCCGCGGTGCGCGGCAGGAACGGCGCGTTGCTGGAGTCCCGTATCCCCGCTGACGTGACCGCCGGGTTGAAGTCGATCGCCCGCAGCCATGACAGCACCCTGTTCATGACGCTGCTGGCGGCGTGTCAGGTCCTGTTTGCCCGCTGGTCCGGGCAGGACGACATCGCGGTGGGCACCGCGGTGTCCGGCCGGGACCGCGCCGAACTGGAAGGACTGATCGGGTTCTTCGTCAACAGCCTGGTGCTGCGTTCCACAGTGGATCTGGACCGCGGCTTCGCCGGCCTGCTCGGCGACGTGCGCGGCACGGTCCTGGACGCCTTCGCCCACCAGGACGTCCCGTTCGAGCGGGTGGTGGACGAACTGCAACCGGTCCGGGACACCAGCAGGACACCGCTGTTCCAGGTGATGGTCCTGCTGCAGAACAATTTCGGCAAGGACCTCGACCTGCCCGGCCTGCGGGCCGAGGAGATCGCCCCGCCCCGGGTGGCCGCCAGTTTCGACCTGACGTTGCAGTTCCAGGAGAACGACGGCGTGCTGGACGCGCTCGTCATCTACGACACAGACCTGTTCGACGCGGCCACCATCGAGCGGATGACCGGCTGGCTGCACCGTCTTCTCGCCGGGATCGCAGCCGACGCGAACCGGCCGCTGGCCCGGCAACCGTGGGTCTCGGACGAGGACCGGCACCGGCTGCTGGTCGAGTGGAACGGTAAGGCCGCGAACCTCCCGGTCGCCACGCTGCCCGAACTGTTCGAGGCACAGGTGGCGCGAACACCGGACGCCACCGCGGTGACCCGCGCGGGAACCGAGATCACGTACGCCGAGCTGAACACCCGCGCGAACCGGCTTGCGCACAAGCTGATCGAGCAGGGCGCGGGCCCCGAGAAGCTGGTCGCCCTGGTGCTGCCCCGATCCGTCGACATGGTCGTGGCGATCCTGGCCGTGCTCAAGGCCGGTGCCGGTTACCTGCCGATCGATCCGGCCTATCCCCAGGCCCGGATCACCGGCATGATCGACGACGCCGAACCGGCGGTGGTCCTGGACTCGATTCCGCCGTGCGATGACCACCCGGACACCAATCCGCGGACCTCCTTGGTCCCGGACAACCCGGCGTACGTGATCTACACGTCCGGGTCGACCGGGAAGCCGAAGGGCGTGGTGATCCCGCACGCCAACGTCACCCGGCTTTTCACGGCAACGGACGACTGGTTCGGATTCACCGGCGAGGACGTGTGGACGCTGTTCCACTCCTACGCGTTCGACTTCTCCGTCTGGGAGCTGTGGGGAGCGCTGCTGTACGGCGGGAAACTGGTCGTGGTGCCACACGATGTGTCGCGGTCGCCCGAGGACTTCCTCAAGCTCTTGGCTGATCAGCGGGTCACCGTGCTCAACCAGACACCGTCGGCGTTCTACTCGCTGGTCCGTGCCGACCGGGAGAACCCCGGTACCCGGCTGGATCTGCGTTACGTGATCTTCGGCGGCGAGGCCTTGGACCCGAGCCGTCTGGCTGACTGGTACACCCGCCACGAGGACAACGCGCCAGCGTTGATCAACATGTACGGGATCACGGAGACCACGGTCCACGTCACGTACCAGCCGCTCACCGAAGGCGGCGGTGTCGGCGTGCCGATCCCGGACCTGCGGGCCTATGTCCTGGACGCGGACCTGTCGCCGGTCGCGCCCGGGGTCACCGGGGAGCTGTACGTGGCAGGCGCCGGACTGGCCCGCGGGTATCTGAACCGGCCGGGCCTGACCGCGTCCCGGTTCGTGGCCGACCCGTTCGGCCCGCCCGGGTCCCGGATGTACCGCACCGGAGACCTGTTGCGCTGGAACGGTTCCGGGAAGCTGGAGTACCAGGGCCGCGCCGACCAGCAGGTGAAGATCCGCGGCTTCCGGATCGAACTCGGCGAGGTCGAGGCGGCGGTGCTCGCCCATCCCGCGGTCGCGGAAGCAGCGGTGATCGCGCGGGACAACCGGCTTTTCGCTTACGTGGTCTCCCGCGAAGAGGCCAGCTCGGTGAACCTGCGGGCATTCGTGGCGGAGTCGCTGCCCGGCCACATGGTTCCCTCCGCGTTCGTCATGCTCGAAGCGCTGCCCTTGAACACCAACGGAAAGCTCGACCGCGCGGGGTTGCCGGCGCCCGACGGAAGACCGGCGGCCGAGAACTACGTGCCGCCGCGCACCCCGGTGGAGCACGAGCTGGTCCGGATCTGGTCGGACGTGCTCGGGGTGTCCCGGGTGGGCGTCGAGGACAACTTCTTCGGTCTCGGCGGCGACTCGATCCTCAGCATCCAGGTGGTGTCCCGGGCCCGGCAGGCGGGCATGACCATGTCCGCCAAGGACATGTTCACCTACCAGACGATCGCCGAGCTGGCCACGGTCGTGCAGTCCAGGACTTCCGCGGCGCGGGTCGAACGCCCGGTGGTGACCGGTCCGGTACCGCTCACCCCGATCCAGCGCTGGTTCCTCGACGACCCGCACCGTGATCCCCACCACCTGGCCATGTCCGTCCACCTGGAACTCGCCGACGAGCCGGACGTCGCGGCTCTGTCGAGCGCGGTGGCCGCACTGGTCGAGCACCACGGCGCCTTGCGGATGCGCTTCTCACGTGTCGCGGGGGAGTGGCGGCAGGAACCGGCCGAAGCCCGTGACGGCGTGTTCACCCGGTGTGATCTGTCCGGGATAGACACCGTGGAGCGTCTCGCGGCCATGGAAAGGGCCGCACTGCGTGCCCAGTCGTCCATGGACATCACGGCAGGCCCTCTCGTGCGGGTCATCCTGTTCACAGGCGAGCGGCCCTCCTTGTTCCTGACCGCACACCACCTGGTCACCGACGGCGTGTCGTGGCGGATTCTGCTCGGCGATCTGGAGACCGCGTACCGGCAGGCGGTGTCCGGTGCGGAGATTTCACTGGAGCCGAGCGGAATCCGGTTCACCGAGTGGGCGCACCTGCTGAACGAGCACGTCCGGTCCGGTGGCCTCGACGACGACCTGCCGTACTGGACTTCCTTGGCCGAAGGCCCGGATCTGCCTGTTGACCGGCGTGGTGACAACACTGTCGGCTCCACGCGTACCGTTTCGGTCCGGCTCGGCCGTGGGGACACGCACGCGCTGGTGCAGCAGGTGCCTGACGTGTACCGGACCCAGGCCAACGATGTGCTGCTGAGCGCTCTGGGGCGGGTCCTGGCGCGGTGGACGGGAAGCGAACGTGTCCTGGTCACGATGGAAGGCCACGGGCGGGAGGAGATCCTGCCCGGCGTCGACCTGTCGCGAACCGTGGGCTGGTTCACCGCCCAGTTCCCGGTGGCACTGACCATTCCGGACAGCGGAACCGGCGCGCTGCTCAAGTCGGTCAAGGAGCAGCTGCGGGCCGTCCCCAACCGGGGCCTCGGCTACGAAGCACTGCGCTACCTGCGCCCGGGCAGCGGCCTGGAGAACCGCCCGTTGCCCCAGATCAGCTTCAACTACCACGGCCAGTGGGATGTCGGGCAGGCCCAGGAAGGCCTGTTCCGCGGCCGCGGTGCCGACCTCGGCCAGGACGCGCCGCCGGAGAACGGGCGGCCGTACCTGATCGACATCGTCGGTGTCGTCGAGAACGGCGAACTCGGTCTGTCCTGGCAGTATTCCGACCAGATACACGACGAGACCACCGTCCAGCGGCTCGCCGACGAGATGATCCAGGAACTGAAACGGATCATCGAGCACTGCACGCGGCCCGAGGCGGGTGGCCGGACACCGTCGGACTTCCCGCTCACCCGTCTCACTCAGTCCCAAGTGGACGAGATAGCGGGGGATGGCCGGTCGGTCGCCGACATCTACCCGCTGACGCCGTTGCAGGCCGGTATGCTGTTCCACTCGTTGGTGGACAACGGGTCCACGGCGTACTTCGACCAGTTCCAGCTAAGGCTTTCCGGGGTGTCGGAGCCGGCGGTGCTGGCCGAGGCGTGCCGGCGGGTCGTGAACCGGACGCCCGCGTTGCGCACCAGCCTGGTGTGGGAGGGCCTTGATGACCCGGTGCAGGTGGTGCATCGCCGCGTCGACGTCCCCACGGTTCAGCATGATTGGCGGCACCTGTCCGAAGAGGACCAGCGGGTCGCGCTGGCGGAGCTGGTGGAAGCGGACGCGGCAGCGGGCATGGACCTGTCCCGTCCGCCGCTGACACGGCTGGCCGTCGCGCGGCTGACCGACGACGAGGTGCTGCTGGTCTGGACCGCACACCACGTGCTGATGGACGGCTGGAGCCTGGCCCAGGTGCTGGCCGAGATGTGTGAGCAGTACACGGCAACGGTCTCCGGGCGCAACCCGAAGTTGCCGTCCCGGCGCCCGTTCCGTGATTACCTGCGATGGCTGGGTGAGCAGGACCAAGCCGCCGCCGAGGAGCATTGGCGGGCGGTGCTCAGCGGATTCACCGCGCCGACGCGGTTGCCGTACGACCGGCCGCCCGCCGAGGCGCACCGCTCCGAATCGAGCGGCTCGGTGCGGCTCGAAGTGTCAGCCGAGCAGTCCGCGCGACTGCACCACCTGGCCAGGCTCGGCGGGCTCACTGTGAACACGATCGTCCAAGGCGCCTGGGCGCTCCTGCTTTCCCGGTACAGCGGCGAACACGATGTCGCGTTCGGTGTCACGGTCTCCGGCAGGCCCGCTGACCTGCCGGGCGTGGAATCCATGGTGGGCATGTTCATCAACACCGTGCCCGCCCGAGTGCGAGTTCAGGATGGACAGGACGTGCTCGCCTGGTTGCGGACGCTGCAGAGTGAGCAGGCCGAGTCACGGCCGTTCGACTTCGTCGCCCTGGCACAGTTGCAGTCGTGGAGTGATGTCCCGGCGGGCACCGGGATCTTCGACAGCGTGGTGGTGTTCGAGAACTACCCGGTGGACGAGCTGGTGAACGCCGGGCAGGGCATCCGGATCGAGGACGTCCAGGGCCGGGACACCACGAGCTACCCGCTGGCGCTGACCGCGCACATCAGCGACCGGCTGCGGCTGGAGCTGGAGTACGACCCGGACCTGTTCGACAGCACCACGATCGAGCGCATGGTCGGCCACCTCGACGTGCTCCTCGCGGGAGTCGCGGACAGGCCGGAGAGTCCCCTGCGCGAACTGCCGTTGCTGACCGCGCGCGAATCGCACCGCCTCTTGATCGAGTGGAACGACACCGCGCGCGACGTGCCGTCGGTGACGTTCCCCGAAATGTTCGAACAACAAGTGGCGCGCACACCCCATGAGACCGCACTCGTATGCGGGGACACGAGATTCGACTTCGACGAGCTCAACCAGCGGGCGAACCGGCTTGCCCGCTGGCTGGTGGCACAGGGCGCCGGGCCGGAGCGGGTGGTGGCCCTCAAGCTGCCGAGGTCCGCGGACTTCGTGGTGGCCATGCTCGCGGTGTTCAAGGCGGGCGCGGTTTACCTGCCGATCGACCCGGACCTGCCCGCCGACCGGATCGGCTTCGTGCTGCGGGACGCCGATCCAGTCCTCGTGCTCACTCCCGACCAGCTCGATCTGGTGGACGATCAGGACGGCACCAATCTGACCGACGCCGACCGGCTCAGGCCGCTGACGCCTGGCAACTCCCTGTACGTGATCTACACGTCCGGATCGACAGGCAGGCCGAAGGGCGTGGTGATCGAACACCACAGCCTGGCGAACCTCTTGGTCAACCACCGCAACGACTTCGTCGCCGACGCGGGCGTGCCGCGGCTGCGGGTGGGTCTGTCGGCGGTTTTCTCCTTCGACACGTCTTTTGAGGCGATCGTCCTG
The DNA here is from genome assembly GCF_013280595.1 of Kibdelosporangium persicum. Lineage (GTDB taxonomy): Bacteria > Actinomycetota > Actinomycetes > Mycobacteriales > Pseudonocardiaceae > Kibdelosporangium > Kibdelosporangium persicum. Next base: position 14,993 of record NZ_JAAATY010000011.1, read on the forward strand.
ATGGCAGACGGGCACGAGCTGCATGTGCTGACTGACGACATCCGGCTGGACCCGGCCGCGTTCACCCGCTACGTGTCCGACCGGGAGATCGACTTCCTCGACCTCACCGCGTCCTACGCGCACCAATTGCTCAACGCCGGTCTGCTCGCCGCGGGCCGCCGCAGGCCGCGCGTGATCTCGTTGGGTGGCGAGGCCGTCGACGACGCCTTGTGGCGCAGGCTGTCCACCGTTTCCGACGTGGCCACGTACAACTTCTACGGACCCACCGAGTTCACAGTGGACGCTGTGTCGTGCAGGCTGAAAGCCGGTGACCGCCCCGTCATCGGCCGGCCGCTGGCCAACACCCGGGCCTACGTGCTGGACGAGCGGTTACGACCGGTTCCGGTCGGCGTGCCCGGCGAGTTGTACCTGGCCGGTGACCAGGTGGCCCGGGGGTATCTCAACCGGCCCGGCCTGACCGCCGGCCGGTTCATCGCCGATCCGTTCGGCGCACCCGGCTCGCGGATGTACCGCACCGGGGACCGGGTGAGCTGGCGAGCGGACGCGTCCCTGGAGTACCTGGGCCGGGTGGACGACCAGGTCAAGATCCGGGGATTCCGGATCGAACCCGGCGAGGTCGAAGCCGCGTTGCTGCGCCATCCCAACGTGACCGAGGCAGTGGTGATGGCCCGTCAGGACGGTGAACACCGCCGGTTGGTCGCCTACGTTGTCGGGGCTCAGGCCGACCCGGCCGAGCTGCGAGCGTGGTTGCGGCAGACCTTGCCCGACTACATGGTTCCGGCAGCGTTCGTCGGGCTGGCGGCACTTCCGTTGACAGCCAACGGCAAGGTCGACCGGAAGGCGCTGCCCGCGCCGGACGTCCAGCCCGACACCGGCACCGCGTACGCGGCGCCCCGAACGCCCGTCGAGCAGCAACTGTGCGAAATCTGGTCGGCCGTGCTCGGCGTGCCACGGGTCGGCATCGAGGACAACTTCTTCGAACTGGGCGGCGACTCCATCCTGAGCATCCGCTTGATGTCCAAAGTACGGACGGTATTCGGGATCACGCTGTCGCCCAGGGCGGTGTTCACCGCCACGACCGTGGCCGGGCTGGCCGAGGTGATCTCGGCCGGTGCCGGGCTGGACCGTTCGGTGATCCCGGCCGTCGCGCGTACCGGTGAGCTCCCGCTGTCGTTCGCCCAGCAAAGACTGTGGTTCCTCAACGAGTTCGAGCCCGGCGGCACCGAATACCTGTCACCGTTGATGATGCGGCTGCGTGGAATGTTGGACGTCGAGGCGCTCACCAACGCGTTGACCGCGCTGGTCGCTCGGCACGAGTCGCTGCGGACTACCTTCCACACCGTCGACGGTCATGGCGTGCAGGTCGTGCACGAGCCGCAAGCGGTCCGGATTCCGGTCGTCGACGTACCGGAAAGTGAGCTGGCGCAAGCCCTCGAACAGGCGAGCCGCGAACCGTTCGACCTGGCCAACGGGCCGCTGATGCGGCCGGAGCTGCTCCGGGTGACCGAAGAGGACCACGTTCTGCTGCTGATGATGCACCACATCATCACGGACGGCTGGTCTGGTTCGGTGATCACGGACGAACTCACCGCGCTCTACCGTGCTGAGCTGTCCGGCGTGGACGCTCAACTGCCCACCCTGCCCATCCAGTACGCGGACTTCGCGGTGTGGCAGCGCGGCTACCTCACCGGCGCGGTGCTGGAGCGGCAACTGGACTACTGGCGCGGTCAGCTGGATGGTGTCCCGGCGTTGGAGCTGCCCACCGACCGGCCACGGCCCGCGGTGCGGACGACCAACGGAGCGGTGCACGGCTTCGAAGTCCCGGCTGAGGTGGTCGAGCGGCTCAAATCCCTGGCACATCAGCAGGACGGCACGTTGTTCATGGCGTTGATCGCCGCCTGCCAAGCGTTGTTCGCGCGGTGGTCGGGACAGGACGATGTCGCTGTCGGGACGGTCGTGTCCGGCCGGGAACGTGCCGAGCTGGAAGGTCTGATCGGGTTCTTCGTCAACACACTCGTGCTGCGTTCCACCGTGCAAGGTACGTTCCGCGAGTTCCTGACGGCGGTCCGGGACACCACATTGGACGCGTTCGCCCATCAGGACCTGCCGTTCGAGCGCGTGGTGGACGAGCTGCACCCGGTCCGGGACACCAGCCGGACACCGCTGTTCCAGGCGATGGTGATCCTGCAGAACAACCCGGGAGAGGACCTCGATCTGCCCGGCCTGCGGGCCGAGGACCTGGAACTGCCGGTCGTGTCGGCCAACTTCGACGTGACGGTCGAGTTCACCGAACACGACGGCTCGTTGTTCGGCGGTGTCACGTACAACACGGATCTGTTCGACGCGGCGACGATCGAGCGCATGACAGGTCACTTGACCGCGCTGCTCGACGCGGTGACGGCCGACCCTGACCAAATGCTCGCTCAGGTACCGCTGCTGAGCGCGGACGAACGACGGCAGGTGCTGTACGACTGGAACGACAGCGCGCACTCCGTGCGTGACGTCACCCTGACCGATCTGGTTGAGGAACAGGTCGCCCGCACGCCGGACGCGACCGCGGTGATCGCCGGAGGTACGAAGTGGACGTTCACCGAGTTGGACGCCTGGGCGAACCGGCTTTCGCACAAGCTGATCCGGCACGGCGTCCGGCGGGGTGACTACGTCGCGGTCCGCATGCCCCGCTCGGCCGAGCTGATCGTCGCCGTGCTCGCGGTGCTCAAGGCCGGAGCCGCGTATGTGCCGATGGAACCGGACCACCCGGCCGACCGGATCTCGGCCATGCTCGAAGACTCGGCCCCGGCGCTGGTCCTGGACTGTCTGGAAGCGGTCCGGGACACCATCGGGTTGCCGGACACCGATCCGGCTGTCCCGCGGTCGCCCCGGGACCCGGCGTACGTGATCTACACGTCCGGCTCGACCGGGCGGCCGAAGGGCGTGGTCGTCGCGCACCGGTCGGTCGTCAACTACCTGACATGGGCCGCCGAGGTCTATCCGAGCCTGAGTGGCGTCGGTGTGCTGCATTCGCCGGTGTCGTTCGATCTCACGGTCACCACCCTGTACGGGCCGCTGATCACCGGCGGGTGCATCCGGGTCGAGAACCTGACTGACGACCCGGTTCCGGACGGCACGACGACGACCTTCCTCAAGGCCACACCCAGTCACCTGGCGCTGCTGAACACACTGCCCGCCGAGTTCTCGCCGACTGGCGACCTTGTCGTCGGCGGTGAGCAACTGCTGGGCGAAGTGGTCGACGAGTGGCGGACGGCGAACCCCACCGCGACCGTGATCAACGAGTACGGCCCGACCGAGACCACGGTCGGCTGCATGGAGTACCGGATCGAACCGGGCACGCCGCTGGCGCAAGGACCGGTCCCGATTGGCACGCCTGCGTGGAACAGCCGCCTTTACGTCCTTGACGGGTCGCTGAACCCGGTGCCGGTGGGTGTTCCCGGCGAGCTGTACATCGCCGGTGACGGTCTGGCTGTGGGCTATCTCCACCGCCCAGGGCTTACCGCGCAACGGTTTGTCGCCTGTCCGTTCGGCGTTCCCGGCGAGCGGATGTATCGAACGGGCGATCTGGTCCGGTGGCGGGCCGACGGCGTGATGGAGTACTTGGGACGCGTCGACGACCAGGTGAAGATCCGCGGTCACCGCGTCGAGCTGGGCGAGATCGAATCGGCACTGCTGCGGCATCCCGAGGTCGCCGAGGCGGCCGTCAAGGTCAAGGACAACCGTCTTGCCGGATATGTGGTCGCGGCGAGCCCGCCGAACGCGGACGTGCTGCGCGAGTGGCTGGCCCGGACACTGCCCGCGTACATGGTTCCGTCCGCGTTCGTCACGCTGGACGCCTTGCCCGTGACTCCCAACGGGAAGGTGGACCGCAAGGCGTTGCCGGACCCGGACATGGCACCGGAGCACGACCACGTCGAGCCCCGCACGCCGGTGGAGCGGGCGCTGGCCCAGATCTGGGCCGCTGTGCTGGGCGTCGGCCGGGTCGGCGTGCACGACAACTTCTTCGACCTCGGCGGTGACTCGATCCTGAGCATCCAGGTGGTGTCCAGGGCGCGGAACGCCGGGCTGGGCCTGCGGGCCAAGGACCTGTTCCTGCACCAGACACTGGAGTCCCTGGCGGAGGTGGTCACCGTGCTCGACAATGACAGCCCCGCGAGTACAGCGGTGGTCAGCGGTGACGTTCCGCTGACCCCGATCCAGCAGTGGTTCTTCGAGACGTACGAAGGGAACCCGCGTCACTTCAACCAGTCCCAGCTGCTGGAGCTGACAGTGGATCTGGACGAACAGGCTTTGCGGCAGGCAGTGGACGCGCTGCTGGTGCACCACGACGCTCTGCGGATGCGGTTCGAGTTCGCAGACGGCCAGTGGCGCCAGCACAACGCGCCCGCAGAACCGGCGAATGTCCTCGAACGGCACGACTTGTCCGGTGTGCCCGAAGTGGACCGTATGACGACGATGGCGAAGGTCGCGGACGACGTGCACGCGAGCTTCGACCTGGCCCGTGGTCCGCTGCTGAAAGCGGTGCTGTTCACGACCGGGCACGACTCGCCGCCGTGGTTGTTCATGGCGGTGCACCACCTGGTCGTCGACGGTGTTTCGTGGCGCATCCTGTTCGATGACCTCACCACGGCGTACTCCCAGGCCATGGCCGGGCAGCGGATCGACCTCGGCGCGAAGGGCACGTCCTTCCAGGAGTGGTCGAACCGGCTGGTCCGGTACGTCGCCGACGGTCAGGTGGACCACGAGATGGATCACTGGGTGTCGGTGTCGCAGGCTGTAGCGGAGTCTGGCGAGCTGCCGGTGGATCACGCGCACCCGCGACCGGGCACTCCGCCCGCCACCGTGGCCGTCGAGCTGAGCATCGAGGACACGGACGCGCTTGTGCGTTCTGCCCCGACGGTTTACCGCACCAGGATCAACGACGTGTTGCTGGCCGCGCTCGCCCGTGCGCTGTCGAGCTGGACCGGCCGGGACACGGTGTCGCTCGATCTCGAAGGGCACGGCCGCGAAGAGATCATGGACGACGTCGACCTGTCGCGGACGGTCGGCTGGTTCACCTCGATCTACCCGGTCGCGCTCACGGTCGCTGACGGCGGCTGGCGTGCTCTGGTCAAGTCGGTGCGCAGGCAGTTGCGGATGATCCCGGGGAACGGCTTCGGTTTCGGCCCACTGCGTTACCTGGGGCGCCTGCCCGGCAACGGTCCTCAGCCAGGGATTCTTTTCAACTACCTGGGGCAGTGGGACAGCGCGGCGGGCGAGCCGGACCACGGGCTGCTGCGAGCGTCGCACGGCCCGGCCGGACAGGAGAGCGACCCGGGCGGGCGTGGCCCGCACCTGCTGGAGATCGTCGGCGCGGTCGGCGAGGGACAACTGAGGTTCAGCGTGTACTACCAGCCGGACCGGCACGAGAAGTCCACTGTGGAGACCTTCGCCGCCGGGTTCGCCGACGCCCTGCGCGGTATCGCGGCCGACTGCCGGGAGTCGTCATGACGGACTCCTTGCGGCGCAACCGGGACTACCGGTTGTTGTGGGTCAGCCAGGCGTTGTCCGAGGTCGGCATCAACGCGTCGATGATCGCGTTGCCCCTGTTGGTGCTCGCGGTCACCGGCTCACCCGCTGCCTCCGGGCTCGTGCTCAGTGCCGGAGCCGCGGCCCAGTTGATCGCCGGGCTGCCCGCGGGCGCGTTGGTGGACCGGTGGAACCGCAAGAAGGTGATGCTGGCCTGCGAGGCGGTTCAGGCGATCACCGTGGGCAGTCTGGTTTTCGTGCTGTGGACTGGGACCGCGACCGTGTCCTATATGGTCACGGTTGTCGTCGTCCTCGGCGTGTGCCGGGCGTTGTTCGAGCCAGCGGAGGACGCGAGCCTGCCGAAACTCGTCCCCCCGGAGCAGTTGTCGGCCGCCGTCGCGATGAACACCGCCCGCGGGTACGTCGGCCAGCTGTCCGGCACCGCGCTGGGCGGCGTGCTGTTCGCCTTGCGCAGATGGGTGCCCTTCGCCGTCGAAGCGGTGGCGCACGTGGCCGCGTTCTTCATGCTGCTGTTCCTGCGACTGCCGGCGCAGGAACGCAAACCCGCTCCGGCGGGCAGTTTCCACCGCGAGGTGCTGGAAGGGATGCGCTGGGTCTGGCGGCAGCGGCTGATCCGGATGATCGCGGTCTGCGCGATCGGCCTGAACTTCTTCTTCCAGGCGTTCTACCTGATGGTGATCGCGCTGGCGCAGCAACGGGGCGTGCCGGCCGGCGAGATCGGCGTGATGGCGGCGATGTTCGGCGGCGGTGGCATCCTCGGCGCGCTCGTCGCGCCCTACCTGCACCGCCGGGTCCGGCCGCATGTCTCGATCGTCGCGGTGTTCTGGGCACTGGCCGTGCTGATCCCGATGGCGATCTTCGCGGGCAACGGCTACGTGATGGGCGCGCTGTTCGCGGCGATGGCCTTCCTGGCGCCGACCGCGAACACCACGATCACCACCTACCAGCTGCTGCTCACACCGGACGAGTTGCGTGGCCGGCTGAGCAGCGTGATGAGCGTGACCCTCGGGGTCGCGGCCATCGCAGGCCCGGCGGTGGGCGGCGTGCTGATGGAGGTGCTGTCCGGGCCACAGGCGATCCTGGCCTGCGCCCTCGGGGTCGCGATCCTGGCCGTGGTCGCGACGGCCAGCCCGACGATGCGCCGCTTCCCCGCGCCCGAGTCCCTGGCTTCGACGAGTTCATAGGAAAGGAACGGACACAATGGACGACAACATCACCTACCAGGTCCTGGTGAACGACGAGGGCCAGTACTCGTTGTGGCCGGCGGACAAGGAGGTCCCCGCGGGCTGGCGCCCGGACGGGACCGTGGGCACCAAGGAGGAGTGCACGGCCCACGTCGACGAAGTGTGGACCGACATGCGGCCGCGCAGCCTGCGTGAGCACATGGCCGGTCAGTGACCTCGCGGTGTGCCTGACCGGCGCACCGCGGGAGCGTCGCCCTGGACGACACGTCCGGGACGGCTGATTGTCCGGGCCGGTCCCCAGCAGGGACCGGCCCGGCCGTGTCACCGGCAGAACAGTGTCACCGGGTGAGCAGGCGGCGCACCTCGCCGTCGGTCGTCTGGCTGAAGTCCTTGTACGCCTGGCCGACCGAGCCGAACGGCTTGGGCGTCATCACGCACACGACCTCGTCGACGATCTCGGCGAACTCGTCCACCGTGTGCTCGGGCGCAGTCGGCACAGCCACGACGACTTTGCCCGGCTTGCGCTGAGCCAATGCCTGCACGCTGGCCCGCATGGTGGCGCCGGTCGCCAGGCCGTCGTCCACCACGATCACCGTCCGGCCCTCGACTTCCAGCGGGGTGCGGCCGTACGCCTCGTTGCGCCGCCGTAGCTCCTCTCGCTCCCGCTGGATCACCCGCTCGACTTCGTGGGGTTCCACGTGCCGCACCACGTCCTGGTTCAGCACGATGTCACCGTCCGCGATCGCGCCCATCGCCAGCTCTTCGCGTCCCGGCACGCCGAGTTTGCGGACGAGCAGCAGGTCCATCGGTGCTTCGAGGCGGTCCGCCACCACGCGGGCGACCGGCACACCGCCCCTCGGCAGCGCGAGAACAACCACGTCCGAGTGACCCCGGTAGTGGTCAAGCAGGTCGGCCAGTCGCTGCCCGGCGTCCTCTCGGTCTCGGAACCGCATGTCTCCAGGTACCCCGTGGGTGGCGATCAGGAAACGGCTTAACCTTGCACGAGCGGACCAGCTCTTGAACCTTAGGCCTCTAAGCTTGGCGGTACCTGCCGTGCCGGAGTCGCGACCGTAGCCCAGGATGTCGTCGTGGATGAGATCGAACTGCCGGGGCCGGTGGCGTTCGTGCTGGGTGGAGGCGGCAGCCTCGGTGCGGGACAGGTCGGAATGCTCCGAGCGCTCCAGGAGCGCTCGATCAGGCCCGACCTGGTCGTCGGCACCTCGGTCGGATCAGTGAACGGAGCATTGCTCGCACTTGACCCGGAAAACGCACCGAGCAGGCTCGAAGCAATCTGGCATCGGATGACGCGCGCCAGGGTGTTCCCCGGCGGGCCGCTGGCCCAGCTGCGGAGGCTGCGGCAGTACCGCAACCACCTGTTCCCCAACACCGGGCTGGCCGAGATCCTCCGGACCGAACTCGCGGGCGTCGACAACTTCGCGAACCTGACGCTGCCGTTCGGCGCCGTGGCGGTGGACGCGATCACCGGCAAGGCGGTGCTGCTCGCCGAAGGCGAGCTGACGCCCGCGATCCTGGCGAGCAGTGCGATTCCCGGCATCTACCCGCCGGTCCACCACCACGGACACGTCCTGTACGACGGCGGCGTGCTCGCCAACGTGCCGATCAGGCAAGCGCTTGGCCTGGGAGCGCGGTCGGTGGTCATCCTGGACTGCGCGTTCCCCGGCCACCTGCCCCGCGTACCCGAGACACTCGCGGACGCGGTGTTGTTCTGGGCCACGCTCGGAATGCGCAACCAGGCGGAACTGGAATCGGAACGCGCCGCGACGGAGGTGCCCGTCATCTACCTGCCCGGCGCACCGGTCCAAGCCGTCACTCCGTTGGATTTCGGGCACACCGCGGAACTGATATCGAACGCGTACGCGGGCTCCCGAGAATTCCTGGCCGGTATCACCATCACCGGCCCCGGGCTTTACGGCCCGGGAGAACTAAGTAGTTGACGTCAGCTTAGGCACTCCCATCGGGGCCCGAGCCCAACGCAGCAATCCGGTGACATCAATGCCATACGGCGGATCAACCTCGTAGGGCCAAATATTGTCGACGCCGCGTTGAATCAGCGCTGCGGCGCCCGCCTCATTGCCCCTCGCGGCATGAGTCATACCGACCGCGATCTGCGCCAACCCGCGCCACAACGCACGCTCCGGCTCGTCCGCCGACTTCCACGCGTCCTCGAACACCTCGTGCGCGTGAAACGGCTTGCCCTCGTCCAGCAGTTTCTGCGCCTCGGACAAGGTCTCCGCGGGCGTGCGCCGGATGCCCTCCGGCTGGCGCTCCACACCCTCGGCGCCGTAGGGCAGCGGCCTGCCCAACCCGTCCCGGGGCCGCGCGTTGCGTGCCCGTCCCTCCGGATCCCGGTCTCGCTCCATGCCTAGATCTTGCCATCGGACGCCGCCCTGATCGCCTGGAGCGCTTCGGTCGCCTTGGTCACGAGGGTGACGAGTCCTTTCTCGGTTGCGGTCACCGAAAGGCCGTCGAGCCTGCCGCCGAACTGGAGTTCGGCCATCCCGTCGACGATGCTGAAGGTGATGTCGCAGGATTCCAGTTTGATCCAGGTATCGATCTGGATTCCGTTCATGGTGAAGACCTTTCCTGATCGGTGGGAAGCAGGACGTCGCTGACCGCGACACGCAGACGGCAATAGGTTCCGCACAGCACGCATGTTCCGGACCTGTCGAGGTGGTGACTGCGCAGCCCGGCGATCACCCCGGCGGCGAGCCGGTCGATCTCCGTCCGGGCGAGCCGGAGCGCGGTATCGTCGTCGGCACTCTGAATACCGGTGACGAGCATCGCCAGATGTCGTCGGACCTGGAAGTCGAGAACGTTGGCCGGGCGGGTCATGTGGGCAATCATGGCGTATGGAGAAATGTTCGCAACGAGCCCGATGGGGTGACGTTCTCCAGACGATTTGTGACGCCGGGTCGCGCTGATGAGCGGCCTTTTTTCACACCTTGCAAAGGGAGCGAGCCAATGCAGCGGCAGAACGTCAACTCACGGGGCATCGGCATGGAGCTGGCACGGCACCGGCGCGTGGCGGACATGACACTGGAGCAGGTCAGCAGGCAGCTGGGAATGTCGGTCAGCACGCTGAGCCGCCTGGAGAACGGCAAGCGGGAGCCGACGAGCGAGGAAGTGGCCGGAATCCTGGCGGTTCTCGGAGTGACCGGTGGTGATCGCCAGCATCTCCTCCAGCAGGTGCGCTGCATCTCGCACTTCGGCATGGTCCTGGGCAAAGCGGGCCCGCGAACCCGCACTTACCAGGCCTTCGAAGCCGAAGCCGTGGCCATCACGAACTTCGAACTCAGTCTGGTGCCGGGGCTTGCACAGACCGCAGATTACGCACGCGCCGTGATATCGGCTGTTCGAGTGAATGCGAGCCGGGCGGATGTCGAGGCGAGGGTGTCGCAACGCATGTCGCGTAAAGCCGTTCTCACCCGAAAGAGACCACCGCAGGTGAACTTGCTGATGACCGAACTAGCGCTCAGACAGCCCATCGGTGGCCCGAAGGTCATGGCGAACCAAATCCGGAGCCTGGTCGCGCTGGCTGATCAAGAGAATGTGTCGCTCCACGTCATTCCGGCGACCGTGCCCGCGCACGCGGGCCTCGGTGGTTCCTTTGTGCTGTTCGACTTCGCCGACCACCCGACTCTGGTGTTCATCGAGGCGTTGACCACCGGCCTCTACCGGGACGATCCGGATGATGTCGCGACCTACCGGCTGCAGGTCGAGAATCTTGACGCGGTGGCTCTGGACAAGTCTGGTTCAGTGGAGTTGATGCGGTCAATCTCGCGTGACATGGAGGGACGGGCCAGTGGACCGGACATGGCGTAAGAGCAGCTTCAGTGCCGGAGAGCACAACTGCCTGGAATCGGCGTGGCGGGATGGCGAGGTCGCGGTCCGGGACTCCAAGAATCCCGGTGCCGGGCACATCACCATCCCTGTGCCAGCTTTCGCGCAGCTCGTCAAGTCCCTGCGCTGAGCGCGTCCACGCTCTAAGAAGTCGCCCGTTCGCCGGACATGCCGGTCATCCTGATGGCGCCAACGACTGCGAGCCATGGAGGAATCCCGACCATGTCACTGACCGACGTCATCGACGGTACGCGCGAGGCTGTCACCGCCGATCCGAAGAACGCCGCCGTCCAGTTCAGCGTTCGCCACGACCTCGTCGGCGGCACGGCCACCGTGGTGGACGTCAAGGTCCGCGACCACCAGTTCACTGTGGACGAGCCGGGGGCGCTCGGCGGCACCGACACGGCGGCCAACCCCGTCGAGTACGCGTTGGCGTCGCTCGGGTCCTGCCAGGTGATCACGTACCAGTTCTGGGCGGCCAAACTCGGCATCCCGCTGGACGCCGTGCACGTCACGGTGACGGGTGACTTGGACCTGCACGGTTTCTTCGGGTTCGACGACTCCGTGCGGCCGGGCTTCACCGGGGTACGGGTCGAGGTGGAGCTGTCCGGGCCCGCCGATCCGGCGAAGTACGAGGAGCTCAAGAACCAGGTCGACGAGCACTGCCCGGTGCTTGACCTGTTCCGCAACCCCACGCCGACCTCCACCAGGCTCGCGTAGCCGCGTGCCCGGCCTCCTCCCTCATCCGGCGAAGCTTGGCGCCGAGCTTGCGGCGCAGGAACGTGGGACGCGTTGGCTCAGTCACGTGTTCTCCCTGGGCGATACAGGGCGGTCATAGTGTCATTTGGCACCAACAAACTTGGAATTCCCACTGTGTAAGTGATTCCGCCGTGGTGTGCGTACCGGGTCGACGTAGTCCGGCGGGGTGAACCAGGCGATGCCTCCGTCGAGCTTGACTTCCCATTCGCTGCGGTGAATCAGCCGATGGTGCTGTCCACAGAGGAGTACGAGGTTGCCTAGTGCGGTTGGTCCGCCGCGTAGCCAGGACGTGATGTGGTGGCTGTGGCAGACGCTGGCGGGCCGGTCGCAGCCTGGGAAGGCGCATCCACGGTCCCTGAGTACCAGTCCGCGCCGGATGTGTGCGGGCACGACGTAGGCGGGGACTGCGACGTCGAGCGGTTTGGAATCTCCGCCCATGACCGCGGGAAGCACGTGTGCGTCGCAGGCGATCCGCCGCGCCTCACTCGCGGTCAACCGAGAGCCCGGCAAGACCCGCTCGTCCACCGATTTCGCCAGCTCGTCCATCGAGATGGTGAACGCCACCTCGGTCTTGTACCCGTTGTGCGTCGGCAGGTCCGGGCAGTTCGCGGCCTTCTGCAGCACGTCGGCGAAGGCGTCGCCGCCGCGTTCGGCGTACCCGCGCGTGTCGTCCGCTTCGCGCTTTTCAAACGGCGCAAGCAGTGCGTCGAACAGGGCGGCGGTCTCAGCATCCAACCGTCCCTTGAACTCCATCCGCCCGTCGCGAAAGATATGCCGCCGCAGTTCTCGCTCCGGCCGCTGCGGTTCGTCGTCATCCGGCGCCGCGCCATCCGGATCGACGATGTCACGTACCCACCGCTCCCCATACCGGGCCAAAGCATTCGGGTCGTCTTCGGCAGCACGCTCGACCATCAACTCTTCAGCCACGGCAACCTTTTCGGGCTCCACATGGTCGAGGCTGCCCACAAACTTCCGGATGACCTCCACCTGCCCGACGGTGATCTCACCGGCGGCGAGCTTCTTCGCGGTCAACGGAAGAGAAGCCTCGATCACCGCGCCGGTCGGAGTCTTCACGTCATGCAGGGCGGTGGCTTGGGCGATGCGCTGGTTGGCCTCGCTCCGTGAGATGTTCTGGGTGTGGACGAGGAGTGCGGCGGTGTTGCTGTAGCCCAACTCGTACGCGGTTCCCCGGCCATCCACTTCGGACAGGATCGCGAAGTACTCGGCATAGTCGCGGAGTATCCGCTTGTGCACGTCGGTCAACCGGGCGACAAGGTCCCGGTTGCCGAGCTGCCAGAGCGGTGTGGAAGCGATCTGCCCCATACGTCCAGGATACGCCGGTAAAACATGAAAGTCTTCGAACACCAGTACGATCACACGATAGGGGGACAAAACCCAAGTTTCCTTGACAGAACCCCAAAAGCGGCGGTGATCCGCCCACGAAACCCAGCCCTCAGCGTCAGCCAAACGGATCACCGCCGTCCCACAAGCGCGACAGCGCAAGGAAACCCTTCGTGCTCCCTTCCTCCCGTCTGGCCTGGACGCAGTCCAACCATGGGTGTCAAGGGGTCGGCCCACGCGAAAAGACCAGGCTGGAAGTCGAACCGATCCCCTTGACGCCCATGGTTGCCTCTGGCAGGCCGGACGGGAGGAAGGGAGTGCGGCCCCCTCTCCTCTTGGTGGCCTGCAGGTCCGGCGAGGACAAAGAAAGCCCAACGCAACGGCGACCACAACACGCCGAACGCTGGAAAGCGAGGTGCCGCAACGGCGACCACAACGTGCCGGAAAGGTGGATACGGGGTGTCGGAAAGGCGACCACAACGTGCCGGAAAGGTGGATACGGGGTGTCGGAAAGGCGACCACAACGTGCCGGAAAGGTGGATACGGGGTGCCGGAAAGGCGACCACAACGTGCCGGAAAGGTGGACACGGGGTGCCGGAAAGGTGGACACGGGGTGCCGCACCGAAGTTGGCGCGGACTCACCACGAGGCGGCCTTGTTGGCGGCATGAACCCCTGTCCGGAGCAATTCGGCATTCGGGTCAGAGCGACTCCAGGGCCGCTTCGATGATCTCCAGGGCGGCGATGGCCGACTCCGGCGCCACCGGGACAGGGGAGCCGTCGCGCAAAGTGGACACCATCGCGGCGTAGAAGTATTGGTAAGACCCGGTTTTCGTCGGCACGGGCGTGGTCTCGCCTGCCACGCCCAGCAAGCCCCACGCCTCCTCGGGTTCTTCGCCCCACTCGGGTGAACCGGGGCCCTGGCCTGCCTTCAACGCGGCTTCCTGCACGTCCAGGCCGTACTTCGTGTACGCCGACTCGGCGCCCAGGACGCGGAACCGAGGGGCGGGCTGGGCGGCGAGCGTGCTGGACGCCAGGTGGGAGTGCACGCCGGACTCGTGCGTCAACGCCAGGAAGAAGTCGTCGTCCACCCGCACGCCCGGACGTTGCCTGGTGACCTCCGCGTACATCGACCTGACCGGGCCGAACAGTTGCAGCGCCTGGTCGATCAGGTGCGCGCCCAGGTCGAACAGCACGCCACCGGCTTCCTCCCGGCCGGGCCGTTCCCGCCAGCCCTGCTTGGGCGTCGGGCGCCAGCGGTCGAAGTGCGACTCGAACCGGTGCACCTTGCCGAGCCTGCCGGACCGGACCAGGTCCTTCACGGTCAGGAAGTCGCCGTCCCACCGGCGGTTCTGGAACACCGTCAGCGGCAGGTCCTTGGCGGAGGCGAGCTCGGTCAAGGCGCGGGCCTCGGCGACCGTGGGCGCGAAGGGCTTGTCGACCACCACGGGCAGGCCGGCGTGCAGGGCCTCGGTGGCCAGCGGCACGTGGGTGCGGTTCGGCGACGCGATCACGATCAGGTCGTGGTCCTCCCAGAGCTGGTCGGGCCGGTCCAGCCGACGGACACCGTCCGGCACCTCCCGGGACGTGACCACGGACTGCAAGGTCAGGCCCGGGGTGGCGGTGATCAGTGGCGCGTGGAACACCGCGCCCGCCGTGCCGTAGCCGATCAATCCCACGCGCAGACTCATGCCGTCAACCTACCGAGTCGCGGCCGGTCGGGAACGGACCTACCCTCCGACTGTCCACACAGGAGGCCGTGATGGCAGAGGCGGAGGCTGTGACCGTCGGCCGCGGGGCGCGCAACGCGATCGTCGCGGCGATCATGCTGGGGATGCTCCTGGCGTCCCTCGACCAGACGATCGTGGCGACGGCGCTGCCGACGATCGTCAGCGACCTCGGCGGCGGCAACCATCTGTCCTGGGTGGTCACGGCGTACCTGCTGGCCGAGACGATCATGACGGCGCTGGTCGGCAAGTTCGGCGACCTCTACGGCCGCAAGCGGATGTTCCTGGCCAGCGTGGTGCTGTTCATGATCGGCTCGTTCTTCGCGGGCTGGGCCGATTCGATGACGTGGCTGATCGCGTCCCGTGCCGTGCAGGGTCTCGGCGCCGGCGGGCTGCTCGTCACGGCGACCGCGGTGATCGCCGACGTCGTGCCGTTGAGCGAGCGCGGCAAGTACCAGGGCGCGCTGGCCTCGGTGTTCGGCGTGTCCACGGTGGTCGGCCCGCTGCTCGGTGGGCTGTTCGTCGACCACCTGAGCTGGCGGTGGGCCTTCTCCATCAACCTGCCGCTGGGCGTGCTGGTGTTGATCGTCGCCGTCGTGTCGATGCCGACGGTGCAGGCCGCGCTCCGGCCGAAAGTCGACTACCTGGGAATCCTGTTGATCGGGCTGGCGGCGTCCGGGCTGACGCTGGTGACCAGCTGGGGCGGCACCGAGTACCCTTGGGACTCGCCGACCATCATCTGGATGGCCGTGGGGTCTGTCGTCGCCCTGGTGCTGTTCGTGGTGGTCGAGCGGCGTGCCGCGGAACCGATGCTGCCGATGCGGCTGTTCCGCAACCCGGTCTTCACGGTGTCGAGCGTCCTCAGCTTCATCGTCGGCTTCGCGATGCTCGGGGGCGTCACGTACCTGCCGACCTATCTGCAGTACGTCAAGGGCGAGTCGGCGACCGGTTCGGGTCTGCGCATGCTGCCCCTGGTCTGCGGGCTGCTGGTGGCCGCCATGATCACCGGCCAGGTGATCAGCAAGACCGGGCGGTACAAGTGGTTTCCGGTCGTCGGCTCGCTGTTGATCTCCGGTGGCCTGGTGCTGTTGTCGTTGATGGAGGCCGGTACGGGTTACTGGGCCATTTCCGGGTACATGCTCGTGCTCGGCCTGGGTGTCGGCCTCGTGATGCCCGTGCCGACGGTCGTCGTGCAGAGCACCAGTGACTATTCGGATCTCGGTGTCGCGACCTCGGGCGTGAGCTTCCTGCGGACGTTGGGCAGCTCCTTCGGTGTGGCGATCTTCGGCACGATCTACGCCAACCAGTTGCCCAAGCACTTGGTTTCCGCCACGCCGCCCGGCCTCGATCCGAGGGTGGTGGTGAACGTCAACGGCGTGCACGCGCTGCCGCCCGCGGTGAGGGCGCCCATCGTTCAGGCCTACGTGGACACTTTGCAGACGATGTTCCTCTACGCCGCGCCGGTCGGGTTGCTGGCGTTCGTCGTGGCCTTGTTCCTCAAGGAAGTCCCGCTGCGGGACACCGCGCGGGTCGTGGTTTGCGGCAACAGCGGCGTCGGCGAGAGCTTCGCGCCGCCCGCGTCCAGTGAATCCCAGGTGGAGCTGGAGAAGCTGATCGCCGTGGTGGTCGGCAAACAGCAGCCCGACCCCCGGCCGGAGATCCTCGCCGCCTCCGGCGTGCCGCTGAACTACGCACAGGCTTGGATGCTCGTACGGATCTTCAAACACAGTGTCGACGACGGCGACGCGACCTTGCAGGAGATCGCCGACCACACCAAGGTGCCCGCCGGGATCTTCCACCCTGTCGCCCGCCAACTGGCCGAGATCGGGTATGTCTCGGAGGCCGAGGGATATTACCGCTTCACACCCGCGGGCACCGAGGCCTTCGCGCAGCTGATCGGCGCCGCCCGCATCTGGCTGCTCACCCGCCTGGCCGACTGGCACGAGCAGGACGACACCGAGTTCGCCGACGCGGTGGACCACATGGCGGAGAAGCTGATCGCCAGCAGCCGCGACCTGGCGACCGGCAAACACGCCGCCCGCGTCTAGGCCGTGTTTCAAATGCCCGATCGCGATAGCCGGGCCGGATGCGGCCCCTGACGCCACCGCGAGACCGCCCAAAGACAACCAGTATTCGCGGCGATCCCGCGGCGACGCCAGGAACCGCCCCACCGAGCCGATTCCGGCCTCCGGCCGGGGCAGACTCTCATCGACCGGGACATTCGAAACACGACCTAGATGCCCGGGTGGGACGGCGGGCCCACCCGGACGGCTCCACGAGAGCATCCCCGAACGGCGTCAGCGCGCTCGGCGGGTGTTCACCGGAAGAAAGTTTAGGCGCTGTACTAATAGCGGGTCAAGGAGTACCGGAACCACGGTCGGTACGCCGCCTGATCACGCCTGGCGGTACAGCTCCCGGGCGATGATCGTGCGTTGGATCTCCGAGGCGCCTTCATAGATCCGAGGCGCCCTGACCTCCCGGTACAGGTGCTCCAGCAGGTGCCCGCGTCGCAGGGCGCGGGCACCGTGGATCTGGACCGCCGCGTCCACCACGAACTGCGCCGTCTCGGTGGCGAAAAGCTTGGCCATCGCCGAACGGCCCGCGATGTGCGCCTCGCCCGAGTCGTAGGCCTGAGCGGCCGAATACACCAGCAACCGGGCGGCTTCGGTGCGGGTGGCCATCTCGGCGAGCGTGTGCGAAACCGTCTGCTGGTCCTTCAACGGGCCGCCGAACGCGATCCGGCTTCCGGCATGGGAAACCGCCGCGTCCAACGCGGCCTGCGCCATGCCCACGGCGAACGCGCCGACGCTGGGCCGGAACAGGTCAAGCGTGCGCATCGCGACCCGGAAGCCCTTGTTCTCCTCGCCGAGAAGCTCGTCCCTGTGCACTGGCACGCCGTCGAACACCAGGCGGCCGATCGGATGAGAGCTGACCATGTCGAGGTGCTCGCCGGACAGTCCGGATCGATCACCCGGGACGACAAAAGCGCTCACCCCGCGTGCCCCGGCGTCCGAAGTCCGGGCGAAGACCGTGTAGAAGTCCGCTTCCGGGGCGTTGGAGATCCAGATCTTCTCGCCGGACAGCCGCCAGCCTTCGCCGTCCCGGGCCGCGGTCAGTCGCAGTGCGGCGGCGTCGGAACCGGCCTCGGGCTCGGTGAGGGCGAACGCCGCGACAGCGTCCCCGGCGGCCACGGCAGGCACCCACCGTGCGACCTGACTGTCCAGTCCGGACTGGATGATCGGGTACGTCCCCAGTCCCTGCAACGCCAACGCCGTCTCGGCTTCGGTGCACTGCGTGGCAAGGGCTTCACGCAACAAGCACAGGTCCAGAGCCGCGGCGTCCCGGGAAGGCCTGCCGGACTCCACGCCGGGGAACAGGCGCGCGAGCAGGCCCAGTTCTCCCATGGCCTTGATCAGTTCCCGGTTCACCGCGCCGGGTTTGCCCGCCTCGGCCAGCGGGACGAGCCGGTCGGCGGCCACGGCCCGTACCTCGTCCGCGAAGTCACGCTGCTCGGCGGTCAGCATGTCATCCCCTCCAGCGTGCGTGCGCGGTCTTCGGCTCGCCGGAACGGATCAGCTCCAGCCGGGGCTTCGGCCCGTCGGTCCGGCCGGCGCGTGGCTTACGGCTGCCCGCGGCGAACGGCTTGGGCCACGAGATCCCGGTGTACTCCTGGTCCGCGGCCGCGTGCAGTGTCCAGTGTGGATCGTAGAGGTGTGTCCGGCCCAGGGCGCACAGGTCGGCACGACCGGCCAGGATGATCGAGTTCACGTCGTCATAGGACGAGATCGCGCCGACCGCGATCACCGCGACACCGTACTTGCGGCCGATCTCGTTGCGGATTCGATCGGCGTACGGAGTCTGATAACTACGACCGTAGGCGGGTTTCTCCGTGCTCACGACCTGTCCGGTGGACACGTCGACGCCGTCCACACCGTGCTCCGCGAACGCCCGCGCGATCTCCACCGAATCGTCCGCGTCGATCCCGCCTTCGCACCAGTCCGTCGCGGAGATGCGCACGGTCATCGCACCGGTCCATGCTTCGCGGATCGCGTCGAAGACCTCGAGCGGATAGCGCAGGCGATTCTCAAGCGATCCGCCGTACGCGTCGGTGCGCTTGTTGGTCAGCGGCGAGAGGAACGACGACAGCAGGTAACCGTGCGCGCAGTGCAGTTCGAGCAGGTCGAAGCCCGCGCGTGCGGCCGACTGCGCCGAAGCCACGAACTGGGCCTTGATCCCGGCCATCTCCTCGATGGTCAGTTCCCGGGGTGTCTGGCTGGCCGGGGAGTACGGAATGGCGGACGGCCCGCAGACCTCCCAGTTGCCGTCCGGCAGCGGCTGGTCGATGCCTTCCCACATCAGCTTGGTCGACCCCTTGCGCCCGGAATGCCCGAGCTGAATTCCGATCTTCGCGTCCGACTGCGTGTGCACGAAGTCCACGACCCGCTTCCACGACGCCTCGTGCTCCGGCTTGTACATGCCCGTGCACCCGGGCGTGATCCGGCCGCTTGCGGAGACGCACACCATCTCGGTCATCACCAGGCCCGCGCCGCCAAGCGCTTTGCTGCCGAGGTGGACCAGGTGGAAATCGCCGGGCACGCCGTCGACCGCGCTGTACATGTCCATCGGCGACACGATGATCCGGTTCTTCAGCTCGACGTCGCCGATCTTGAACGGCTGGAACATCGGCGGCCGGACGTCGCCGAAGTCCCGCGCGAACCAGGCGTCCAGGTCCGCGACGAACTCCGGGTCACGCAGGCGGAGGTTGTCGTAGGTGACGCGGCGGCTGCGCGTGACGATGTTGAACGCGAACTGGTGCGGGTCCTGGCCGGTGTACTGCCCGATGTTCTCGAACCACTCCAGGCTCGCTTGCGCCGCACGCTGGGTCGACGTGACGACCGCGCGGCGTTCGTCCTCATAGGCCGCCAATGCTGAGTCCACATCGGACCTCTCGTGCAGGCACGCGGCCAGCGCCAGCGCGTCCTCCATCGCGAGCTTGGTGCCCGAGCCGATCGAGAAGTGCGCGGTGTGCGCCGCGTCACCGAGCAGGACGACGTTGCCGTGCCGCCACGTGGCACATCGGACAGTGGCGAAGTTCGTCCACTTCGAATTGTTCCCGACGATCGTGTGGCCGTCGAGGACGTCGGCGCACAGCGAACGGATCTTCTCGATGGACGCCTCGTCGTTCTGCCCGGGCCGCAACCCCTGCGGCGCGGTGAAACCCGCCCGCTCCCACACGTCGTCGTGCATCTCGAGGATGAACGTGCTGGCGTCACGGCTGTACGGGTAGCCGTGGATCTGCATGGTCCCGGCCGGGGTGTCGAGGATGTGGAACTTGAACGCGTCGAAGACCAGGTCGGTGCCGAGCCAGATGTACTTGCAGCGCCGGGTCTCCACGGTCGGGTTGAACGTGTCCGCGTACCGGGCGCGGGTCGTGGAGTTGGCCCCGTCCGCGGCGACGACGAGGTCGTAGCCGGTCAGATCCGGCGCCTCGGTCTGGAAGTGGATGCGCACGCCCAGGTCAAGGCAGCGCTGTTGCAGGATGTTGAGCAGACGGCGCCTGCTCATCGCGGCGAAGCCGTGCCCGCCCGAGGTGAACGTGGTTCCCCGGTAGTGCACGTCGATGTCGTCCCACCGCGCGAACTCCTCGCTCATCGCGGTGAAGACCGCCGTGTCGGCGTGCTCGATGCCGCCGAGTGTCTCGTCGGAGAACACCACTCCGAAGCCGAACGTGTCGTCCGGGGCGTTGCGTTCCCAGACGGTGATCTCGTGACCAGGGTCGAGGGCCTTGGTCAGCGCGGCGAAGTAGAGCCCGCCGGGGCCGCCGCCGGCAACCGCGATGCGCACGTCGCCCACCCACTTCTGTCGCGATCCTTACGACCGTCAAGGTTACAACATATTGCGTCCTGTTGACGACCGTTACGAACAACTGGCACGCTGGCCGGGTGACACCAAGAAACTGCCTGGTCACGGGCGCCAGCCGGGGGATCGGCAGTGTGATCGCGGGCAGGCTGTCGGCGGCTGGTCACCGGGTCGCGCTCACCGCCCGTGGTGCCGACCAGCTCGCCGAGGTGGCGGCGAAGCTGTCCGGGCCGTCGTTGTGCCTTCCCGCTGACGTGACCGATCCGGCCGCGGTCGACAACGTGTTCTCGACGGTAGAAGACGCCTGGGGTCCGGTGGAAGTGCTGGTCCTCAACGCGGGCGCGGCGGTGGCCAAGCCGATGGCCAAGCTGACCGACGACGAGTGGTACGGCCAGCTGGAGCTCAACCTCACAGCACCCTTCAGAGCAATGCGTCGAGCAATCCCGGCGATGACGCGGAGCAATTGGGGGCGCATCGTGGTGATCGCCTCGATCGCCGGCAAGATCGGCGAGCCGAACCTCAGTGCCTACACAGCGAGCAAGCACGGTGTGATCGGGCTGATGCGCGCCGCGGCGGCCGAACTGGCGAAGACCGGCGTCACGGTCAACGCGGTTTGTCCTGGTTATGTGGACACGCCGATGACCGACGGCTGGGTCGGGAAGATCGCCGCGCGGACCGGCAAGGACCGGGCGGAGATCCGGACCGCGCTCGAGCACAAGCAGCCCATCCGGCGGCTGATCACCGCCGACGAGGTGGCCGACGTGGTCGACCTGTGCGTGGCCAGTGCCGCCATCACCGGCCAGGCGATCACCGTGGACGGCGGGGCGGTGCAATCGTGACCGCCCGCGGGACAAAGCTCGGTGCAATGGGACAAGCAATCGGAGCGATAGCCGGAGCATTTGGGGTGCCATCGTGATCGAGCGGGTCAATCCGCCGGAGCTGGGCAAGCCGTCCGGCTACTCCCATGCCGTCGCCGTGGACCCGGCGAGGACCGGCCGGATCGTCTTCCTGGCGGGCCAGACCGCGCTGAACCAGCAGAACAAGATCGTCGGCGACGGTGTCGTGGAGCAGTTCGAGAACGCACTGAGCAATCTCCTGGCGGCGCTCCGAGCGGCGGGCGGCGAACCGGAAGACCTGGTCAGCGTCACCATCTACATCGTGGACATGGACGACTACAAGGCACATGCCCGCGAGATCGGCGCAGTGTGGCGCAAGCTCGTCGGCACCGAGTACCCGGCGATGGCGGGTATCGGCGTGAGCCGCTTGTGGGACGTCGAAGCGCTCGTCGAAGTGCAGGGGTTCGCGGCGGTGCCGATCGAACGCGGCTAAGAGGATCCGAGGCGCACCAACGGCAGCAGAACGTACACAGTGGACCTCGGCACGCCTCAGACACGTCCTGTCAGGTCACGAGAGGTGACGGCGTGCCTTTCGGCAGGTCCGGCCAGGCGCGCCTGCAGGGTGAAGAACAGATCGGCAGCCCGGATCCCGAGCCAGTTGTCCGGCAGCAGTTCCGCCGGCAGACCGGGGTCGAGGTACGGCAGCCTCCGCCAGTCGGTCAGCAGACGCACGTAGTTGACGAACGCCTCCCGATCGTCACCGGGTTCGCCGACCGGGCTGTGCGAGTCGACGAAGTCGGCGTAGAGCTTCTCCAGCTGGTCGAGGTCCCACCAGCGGCGGACCTTCTCGGCCAGGTCGCCGAACGCGAGGTGCCTGCTGTGGAACAGGTCGGCGTACCCGCTCAGGTCCAGTCGCCGCAACATGTCCTCGGTGGCCTCGGACAGATGCGCAGGAGCGATCCACACGCCTGGTGCGGTCGTCCCGAATCCGAGCCGGGTGAGCTGGGAGCGCAACAGGTGCCGTTTGTAGCGTTCGGCCTCCGGCACCGAGAACACCGCGAGCAGCCAGCCGTCGGCGAGTGTGGCCCGTTCCTGGCGGAAGATCCGGTGATCACCTTCCTTGAGGATCGCCAGACCCTCTTCGGACAGTTCGTACCCGGCCGCGCCGTCGTGCCGCCGCGCCTGCAACATGCCCCGGCGCTTCAACCGGGAGATCGACGACCGGACCGCGGCCTGGTCGATCCCGAGGTCCGCCATCAGGCTGATCAGCCTGGCCACCGACATCCAGCCGCCCGCGCCGCGCGCGTACAGCCCGTACACGGTCACGATCAGGTGCCGTGGCTGGGCTGTTTCCATGGCGACCGTCACGGAGAAACCATAACGGCTATCTCGGGATGGGAATGGTGGGATCCCGGTCGTGCGGGTACTCGATCGCCTCGGCCAGGTCCTTGGGCAGCGACGCCCGGTCGAGGCCGACCCGCATCAGCAGTTCCCGCACCTGACGCGGCTGGGCGCGCGTCAGGATGTCCACGATCCCGGCCCGTAACCGGTTCAGCCGCCGGACGAACTGCTGGACGTCCGCGTCGCGCCCGGTGCGGATGGCCTCCCAGCTCTCCTTGTGCGCGCGGGCCCACGTGGTCAGCTGCACCAGGTCGAGCAATGTGGTGCCATTGCTCTGACGTTTGATGTCGACGAACTCGCTGCCGTCCAGCACCGGGTGCGGCCAGTTCAGGTGGTAGTCCGCGCCGGACTTCGTGCTGTAGCCCCAGAGGAACACCTGCCGGTGCTCGGCCATGGTGCGCACCACGATCGAGCCTTCCGGCAGGTCGAACGCCTTCGCGATCTCGGCGGTCACGTCGATCACGGTGCCCGCGCGCTGCCCTTCGGCCAGGTGCACGTGCCCGCACCAGCCTTGCGGCGTCACCAGGGGATCAAGCGTCGAACCGGGCAGGGGCCCGTCCTCGCCCGCGATCCGGTCCTGCCACACCGCCCGCAACGCATCGCAGTCCCGCCGGTACGCGCTGTCTGCCACACCGGCGATTATGCCTGTCTGGCGGGCGGCGGGAGGTGCGCGGTGCCCGGGAAGATCGACAACGCCCGCAGCGCCGTCCCGATCTCCATGATGTCCGCCGGGTCGGTCAGGGTGCGGCCCAGTTCGTCGGTGATGCGCTTGAGCCGGTGACGGATCGTGTTGGGATGGCAGAACATCCGTTGCGCGGTCAGTTTGGTCGACCCCTGGCACTCGAACCACGCCCGTAACGTCAGCAGCAGGACGTTGCGTTCCTCTCCGGGCAGGTCGAGGATCGCTCGGAGCACTTGGTGCGCCAATTGCACCGAGGCTTCCGGAGCACTTGCCACGAGCCCGGCGAGCGGTGAGTCGTTGAACTGCACCATGCTCGCCGTGCCGGGCGGCAGGCTGGAGAGCGCCACCCTGGCCAGGTGTAAGGCGCGTGCGGTGTTGCCCAGTCCGCTGTAGACCGGGCTGACCCCGACGCGCCCGGAGATGTCCTCCTGGAGCAACTCGACGATCGCGGCCGACGCCGACGGGTGCCGCAGCGACACCACACCGACCTGCAGGTCCGGCGTCAGCCGCCACGCGGACGCCAGGCACCGCGCACGCAGCCGTGACTCGATCTGGGGTAACGCTTCCCGGCCGAGCGCGGGCGTTTCCGCGGCGACCACGACGAAGGTCCCGTCCACCGACAGGTCCAGGACGCGCGCGATGTCCCAGAGCGAGCCTTCCGAGCTGCCCGCGAACAATGCCTCGACCAATGCGGAGCGCCTGTGCGAATGCTCGAGGAGCATTGCCGCCGTGGTGTCCCGGTAGGACGTGGTGAGCGCCTCGGCGTAGTCGTCCATCAGCGCCCAGATCGCCGTGGTGACCGCGACCAGTTCGGTGCTGTCCCTGGTGAGCTCGGTGAACTGGAGCCAGACCTGGGTCAGCCCGATCCGGTACGCGCGCAACAACTCCGGCAGGGGAGCGCCCTGTTGTGCGCGCGCCCGGCCGGTCGCGGTCGCCTGCGCGGTGTCCGGCGGTGCCACGCCGCGCAAAGTCCGCATCACCACGGAGATGTTCACCGCGACCGACCGGATCAGTTCGTCGTGCGAGACGAACTCGGCGCGGCCGTAGACGGGCATCTCCTCGATGATCTGCGCGACGGTGTTCTTGATCATCTCCGGTGTCCGGCGCTCGACCTCGGTGGCGAGCCGGGCCGGGACCGCAGGGGTGTCCACGAAGTGCATCGACGCTCCACAGTGAGCCTCTGTGCAGGGTTCATGGACCATAGCACCGCCGTTCAGGGCAACGCGTTACATCTTTTGGGCGGCGTTCTTGATGGCCTGGCGGATCCGGAAGTACGTGCCGCACCGGCAGACGTTCTCGATCTTGTCGATGTCCGCGTCGGTCGGGCTGGGCGTGCGCCTGAGCAACGCCACCGCGGCCATGATCTGACCGGGCTGGCAGTACCCGCACTGCGCGACGTCCTGCTCCAGCCAGGCTTCCTGCACGGGGTGCAGCTTGTCGCCGTCGGCGAGGCCCTCGATCGTCGTGACCTGTTTGCCCGCGGCCTGCGCGACCGGGGTGACGCACGGCTGGATCTCGCCGCCGTCGAGGTGGCTCGTGCAGGCCCGGCAGACACCGATGCCGCACCCGAACTTGGGGCCCTTCACGCCGAGCTTGTCCCGCAGCACCCACAACAGCGGCATGTCCGCGGGCACGTCGACGCTGACCGGTTTCCCGTTGACGGAGAAGGTGTACTTCGGCACTTTCGGCTCCTAGCGGGGGAACGGGTCGAAGTCGACGGGGAAGGTGATCGGGAAGCTGCGGGGTTTGATCCCGGTCGCGCGGGCGTAGGCGTTGGCGATCGCGCCGACCGCGGCGGGCACACCCAGTTCGCCGGCACCGCCGGGCTCGCCGTTGGCGGGCATCACGTGGATCTCCACCTGCGGCGGGGAATCCTTCTGCCGGGCGTAGTGGAACTGCGAGTAACTGCCTTCCAACGGAAGGCCTTTCTCGATGTGCAGGCCGGCGCGCAGCGTGGTGGAGATCGCGTCGGTCAGGCCGCCGAGCATCTGCGCCCGCACGCCAAGGGGATTGATCGGCCTGCCGACGTCGACCGCGATGACGGCCTTGATTACCCTCGGGTTTTTCGGGTCCCGGGCGTCCATTTCGACCAGGCACGCCGTACACGACTTGTACTCGTCGTGAAATCCCACGCCCTGGGCGAATCCCTGGGGCATCGTCCGGCCCCACTCGCCCGCGGCCGCCACCTTGTCGAGAACCGCGCGCTGCCGGTCGGTCTTGAGGGTCTCCCGGCGGAACGCGACCGGGTCCTTGCCCAGTCTCGCGGCCAGTTCGTCGACCATGATCTCCTCGGCGCCACGGGTGTTCGCCGAGTACACCGAACGCCAGCTGCCCGTGTGCATCCGTAGCGGGACCTCGTTGAGCAGCTGGGTGACCACGCCGAAGTGGTACGGAACCTTGACGGTCGTGAGGAACACCGTCTGGGCGAAGCTGAGGTTGCCGCCGACCGGCAGGTGCGCGGCGGTCGCGGTGAGGATCTCGCCGAGACCGTGCCGGAAGTCGGTTTCCACGCTGGCCACGCGGTGCTCGAACGTGAGCACTTGGCCGAGTGCGTACGTCGCCCGGATCTTGTGGTGGCTCGCCGAGCGGGCCCTGCCGTGCCGCATGTCGTCCACACGCGTCCACATCAGCTTGACCGGGCGCCGCATCGCCTTGGAGATCTGCGCGGCTTCCAGTGCGGCGTCGAAGAAAAGCCGGCGGCCGAAGGACCCGCCGCCCTGCGTGACGTGCACCGTGACGCTGTCCTGTGGCAGGCCGAGCGCGGCCGCGATGGTCTGCTTGGCCACGATCGGCGACTTCAGGCCGGCCCAGATCTCCGCGCGGTCGGCACGCACGTCGGCGATCGCCGAGTTGGTCTCCAGCGGCGCGTGGCTGACGAACGCGAAGTCGAACTCGCCGTCGATGTGTTGCGTCAACAGCGGTGGCACGACGAACGGCAGGGTGGCCGCGCGCAGCTTCGCTTTGATGTCCGCATCGGACAGTTCGTCGACGGTTCCCCTGTTCCAGGTGACTTCGAGCGCGTCCTTGGCGGCGATGGCCTGGCCGAAGGTCTCGGCCATCACGGCGACGCCCGTGGGGACGACGGCGATCGCGATGACCCCTGGCATCGCCTTCGCGGCCGAATCGTCGACCGTCCTGACCGAGCCGTTGATCGTCGGCGGACGGCGGACGACCGTCGGCATCGCGCCGGGGACGTCGAGGTCCAGTGTGTACCGCATCTGGCCGGTGACCATCGCGCGGGCGTCCACGCGGGGTTGCGATGTGCCTACCACCCGGTGTTGTTCTTCGGATTTGGGCTGTGCGGTGATCGTGGACGTCAGTTTCGCGGCGGCTGCGGTGAGGTCACCGAAGGTCGCGGTCCGGCCGTCCGGTGCCACCACTGATCCGTCCCGTGTGGACAGCGTGGCTGACTGTGCTTTCCATTGCTGCGCGGCTGCCGCGACGAGTCGCGCCCGTGCCGCGGCGGCGGTTCGACGCACTGGGCCGTACACCGAACGGATCGTGTTCGAACCACCGGTCAGCTGGTTGAACAGCAACTCCGCCCGGGCGTCCGAAAGGGACACCCGTACGTCGCTCACCGGCACGTCCATCTCCTCGGCGACGAGCATCGCCACCGCTGTCGTGATGCCCTGGCCGACCTCGGCCCGCGGTAACTGGAAACGCACCTCGCCGTCCGGCGTCACTTCCAGCACGAGCATGTTCGCCGTGGGCGTCCCGGCGAGGATGAGCAGGTCACCGAGGTCCGTGATCTCCGCGGGTGCGGGCAGGCTCGGCAGGGCGTCCGCGGTCAGGTTCGTGGCGACCGTCAGGGTGGGCGCGGCGACTAGGAACGTCAGGAATCCGCGCCGGGTGGTGGGAGTGGCCATCGGGGCCCCTTTCCGGGGTGGGAACCGACGTCACCATAAGCCCGGTTGCGACGTTCTGTAGTCGTGTTGCCGCATTCGTGTCATCGTGTGACAGTGGCGGGCCGTCAGACTGTGGCCCGCCACAGTCAGGAGCATTCGAAACGGATGTCGTGCGCGCAGCCGGGCGCGGCGAACTCCAGCAGCGGCAGGCCTTCCTTGGTCAGCGCCGCGACCTCCTTCTTGAGCAGGTTGCGGTACGGGTGCACCACCAGGACGGCCCGGTCCTTGTCCTTCTCGACCGTCCACCATCCCGCGGTGAAGCCGTCGACGAGGAAGAGCTTGGGGAGCATGCCGTTGCGCGGGCGCGGTTGGGCGAAGTCGACGACGATGCGGCTCCGGTCGTGGTGGGACAGCAGCAGGTTGTCGAAGTCGTAGAGGTAACGCGGCGGGGCCGGGGTGCTTTCGGCGGGCCTCGGGGCGTCCGGCAGGTCGAACAGTTCGCGGCCGTTCTCGTCCTCGAACGTGACCAGTTTCGGGCGCAGACGGGCGAAGACCTCACTCAGCCTCGTCAGGCCCGACCACGTCTGCGCGTCCTTGACCGAGGCCGGCCCGAAAGCGGCCAGGTACCGCAGCACCAGCCGGTCGATGTCCGGCTCCGCGTCGACCTGTGCGCCCAACCAGGTTTCCACGGTCGCGTGGGCGGCCAGTCCGCTGCGGCCCCAGAGGCCGCGCGGCGGGACCTGGACCAGCGGGACCCAGGCGCGGACCGCGTACGCCAGCGACTGCTCGTCATGGCCCGGCCACCGCTCCGCCATCCGTTTGCCCAGTTCGGTGAAGGTCATCGGCTTCTCGTCGAGCAGCTTGCGGCCTTCGGCGACCAGGCCGGCCTGATCCAGGCCGGCGATGCCCTTGCCGTAGACGCTCATCGTGGAGCGCTCGCTGACAATCTGGAGCAATGGCCGGAGCGCGAGGCTGTCGCGCGCCGTGACCAGGTGGATCGTCGACCGCATCAGCACCATCCGGACCACTTCGCGGTTGGCCAGCAGATCGGACAGTTCCCGCGGGTCGAAGGTCCGCAGTCTGCTCCACAGGCCGTGGTACCAGCTGTGTGTTGTCTGTGCCTGGAGACCGACCAGATGTTCGAGCGCGTCGAGCACAGGCATGTCGGAGCGCTCAAGGAGCAATTGCCGGGCCAATGTGGCGCGGTTGAGTGCCTTGCGCGAGATCTGTGCGGTCATACCCGAACACTATGGCCAATAACGGCCAGGATGTGGCCTCAATGCCAGATGAATGGTAGACACTGTCTACCTGAATCTGAGGTTACTAGGACGTGAATGAGATACCAACGCTTTGTCGCGCTCGGTGACAGCTGTACCGAGGGCTTGGACGACCCGTACCCGGGCGCCGCGGTCTACCGCGGCTGGGCCGACATCGTCGCGCACCGCCTCGCCGAGGAGGACGCCGACTTCCGGTACGCCAACCTGGGTGTGCGCGGCCGCCGGCTCGACCAGATCATTGTGGAGCAGATCCCCGCGGCCGCGAGGCTGAACCCCGACCTGGTGGCGCTCTTCGGGGGTGGTAACGACATCATGTCCGGCGGCTACTCGGAGCGGATCGTGGCTCGTCGCGTCGACCACGCCGTACGGGCGTTGACCGAGTTGGCGCCGACGGTCGTGGTGTTCACGCTGAGCGACATCGCCGACCGGATGCCGTTCGGCTGGCGGATGGGACCGCGGATCGAAGCGCTCAACGCCGCCATCCGGGAGGCCGCCGTCAGCTACGGCGCGGTTCTCGTGGACCTGTGGCCTGATCAGGCCGCTCGTGACTCGCGGTACTTCGGCCCGGATCGGTTGCACCTCGCCGGGATCGGCCATCGGCGACTGGCCGCGCACCTGCTGTCCCGCTTGGGCATCAGCCACGACGCGAGCTGGCTCGAACCGCTGCCCGGTGTCGCGGCGCGACCGAGCCTGATGTCCAACGTCCAGTGGGTTTACCAGCAGGTGTGGCCCGTGGTCCGTGGCCGGATCCGCAACCGGCTGATCGGACGGCAGCCGGGTGACGGTGTGCTGCCGAAGCGTCCGCACCTGTTGCCGGTCACCGAACTTCAGCCCGTGCCCGGCAAAGCGTGAGTGCGCCGATCGGTGACAGCACGCGCAAACGCCTGATCAAGTGCGCGCTCAAGGTGCTCGCGGACGAGGGCGTCGACGCGGTGACCGTGCGCAGGATCGCGCGCGACGCGGGCATCTCCCACGGTGCACCGCTGAGGCATTTCCCGAATCGCTCCGCATTGCTCTCCGCCATTGCCTCGACCGGCTACGCGGAGCTGGAGCGGCGCCTGCGGGCGGTGCCACCGGGCGAACCCCGGCGACGGCTGACCGCCGCGTGCGAGTCCTATGTGGACTTCGCACGGGGCGGCCCCGCGTTGTTCGAGCTGATGTTCCGGTCGGACATGGTCCCGCTCGGCGCCGCCGTGTTCGCCCGGTTCCGGCAGTTCGTGCCCGGAACCGACCTGGTGGCGGCCTCGCTGTGGGCGTCGCTGCGCGGGCTGGCGCTGCTGCCTGACGCGGACGCGGTGCTCGCCGTGACGCTCGCCGCTTACGTCCGGTAGACCTGGAAGGCCGAGAAGCTCTGCGCGACCGGCATCAGCTCGATGACGTTGACGTTGACGTGCGCGGGCTGAGACGTCGCCCAGTACACCGACTCGGCGATGTCGTCCGCGGTCAACGGCTGCATGCCCGCGTACACCGCGTCCGCCTTGCTCTGGTCGCCGGAGAACCGCACGGTGGAGAACTCCGTCCCGCCGACCATGCCCGGCTCGATGCAGGTCACGCGCACGCCCGTGCCGTGCAGGTCACTGCGCAGGCCGAGGCTGAACTGCTGCACGAACGCCTTCGTGCCGCCGTAGACGTTCCCGCCCGGATACGGATAACTGGCCGCCACCGAGCCGATGTTGATCACGTGGCCACGGCCGCGCGCCACCATGCCCGGAAGCACCGCGCGGGTGCACGTCGCCAGGCCCTTGCAGTTGGTGTCGATCATGCGGTCCCACTCGTCCTGGTCGGCGCGGTGCGCCGGTTCGATCCCCAGGGCCAGCCCGGCGTTGTTGACCAGGACGTCCACGTCCTTGAACTCGGCGGGCAGGTTCGCCACCGCCGCGTACACCGCCGCGCGGTCGGTGACGTCCAGCTCCAGCGGCAGGACCCGCTCGCCCAGCTCATCGGCCAGCTCCCTGAGCTTGCCGGCCCGCCGGGCCGAAGCGATCACACGGGCGCCTTCCGCCGCGAACCGCCGGGTGATGGCCGCGCCGAACCCGGTGCTGGCCCCCGTCACGAACGCGATCATGTCTTCGCTCATCCCCACACCGTATTCAGCAGTCGTTCGAACGCCGCGTTGAACTCCGCCGGCCGTTCCAGGTTGGGCATGTGGGCCGCGCCCTCGATCACCGCGAGCGTCGATCCCGGGATCAGGGCGTGCATGCGCTCCGCCTCGTGCACCGGGGTGTACTCGTCCAATCGCCCCACCACTATGAGCGTGGGCACCGAGATCTCTCGGAGCGATTCGGTGTAGTCGGGGCGTTCCGCGCGGCCCCGCAACGCCGCCGCGGCGCCTTCGGGCGGAGCGTTCTTCATCATGTGCATCACGTGCTCGGAGTCATTGCCCGGAGCCACCATCTTCCACTGCACCTCGTCGGCGTACGGCCCCATGCCTTCACGCAGCAATCGGTCGGCCATGTCGTTGCGCGCCTTCACACCTTCGGGCGTTTCCGCGCCGGGGAAGGTGTCCGCGAGCAGCAGACCGCTGATCCGGTCCGGGAACCGGCGGTAGGCTTCCATGACGATCTGGCCACCCATGGACAGTCCGCCGAGCACCACCCGGCCGGCGCCGAGCCGGTCCAGCAGGTCGGCGATGTCCTGGGCGAACACGTCGAGCGTGGTCTTACCCGGGATGACGGTGCTTTCCCCGTAACCACGCAGGTCGGGGACGATCATGCGGTGGCTCCGGCCGAACCTCTCGACCTGGGGCCGCCACATCGAACGGTCGAACGGGTGGCCGTGCACGAGCACAACCGGGTTGCCTGAGCCGACGTCGTCGTACGCGATGAACACGGGATTCACGCTAACGAGTGCATTTGCTCGGAGCAATACAAATATTGCTCCCGGTGCAATATGGTGCATTCATGGACGACTACCGGCGTGTTGCCGACAAACTCGCGGCAGCCATCACCAGCGGCCTGCTGAAGCCAGGCGACCAGTTGCCGCCCCAGCGGCAGTTGGCGCGCAAGCACGGCCTTGCCAACTCGACCGTGGCCCGCGTGTACGGGGAGCTGAGACGCCGCGGCCTGGTCGTCGGCGAAACCGGCAGAGGGACATTCGTGCGTGCCTCCCCACCGCCGGAAACCCCCGCGCTCACCGAACCGGCGCAGGTCCCCATCGACCTGGAGCTGAACTTCTCGGTGCTGCCGGGACAAGCGGCCATGCAGGCGGAAAGCCTCGCGGGCATGGTCCGGCCGGACGTCATGGCGGAGACCCTCCAGCCGGCGAACGCGGCCGGCACGCCGGTGCTGCGTGCCGCGGCGGCCGAGATGATGGCCCGCGGCGGCTGGAAACCCGACCCGTCAGGCATCGTGTTCACGGGTAACGGCAGGCAGGCGATCGCCGCGGCCCTCGAGGTGATCGTGCCGATCGGCGGACGGCTCGGCGTCGAGTCGCTGACTTATCCGTTGGTCAAAGGGATCGCGGCCCGGCGTGGCATCACGTTGGTCCCGTTGCCGATGGACGAGCACGGGCTGAACCCGCGGCTGACAGATCTGACCGACCTGGACGCGATCTACATGCAACCGACCCTGCACAACCCGCTGGGCATCACGATGCCGCCGGCCCGGCGGCAGAAGCTCGCCGAGATGATCCAGCACACCGATCTCTTCCTGCTGGAGGACAGCATCTACGGGTTCCTGTCCGACGAGTTGCCGCCCGTGGCGCCCGGCCGGACAGTGGTGGTGGACAGCCTGTCCAAGCGGTTGTCGCCCGGCCTGACCATCGGTTTCATCGCGCCGCCGCCCATGTTGGCCGAACACGTGCCGACCGCGGTGCGCACGATGGGACTGGCCGCGCAACACTTCGCGATGGAGGCCGCGACCCGCTGGCTGCTCGACGGCGTGGTCGAAAAAATCTGCGCGGCCAAGCGTGTCGATGCGCTGGAACGGCAGAAGATCGCGCGCGGTTACCTTCCGGTGCAAGGTGATCCGCAGGCGTACCACTGCTGGTGGTATCTCCCGGAACCGTGGCGCGCGGAGGCCTTCGCCGCCACGGCCGCCAGGGCGGGCATCGCGATCGCCCCGGGCCACGCGTTCGCTGTGGCTCACGGGCACGCTCCGAACGCCGTCCGCCTGTCACTGTCCGCGCCACCGTTGGAAACACTGCACCGGGCGCTCGACACCCTGCGGCGCTTGGCGGACACCACCGACCCTTACGAATCACTGGATGCCTGACGTACAGATCACTGCTCGTGAGTGTTTATCCGTGTTCTAACCCTGATAAACACTCACGAGAGGGGCTGGGGGACGGCATTTCGGTCAACGCTCAGCGATCTCCCAGCTCGCGTCCAGCCGGGGTTGGTGTCCTGTCCACCGTGACTCGAATAGCCCGTCCGGGCCCGGCCGTGTTCGTCGCCGCCGCGATCGTGCTGCTCACGTTGGCTGTGCGACTGGTGCTGTTTCCGTTCCAGTCCATGGACTATCGCGCGTTCGTACAGCAGTGGTACGAGTTCATCGCGGCCAACGGCGGTTTTCCCGCCCTGCGGTACGAGTTCGCCAACTACAACGTGCCTTATCTGTACCTGCTGGCGGTTCTGACGTACCTGCCGGTCCCGGTCCTGGCCGGTGTCAAGGTCATCTCGGTGCTGTTCGACCTGCTGCTGGCGTTCTACGTGTACAAGGTGGTCGCACTGAAGTACCCGCGCGGCTGGCTGCCTTTCCTGGCCGCGACCACCGTCAGCCTGTTGCCCACGGTCGTGACGAACGGCGCCATGTGGGCGCAGTGCGACTCGATCTACGCAGCCTTCGGCGTGGGCGCGGTGTACTACGTGGTGCGCGGACGTCCTTGGCTGGCTTGTGTGTTCTTCGGGCTGGCGTTGGCCTTCAAGCTGCAGATCGTGTTCCTGTTCCCGCTGTTGCTGGTGCTTGTGTTGCTGCGCAAGGTGCCCTGGCCCGGCCTGCTCGTCGTCCCCGGCGTGGTGCTGCTGCTGGACGGCCCCGCACTGCTGGTCGGCGCGAATCCCGGGCACCTGCTG
Source organism: Kibdelosporangium persicum (assembly GCF_013280595.1). Taxonomy (GTDB): domain Bacteria; phylum Actinomycetota; class Actinomycetes; order Mycobacteriales; family Pseudonocardiaceae; genus Kibdelosporangium; species Kibdelosporangium persicum. The sequence goes on from NZ_JAAATY010000011.1 coordinate 48,315, forward strand.
TCGGTGTACGTCGATCAAGCCGCGGAGTACACGCGACTGACACTGAACGCCCCGAACGTCTACCAGTTCCTCACCGTCACCAGTGCGGCCGACCTGATCAAGTCCGCGGGCATCCTGTTCACCGGAGCCCTCGTGCTGATCGTGGTCTTCGCCGTCATCGCAAGCCGGGTTACCGTGACAGTGCCCAGAGTCGTGCTGCTGGCCGCGTTTTTCGCGATCCTCGTGCCGTTCTTCCTGCCCGCGATGCACGAGCGGTACTTCTACCTGGCCGATGTGCTCACAGTGGTCGCCGCGTTCTACTTCCCGCGCTGGCTTTGGCCGGTGCCCCTGCTGGTGCAGTTCGCGTCCTTCTTCTCCTACACGCCTTTCCTGTTCGGCCGTGCCGGGGTGGACCTTCGCTGGCTGGCGCTGGCCATGCTCGTGGCTCTGGTGCTGGTGGCACGCGAGCTCGCGCTGGAGCGCAACCGCGAGAAGCTAGAGCAGTGAGCTGGGGTCGGCGGGCACGTCCACCGCGTGTTCCCGCAGGGCCTCCAGCGGAACCACTTCCAGCGCACGGGCATGCGTCGCGGCGAGCACCACCGGCGCCGCGACGCCGGCCTCATAGGACTGCAGCCACCGTGAAGCGCAGACACACCACCGGTCGCCCGGGCGCAGCCCGGGGAAACCCAGGTGCGGCCGGGCACTCGCCAGGTCGTTGCCGATTTCCCGCTGGTGCTGCAGGAACTCGCCGGTCATCACGGCGCACACGGTGTGGTTGCCCGCGTCCTGCGGGCCGGTGTTGCAGCAGCCGTCTCGGTAGAAGCCGGTCACCGGGTCAGTGCCGCATTCCTCGAGGGCGCCGCCGAGTACGTTCCGGTCGTCGCTCATACCTCACAGGGTCGCACAACCGGCCGATCATGCGGGAGAGGCAGATCGTGTGTACGGCTTCAGGGTGATGGCGTTGGCGGACTTCTCGATGCCGCCCATCATCCTCTTGCGACCCGGCAGGTGCGGCAGCAGTCGCATGAACTGGTTGCGCAGCCAGATGCCGCGGCGGGTGCGCGGCAGGAACCCGTTCGCCCCACCGGGCGGCCGTTTGCGGTTCACCGCCACGTACTCGCGCATCTCGCTCTGATACTGGGCGAAGGCTCGTTCATGGCTGTTTCCGGACAGCTCGCCTGCGAGGACGTAGGCGCCGACCAACGCCATGCTCGTGCCCATCCCGACGGACCCGCCGAACGCGGAATCGCCGAGCAGGACCACACGCCCGCGCCACCATTCGGCCAGCAGCACTTCCGCGGCCCGGTCGAAGAACAAGTCGTCGGTCCGCCACATCTGCTCGACCAGGCCGGGGATTTTCCAGCCGACACCGTCGAACACCTTGGCCAGCAGGGCTTTCGGGTCATGCCGGGCGCCGGGCACCTCGGGGCCGGAGAAGGCGAACATCGCGCGGACCTCTCCGCTGTCGCCGAGCGGATAGATCAGCGCGGCACGCCGGGGCACGCTGTACATCAACTCCCAGCCGCGGAAGTCGTGGTCCATCCTGGCCGGGAAGTAGGAGGTGTAGTAGCCGAGGTCGCGGACTTCGGCGTCGAAGACCAGGTCGCGCACGCCCGAACGCAGCCCGTCCGCACCGACCACGATGTCGAAGGTGCGTTGCCCGGCGTGGCCGAAAGTGACGTCGACGCCGTTGTCGTGCTCGGTCAGCGCGGTGATCGTGTCATCGAAGAGGAACTCCACGGCCGGGTCCAGTGCGCCGTGCAGGATCTTGACCAGATCACCGCGCAGGATCTCGATCTCGGCCACGATCCCGCCGGAGTCGCCGTAGTCGTCGCTGCCCATCCGCGCGACCGTGCCGCCCTGTTCGTCGAGGATCGCGATGCCGTGGGTGCCGGTGTGGTGGGCGCGGATCTGCTCCATCAGCCCCATCCGCCTGACGACTTCTCTCGCGGTGCCCCGGATGTCGATCGCCTGCCCGCCGGACCGCAGTCCTGGGGCACGCTCCACGACGGTCGTGCTGAAGCCGTGCTCGGTCAGCCAGTAAGCCAGTGAGAGGCCGGCGATGCCGGCTCCGGAGATCAGGACAGTGCGCATGGATACACCGTACAGAGCGGCGCGTACGCTGTATAGTGCACTAGTTCGCTGACGGGTGTAAGTTCTGCGGCACTAGTGCGTTGGGGAGGTCAGGCGATGGCTGAAGCGCCCTACCTGAGGATCGCGGCCGAGATCAAGGCGCGGATCGCGCGCGGAGAGCTGAAGCCCGGCGACCGCGTGCCCTCGACGCGGCAGATCGTCCAGCAGTGGAACGTCGCGATGGCCACCGCCACCAAGGTGATCTCGGCGCTGAAGGACGACGGGGTGGTGGACGCGAGACCGGGGGCGGGCACGGTCGTCCGCTCGGCGGCGCCCGCGCGTAAACCGCCGAAGGAGCACGACCTGGGCCGTGACCGGGTGGTCAGGGCCGCGATCGCGATCGCGGACGCCGAAGGGCTGGCGATGGTCTCGATGCGCCGGGTGGCCACCGAACTCGGCGTCGCGACGATGTCGTTGTACCGCCATGTCCCGAGCAAGGACGACCTGGTGGTGGAGATGGCCGACACCGTGTTCGCCGAGGAGCCGTTCCCCGAGCGGACGCCGCCCGGCTGGCGGGAAGGCCTGGAGATCGCCGCACGTCTGCTGTGGACGGTCTGCCGTCGCCACCCCTGGGTGGCGGAGGCGATGTCGATGACGCGGCCGCGTGTCTCACCCAACCTGATCATGTACACCGAGTGGACGCTGACCGTGTTGCGTCGGTTCGGTCTGTCGATGAGCGACATGATGTACACGCACCTGAGTATTTTCGGGCATGTCCGTGGACTCGCGTTGACGTTGCAGGACGAAACGCGGGCGCGGCAGGACACTGGGGTGACGCACGAGGAATGGATGACGACCGAGGAGGACGCGCTTGAGCGCCTGTTGCGCACGGGCCGGTATCCGACCATGGCCGAGGTCATCAGGGAGGACTTCGACTACGACTTGGACAAGGTCTTCGACCACGGCCTGCGGTTGTTGCTCGACGGGGTGGAGCGGCAGTTGGCGGCTCGCGAACTAGACTGACCGGTTACCGGTCGGTAAGGCACTTGTGAACACGATAGGGGCGCGACGGATGACCACCCGGACACAGCGCAGCAGAACCAACCCCGACCTCGGGATGCTGGCCGGTCGCTTGCTGTTCGCCGTGCAGAACGAGCTGTTCACCGCCTTGGCGGCCAAGGGTTTCGACGACCTGCACCCGCGGCACGGCGCGGTGATGGCGTACCTGGAACCCAGCGGTGTGCGGGCCACCGACCTGGCCAGGCTGTCGGGCCAGCACAAGCAGGTGATCGGCACGCTCGTGGACGAACTGGAGCGGCTGGGCTACGTGCGGCGCCACCCCGATCCGGCCGACCGGCGCGCGAAGCTCGTGTGCCCGACCGAACGCGGCCTCGAGCAGATGCGCACCGCCGACAAGATCATGGCCGGGCTGCAGGACCGGCACGCGCGCAGGCTCGGCCGGGAAGCGTTCGCCCAGTTCAAGGCCGCCTTCATGGACGTGACCGAGCACCAGCGCAGGGTCGTCGCGAAGAAGTCATAAGGCGGACAGCAGGCCGTCGTCGATGATCCCTGAGTTCAGCACGTCCCGTGACGACAGTGCGGTCGCGCTGGGGGAGTGGCGGGTGCGGAGCCGGATGGCGGTCTCCAGGGCGTCCTGTGGCATGCGGCCGTCGGCGACAATGCCTTCCGCTGGGTCAAGCAATGTATCGAGGTAGCGCGAGGCAGCGGCTCGGTGCAATCCGAGGCGCCGCTGCGTGGCGCTGAGTGCGATCTCGGTGTGATTGCCCGCGAGCAGCTCGGTGCATGTCGTCCGGATTGCTCCGACCAATCCGGCGAGCATGTCGCGGTCCTGCTCGATCGTCTCGCCGCGCGCCGCCAGGACCGTTCCGACGTACGGCCCGATGGTCGTCACGCTGCTCAGCCGATGGGCGCCCGCCGCTTCGGCGCGGAGATCATTGCCGGCATTGAGGATCGTCATGTCGCACTGGCCTGAGAGCAATGCCTCGGTGCGCCGAGGGGTCGATCCCATGGATCGCACCGAGTAGTCGACGTCACGCAGTCCGAGGCGCTCGAGCAATTCGAACGCGATGAACGCGAACCCGGTCGTCGGAGCGTCCACGCCGAGCACGCCGCGGCGCAACTGGCCTGGTGCCGAGTGCCCGGGCCGGCCGAACAACGACAGTCCCAGCCCGCCGTCCACCGCGGCGAGTATCCGCACGTCGGCGGTTCGGCGCAGCGGGTTGCCCGGCAGACAGCGGTACGCCACCACGTTGTCGGGATTGGTCAACACCGCGTCCAGCTCACCGGCCAGCAGTGCGGCAAACTGGGCGGGCGACGATGTGGCGGGGATCTCCTCAACGACGAGCCCGGCGGTGGCCAGTGCGCCCGTCTCAGCGGCGACCTCGACCAGCACCGACGGGCTGAACGTGCCCACCTTGACGGTACGTGCGCGCATGTCGCAATCGTTGGCAGCCAGCTGGTCTGAGTCAAGGACTTGACGGCCCTGATGGCGAGAGGCATCGTGAATGCGAACGATTGCAAAGGCGAGGAGCGAGGTAGCGATGACGGGCTTGCCGGCGGACAGTCCCCGGATCGGCTGGATCGGCTGCGGCCGGATGGGCGCGGCACTGGCCAAACGCCTGCTGCTCGCCGGGTACGACGTGACGGTCCACAACCGAACCCGGGCCAAGGCGGAAGCGCTGGCCGAGTTCGGTGCGACCGTGGCCGACCGGCCGGTCGACCTGGCCGACCGCGATGTGGTGTTCACGATGGTGGCCGCGTCGGTGGACCTGGAGGAGGTCACCGCGGGCACCGACGGTGTGCTGACCCATCCCGATGGGGCGCCCAAGGTCCTGATCGACTCGTCCACGGTCTCCGAGGAGTCGTCGGCCGGGGTGCGCGTCGCGGCGCTCAAGCGCAACACCGAGTTCCTGGCCGCGCCCGTGAGCGGCAACCCGAAGGTGGTCGACGCCGGCCGCGTCACCTTGGCGGTGTCCGGGCCACGCCCCGTTTTCGACCAGGTGGAGCCGGTCCTGACGGTGCTCGGCAGGGCCGTGACGTACGTCGGCGAGGACGAGGTCGCCCGGCTGGTCAAGATCGCGCACAACGTGTTCCTCGGCGTGGTGATCCAGTCGATGGCCGAGATCACCGTGCTGGCCGAGAAAGGCGGCGTGAGCAGGGCGGCGTTCCTGGAGTTCCTCAACCAGTCGGTGCTGGGCTCGGCGTTCAGCCAGTACAAGACGCCCGCGCTGGTCCACCTCGACTTCACCCCGACGTTCACCATGCCGCTGCTGCGCAAGGACTTCGACCTCGGCATGGCGGCCGCGCGGACGCTGGAGGCGCCGATGCCGCTGGCGTCGGCGGCCGCGCAGCTCGTGGCGTCCGCGGTCGGCGCCGGGTACGTCGACGAGGACTTCGCGGTGCTCATCCGGGAACAGGCGCGCCGGGCCGGACTGGCGCTCGAACCGGAGGACGCCGACGTCACAGACGGTCTGGAGGAGTGAGATGCCCGATGACCGGCCCATCCCGGCGCCCGGGCACAGCGCCGTCGACTACGAGCAACGCGTCGACTTCGACCGATTGCGCGCCTATCGCCTCGAGCGCTCGAGGGCAGCGCTCGAAGCAAGCGAGTGCGGCGCGTTCCTGCTGTTCGACTTCTACAACATCCGCTACACCACGCAGACCTGGATCGGCGGCGCGCTCGGCGACAAGATGACGCGCTACGCGCTGCTCACCCGTGGTGGCGAGCCGATGCTCTGGGACTTCGGGTCCGCGGCACGGCATCACAAGCTCTACGCGCCCTGGCTCGATCCGGAGAACTGCCACGCCGGAATGCTCGGACTGCGCGGAGCGATCGCACCGGGCGCCGGGCTGATGCGCTCCGCGGTCGCCGAGATCAAAGACCTGCTCGCGCAGGCCGGTGTCGCGGACGCGCCAGTCGGCGTGGACATCGTCGAACCGCCGTTCCTGTTCGAGATGCAGCGGCAAGGACTCACCGTCGTCGACGCGCAGCAGTCGATGCTCGACGCGCGGCAGATCAAGTCCGTCGACGAGATCACGCTGTTGTCCCAGGCAGCCGCCATGGTCGACGGCGTGTACCAGGACATCGTGGAAGCGCTGAAACCGGGCGTGCGCGAGAACGAGATCGTCGCGCTGGCCGGCAAACGGCTGTACGAAATGGGTTCCGACCAGGTCGAGGCGATCAACGCGGTATCGGGCGAGCGGTGCAACCCGCATCCGCACAACTTCTCCGATCGCCTGATCCGCCCGGGGGACCAGGCGTTCTTCGACATCATCCAGTCGTACAACGGCTATCGGACCTGCTATTACCGGACGTTCAGCGTGGGCAGCGCGACCGACCCGCAGCGCGACGCGTACCGCAGGGCCCGCGAATGGATGGACGCCGCGATCCAGCTGGTGAAGCCGGGAGTGGGCACCGACGAGATCGCCCTGGTGTGGCCCGCCGCGACCGACTTCGGATTCGCCGGCGAGATGGCCGCGTTCGGCCTGCAGTTCGGTCACGGCCTCGGGCTCGGCCTGCACGAGCGGCCGATCATCTCGCGTCTCACCAGCCTGGCGCACCCGGTGGAGATCCAGGCGGGCATGGTCTTCGCGCTGGAGACGTACTGCCCGGCGTCCGACGGGTTCTCCGCGGCCCGCATCGAGGAAGAGGTCGTGGTGACCGGCCGCGGTGCCGAGGTGCTGACGAAGTTCCCGGCGCAGGACCTGTTCGTCGCCAACCCGTACTGAAGGGTGGTCGCGTCCGGGAACGACTGCTGACGCACTGGACAAAGTGGACGCCCGGGTCGCCGGTGCCGGTGGCTGCGTTCGAGGGCGTGCGGACTCGGCCGGGGCGGGCACAACGGCCCGCTGGAGTACACGGAGTCGAAGGGCATTGCTGTGTCCTGGTGATTTTCCGGGTGATCGCACCAGGTAATGGTCCGGTTACCGCTAGGGTGGCCGCCGTGGAAAAACCCCCGACGATCAAGGATGTCGCCAGCCTGGCCAAGGTGCACGCCGCCACCGCCAGCCGTGCGCTGAATCCCCAGACCAGGGGCAAGGTCAGCACCCGGACGGCCAACCGGGTGCTCGAGGCGGCGAAAACGCTGGGGTACGCGCCGAACTCGGCGGCGCGGATGCTGCGGACCAAGACGTCGTCGGTGGCCGGGGTGATCATCCCGGACCTCCGGAATCCTGTCTTTCCGCCGATCGTCCGAGGTATCGAGGACGGCCTGCACGAAGCCGGCTACATGGCCCTGCTGGGCAACACCGACGGCGACGAGGAGCGGGAACGCGAACTGCTGCTGGCGATGCGCGGCAGGCAGACCGACGGTTTCATCCTCGCGACCGGCCGCCGGACCGACCCCGCGCCAACCGTGCCCACGGTGCTGGTCAACCGTCGCAGTGACGCCGGTGACGTCCCCTCGGTGACCAACGACAACAACGCCGGCATTTTCTCGGCCGTCGAGTTGCTCGCGTCGCTCGGCCACACACGCATCGGCCACGCCGCCGGACCACAGGGCCTGTCCACCGGCTGGGAGCGTTACCGGGCTTTTGTCGACGCGATGGACTCGCACGGCCTGGCCGTCGAACCCGGCCGGGTCACGTTCGCCACGGCGTTCACCGAGGAGGCCGGTTACCGTGCCGCGATGGCGTTGCAGGGCGACGTCACCGCGATCATCGCCGGAAACGACTTGATCGCACTGGGCTGCTACTCCGCCTTGGCCGAACGCGGTCTGTGTTGCCCGGATGACGTGTCCGTTGTCGGGTTCAACGACATGCCTTTCGCCGACCGGCAACGACCAGGCCTGACGACCGTGCGGATCCCGCACTACGAAATGGGTCTGGAGGCCGCCCGGCTGCTGCTCGAACGGATCGCGAACCCGACGACCCCGGCCAAACGGGTGATCCTGCCGGTCGAACTGGTCCGCCGCGGCTCCGTCGCCCCACCCAGATGATCAGCCGGGCATGGCGGCGATGATGTTCTCCGCGTTCAGCGGGAGCGTGCGGACGCGGACGCCGAGCGCGTCGGCCAGGGCGTTGCCGATCGCGGCCGCGGTGGGGCCCTGGGCGGCTTCACCCGCGCCGCGGCTGGGCAGGTCCGGACGGTTGACCAGGAGGACGTCGACGTCCGGCACTTCAGAGAACTTCAGGATCGGATAGCTTTCCCAGTCCGTGCTGGTCACGCGGGTCCGGGTGAAGCGGACCTCTTCTTTCAGTGTCCAGCTTGTGCTCTGGATCGCTCCGCCTTCGATCTGGTTGCGCAGACCGTCAGGGCTGACGACCAGGCCTGCGTCGACGGCCACGGTCAGCCGGGTGACCTGGAGTTCCTGCTCGGCGCGGACCTCGGCGACCACAGCGCAGTACGCGCCGTGATTGCTGTATCGGGCGAAACCGAAACCGCAGCCGCGATCCTGTTCCGGGACGCGGTCCCACCAGCCTGCCCGGTCGGCGGCGGCGAGGATGACGGTTCGTGCGCGGTCGTCGGTGAGGTGGCGCAGGCGGAACTCGACTGGGTCCACATCCCCGGCCAGTTCGTCCATGAACGACTCTATGGCGAACACGTTCAGGTACGCCCCGAGTGCCCGCATCGCCGAGGTCCGCAAAGGCATGTGCAGCAGGCGGTTCTTGATGATCTCGCGGCGCGGGAACGTGTACAGCGGGATGGCGTTGCGTTGTGCGCCGCCGCCGCGGGCGGTGGGGGGATCGTCGGACACGAACAGAGGCTTGGCGTCGGCCAGGTACGCGGCTGACAACAGGCCTGGTGCCGTGGGCGACATGCCCGGCCGGGCCAGGTGGCCGTTGCCGAAGGTCTCGTGGCGCCAACCGGTGATCGTTCCGTTCTCGACGCAGGCGGACATGCGCACGCCCATCGCCGGGCCGAAAGGTGCCCACGCCAACTCATCCGCGCGCGACCACACGACTTGCACGGCGTGCCCGGGGACGACTCGTGCCAGCAGAACTGCGTCGAAGGCGACGTCGTCGGCTCCGTTGTGGCCGTAGCATCCGGAGCCTTCGACGTGGTGCACGGTGATCTGGTCCAGGGCGACCGGTAGGGCGATCGTGATGGCCTTGCGGAGGTTGTACGCGCCTTGTGTGTGGCTCCAGACCTCCAGTGCTGTGCCGCTCCACTGGGCGATCGCGCATGCCGGGCCGATGGAAGCGTGTGCCAGGTACGGTCGCGAGTAGTACGCGGTGGCGGTCGTGGGAAAGCCGGGCGAGACGGCGTCGACCGTCTGGGTTTCCACCGGCGTTGAGGTGAGCAACTCCGCGACTGACGACGGCAGTGACGCGGTCTCGTCCCACACCGCGTGCGAGCGCAGGAGTTCCGCGCCGGAGATCGCAGTTTCCTCTTGGGCTGCCACGACGCCCAGAAAACTGCCGTCGCGGACGACTTCGACGATTCCAGTGAGCGCCTTGGTGGCGGATGTGTCGAGCGAGCGGAGCGTCGCGCCGGGGGAGGGCGGGCGCACCACGCGGCCGTAAAGCATGCCCGGCAACGACATGTCGTGGATGAACCTCGCGCGGCCGTACACCTTGTCCGGCAGGTCGATCCGGGGCGTGCTCGTTCCGACAACGGTGTGGTGCGACGGGGGTTTCGGGCGGGGCTCACCGGTCGCGTCGACGTCGAGGCTGACGGTTTCCGCCAGGTCCCAATAGCTTGTGGTGCCGGCGTCGGACATGATCAGGCCATCGTGGACGGTGGCGTGGGAGCCGAGGCCTGACGCGGCGATGAAGAGGGCGCGGACTTCGGCGGCCGCCTGCCGCAGGGCGGCTCCGGACTCCTCCAGGGAACGGCTGCCCGCGGTCAGGGTCTGCTCCGCCGTCACCGGCGCGGTCAGCGGGATCAGCTGGATCCGGTTGAAGCCGACGTCGAGTTCGTCGGCGACGATCTGGCCGAGCGCGGTCAGAATGCCTTGTCCCAGCTCGACTTTCCCGGATCGCACGGCCACTGTGCCGGACGCGTTGATGGTGATCCAACGGGACAGTCGTGGCGCGGCGGCGAGCGCGGGCGGGATCATGACGACGCCTCGCCGGCTCGCATCACCGCGCGGACCATGCGGTTGTGTGCACCGCATCGGCACAGGTTGTTGTCCAACGCGCTGCGGACTTCACGTTCGTCGGGCTTGGGATTGCGTTCCAGCAGAGCGGTCGCGCTCATCACGATGCCCGAGACGCAGTAGCCGCATTGCGCTGCTTGCTCTTCGAGGAACATCCGTTGCACGGGACTGCCCGCGAGGCCTTCGACCGTGCGGATCGCCTGGCCCGCCACTGACCACAGTGGAGTGTCACAGGAGTACACCGTGCGGCCGTCGATGATCACGTTGCACGCACCGCACAGGCCGACGCCGCATCCGAACCTTGTGCCCTTCAGGCCGAGGTGGTTGCGTAGCACGTAGAGCAAAGGGGTGTCCCGGTCGCACGTCACTTCGACTTGGGTGCCGTTCACCGTCAGCTGGAACGTGTCGGTCATGCTCATCCCGTCTGGAGCACTAACGATTGCACACTAGCCAGCCAGACAAAGTTGGTCAACGGTCCGACGTGTTGTGCAAACGATCTCAACGCGAGTGTCCGATCAGGTCCAGCAAGGTGCGCAAGGCCCGGCTCGGCGGCCTGCTTGCCAGAGTCGCGATCGTCAACGGCCAGGTCATCCGTTCGGTGAGCGGCACACGGACCACGCCAGGCCCCACCTCGAACCCCAGGTCCGGGATCACCGCCACCCCCAGCCCGGCCTCCACGTAGGCGGGGACCGCGCTCAAGTCGGCCACCTCGACCCCGACGCGCCGCGGCGTGCCGAGCCCGACATAAGTGCGGTCGATCCAGACCCGGTTGCCGAAACCGGTCGAGGTGTCCACGAACGAATCGCGGGTCAGGTCAGGCAGCGACACCGAACTCGCGTCCGCCAGACGGTGGCCCGACGGCAGCAGTGCCACGTACGGCCAGCTGGCCAACGGTCGCGTGGCGAGTCCGGCCAGGTCGGCCTCGGGCAGTCCGAGCAGCGCGAGGTCCAGCCGGCCGGAGCGGACGTCGTCGGCCATGCCGGTCGAGCCGGTCACCGAGACCGTGACGTGGATGTCGACCAGCGGATAGCGCTCGTGGAACGCGCCGAGCAGGCCGGGCAGGTCGATCACCGAGATGTTGGTCATCGTGCCGATCCGGATGCTGCCGCGCAGCCCGGCCGAGGCCTCCTGCGCCACGGCCATCGCCCGGTCCACGGCCTCCAGCGCGGCCTTCGCCTCCGGCAGGAACGCGCTGCCCGCCGCGGACAGCGTCACGCGCCTGGTCGAGCGCTCGAACAAGGTTGTGCCGAGCTCCGCCTCCAGCGCCTTGACCGCCGCGGACACCGTGGACTGGACCGCGTAGAGCCGCTGGGCGGCACGCGTGAAGCTGAGCTCCTCGGCCACCGCCACGAAGTATTCGAGCTGGCGGGTCTCCATCCGTGAATTATCGGTGACGGCGATGGATGTTGCCAAGATTCTTCGTTGGACTTCATGAGTCCGCGGAGTCACCGTGGAGGCATGACTCTTACTGCTGCTGCCCGCCCTTCCGTGCCCGCCGGGCGCGTCAGCCACGGTGGTGGCTTCTGGGTGATCGCCGCGGCGTTCACGATCGCGCTGGCGTACTCGACGGTGCCGACTCCGCTCTACGGCATCTACCAGCAGCGTGACGGCTTCCCGACCTGGGTGATCACGGTCGTCTTCGCCGCCTACGCGGTCGGCGTCGTGGCGAGTCTCTACCTGGTCGGCCACGTCAGCGACTGGTTCGGCCGTCGCCGCGTGATCCTGGCGGCGACGCTCGTCGAGGCGTTGTCCGCGTTGATCTTCGTGGCCTGGCCGGACGTGCCCGGGCTGATCGTCGCCCGGCTGATCGGCGGCGCCGGGATCGGCGCGATGGTCGCCACAGCCACCGCGCACCTGTCCGAGCTGCGGCTCGTCGCGCGCCCAGCGGCCGATCCGGCGGGCACCGGGCTGATCTCCAGCGTGGTCAACACCGGCGGCCTGGCCGTCGGCCCGGTGATCAGCGGCATCCTGCTGCAGTTCGTCGACTCGCCGCTGACCACGCCGTACCTGATCTTCCTCGGGCTGCTGGTGCTCAGCGCGATCGCGATCAGCCTGGTCCCGGAAACCGTTGAGCGGCAGGAAGAACGCCCGGCGTACCGGCCACAGCGGATCTCGTTGCCGCGTGCCTCACTGGCCACGTTCTTCGGCGCCGTGACGGCCGCGTTCGCCGCTTTCGCGCTGATGGGCCTGTTCACGGCACTCGCGCCGACGCTGCTGACGCTCGCGTTCCACCAGCCGTCCGAACTGCTCGGCGGGTTCGCCACCTTCGCACTGCTGGGGTCCGCGGCGGCCGCGCAGGTCGTGTTCGCGCGTGTGCCCGCCCGGCGGCAGACCGAACTGGGTTTCGGGCTGATGGCGGTCGGGCTGGTCGTGGTGCCGATCGGCGTGCTCACGGCCGGAATCTGGCTGTTCTTCGCCGGGGCGGTCGTCGCGGGCGCCGGGGTCGGCCTGGCGTTCCGTTCGGCCGTCGCGACCGCTGCCTCGTTGGCCGAACCCGAGGTCCGAGGTGAGGTGCTGGCCGCGCTGTTCCTCGGTGCGTACGCCGGACTTGTGATCCCGGTGCTGGCCATCGGAGTCGCTCTGGTGTGGCTGTCCAGCCCGACCGCCGTGGTGTTGTTCTCGGCGCTGGAGCTGCTTCTGCTCGGCTGGGCCGCGCGGCGCGTACTGGCTCGATGAACTCCGCTCGGCGGTACCGCGATGGGGAATTTCGGGGTGCCGCGACGGCGAACTCGGAGTGCCGGAATGGTGGACACGGGGTGCCGGAATGGTGGACACGGGTCAAGGTGGCCGTGCGTGCGTACAGTGTTGTGGACTACCCCTAAAGTGGACTCGACACGACGGGGCCGAGGCCAGGGGGTTCGAGTGACCGATACCGGTGGCTGGTCGTCACCCGACGACCGGAACAGACCACAGGACCCGCCGCCCGGGCAGAACCAGGGTCAGCCCGGTCAGGCCCAGCCCGGTGAAGGCCGGCAGCCGCCGTACCCGATGCCGCCACCGCCGCGGTCCGGGCCGCAGGCCTCGCCGAAGCCGGGTGTCATCCCGTTGCGGCCGCTGGGTTTGGGCGAGATCCTGGACGGCGCGATCACCGCCATCCGGACCTACCCCAAGCAGATGCTGGGTGTGTCCGCGCTGATGTCGACGATCGCCAACCTGCTGTCGCTCGGCGCCGTGCTGTTCATCGTCAACCAGACCACGTGGCTCTACAGCGACCTGCCGCTGACGGCGTCCGAGGCCGACCGGGCACTGGAGGACCTGCAGGTCGCGCTGATCGTCGCCATCCCGTCGATCATCATCTCGCTGCTGATCGGCACGTTCCTCAACGGTGTGCTGACCGTCGTGATGGGCAAGGCGGTGCTCGGCCAGCCGATCACGGTCGGCGAGGCGTGGAGCCACGTCCGGCCGCGGTTCGGTGCGCTGCTCGGGCTGAGCCTGCTGTACGCGCTGATCGTCATCGTGGGCGCGGTGCTGTTCGTGATCCCCGGTGTGTGGTTGTACGTCCTGTTCAGCCTGTGCAGCACCGCGTTGATCCTGGAAGGCGCGACGGTCGGCAAGGCGCTCGGCAGGTCCCGCACGCTGGTCAACGGCGCGTGGTGGCGGACCTTCGGCATCCTGCTGCTGGCCACGATCATCGCCAGTGTGCTCGCGCAGATCGTGCAGATCCCGTTCTCGCTGGCCACCGGCGGGCTGAACACGGTCACCGGCACCGGCCCGACCCCCGGCATCGAGGTGACGCTGCTGCTCACCGCGCTCGCCGGGATCATCGCGGAGACGATCACGCTGCCGTTCACCTCCGGCGTGACCACGCTGATCTACATCGACCGGCGGATGCGGCGGGAAGGCATGGACATCGAGCTGGCCAGGCAGGCAGGGGTGACCCCGCAGCCGCCGACGACCTGGTGAACAGCGCGGAGGTGACCGACATCCCGGTCGAGATCGGCCGCGACGCGGCTCGCGACGCGGCCGTCCGGGAACTGTCCGATCCGGCGTACCGGGACGCCGAACCGTCGACGCTGACCCGGGTGCTGCGCTGGCTGCTGGACCTGCTCGACCGGCTGCTCGGCGGCGCGGCGAGCCTGATCCCCGGCGGCTTCGTCGGCCTGCTCGTGCTGATCGCGCTGGTCGTGGCCGTGATCGTGGTGATCCGGCTGCGGGTCGGCAAACTGGCCCGCACCGCGCGCACAGCCGTGTTCGCCGGTCGCAGGCTGACCGCCGCCGACCATCGCCGGGCCGCCGAAGCCGCTGAGGCGAAAGGCGATCTGGCCGAGGCGGTCCGGGAACGGTTCCGGGCGATCGCCCGTGGCCTTGAGGAGCGTGGCGTCCTGGACGAACGCTCCGGCCGGACGGTCGACGAGGTGGCACGTGCGGCCGGTGCCGAACTTCCCGATCACGCCAACGCCTTGCGCTCCGCGGCCCAGCTGTTCGACGACGTCTGGTACGGCGGCCGCGAGGCCACAGTGGACGAATACCGGCGGCTGAGCGACCTGGACCTGGCACTGGACGGCGCCCGCCGATGACAACTTCCGTCTCTCCGGACGCACGCACGATCTGGCGTGCCGCGCGGGCACCCGTCCTGGTCGGCCTCGTCGTCCTGGTCGGCGCGATCGTGATCGCCTTGGTGCGGGGCGGTGGCGAGGACGGCGCCGTCGATCCCGAATCGGTCTCCCCGGCCGGGAGCCGTGCGGTCGCCAGACTCCTCCAGGCGCAGGGAGTGACCGTCGTCCGCGTCGAGTCGTGGGAAGCCGTCCGCGACAACGTGAACTCCGGGACCACGGTACTGATCACGCAACCGAGCTGGCTGACGCCGACCCAGCTGTCCACATTGCGCGACGAGGTGCCCACCCTCGTCGCGATCGGTCCCGTGGGCGACTCCGTGCCGGCGTTGGCGCCGTCCACGCGGCAGCAAGGCACTGTCGCACCCCAGAACCGGCAGCCGGACTGCGCCTTCGACGCCGCCGGCTCCGCCAATATCGGAGGCGTGACCTACGACGGGCCGACTCGTTGCTACGACGGCACGTTGGTCCGCGACGACCATGTCACGCTGCTGGGCGACGCGACACCGCTGACGAACGAATGGCTTGACGAAGAAGGCAATGCGGCGCTGTCGCTGCGTCTGCTGGGACAGCGACCGACGCTCGTCTGGTACTTGCCTTCGTTGTCCGACGCGGCAGCCGGCGATCAGGACGGCGCGGAGCGCAGCGTCTACGACCTGATACCGAGCGCGTGGTGGTTCGCCCTCGGCCAGGTCGCGGTGGCGGTCCTGCTGTTCATGGCGTGGCGGGCACGCAGGCTCGGCCCGATCGTCGCCGAACCCCTGCCGGTCGTGGTCCGGGCGGCCGAGACCACCGAAGGCCGCGCCCGGCTCTACCGGCGGGCCAAGGCGACCGACCACGCCGCCGAAGCATTGCGGCGCGCCACGATCAGCACGCTGATCCCGTTGCTGGGCCTGCCTTCCGACGCCCCGCCCGCCGCGATCACCGAAAGCGTCGCCGCACGGACCGGACGGCCCGGCGCCGACGTCCACGCCGTCCTTTTCGGACCACCCCCGAACACGGAACAAGCGCTCGTTCAGCTCGCGGACGCGCTGGACGCCTTGGCGAATGAGGTAGGTTCACACTGATGGGAAACTCACGCGAGGCGCTGGTCGCCCTGCGCTCCGAGGTCGGCAAGGCGGTGGTCGGCAACGACGCCGCGGTCACCGGCCTGATCATCGCGTTGTTGTGCCGTGGCCACGTGCTTCTCGAAGGCGTGCCGGGCGTGGCGAAGACGTTGCTGGTCCGGGCACTGGCCGGCGCGCTGGACCTGAGGACCACGCGCGTGCAGTTCACCCCCGACCTGATGCCCGGCGACGTGACCGGGTCGATCGTCTACGACCCGCACAAGGCCGACTTCGTGTTCCGCGAAGGGCCGGTGTTCACCAGCCTGCTGATCGCCGACGAGATCAACCGCACCCCGCCGAAGACGCAGTCGGCGCTGCTGGAGGCGATGGAGGAACGGCAGGTCTCGGTCGACGGCACACCCCGGCCGTTGCCCGACCCGTTCATCGTGATCGCGACCCAGAACCCGGTCGAGTACGAGGGCACGTACCCGTTGCCCGAGGCCCAGCTGGACCGGTTCCTGCTGAAACTGACCATGCCGACGCCGTCGCGTGACGACGAGGTGGGCATCCTGGCCAGGCACGCGGCCGGGTTCGACCCGCGTGACCTGACCGCCGCGGGCATCCAGCCGGTGGCGAGCAAGGCGGACCTGGACGAGGGCCGGGCCGCGGTCCGGTCGCTGACCGTGCACGAGCAGGTCCTCGGGTACATTGTGGACATCTGCCGGGCGACCCGGAACTCGCCCGCCGTGCGGCTCGGCGTCTCGCCGCGTGGTGCGACGGCGCTGCTCGCCGCGTCCCGGGCGTGGGCCTGGTTGTCCGGCCGGGAGTACGTGACGCCGGACGACGTGAAAGCGTTGGCACGCCCCACTTTGCGGCACCGGCTCGAACTGCGGCCGGAGGCCGAGCTGGAAGGCGCGACCACCGACGGGGTGCTGGACGGCGTGCTCGCGGCCGTGCCGGTGCCCCGCTAGCCGGCCGATGGCGATCAGCGGGCGCGCCGGGCTGCTCGCCCTGGCCGGCGCCCTTGTCGTCGGTTTGCTGATCCCGTCATGGAGCGGGATCTTCCTGGTCACCGGGCTGATCCTGATCGCCATGGTGATCGACCTGGTGCTGGCGGGTGCCGTGCACCGGCTGGAGTTCACCCGCGGCGGCGCGCAGTCGGTGCGGCTGGGGGAACCGGCAGCGGTGACCTTGACCGTGCGCAATCCCGGCCGGGCAAGGGTTCGCGGCATGGTGCGGGACGCGTGGCCGCCCAGCGCGGGCGCGTCGGACCGGCACCGCTTGGACATCCCCGGCGGCGGGCGGCAGACCGTGACCACACCCCTGCAACCGACCCGGCGGGGCGACCGGATGGCGTACCGGGTGACAGTCCGGGCGTTCGGGCCGCTGGGTTTGGCCGCACGGCAGGGATCGCACACCGTTCCGTGGACCGTTCGTGTGCTGCCGCCGTTCACCAGCCGGAAGCATCTGCCGTCCAGACTGGACCGGCTTCGGGATCTGGACGGCAGGCTGCGGACGCTCGCCCGCGGGCAAGGCACCGAGTTCGACTCACTGCGGTCCTATGTGATCGGTGATGACGTGCGCTCGATCGACTGGCGGGCAACGGCTCGGTCGTCGGAGGTGATGGTCCGGACCTGGCGGCCCGAGCGTGACCGGCACTTGATGGTCGTGCTCGACACAGGGCGTACGTCGGCCGGGCGCGTCGGGGACATCCCCCGGCTGGACGCCTCGATGGACGCCGCGTTGTTGTTGGCCGCCTTGGCCTCCAGGGCCGGGGACCGGGTCGATCTGATCGCCTACGACCGGCAGGTGCGGGCCAGCGTGCAGGGAACGTCAGCCGCGGAACTGTTGCCCGCCTTGGTCAACGGCATGGCCACGCTGCAACCCGCGCTGGTGGAGTCGGACGCGCCGGGGATCGTGGCGGAAGTCATGCGGCGCAGCCGGAGGCGGTCGCTGGTCGTGCTGCTGACCGGGCTGGACCCGGATCCGTTGGAGCAAGGGCTGTTGCCGATCCTGCACACGTTGACCTCACGGCATCTGGTGCTTCTCGCGGCCGTGGCGGACCCGCGGATCAACGAGATGGCGCAGGCCCGGGGGGACGCGGAAGCCGTGTTCGACGCGGCCGCTGCCGCGCGGGCGTTGCAGGAACGCGAGCACGTCGTGGGTCTGCTGCGGCGGCGCGGTGTGGAAGTCGTCGACGCCACGCCCGAGGATCTGGCGCCGGCCCTCGCCGACGCCTACCTCGCGTTGAAGGCCGCCGGTCGCCTCTAGGCAGCGGTCGGCAGCTTGTCACCCGCGTACTTCGCGTCGATGTCGCCGGTTTCGCCCCCGTGGGCCGCTCGGCGGCCGATGACGAACACGTACGCCAGGAACAGCAGTTCAGCGATCACTCCGATGCCGATCCGCGCCCACGTCGGCAGACCTGACGGCGTCACGAACGCCTCGATGACACCGGATATGGCCAGAACGCACGCCAACCCGAGCACGACGATGACCACGGGCCTGCCTTCTTCGGCCAACGCCTGAGGCCGTGGACGGCCGCGTGGGTCGACCACCGTCCAGCCCAGCCGCAACCCGATGCCCGCCGCGACGAACACCGCGGTCATCTCGAGCAGCCCGTGCGGTGTGATCAGGCCGAGGAACACGTCCCCACGGCCGACCGACATCATCAGGCCACCGGAGATGCCGATGTTCAGCGCGTTCTGCCACAGCGCGTAGATCACCGGCAGGCCGAGCAGCACCCCGAGCATCACGCAGGCCGCGGCCACCCAGGCGTTGTTGGTCCAGACACCTGCGGCGAACGAGGCCGCGGGGTTGCTGGAGTAGTACGTCTCGAAGTCCCCGCCGGGCCTGGTCAGCTCCCTGATCTGCTCCGGCGCGGCGATGCCGGCCTGCACGTCCGGGTTCGCGGCCACCCAGATCGCGATCAACGCCGTGACGGCCATGAACGCGAGCCCGGCCGGCACCCACCAGCGCCAGCCCAGGTACAGCGCCGCGGGCAGCCGTTGCGAGAAGAACAGACCGACTTCGCGCCACGCCGGACTGTGGGTCCCGGTGATCGCCGACCGCGCCCGCGCCACCAGCGTCGACAACCGGCCGATCAGCGCGGGGTCGGGCATCTCGGTGCGCACGATCGACAGGTGCGTCGCCGTGCGCTGGTAGAGCCGGACCAGTTCGTCGGCCTCGGCGCCGCGCACCGACCCGCTGCGCCGGACCAACTGGGCCAGCCGGTCCCATTCCGCGCGGTGCGCCGCGACGAACAAATCGATGTCCACACCACGTACTATTCCGCATTGACCAGGGGGTGGGACGTGTCGCACTTAGTCAGCGGCGAGGCCGTACTGCTGGAGATGCGGGTGGCCCGGCTGGCCAGCCGGGGCCTGGCGTTCGTGCTGGACGTGCTGCTGCAGTTCCTCACGTTGCTGGTGCTGTTCCTGATCCTCGGCGCGGCCGGTGTGACCGGGTTCGACGGCGCGCTGCGTTCGGCGGTCACCCTGGCGGTGCTCGTCCTGGTGCTCGTCGGCTATCCCGTCATCACGGAGACCCTGACCAGGGGAAAGACCGTCGGCAAGGCGGCGGCGGGCCTGCGGGTCGTGCGGACCGACGGCGGGCCGATCCGGTTCCGGCACGCGCTGGTCCGCGGCCTCGCCGGGTTCTTCGTCGACTTCTGGGGCGTGGGCCTGTTCGGCGCGGTCGCGGTGATCGTGTCGTTGTCGTCCCGCAACAGCCAGCGGGTCGGTGACATGCTCGCGGGCACGCTGGTGGTCCGGGAACGTGTTCCGGAGCAGTCCTCGGCCCCGGTCCCCATGCCGCCGCCCCTGGCTGGCTGGGCCGCGACGCAACGCGTTTCGGGTCTGCCCAACGACCTCGCGTTGGCCGTGCGACAGTACCTCGGCAGGCTGCACGAACTGGCGCCGGAAGCCGCGCACACCCTCGGCCAGCGGCTCGCCGGAGAGGTCAGCGCGCATCTGGGCAGCCCGGTTCCGCCCAACGTGCCGATCCCCGAGTACCTGGCCGCGGTTCTCGCCGAACGACGCACACGCGAGGAAACCCGGCAGCACCAGCGGCAGGACCCGGTGACCGAGCAGCAGCGGGACCAGCCGCCGTCGGACAACCCGTTCGCGCCGCCCAGCTGAACACCGCCGTGGTGTCAAGCCGCGTAGTTGCGCAACACCCGCAACGCGGCGGCCGCGTGCGGTCCCGTGGTGGTCAGGCCGGACTGCTCCGGCTTCAGCCGCTGCGCACCGACCCGGCAGAACGCACCGAGTGACCCGGTGATGGTCGAGCCCGCGTCGTCCGGGCCGAACCGGTACGTCTGCCCGTCCGGTCCGGTCAGCTCCGCCCGGACGGCAACCGGTTGCCGGCCCGCGAGCTGGAACGCGTACGGCAGCGTCCGGTGCGCGAGCCTGGCGATGTGCCGCAACCGGTCCGTGTCCGGGTACGGGATGCCCAACGGCTCAGTGATGTCCAGCGCGTGCGCCCAGTGCTCCGCGAGCCGTGTCGTGGCCATCGTCGCCGGGCGCAGAGCAGCGGAGGCCCAGGCTGACGCCTTCGCCGGATCGGCCGACCGAAGCACTTCGACGGACTTCCGCCGTGCCGCCCGCCACCGGGGATAGACGACCTCGGGACCCGCACGCTCGGCACGGACCCACTGGTCCATCGCCTCGTCGACGCTCATCGCGCCGCGCTCCCGCACACCACTTCCCGTCACAGTGGCGACCACCGTCTCCTCGGTCTGCGCCAGGTGCAGCAACACGTCCACGTTGCTCCACTCGGCCGCGGCCGACGGGCGCATCCAGTCCTCCGCGGACAGGGTGGCGAAGATGCCGTCCAACCGGTCGTACTCAGCCACCAGGTCGTCGAAGATCTCCACGCGGGCACCGTACCGCGGGGTTCACCTGATCGAGCAGGTTTGCCGGTGCGATCAAGCGGGTAACCAGGCGCCGTGCGCTCCATCCAGGCACCAGGGTGGAGCGTGACTGGAGGCTGGGCACGAAAAGTGCCCCCGGCAGGACTCGAACCTGCGACCAAGAGATTAGAAGTCTCTCGCTCTATCCGCTGAGCTACGGGGGCCGAGGGCGGCAGGCTAACCGCCTTCAGAGGGGTGATCGTTCGACGACGCCTCAGTGTTTCCGAATCGCACCAGTCTGGGTGAACAAGATCACCGGGGTAGGCGTCTGGCCGGCGCGGGCCCGCTGGACGCGCGGGCGACCAGGGTGACCGGGATCGTCACCGGTTCGCCGGGCTGTCTGCCGTCCAGCAGGCGAAGTGCCTGCTCACCGGTCCGTCTGCCCTTGTCCAGGAGGTCCTGGCGCATCGTGGTCAGCGGCGGATCGGCCCACGCCGCGGCCGGTGTGTCGTCGAAACCGACGATGGTGAGGTCGTCCGGCACGGCGAGACCCGAATCACGCGCCGCGCGAATCGCTCCGATCGCCAGTTCGTCGGACATGCACAGTAGTGCGGTCGGCCGGGGGGACTGGGCCAACAGCCAGGCCGCTCCCTCGCGGCCGAGATCGCGGCGGCTCTCGGCGGCCTCCCAGACCGGTGTCGACGGCGGCACGTGGTCGAAGTAGCCCGACAGGCGCTGGGCCGTCACCTGGAACCGGGCCGAGCCGATCCTCTGTGGACTGACCGGGCCGGTGTGGCCGTCCGGGGACAGGTCGAGGCTGAGGATTCCGACGTCGCGGTGGCCGAGGCCGATCACGTGCCGGGCGGCCAGTGCGGCGCCCGCACGGTCGGCGACCCGCACATCGGCGCCGGTCTGGTCGACCACGACGAGAGGCAGACCGCGCTGCCGGACCGCCGTGATGGCCGGGGCGTCGTCCGGCAGGGAGTACGCGATCACGACATCCGCGTGCACGCGCGCCACGGCCGCCGGGCTGGGGCCGCCGCCGTTCGCGCCGCCGGGCATCAGGACGAGCGAGCGCTCGCCGGAGTCGACTGTGGACGCCAGGGTGTCGAGCATGATCGACAACGCCGGGTCGGAGAACGCCGCGGACAGGCCGCGGTCGAGCATCACGGCGACCGCGCCGGACCGTTGCGTGGCCAGGCTGCGGGCCACCGGGTCGGGCCCCGCGTAACCGAGCCGGGCCGCCGCGCTGAGTATCCGCTCGCGTAACCGCTCGGACAGCTGGTCAGGCCGGTTGTAGGCGTTGGACACCGTCGCCCTGGACACGCCCACCTCGCGTGCCACAGTGTCGAGTGTCGGTCGCCTGGAACTCACCCGCAAAGCCTACTGACTTGCCCTGGCCGGACGGGCACGAGTCGCTCGTCCCGCCGGGACAGGCGGTGTTTCCGCTGGTGAGAGGCGTTACCGGGCGCGCAGGCGACGCAGCATGCGTGCGTCCTCGAAACCGACCATCCGGGCGGCGGACTCGACGGTGGCGCCGTGGCCGATGAGGTGCTCAGCGCGTTCGAGGCGGAGGGCCTGCTGATAGCGCAACGGCGTCATGCCGGTCGCGCGGCTGAACAAGCGGGTCACTGTTCGTTCGCTGCAACCGCTGAGACGGGCCAGTTCCGCCAGCGACAGGCGGTCGGTCATCCGGGTCTCGATGACGTCCTGGATGCGGTGCACGGTCTCGTTCACGTGTGACCGGTGTTTGAGCAGGACGCTGGCCTGGTGCTCGTCGCCGTTGCGGCGGGCGTAGACGACCATCGTGCGGGCGATGCGTGCGGCCGCTGACGGGCCGTGCCTGAGGGTGACCAGGTGCAGGGCCAGGTCGATGCCGCTGGCGATCCCCGCGGACGTCACCACCCGGTCGTCGACGGTGTAGAGGACGTCGCGGACCACGCAAGCGTTCGGGTATCGGCTTTCCAGTTCGTCCTGCAGGTCGTGGTGTGTGGTGCAACGGCGGCCGTCCAGCAGGCCCGCGCGTCCCAAGGCGTCCGCGCCCGCGCAGACGCTCGCGACCGTGCCGCCGCGATGGTGGTGGGCGCGGAGCCAGTCCAGCGCCTGCTCGGTCAACGGGCCGGACGTGGCCAGTTTCGCCGCACGCCACCCGGGCACGATGATCAGGTCCTCTGTGGACAACTCCGGCAGCGCCGGGTCCGCGTGCACCACCAGGCCCTGGGCGCTGGGCACGGTGGCGGCCTCCGCCACGTACGACAGTTCCACGCCGAGGCCGAGGTCGGCCGCGCTGGAGAACACCTGCGCCGGTCCCGAGAGGTCCAGCAGATGGACTCCCGGGACGAGCAGGAACACCACCCGGGTCACGATCCAGTCAGTTCCTTCAGTCCAGTCAGCTCAGCCACGGTCGCTATCGTCGCAAACCTCCCCGCCAGCGCGTACTCGGTGCGGTCGATCAGTTCGCCGGTGCCGATCACGGCTCCGGTCCGCCAGTGCGGCAGCGGTGTCGTGGCTGTCGCGTCGGTCACGAACGTCATGTCGAAGCCCAGATCGCTGCCGATCCTCGTCGTGGTCTCACAGCACTGTTCGGTCCGGATTCCGCTGATCAGCAGCTCGCGGATGCCTCGCGTGGTCAGTGTCTGCTGCAGGTTGGTCGTGGTGAACGCGTTGTGCGCGGTCTTCGTGAGCACGGGCTCGCCTTCGCGCGGCCGCAACCCGTCGAGCAGGCGCACGTACCCGTTCGCCGGGTCGAACACAGTTCCGGTGCCTGGTTCGCTGTGCATGACCCACACCACAAGGTCGTCCGCCGCACGGGCTGCGTCCACCAGACGGTTCACCTGCCCGACGATGTCCGGGTTGGACACCTCGGCCCAGTCGGGCCGCTGGCGGAAGGATTCCTGCACATCGATCACGATCAACGCCTTGGTCATGCCATCAGCCTCCGGCATCGGCGCCCTGGCCGGTAGGCACGTGCAGGACGCGATGCGGACCGATCTGGTCACGCTGACGGGAGCCGTGTCAGCGGCGTATCAGCGCCAGCACGCTCCGGTGTCAGCGGGTGCGGCGACCGTTGGCTGGTGAACAACTACGAAGTCGCAGTGCAGCTGCTGGCCGCGAACCGGCCGAACCTCGTGCGCAACGCCACAATCGTGCCGCCATGGGCTGAGCCACCTGGCAACCCGATGGAGGTTCCGTCGCCGGACGGCCAACACGTGGTGTTCCGCCGTGACTACAACTTGTGGATTCGTACGGACGGCGAGGAGCGGCCGTTGACCACGGACGGCGACGTGGACCACGACTACGGCGCCAACCCGGACTACTACATGTACGCCGCGATGTTCACCAGGATGGGCCTGCCGCACGCCCCGCCCGCCGCGGTGTGGTCACCGGACTCGACGAAGGTCCTGACTCACCGGACGCTGCAGGAGGGCGTCCGGCCCAAGTATCTGATCTCGTCGGCCGGGTTGCGTTCCAAGCGTTCGGCGCTGCCCGGGGACGACGCGGTCCAGCGCGCCGAGTTCGTCGTGATCGACGTCGAGACCTCGGCCGTGGTACGGGCCCAGGCCGATCCGGTCGCGATGCCGATGATGTCGCCCATCCAGATGGAGTGGGCATGGTGGGCCGCTGATGCCGTGTACTACCTCAGCGGCGGGTTGCGGCTGAACCGGCTTGATCCCGTGACCGGTGAGGTACGGACCGTGGTTGACGAAACGGGATCAGGCAGGGTGATGCCGACGCAATGGCCGATGCTCGGCCCTGCGGTGCATGTCCTGCCGTCGGGGGAGGTTCTGTGGTACTCCGAACGGGACGGTTGGGGGCACCTGTACTTGTACTCCGACGCCGGTTCGCGGCAGATCACGTCCGGGCAGTGGCTGGTGAAGCAGATCCTCCGGGTCGATCCGGACCGGCGGATGGTCTACTTCCTCGCCGCCGGGCTGGTCGCTGCCGATCCGTACCGCGGCACGGTATGCGCCGTGGGCCTGGACGGCTCGGGTTTCACGAAGGTCACTGACGACGACATGGATCACGTCGTCTCGGCGTCCCCGTCCGGCTTCGTCGACTCGGCGTCCACAACGGACATTCCGCCCGTGCACACGTTGCGCTCGTGGGACGGTGAAGTCCAGCAAGAGTTGGGGCGAGCGGATGTCAGTGGGCTGACGGCCCTGGGCTGGGGGCCGCCGGAGCGGTTTTGCGTGAAGGCCGCCGACGGTTCGACGGACGTGTACGGCGTGCTCTACCGGCCGCACGGGTTCTCCGCCGGCCAGAGCTATCCGGTGATCGACCACACCTACCTGAATCCGTTGACCACTCGGGTGAGCGCGGCTTTCGACGCGGGCTGGCACGGCTATGACGCCGAAGCCCTGGCGGCCCTGGGCTTCGTGGTGATCGCGGTGGACGGCCGCGGTACTCCGGGCCGCGAGAAGGCGTTCTTCGACGCCTCGTACCAGGACATGCGAGCCGGGCTGGACGATCATGTCGCCGCGCTGCGCCAGCTGGCCGCCACCCGGCCCTGGATGGACCTCGACCGGGTGGGCATCTGCGGTATCTCCGGCGGCGGTTTCGGCACTGTCCGGGCGATGCTGGACTTCCCGGACGTCTTCACGGCCGGGGTCTCGTTGTCCGGCCTGTACGACAACCGGTACACCGACCCGGCGGCCACGGACGTCTACGGGCCCTACGACCCCGCGTGGGCGGCCCGGGATTCCACTGTGGAGTCGGCGGACCGGTTGGCCGGCAGGCTGATGCTGATCCACGGCGGGCTGGACGACCAGGTGGCGCCCGACCAGGTGTACCGGCTGGCCGACCGGCTCATCGCACTGGACAAGGACTTCGAGATGCTGATCGTGCCCGAGTCGGATCACGTGTTCCTCGGCTACGAGCAGTACGTCCGGCGCCGCATGTGGGACTTCCTCATCCGGCACCTCGCGACCCGTCGTTGACCACACCGGCTCGATCTGGTCACCGCGGAGGTGATGCCACAGCTCGCGTGACGCGCGCGGCGTCGGGGTGCGACAAGTCCGGCGTGCCGCGCACCTCGACGGATTTCCCAAGCAGCCGGGCTGCCTCGTCGTAATTGCCTTCGCGTAGTGCCTGATCGGCGTGTCCGATCAGGACATGGGCGATCAGCGGGGCGCTCTGCGCTCGTTGTGCCCAGGCGAGGGCATCGGCCCGGTCGCCGGTCAGATAGCCGCGCAGGTCGAGCAGTGTCGCCCGGAAACCCCAGTTCACCGTGCGGCCTTCGACCAGCGTCTGCGCCTTGGCCAGTTCCGTGCGGGCCGTGCCGAGGTCGCCGGACCATCTGGCGATGTCCGCTTTGGTGTACGCCGCCGCGGTCATCGCGTCCGGCAGGCCGATGCGGGCGGCGTCGTGCTCGGCGGTGCGCAGGGCCGCCGCCGAAGCGTCCGGATCGCCGTGCAGCCACAGCAGTTGCGCCAGCCGGAGCCGGGGTTTCCAGGCGTCCTCACGCGGCACGATCTCCTCGGTGACGGTGATCGCCTCCTGGTACCTGGCGATCGCGGTGGGCAGATCGCCGCGCCAGGAGGCCAGATCGGCGAGGTTGCTCAGGGCGTTCGCGATGCCCCAGCGTTCGCCGAGCACGCGGAACTCGCCCAGAGCCGCTTCGAGGCCCGGCTCGTCCGGGCGCCCGGCGTTGATCGATCGCAAGGCCTCGTGCAGCCCGGCCATTGCCCGTACCCACGGGTCGTCCGCGTCCGTCGGGCCGGCCGAGACGAGCCGGACGAGCGGGTGCCGCCCGCCGAGTTGCCGGGCGGTGCCGATCCACACAAGCGCTTGCTTCTCGTCTCCGTTGCCGAGCAGGTTGAACTGGGCGATGGCGGCCGAGGCGGTGGCACGGAAACCGTCGTCCACGTCACCGGGCAATGACAAGGCACGCGCGCCCAGCGACACCCCGGGCACTTTGCGGCAACGCAAGGACCATTCGAGCAACCAGTACCAGCTCACCGCGGCCGTCAGGCGCACGGCTGTGGCCGCGTCCGTCGCCGCCCGGAGGGCCGCGTTGATGTTGTCGTCCTCGGCGTGGATCGTCTTCAGCCACTCCACCTGCTCGGCGCGGCGCAGGTGCGGGTCGGCGGTCTCCGCCAGTCCGATGAAGTACTCGGCGTGCGCGTGGCGTGCTTCTCGCGGATCGTCGAGCCGTTCCAGGCAGTAGGCCTGGATGGTGTCGAGCATCCGGTAGCGGTCCCCGGCGACCACCAGTGACTTCTCCGCCAACGCCGTCAGCACGTCGGCCGGGCCGCAGACCTGTTCGGCGGCGTCGAGCGTCGCGCCGCCGGAGAACACCGCCAACCGGCACAGCACGGTTTTCTCTTGCTCGGACAGCAGATCCCAGCTCCAGTCGATCACCGCACGCAGTGTCCGGTGCCGGGGCAACGCGGTCCGGCTGCCTTGGGTGAGCAACCTGAACCGGTCGGCCAGCCGGGCCGCGACCTGCGCGGCGGTCATGGTGCGCAACCGCGCGGCGGCCAGTTCGATCGCCAGCGGGATTCCGTCCAACGCACGGCAGATCCGGACGACGGCCTGGGTGGGCACGAATCCCGGATGGGCGCGGTCCAGCAGCAACCGGACCGCGGGGTACGCCACCGCTTCCGCGAGCCGCGCGTCGGCGGGCGGCAGCGGCAGCGGTTCGACGGGCCGGACTGCTTCTCCCGTGATGCCAAGGGGTTCCCGGCTGGTGGCCAGAATCCGCAGCGACGGGCAGTCACCCAGCAACTCTTCGGCCAAGTGGGCCACAGTGTCGATCAGGTGCTCGCAGTTGTCCAGGATCAGCAGGGCGGACCGGGTCCGCAGGGCCGCAAGGTCCCGGATCTTCAGCGTGCCGAGGATCGCCTGCGGCACGTCGTCCTTGCCGGTGCGGACGGCCAGATCCACGAACCAGACCTCACCCGGCATCCCGCGGCCCGCCTCGACGGCCAGGCGTGTCTTGCCCGATCCACCCGGCCCGGTGAGGGTGACCAACCGGTACTCGCCGACGAGCCGCCGGACGTCGTCGACGTCCTGCCCGCGCCCGACAAAACTGGTCAGCGCGGCACGCAGGTTCGTCGTCGCGTCCGGCACACCACGGAGGATCTCCGTGTGCAGTTCGGACAGTTCCGGCGACGGGTCGGCTCCGAGTTGCTCGGCCAGTGCTTCGCGGGTCCGCTCGTACAGGGTGAGCGCGTCCGCGGATCGGTTGTCGGCGGCCAACGCCCGCATCAGGGCGCCGACCAGTCGCTCCCGCAACGGATTCCCGGCCACGAGTTCCGTCAGTTCGGCGACGGAGCCGTCCTCCATGGCCGTGAACCGCAGCTCGTCCAGCTTGGCGACCCAGGCGGCGAAGTACTCCTCGTTCCGCACTTCCAGCAACGCGGGGCCGCGGCACAACTCCAGTGCTTCGCGGCGCTGTCCCTCGTGCATCAGGCGTTCGAACTCGATGACGTCCACCGCGTCCGGCTCGATGACCAGCCGGTAGCCGCCCTGCCGCGCCTCCACCTCGATTCCGGCCTTCCGCAGCCGCGAGACCAAGGCTTGCACCGCGTTCGCAGGGCGTTCCGGCGATCCGGCGCCCCACACCGCGTCCACCAACCGTGCCAGCGGCACGGTTCTGCCTGGTTCGAGCGCCAGAACCGTCAGCAACGCACGCAGCCGGGCACCCGGCACCGCGACCTCGGTGCCGTCAGTGGCTCGGACCTCCAGCGGGCCCAGCATTCCGATCCGCACGCTGCGATTGTCCCGCACTCAGCGTTGCGGCTCGGCGTGCACAGCGCCTTTGAGCTCGTGGAACCCGGGTGTGGACGCCACCAGGAGCGTGCCATCCCACAGCCGGCCTGCCTGTTCGCCGGTGGGCAGTCGGGAGACGACGGGCCCGAAGAAGGCCACGCCGTCAGCCACGATGATCGGGGTGCCGACGTGCGGGCCGAGGTGGTTCATCGCCTCGGCGTGGGACGCGCGGACGAAGTCGTCGTACTCGGGCCCCGCGGTGGCGAGCTCGGCGGGCAGCCCGGCGCGTTCCAAGGCACGGGCGAAGTCACCGATCCAGTCCTCGGCGCCGTTTTCCGTCTTCCAGAGCTCGGTGTAGCAGCGGCCGAGCGCGTCGCTGCCGTACTTCTGTTGTACGGCAGCGCAAACTCGGACCGGGTACCAGAGGTAACCCTCCGGGTCGCCTTCCGGATCGTCCTCGCGGCCTTCGTTGAGCACGGACAGGCTCATCACATGCCAGCGCACGCCGACCGGGCGGACCTTGGTGACCTCGATCAACCAGCGCGAGGTCAGCCACGTGTACGGGCACGACGGGTCGAACCAGATGTCGGCGATCACGCCAGAATCCCCCGTTCCAGGGTCCGGATCACGGTCGCGGCGACGCCGTGCCGGGACATGGTTCCCCTGTCGGCCTCTTCGATACCGGTGTACACCAACGCCCACAGCACATGCTGAATCCACTGTGGACTGACGTGGTCGTCGAACGCGCCGTCCCGCTGGCCGCGCGTGATCAGGTCCAGCACCGGGTCCGCGGTTACCGGTTCTTCGGGCTGTTCGACGCCGTAGCCGCGCATGACGTGCGGGTCGTTGAACAGGAACACCAGTCTGTCGCCGACGTGCAGGTACGCCGTGACCAAGCGGTGCAGGGCCTCGACCGGTGTTCCCTGGTCGAGCCGGGCCTCGGTGACCGCCTCGCCGATCGCCTCGACCGAGTCCTCGACGGCGGCTCTGATCAACGTGTCCCGGTCGGGGAAGTAGCGGTGTAGCGTCGTACGCCCGACGCCGGCGGCCTTGGCGATCTCGGGCAGCGTGGCCGACCGGTCGCGCGCCAGCGCGGACGCGGCGGCGGTGAGAATGGCTGAACGGGTCCTTTCCACTCCTAAGTTGTACCATCAACGCCGGAAGTGGACCGTCAGCGTTCCATTCTTGTAGTACGGTGTTCCGCATGGCAGTCACGACGGCCGGCCTGGCCCGGCACTTCCGGCTGAAGAAAACCCTGGTCGAGGCGGTACGCGGGGTGGATCTCGACATCGGCGACGGGGAACTGGTCGCCCTGCTCGGCCCGAACGGTGCCGGCAAGTCGACGCTGTTCCGGATGCTCACCACGCTGCTGCCGCCGACATCGGGCAGCGCGACCGTGGCGGGCTGCGACATCGTCGACAACCCCGACGGCGTACGCGCCCGCATCGGCTACGTCGGGCAGAACAACAGCGCGGGCGAGAACTTCCGTGTCCGCGACGAACTGATCACCCAAGGGCGCAGCCATGGCATGACACGCGCCGACGCGACCCGGCGAGCCGACGCAGTCCTTGAGTTGCTTGACCTGACGGACCTGGCCAAGCGCACCCCCGGCACGCTGTCCGGCGGGCAACGGCGACGCGTCGACATCGCCATGGGCCTGGTGCACCGTCCACGCCTGCTGTTCCTCGACGAACCGTCGACCGGCCTGGACCCGCACAGCCGCGCCGACATCTGGGACCACATCCTGCGGCTGCGTGCGGAGCTGGCCATGACGCTCGTGCTGAGCACCCATTACCTGGAGGAGGCCGACCGGATGGCCGAGCGGGTGGTGATCATCGATCACGGCCGGATCATCGCCGACGGCACGGCCGCACGGCTGAAGCGGGATCTCGCGGGCGACCGGCTCGTGTTCACGGTGCGGGGCAAGGCCGAGGCCGTGCACGTCAAGGTCCCGGATGCGGCGACGGCGTTACCGCGGTATTTGCGCAAGCTGGCCGGCGAAGGCGCTGAAGTCGTGACCGCCCAAGCGATCCGGCCCACGCTGGACGACGTCTTCCTGGCCTTGACCGGACGGAGCATTCAGGCATGAAGTTCGTACGCGACACCATGACCGTGTTCTCGCGCGAAGCGACGCCCGCGCTGCGCGACCCGGTCGGCCTGGTCTTCGCGATGGGCCAGCCCTTGCTGTTCCTGGTCCTCTTCGGGTCGCTGCTGGGCGACTCATGGCAGTGGTTCGTGCCGGGCATCCTGGTGATGATGTGCCTGTTCGGGCCGATGGGCGCCGGGCATTCGCTGCTGATCGAGCTGACCGGCGGCTCGCTGGAACGCATGCTCGTCACGCCGCTCGACCGCACCGCGATGCTGGTCGGCCGCACCCTGAAGGAATCGATCACCCTGCTGGTGCAGGCGGTGCTGATCGTCGCGCTGGCGACGACGTTGGGCTTCGAGGTGCACGTGGCCGGTGTGCTCGTGGGGCTGGCTGTCCTGATCGTGTTCGGGATCGGGCTCAGTTCGCTGTCGTTCGTACTGGCGATCAAGTCGCAGCCGAGCGGCTCGTTGTTCTGGATAGTGACGCAGACGTTGATGTTCCCGCTGATCCTGCTGTCCGGGGTGTTGCTGCCGATGGAGCACGGCCCGGCGTGGCTGCGTGCGGCCGGTTCGGTCAACCCGATCTCGTACATCGTCGACGCTCAGCGCGTGCTGTTCTCCGGCCAGATCTGGAACGCCGACGTGCTGTACGGGACGCTGACGGCCTGCGCGTTCGCTGTGGTGGGGCTGGCGGTGGGGACACGGGTGATGCGCAGGGGCGTTGCCTAGCGAACCACCGGCCCGGACGTGGACACCTGGCGTTCACCAACAGTTCACCGCGAACTGTCCTCGCCGCGCGTCAAAAGAGTCGAAGAACCCGGATGATCCGAGGTGGACGGACTTTTCGAGGGGAGGCGACCGCGCGTGAAGCGGCGGTTGTCGATCGTGCTCGCGGCGGTGCTGCTTGTCGCGGTCGTCGTAGTGGTAGTGCTTGACCAGCAAGGGGAAAGTTCCGGAGAGGTCCAGCCGGTGCGCGGCGTGATCGGCTCGGAGAAGCTGGCGTTCTTCCACGACCAGCGGGTGATCGACGCGTTCGCCAGGCACGGGCTGCGGGTCGAGGTCGACTCCGCCGGGTCGCGGCAGATCGCCACCACCGTCGACCTCGGCGGGTACGAGTTCGTGTTCCCGTCCAGTTCGCCTGCGGCGCAACGGATCCAACGTGACCGTAAGATCACCGCGGGTTACACGCCGTTCCAGTCGCCGATGGCGGTCGCGACGTTCGAGCCGATCGTGCGGCTGCTCACCGCGCACGGCGTCGTGCGGGACGGAAAGCTCGACGTGGCCAGGTATCTGGAGCTGGCCAAGGCCGGCACGCGCTGGGACCAGTTGCCGGGCAACACCGTTTTCCCGGCCCGCAAGAACATGCTCATCACCACGACCGATCCGCGTGACTCCAACTCGGCGTCGATGTACCTCGCGATCATGTCGTTCGTGGCGAACGGCAACACCGTTGTCAGCACGCAGGAGGCGGAGGACCGGCTGCTGCCGCAGCTGAGCAGGTTGTTCCTGGACCAGGGGTACACGCAGAACAGCTCCGAGGGCCCGTTCGAGGACTACCTCGCCGCGGGCATGGGCAAGACCCCGCTCGCCCTGATCTACGAGTCACAGTTCCTGGACCGGCAGATCCGGGGCGACGGCGCGATCCGGCCGGACATGCGGATGCTCTACACCGCGCCGACGGTGTTCTCCAAGCACACGCTGGTTCCGTTGTCACCGAACGGCGAACGGGTCGGACAGTTGCTGACGACCGATCCCGAGCTGGTCCGGCTCGCGGCCACGTTCGGCTTCCGCACCAACGACTCCCGGGCGTTCACCCAGGTGCTCACCGAACGGGGCGTCGCCGTGCCCGGCGATCTGGTCGACATCGTCGAACCACCCTCGTACGAAACGCTGGAACGGATGCTCGACGCGATCGGCAGGCAGTACCGGTGACGGGCGATTTCGCACTCACCCCACCGGATCCGGTCGAACCGATCCCGTCGTCGCGCGCCGCCGGGCTGATCAGCTTGACTGACGAGACGCGCGCCGGGCTGGCCACCAAGGCAGGCGAGTTCACCGCCCGGCTCGTCGCGGCCGATCCGCGGTCGCCCGATTTCGGCCGGATTCTCGATGAGCTGCTCACGGTGGGAGCGGCGGACATGCGTGTCGCCGCGTCGATCGCGGGCGCACTGCTCGACCGCTCCGCGAAAGCCTTGGCCGGCGCGCGAGGGGAGAGAACCACGCCGCAGCAGGAGATCGCGCTGAGCCTGGCGGAGTTACGCCGGACCGTGCGGGAACTCGACCCGGCCAAGCTGCCGATCACCGGCCGCAAGATCCTCAAGCTGATCCCGGTGGCCAACGAGGCCCGTAAGCTGTGGGCGCGGTACCAGGCCGCGAACGAACCGGTGAACGCACTGGTCGTGCACCTGCGGATGCGTCAGGACCTGTTGCACCGCGACAACTCCGCCATCAAGGGCGAGCGGGAACGGTTGTGGCAGACCATGACCAAGCTGTCCGAGGCGGCGGCGTTCGCGGCCGCGGTGGACGAGGCGATCGAGCGGCAGGCAGGCGTGTTCGACCTGGCGGACCCGGCGTTGGCGACGGCACTGCGCAGCGACGTGCTGCATCCGATCCGGGAACGCCACCAGGACATCCTGACCCAGCTGGCGGTCTGCGCACAGGGATATCTCGTGCTGGACCTGTTGCGCCGCAACAACGACCAGCTGATCCGAGGAGTGGAGCGAGCCGTCTCCACGACCGTGTCCGCGTTGCGCATCGCGTTGGTCATCAGCGGGGCACTGGCGCACCAGCGGGACGTGCACGAGGAGATCGACGCGCTCCAGTCCACAACGGAGGGTCTGCTCCAGGCCAACGCGCAGCTGCTTTCGTTGCAGTCCGCGGACATCCAGCGGGCCGGCAGCGACCCGGCGGTCGGCGTGCGGACGATCCAGGCGTCGTTCGACCAGATCTTCCGTGCCATCGACGCCATCGACGAGTTCAAGGTGGGCGCTGTGCACACCATGGCGTTGACCGTGGAGGCTTTGCAGACCGAACTGCGCCGCGCGGACGACTATCTGCGGCGTTCCCACACCGCTGAGAGGGCGGGATGAAAAAGCTCCTTCTGGCCGGTCTGGTCCTCACCCTGGCCGCCTGTGATTCGCCCGAGTCCCAGCCCGATCCCGCGCAGCCGCTCGGCCCGCCGCGGCCCGGGGTGCTGCGGGTGCTGGCGGGCAGCGAACTCGCCGACATGCAGCCGATCCTGGACGAGGCCGCGAAGGCGACCGGTGTCGAGGTGAAGTTCACCTTCAGCGGCACGATCGAGGGCGCGGAGACGCTGGCCCGCGGGGACTCGGCGGGCAAGTACGACGCGGTCTGGTTCTCGTCCAACCGGTATCCGCAGACGCTGCCCGACGCGAGCAAGCGGCTCGGCAACCAGGTGAAGATCATGAACTCGCCGGTCGTGCTCGGCCTGTCCACCGGCGCGGTCCGCGGGCTCGGCTGGGAAGGCAAGCGGGTCACGTGGGCGCAGATCGCGGAAGCCGCGGGCGCCAAAGCGTTCACGTACGGCATGACCGACCCGTCCGCGTCCAACTCCGGATTCTCCGCGCTCGTCGGCGTCGCGTCCGCGCTCGCGGGCACGGGCAGCGCGTTGTCCGCGGACCAGATCGCCGCGGTCACCCCTGGACTGACGAAGTTCTTCAGCGCCCAGGCGTTGTCCGCCGGGTCGTCCGGGTGGCTGTCGGAGGCCTACCAACGCGGAACGACCAAAGTCGACGGATTGATCAACTACGAGTCCGTGTTGTTGTCGATGAACGCCGACGGCAAACTGCCGGAGCCGTTGTCCCTGGTGTATCCGAGCGACGGTGTGGTCAGCGCGGACTATCCGTTCACGCTGTTGTCCGACGCCTCCGACGAGGCACGCTCAGCACATCAGCGCCTCACCGACTACCTGCGGACCACGGACGTCCAGCGCAAGATCATGGACACCACCCGGCGGCGGCCCGCCGTCCCGGGCGTCGACCTGGGTCCGCAGTTCGCGCAGCGTGACCTCGTGGAGCTGCCGTTCCCCACGAGCGGCGAAGCCGTCGACGCGTTGTTGTCGGCGTACTTCAACAAGATCCGGCGACCGTCCCGCACGCTCTACGTCCTCGACACCTCGGGATCGATGCGAGGCGACCGGATCGAGGCACTGCGGTCCGCGCTCATCGCGCTGACCGGCGCGGACGGCAGCCTCGTCGGGAAGTACCGCGGCTTCCGCGGGCGTGAGGAGGTGACCTTGCTGCCGTTCGACACCAAGCCGGGCACCCCGCAGACGTTCGTCGTGCCGGAAACGGCACCGCAGGCCGAACTCGACAAGATCAAGGCCTTCGCCGCGTCGCTGAACGCGGACGGCGGGACGGCCATCTACGACAGCCTGACCAAGGGGTTCGAACTGCTGGGGCAGCCGGACCCGGCCAAGTTCACCTCGATCGTGCTGATGACCGACGGCGAGAACCAGAACGGCAGCCCGTTCTCCGCCTTCGAGGCCGCGCACCACCGCGGCGGCCCGGTCCCGGTGTTCACGGTGTTGTTCGGCGAGGGCGACCAGGACGAGATGAAAAAGGTGTCGGAGATGACCGGCGGGCAGCTGTTCGACGCCCGCGGCACCCCGCTGGCCAAGGTGTTCCAGGAGATCCGCGGCTACCAATGACGAAGTACCTCGGTTCCACCAAGAACCTCGCCGGATCGGCGGCGGGCCTGCTGGGCGTGCTGCTCCACGTCGTCGGTGTGGTGGGCGCGTACTGGCCGGTCGTGGTGGTCGGCCTGTACGCGGCCGGTGCTCTGCTGGCGCCGCCCGAGAAGGTCCGGCTCGTCCCCACGGACACGTTCACCGAGATTTCCCAGGTGCGGTCCGAGCTGGCGTCGTTGATGTCCACTGTGGAGCGATCACGGGTCCCGGACGAGGCCCGCGCGTTCGTCACCCGGATCCACGGGATGCTGACCGCGATGCTCGACCGCCCGGCGGCGTTGCACACCGACCCGGATCTGCTGCACAGCGTGATCCGGCTGGCCCGGGTCGACCTGCCGTTGTCGATCGAGGCGTACCTGAACGTGCCGTGGTGGCTGGCCAGCCCGGCCGCCGAGCTGCTCACCCAGCTCGACCTGCTGGAGGCCGAGTCGCACCGGATCGCCGAACTGTTCTACCGCGACGACATCGCCCAGCAGGCGGACCACACCCGCTACCTGCGCCGGCGGGCCTCCGGCGACGACCCGGCTATCTCGTAGCGCGGACGATCTCCACGAACCGCCCGACCAGCGGATTGGCCGTGTCCTTCGGCCAGGCCAACGCGATCCGCAACGGCTCGACGTCGACCAGCGGCCGCCACGTCAGGTCCGGATGCGTGTAGTAGCCGGCCATCGACTCCGGTCCGATGCACACGCCGGACGTGGTGGCGACGTGTTCGAGCATCTCCTCGACGTTCGCGTTCTCCCGGCCCCAGACCGGCGCCGAACCGTCCGGCCGCGGGTTGACCGCCCACCAGTCGACCCACTCGGCGGGTGCGACCCGTGTCCACATCAACGGCTCGTCCCGCAGGTCGTCGATGCTGACTTTCTCCTGTCCGGCGAGGTGATGGCTGGTGCGCATCGCCACCCACCGCTGCTCGGCCGCGACGATCTCCGACCGCAGGCCCGTCAGGTCCGCGGGCAGCCAGACGAAAGCGATGTCCGCCAAGCCGTCCCGCAACGCCTGCGCCTCACCGCCCCAGTCGAACCGCTTCGGATCGATGCTCGCGTCGGGATACCGCTCGGTGAACGTGGCCCGCGCCTGCCTGGCGAGTGATCCGCCTCCCGTGGCGACGAATCCCACGCGCAGCACGTTGCCCTCGGCCGCGGCGGCGGTTCTTGTCAGCCGAACCGTGTGTTGCCAGTCAGCCAACTGCCTGCGGGCCGCTTCCAGGAGCGCCTTGCCCGCGCTGGTCAGCTCGATCGCGGAACCGGTCCGGGTGAACAGATCCGTGCCCAGCCGTGTCTCCAGTTGCCTGATCTGCCTGCTCAACGACGGTTGTGCGACGTACAGCTGCTTGGCCGCCTGGGTGAAGCTCAGGTTCTCCGCGACCACCACGAAGTAGCGCAGCACCCGTGTGTCGACGTCCATGCCTGAAACGTATGGGCGCGGGTATTGGACCGCTGTGAGGTGACGCTGGTTGCGTGGTGGCCATGGAGAAACCGTTATCCCGGGCAGCAGTTGTCCGTGCGGGAGCGGCCGGTCTGGTCGCCACAGGGCTGGCCGCGACAGGAATGGCCGCACCGGCCGCGGCGGCCGGGAACGAGCACCCCAACGTGGCGCTCATCCGGCGTTACTACGAGGTCTACGGCAGCGGGGACCTCAAGGCGCTCCGGCAGTTCTTCGCGCCGGACATCCGCTGGACGATCCCCGGGCACCACCCGCTCGCGGGCACCAAGACCGGCGCGGACGAGGTGCTGGCGTTCTTCGCGCAGCTGGCGAAGTCCGGGTTCCGGGCGGAGATCCTGTTCCTGGCGGCCGACCGCGACTGGGTGGTCGACATGCACCGCGGCTGGAGCACCACGCCCGAGGGCCTGGACATCACGTGGACGCTGGCGTACCGCATCCGCGGCCGCACGATCGTCGAGGCGGTCAACTTCGCCGCGGACCAGCACGCCGCCGACGCGTTCTTCTGGCGGCAGTACCCGTTGGCGCGGATTCCGCGGAGGCTGGCGTGAACCGGCGGCAGATGCTGGCGGCGGGAGCGTTGGGTCTCGCCGCGTTCCCGGGGTCCGCCGAGGCGGCCGCTTCCGGCAAGGTCGTGTTGATCACGGGCGCCACGTCGGGGATCGGCGCGGCCACAGCGCGTGCCTTCGCGGCCGCGGGTGCCCGTGTTTTCTTCTGCGGACGCCGTGAGCACCTCGGTCAGCAGGTGGCCGCGAGCATCCGCTCAACCGGTGGCGAGGCGACGTTCCGGCGAGCCGACGTCCGCGACGAGAACGAGGTCCGCGACCTGGTCGACGCCTGTGTCCGGCGTTACGGGCGGCTCGACGTCGCGGTCAACAACGCGGGAATCGAGAGCCCCCGCGCGGTCCGGCTGCACGAACAGTCCCTTTCGGACATGGAGTCGGTGTGGCGGACCAACGTGGCCGGGGTGTTCCTCGGCATGAAGTACGAGATCCCGCGGATGCTCGCCCAAGGCGGCGGCGCGATCGTGAACACCGCCTCCATCTCCGCGGAGGTCGGATTCGCCACGATCGCGCCGTACAACTCGAGCAAGCACGCTGTCGCCTCGCTCACCAAGGTCGCCGCCTTGGAGTACGCGGCCGACAACATCCGGATCAACGCCTTCGCGCCAGGCGCCGTGGACACGCCGATGCTCCGCCGCGCGGCGGAGGCGTTCGGCATGACCTACGAGCAGATCGCCCAGGACTATCCGATCAAGCGCATCGTCCGGCCCGAGGAGATGGCGAGTGTCGTCATGTTCCTCGCGTCACCGGCGGCCAGCGCGATCGTCGGGACCGACCTGGACGCGTCAGGCGGGTACCTGACCGGCTGATCACCACTACCTTGCGGCCGCTGAACTCGCCGTCCTCAGGGGCTTCGGTCCCGGGGACGGCGGGCGCCCGTCGGCGGTATGCGGCGTCACGCGTTCCGGACGAGGAACCGGATGATGTCGGGATAGCAGGCCTTGTCCCGCATCACGCCCATGTGCCCGCGCCCGGCGTAGAGCCTCAGCGTGGCGTCCGGGATTCTCCGCGCGGTCTCTTCGACCAGGTCACGCGGGTACAGCAGGTCCTTTTCGCCGGCGATGAGCAACGTCGGCGCCGCGACCTTCTCGCAGTCCAGGTCGTAGCCGTCCTCGGCGTCCAGCATCGCGATCATGCCGTCCGGGTCTTCCGGCTTGCTGGACGCCAGCCGCATGATCCGCGTCATCGCTTTCCGCCCGACCGGTCCTTCGGCCAACCCCGGCACCAGAGCCGCCATCGCGTCCCGGTACTCGCCTCGGAACAGCCTGTCCCGGTACTCCCGCTGCACCTGTTTGCCCAACGGCCCCAGCCTGGCCGCCGTCGCGCACGCGACCAGCGTCTTGACCGCGTCGTGGTGGTCGGCCGCGACCTGCAACGCGAGGGACCCGCCGGTCGAGATGCCCATCACCTCGACCGGTTCCCGGAACTTCCGCCGGATCGCCTCGGCGACATCCGCGGCGAGCTCGGCCATGGTGGCCCCGGCCTTGACCCCCGGCCGCCGCCCGAACGAGTAGATGGTGCGGCCCCGCGCCAACCGGTTCATCTGCCGCGTCTCCACCAGACGGCCGACCCCGGTGGGGTTGCCCGCCTCGGGAACCAGCGTTCGGACGTACACCAGGGGCGGTCCCTCGCCGTAGGCCAGCGCGGGCATGCCACCGTGCAAACTCAGCTCACGAATCATCGTTTCCCGATTCTGCCAACGCCGAGGTCCGGCCGCCCGGCCTGGCCGAGCTTCCTCCCCGCCGCGCGGATCTGCCAACTCAGGTCTCTCTCCGAGCCGTGCCCGTGGGGTGTGATCGCAGCTTCCGGGCCATGGCCGGGTGCGTCACACTGTCCATAAATGCGCTCGGCCCTCTGAAGCGCTTCAGTTAGCATCTGAAGCGCTTCAACCCCTGCGAAGGAGGTCCTGTGCGTTCCGCCATCGTCGCCGTGCTGGGTGTGTTCGCCCTCAACGGCGTGGTCTTCGGGTCCTGGGCGCCCCGAGTGCCCGCCCTGGCCGCCCAGATCGGCGCCGAAGAAGGCGCACTCGGCCTGTCGCTGCTCGGCGCCAGCATCGGCATGATCGCCTCGGCGTTGCTGGCCGGTTCGCTCTGCGCCCGCTACGGCGCCCGGGTCATGGTTCTGATCAGCGCCGTCGCCGGCTGCGTCGTGCTGCCGGTCCTCGGCCTGGCGACGTCACCGGCGCAGCTGGGCCTGGTTCTGTTCGCGCTCGGCGTCACAGTCGGCGTGCTCGACGTCGCCATGAACGTCGCCGCGGTGACCGCGATCCGCCAGGCCGGCCGCGCGATGATGCCGGTGTTCCACGCCTTCTTCAGCATCGGCGGCCTCGTGGGCGCGCTCGGCGCGGCAGGCGCGGCCGCGTCACAGCTCAACCCGTCGCGTCACCTGGCCGTCGTGGCCGTCATCGGCGTGGTGATGGCCGTGGTGTTCTCCCGTCGTATCCCCGTCGAAGACCTCAAACCCAATGCACACCAAGAAGGACCGAGGCGGTCGTTGGTGAAGCGCCCGGTGCTGTGGCTGCTCGGGTTCATCGCCCTGTGCTCGTCGGTCGCCGAGGGCGCGAGCGTCGACTGGTCGGCGTTCTTCGGCGTGCACGAACGCGGCATCGGTGAGGCGTCGGCCGCCCTGATCTACGCCGGGTTCTCCATCTGCATGGCCGTCGCACGGCTGCTGGGCGAGCGCATCGAGACCCGATGGGGTCCCCAGCGCATGCTCATCGGCGGTTCCACCATCGGCGCGCTCGGGCTCTTCCTCGCCGTGCTCGTGCCTGTGCCCGCGTTCACGTTCATCGGGTTCGCGCTGGCCGGTTTGGGGTTGGCGTACGGCTTCCCCGTCGCGTTGGAACTCGCGGGCGCGGTCGGGCGACGAGCTGACGGCGGCGGCGGTGAACGTGAACTCGGCTTTGTGACGACCATCGCATACAGCGGCTTTCTGCTCGGGCCACCCATGATCGGCGGCATCGCCTCGGTCACGTCACTGTCCGTAGCACTGGGCGTAGCCGGTGTCATCGCGTTGGCCATGGCACCGCTGACGCTGCTGGCGAACCGAGCACGGCGACGGGAACAACAGCAAACCCATCAACAGGCCGTCGAGACGGTCGGCGCCTGACTACTACGCTCAGGTGGTGACCTCCACCGATTCCCCAGCGCAGGCGACCGGTACGAAGCGGGCACGTGCTCGCATCGGCCCGTTGCTAGTGGTGGGCGGTGTGCTCGCGGTGCTCGTCGCGGCAGCCTTGTTCGCGCTCGTCAGCGACCGTTACCTGGTGGGCGTTCCCAACCCGGGCCCGTTCACCGCCTACGGGATGATCACGCTGCGCGTACTGGCCGAGATCAGCAGCGTGCTCGTGATCGGATCACTGCTGTTCGCCGCGTTCATGGTGCCGCCCCAGAAGTCCGGCGTGCTCGCGGTGGACGGCTACGCGGCCGTGCGCACGGCGGGCTGGGCGTCGATCGTCTGGTGCGTCTGTGCGCTGCTGTCCATCCCGTTCACGACTGCGGACACGTTCGGCCGTCCGGTCACGCAACTGTTCGACATCCAGACGCTGGTGGACCTCGCGGGCGGCTCGGAGGTGACGAACACCTGGCTGGTGACGGCCGCGATCGCGTTCCTCGTGGCGGTCGGCACCCGGCTGGTCCTGACCTGGGGCTGGACCACGGTGCTGTTCTTCGTCGCGGCCGGCGGCCTGTTGCCGCTGGGCGTGAGCGGTCACTCGTCCAGCGGCGGCCAGCACGACCTGGCCACCAACAGCCTGCTGCTGCACCTGATCGCCGCCGCCCTGTGGGTCGGCGGCCTGGTCGCGCTGCTCGCGCACGGCAGGCGCAAAGGCGAACACCTCGGCCTGGCCGCGAGCCGGTTCTCCAAGGTCGCGCTGGCGTGCTGGATCGTGATGGCGGCGTCCGGCCTGATCAACGCGCTGGTCCGGCTGCCGCTGGGTGACCTGTTCAGCACCAACTACGGGCTGCTGGTGGTCGCCAAGGTCGTGGCGCTGCTCGTGCTCGGCGTCTTCGGCTACTTCCAGCGCGAACGCGGTGTCGCGGCCGTGGTCGCCACAGGCGCGGGCCGTGCGCTGGTGAAGCTGGCCGCGTTCGAAGTGCTGATCATGATGTTGACCATCGGCATCGCCGCGGCGCTCGCCCGCACGCCACCGCCGCAGCAGGCGGTGACCCAGCCCGGCAACGTCGAACTGCGCATCGGGTACTCGTTGGACGGTGCGCCGACGTTCCTGAAAGCCTTCGTGGACTGGCGTTTCGACCTGATCTTCGGCACGGCGGCGATCGCGCTCGCGGTGCTCTACCTGCTCGGGGTGCGGCGGCTGCGGGCTCGCGGCGACGCGTGGCCGGTCGGCCGCACCGTCGCCTGGCTCTGCGGATGCGCGACGATCCTGCTGGCCACGTCCTCGGGCATCGGCCGGTACTCGCCCGCGATGTTCAGCATTCACATGGTCAGCCACATGATGCTGAACATGCTCGCGCCGATCCTGCTGGTCCTGGGCGGCGCGGTGACGTTGGCGTTGCGGGCACTGCCCGCCGCGGGCAAGGACAACCCGCCCGGTCCGCGTGAATGGCTGGTCGCGCTCGTGCACTCGCCGCTGGCCCGAGTGCTGACGCATCCCGTCGTCGCGCTCGTGCTGTTCGTCGGGTCCTACTACCTGCTGTACTTCTCCGGCCTGTTCGACAGCGCGCTCGACCTGCACTGGGCGCACCTGGCGATGAACGCGCACTTCCTGATCACGGGCTACGTCTTCTACTGGCCGGTGATCGGCATCGACCCGTCGCCGCGGCGGCTCCCGCCGGTCGGACGGCTGGCGATGGTCTTCGCGTCCCTGCCGTTCCACGCGTTCTTCGGCGTGATCCTGATGAGCATGCAGCAGGTCATCGGCGACCGGTTCTACCGCTCGCTCGCCCTGCCGTGGGCCAGTGACCTGCTGTCCGACCAGCGCCTGGGCGGCGGCATCGCCTGGGCCGCGGGCGAGCTGCCCCTGCTGGTGGTGCTGGTGGCCCTGCTCGTCCAGTGGAGCCGTCAGGACGAGAAGGAGGCCCGGCGCCGCGACCGGCGGGCGGACGCCGACGGAGAGGCCGAACTGGCCGCCTACAACGCGATGCTCAACAAGATGAACGGCGGGAAGCCCGACTAGCACACCCCACCGACAATCCGGCCCGCCACCCGGCCCACGCCACCCGGCTTGTCCACATCCGGCACCTGTCCACAGCCGAGCCGCCCGGCCCCTGCCGCCCGCCCCGCCCCCGAGGCAAGCTGGCAGCAAGCCCAAACCGGCGTGGACAAGGAGAAACCCCATGGCGTGGAACGAAACCAAGGTGACGTTGACCGGTCGCGTCTGCACCGACGTCAGGCTCTGGCACCCCGAGGACGACGAGCGGACCGTCGCCGCCTTCACCGTGGCCGCGCACGAACGCAAGTTCGACAAGGCCACCGGCACCTGGGTCAGGGGCCGCGACCTCTACATGAGGGTCAAGTGCTTCCGGCGGCTGGCCGCGACCGTCGCCCAGACCTTCGTCAAGGGTGACCCCGTCGTGGTGACGGGCAAACTGCACACCAGCAAGTGGGAGAAGGACGGCGAGCGGCACTCCGAAATCGAGATGGAAGCGGCCGCGATAGGCCCGGACCTCACACAATGCAAGGTGGTCATGCTCCGCGACGAGCGGTCCGGCGTGCCGGCCGAGGCGGTGGCGGCATGACACTGATCGTCACTCCAGCCCCGTTCCCGACGGTCGCGGTAATCGGCGCGTACCGACAGCTCTACGATCGCGGGCATGGCGGAGTTCATCTACACCATGAGGAAGGTGCGCAAGGCGCACGGGGACAAGGTCATCCTGGAAGACGCCAGCATCTCGTTCTACCCGGGAGCCAAGATCGGCGTCGTCGGTCCGAACGGGGCCGGCAAGTCGACCGTCCTGCGGATCATGGCGGGACTGGACCAGCCGAACAACGGCGACGCCATCCTGTCGCCGGGCTACTCGGTGGGCATCCTGCAGCAGGAGCCCCCGCTCAACGAGGAGAAGACCGTCCTGGGCAACGTCCAGGAGGGCCTCGGGGAGGTCAAGCGGCAGCTCGACCGGTTCAACGAGATCGCCGAGCAGCTGGCGACCGACTACTCCGACGAGCTGATGGAGGAGATGGGCAAGCTGCAGGAGGCCCTGGACCACGCGGACGCGTGGGACCTGGACTCGCAGCTGGAGCAGGCGATGGACGCCCTGCGCTGCCCGCCGCCGGACGCGGACGTGAAGGTGCTCTCCGGTGGCGAGCGCCGTCGGGTCGCCCTGTGCAAGCTGCTGCTGTCCAAGCCCGACCTGCTGCTGCTCGACGAGCCCACCAACCACCTGGACGCCGAGAGCGTGCTGTGGCTCGAGCAGCACCTCGCGTCGTACCCGGGCGCGATCCTCGCGGTCACCCACGACCGGTACTTCCTGGACAACGTGGCCCAGTGGATCCTCGAGCTGGACCGTGGCCGCACCCACGGCTACGAGGGCAACTACTCGGCGTACCTGGAGAAGAAGGCCGAACGGCTCGCCGTGCAGGGCAAGAAGGACGCGAAGCTGCAGAAGCGCCTCAAGGAGGAGCTCGCGTGGGTCCGCTCCAACGCCAAGGCACGGCAGACCAAGTCCAAGGCCCGTCTCGAGCGGTACGAGGAGATGGCGGCCGAGGCTGAGAAGACCCGCAAGCTCGACTTCGAGGAGATCCAGATCCCGCCGGGCCCGCGACTGGGCAACGTGGTGGTCCAGGTCGACGACCTCAAGAAGGGCTTCGGCGACCGCACCCTGATCGACGGTCTCACGTTCGACCTGCCGCGCAACGGCATCGTCGGCGTGATCGGCCCCAACGGCGTGGGCAAGACCACCCTGTTCAAGACCATCGTCGGCCTCGAACAGCCGGACAGCGGTACCGTCAAGATCGGTGAGACGGTGAAACTGTCCTACGTGGACCAGAACCGGGCCGGTATCGACCCCGCCAAGAACGTGTGGGAGGTCGTGTCGGGCGGGCTGGACTACATCAACGTCGGCCAGGTCGAGATGCCGTCCCGCGCGTACGTCAGTGCGTTCGGGTTCAAGGGCGCGGACCAGCAGAAGCCCGCGGGCGTGCTGTCCGGTGGCGAGCGCAACCGGCTCAACCTCGCGCTGACCCTCAAGCTGGGTGGCAACCTGATCCTGCTCGACGAGCCCACGAACGACCTGGATGTCGAGACGCTCGGCTCGCTGGAGAACGCTCTGGAGCAGTTCCCCGGCTGTGCCGTGGTGATCTCGCACGACCGGTGGTTCCTCGACCGCGTGGCCACCCACATCCTGGCGTGGGAGGGCACCGACGAGAACCCGGGCAAGTGGTTCTGGTTCGAGGGCAACTTCGAGGGCTACGAGAAGAACAAGGTCGAGCGGCTCGGTGCGGAGGCGGCAAGGCCACACCGGGTCACGTACCGCAAGCTG
Source organism: Kibdelosporangium persicum (assembly GCF_013280595.1). Classification (GTDB taxonomy): domain Bacteria; phylum Actinomycetota; class Actinomycetes; order Mycobacteriales; family Pseudonocardiaceae; genus Kibdelosporangium; species Kibdelosporangium persicum. The sequence goes on from NZ_JAAATY010000011.1 coordinate 92,829, forward strand.
ACCCGGGATTAGGTGGCCGTACCGGTGACGGCGAGCAGAAAGGGATCTTGGTCGGACGGCGGGACAACGGACGGCGAACTGCTCGCCGGCACCGCCGACCGGTTGAGGTGGCGCGCTCCTGAGCTCACCTTGGTCTTCGCGCGGCTCGCGGCGACGCGGGCCGGCGAGGCCAAGGACCGGGCACTCGCGTTGCGCGCCAACGCCCTTGTGGTCGCCGCCCTGGTGCGTCTCGGCAAACACGCCGAGGCCGTCGAACCGGCGGTGTCCGCCCTGCGGGAGGCCGAGACCGCCGGTGAGCGCGAGCTCGCCGGCGAGGTCCGGGTCGACCTGGCGGCGAGCACCCGTGCGGTCGGACTGGCCGGCAGTGCCTTTGTCCTTGTCCGTCCCATGCTGGAGGGAAGTGATACACGCCCGGCGGTGCGGGCGGGTGCCCTCGCGGAGATCGTGGGCGGCTTGGCGCAGGCCGGGCGGCTCGAGGTCATCGACGAGGTGCTCTCGGAGGCCGACCGCCTGTACGCCGCCGACGACATGTTGACCGGCGACGTACGGCGAGTCCTGCGAGCCCTGTTGTGCGCGCGGATAGCCTCGTTCCGGCGTCGGTGGGGATACCCCACCGGTGCGGTCGCGGCGGCCACGGAGGGCATGACCCTGCTCGACGGCCTGACCGATCCCTGGACGGACTCCGGGCAGGCCCGGGCCGAGCTGGGCCTGGAGATGGTCAGCGCGCTGCTGGACGCCGGTGAGCAGACCGCGGCGCTCGGCCAGGCCGATCAGACGCTGACCCAGCCGGTGCGGGCGTCGTCGGCCGCCGCGATCGGGCGGCTGATGCTCATCCTCGCGACCCGGGTGCACTTCCCGTCCGGCCGGGCCAGGGAAGCGCACGCGTTGCTCGCGGAGATCGTGCGGATTTCCCGCAGGCACGAACTGGACGGCCTGCTCGCCGATGTCCTGACATCGCTGGCGTACGCCCAGGAAGCCGACGGGGACCTCACCGAGGCCCTGAACTCGCTGCGCTCCGCGCGGGCGGCGGAACAGCGCAGGCTCCGGGCCGACACCCTGGCGAGACTGATCGTCCTCGAAGAACTGGGAGCGGGCACGAGACTGCCCGACGACACGGAATCGCTGTTGCGCCGCGTGGTGCGGACCCCGGCCAGGTTCCTGCCCGAGGCGCCGGGAACCGAGGTCAGCAGCCGCGAGGCGGCGAGCCGGGAGATGTCCGGCGCGCAACTCGCCGGCCGCGACATCGGGCCAGGCCCGCGGCCCCGGCCAACCCGGGGCAGCGGAACCTACGACAGCGTCGGCTACGAGCGCTCGGGCCGGGGCACCGAAAGCTACGACCTGGCCGCCGCCATCAGCCAGGACTACGACACGGCGGCGGCAGGTCACTCGGTCAGCGAGCGCTACGCCCTCGCGGCGGGCCCAAGCCAGGACCACGGCCTGGGCTCCGAGGGCAGCCAGGGCTACGACCTGGAGGGCTACCCGATCGTGCCCGGAGCGGGCTACGGCGCAACGAGCACGACCAGCGGCGGCACGGACACGCGCGCCGACAAGGGCAGTGGTGGCCTGGGCAGCGGCACGGCCGGAGGGAGCGGGACGGGGAGCCGGACCGGAGGAGGAGGCGGCGGAGGGGAGGGGGGCGGGGGCGGGGCCCCCGGAACCTCGGACTTGGCGGCGAGTGCCCTGGGCGGTACCAGTAACCAGGACATCCTCGGGCGGGAGCTCGCCGGCTGGGAAATGGTCGCCAGGGAACGTGCCATGGACCTGGCCGGCCAGACCCGTGCCGGGTCGGACCTCGTCGCCGCGGACCGGGCCGCGCCCGAATGGGCAGGCGCGGATCCCGCGGCCGTCGACCGGGTTGTCGGTCGCGCCGCCGTCGACAGCGCGGCCGTGGATCTCGCGGCCGTCGACGGCGCGGCGGTGGATCTCGCCGCTGTCGAGTCCGAGCCGGACCGGTCGGCCACCGCGGAGCGGCCGAGCCGCCCGAAGGGCAAGCGCGCCGCCGACGCGGACAAGCCGAAATGGCCTGACCCGTCGCAGAACGAACGCGATGAGGAGACCGGGCTGCTCAACCGGCAGGGCCTGCGCCGCAGGCTCGCCGCCGCACGCCGCCAGTCCCGGCCGACCGCGCTCACGCTGGTGCGGCTGGAACCCAGTGGCGAAGCCGATCCCGAGCCCGAGGAGCGCAAGAAGGACCCGGACAGCACGGACCGGTTCAGCGCCGCCTTGATCAAGGCCATCGACACCGCGGGCCGGGTCCCGCCGGAGATCGACCCGGACGTGCTGACCTCGTTGGCCGACCATGTCCGCGACATGGCACCGCAAGACGCGGAACTCGCGCGGCCGGACGATGGCGAGCTCGCCGTGTTGCTGCCCGACACGACCAGGGACGAAGCCGAGCAGTTCGCCGCCACTCTGCGTGAGACCGTCTCGGCTTCGGACTGGGACCCGCAGGACCCGGCGCGCGGGGTCAGCGTCAGCACCGGCGTGGCCCAGTACCAGGAAGGCACCAGCGAAGACGCCTTGCTGTCCGCGGCACGGGAGGCGCTGACGAGCACCGAGCACGACACCGACCGGCCTGACTGGCAGGCGGTCGAACCGGTGTACGACCTGCCGCCCGAGGACAGCGGCTACACCTACATTCAGGAGTACGCCGACCTGTCCAGCGACGGCCCGGACCCCGAGATGGCCAAGTACCTCGCCGCGTTCCCGTTACCGGACTACGGCAGGCAATGGCCGGCCGTCGAACAACCTGAAAGCCCAGGCCACGACACCGCCGACACGGACGAGTCCGGCAGGTCGATACTCGACCGCTTGGACATCACCCGTGGCAGCGGCGGGCGCCGTCGTGCGCCGGACGCCTTCAACGCGGACCAGTCGACGGACTTCGACCAGTACGCGATCAAGCAGCCGATGGAGTCCTACAGCAACACCGGCGACGAGATCCTGGCCGCGGCCGAGGAAGCCGAGCGCGCGTCGATCCCGCGGACGCCCGAGCCGGAGGAGATTCCGGCGCCGCCGGACGGCCCGGAAGTCCCGATCCCGCCGGACCCGGACGCCGACCCCCAGCCGGGCCGTCGCAGGCGGCCGGCCGATCCGGCCGATCCGGACGCCGACCCGTTGACGAAGCCGCGCCCGAGGTTCCCCACCGGCCCGGACATCCCGGCCCCGCCGGACCCGGACGCCGACCCCGAGCCCCGGCGTCGCCGGTGGACGTCGGAGTCGGACGCCGAGAACCCACGGGCCCGGCGCCGCGCACTTCCACGCGACCCGTCGCGGCGTGCGGTGGAACCCGGCGACGACCCGGAGGCGACCGGCCCGCACAGGATGCCCGGTCCCCTTGAGGAACCGGCCTTCTCCAGCCAGATGGACCCGCCGAAGAGGCCGTCGGACGTCGGCCAGTCCACCGGCCGCCGCCGGATGCCCGATCCCCCGGCGGAGCCGGAAACCGCGGCAGGCCGCAGAAGGGCGCCCGAGCCGGTCGACGAAGCCCCGTCAACGGCCTCGGGACGCCGACACATGCCCGAACCGGACGAGCCCGAACCAACGGGCCGCTCGGCCCCAGGCGAGTCAACAGGCCGCCGCAGAATGCCGGACGCCCTGAGCGATCCTGAGCCGACGGGTCGTCGGCGGATGCCGGATGCCTTGAGTGATCCGGAGTCCACGGGCCGTCGCCGGATGCCGGAAGTTGTGGACGATCCGGAGTCGACGGGTCGTCGTCGGGTGGCGGATGCCTTGAGTGACCCGGAGCCCATGGGGCGTCGCAAAGTGCCTGGCTCCACGGACGATCCTGAGTCCACAGGGCGTCGGCGGATGCCGGATGCCCTGAGCGACCCGGAATCGACCGGCCGTCGCCGGATGCCGGAAAACGCGGACGATCCTGAGTCGACAGGCCGCCGCAGGGTGGCGGATCTGCTGAAGGGCCTGGAGTCCACGGGACGTCGGCGGATGCCGGGCCTCGCCGATGAAGCGACCGGCCGCCGCAGGCTGCCCGAACCCGCGGACGATCCTGAGTCCACCGGACGCCGCCGCATGCCGGACGCGGTGGCAGAGGCCGAGCGGCCGAAGCCGGAGTCCTTGGCGGACAATGCTTCCAGCCAGGCGTTCCCCGGCGCGGTCGAGTCGACCGGGCGACGCCACAAGCCCGAAGACCAGCGTGTGTCACGGACAGAGCCAGCCGAGCGCACAGATCCCTTGCCCGGCAACGATCCGGCCAAGCCGCGGCTCGGTTTGGACGACATACTGGCCGGTCGTCAGCAGACTGGCGGCGTCCCGGCCGAGACCGGGCAGCCGGTCGCCAGGCGGTTGCCGGAACCCCTTGGCGTGGAAGAGATCCAGGCCGGGCGCCGGAGGGTGCCCGAGCCGGGCGCGGCGGAACCGCCCACCAGTCAAACGGTTTCGGAGTCGCCGGGCCTGGACGACGAGCCGGGCGGCCTGCCTGAGCAGTCCTCCCCAGGCGTGCGCCGGACGTCGGACTTCGAGTTGCCCGGCGAGGACGTGTCAAGCAGCCGCCGGATTCCCGGGCAGGAGACAGTCCGCCACCCGATGTCAGGACCGCAGTCGCCCCTCCCGGCCCCCGGACCCGGACAGGCGACGGTTCGCCGTGGCGTGCCGGAAACCCCGGAGGGGACCCGCAAAGCACCGGAGCAGTCCGGCCCGGCCGATCTCGACGACTTCCCGTCGGCCGGCCGCCGCCTGCCCGGACCGGCTCCCGCGCCGGAGGTCTTCTCGTTGGGGCCGGACGGATTGTCGCGGCGGCGCGCCACGCCCGGGACTCCTTCTCCTGAACCGGTTGAGGAAACGATTCAGCCGGCCGCGCTCGACGAGCTGGCCAAGCGGCGGCAGGCCGAACGTGCCGAGCGGCAGGAACGGCTGCGCAGGCGGGTCGAGCAGTCCGGTGAGGCGACCGGCGACGACCGGCCGAGCCGGCTTCGCCGCCGCGAGCGCACCGACCTGAAGCTGGCCGATTTGCTGGCGGAAGCCCTTGTCGCGTACCAATCGTCAACGTCCGAGGCGCCCGGTGAGGACGTTCTGTCGGCCTATGAGGACCTGGACGGGGCACCTGGCGAGGACCCCGGGCGGCACCAGGGTGGAACAGGCTATTGAAGCGCCCTAAATGAATCTCAAGTCCCACCCGTCCTTGCACGGCTCGCGGGCGTGGCCCTTAGGGTTAGGCCGCAGCTGGCACAACAAATGGCACAACGACGTGCCGCACAGGGTGCCGACGAGCGTGGAGCCGGGAGAACATGACCTCGACTGGAGTCCAGTCCCAACGCAACACCGCCGCGGCGAAGGCCGCGGCCCCGGCCAGCCCTGAGCAGATCAGGGACGACCTGGTGGCGCAGGCCGCCGGATCCGCCTCCGAGATCGCCGACCTGATCCGGCTCTACTACCGCTACGTGCCGCCGGAGGAGGTCCTCGACTTCGCTCCGGCCGACCTGGTCGGTGCCGTGCGCGCGCACCTCGATCTGGCCGCGCAGCGGGTGCCGGGCCGCCCGGTGATCCGGCCGGTCAACCCGACCGCCGAGGCGGACGGCTGGTCCACCACCGCGACGGTGATCCAGATCGTCACCGACGACATGCCGTACCTGGTCGAATCCGTCAGCGCCGAACTCGTCCGCAGTGGCGTGCAGGTTCAGCGCGTCGTGCACCCCATCGTCGTGGTGCGGCGGGACGTGACCGGGAAACTGCTCGAGGTCCTGCCGACCGCCGACCCGGGCGACCCGCCCGCGGACGCGCTGGTCGAATCATGGATGTACATCGAGATCGATCTGGTCACCGACCCCGGCCGCGGCCGGGCGATCGCCACCGGGCTGGACTCGGTGCTCAACGACGTCCGCGAGGTCGTCGAGGACGCCGCCAAGATGGCCGGCCAGGCCCGTCATCTGGCCGACCAGCTGGAGGCCGATCCGCCGCCGTTGGAGGAGACCGACGTCAGCGACGGCATCGCGTTGCTGCGGTGGCTGGCCGACGGGCATTTCACTTTCCTGGGGTACCGGCAGTACGAGTTGGTGCGGGGCGACGGTGACCCGGCGCTGAAGGCCGTGCTGGCGACCGGTCTGGGTGTGCTGCGGCAGGACAGCCTGGCCGCGCGGAGCCTCACCGCGGGCCCGGACTCGATGGTGTCCGCCGCGTTGGCGCCGAAGTTGCTCGTGCTGACCGAGGCCAGCGCACCGTCCACTGTGCACCGTTCGGTGTATCCGTACTACGTCGGTGTGAAGACGTTCGACGAGAACGGTCAGGTCACCGGCGAGCACCGGTTCCTCGGTGTGTTCACCACGATCGCGTTGCACGAGAACGTCCTGGACATCCCGGTTGTCGAGCGCCGGGTGCGTGAGGTCATCCACCAGGCCGGGTTCCCGCTGGAGTCCTACTCCGGCCAGCGGATGCTCGAGGTGATCCAGAACTGGCCGCGGGCCGAGCTGTTCTCCAGCACCGCGGAATCGTTGTACGCCACCGCGACCGGTGTCATCGCGCTGGCCGACAGACGCAGGCTGCGGCTGTTCCTGCGCCGCGACCCGTACGGCCGTTTCTTCTCGTGCTTCGTGTTCCTGCCGCGTGACCGGTACACCACGACGACCCGGCTGGCGATGCAGGAAGTCCTGCTGGAGGAGCTGAACGGGTCCAACCTGGAGTACAACGCGCGGATCGGCGAGTTCTCGCTGGCCCAGGTGTACTTCACCGTGCACACCGATCCGCGGCGGCAGATCGAGCCGGACGTGCCGCGCATCCAGGAACGGCTGACGATGGCCATCCGCAGCTGGGAAGACCTGATGGCCGAGGCCGTGGTCGCCGAGCAGCGGGAGAAGACCGGCAACGGCGCCACCGGTGTCGTGTCGATCGGCTCGGAGTCGGCCTCCCAGCAGGGCCAGCGGCTGGCGAACATCTTCCCCGAGGCGTACAAGGAGGATTTCACCGCCGCCGAGGGGCTGCGGGATCTGCGCAGGTTGCAGGCGCTGTCCGGCAAAGGCGACATGGACATCGAGTTCTACGTCCCCGCGGACGCCGCGGCGGGGGAGCGGCGGTTCAAGCTGTTCCTCTGCGGTGACGGTGTCACGCTGTCGCAGGTGCTGCCGGTGCTCACCGCCATGGGCGTCGAGGTGATCGACGAGCGCCCGTACGAGCTGCGCAACGAGGGCGGCCTCGCCTGGTGGATCTACGACTTCGGCCTGCGGATCGACCCGTCGGTGCTGGAGGACCGGTCCGACGAGGACGTCGAGCAGGTCAGAACCCTGTTCCAGGAGGCGTTCGCGGCGGCGTGGCGCGGCGACGCCGAAGTGGACCGGTTCAACGCCTTGGTGCTGCGCGCGGGCATCAGCTGGCGGCAGGCCACGATCCTGCGCGCGTACTCGCGTTACCTGCGTCAGGCCAGCACGCCGTACAGCCAGGAGTACATCGAGGACACCGTCCTGCGGCACACCGACATCGCGACCGCGCTGGTGCGGTTGTTCGAGTGCCGGTTCGACGTCACCAAGGACGAGCAGACCCGGCTGTCGAACCTGAAGTCCCGGGTGGACGAGATCACCGGGATGATCGACGAGGTCACCAGCCTCGACCAGGACCGCATCCTGCGCAGTCTGCTCACGCTCATCAACGCCACGCTGCGGACGAACTACATGGTCCGCGACGAGGACGGCAACCCGCGTCCGTACCTGGCGATGAAACTGGACCCGCGTGCGGTGCCGGACCTGCCGCAGCCGCGGCCGCGGTTCGAGATCTTCGTGTACTCGCCGCGCGTGGAAGGTGTGCACCTGCGGTTCGGCCCGGTCGCGCGCGGCGGCCTGCGGTGGTCCGACCGCCGTGAGGACTTCCGGACCGAGGTCCTCGGGCTGGTCAAGGCCCAGGCGGTGAAGAACGCCGTGATCGTGCCGGTCGGCGCGAAGGGCGGGTTCGTGGTCAAGCGCCCGCCTGTGGCGACGGGCGACCCGGGCCTGGACCGGCAGGCGCAGCTCAACGAGGGCATCGCGTGCTACCGGATGTTCATCTCCGGGCTGCTGGACCTCACCGACAACCTCGAAGCGGGCAAGACGGTCCCGGCGCCGCAGGTCGTGCGCTACGACAGCGACGACAGCTACCTCGTGGTCGCGGCGGACAAGGGCACGGCGACGTTCTCCGACATCGCCAACGAGGTCGCCCAGAGCTACGGCTTCTGGCTCGGTGACGCGTTCGCCTCCGGCGGCTCGGTCGGCTACGACCACAAGGCCATGGGCATCACCGCGCGGGGCGCGTGGGAGAGCGTGAAGCGCCACTTCCGCGAGCTCGGTGTGGACACGCAGTCGCAGGACTTCACGGTCGTGGGCGTCGGTGACATGTCCGGTGACGTGTTCGGCAACGGCATGCTGCTGTCCGAGCACATCCGGCTGGTCGCCGCGTTCGACCACCGGCACATCTTCATCGACCCCAACCCGGACGCGGCCACCTCGTACGCCGAACGGCGCCGCATGTTCGACCTGCCGCGCTCCTCCTGGGACGACTACGACCGTTCCCTGATCAGCAAGGGCGGCGGGGTGTGGCCGCGGACGGCGAAGTCGATCCCGCTGACCGAGGAGATCGTCGAGGCGCTCGGCCTGCCCGGGGGCACCACGAAGCTCTCGCCGTTCGAGCTGATGAAGGCGATCCTGCTGGCCCCGGTCGACCTGCTGTGGAACGGCGGCATCGGCACGTACGTCAAGGCGTCCACCGAGTCGCACGCCGAGGTCGGCGACAAGGCCAACGACTCGATCCGGGTCGACGGCTCCGACCTGCGCGTGAAGGTCGTCGGGGAGGGCGGCAACCTCGGCCTGACCCAGCGCGGCCGGATCGAGTTCGCCCGCTCCGGCGGGAAGGTCAACACCGACGCGCTGGACAACTCCGCGGGGGTGGACTGCTCCGACCACGAGGTCAACATCAAGATCATGCTGGACCACCTGGTCACCAGCGGTCAGCTGACCGGCCGGCAGCGCGACGAACTGCTGGCCGAGATGACCGACGAGGTCGCCGACCTGGTCCTGCGGGACAACTACCGGCAGAACGCGATGATGGGCGTCAGCCGGGCGCACGCCGCGCCGATGCTGTCGGTGCACGCGCGGCTGGTCGCCGAGCTGGCGGAGAACGGCGGGCTCAACCGTGAGCTCGAGGCGCTGCCCACGCCGCAGAAGTTCAAGGAGCTGGAGAAGGCGGGCCTCGGCCTGACCTCGCCGGAGCTGGCGACCCTGCTCGCGCACGTCAAACTGGGCCTGAAAGAGGACCTGCTGGCCAGCGAGCTGCCCAGCCAGGGTGTGTTCGCGAACAGGCTGCCGGAGTACTTCCCGAGCCGGCTGCGGGAACGGTTCGGTGACGCGATCGCCGCGCACCCGCTCAGCCGGGAGATCACCACGACGTTGCTGGCCAACGAGGTCATCGACGGCGCGGGCATCACGTACCCGTTCCGGCTGGCCGAGGAGATCAACGCGTCGGCGACCGACGCGGTGCGCGCGTTCGCCGTGGTGACAAGGGTGTACGACCTGCCGGAGATCTGGCGGGAGATCGACGCGCTGGACAACCGGGTGCCGACCGAGGTCGCCGACAGCATGGTCCTGGAGACCCGCAGGCTGCTCGACCGCGCGTCGCGCTGGCTGCTGTCCAACCGGCCGCAGCCGCTGGCGGTCGGCGCGGAGATCAACCGGTTCTCCCGGGTGGTCAAGGTGATCGCGCCCAAGGTCGGCGACCTGCTGCGGGGCGAGGCCAAGGCGTCGGTCGAACGCGACACCACCGAGCTGGTCGGGCACGGCGTGCCCGAAGCGCTGGCCAGGCGGATCGCGGCGCTGCTGGACGCGTACAGCCTGCTGGACGTGGTCGAGGTGGCCGAGCTCGCCGAGCGTGAGGTCGGCCTGGACACGGAGCGCAGCCCGCTGGAGACCGCGGAGCTGTACTACGCGTTGTCCGACCACCTCAACGTCGACCAGGTGCTCACGTTCATCAGCGGCCTGGAACGCGGCAACCGCTGGCACGCCCTGGCGCGGCTGGCGCTGCGCGACGACGTGTACTCGTCGCTGCGGTCGATCACGCTGGACGCGTTGCAGCACAGCGATCCCGGCCAGACCGTCGAGCAGAAGATCGAGAACTGGGAGAAGGCGAACGCGTCCAGGCTCGGGCGGGCGCGGGTGGCGCTCGACGAGCTGCGGCACTCCGCCGCCCGGATGGACCTGGCGATGCTGTCCGTGGCCGCCCGTCAGATCCGCAGCATGATCCGGTAGTACGCTGCGCTGATACTCGGGGAGGTTCGGTGGGTGTCTTCTACGCTTCGGTGTGGCCACGGTGGTCCGACATGGACGCGTACCGTCACGTCAACCACGCGCAGACGATCACGCTGCTCGAGGAGGCGCGGCTACAGCTGCTGTACGGCGAAGGCGCCCGGCACGGCGCGGGCATGGTCGACGGCGGACTGGTCGTGGCCCGGCTGGAAGCCGTGTACCACGCGCCGCTTTTTGTCAACGGCAACCCGTTCCGCGTCGGCCTGTCGATCACCCGGCTGCGGGTCGCGGACTTCACCATCCACCAGGTGATCCACTGTGGACCGGCGGAGGACGACAAGGTAGGCGTCGTCGCGGACGTCACCCTGGCGCCGTACGATCTGCAGAACGGCAGGCCCCGGCGGTTGACAGAGGCCGAACGCGACTTCCTCGCCGGGTGGCGGTCCGGGGGCGACGAGAGTGTCTGAGCTGACTTTCACCGACTCGCACGAGCGGGACGACCTCGGCGCGTTCGTCGCCAGGGCCGTCCGGCTCGACAGCGACTCCGTGGTCCGGCTGAAGGCCAGGGCGAGCAGCGGCACAGGTGAGGATCTGATCGACGCCTGGGTGGCGACGCCGTTCGACGTGCTCGCCACCCGTACCGTGCGCGGTTCGCTGAAGCCCGGCGACGTGACCGTCGCGGGCAACGAACTGCTCGCCGCGCTGGCGATCGTGCGTGGTGAGACGGTCGACCCCGGGTTGCCACGTGACCTGCTGTGGCGCTCCGCGTTGCCGCCCGGCCAGGGCTGGCAGGTCATCGACCAGTTGCCGGCGGAGGTCGTGTCGTCGCTCGCGGACCGTGGCCTGACGGTCGCGCGCGAGAACGTCGGCCCGCAGGGCACGCCCCCGGCGTCACTGCTCGACCAGACGGTCCTGACGGTCACCGGGGACGGCATGGAGATCAAGGTCCCGTTGCGGTGCCTGTTCGCCATGTCGGGCATGGGCTTCCTCGGCAACGAAGGCCCGGACGATCGTGTCCGCGTGACCGCGACCGACTCGTGGCTGCGCATCGACGCCCGGTTCGGCGCCGTCGTGCGGCGACGCCATGCCCTGCTGCCCCTGCTCGTGTGAAAACCGCTCGTAAGACTCTTGTCAGCAGCATCTCGGCGCCGGAAAGGGCATGCTGTGGGCATGACCGAAAAACCGGCTGCCGAGCCTGACCCGGCGAAACAGTGGCTCGCGGAGACGTTCCCGGACCCCGCGCCCTGGCCGGAGCCGCGCCCGGCCGCGCCCGAACAGCACGAGGTGCAGCAGCTCAAGCACTCCAGGCTGGGTGACGGCCTGCGCGGCGCCGCGGCGCTCGCAGCAGGCCTGTACGTCTATGACGCCGTCACCGACGACGCGGAAGCCCCCGACGCCGGTGGCGACTTCGGCAGTGGTGACTTCAGCGGCGGGTCCTGAACCTCAGACCAGCCACACGGCCGCGTCGGGGGGCAGCTGACCGTCCACGAGCGGCTCGCTGGCCAGCAGGACCTCGCCCGGCGGGATCGGCACGGGCGCCGACGACGTGTTCAACGCGCAGATCAGCCCGCCGCCCTTGCGGCGGAACGCGAAACACCCGGCGGGCGCGCCGTACCACTCGATCTCGGTCCCGGCGAAGGCCGGATGGGACTTGCGGATCTCGATCGCGTGCCGGTACAGCGACAGCGTCGAGTTCTCGTCCTCCAGCTGGGCCTCGACCGTGAACGACGCCCACTCCAACGGCATCGGCAGCCACGTGTCCGCGTTCGACGAGAACCCGTACGGCGGCTCAGTGCCCTCCCACGGCACAGGGATACGGCTGCCGTCGCGGCCGCGCTTGGTGTGTCCGGAACGGACCCATACCGGGTCCTGCAATGCCCACTCGGGCAGTTCCACGGTCGGCAGGCCCAGTTCCTCGCCGTTGTACAGGTACAGCGCCCCCGGCAACGCGAACTCGACCAACGTCATGGCCCGTGCGCGACGCAACCCGAGCTCGCCGTCGCCGTAGCGCGTGACGTGCCGGACGACGTCGTGGTTGGACAGTGTCCACGTGGGCGTGCTGTCCGCCGCGGCGCGCAACGACCCTTCGATGGCGGTACGCACCGCGTCGGCGTCGAAGTCCGCGTCCACCAGGCGGAAGTTGAAGCCCAGGTGCAGCTCGTCCGGCCGCAGGTAGCGCGCGAACCGGTCGTCGCCCTTCACCCAGATCTCGCCGACCGCCATCGTGTTCGGATAGCCGTCGAGGACCTTGCGGATCAGCCGGTGGACCTCGTGCACGTCGTCGTTGTCGAACCGCGGGTCGATCGCGTTCTCGTGCAGGATCTCCGACTGGTCGATCAGCGACGGGTCCATGTCGGGCAACGACTCCGGCTTGGCCATGCCGTGCGCCACGTCGATGCGGAACCCGTCGACGCCGCGGTCGAGCCAGAACCGCAGCGTGCGCTCCAGATCGGCCGCGACCTCCGGGTTGGCCCAGTTCAGGTCGGGCTGCTCGGGCGCGAACAGGTGCAGGTACCAGTCACCGTCCGGCAGCTGGCTCCACGCCGGGCCGCCGAAGATGCTGGTCCAGTTGTTCGGCGGGTACGGCCCAGGCCGGAACCAGTAGCGGTCCCGTTCCGGCGAACCCGGACCGGCCTCCACCGCGGCCACGAACCACGGGTGCTGGTCGCTGGTGTGGTTGGGCACCAGGTCGATGGTCACCCGGATGCCGCGCTCGTGTGCCTCGGCCACCAGCAGGTCGAACTTCTCCAGGTCACCGAAGACCGGGTCGACGTCCCGCGGGTCGGCCACGTCGTAGCCGTGGTCGGCCATCGGGGAGGTGAAGAACGGGGTCAGCCACAGCGCGTCGACGCCGAGCAGTTCGAGGTAGCCCAGCCGCGACCGGATCCCGTCCAGGTCACCGATCCCGTCGCCGTCCGAGTCGGCGAACGATCTGACGTAGACCTGGTAGAAAACGGCGTGCTGCCACCATTGTCCGTCGGCGTGTGTTGGCACGGTGGGTCATCCTGCCATCGAGGTGGGGTGGTCCGGGCTGGAAAACCGTCAACTCCTTCGGCCGGGTCGCGATCAGGTCCAGCTGTTGAGCAGGCTGTTCGCGGCCATTTCCAGGTAGGTCCACAGTTGCTTGCGGTGTTCTTCGGACAGGCCGGCCTCGTCCACCGCGATGCGCATGCACCGCAGCCAGGCGTCCCGCTGTAACGGGCCCACCTGGAACGGCGCGTGCCGCATCCGCAGCCTCGGATGGCCTCGGTTGTCCGAATACGTGTGCGGCCCGCCCCAGTACTGCATCAGGAACAACCGCAGCCGCTCCTCGGCCGGGCCGAGATCCTCCTCCGGATACATCGGCCGGAGGATCTCGTCCTTGGCGACCTCGGCGTAGAAACGCGCGACGATCCGGTGGAACGTCTCCTCGCCACCGACGGCCTGATAGAAACTCTGCGCCTGCGTCACCGCACCATTGTCCTACTTCTGGCTGAAGAGGCGGCCGAGGGGCGGCTCGATGCCCGCCTCCTCCAGCGCCGGGATGATCCGGGCCCGCAGCGCGCGCTGCACCGCCCACTGACGTCCGGCCCGGACTTTCACCGTCAGCCGCACCGTGATGCTCTCCGGTGTGACTTTGTCCACACCCAGCAGCTCCGGTGGTTCCAGCACGTCCTCGCTGACCGGTTCGCCCGCGACCTCGTCGGCCACGATCCGGTTGATCACCTCGGTCGCGGCCTCGATGTCGGCGCTGTAGCCCAGCGGGATGTCCACCACGGCGACCGCGAAGCCCTGGCTGGAGTTGCCGACCCGGAGGATCTCGCCGTTGCGTACGTACCACACGGTGCCGTTGACGTCGCGCAGCGTGGTGACCCGTAATCCGACGGACTCGATGGTCCCGGTCGCGGGACCGACGTCGACGATGTCGCCGACGCCGTACTGGTCCTCCAGCATCATGAACACGCCGGACAGGAAGTCCTTGACCAGGTTCTGCGCACCGAAACCGAGCGCGACACCGACGATGCCGGCCGAGGCGATGATCGGCCCGAGGTTGATCCCGATCTCGCCGAGGATCAGCATGAACGCCAAGCCCCACACCAGGAACGACAGCAGCGACTTCATCACCGACGCGATGGTCTGGGCCCGCTGCTGGCGCCGTTCGGACACCAGCGCGCCGACCGCCTGCGGCGCCCGCTCCTTCAGCGGCCGCAGGATCCGCGGGGTCTTGCCGTTGCCGGCGCCCCGGGCGAGCCGGTCGATCGTGCGGCGTGCCACGAAGCGGATGACGAATGCCACCAAAAGGATGATCAGGATCCGCAGCGGGGCGTTGGCCAGCCAGTTGACCGCACCGGACAGCCAGGCGTTCCCGGTGATGTCGAACACCGCCCTGCACAGCGTTCCGACGTCGTTCACGCAGGTGGGAGGCTGGAGACCTAGTGTGTTCATCGATCCGATCTTGCAGTGGGGGACGGGTCACGGGCCAGGTTAGGCGCGCGGCGTTCAACACCCGTTCACGGGGGTTTCGACGAGTTGGGACGTGACACGCATGGCAACACACGTGCGCGAGGGGTGTGGTTTGTGGTCGACTATGCCCTGCACCCCGGTGGAGGTGGTCGCGTGCCCGACCGAAAACCGACTCCGATCAGCGGCGCGAAATCCGGTGCAACCGGCACCGGAAGCGCGTCGCTGACAGCGCTGCCTACGCAACTGCCAGTGGCGGAGCAGCGTCCGGCGTCGACAGCATCAACGGGGCCTCCCGTGCCCACAGTGCCGTCGTGGGGTCGTCGCAGGGTCCTGTTGCTCAATGCCACGTTCGAGCCGCTCACCGCGCTGCCCCTGCGGCGTGCGGTCGTGCTTGTGGTCTGTGGCAAAGCTGAGGTCGTGCACGGTGATCCGGCCGGAATGCTGATGCATTCCGCCACGTCGAGCGTGGAGATCCCGTCGGTGATCAGGCTCAGCAACTACGTCCGCGTGCCCTACCGGGGACGCGTGCCGTTGACCCGTGCCGGGCTGATGCACCGCGACCGCTACAGATGTGCCTACTGTGGCGGCCGGGCGGAAACTATAGATCATGTCGTGCCGCGCAGCCGTGGGGGTCCCCACACGTGGCAGAACTGTGTGGCCAGTTGCGCGAAGTGCAACCACAAGAAGGCCGACAAACTGCTGAGCGAGCTGGGCTGGCGGCTGCGGGTCGTCCCCGCGGCGCCGCGCGGACCGCACTGGCGCCTGCTCGCCGGGGTGGCAGACGCCGATCCGCTGTGGCTGCCCTACCTGGGCGAGCCCGCCGCGTAGGCGGCCGTTCAGGACGTGACGCGAGTACCCGCGGTGACACGGGTCCCGCGGGTAACGCGGGTGCCCCTGGTCACGCGGGTGCCTTCGCGGGCGACGCGAGTACCGGCGGTGACGCGGGTGCCTTCACGCGTCACACGGGTGCCTTCACGAGTGACCCGCGTACCTGACGTAACCCGAGTGCCGCGCGTCACTCGCGTGCCCCTGGTGACGCGGGTTCCGCAGGTGACCCGCGTACCTTCGGCGCAGGCGGTCACGCGGGTTCCCCGGGTGACTCGGGTGACTCGGGTGCCACGAGTGACCCGTGTGCCGCTGGTGATCAGCGCGGTGACACGGGTTCCCTCGGCATACCCATCACACAATGCAGCGAACTGAGCGTCGATCATCGCCTGATCGGGGGTCGGCATCGGGGTCATGTCGGGGCCTCCTCGTGACTGACAAGTGAGAAGTAGTGCTTCGAGCGGGGTCCGCAAGGTCCGTACAGGTGAAAGTTATGGGTGATCGAACAAACCCGCAAGCCGTCAACTCGGTCCAACCGTTCGGTTCGGGATCGATGCGGCCGTTCGCCACCACGGACTCGGCCGGGCGCTGGACAGTACCGGCAGGCACTTGGCGCATACGGATTACCAAGGCCGCAGGACATGCGACTGTCCGGAATCGGAACGCTCCCAGTCAGTGACACATCCCCGGTGACACACAACCGGGCGGCACATTCCGGTGGAACATCACCGGTGACACATCCAGTGGCTCGCTGACCGGCCCTCAGCCGGGGTCGACGCTCCCCGGTGGAGGAGGTCGGTTACCTTTAGCGCGTGAGCCCGGTCGAGACAGTTCTCGTCTTCGTAGTGATCCCGGCGGCCATCTATGGCGCCGTGGCGTTGCTGACGCTGCGCGAGCGTGCCGCCAAGACCCCGAGGTACCGGCCAGGGCAGGACTGGGACTACCCGCCTGTCTGGTGGACCGCCAACCCCGCGGGAGTGGCGCAGCCGGTGCGCTCGACAGACGAGGAAGACGCCGCGCAGTACGCGCGGACCGCTTGGGGAGGTGCCCGTGGCAGCTGGTGAGGTCGTCAAGGCCGGTCCGGCCGTCATCGACGAGTCGCAGCTTCCGGAAGGCACGGTCGTCACGCACACCGGACGGCTGTCCGTCGCGCGCCCCTACCGGGAGGCCGAGCCCGCGTTGCCGTTCACGCCGGTCCAGCTGTCCCGGTTGGACGAGGCGCTGACGCTGGCCAGCCGCGCCGCCGGACTGGCGTTCAGCGTCTACCTCGGAGCGTTGGGCACCGACACGCGCGTGGAAGCCGAGCGCCTGCACGCGTCCAGCGAGGACCCGAGCCACGCCGTGCTGATCGCCGTCTCACCGGGACAGCGCGTCGTCGAGATCGTCACGGGTGAGGAGGCGTCCCGCCGCCTGCCCGACCGTGGCCTGAAGCTGGTCGTGATGGCCCTGGTCGCGTCCTTCAAGGAAGGCGACCTGATCGGCGGCCTGGTGAGCGGCCTGCGCATGCTCGCCGACCAGGCAGGCACCCCAGCCACCCACTGAAACCCCAGCTCACCCCTCGTGAGTGGTTATCAGGGTTAGAACCCCGATAACCACTCACGAGGGGTTTTTGCTAGGCCTGCTGGTCGAATTCGCGGGCTGCCAGGGCCCGCACGATGCCCGCACGGCCTTCGGAGACCAACCGGCGCAGGGCGGGCGGACGCTCCTGCGCCAGCCACGCGTCAGCGGCCTCGACCGTGCTGCGGTCCACATGCCACGCCGGGAACAGGCCGAGCACCACCGGCTGCGCCCGTTCGCTGGAGCGGCGCTCCCACACCCCGGCGACGTCCTCGAAGTACTTGTCCGCATAGGACGCGATCAGCTGCTTCTGGCCGGGGTGCGAGAACCCGGCGATGATCGCCTCGTTGATCGCGTTCGGCAGCTCGTCGTCGTGCACGGCCCGCTGCCACGCCTCGGCTTTGGCCTCGGCGGTCGGCCGCAGCGCCAGTGCGCGCTCGGCGTGCCGCCTGCCGGTCGCCGTCGAGTCACGCTCCAGTTCGGCGTCGACCTCCGCCTTGCCCGCGACGCCGTGCGCGACCAAAGTGGTCAGCAGCCGCCAGCGCTGGTCGGTGTCCACGACCAGGCCCTCCAGCGGCGCGGTGCCGTCCAGCCAGCCCTTGATCATCGTGACCTTCTCATCGTCCAGAACGGACGACGCCAGCGCCGAGACGAACCCGAGCTGGTGGTCCGAACCGGGCTCCGCCGACCGCACCAGCTCGACGAGACGGTTGGTGAACAGCCGCCAGCCCTCCGGCGCCCACGCCGGGTCGGCGTACGAGGACAGCGCGGTCTGCGCCTGCAGCAACAACCGCTGTACGACACCGATCTCGGTCTCCGCGGCCACGCCACTGATCACCAGCTGGACGAAGTCGCGGGCCTTCAGCTCCGCCTCACGCGTCATCTCCCATGCGGCCGACCAGCACAGCGTGCGCGGCAACGGCTCGGCGATGTCGGCGATCCGGTCGATCAGCGTCTCCAGCGACGCCGGGTCGAGCCGCATCGTGCAGTAGCTCAGGTCGTCGTCGTTGACCAGCACCAGCTTGCCGCGCGGCACGCCGACCAGCTCGGCGATCTCGGTGCGCGGGCCGTCCACGTCCACCTCGGCCCGATGGGTACGCACGATCCTGCCGTCCACGTCGTCGTACACGCCGATCGCGACCCGGTGCGTCCGCAGCTCGCCCGCGCCCGGCTTGGCACCGCCCTGCGTCACGGCGAACTCGGTGAACCTGCCGTCTGCGTCGACCTTGAACGACGGGCTCAGCGAGTTCAGGCCGGTCGTCTCCAGCCACTGCGCGCTCCACCACGACAGGTCACGGCCGGACGCCTCCTCCAAGGCGCCCAACAGGTCCGCCAGGGTCGCGTTGCCCCACGCGTGCTTGTCGAAGTACACCCGCAAGCCGGACAGGAAGTTGTCCTTGCCGACGTACGCGACGAGCTGCTTGAGCACTGACGCGCCCTTGGCGTACGTGATGCCGTCGAAGTTGACCTCGACGGCCTCCAGGTCCGCGATGTCGGCGGCCACCGGGTGCGTCGACGGCAGCTGGTCCTGCCGGTAGGCCCAGGACTTCTCGATGTTGGCGAAGCTGGTCCACGCGTGCTTGTACTCGGTCGCCTCGGCCTGCGCGAGCACGCTGGCGAACGTGGCGAACGACTCGTTCAGCCACAGGTCGTCCCACCAGCGCATGGTCACCAGGTCGCCGAACCACATGTGCGCCATCTCGTGCAGCAGCGTCTCGTTGCGCCGCTCGTACAGGTAGCGGGTGACGCGGCTGCGGAAGACGTAGTCCTCCAGGAACGTCACACAGCCCGCGTTCTCCATCGCGCCCGCGTTGAACTCCGGCACGAACAGCTGGTCGTACTTGCCGAACGGGTACCGGACGCCGAAGTTCTCGTGGTAGAAGGCGAAACCTTCCTTGGTCTCCCGGAACAGCCGGTCGGCGTCGAGGTGCTCGGCCAGCGAGGCACGGCAGTACAGGCCCAGCGGGATGTCCGGCTGGCCCGGCTCGCTGTAGACGTCACGCCACTCCGCGTACGGTCCCGCGACCAGGGCCACCAGGTAGGTCGACATCGGCTTGGTGGTCTGGAAGACCAGGGACACCGCACCGTCGCCGGTCTCCGTGCTCGACTCGATGGCCGCGTTGGAGATGACCTTCCAGTCCCGCGGGGCGGTCACCGTGAGGTCGTAGACGGCCTTGAGGTCGGGCTGGTCGAAGCACGTGAACATCCGCTTGGCGTCCGCGGTCTCGAACTGCGTGTACAGGTAGACGCCGTTGTCGACCGGGTCGACGAACCGGTGCAGGCCCTCACCGGAGTTCATGTACCGGCACTGGGCCTCGACGACGAGCTCGTTGCTCACCGCCAGGTCCGGCAGCCTGATGCCGTCGTCCTCGCGGTAGTCCGACACGTCCAGCTCGACGCCGTTGAGCACGGCCTTGGACACCGACTCGGCGACGATGTCGATCCACGTCGTGGCGCCTGCCTCGCGGCTGCGGAACTTCACGGTGGTGCGGGAGGTGAAGGTGCGCTCGCCTGGTCCGCCCGCGCCGTCGGTCAGGTCCAGCGCGATCGCGTAGGAGTCGACCTCGAGCAGCTCGGCGCGCTGCTGGGCTTGAGCACGGGTCAGGTTGGGGGCGGCCACTGATCACCTCAGGTTCGACGGGAAGTTGACAACCGTATCCAATCACGGCCGCCGGGAAGATGAAGACGGCCGATCCGGTTGTGCAGGACATGAGCGCCCATGAAGAAGCAGCCCAGCAGACGAAGGTCGACTTCTACTTCGACCCGGTTTGTCCGTTCGCGTGGATCTCCTCCCGCTGGATCCTCGAGGTCGAGAAACACCGCGACATCGATCTCAGGTTCCGTGTGATGAGCCTCGCAGTCCTCAACGAGGGCCGGGACCTGCCCGAGGACTACCGCAAGTTCCTCGACCGGGCGTGGGGACCTGTCCGGGTGGCCATCGCGGCGGCCCAGCTCAAGGGCGAGGAGGTGCTGCGGGACCTGTACACCGCTCTCGGCACCCGTATCCACAACGAGGGGCGCAAGGACTACGACCAGATCATCCTGGACGCCCTGGAAGAGGTGGGCCTGCCCGCTGACCTGGCGAAGGCCGCCACCAGCTCGGACTACGACGAGGCACTGCGCAAGAGCCACCACGAGGGCATGGACCCGGTCGGCATGGACGTCGGCACGCCGACCATCCACATCGACGGTGTCGCGTTCTTCGGGCCGGTGCTCACCAGCATCCCGCGTGGCCAGCAGGCCCTCGACGTGTTCGACGGGTCCCGGCTGCTCGCGAGCTACCCGAACTTCTTCGAGCTCAAGCGCACCCGGACGGGGGAGCTGAACTTCGAGTGACGTTCTAAGGTCGGTGGTGTTCCGTGCACCACCGACCTGAGGGAGTTACCCATGGCGGCCCCTGTCACGACTCGTACCGGCCACGTCATCGACGGGCAGCAGCTGGACGGCGGGGGAGAGACCATCGACGTGGTGAACCCGGCCACCGGCGAGGTGATCGCCGCCGTCCCGGCGGGCACCGCCGCCGACGTGGACGCGGCGGTGCGGGCCGCGGGCAAGGCGTTCGTCAGCTGGTCGCAGACCACGGTCGCGGAACGGGTCGCGGTGATCCGGCGGATCGCCACCGAGCTGGGTGCCCGCCGCGACGAGATGGCCGCGACCATCACCGCCGAGATGGGCTCGCCGATCTCGTTCTCCCGCAACGTGCAGGCCTCGTTGCCGGTCGCGGTCTCCAACGGTGTGGCGGACCTGCTGGACGGCGGGTTCTCGTTCACCGAGGAGATCGGCAACTCGCTCGTGGTGCGGGAGCCGATCGGGGTGGTCGGCTGCATCACGCCGTGGAACTACCCGCTGCACCAGATCGTCGCGAAGATCGTCCCGGCCCTGGCGGCCGGCAACACGGTCGTGCTCAAGCCCAGCGAGATCAGCCCGTTGACCGCCGGGCTGTTCATGGCGGTGCTGGAGTCCGCCGGTGTGCCCGCGGGCGTGGTCAACCTCGTACACGGCACCGGACCCGTCGCCGGCGAAGCGCTTGCGGCGCACCCAGGCGTGGACATGATCTCGTTCACCGGGTCGACCAGGGCGGGCAAGCTCGTCACGACGGCGGCCGCGGGGACCGTGAAGCGGGTGGCGCTGGAGCTGGGCGGCAAGTCGGCGAACGTGATCCTCGACGACGCGGACCTGACCGCGGCCGTGAAGAAGGGCATCGCCAACGCGTACATCAACGGCGGCCAGACGTGCACCGCCTGGACCCGGATGATCGTGCCCGCGGCCAAGCACGACGAGATCGTCGAGATGGCCGCCGCCGCGGCCGCCAAGTACACCGTCGGCGACCCGAACGACGAGAGCACCCGCATCGGCCCGATGTCGTCGAGCGCGCAACGCAACCGTGTCCTCGGCTACATCAACAAGGGCATCGACGAAGGCGCCACCGTGGCGTTCGGCGGCGCGGACACCTCCGGTCTGCCTGTGCCCGGCGCGTACGTCCCGCCGACCGTGTTCGCGAACGTGCGGCCCGACATGACCATCGCGCAGGAGGAGATCTTCGGCCCGGTGCTGTCGGTGCTGCCGTACAACGACGAGGACGAGGCCGTGGAGATCGCCAACTCGACGATCTACGGCCTGTCCGGCTCGGTGTTCTCCGGCGACCCGGAGCGCGGCCTGGCCGTGGCCAAGCGGATGCGCACCGGGCAGGTCAGCATCAACGGCGGCTCGTTCAACCCGTTGGCGCCGTTCGGCGGTTACAAGCAGTCCGGCAACGGCCGTGAGCTCGGCAAGTACGGCATCGAGGAGTTCACCGAGCTGAAGTCCATCCAGCGCTGAGGATTTCGCGCGCCCGCGCGACGAAGTCCTTGTCCACAGGGGACCCGTGCCCGGGGACGACGACCTCCGGATCCAGTGCCAGGAGCCTGTCCAGCGCTCCCGGCCACCGCGTCACGTCGCCGTCCCCGAAGGACTCCTCGATGAACTCCGGGTGCTCGACGAGGTCGCCCGCGAACACGGTCCGGGTGTCCGGAACCTCGATCACGGTGTCGCAGAACGAATGCGCCGGCCCGAAGTGACGGAGTACGACCTTTCGGCCACCGAGCTCGATCTCGGCCCGGCCGGCGAAGGTCCTGGTGGGGGCGACCAGTTCGGATTCCTCGATCGCGGCACCGATCTCCGGCTTGCCCTGCTCGCGGTACCGCCGCGCCCAGGCGGTCTTCTCCTCCACGTCGAAGCGGAAGTTCTCGTGCGCCCACACCTCACACGGCTGGAACGGACCCGTGCCGTAGCAGTGGTCGAAATGCGCGTGCGTGTACACGACGTGCCACGGCTTCGCGGTGATCTGCCTGATCTGCCTGGCCAAGGCGGCTCCTTGGACGTGATCGCCCGGAGTGTCGATCACCAGGCACGCGTCGTCGCCGACCACCAGGCCGGTGGTCAGGTCGAGTTCCTCGTGCCTGACGACGTGGACGCCGCCGGCCACCTCGATCACTGGAAGACGCCGTTCACCAGGGTCGGCGTCGCCTTGCTCACGTTGACCTGACCGGCCAGCGCGATGTCCTCGGTCAAGCCCTTCACGCCCAGTTCGAGACCGGAGCCGCAGCCGCCCAGCAACTCCGCCAGGTACGGCTCGGCCGTGCGGAACGACGTCGCGGCGAACGCGGCCTCGGGCGAGGCCGGGCTGTAGCCCTCGGCGAGCAGCGCGGACACGATCGCGCCCGCGCCGATGTAGTCCTCCATGGCGACCCGCAGCGAACCGGTCTTCTGGTTCTCGTACATGGTCACGCCCCACTGCTCACCAGCGGCGATCACACCGATCGGGCCACGGTCGGCCAGATCGATCGCCTTGTCGGCGACCGCGGCCGCGTTGCGCAGGCAGCCCGCCATCACGGTGGTCTGCAGCGCGGCGCGCTGGCACAGCCTGCCGCCGTTCGGGGAGGTGAACGTGATCTCCGTGCCCGCTTCGACGGACTTGAGCTCACTGGGCCGTTTCAGCCCGGTGGTCTGCTCCGACGGCGCCCGCAGCGCGAGCCGCGCGCCCTGGCCGACGATCAGATCGACCGACGTGGTGAAGCTCAACACATCGACGATGATCAGTACCGTGCAGTGCGGGGCCAGCGCCTCGACGCCGTCCATGCCCCATTCCAGCCGTACGCCGAAGCCGTCCTGAGTGAACATGCCTCCAGCCTGCCAGCCCGTTCCATGGCACACTTCGGCGCGTGCGTGTGTATCTCGGAAGTGACCATGCCGGTTACGAGCTGAAGACGTATCTGGCCGACCACCTCAGGCAGGCCGGCCACGAGGTCGTCGACGTGGGTCCGCGTGTCTACGACGCGCAGGACGACTACCCGCCGTTCTGCATCGCGGCCGCTCAGCGCGTGGTCGGCGACGAAGGCAGCCTCGGCGTCGTGATCGGCGGGTCCGGCAACGGCGAGCAGATCGCGGCGAACAAGGTCGAGGGCTGCCGGGCGGCGCTGGCGTACAACGTCGAAACCGCGCAGCTGGCCCGTAAGCACAACAACGCCCAGGTGGTCGCGATCGGCGCGCGGATGCATTCGCCCGAGGACGCCGCGCAGATCGTCGACGTGTTCCTCAAGACGGAGTTCGAGGGCGGCAGGCACCAGCGGCGGATCGACCTGGTCCTGGACTACGAGCGCACGGGCGTCCCACCCGCGCTGCCGGAGTAAACTGGTCGGCAAATGCCTGAAGGTCATACGCTGCACCGGCATGCCCGGATGCACCACCGCCGTTACGCGGGTCACCCGGTCGCGGTCTCCAGCCCACAGGGCCGATTCGCCGCCCAAGCGTCCATTCTGGACGGCCGCAAGCTGGTCCGTGCGGAGGCACACGGAAAGCACCTGTTCCACGTGTACGGGCCGGACGCGATCGTGCACATCCACCTCGGGCTGCGCGGATTCTTCGACGAGCACAAACTGCCGGAGCTCGAACCGGTCGGCCAGGTCCGAATGCGCGTCGTGGGACGTGCACATTGGACAGACCTGCGTGGCCCGAACGCGTGCGAACTCTGGACCGAAGACCAGGTCTCGGCCTTACGCGCGCGACTGGGTCCCGACCCGCTGCGCCGCGACGCGGACCCGGACAAGGCCTGGAACAGGATCTCCCGTTCGCGGGTGCCGCTGGCGGCGTTGCTGATGGACCAGGCGGTGATCTCCGGGGTGGGCAACGTCTACCGGGCGGAAATCCTGTTCCGGCACGGTGTCCCGCCGATGATCCCGGGCAAGGAGGTCGACCCGACCGTCTTCAAGGAGATGTGGGACGACCTGGTCGACCTGATGAACCACGGCGTGAAGGCAGGCTCGATCGACACGGTCCGGCCCGAGCACATGCCCGAGGTGATGGACCGCGAACCCCGCAAGGACGCACACGGCGGTGAGGTGTACGTCTACCGGCGGGCCGGACTGCCCTGCTACCTCTGCGGGACGACGGTGGAAAAGGCGGAACTGGTGGGCCGCAACCTGTTCTGGTGCCCGACCTGCCAACCGGAGTAACGCCCTTCGGCTGATCAGCGCGTTGCCGGTTGGCCTGGCAGGGTAACCGGCGAGCATGATCCGCGTGGTCCTGCTTGTCCTGCTCTTATCAGGCTGTGCCGCACTCCCGACGGGCCCGAACGTGCCCATCACCCACGTACCCCCAGGCACCCCCGACGCCGCGACCGCCCGCACCCAACTCGCCGCCTTGGTCGTCCAGGCGCCCGCGTCTCTCGCTGGCTACGTACGGTCCTGCGAGTCGGGAGCCGCCTGCGTCTTCGGCCGCCCGTGGATCGATGTCGACGGCGACGGGTGCGACCAACGCAGTCAGGTACTCGCCCGCGACTTGAGTGGCGTGTCCCGCAAGGAAGGCCGCTGCGCGGTGACTTCCGGGACCCTTCAGGACCCGTACACCGGGGACACCGTCACGAGCGTCTCCAAGATCCAGATCGACCACGTGGTGCCCCTCGCCGAGATGTGGCGCTCCGGCGCTTCGACCTGGACCCTGGACCGCCGCGCTCTCGCCGCCAACGACCTACGCAATCTTGTGGCCGTACAAGGCAAAACCAACCAGGCCAAGGGCGACCAGACGCCCGACCAGTGGATGCCGCCCAACACCGGGTACGCGTGCCCCTACGCCCGGATCTACGTCGGCGTGAAAGCGGCTTACGCCCTCACGACCACAACCACCGAACGCGCCGCCCTCGACCGAGCCCTCGCCGCCTGCCCCTGACCCCTCACCCACCACCACCACCACCTCGCCACCTCGCCCCACCCCATTGGCACCCCACCCCACTCCAGCACCTGGCACCCCGCCCGGGCTCCGACACCCCGCCCGGCTCCGGCCCACCTGGTGTCTCGCCCGCTCCGGCACCTGGCACACCACCCGCTCCAGCCCGCCTGGTGCGTCGCCCCGCTCCCGCCCGCTGTCCAATGCGCCACCCCACGCCTGCCCCTGCCACCGCTCCGCGAAACGCGCACTCCAACACCGCGTGTCCGCCACTCCGGCACCGCGAAGTGCACTCTCCGGCACCACGAAATGCACTTTCCGGCACCATGAAATGCACTTTGCGGCACCGAGAATTCTCCGCTGCTGCGCCTGAAACCGCATTCAGAACTCAGTCCACCCCGAGCACAGCATTCGTCACTCTGCACTCAACATTCAGCACTCTGCACTCAGCATGCTGAATTCTGAATTCAGAGTGCAGCGCTCAATCTTCAGGATGCTCCGGCGCGGGCCCCAGCCGTCACCGTAGGCCGCGCCGTAGCCCTCACCGCAGCGGTCACCCAGCGGTCGCCCAGCCTCGGCTCATCCTCGTGGCCTTGAAAGATCACCGAGCCGCCCTGAGCCGCCGCAGTCCTGCATTCAGCATTCAGGGTTCAGCATTCAGGGTTCAGGCGCCGACCCACGAAAACGGGCGGCCCATCACTCGGACCGCCCGCCTCACCTCAATCGGCGCAATCAGAAGTCGCCGCCGAAATCGCCGCCGCCGAAGTCGCCCCACCCGCCGGCGTCGCCACCCATGTCGCCACCGGCATCGCCGCCCATGTCACCGCCGTCGCCGCCCGTGTCGGCCATGGCATCAGCCTGCCCGGCGTCGTAACCGGCTTCCCAGGCCGCGGCGTCCGGAATCCCGGCCATGCCGGAGAACATCGCGTCGAAGAGCAGGAACGTGCCGACGCCCCAAGCACCGGCGACGAGTGCGGGCTTCCACCACGGCTCGCTGTACCAGCCCTGCGGCACCGGACGGCCCGCGACGCGGCCACCGGGGTAGTAGTACGGCGTCTCCGAACCCGGGCGCGCCGACGCCGCGTACTGGTGGCCCTCGACGTTGACCCGGCGGTCGTCGGTCACCCGGCCGGCGTTGATCTGCTCGCGGTCCTCGGGCAGCGCGGGACCGGGGTCCAAGCCCATCGCCTCGCGCGCGGCGCGTACGTAGTACAGGCCCTCCAGCGCGGTCTTGGTCACCAGCTTGGCCTGTTCGACCGTCTGCACCTGGTCCATCTGCGACCCGGCTGCGGTGTAGCGCTCGGACGCGTCGGCCAAAGCCTGCTTGGAGGCCTCGTCGGTGCCGGTCAGGTTCATCACCTGGCCGCCGAGCCGCTCGACCCAGCGCCGCGCGTCGGCCTTCGCGTTCTCCAGCTCGTTACGCCGAGCTGTCGCCCGTTTGCTGGCGGCCATGAAGATCAATCCGCCCACCACGACGATCAGTACAACCACCACGATGGCCGTGTCCACGACGCCTCCATATGAGCGTTCGAAAGTCCTCGAAGTGGACAACGCCGAACACGGGCGTCCCAGTTCCCGGCCTGTGTGTCAGAACACCTCCGGGTGAAACGGCGGGGCATCGGAAATGCCCGACTTGCCGGGAATCAGCGTCGGGAGCTTGGCCGCCGCCGAGGTCCAGCGCGGGGCGGCGTCCGCTCCACCGTCGCGGCGTTGGTGCCACGCGCAGACACGCGCGTATTCCTAACCGAACAGGCATGACGTTGCCACCGAGTTTCCGATGGACGTATGGTGTGCGCACTTTCTGCCGAACTGGGTGAATGACGGACTGACTGGGTAGGGATCCATGCGGCTGGACACCCTGACTCTGGTGCGTGAGGCACGCGCTGACGACGCGGCGAGCATCGGTGAGGTGCACGCCGAGGCGTGGCGCGTGGCGTATCGCGACCTGTTCGAGTCGAAGTTCCTGGCCGCGCAGGTGGAAATCCGTCGGGGGCAGTGGGTGGGCAAGCTCGCCGACCTTCAGCCGCACGGCACGGTGCTGCTCGCCGAACGTGGCCACCAGGTCGTGGCGTTCAGCCACTTCGGGCCGGCCGAGGAAGGCGACGGCAAAGGTGAGATCTTCGCCTGTTACGCCCGGCCGAGCGCGTGGGCGAGCGGGGTGGCGTCCACATTGTTGCAACGGGTCCAGGAAGCTCTCGCCGAAATGCGCTTCCGTGACATCCGGGCGTGGACGCTGTCGGGTGCGAATCGCGCGCGGCACTTCTACCGCAAGGAAGGTTTCCGGGAGTCGGGCCGCCGCAGGGAATGGGACTACGGCGACGGCAGGCCTGTGCTGGAACTGGAGTACGTCCGCAGCATCAGGCACCTGCGTCACTGATTCCGTCCTCAGTCCACAGTAGAGAGAGCCGACCTGACGTAGTCCGGAATCGGTTTCTTGGTGTTCGCGGCCGGGTCGATGAACACGTGCCGGACCTCGCCCTCGGTGATCACTTCACCGCCGACCCGGAACACCGGCCGGATGATCATGCTCGTGGTGCCCAGGTGGTGCACGGGCATCTCGATGTCGACCTGGTCGTCGAACCGCGCGCTGCGCACGTAACGCAGCCGGGACTCGGCGACCATCATGTCGTCGCCCTTCTCGACCATCTCCTGGTAGCTGCACACTTTCGCGCGCCACAGCTCGGTCAGCGCGACGTCGTAATAGAACATGTAGTGCCCGACGAACATCACGCCCTGCTGGTCGCACTCGCTGTAGCGGACCCTTATCCGGTGGACGAACATGACACATTGTTGCGTATGAACGCACCAGGTGGAGGTCCTGTGAGCAGCAGCATCCCGGAAGGCCTGATCGTGGAGTTGTCCCGGGCGAAGGTGAAGCCGGGGGCGTCGGGCGAGGCGGACAAGTGGATGAAGATGCTCAACGACCGGATCGACGAGTGCGTGGCGACCCTGGACCGTGAGCGGATGGCGATCGAGATCGTCTTCCGGCTGCGGGAAGGCGAGGACGACTACCTGTACTGGGTACAGGTGCGCGGGAAGAACGGTGCGGGACTGGACGAGTCCCTGCCGATCGACCGGGACCACATCGCGCAGGGCCGGCGCACCAAGGAGCCCGGCTGGGTGGAAGCCGAGCCCCAGGTGCTGATGCTGCCGGAGCCGGTCAGGAAGGCGGTGCTGGACTGGGCGCTCAGGTGAGGGCGTAGGCCCGGACCGGGAACGTCCCCATGCCCTTGATGGCCAGTGGAGCGGCGTGGAACCGGAAACCGTGTGGCGGCAGGAGGTCCAGCCGAGTCATGTGCTCGACGACCGGAATACCGGCCTGGAGCAACGCGGTGTGCGCGGGCCGTGCGCCGTCAGAGGTGTCGTCGATGTTCATGGAGTCGATCCCCACGACCGCGGCCCGCTGTTCGGCAAGCCACTCCGCGGCATCCTTGGTGATGAACGGATGCTGCCCGCTGACGTACGCGTCGGTACCCCAATGGCGGTCCCACCCGGTGTTGAGGAGCACGGCCTTGCCCGCGACTTCGTAGGCCAGCAACAGGTTCCGATCGATCACCCGCTGATCCACCCGGACGGTGATGCCCTCGACGTCCACCAGACTCGCCAGGTCCAGTCGCGAAAGGTCGGCGCTGCCGTGGAACCGATGCGCGGGACTGTCCACATAGGTGCCGGTGTTGCCGACCATGCTGATCTTCCCGATCTGGAACTCCGTGCCCGGCGCGTAGTTGCGGTGCGAGTCCGCAAAGGACAACCAGTCGCCGATCTCCGGGCCGGGCAGCCCGGTGTGCGTGACCATGCCGTGCTCGATGACGTGGCTGAGATCGATCAGCCTTCGCTCGGGCGCGGCCGTCTCGACACCCCGTGACCCCTTGTGCGGTTCCTGGATGAGGGTCTTGTTGGAGATCGTGACCTCGCCGGCCATCAGCAACCCCAGGTGCCGGACGAACAGCTCGCCCAGCGCCTCGTCGTCGATGTCCTCCCCGGGAATGTCGAGCCGGAACTCCTGGGCCTGCAAAGCCCCGCCGTTGCTGAAGGTCACGTTCGCGTCGAACTGCACCCGCCACTCGCTCATGAGTGACATTGTCGGGCGAGCGCGCGGGTGGTGCCGAGTCCGGGCAGGGTGTGTCAGGGCTTGTGATGTGTTTCCTGCTGCCTAGCGCGGTGCCGCGAGGACGGCCCGGAGCACGTCCTCCCTCGTGACGCGGGCCAACTCGGCTTTCAACGTCTCCTCGATTCCGCCGTAGATGCCCTGCATCGTAGGCCGGATGCCGTAGCCCACCACGCACCCCTGGTTCGGGGTGGCGCGATGCATCGCGAACAGCGGACCTATGCCGGGCCGACAGGTGCACGGCCCGGGTCAATCTGGCACGAACGGCCTCCGAGGGCTGAGACGACGAAACCCCAGGTCCGCAGTGGATGCACTGTGACCTGGGGTTTCGTTGTGAGAGCGGGTGACGGGAATCGAACCCGCATGACCAGCTTGGAAGGCTGGGGCTCTGCCATTGAGCTACACCCGCGTGCACCCACCAGGGGTGGGTGCGGAATAAGACTAGCGGGTCCCGCTAAGCTACACACGCAGGGCCTGCCGATGATGGGCCGTGACAGCCGGGATGTAGCGCAGCTTGGTAGCGCATCCGCTTTGGGAGCGGAGGGTCGCAGGTTCAAATCCTGTCATCCCGACCCGACTCCGAGACGACCATGGTCATGTTTGGCCTGGTCGTCTCGTTCTGTCACTGACAAGTTGTGGTTTCGGTCACAGTGAAGTCGTCCGTGTCGGAAATTCTCACCGAGTACAGCCTGTCGAAGCCGTCGGACAGCGTCGGCCGGCGCAGGAGCCCGAGGGTCGCGAACAGACCGACGTCCGGCACGGGCTCGGGACGGGCGGCGTTGCGGGCGATGCTGGCCGCCACGTCGATCGGGAACCAGTAGCCGACGACCGACGCGCCGAAATCCCGGGCCACCTGAATCAGCGGGGCCCATTGCGCGGGTGCGGGGTTCGTGTTGTCCACCGCCACGTTCCGGCCTTCGGACAACGCCGCGCTGATCATCCGCAGTTGGCGTTTCTGCGGCTTGCGGGCGTTCGGGAAGTTGTCCTTGCTCACGTGGTCGTGGGTCGCGGCGAGGTGACGGCGGTAGAACGTCGTCTTGCCGGAGGCTTGCAGGCCGATCAGGATCGCCACCTCCATCCGGCCAGTATCCACCCCGGCCGGTTCTACCTGTGCACCTCGCCTAGACTTCCCTGGTAACCCCGCGTCTGGTTACCGGCCCGGGTGTTCCCACATGCCATTTCGCACGAGGAGTCTTACGTTGAAGAGCACCGTCGAGCACCTGAGCCCGACAAGGGTCCGGATCAACGTCGAGGTGCCGTTCGACGAGCTCAAGCCGAACTTCGACCGCGCATACCGCAAGCTGGCCCAGCAGGTGCGCATCCCTGGTTTCCGTCCGGGCAAGGCGCCCGCCCGGGTGCTGGAGAACCGGCTCGGTCGCGGTGTCGTGCTGGACGAGGTCGTCAACGAAGCCATCCCGGCCAAGTACATGGAAGCCGTCAACGCCGGTGAGGTCCGCACCCTCGGCCGCCCCGACATCGAGGTGACCAAGATCGAGGACGGCGACCACCTCGCTTTCACCGTCGAGGTCGACGTCCGCCCGGAGATCACCGTCCCGGCGTTCGGCGAGCTGTCGGTCACCGTCGACGACATTGAGATCGACGACGAGGAGGTCGACCGCCAGCTCGACGAGCTGCGCGCCCGGTTCGGCACCCTGACCGGCGCCAACCGGCCGGCCGAGGACGGCGACTTCGTCTCCATCGACCTGTCGGCCACCGTCGACGGCGAGGAGGTCCCGGACGCCGCGACCACCGGCCTGTCGTACCAGATCGGCTCCGGTGAGCTGATCGAAGGCATCGACGAGGCGATCATCGGCGCCAACGCAGGCGAGACCAAGACCTTCGTGTCCAAGCTGGTCGCGGGCGAGTACGCGGGCAAGGACGCCGAGATCACCGTGACCGTCCAGTCGGTCAAGGTCCGGGAGCTGCCCGAGGCCGACGACGAGTTCGCGCAGATGGCCAGCGAGTTCGACACCATCGACGAGCTGCGCGGCAACCTGCGTGAGCGGGTCGCGATGGCCAAGAAGATGCAGCAGGGCGTGCAGGCGCGCGACAAGGTCCTCGAGGCGCTGCTGGAGACCACCGAGGTCCCGCTGCCCGAGAGCGTGGTCGACGCCGAGGTCGAGATGCGTGCGCACGACGCCGTGCACGCGTTCGACCACGACGACGCCAAGTTCAACGAGTTCCTCGAGTCGCAGGGCCAGACCCGCGAGCAGTTCGACGCCGACGTGCGCACCGAGGCCGAGAAGGCCGTCAAGACGCAGCTGGTGCTCGACTCGGTCGCCGACGCGGAGAACCTGTCCGTGTCCGACCAGGAGCTCACCGAACGCATCATCTACCAGGCCCAGCGCTTCGGCGTCAGCCCGGACGAGTACGTCCAGCGCGCCCAGCAGTCCGGCCAGCTCGGCGCGATCTTCGCCGACGTGCGCCGCGGCAAGGCGCTGGCCTCGATCGTGCGCCAGGCCACGGTGACCGACGCCAGCGGCAACGCGATCGACTTCGACGAGCTGTTCGGGCCGGTCACGCCCGCCGCCGACGACTCGGCGGAGGCCGCCGGGACCGCCGAGGCGGAGCCGGCCGAGGCCAAGTAGTGACGCTCTGAGCGAACGCGGGCGGTGTCGGGACGTCGGCGCCGCCCGCCTTCGTTAATGTCGTTTGCGAGAGATGAGCTCGAGTTCTTTCAGGAGAAGGCAGGCAGACGTGACGCAACACCACATGCCCCACATGCGGTCCGGTACCGCAGGGCTGACCTTGAACGACTCGGTGTACGAGCGGCTGCTCCGCGAGCGGATCGTCTTCCTCGGTTCCGAGGTCGATGACGAGATCGCCAACCGGATCACGGCGCAGCTGCTGTTGCTGGAGGCCGAGGACCCGAAGCGCGACATCGTCTTCTACATCAACTCCCCGGGTGGCTCGGTCACCGCGGGCATGGCGATCTACGACACCATGCAGCTGATCGAGCCGGACGTGCAGACGTGGGCGATGGGCCTGGCCGCCTCCATGGGCCAGTTCCTGCTGTCCTCCGGCACCCCGGGCAAGCGCTACGCGCTGCCGCACGCGCGGATCATGATGCACCAGCCGTCCGCCGGTGTCGGTGGCACCGCCTCTGACATCGCCATCCGCGCCGAGGTGTTCGGCAAGTGGAAGCGGGAGATGGCCCAGATCACGGCCGACCAGACCGGCCAGAGCGTCGAGAAGATCACCGCGGACGCCGACCGGGACCGCTGGTTCACCGCCGAGGAGGCCCGCGAGTACGGCTTCGTCGATCACGTCGCCGCCCGCGGATCGTCCAGCTCGCGCACCTGAACCGGCGACTGAGAACAAACCAGGAGTAACAGTGAGCGACTTGCAGCTCCCGCAGTCCCGGTACGTGCTGCCCTCCTTCGTGGAGCGCACCAGCTACGGGGTCAAGGAGTCCAACCCGTACAACAAGCTCTTCGAAGAGCGGATCATCTTCCTCGGCGTGCAGATCGACGACGCGTCGGCCAACGACGTGATGGCACAGCTGCTGTACCTCGAGTCGGTCGACCCCGACCGCGACATCGAGATGTACATCAACTCGCCGGGCGGTTCATTCACGTCGCTCATGGCGATTTACGACACGATGCAGTACGTGCGCCCGGACGTGCGCACGACCTGCCTCGGCCAGGCCGCGTCGGCCGCGGCCGTGCTGCTCGCGGCCGGCACGCCCGGCAAGCGGATGGCGCTGCCCAACGCGCGGATCCTGATCCACCAGCCGTCGCTCGAAGGCGTCTACGGCCAGGTCTCCGACCTGGAGATCCAGGCCAACGAGATCCAGCGGCTGCGGCGCCAGATGGAGATCACGCTGGCGCACCACACCCGCAAGTCGGCCGACGACATCCGGGCCGACATCGAGCGCGACAAGATCCTTACCGCCGAGGACGCCAAGAACTACGGGATCATTGACGAAGTTCTGCCGTACCGCAAGCTTTCCGCGGTGAGTTAGCCCGGGAATCCTGACCCGTCCCAGCCAATTCCGCGCTTCATCCGACACGCGGGGCCGTAATGGCATACGGTCGGTGACGAGGGTTGTCACCGGTATTCGGCAACGGACGGGTCAGGTTCTCCCGCTTTGCGGCACTTGGCACGTACAGTCGAGGGGTGCGCGGCCGAACCCGCCGCCTGAGGAGACACCCCGACTGGTGTTGAAGTCGAAACACCCGAACGGGCGAAAGCTCGAGACACAGCCAGGCGTACCGCCGGTACGCCGGAGGGGACAAGGTCAGCGGTCATGGCACGTATCGGTGACGGCGGAGACCTGCTCAAGTGCTCCTTCTGCGGAAAGAGCCAGAAGCAGGTGAAGAAGCTCATCGCCGGCCCCGGCGTGTACATCTGCGACGAGTGCATCGACCTGTGCAACGAGATCATCGAAGAGGAACTGGCCGAGGCCGGTGACGTCAAGCTCGACGAGCTGCCCAAGCCCGCCGAGATCCACGACTTCCTCGACCAGTACGTGATCGGCCAGGACGACGCGAAACGCAGCCTCGCCGTAGCGGTGTACAACCACTACAAGCGCATCCAGTCAGGCGACCGGGCCCGGGAAGGACGGGAGTCCCGCGAGGAGACCGTCGAGCTGGCGAAGTCGAACATCCTGATGCTCGGGCCGACCGGCTGCGGGAAGACCTACCTGGCCCAGACACTGGCCAAGTTGCTCAACGTCCCGTTCGCGATCGCGGACGCCACGGCGTTGACCGAGGCGGGCTATGTCGGTGAGGACGTCGAGAACATCCTGTTGAAGCTGATCCAGGCGGCGGACTACGACGTCAAGCGCGCCGAGACCGGCATCATCTACATCGACGAGGTCGACAAGATCGCCCGCAAGTCCGAGAACCCCTCGATCACCAGGGACGTCTCCGGCGAGGGCGTGCAGCAGGCGCTGCTGAAGATCCTCGAGGGCACCACCGCCAGCGTGCCGCCGCAGGGCGGCCGCAAGCACCCGCACCAGGAGTTCATCCAGATCGACACGACGAACGTGCTGTTCATCGTGGCCGGCGCGTTCGCCGGGCTGGAGAAGATCATCCAGGACCGGGTCGGCAAGCGCGGCCTGGGCTTCGGCGCGGAGATCCGCACCGCGGCCGAGATCGACAAGAGCGACGTGTTCTCCGACACCATGCCGGAGGACCTGATCAAGTTCGGCCTGATCCCCGAGTTCATCGGCCGTCTGCCGATCGTCGCGAGCGTGACGAACCTCGACAAGCGCTCCCTGGTCACCATCCTCACCACGCCCCGCAACGCGCTGGTGAAGCAGTACCAGAAGCTCTTCGAGATGGACGGCGTCGAGCTGGAGTTCACCGACACCGCCCTGGAGGCCGTCGCCGACCAGGCGATCCTGCGCGGCACCGGTGCCCGTGGCCTGCGCGCGATCATGGAAGAGGTCCTGCAGCCGGTGATGTACGACATCCCGAGCCGTACGGACGTCGCCAAGGTCGTGATCACCGAGCAGACGGTCCGGGAGAACGTGAACCCGACGATCGTGGCCCGGCAGCCCACCCGCCGCGAGCGGCGCGAGAAATCGGCCTGAGCGGCCGGTTTCCGACAGATCGGCACAGGGACGCCTCCGCCCGCACGGGCGGGGGCGTTCAGTGGTTCTGGGGGACGTGTTTGCCCAGGAACGTCAGCACATCGGGGACGATGCGGCGGTAGAACGGGTCGCCGTGCCCGCCCGGCCCGGTGTACGCCACCTGCGGTTTGGCCAGTTTGATGAACTTGCGGGTGCCTTCGATGAAGTGGTCCTCGGTGCCGCACCAGATCCCGACCGGGACCGACCCGAGCTTGTCCACGTTGCGCAGCGGGTCGAGCGAGGCCCACTCAACGGTGTCCTTGAACGCCCGGCGGGTGCTCATCTCACGCCAGGACGTGAGCAGCCCGGGGGAGATGGCGGCGATCGCCTGAGCCGGGTTGCCCCGCTCGTTGCGGCGCCTTGCGTACAGCAGCGCGCCGAAACCGCCCATCGAGATGCCCGCGCACGCGAACGGGACGCCGTCCGCGTCGCCGAGGCCACGTGAACGCATCCACTGGGGGACTTCGTCGAGCAGCATGGCCATGGAGTTGTCGCCGCGCTGGTTCTCGTGCCAGTAGTTGTCGCCACCGTCCAACGCGACGAACGCGAACGGCGGGATGGCGCCGGCGGCCGACAGGTCGATCAGTTTGCGAGCCAGCCCGGTCGGTGCGGCGCGACGGGCGTTGCCGCGCAGGCCGTGCAGCAGCAGGCAGACGGGCAGCTGCTCCGGGCGGGCCCGGTTGGGCAGGATCGTGACCATGTCGACGTCACGCTTGCGTCGCTGCGAGTGGACCCGCTCGTACTTGATGACGACCTCATTCGGGCCCACTGGAGGCGTCGAGACGTCCAGGGCGTGGTCGAGCAGGT
Source organism: Kibdelosporangium persicum (assembly GCF_013280595.1). Lineage (GTDB taxonomy): Bacteria > Actinomycetota > Actinomycetes > Mycobacteriales > Pseudonocardiaceae > Kibdelosporangium > Kibdelosporangium persicum. The sequence goes on from NZ_JAAATY010000011.1 coordinate 128,554, forward strand.
TGGCCACCGGGAGCGTGCCCGTCGCGGTGCCGAGCACGACGCCGGTGGTGGCCAGCCCGGCCGTGCCCGCGATGAGCAGCGAGCGGCGGCTCATCCGCCGCTTCCCGGGGTCCTCCCCGGACCCCGCTGGCTCGTCCGCCACCCGTCTTCCTTCCCCCGGCCCTGCTCTCATGCTCTACCACTCAGACGTGCCCGAGGGCGGATGAGTTGCGTTCTGTAGCCACAATCGGGGAAAAGGGTCTAGACATTACCACTTGAACCTGGGAAGCCGCTCACGCCGTGTGATCGCCCAGTCGCTCGATCCCGGTGTACACGTTCATCGAGTCGCCCCGCAGGAACCCGATCAGCGTCATCCCGCTCTCCTCGGCCAGTTCGGCCGCCAACGACGACGGCGCCGACACCGAGGCGAGGATCGGCACACCCGCCATGGCCGCCTTCTGCACGAGTTCGAACGAGGCCCGCCCGGAGACCAGCAGCACGGTGCCGGCCAGTGGAATCCGGTCGGTGAGCAGCGCCCAGCCCATGACCTTGTCGACGGCGTTGTGCCTGCCGACGTCCTCGCGGACGACGAGCATCGTCCCGTCCGAACCGAACAGTCCGGCCGCGTGCAGCCCGCCGGTGGACTCGAACACCCGCTGGGCCGCGCGCAGCGCGTCCGGCAGGGCGGTCAGGACCTCCGGGGAGACCGTGACGGGGTCCCCGGCCGGGGAGTGGCGGGTTTTCACCCGTACGGCGTCCAGAGCGGCCTTGCCGCACACCCCGCAGGACGACGTGGTGTAAAAGTTTCTCTCCACGCCCGTGTGGGGCGGTGGTACGCCTGGTGCCAGCGCCAGGTCGAGCACGTTGTAGGTGTTGCGGCCGCTGTCGTCCACGCCGTCGCAGTACCGGGCGGTGGAGACGTCCTCCTTGCCGCCGATGACGCCTTCGGTGAACAGGAACCCGTGGGCGAGCTCGACATCGTGCCCGGGGGTGCGCATGGTGACCGCGAGCGATCTGCCGTCGACGCGCAGTTCCAACGGCTCCTCGGCCACTAGCACGTCCAGCCGGCTGCGTCGACCGTTCGGCGACAACTTGACGACCGGTCGGCGAATGATTACCCGCCCCATCCGGACTCCTTCTTGTGAGGGTGCGTCCAGACCATTAGTTTGCCTACTCAACAACCAGCGTGGGAGGTCGACGAATGGCCCTCGGTTTCCTGGACCGCTCCCGTATCGTCGCGCCGGCGGGCTGGAGCCGCTGGCTGATCCCGCCCGCCGCCCTGTCGGTTCACCTGGCGATCGGGCAGGCGTACGCCTGGAGCGTGTTCAAGCCTCCGCTGGAGAAGTATCTCTCGCTGAGCGGCGCGCAGAGTGCTTTGCCGTTCCAGCTGGGCATCGTCATGCTCGGGCTGTCGGCCGCGCTGTTCGGCACCAGGGTGGAGCGCAACGGGCCGCGGTGGGCGATGTTCGTGTCGCTCTGCTGCTTCTGCGGTGGCTTCCTGGTCGCCGCGCTCGGTGTGCTGACCAAGCAGTACTGGCTGGTCGTGCTGGGCTACGGCGGCCTGGGCGGGATCGGTCTGGGCATTGGCTACATCTCGCCGGTGTCCACCCTCATCAAGTGGTTCCCCGACCGTCCCGGCATGGCCACCGGTATCGCGATCATGGGCTTCGGCGGCGGCGCGCTGATCGCCTCACCGTGGTCGACGGAGATGCTGCAGGCCTTCGGGGTCGCGTACGACAACGTCGGCCGCGTGGTCTCGGTCGCCGACAGCGCGATCGCCACGACGTTCCTGGTGCACGGCCTCGCGTACGCGGTGTTCATGTCCGTCGGCGTCCTGCTTGTCCGTGTTCCCGCGGACGACTGGAAACCGGCGGGCTGGAACCCGGCCAACGACAAGGCGCACGCGCTGATCACCACCGCGAACGTGTCGGCGCGCAACGCCATCAGGACGCCGCAGTTCTGGTGCCTGTGGGTGGTGTTGTGCTTCAACGTGACCGCGGGCATCGGCATCCTGGAGAAGGCGTCGCCGATGATCACGGACTTCTTCCGGGAGACGCCGGTCCCGGTCAGTGCCTCGGCCGCGGCCGGGTTCGTGGCCCTGCTGTCGCTGGCGAACATGCTCGGCCGGATCGTCTGGTCGTCCACATCGGACCTGGTCGGCCGCAAGAACATGTACCGGGGCTACCTCGGCGTCGGTGCGGTGCTGTACCTGGCGATCGCGTTGTTCACCAACGAGTCGAAGGTGCTGTTCATCGTCTGCGCGATGCTGATCCTTTCCTTCTACGGCGCCGGTTTCGCCACGGTTCCGGCGTACCTGAAGGACTTGTTCGGCACGTACCAGGTCGGCGCGATCCACGGCAGGCTGCTCACCGCGTGGTCGGTCGCCGGCGTGCTCGGCCCGCTGATCATCAACGCCATCGCCGACTCGCAGAAGGCGGCGGGCAAGAGCGGGCCCGCGCTCTACACCACGTCGATCTACATCATGATCGGGCTGCTGGTCGTCGGCTTCGTCGCCAACGAGTTCGTCCGGCCGGTCAACGCGAAGTTCCATGAGCCGACCGGGGAGAAGGTGACCCAGTGAGCCGACCGGACCAGAAGGTCAACCGCACGCCGTTGATCGTCTTCGCCTGGCTGTGGGTGGGCATCCCGCTGCTCTACGGCCTGTACCAGTTGATCAGCAAGGTGACCCAGTTGTTCACCGGCTGAGTTGCCCGGCCAACGCCCGCAGCGCCGAGTGCACGTGCTCCTCGGCGAAGCGGGTGACGGCGTCGGCTTGGCCCCGCGTCAGCAGCGTCACCAGCTCCCTGTGCTCGTCGACGACGACCGCTCGGTACTCGTTGTGCCCCAAGCGGATGCGGGTCAGCTGGAACAGGTACACCTGAGACCGCAGGGCCTGCCACGCCTCGATCAGCCGCCGGTTGCCGGTGGCCTGGTAGATCGTGTCGTGGAAGTCGATGTCCAGCGCTAGTAGCTCTTCGCTGGCGACGCCTTCGGTGAGTCCCCTGGCCATCGCGTCGACGAGCCTGGTGAGCGCGGCAAGGTCCACCCTGCCGATCGCGTCCCGGGTGGCCAGTCCTTCCAAGGCCGCTCGGACCGAGTAGACCTCTCGCGCGTCCCGAGTGGTCAGGTCGATCACCTTCGTGCCGCGGTGCCAGGCGCTCTGCACGAGGCCTTCCCGTTCCAGGATCGCCAGCCCTTCGCGGACCGATCCGCGGCTGACGTCCAGCTGCGCGGCGAGCTCGACCTCACGCAGTGCCGCGCCTGGCGGGAAGTCGCCACGGAAGATCGCGTCCCGGATCCGGTCGGCCGCCTCTTCGGCCAGGCCGCGCCTGCCCGCCTTCTGCAACATGTCCGAATGTTGACATTCGGATGTCCGGCGGTCAAGGTGGAGACATGACCCGACCTGGATTCCACCTCGCCATTCCCGTCGATGACCTGGCCGAAGCCCGTGAGTTCTACGGCGGCGTGCTCAAGCTCGAAGAGGGGCGTTCCGCTGACGCGTGGGTCGACTGGAACTTCTACGGCCACCAAGTGGTCACCCACGTCGTGCCGGGAGCGCGTGGTGACTCCGGCCGTAACCCGGTCGACGGCCACGACGTGCCCGTGCCGCACTTCGGGCTGATCCTGCCGATCCCGGAGTTCCACGTGCTGGCCGACCGGCTGCGCGCGGCCGGGACCGAGTTCGTGATCGAGCCGTATCTGCGGTTCGAGGGCGAGCCCGGCGAGCAGTGGACCATGTTCTTCCGTGACCCGGCCGGCAACGCGCTGGAGTTCAAGGCGTTCAAGGACGAGTCGCAGGTGTTCGCCAAGTGACCAGGGGAGTCCTGGTCACCGGCGGCTCACGGGGGATCGGTGCGGCGATCGCCGACGCGTTCCGGGCGCAGGGCGACCGCGTTGTCGCTCTGTCGTCCGCGGATGCCGACCTCGCCGACCCCGCCGCCATCTCGGACGCCGTCACGTCCGCCGCGGAAACGCTGGGCGGCATTGACGTCCTGGTCAACAACGCCGGGCTGGTCGAGCTGGGCTCGGTGCACGAACTGTCCTATGAGGAGTGGCAGTCGCTCTGGCAGCGAACCTTCGCGGTCAACGTGTTCGGCGCGGCCAACATGTCGTACTGCGTCGCCAAGCACATGATCGACCGAGGGGTCCGTGGCCGGATCGTCAACGTCGGCTCGCGCGGCGCCTTCCGCGGTGAACCGGACATGCCCGCCTACGGCGCGAGCAAGGCGGCGTTGCACGCACTCGGCCAATCACTCGCGATCTCCCTTGCACCGCAGGGGATCGCCGTGACCGCGGTCGCTCCGGGGTTCGTCGCCACCGACCGTGTCGCGGAGATGGTGACCGAGGACGTCCGGCGGCAGAGCCCGTTCGGCCGGGTCGCCCGCCCGGAGGAGATCGCCGCCGCGGTGATCTACCTGGCGTCCCAGGACGCGGAGTGGGCGTCGGGAACTGTGCTGGACCTGAACGGCGCCTCCTATCTGCGGACCTGAGGAATCGTGGCCCAGAACCCGCAGTGGTGGGCGGCCCCGAGGTCGACCCGCGCCGGATCTCCGGGCGCGCTGGTGAGCGAGACGGTCACCGGATAACGAGGCCATACGTCCTGCTCGGCCGGTTGCCCGGTGCGGGCGAACGTCGTCCAGTAGCCGATCACGCGGTCGGACAGGCTGCCGTACGGCTTCTCGAACTCCGGGAACAAGTACGGCAGGTCCGACGCATGCGGCGCACCCGGCGGGAACGTCAGCTTGGGCACCGAGGACTGGGCTCGGCGAACTCGTACGACCACGCACCCATGTCCTTGTTGCGTCGTGCGGTAGGGCAGGCGAACACGACGTCCGTGGTCACCGCTGACCATGCCTGACTCGGCGAGGCATATCGGCTCACCGGGTACCGCTGCTCGACTCTGGGCGCATGCGTCTCGCCGAACGCCTTGTGTAACAACGCCTTGTACTGGTCGCCGGAGATGGGCCGGTCGGCAAGGTCGTAGAAAAGCATTGCCAGATACGTCATCTCGTCCTTGGTGATGCCCGACAGCGTCGGCACCTTGTGGATGCGCCCCGCTGTGATCGCCGCGTCCGGATTCCGCGGAAGTACCGCATTGCCGTACGTCGGTGAGATGAACTCGTGGTGCTTGGCCAACAAGTCCTTCGTGGTCAGTCTCCGCAGGCACGCGATGTCCGGGCAGCCGAGGTCGGTGGCCACTTTCGCGCCGTCGCCCGCCCGCTCCCCGGCGTGCGTCCACTGGGGGAACGCTTCCAGCCCCGGGAACATGGCACCGGCGGGCACGGTTCCCGTACACGGCGCGCTCATCAGGATGACCCGCTGGAACAGGCCCGCGGCGGCCGGCGAGGCGAGATGCCCGCAGATGCTCTTGCCGCCCGCCGACTCCCCGGCCAGCGTGACCGCGCGTGGATCACCGCCGAACCGTCCGATGTTGCGCTGGACCCATCGCAACGCCGCTTGCTGGTCTTCCAGGGCGAAGCCACCGGAGCCCGCGAGTCCTGGGTAGGCGAGCAACCCGAAGATCCCCAGCCGGTAGTTCGGCGTCACCACGATGACGTCACCGCTCACGGCCATGCGCCGCGCGTCGTAGTCGCTTCCCGCCTCCTCGGTGAATCCGCCGCCGTGCAACCACACGAAGACCGGTTTGCGGGCCGCGCCACCACGCGGCACCGTCACGTCGAGAAACAGGCAGTCTTCGTTCTCGCTTCCCGGGTTTCCCTGGTGTGATCGGGTTTGCGCGCACCGGGCCCCGGGTGTGGTGACGTCACGGACGCCGGTCCACGCAGCGGGTGGCCGCGGTGACCGCCAGCGCAGGTCACCGACTGGTGGCTCCGCATACGGAATGCCTTGGAACATCCGGTAATCCCCTGTCGCAATGCCTCTCAACCACCCACTTTCGATCCGCACCTGGCCTTGGTGTGCTTCCGATGCCGCTGGGACGGCCATCATGGCCGTCAGCGCGGCCGCTGAGACGGCGAGCTTCTTCCCCCATCGCATGAGATACCCCCTGCTGTTCTGCAGCAAATCAAGTCAACCGTATCGGAATGGGCTGCCCAGGGCAATACGGCTATATTGGGAAGGTGTCCAGCCAGCGGACCCGCGGTGTCGGAGCCGCCCACGACGAGCGGCAGCACCAGATCGTCGACGCCGTGCTCGCCCTGATCGGCGAGCAAGGCCTGGACGGGATCAGCCTGCGGGACGTCGCCACCAAGGCAGGCGTCTCACTGGGCCGGGTCCAGCACTACTTCCGCACCAAGGACCAGATGCTGCGGGCCGCCTTCGAGCGAGTGAACGACCTGGGCGCCGCGCTGGTCGGCCAACGCCTTGCCGACGCGGGCGACTCCTCACCCAGAACGGTCATCCGCGCCATCGCCACCGAACTGCTGCCGATCGACGACCTGCACCGGCATGCCCTGCAGGTCGGGATGGCCTTCACAGCCCGTGCCCTGGTGGCCGACGACTTCGCCGCCCGGCTCAAGGCCGGCTACGGCGAACTGCACAACCTCCTTGTCCTGCTGCTCACCACCGCCCGGGACGCCGGCGACACCCGTCCTGACCTGGACATCGACCACGAGGCCCGGCTGCTGCTCAGCCTGATCGACGGCCTCAGTACCCACACCCTGATAGGCCACCACACTCCGGACACCGCACTGGCCGTCGTCGACACCTGTCTGGACCGCGTCTTCACCTCCTAGGTCGTCCCGATGGCGGCGAGGATGTCGGTGCGTGACGCCCGGCGGGCCGGCCACAGGGCCGCGAGGACGCCGACGACGACCATGCCGATCAGGGCGGCGCCGATGATCTCGTAGGGAACGGAGAACTCCCAGAGGGACTGGCCCATCATCGCGTGGTTCATGACCGCGCCGAAGCCGATGCCGACCAGGATGCCGAGTAAGCCGCCGTACGCGCAGATCACCACGCTCTCCACGCGGATCGCCCGGCGGATCAACGGCCGGCTCGCACCCACCGCCCGCAGCACACCGATCTCCCTGGTCCGCTCCATCACCGACAGCGCCAGCGTGTTGACCACACCGAACGCCGCGATGATGATGGCCGCTCCGAACAACGCGTACATCAACGACAGCAGCAGCTGGAAACCTTCGGTCGCCTCCTTGATCACGCCGTCGCGGTCGGTCACCACCACGTCAGGCCGGTCGAGAAAGGCCGCCTCGATCCCGGCGCGCACCGCTGCCGCGTCCGGCCCGGTGGCGTACACGCTGGTCACCGTGGTGGCCTTCAGCTTGGCCGGCATCACCGCCAGGTCCACATAGAACAGAGGTCTGCCTTCCATTCCTTTGTGCAAGCCGACAATCGTCGTGGTCACCGACGTGGTGGGGTCGAGGACGAGAGTGACCTCGTCACCTAATCGGGCACCGATCATGGCCGCCTGGTTCTCCCCGACGACCGCGCCGCGCCGCACATCGCCCGTGCCCGCGACGACTTCGGGCCGGATGACGCCGCCCGGTTCGATGGCCGACATCGTGGTCTGGGAGGTCGACCCGTTGTGCGTGACCTTGACGAACATGTACCGGTCGGCCGACGCGTTCGTCACACCCGGCACGGACCGCGCCTTGTCCAGCACATCAGTGCCGAGCGCCACGTTGTCGACCGGTGACTCGACGACCGTCGCCTCGGCGGGGACCGTGGCCTGAATCGACGAGCTGAGCATTGACGTGATCGAGGAACCCAACGTGGCGAACGCGCACACCAACGCCAAGCCGACCATCAACGCCGATGTCGTCGCCGCAGTGCGCCGGGAATCGCGCACTGAGTTGCGTACGCCGAGCCGTGTCGCGGGACCGCCACGGCGGCTCATCACCCTGCCCACGGGCCGAAGCACGGCATTGGCCAGCACCGGCGCGAGGAACAACACGCCCAGCCACACCGCGATGCCGCCGCCCATTGCCACGATCCGTTCCGTGGTCGACAGGTCGTTGCGCAACGTCGAGACGATCGCGACGACACCGGCCGCCACAGCGACTCCGCCCAGAATCGACCGCGCGACGAGCGACCGCGGAGCGAAGGAACCGTCTGTCCTCAGCGCCGCCACGGGCGCCACGCCGGCAGCCCGGCGTGCGGACGCGTACGCGGCGATCATGGTGACCGGAACCCCTGTCGCGTATCCGACCAGGATGCTGGTGGGAGACACCGACAGTGTGATGTTCGTGTCGTCGGACCCGGTGGTGGCCAGCCCCAGCAGTCCCAGGCCGATTCCCAGCGCCACGCCCAGCGTCGAGGCGATCCAGCCGAGCACACCGGCCTCGACCAGCACCGCGTTGCGAACCTGGCGGCGGGTCGCCCCGATCGCCCGCAGCAGAGCCAGTTGCCGCGTTCGCTGGGTCACGAGCATCGAGAAGGTGTTGGCTATCACGAACATCCCGGCCAGCAACGCCACCGCGGCGAAGCCGAGTAACGACTCCCGGCTCGACTGAGCCGAATCGTCCGCTCTGGCCTGTGCCTGCGCCGCGAGGTCCGCTCCGGTGGCGACTGTGCGCAGGGCCGGGTCGACGAGATCACGGGCGGCCGCGGCGATGGCGTCGATGTCCGCCCCGGGCCGGGCGACCAGTTCGACGCGCGTGAAGCGGTCACCGAGCACGCCGGGATCGCCGAAGGCGACGCTGGGCGGCGTCTCAGCGAAAGGCCGATACGTGAACAGGCCCGCGACAACGGCGTCGACCGACCGTCCGTCGGAGAGCAGGATTTGTGTCCTGTCACCGGTTTCGCGGCCTGCCTCGCGGGCTTGCCGCTCGTGCAGCGCCACTTCACCCGGCGCCGGTGTCCGGCCCGCCACCAAGGCGAACCGGTCCGACGAATCCCAGCCGGTGCCGGCGAGCGTCGGCCGGGCCGACGTCAGCTTGCCGTCCTGGCCGACCAAGCCGGCGTAGCCGAACGCCACCCCCGAAGCGCTTGCCACACCGGGGATGCGCGCCAGCCGGTCGCGCTCCGCGGGCGTGAGTTCCGGCCCGCCGCCGACGGTCCGCACGGTGACCGCGACGTCACCGCGGATGTCCCGGCCACGCAGGGTTTCCGCGGCGGAGTCCGAGATCACCCAGGTGGTCACGACAAAAGCAACTCCGAGGGTGATCGCGATGAGTGTCATCGCGATCCTTCCCTTGTGCGCGCGGAGATCACGCAGCATCGCGCGGAGCATCAGGCATCTACTTTCTCGAGGTCTTTCATCCGGTCGAGGACGCGGTCGGCGGTCGGCTCGGTCAGTTCACCGACCACCCGGCCATCAGCGAAGAACAGAACACGGTCGGCGTAGGCGGCCGCCGTCGGTTCGTGCGTCACCATCACCACGGTCTGACCTAACTCGTCCACGCTGCGCCGCAGGAAACCCAGCACGTCGGCCGACGACTTGGAGTCCAGCGCACCTGTCGGTTCGTCGGCGAACACGACCTCCGGCTTGGTGATCAACGCCCGGGCGCACGCGACCCGCTGCTGCTGGCCACCCGAGAGCTGACTGGGCTTGTGCCCCAGCCGGTGCCGCAGGCCGATGCCGTCGATGATCCTGTCGGCGAACGCCTGGTCCGGCCGCCGCCCGGCCAGGTCGAGCGGCAGCACGATGTTCTCCCACGCGGTCAGCGTCGGCAGCAGGTTGAACGCCTGGAACACGAATCCGACGCGGTCCCGGCGTAACGCGGTCAGCCGCGCGTCGGACAACGAAGACGTCTCGGTGCCACCGACGTACACCTGGCCGCTGGTCGGTTTGTCCAGCCCCGCAAGGCAATGCAGCAGTGTGGACTTGCCGGACCCGGACGGGCCCATGATGGCGGTGAACCGCTCGCGCGGAAAGTCCACAGTGACGTCGTCGAGCGCGATCACCTTGACGTCACTGGAAGAACCGGATCCATATACTTTGGACAGCTGAGTGGCGTGTACCGCCGGTGTGGTCGATGTCTGCACGCTGACCACGGTCCCGCAATCGCCACCGCGGCACATCTGCCCGCAGACAGATTCACGATCTCTGTCTCCAGACGGATGCGCCGCGCGCCGGTCCGCCCTACGGTGGAACGTGCGGCGCAGCTCGGCACCACCCGGATCACGGGATCAAGCCGTCTGATCGAGCGGAACGGTCAGTCGCAGGTGCTGTGTGAAGGCAGATCAGTGCCGGGATCGAAGTAGGCGGTCCGGTCCTTGCCCTGGCCTTTCGCCGCCGCGTCCGCGCGTCGCTCGCTGTAGGCGGGAGCGAGATAACCGGCGCGCAAAGCCTCACACCCCATGGAATAGGTGAAGCCCTGTGAACGCACTGGCCAGATCCCCAGGCTGCTGGCGGCGTACTTGCCGGTCAGCACGGAGTAGTCGACGTCCCATCGATCGACCGCGACGAGGTCCATGACGTCCCGGAGTTTGTCCGGTTCAGCGGGTTGGAACGCGTACGCGAACACGAAGTTCGTGTGCACGACGAGCTCACCGGGCCTGGTTCCCTGCTCGGCCCACATCCGGCCGCGCACCTTCGGCTCGGCGGGCAGCAGCCTGTGCCCGACGGCGAGCCTGGTGGCGTACGCGTGCGCCTCGTTCGGCTCGTTGCCGAACACCGGTCGCATGTTCTTCTGCGAGTCCTTGGCCAGCAGCGTGAGGTAGCGCTCGACGTCGTGCTGTTCGAGGACTCCCCGATCCAGTCTGGAGGTGATCACTGCCTGGCGGACCTTCGCGTAGGCGTCGCCGACCTGCTGCGCGGTGAACGGGCCGATGGCCTGCGCCGGCGGCGCGACGACACCGGCCTCTCCGTCCGGCCAGTCCGCCGCGGGCGTGCCGGTGAAAGGACGTTCGAAGTCCACTTGAATCGGTGGTGCCGCAGCGGTGACGTCGACTGTTCTCGGCTCGGCGGTGCCGCGGACCTCGTTGAACGTGACGATTCCGGCCACCACCGCGACGCCCACGCTGAGCGTGGCGACCTTGGCGCGGTAGCGCTTGAGGAACGATCGTGCTGAGCCGGTGTCGTGTTGTGGGTCCTCGGGCATTTCTCCCTCGCGCGTGGTCGCGGAGTACAGGGTCGCCCGGCAGCCCCGTGGTGTAGTCCACACCGGACCGGGTGAGCCTAGCGTGACCACGGTGCGTAAAACCAGTGGTCACGCGTAGTGCTCTGAGTGCGCTGAGTCACAATCCGTGGTCGTTGGCCGCCGGCTGACGGCTGAAGTCACCCGTTCGTATGAGTAGGCAATGCGAGTGAAGGCGGTCCAGCGTGGTTCGTAAACTCTTTCACCGTGACAGAGACAGCCCTCCCCCGGTCCACTACCGATCTTCCGGCCGCGTTCGAGCCCGAGAAGGTAGAGGGGCGGCTGTATGAACGGTGGGTGACGGCCGGGTACTTCGAGGCGGACCCGTCCTCGGACAAGCCGCCCTTCACCATCGTGCTGCCGCCACCGAACGTGACCGGCAGCCTGCACATGGGCCACGCGCTGGACCACACGCTCATGGACGCCATGTCCCGGCGCCGCCGCATGCAGGGCTACGAAGTGCTGTGGCTGCCCGGCATGGATCACGCGGGCATCGCCACCCAGAACGTGGTGGAGCGTTCGCTCGCCGAGAAGGAAGGCGTGTCCCGGCACGACCTGGGCCGTGACGAGTTCGTCGCGCGGGTCTGGGAGTGGAAGGACGAGTACGGCGGCCGGATCCTCGGCCAGATGCGCAGGCTCGGCGACGGCGTCGACTGGAGCCGTGAGCGCTTCACTATGGACGAGGGCCTGTCCAAGGCTGTGCAGACCGTCTTCAAGACGATGTACGACGACGGCCTGATCTACCGCGCGGAACGGATCATCAACTGGTGCCCGCGGTGCCAGACGGCACTGTCGGACATCGAGGTGGAGCACTCCGAGGACGAGGGCGAGCTCGTCTCGATCCGGTACGGCGACGGGGACGAGTCGATCGTCGTGGCGACCACGCGTGCCGAGACGATGCTCGGCGACACCGCCGTGGCCGTGCACCCGGACGACGAGCGCTACAAGCACCTGGTCGGCAAGGAGATCCACCTGCCGCTGACCGACCGCCGGATCCCGGTGGTCGCCGACGAGCACGTGGACCCCGAGTTCGGCACCGGTGCGGTGAAGGTGACGCCCGCGCACGACCCGAACGACTTCGAGATCGGCCAGCGGCACGACCTGCCGGCGATCACGATGATGAACGAGCGTGCCGTGGTCACGGTGAAGGGACCGTTCGAGGGGCTCGACCGGTTCGAGGCCAGGCCCGCCGTGGTGGCCGCGCTGCGTGAGCAGGGCCGGATCGTGGCGGAGAAGCGCCCGTACCTGCACTCCGTCGGGCACTGCTCGCGGTGCGACACCGTCATCGAGCCGCGCCTGTCGATGCAGTGGTGGGTCAAGGTCGAGCCGCTGGCCCGCGCGGCTGGTGACGCCGTGCGTGACGGCCGGACCACGGTCCACCCGCCGGAGCTGGCCAAGCGCTACTTCGACTGGGTCGACAACATGCACGACTGGACCATCTCCCGTCAGCTGTGGTGGGGGCACCGGATCCCGGTCTGGTACGGCCCGGACGGCGAGGTCGTGTGCGTCGGCCCGGACGAGCAGCCGCCCAGCGGTGCGGGCTGGACGCAGGACCCGGACGTGCTCGACACGTGGTTCTCGTCGGGCCTGTGGCCGATCTCCACGCTCGGCTGGCCGGACGACACCGCGGACCTGCGGAAGTTCTATCCGACCAGCGTGCTGTGCACCGGCTACGACATCCTGTTCTTCTGGGTCGCCCGGATGATGATGTTCGGCCTGTACGCGATGGACGGCAGGCAGCCGTTCGACCAGTTGTACCTGCACGGGCTGATCCGCGACCAGTTCGGCAAGAAGATGTCCAAGTCGCGCGGGAACGTGATCGACCCGCTGGAGTGGCTCGACCGCTACGGCGCCGACGCGCTGCGCTTCACCCTGGCCCGCGGCGCCAACCCCGGCAGCGACATGGCGCTGGCCGAGGAGTGGGCGTCCGGCTCGCGCAACTTCGTCACCAAGCTGTGGAACGCCAGCCGCTTCGCCCTGATGAACGGCGCCACCACCGCCATCCCGGTGCCGTCCCGCGACGAGCTGACCGACGCCGACCGCTGGATCCTGGACCGGCTGGACAGCCTGGTGGCCGAGGTGGACGGCCTGTTCGAGGACTTCCAGTTCGCCAAGCTCTGCGACGCGCTCTACCACTTCACGTGGGACGAGTTCTGCGACTGGTACCTGGAGCTGGCCAAGGTCCAGATCGCCGAGGGCCGGCAGGAGCCGACCCAGGCGGTGCTCGGCCATGTGCTCGACGCGCTGCTGCGCCTGCTGCATCCCGTCATCCCGTTCGTCACCGAGGAGCTGTGGACCGCGCTGACCGGCGGCGAGTCGATCGTCGTCGCCGAGTGGCCGTCGGCGACCGGCGCGTCCGCGGACACCGCGGCGGCCCAGCGGATCGAGGGCGTGCAGAAGCTGATCACCGAGATCCGCAGGTTCCGCAACGACCAGGGCCTCAAGCCCGGGCAGAAGGTCAGTGCCCGGCTGACCGGCGTCGAGTCCGCCGGCCTCGCGGCGCACGAGGCCGCGGTGGCCACCCTGGCCCGGCTCACCGAGCCAGGCGACGGGTTCTCGGCCAGCGCGTCCCTCGACGTCGCCCTGCCCGGCGGGGCCTCGGTCGGGGTCGAGCTGGACCTGTCCGGTGCGGTGGACGTCGATGCGGAGCGCAAGCGCCTGACCAAGGACCTCGCGGTCGCGCAGAAGGACCTCGCGCAGTGTGAGGCCAAACTGACCAACCCGAAGTTCACCGAGAAGGCCCCGGCCGACGTGGTCGACAAGATCAAGGTCCGGCGCGACACCGCCCTGGCCGACATCGACCGGATCAACGCGCGCCTCAGCGCCCTGCCTCCGGCCTGACCACTGGCGACGCCGGTCCGGCCCGTCCTCGCGCGGCGGACCAGACCGGTGTTGTCACACCCCTTGGGTAACGTGGTTGTCCGGGGGCGCTCAAGGCGGAATGTCAGACCCCTGTGGTAGGGGACGAGGGCCGGGGTTCCACGGCAGCGTCGGGACTCCACGGCGACTTGTGCTCGTCGGAATCGTCCACCGGCGGCCGGTTCTCCTTCGCGGTCGCCAGCGGCGTGAGCGTGATGATGAACGTCGTCCGGCCGGGTTCGCTGGACAGGTTCACCGTTCCGCCGTGGGCGCTGACGATCGAGTGCACGATCGAAAGCCCCAGGCCCGTGCCACCGATGTGCCTGCTGCGGGAGTCGTCGATCCGGTAGAACCGGTCGAAGATCCGGGCTTGGTGCTCCGGCGGGATCCCCGGCCCGGTGTCGGTCACGATCACCACGGCGTCCGCGCTCACCGTCAGCTCGACCTCGGTGCCGGACGGGGTGTGCCGGGCGATGTTCGTCAACAGGTTGTCCAGCACCTGCCGCAGGCGCATGGCGTCGCCCACGATCAGCACCCGGCTGGGCGCGTCGAAGTTCAGCGGGTAGTCCGGATGGGCCGCGACGAAGGCCTGCGCCGCGGCCGATGCGATCTCGACCAGGTCGGTCTGTTCCCGGCGCAGCGGGGTTTCCGAGTCCAGGCGGGCGAGCAGCAGCAGGTCGTCGACCAGCACGCTCATCCGTTCGGTCTCTTCGCGGATCTTCGCCAGGTGCGCTTCGCGTTCGGCAGGCTCGTTGGCCGCCGCGTACCGGAACAGGTCGGCGTATCCCCGGATGGACGTCAGGGGAGTACGCAGTTCGTGCGACGCGTCGGCGATGAACCGGCGCAGTCGTTGCTCCGCGGCCGTGCGTGCGGCCAGCGAGTGGTCGATGTGGTCGAGCATCACGTTCAACGACGTTCGCAGCTCCTCCACCTCCGGGCCGCCGCCCTTGCCCTGGGCGCGCACCGGGAGATGACCGGAGTCCGTGAGATCGTGGGACGTGATGTCGTGCGCTGTCGACGCCATGTCGCTCAGTGGCCGCAAGCCTCGGCGCAGGACGAGCCTGCCCGCGACGACGAGAACCACCAACGCGGCGCCGAAGGCGCCCACCGACAGGAGGACCAGCCACCGCACCGTGCGGCTCAGGTCGTTGATCGGAGCCGCGCTCACCAGGACCGCTCCGTCATACAGCTTGCAGGCGCGGGCACGGTAACTGCCCTGGCCGTGGATGAAGATCGTCCGGTAGTCGTCGGTCTCGTGGCCTTTGGCGATGTCGTCGCCCAGTTCGACGAACTGGTCCAGGTCCTGGGCCGGCGGCAGGCCGCCGCCGGCGACTTCCTCAGCGCCGCCCGTCGACGGGTTGTACCTGATCTGGTACCAGGTGTACGGCGGTTTCCACTTGGTCCGCACGGCAGGGACCTGTTCCTGCTGGGTCTTGGCGATCTGGTCGTCCAGCTGGCGGGCCAGGAAGTCACTCGTGCTCGTCACCAGCACCGTGCCGACGATCCCGAAGACCACCAATGACAACACGCCCAGCGCCAAGGCCAGCCGAGTACCGAGCGGGGTTCGCTGCCAGCGGTTCATCCCGTCGCCCGCCGCACGACGTACCCCACGCCGCGGACGGTATGTATCAACGGTTCATGCCCGTCGTCGATCTTCCGGCGCAGATGTGACACGACCAGTTCGACCACATTGGACCTGCCGCCGAAGTCGTACTCCCAGACGTGGTCGAGGATCTGCGCCTTGGTCAGCACCGCGGGGGAGCGGCGCATCAGGTACCGCAACAGCTCGAACTCCGTCGGCGTCAACGAGACCGGCACGCCCGCGCGTTTCACCTCACGGGTGTCCTCGTCCATCGTCAGGTCGCCGACCTCGAGCACGGACCGCTTCCACGCGGGCCCGTTGCTGCGCCGTAACACCGCGCGCAGCCTGGCCATCAGCTCCTCCACCGAGAAGGGCTTGACCAGGTAGTCGTCGCCGCCGCGGGTGAGCCCGGCGATCCGGTCCGCGGTCGCGTCCTTGGCCGTGAGGAACACCACGGGCACCATCGCGCCGCTCGCGCGCAGGCCGTCGAGCACGGTGAACCCGTCCACGTCGGGCAGCATCAGGTCCAGCACCACGATGTCCGGGCTGAAGCCGGCCGCCTGGCGCAGCGCCTCCTCGCCTGTCCCGGCGGTGACCGCGTTCCAGCCCTCGTAGCGGGCGACGGTCGCGACCAGGTCGGCGATGTGCGGCTCGTCGTCGACGACGAGCAGACGCACCGGGCTCTTCTTGTTCACATCCTCATGGTGCGGCACCGGCGCACGGGGAGCGAGACGGCCGGGCCCCCGATAGCAAGTCGACAGGTAGATAACAGGACGGACACAGGAACGGACCCCAAGCTCGGTTCCATGACGACCCTGTCACTGACCCGGCCGCGCGTGCTGGCCCGTACCGGGCTTTGTGCCGTGCTCGGCGCCAATGGAGCGCTGGTCACGGTGCTGTTCGCCGAAGCAGGCCCGTCGGCCCACCCGTTGATCTCCGTCGGGCGGCTGTTCGGCCTGTACGGCGCCTTGCTGATGGCCTTCCAGCTCGTGCTCGTGGCCCGGCTGCCCTGGCTGGACCGCCGGCTCGGCATGGACCGGCTGACCAGCCTGCACCGCTGGACCGGCTTCGGCGTGCTCTGGCTTCTGCTCGGGCACATGGTGTTCATCGCCTTCGGGTACGCCGGTCTGTCCGGCGTCGGCCCGGTCGGCGAACTGGTCACGCTGGCCGAGACCACCGAGGGAGTCCTGCAGGCGATCGTCGCTTTCGCACTGATCCTCATGGTGGGTGTCGTCTCCGCGCGGGTCGCCCGGCGCAGGCTGGCCTACGAGACCTGGCACTTCATCCACCTGTACACCTACATCGCCGTTGTCCTCGCGTTCTCGCACCAGATCGCGGTCGGCTCGTCGTTCGTCGAGTCGCCGTTCGCCCGTGCCTACTGGTGGGCGCTGTGGGGAGGCGCGCTCGGTGCCGTGCTGCTCGGTCGCGTGGTTCTGCCGCTGTGGCGCAACTTCCGGCACCGGCTGCGGGTGTCCGCGGTCGTGCCCGAGTCCGATCAGGTCGTGTCGGTGTACGTCACCGGCCGCAACCTCGACCGGTTGCCCGCCAAGGCAGGGCAGTTCTTCATCTGGCGGTTCCTGGCCAAGGGCCGGTGGTGGGCGGCCAACCCGTTCTCGCTGTCCGCGGCGCCCGACGGGAAATCCTTGCGGCTCACCGCGAAAGCCCTGGGTGACGGCAGCGCGTCGTTGCGCCACATCAAGCCAGGCACGCGTGTGTTCGCCGAAGGCCCGTACGGCGCGTTCACCACCATGCACCAGACCAAGCAGAACGCCCTGCTCGTCGCCGGAGGCGTGGGCGTCACGCCGATTCGCGCCTTGCTGGAGGAGATTCGTGGCCACGTGGTGGTGCTTTACCGTGTGAACAAACAAGATGACGCCGTCCTCCTGCGTGAGCTGTCCGATTTGGCACGGTCGCGCGGTGCGGTGCTGCACCTGTTGACCGGTCCGGTGACCGCGCTCGACGCCCACGGCAACGTGCTGCTCAGCCCGCAGAACCTGAGCGGGCTCGTCCCCGATGTCTCGGATCGCGACGTGTTCGTCTGCGGCCCGCCTCCGATGACCGCCGCGGTCCTGCGCTCCCTGCGTGAGCTGGGCGTGCCCCGTGAGCAAGTCCACGCCGAACGTTTCAGCCTGGCCAGTTGAGAGGACCGAGAACCATGCGCAGAGCGATTCCCGCCATCGTGGCGACCGCGGTCGGATTCGTGCTCGTCTGGCAGTACGAACCGACCATGTCCACGGAGCAGGTGGCGCTCCCTTCCCCGAACACCGTGCCCGCGTTGCCACCAGGTTCCGCGACGCAGCAACCCATGCCGGGCACCGATTCGCCCGGCCAGGCCCGGACCGTCGACGGATCGGCCGAACGCAACCGGCACGGCGTCGTGCAGGTGCAGGTCACCTTCACCGGCCAGAAGATCACCGACGTGACGTTCCTGCAGTTGCCGAACTCCGGGCCGTCCAGAATGGCCGGACCGCGGCTGGTGCAGGAGACGTTGCAGGCGCAGAGCGCGGACGTCGAGACCGTGTCCGGCGCCACCCAGACAAGTGAGTCGTACATCAAGTCGCTGCAGTCCGCGATCGACGCCAAGGGGGCGTGATGGCGATCACCGCTGTTCGTCAGCTGATGGGCCTGCCTATTTCCGTCGACCTGCGCGACGGCACGCAACGTGAGGCAGACATGGTCTTCGACTGGCTGCACGAGGTGGACCTGCGGTTCAGCCCGTTCCGGCTGGACAGCGAGGTCACCAGGCTGGACGAGGGCAGGATCGGTGCCGAGGAGATCAGCGCCGATCTCCTGCACGTCCTCGCGCTGTGCGAGACCTACGAGCTGCGGTCCGGCGGCGCGTTCAAGGCAAAGCTGCCGGGGCGACAGCTTGACCCGAACGCCGTCGTGAAGGGCTGGGCGGTGCAGCGCGCCGCCGACCTGCTGCGGGCGGCCGGGCTGCGCCGGTTCTGCATCAACGCCGGTGGTGACGTGGTCACGGCCGGTGAACCGACCGACGGCGAGCCGTGGCGCGTCGGTATCCGGCACCCGGACGACAGCCAGCGGGTCTGTGCCGTCGTCGGCATCCGTGACGGCGCCGTCGCCACCTCCGCGGCCTATGAGCGAGGCAACCACATCATCGACGGGCGCACCGGCCTCCCGGCGTTCGGCCTGCTCAGCATGACCGTGTACGCGCCGGACCTGACCACGGCCGACGCGACCGCGACGGCGGCTTTCGCGATGGGCATCGACGGCCCGGAATGGGCCGCTCAGCAGCCGGGTTGCCTCGTGCACGCGGTCGACTCGAACCACCGCGTCTTCCGGTCCCCGGAGCTGCCGGTTCTGTCGTAATCACGGGAACTAGACTCAGTTGACGTGACCGATCCCGACGCGCTGCAGGTTCTCCGTGAGGTCGAGGCGGAGCTGGACACCCGCTGGCCGGAAACCAGGATCGCGCCGTCGCTCGAGCGCGTCAAGGCCCTGATGGACGTGCTGGGCAACCCGCACCGCTCCTACCCGGTGCTGCACGTGACCGGGACGAACGGCAAGACGTCCACCACCCGCATGATCGACGCCCTGCTGACCAGGATCGGTCTGCGGGTCGGCCGGTTCACCAGCCCGCACCTGCAGCTGGTGACCGAGCGGATCGCGCTGGACGGCGCCCCGATCAGCCCCGAGCGGTACGTCGCGGCCTACCGCGAGATCGAGCCGTACGTGTCCATGGTGGACGACGCGAGCGACGTCCGGATGAGCAAGTTCGAGGTGCTCGCCGGGATGGCGTACGCGGCGTTCGCCGAGGCGCCGGTCGAGGCCGCGGTGGTGGAGGTCGGGCTGGGCGGCGGCTGGGACGCCACCAACGTGGTGGACGCCCAGATCGCCGTGATCGGCCCGGTGGCCGTCGACCACGTCGACTACCTGGGACCGGACATCACCGGCATCGCGCGCGAGAAGGCCGGCATCATCAAGCCGGAGTCCATCGCGCTGGTCGCCGAGCAGCGGCCCGAGGTGATGCAGGTCGTGCTGGAGCGAGTGGCCGAAGTGGACGCCGTGGTGGCCCGGCAGGGCTCGGAGTTCACCGTGCTCAACCGGGACGTCGCGGTGGGTGGTCAGCTGCTGACGCTGCAAGGCCTCGGCGGGGTGTACGACGACATCTTCCTGCCGCTGCACGGCGCGCATCAGGCCGACAACGCCGTCCGCGCGCTCGCGGCGGTCGAGGCGTTCTTCGGTGCCGGAGCGGACCGGCAGCTCGACGTCGAGGCGGTCCGGGAAGGCTTCGCGTCGGTCGTGGTGCCGGGGCGGCTGGAGCGGATGCGTTCCGCGCCAAGCGTTTTCATCGACGCCGCGCACAACCCGCACGGCGCGAGCGCACTGGCCGCGGCCCTGGAGGACGAGTTCGCGTTCCGGCGGCTGATCGCGGTCGTCGGCATGATGGGCGACAAGGACGCCAAGGGCATTCTCGAAGCGCTCGAACCGGTCGTGACGGAGATCATCCTGACTCGCAACACCTCGCCGCGGGCCATGGACGTCGACGAGCTGGCCACCATCGCGCAGGACATCTTCGGGGACGAGCGGATCGTCGTCCAACCCCGGCTGGACGCCGCGCTGGAGACCGCGGTGCAGCTCGTCGAGGAGGTCGGCGAGCCGAACGAACCGCTGGCGGGCGGCGGCATCGTGGTCACCGGATCGGTGGTCACCGCAGGCGAGGCCAGGACGCTGTTCGGGAAGGACCCGGCATGAGCACCCCCGACCCCATGAAGGGCTTCCGCGGCGTGATGGCCGGTGCCCTGATCATCGAGGCGATCGTGGTCGCGCTGGCGCTGCTGGTGGTGCACCGCACCGGCGGCGGGCTGGCCTCGTGGAAGGGCCTGCTGGTCGGCGGGATCGTGCTCGGTTTGGTGCTGACCTGCGGGCTGCTGCGGTTCTCCTGGGCGATGTACGTGGTGATCGCGTTGCAGCTGGTGATGCTCGGCAGCTTCTTCGCCGTGGTGGAACTCGGCGTGCTGGGCGTGATTTTCGGTCTGGTGTGGACATACCTGTTCTGGCTGCGCCGGGACGTCGCCAGGCGGATGGCAGAAGGACGTCTGCCAAGTCAGCAGGAACGTTAACCCCGCGTTCGTTTCCCCGGGATAGAACGCCCCGTATGGACAGACGAACAGTTCTACGGGCGGGCGCGCTCAGCGCCGGAGTCCTTGTCGCCGGAGCGCTTCCGGCTGGTGCGGTGCTACGCCGCGACCGTCCGGTGCTCACGCACGGTGTGCAGACCGGCGATGTGACCACTGACGGTGCTCTTGTGTGGACCAGGGCTGACCGGCCGTCACGGATGCTGGTCGAGGTGTCCAACGACCCGTCGTTCCGTCACGCCCGTCAGATGCGTGGCCCACTGCTGACGCCCGCGTCCGACGGCACGGGCAAGCTGCGCCTGCGCGGCCTGCCACCCGGATGCGAGGCGTACTACCGCGTGCGCGCCGAGGATCTCGACGGCCGGACGGTCAGCGAGCCACTGACGGGCAGTTTCCGCACCGCGCCGGTGGGCAACGCGGACGTACGGTTCGCGTGGTCCGGTGACGTCGCGGGCCAGGGCTGGGGCATCAACCCCGACATCGGCGGGATGACCGGATTCGCCGCGATCGCCGCGCGCAAACCCGACTTCTTCCTCAACAGCGGCGACACCGTGTACTCGGACAACCCGCTGGCCGAGAAGGTCACGCTGCCCGACGGCCAGGTGTGGCGCAACATCGTCACGCCGGAGAAGAGCAAGGTCGCCGAGACGCTCGCGGAGTACCGCGGGCAGTTCGCGTACAACCTGCTCGACACCAACGTCCGGGAGTTGGCCGCCTCGGTGCCGTCGATCGTGCAGTGGGACGACCATGAGGTGGTCAACAACTGGTACCCGGGCGAGATCCTGGACCTGCCGCAGTACACCGAGAAGCGCGTCGACGTGCTGGCGCAGCGCGCTTTCCAGGCGTTCCACGAGTGGCAGCCGGTCGACCCGGCCCGTGCCGTCGACGGCCGCGTGTACCGCAGCTTCAGCTTCGGCCGCCGGGTCGAACTGTTCGTTCTGGACATGCGCTCGTACAAGGACGCCAACAACTCTCCCCGCGACGGTGCCGGGCACGTGCTGGGCGCCAGGCAGGCGCGGTGGCTGGTCGACTCGCTGACGCGCAGCCGCGCCACCTGGAAGATCATCGCCGCGGACCTGCCGATCGGACTGACCGTGCCGGACGGCGCGGACATCGAGGGCGTCGCCAACGGCCTGCCGGGCAAGCCGGGCGGACGTGAGCACGAACTGGCGTGGGTGCTGCGGACCCTGGCCCAGCGGCGGGTCCGCAACGTCGTGTGGCTGACCGCCGACGTGCACTACACGGCCGCACACCACTACTCGCCGGACCGTGCCGCGGTCGGCGACTTCGACCCGTTCTGGGAGTTCGTGTCCGGGCCGCTGCACGCGGGCGCGTTCGGCCCCAACACCCTCGACCCGACCTTCGGGCCGGTCGCCGAGTTCGTGCACGCCCCGCCGGCCGCGAACACGTCGCCGTTGCTGGGCTACCAGCACTTCGGCGAGGTCTCGGTGGACGGGCGCAGCGGCGAGCTGACCGTGTGGCTGCGTGACGGGCGCGGCACCTCGCTCTGGACCAGGACATTGACCCCGGAACGCGCCCGTTAGTCTGCTGGCGTCTCTACAAACCCGCACGAAGGAGTACGGACCGCTGTGAGCGAGCGCACCCTTGTTCTGGTCAAGCCCGACGGTGTGAGCCGCGGCCTGGTCGGAGAGGTCATCTCCCGGATCGAGCGCAAGGGCCTGAGCCTGGTCGCGCTCGAGCTCAAGCACGTCAGCAAGGAGCTGGCCGAGCAGCACTACGCCGAGCACAAGGAGCGGCCGTTCTTCGGCTCGCTCGTCGAGTTCATCACCGGCGGCCCGGTCGTCGCGATCGTCGTCGAGGGTGTTCGCGCGATCGCCGCGTTCCGCCAGCTGGCCGGCGGCACCGACCCGGTGGAGAAGGCCGTGCCCGGCAGCATCCGCGGTGACTTCGGCACCGAGGTGCAGTACAACCTCGTGCACGGCTCGGACTCGGCCGACTCGGCCAAGCGCGAGATCGACCTCTGGTTCCCGAACCTCTGAGGCCCGCCACGAGTGCGTGCGAACGGACCGTTCGCACGCACTCCACCCTTTCGGGCACCCCTCCCCGCCCCGGTCGCCGGTAGACTGGCTTCGGGGTCGCCCCCCGGGAGTGGTGGGGGCTGCCCTGGGCGGTTTTCGTTGTGGCATAAGGGTTTTGGCTGCTCGGCGCGTGTTATGGGGTGGCGGATTCGCCGGGAACAAGGCTGTCCGACGGTGTCCGGCAAGCGCTTGGCCGCGAGCCGAGGGATTTCCGGGAGTACGCGAAAACCATCCGATGATTGTCGGTGTGTGCCGTTATGGTGCCTGAGTGGCTGATGATCCGCTGGTCCTGGCTGAGGGGCTGACCAAACGGTTCGGGGAGTTCGAGGCGGTCGCCGGGATCGACATCGAGGTGCGGCGGGGTGAGGCGTTCGGCTTCCTCGGGCCCAACGGTGCCGGCAAGTCGTCCACCATGCGCATGGTCGCGTGCGTGTCGCCGCGCTCCGGCGGCACGCTCAGCGTGCTGGGCATGGACCCGGACACCGACGGCCCGAAGATCCGTGCCCGCCTCGGTGTGGTGCCGCAGCAGGACAACCTCGACAACGAGCTGACCGTGCGGCAGAACCTCCAGGTGTACGGCCGGTATTTCGGGTTGTCCCGCAAGCACGTCCGGGACAAGGCGACCGAGCTGCTGGAGTTCGCGCAACTGTCCGACCGGGCCGACGACGAGGTGGATCCGTTGTCCGGCGGGATGAAGCGCCGCCTGACCATCGCCCGGTCGCTGGTCAACGACCCTGAGCTGCTGCTGCTCGACGAGCCGACCACCGGACTGGACCCGCAGGCCCGGCACCTGTTGTGGGACAGGCTGTTCCGGCTCAAGCAACAAGGCGTCACGCTGATCGTCACCACGCACTATATGGACGAGGCCGAGCAGCTGTGCGACCGCCTCGTGGTGATGGACAAGGGCAAGATCGCCGCCGAGGGCAGCCCGGCGCAGCTGATCGACCGGTACTCCACCAAGGAGGTCCTCGAACTGCGGTTCCCGCCGGGGCAGCAGGATCCCGCGCCGGTTCAGGACCTCGGCGAACGCGTCGAGGTGCTGCCCGACCGCATCCTGGTCTACACGACCGACGGTGAGGCGTCGCTGGCCGCCGCGCACACCAGGGGAGTGACGCCGGTGTCCAGCCTGGTCCGGCGCTCCACCCTGGAGGACGTGTTCCTCAGGCTCACCGGCCGGACGTTGGTGGACTGATGCCCGGTCCGACAGCGCCACACCCGTGGCAGGCCCGTTTCCTCGTGGTCGAGTCGATGTGGATCTGGTATCGCCGCAACTGGCGCGCGACCGTCGTGTCGACCGTGCTGAACCCGGTGTTCTTCCTGGTCGCGATGGGTTTCGGGCTCGGCTCGCAGATCCAGCCCGGCGCGGCCACCGGCGGGTACGGCTACGCGGTGTACCTGATGCCCGCGATGCTGGCGGCCGGCGCGGTGCAGAACGCGGCCGGTGAGTCGACGTTCCCGATCCTGTCGGGCTTCAAGTGGAGCCGCGTGTACTGGGGCATGACCGCGACGCCGATCACGCCTGCCCAGGTCGCCACCGGCCAGCTGTTGTGGATCCTGTTCCGGCTGGTGTTCTCCGGGATCGTGTTCGTGATCGTCGGCGCGGCGCTCGGCGTGGTCACCGGGGCCGGGATCATCCTGTCGCTCGTGTTCGCGGTACTGGCCGGGATGGCGTTCGCCGCGCCACTGGTCGCGTTCGCCGCGACGATCGAAGGCGAAGGCACCGCGTTCAACCCGGTGTTCCGGTTCATCGTGCTGCCGATGACGCTGCTGGCCGGAACGTTCTTCCCGGTGACGGAGCTGCCCGCGCTCGTGCGCCCGATCGCGTGGATCACGCCGCTGTGGCACGGCACCGAACTGGCGCGCGCCGCGGCGTTCTGGAATCTCGAGTTCTGGCCAGTGGCCGGGCACATGGCGTACCTGCTGGCGCTGACCGGGATCGGCGCGGCGTTGGCGGTCCGGAACTTCCGGCGCAGGTTGGGGGTCTAGCGGTGAGTGTCGGACTGGTCTGGCGGGTGGTTCCGCCAGGGTTGTACGCGCGTCGCGCGCGGACCGTCGTGGAGCGGTCGTTCCTGGTCAACCGGCGGGCGTGGATGACCATCTTCTCCGGCTTCTTCGAGTCGTTCTTCTACCTGTTCGCCATGGGCGTCGGTTTCGGCCGGCTGGTCGGCGAGGTCATCGGGCCGGGCGGGCAACCGATGAGCTACGCCGCGTACGTCGCGCCCGCGTTGCTCGCGGCGTCCGCGATGAACGGCGCCGTGTACGACGCCACGTTCAACCTGTTCTTCAAACTGAAGTACGCCAAGGTGTACGACGGCATGCTCGCCACGCCGCTCGGCCCGTTCGACGTCGCCATCGGGGAGATCTCGTGGGCGTTGATCCGTGGCGCGGTCTACGCGACCGGGTTCCTCACCGTGATCTCGGTCCTCGGGCTGGTCTCGTCGCCGTGGACGATCCTCGCGCTCCCGGTCGTCCTGCTGGTGTCGCTGGCGTTCGCCGCCGTCGGCATGGCGTGTACGACGTTCATGCGCTCATGGCAGGATTTCGACCTCGTCCAGTTGGCGCTGCTGCCGATGTTCTTGTTCTCCGCGACGTTCTATCCGCTGAGCGTGTACCCGGACGGCCTGCAGTGGGTCGTGCGGCTCTCCCCGCTGTACCACGCGGTCGAGCTGATGCGTGGACTCACCGCAGGCGTCATCGAATGGGCAATGCTCGGGCACTTGTCGTACTTCGTGGTGATGGCGGTCGTCGGTCTGATCGTGGCCGGCCGTCGCCTCGGCAAGCTGCTGTTGAGTTAGGCGTGCTGTTGAGTCAAGCGACGTCCCGCCGCAACGACGTGGCGAACGCCAGAACCGCGGCGACGACCGCGTAACCGAGCAACACGAGGGCGCCGAGTGGCGCCGACAGCAGGTGCGGCGCGGAGATGCCTGTCTGCGCCACGGCGTCGGCGAGGAACGTGAAGCCGGTCAGTGCCGAGCTGGCTCCACCCGGAAGGAACGGGTACATCGTGTTGACGCCAGGGATCAGCAGCAGAAGCGTTTCGCCCATGTAGAAGTAGCCGCCGAGCACCGCGAGCGCGGTCACTTGGTTGCGCAGCAGCGCACCGAACGCGACGCCGAGCAACGTGTACACCGCCATCATGACCGCGATGCGCAACAACAAGCCGACGAGTTCGCCGGTCGGTAGTCCCAGGGTGATGCCGTGAACCGCCGCCGCCACGGCAAGACCCGCTCCCGCGAGCACGGCGACGACGAGCCCGTACGCCAGCCCGGCGACGCCGTAGATGCCGAGCTTGGCGGCCAGGACCGTTCCGCGACGGGGAACGAACAGGTACGTGAACGTGATCGTCTGATGCCGGTACTCGGCGGTCACGGCGGTGGTGCCGAGCAGCGCCGGGACGAACGCCAGCAACCCGGCCATGCCGAGGACCAGTCGCGTGCCCTGCGCCGTGGACAAAGCCGGCATCGGCGGGTCGAAGTTCTCCGGACCGGCCAAGGCCATCACGGACACCAGCACGCCGGTGAACACCGCCGCTGCCAGTGCCCACACCCACAGCCGAGTGCTGAGCAGACGCCGTGCCTCGGCGCTGAGCAACGTGATCACGCGGCACCTCCGGTGAGCGTGAGGTAGGTCTGTTCGAGGCTGCCGTGTTCGGTCAGCTCGGCGATGGCGCCCGACGTCACCAGGCGGCCCTCGCGGATGATCACCACGCGGTCCACCATCTGCTCGGCTTCGCTCAGCACGTGACTGGAGACCAGGAGCGTGCGGCCCTCCCCCGCGAGAGCACGGACGAACCGGCGCAGCCACGCGATGCCTTCGGGGTCGAGCCCGTTGCTGGGCTCGTCCAACAGGAGCACTTGCGGATCGCCGAGCAGGGCGGTGGCCAGGTTCAGCCGCTGCCGCATCCCGGTGGACAGGCCGCGCGCCCGGCGGTGTGCGTACGACGTGGCGCCGACCAGATCGAGGACCTCCGCGACGCGTGCGTCGGGGTAGCCGCCCATGCGGGCGTACAGCCGCAGATGGTCGCGGCACGTGCGGGCGGGGTGGAAGCCCGACCTGTCCAGCACGGCGCCGACTGTGCGCGAGGGGTTCGGCAGGTCGGCGTACCGCGAGCCGTTGATCGTCGCGGCGCCTTCGGTGGGCGCGACCAAGCCCAGGATCATCCGCAGCGTGGTCGTCTTGCCCGCGCCGTTCGGCCCGAGGAACCCCGTCACCGCGCCGGGCGGCACGTCGAAGCTGAGCCCGTCGACCGCTCTGACCTCACCGAACCGCTTGCCTAGCCGTTGTACCCGGATCATGCGCACCCCCATAGATCGTCGATCTATCTGTTATACTTCATGTATATCAGATAGAGTTCGTAGCTATGCACATCGATGTAGACCTCGACAGTGAGGTGCCGATCTACCAGCAGATCCGCGACCGGATCCTGGAGGCGATCGCCCGGGGAGAGGCCAAGGAAGGTGATCCGCTGCCGTCGACCCGCCAGCTCGCGATGGACTTCGGGATCAACTTCCTGACCGTCGGCAAGGCCTACGACCTGTTGCGCAAGCAGGGGGTGATCCGGATAAACCGTAAGAGCGGCGCGGTGATCCGGCGTGATCCGAACACCGGCCCGCCGGAGCCGGGGTTCATCGAGGACTGGGACGACCGGATGCGGGTCATGCTGGCCGAAGCGGCCGTGCAGGGCTTTTCCCGCCGTGACCTGGTCAACCGCTGCAAGATGCTGCTCGACCAGTACGAAGCGGTGCATCCGTGACGACCTGGGTCGCCTCCTCGCTCATCGTCCTGCTGACGTGCCTGGCCTGGGCGGCGCCGAGGTTCGCACGCCCCACGTTGCCGTTCGGCGTGCAGGTGGCCGCCGCGCGGGCCGACGACCCGGCCATCGTGCGCACGCGACAGCGCTACAGCCGCTGGGTGGTGGCCGTGGCTCTCGTCGCGGTGGTGGTCTGCCTCGCGGTCGACGATCTCATCGTCTCCGGCGTCATCGCCAACGGCCTGCTTGTCGTCCACATGGCGCTGTACGGCCTGGCTCACCAGCGGATACGCACGGTCAAACGCAGGGAATGGTGGCAGGCGGAGCACCGGTACGGCGTGACCACAGACACCACGTTCCGAACTGACCCCGTTCGCGTGCCGATTCTCTGGCTACTGCCCTCCGTCGCCGTGCTCGTGGCGAGCATGCTTCTCGGGCGCTGGGAGATCGTGGTCCCGATCGCGGTGATGACGGTGCTGGCGCCGATCTGCGTGCGTGCGCTGGTCCGCGCCAGGCCTGACCTGGATGCCGCCCGTCCCGTCGCGTCCGCGCGCAAGTACCGCGCATACCTGGAGGGCACCGCCCGGTTGCTGTTGCTGGGGGTCGCGGCGGTGAACCTGCCGGTGTTGCTCTTCACCTTCCCTGGCTGGGAGGTAGTCGCGAACGTGCTGCTCGGCGCGGCGTGCC
Organism: Kibdelosporangium persicum; assembly: GCF_013280595.1. GTDB lineage: Bacteria > Actinomycetota > Actinomycetes > Mycobacteriales > Pseudonocardiaceae > Kibdelosporangium > Kibdelosporangium persicum. The sequence continues at coordinate 156,549 of NZ_JAAATY010000011.1, forward strand.
TGGCGATCGTCGTGTGGACGATCCGAGTCGGCCAGGCAGGGCACCGCCTGCCCTCACTGCCCGGTGAGGAGGACGAGGACACTGGGCTGACCCAGCGCGATGACGACCGGTACTGGCACCTGGCCGGGACGGTCTACGTCAACCGGCAGGACCCCGCCGTGCTCGTGCACCAGCGGGTGGGGATGGTGTGGACGATGAACCTGGGCCACCCGGTCACCTGGGTGCTGCTCGCCGCGCTCGCGGTGGTGGCCGCACTGGCCGGTTTCGGCGTGGTCGACCTGCCTGATCGGGGTAACCTCCGCTGATCCCGCTACCCTGGTTCGCTGTGAGTGTTGAGTCCGTTTTCCCGAAGCTGGAGTCGCTGCTGCCCAAGGTCGCCAAGCCGGTGCAGTACGTCGGCGGTGAGCTCAACGCGACGGTGAAGGAGTGGGATTCCGCCACGGTCCGCTGGGCGTTGATGTACCCGGACGCCTACGAGGTCGGCCTGCCCAACCAGGGCCTGATGATCCTCTACGAGATCCTCAACGAGCAGCCCGACGTGCTGGCCGAGCGCACGTACGCGGTCTGGCCGGACCTCGAGAAGCTGATGCGGGAACACAGTGTGCCGCAGTTCACAGTCGACGGGCACCGCCCGGTCGGCGCGTTCGACATGCTCGGGGTGAGCTTCGCGACCGAGCTGGGCTACACCAACCTGCTGACCGCGCTGGACCTGGCCGGTATCCCGCTGCGCGCGGCCGACCGCACCGAGGAGCACCCGGTGGTGCTCGCCGGTGGGCACTCGGCGTTCAACCCGGAGCCGATGGCCGACTTCCTCGACGCCGTGGTCCTCGGCGACGGTGAGGAAGCGGTGCTGGACATCACCGACGTGATCCGCCGGTGGAAGGCCGAAGGACGGCCCGGCGGCCGGATCGAGCTGCTGACCAGGCTGGCCGAGCGCGGCAACGTCTACATCCCGCGGTTCTACGACGTGGGCTACACGCCGGAGGGTGAGCTCGCGTACACCCGGCCCAACCGGGACCGTGTGCCCGAGCGGGTGTCCAAGCGCACGACGATGGACCTCGACGCGTGGCCGTACCCCAAGCAGCCGTTGGTGCCGCTCGCCGAGAGCGTGCACGAGCGGATGAGCGTGGAGATCTTCCGCGGGTGCACGCGTGGCTGCCGGTTCTGCCAGGCAGGCATGATCACCCGGCCGGTCCGGGAGCGCTCGATCGAGGGCATCGGTGAGATGGTCCACCAGGGACTGGCGGCGAGCGGGTTCGAGGAGGTCGGCCTGCTGTCGCTCTCCAGTGCCGACCACTCCGAGATCGCGCAGATCACCAAGGGCCTCGCGGACCGCTACGAGGGCACCAACACCGGTCTGTCACTGCCGAGCACCCGGGTCGACGCGTTCAACGTGGATCTGGCGAACGAGCTGTCCCGCAACGGAAGGCGCTCCGGCCTGACGTTCGCGCCGGAGGGCGGCAGTGAGCGGATCCGGCGTGTGATCAACAAGATGGTGTCCGAGGAGGACCTCATCCGCACGGTGTCCGCCGCGTTCGCCAACGGCTGGCGCCAGGTCAAGCTGTACTTCATGTGCGGCCTGCCGACCGAGACCGACGAGGACGTCCTGCAGATCGCCCACATGGCCAAGGAGGTCATCCGGGCGGGCCGGAAAGCCGCCGGCCGCAACGACATCCGCTGCACGATCTCGATCGGCGGGTTCGTGCCCAAGCCGCACACCCCGTTCCAGTGGGCCGCGCAGTGCGATCCGGACACTGTGGACAGCCGGCTGCGCAAGCTGCGCGCGGAGATCAACGCCGACCGCGGCCTGGCCCGCAACATCGGAATGCGGTACCACGACGGCAAACCGAGCCTGGTCGAAGGCCTGCTCTCCCGCGGTGACCGCCGGGTCGGCCGGGTCATCGAGCGGGTCTGGCGCGAAGGCGGCCGGTTCGACGGCTGGGGCGAGCACTTCTCGTTCGACCGCTGGGTCGACGCCTGCCGGGCCGAACTGGAGCCGCTGGGCGTGAGCCTGGACTGGTTCACCACGCGGGAACGCGGCGAGACCGAGGTCCTGCCGTGGGACCACCTGGATTCCGGTCTGGACCGGCAGTGGCTCTGGGACGACTGGCAGGACGCGCTGGACGAGCGGGAACTGGACGACTGCCGGTGGACGCCGTGCTTCGACTGCGGTGTCTGCCCCACCATGGGCACCACCATCGAGGTCGGCCCGACCGGCAAGAAACTCCTGCCGCTGACCCCCGTCTGAGCAGAGTCCTCAGCGCAGGGCGGATCCCACCGGGTCCGCCCTTTTCGCTGTCCGGCGACAGCGACCAAGCGCTGGAACTTGATCCGGGGCACGCGTCATCGCGATGACAATTCCCTTGGGGGAACCCCTAATTTCAACGTTACCGCAGGGGTACGACAGTTTCGGCTAGTTGGTCACGGCGGCGAGCGCGTCGACCAAGCCGTGCCCGTAGAAACCGTTGTACGGCGCGTATCCCGCGCAGAACGCGTCCTGCGTCCCTGACCCGTTGAGGTCGTAGTCCGCCGGGCACGGGACGGTCTGCGACTGGTTGTTCAGCAACCGCGTCAACGTCGAAGGCGAAGCCCCCGGACGGGTCGAGGCCAGCAATGCCAGCACGCCCGAAACATGCGGTGCCGCCATGGAAGTACCGCAGTAGCGCGCGTATCCGCCTGGCACGGTGGAAAGAACGCAGCCGCGCTCCGGGTCTTCCGTGTCGCGCAACCGTTCCCCGCCCGGCGCGGTCACGTCGATCACGCCGAGCCCGTATGCGCTGTACCCGGCCTTCAGTTTGTCCATGCCCACCGACGACACCGCGAGCACGTCTCGCAGCCCCGCGGGCAGTACCCGGCAGCTCGGGTCCGGAGGATTCGCCATGTCGACGTTCTCGTTCGTCGCCGCGGCGACGTTCACCACGCGTTGCGAGTAGGCGTACGCGACGGCACGCGTCAACGCCTCACGCACAACGCGTTGCCCGCCCTTGGAGCACGTGAACAGCCACGGGTCCACGAAGTAGCTGCTGTTGGTGATGGTCATGTGCTTTTCCGCGGCCCACATGAAGCCGCAGATCGCGTACTCGGGGTAGATGCGGCCGCCGTCGTCGACCACGCGCACTGACGCGATGCGTACGCCGGGTGCGACACCGGTGATGCCCTTGCCGTCGTCAGCGGCGGCGATGGTGCCGGCCACGTGTGTGCCGTGCGGTGAGTTCTTGGGCGCCCAGGCGGCGGGCGTGGTGTCGGGGCGTCCGGTGAGGCAGCCCGCGGACAGCGCGGGGTCGACGGCGGCCTTCAGGTCCGGGTGCGTGGCGTCGACGCCGGAGTCGAGCACGCCGACCACGACGTCGCGGCTGCCGGTCGTGACCTTGTGGGCGGCGTCGGCGTTGATCATCGCCATGTCCCACTGCTCGGCACTGCGGTCCGCGGACGACACGCTCGTCGAGCGCCGTACGGTCGCGCTCGTCTCCTCTGACTTGCGCGTGCGTGCCGTCGAGCGCTGTGCGCTGAAGGCGCGGTTGGCGCCGATCTGGTCGGTGAACGCGGGGTCGGCGGAGGTCGCGACCGCCACGGCGATCTGCGGGTAGTAAACAGTGGTCACGCCACACGCGGCGGTGATCTCCGCCTGCGCCTCGGCCGTGCTCGTGCCAGGATCGAACAGCACGATGTACCGCGACCGGGCACTGCTCGCGGAGACGCACCCGGCGTCGGTGGCGTCGGCTACAGCGGGCAGTGTGCACGTTGTGGCGAGCACCGCCGTGAGCACCGCTGCCGCCTTTACGCGGCGGAGCAGAGGCACGACAACAGACCTCCATCACTGGGTCGGCCGGCTCGGGGGTACCGGCTGTCCACGTTGCGGGACGGTAGCCACGCCGCGTCGGCCAGACAAGTTCATCCGCGCAATTGCGTCAGCCGGTACGGTGCCAGCCGGACACGGGTGCGCACCAGCCGAGCAGCCACAGACCACCAGAAGGAGTAACGCTGAGCCGTCAAGACCAGCCCAATCCGTCGCCACCTGGGGTGCAGAAGCTCAGGTTGCGTTACGCCAAACGTGGGCGACTGCGTTTCACGTCACACCGTGACATCGCCAGGGCGTTCGAACGCGCCCTGCGGCGCGCGCACGTGCCCATGGCGTTCTCCCAGGGCTTCAACCCGCACCCGAAGATCTCCTGGATCGGCGCGGCCCCGACCGGCGCGGCCAGTGAGGCCGAATACGTGGAGATCCAGCTGGTCGAGGTGGTCGAGCCGGCGAGCCTGCTGCCGGAGCTGGACAAGGCCATGCCACCGGGCCTGGACCTGCTCGAGGTGGTCCAGGCCACATCGGGGTCGCTGGCCGACCGCATCGATGCCAGCCGCTGGCAGATCGAGGTGCCCGGGGTCCCGCACGCCGAGCTGGTCGCGGCGGTCGAGGCGTTCCTGGCCGTCGAAGTGGCCGAAGTAGAGCGTCTGACCAAGGGCGGCATGCGGACAATCAACGTCCGACCTGCGGTTGTACGTGCGCGGACCCGTGAAGTGTCGGCGGACTCGCAACCATATGGGATACTTGACGTAGTTGTACGGCAGACAACACCTGCCGTGCGGCCGGACGACGTGCTGAGCGCGCTCCGTGTCGTCGCCGCTCTGGAACCGCCGGTGCCCGCGAAGGCGACCCGGATGGCCCAGGGGCGGCTCGACGATGGCGGCGGTATCGCCGACCCGCTGGCCCCTGACCGGGGCCCGGAGCCGTCACGGGACGACGTCCACAGCTGACCTGTGCCACCCAAGGGTGGCGTGAGGCGAGGATTCCCGCCGTTCGCGCGGCGGACCAGGCAAGAAGAACGAACCGGCTCTCGCCAGGGGAAGGCGGCGAAGAGACCGGTACACAACGTCCGCTGCCCTGCGCGGCGGACCGAACACGAGAGGCCCCTGTGCGGCCGCGTCCGAGTATGGACGCGCCCGGGGGCGGAGGAGCTACATGTCGGACACGACGACGCCCGCCGGTGAAGACAACGCCGAGCGGGACCTGATCGACCTGCCGCCGAAGATCCGGGTGCACGCCCTCGCGAAGCTGCTCGGCGCGAGCAGCCGCGAGGTGATGGCGGCCCTCGCGGACCTGGATGAGGAGGTCCGCAGCGCGCAGTCCAGCGTCAGCCGTGAGGTGGCGCGGCGCGTCGTGGACGCGCTGGCTCCCCAGGAGGACGAGCCGGTGGCCGAGGAGGCGGAGCCCGAGCCCGCCCCCGAGGTACAACAGACCGAGGAGCAGCAGGCCGAGGAGCCGGCCGCCGACGTGCGCGTGCCGCCGCGGCAGCCGCTGTTCGCGTCGGCGTCCCCGCTGTTCCTGCCGCCGGACGCGCAGGCTCGCCCGGCCCGGCCGCCGCAGCAGCCGGTCGAGGAGCCCGCCGAGCCCGCTGACCAGGCCGAGGACGCTGAGGACGCGGAGGGCACCGAGGAGGACGGCAGCACGCGTCGCCGCCGTCGTCGCGGCCGTCGTGGGCGCGGTCGCGGCAAGGGCGGCCAGGCCGACGAGGCCGGTGACGAGCAGGACGACGAGGAGACCCCGGCCGCGTCCGAGGAGGAGCCGGAGGCCGGCGAGAGCGACGCGGACGAGGCCGAGGACGCCGCCGAGGATGGCGTGAGCCGTCGCCGCCGTCGTCGCCGTCGCCGCAAGGGCACGGCTGACGACGAGGTCGCGGCCAGCGAGGACGACCCGCCGAACACCGTTGTGCACGTGCGGGAAGCGCGGGACGAAAAGTCCAAAGCGGACAAACCGGAACGCGACGAGGTGCGCAGCGTCCGGGGCTCGACCCGGCTGGAGGCCAAGCGCCAGCGCCGCCGGGACGGCCGCGAGGCAGGCCGCCGCCGCGCGCCGATCCTGTCCGAGGCCGAGTTCCTCACCCGGCGTGAGTCGGTCGACCGCAAGATGATCGTGCGTGAGCGCGCGGACCGCACCCAGATCGGCGTGCTGGAGGACGGCGTGCTCGTCGAGCACTTCGTCACCGCGTCCGGCTCGGGCTCGCTCGTCGGCAACGTCTACCTCGGCCGTGTGCAGAACGTGCTGCCGAGCATGGAGGCCGCGTTCGTCGACATCGGCCGCGGCCGCAACGCCGTGCTGTACGCCGGTGAGGTCGACTGGGACGCCGCCGGCCTGGAGGGCAAGGCCCGCCGGATCGAGCAGGCGCTGGCGACCGGCGACAGCGTGCTCGTGCAGGTCACCAAGGACCCGGTCGGGCACAAGGGCGCCCGGCTGACCACCCAGATCAGCCTGCCCGGCCGTTTCCTGGTCTACGTGCCCGGCGGCGGCGCCACCGGGATCAGCCGCAAGCTGCCGGAGAACGAGCGGCGCAGGCTCAAGGACATCCTCAAGCGGATCGTCCCCGAGGACGCCGGTGTGATCATCCGGACCGCCTCCGAGGGCATCAGCGAGGAGGAACTGGCCCGCGACGTGCGCAGGCTGCAGGCGCAGTGGCAGGTCATCAAGGACAAGGCCGAGGGCACCGACGAGGTCAAGAAGGCCACCGCGCCGACGCTGCTCTACGAGGAGCCGGACCTGCTGGTCAAGGTCGTGCGCGACCTGTTCACCGAGGACTTCTCCGCGCTGGTCGTGCAGGGCGACGACGCGTGGGACACGATCGACGCCTACGTCCGGCACGTCGCGCCTGACCTGCAGGAACGCCTGCAGCGGCACGTCGGCCCGACGGACGTGTTCACCGAGTACCGCATCGACGAGCAGCTGCTCAAGGCGCTGGACCGCAAGGTCTGGCTGCCGTCCGGCGGCTACCTGGTCATCGACCGCACCGAGGCGATGACCGTGATCGACGTGAACACCGGCAAGTTCACCGGATCAGGCGGCAACCTCGAGGAGACGGTCACCCGCAACAACCTGGAGTCGGCCGAGGAGATCGTCCGCCAGCTGCGGCTGCGCGACATCGGCGGGATCATCGTGATCGACTTCATCGACATGGTGCTGGAGTCCAACCGGGACCTGGTGCTGCGCAGGCTGACCGAGTGCCTCGGCCGCGACCGCACGCGGCACCAGGTCGCCGAGGTCACCTCGCTGGGCCTGGTGCAGATGACCCGCAAGCGGGTCGGCACGGGCCTGCTCGAGGCGTTCAGCAGCACGTGTGAGCACTGCCGGGGCCGTGGCGTGGTCGTGTCCACCGAGCCGATCGTCAAGTCGAACGGCGCGAACGGCGGCGGCAACGGCCACCAGCATCAGCACCAGCCGTCGAAGCCGGGCAAGCCGGAGGAGAAGGCGGCGGAGCGCACGCGGGAGCGGCCGACCCGGGCGGAGCGCCGGGCCAAGGCCGAGCGGGCGCGTGCCGAGGCCGCGGAGGCGGCGGAGGCCGCTGAAGCGGCCGAGTCGGCCGAGACACAGGCCGAAGCGGCCGCCGAGGTCGCCGCCGAAGCCGCGGCTGAGGCTGTGCAGGCCGTCGAGGTCGCCGAGGAAGCCGCCGGCCAGGCCGTCGCCGAGGTCGAAGCCGTCGAGACCGAGGCCGTCGAGCCCGCGCCGGCCGCTGAGCCGGAGCCTGAGCTGCGGCCCGTCGCCGCGGCCATGGACGAGGCCGCGGCCGAGAAGCCTGAGAAGGCCGAGAAGGCGGCGGAGATCGAGCAGGCGTCCGCGACCAACGGGCACGTGCCGTCCTCCGAGGTGCCGCAGGGTGTCGACGACGACCTGGTGCTCGCGCCACCGCCCCGGCGGCAGCGCAGGCGCGCCGCGTCCCGGCCGGCCGGACCGCCGGTCAACGCGGCCCAGGACAGGTAACAAGGCCCCCGCCGGGGGCGCCAGGAGCATGTTGTAACCTAGTACGTGGCCCGCCTTCCAGCGGGTCACGTCGTGTGCAGCCCGGTCCGAAACGGCCAGGGCGCGCGTGGCCCACCCATCATCAACGAGTAGCAAGCAGGAGACTTCCGTGTCCGCGTACGCGATCGTCAAGACCGGCGGCAAGCAGTACAAGGTCGCCGTGGGCGACGTCGTCGAGGTCGAGAAGCTCGAGGGCGAGCCGGGCACCGAGCTCACCTTCCCGGCAGTGCTCGTTGTCGATGGCAGCGACGTCACCACCGACGCCGACGCGCTGGCCAAGGTGTCGGTGACCGGCAAGGTCGTCGCGCAGACCAAGGGCCCCAAGATCCGCATCCACAAGTTCAAGAACAAGACCGGATACCACAAGCGCCAGGGTCACCGCCAGAAGCTGACCCGCGTCGAGGTCACCGGCATCACCAAGTAAGGACCTGACCAGCCATGGCACACAAAAAGGGCGCGTCCAGCTCCCGCAACGGCCGTGACTCCAACCCGCAGTACCTGGGAGTCAAGCGGTTCGGCGGCCAGGTGGTGAAGGCCGGTGAGATCCTGATCCGCCAGCGCGGCACCAAGTTCCACCCGGGCGTGAACGTCGGCCGCGGCAAGGACGACACGCTGTTCGCTCTGGCCGCCGGTGCGGTCCAGTTCGGTGCGAAGCGCGGCCGTAAGACCGTGAACATCGTTCCGGTCGAGGCTTCGGCCTAATCGACCTAGCATTTCCAGGGGCGGGCCTGTAGTAGGCCCGCCCCTTGGTGCGTTTGAAGAGAGGAACCCGCTGTGTCCCGATTCGTCGACCGCGTGGTGATTCACGTCGCCGCGGGTGACGGGGGTAACGGCGTTGCCTCCGTGCACCGGGAGAAGTTCAAGCCGCTCGGCGGCCCCGACGGCGGCAACGGTGGCAACGGCGGTGACGTCGTGCTCGTTGTCGACCCCGGTGTGCACACGCTGCTCGACTTCCACTTCCGCCCGCACGCGAGCGCCGGCAACGGCAAGCCAGGCCAGGGCAGCAACCGGGACGGCGCCAACGGTGCGCCACTCGAGCTGAAGGTCCCTGACGGCACTGTTGTGATGACCGAAGACGGCGAAGTGCTCGCCGACCTCGTCGGTGCCGGAACTCAGTTCGTGGCCGCCTCCGGTGGCCGTGGCGGGCTGGGCAACGCGGCGCTGGCGTCCAAGGCGCGTAAGGCGCCCGGGTTCGCCCTGCTCGGCGAGCCGGGGGAGCGGCGTGACCTCGTGCTCGAGCTGCGCTCGGTCGCCGATGTCGGCCTGGTCGGCTTCCCGTCCGCGGGCAAGTCGTCGCTGATCGCGGTGTTGTCCGCGGCACGGCCGAAGATCGCCGACTACCCGTTCACCACGCTCGTGCCGAACCTCGGTGTGATCACCAGCGGCGACCACGTGTTCACCATGGCCGACGTGCCCGGCCTGATCCCGGGCGCCAGCCAGGGCAAGGGCCTCGGCCTGGACTTCCTGCGGCACATCGAACGCTGCGCGGTGCTGGTGCACGTCGTCGACTGCGCGACGTACGAGCCAGGCCGCGACCCGATGTCCGACGTCGACGCGCTGGAGGCCGAGCTGGCCCGCTACACCCCCGCGCTCGGCGGGGACCTGGCGGAGCGGCCCCGGGTCGTGGTGCTGAACAAGATCGACATACCGGACGCGCGGGACCTGGCCGAGATCGTCCGGCCGGACTTCGAGCAGCGCGGCTGGCCGGTGTTCGAGGTGTCCACGGCGACCCGCGAAGGCCTGCGGGAACTGACCTTCGCGCTGGCCGAAGTGGTCGAGCGGTACCGCGCGGCGCAGCCGGTCGCCGAGTCGACCCGGGTCGTGCTGCGGCCGAAAGCCGTGGACGACAAGGGCTTCGAGGTCATCCCCGACCCGGACGACGAGACCGGGTTCATCGTCACGGGCGAACGCCCGGAGCGGTGGGTGCTGCAGACGGACTTCACCAACGACGAAGCCGTCGGCTACCTCGCCGACCGCCTCAACAGGCTGGGCGTCGAGGACGAGTTGGCGGCCAAGGGCGCACAGCCCGGGTGTGCCGTCACGATCGGATCGTGGACCTTCGACTGGGAGCCGTCCACTCCTGGCGTCGCCGCCGTGCTGACCGGGCGCGGTACCGACGTGCGGCTTGAGCAGACAGATCGCGTGAGCGCCGCGGAACGCAAGATCGCCCGGCGGTTGCGCCGTGGTCTGCCGGTCGAGGATGAAACCGAGTGACAGCTCCGGCGACACCGCAGACGCGCAAGGCCCTGGCCGACGCGAACCGGATTGTGGTGAAGGTCGGTTCGTCCTCGCTGACCACAGCGGAAGGCGGCTTGGACCCGGCACGGCTGGACTCCCTGGTGGACGCGCTGGCCGCGCGCCGCGCGGCCGGGAGTCAGGTCGTGCTGGTGTCGTCGGGTGCCATCGCGGCGGGTCTCGCGCCGCTCGGCATTCCGCGTCGTCCGCGTGACCTCGCCACCCAACAGGCCGCCGCATCGGTCGGTCAGTTGGCGCTCGCACACGCGTACGCGTCGTCGTTCGCGCGGTACTCGGTGACGGTCGGTCAGGTCCTGCTCACGGCCGATGACGTTGTGCGGCGCTCGCACTACCGCAACGCCCAGCGCACGTTCTCCAAGCTGCTCGCCTTGGACACCGTGCCGGTGGTGAACGAGAACGACACCGTTGCCACCGAGGAGATCCGGTTCGGTGACAACGACCGGCTCGCCGCCCTCGTCGCTCACCTGGTCGGCGCCGACGGTCTTTTCCTGCTGTCCGATGTGGACGCCCTGTACGACGGCGATCCGCGCCGCGGCGCCGCCAACAAGATCGACGAGGTGATCGGCGATTCCGATGTGGACGGTGTGAAAGCCGGTACCCAGGGGGCTTCCGGCCTGGGCACCGGCGGCATGGCGTCCAAGCTGGCCGCGGCCCGGCTGGCTTCGTCCTCCGGTATCCCGGTCCTGCTCGCCGCCGCGGCGGACGTCACCCGCGCCCTGACCACCGCCGACGTGGGCACGGCTTTCGCCGCCACCGGCACCAGGCTCTCGGCCCGGCGGTTCTGGCTCGGCCACGCCGCCGGTGCGACCGGTCGCCTCTGGCTCGACGACGGCGCCGTGACCGCCGTGGTCCACCGCCGCCGGTCGCTGCTCAGCGCCGGCATCACCGCCGTCGACGGCGAATTCGACGCAGGCGATGTCGTCGAGCTCGTCAACCTGTCCGGCACTGTGGTCGCCCGCGGCGTGGTCGCGTTCGACGCCGCCGAACTTCCTGCGCTGATCGGCCGGTCAAGCCACGAACTGCCCGCCGAACAGCGCCGCGAGGTCGTGCACGCCGACGACCTGGTCCCCGTCCGGACCTTCTAGGTCAGCCACCGGCGTCGTCACTTCAGGTCGATGCCCTTGGTCTCCGGCAACGTCCGGATGACGAAGAACGCGATGGCCGCGCCCACCGCGACGTACCAGAAGAACACGTTGGACAGGCCAGCGTCCGTCAAGGCGGTGTTCACCAACGGCGCGGTGCCGCCGAACGTCGCGACCGTGACGTTGTACCAAGCGCCGATGCCCAGAGCGCGCACCTCAGTCGGGAACATCTCGCTCATGATCGCCGGCGCGATCGACGTCATCGCCGTGTACAGGCCGAGGCCCACACAGAACACCACGATCAGGTTGCCGAGACTCGGGGTGATCAGAGTGGACAGTGGAACGATGAGTACCGCCGTCGCCGCGGCCCAGATCAACAGCTGCGGTTTGCGGCCGTGGCGATCGGACAACACGCCCATCGGGTACTGCAAGGCGATGAACAACGCGGTCCCGATCGACAGCGCCAGGAAGACGTCGTCCGCGGATGCCTCCTTGGCGTTGATCGCGAACGGCGTCAGCGTGCTGAAGAACGTGTAGTAGCAGAGCGTGGACAGCATCGTGTAGCCGATGAGCTGGCCCACCGCCTTCGGGTGGTGCTTCAGCGTCACCAGCAACGGGTTCTTGACGTGCCGTGCCTTGTCCTTGCTCTTCTCGAAGTGCTCGGTCTCGTCGATGGCGCGGCGCAGCCACAACCCGACGATGCCCAGCACGCCGCCCACGATGAACGGGATCCGCCAGCCGTAGCTGGCCATGTCGTCCTTGCTCAGGATGCGGACCAGGAAGTAGCCGAGCAGCGACGCGATCAGCACCGCCGACCCGGTCGAGATGTAGAAGAACGCCGAGTACCGCCCACGGCGGGGCGACGGCGCGATCTCACCGAGGTACGCCGACGCGTTCGACACCTCACCGCCCAGCGAGATGCCCTGCGCGATGCGGGCGAGCAGCAACAGGATCGGCGCCAGCCAGCCGACCGCCGCGAACGTCGGCAGGATGCCGATCGCCAGCGACCCGCCCGCCATCAGCACGATGGTCAGGATCATCGCCGGTTTGCGCCCGCGCACGTCCGCGAATCTGCCCAGCAGGAAACCGCCGAGCGGCCGGAAGAAGAACGCCAGCGCGTACGTGGCGAACGTCGTGATCAGCGCCTTGCTGTCCGGTGCGAACATCGCACTGGCGATGTACGTGCTGAACGTCGCGTAGACGGTCCAGTCGTACCACTCGATCGCATTGCCGATGCTCGCCGCGACCAGCTTGCGAACCGGCAGTTTGTGCTCAACCGGCTGTGCCACCTGCTCCGACATGCGATGGACTCAACCACACAGGACGCCGGATGAGTAGATCTCCCACCGCATTCACGCTGTGCGACCACTTTTCGAGACTCTGCGTAAAACTCGATGACACCTCCTTGCCGTCCGGTCCACTATGTGCCCATGTCCGCCGAAGCCGCCCTGTCGGCGATGCGCGACGCCGTCGCCCTATGGCAGGTGGGCCAGTCGAGCGCCGCCGACGTCATCTACGCGGCCTGCGGCCTGCTCACCGCCGACGTCGACACACCGACGCTGCGGACGCTCGCGGCACTGTCGATCAAGGACGCGGACTACGAGGTGAACGAGCTGATCGAGGCCGCCATGTCCGAGATCGGCCTGGCCTGGCACCCGCGAGACACCAGTGCTGCCAAGGAAGCCGCCCTCGTGGCGCTGGCCCGCCGGGTGCTGTCAGGCGGCATGAAGCCCGCCGATCTGGCCTTCTGGGCGCACTCGGCCTTCTGCCACGGGACTTCCGACCTCGCCGAAACCCTCGTCGAACTCGACGACGTCTACGGCACACTCGACTGCATGCATCTCGCCGTTGCCGATGTCGACGCCCAAGTGATCGCCGAAGCCAGGCGCATCACCTCCTTGTCCTGAAGTCAGGTTGTCGTCGCCAGCGCGAACGGCAGTACCGCTCGCGCTCCCGCGTCCGCCAGCAGCTTGGCGGCCACGGCCATGGTCCAGCCGGTGTCGATCTGGTCGTCCACCACCAGGATCGGCCCGCCGACCCGGCGCACGCCTTCGGCCAGCGATGCCGGTACCTGCATCGCGTGCCACAGACCGGCCAGGCGTTGCGCGCTGTTGCCCCGGCGGTCGGCTCCCGCGGCGATCCGCACCTCGCCGAGGAACTCCAGCCGTCCGATCCCGGCGAGCCGCTCACCCAGGCTGCGGATGAGCTTCGGCCGGGACCCCGAGGAGATGGTGGCGACCGCGACCGGCCGGTCGTCCCATTTCCACGTGGCCAACACCTTCACGCACGCGTCGAACACGTCGTCCGGCACGGGTTCGTCGGGTGCTGTCGCGCTCAGCATTGTTCTCAGCCTGTTGCCCCAGCCGATGTCGGTCAGCCTGCCGAGCGCACGTCCGGGGCTCGCCTGCTCGTTCTTCGCGATCTTGCCCGACAACGGCACGCCCAGGGCGCCCATCCCTGGCGGCCACTGCCGTCGCGGCATCACCTCCACTCCCGGGCGCCGCAGCCGATCCCGCGCCTCGGCCGCGCCGCCCTGGGAAACCGTTGTGTCCCAGGTATTTCCTGTGCAGTTGTCACACCGTCCACACGGTGCCGCGTGCGGATCGTCCAGCTGGCGCAGCAGGAACTCCATCCGGCAGCCAGTGGTGGCCTGGTAGTCGAGCATCGCCTGCTGCTCGGCCACCCGCGCCTCGGCCACATGCGCGTACCGTTCGGAGTCGTACGTCCAGGAGCTGTCCAGAAGCACCCAGCCGCCGCGTTCCCGCCGCACCACACCGTCCACATCGAGCACTTTGAGCACGACTTCGAGGCGTGAGCGCGACAGGTCCACCCGGGGTTCCAGAGCAGGCAACGACATCGGCCCGTCCGCGCCCGCCAACGCGTCGAGCACCTGCCGCACCACCGGCTCCGGTGGAAAGGCCAGCGAGGCGAAGTACGCCCAGATGTCCCTGTCCTCCGCGCCAGGCAACAGGAGCACCTCGGCCTTGTCCACCCCACGGCCCGCCCGGCCGATCTGCTGGTAGTACGCGATCGGCGACTGTGGTGCGCCCAGGTGCACCACGAACCCGAGATCCGGCTTGTCGAACCCCATCCCGAGCGCGGACGTCGCCACCAACGCCTTCACCCGGTTGGCCAACAGGTCTTCCTCGGCCCGCAACCGTTCCGCTTGTTCCGTCTTCCCCGAGTACGCCCTTGCTTCGAACCCCCGCTCGCGCAAGAAGGACGCCACTTCTTCGGCCGCCGCGACAGTCAGTGTGTAGATGATCCCGGAGCCAGGCAACTTCGGGAGTTGTTCCGCCAGCCATGCCAGTCGCGTCGCGGCGTCCGGCAACCGCACCACCGCCAATCTTAGACTCTCCCGGTCGAGCGCGCCACGCAGGACCAGAGTGTCCATTGCGGAGGGTCCAAGTCCCAGCTGCTGCGCCACATCCCGCACGACGCGGTCGTTGGCCGTCGCCGTGGTCGCCAGCACCGGGACGCCTTGCGGCAGCTCGGTCAGCAACGTGCGCAGCCGCCGGTAGTCGGGCCGGAAGTCATGCCCCCAGTCCGAAATGCAGTGTGCCTCGTCCACGACGAGCAGCCCTGCCGACGCCGTGAGTGAAGGCAGCACATTGTCGCGGAAATCCGGGTTGTTCAACCGTTCCGGACTGACCAGCAGCACGTCGACGTCACCCGCGTTGACCGAGTCCTGCACCTCGCGCCACTGGTCGGAGTTGGCCGAGTTGATCGTCGCCGCGTGCACGCCCGCCCGTGCGGCCGCCTCGACCTGGTTACGCATCAAGGCCAACAGCGGTGAGACGATCACAGTCGGCCCGGCGCCGCGCGCCCGGAGCAACGCCGTCGCCACGAAGTAGACGGCTGATTTACCCCACCCCGTACGCTGGACGACGAGCGCGCGTCTGCGCCCGGCGACGAGTGCCTCGATGGCGGTCCACTGATCATCCCGCAGCCGGGCATGGTCGCCGGCGAGCGCCCTGAGGTGACGCTCGGCGTCTTGGCGTAGTTCGTTCACGATTCCACCTCTACCGTATTGGCCGCAGGTGCACCGTAGTAAGCGGCGACGAGTCAGTGCGAACGGACCGTTCGTACGGATTGCAGGAGCGGACTTGACCGAACAGCGCAAGCGTGGCTCGACCGCGAGCAAGGAGGCTTTGCTCGACGCCGCAAGGGATTTGTTCGCCGAACGCGGCTACGACCGGACCACGGTGCGCGACATCGCCGGCCGCGCCGGGGTGAACCAGGCGTTGTTGTTCCGCTACTTCGGCAGCAAGGAGGCGTTGTTCGCGGCGGTCGTCGCCCGCTCCGGCCGGGACCGGCTCGCCGGATCACCACCCGATCAGGTGTTCGCCCGGATCCTGCGCGGCATCCTCGACAAGGAGCACCACGGCGACCACGCGATGCGGATCATGCTGCGGTCGACCGGGGAGGACGCCGTGGCCCGGGAGATCCACGACCGGCTCGGCCAGGACTACATCCGGGCGCTGGCGGGTACGACCGGCCATCCGGACGCCGCTCTGCGGGCGCACCTCGTGCTGGCCTGGATCGTGGGGATCGACCTGCTGCGGTCGGTGACCGGTGCCGAGCCGCTCGCCGGTGCCGACAGCGACCACGTCATGGCGTGCGTGTTGCCCGCTGTCCGGACGCTGCTCGAACAGGTGCAGGACATTCCGTCCCATTCGGACACATAGTGCGACGTTTCATTGACGGCGAGTTATGGCCGGAGTACCTTCCGGTGATGTAAGCAAGCGCTTACCATCGGAGGGGGCAGATCGATGACCACCACCCAGAACCCGATCGACTTCCCGTTCAGCGGCGGCGGCACCGATGACTACGTCGCGCTGGTCCCGCCGGCCGAGCAGGCCGGCCTCGCCGACGGCGAACCACTGGTCCGGGTCCGGCTGCCGTACGGCGGTGACGCGTGGCTGGCACGCCGTTACGAGGACGTCAAGGTCGTGCTGGCCGACCAGCGGTTCAGCCGCGAGGCCACGCTCGGCAAGGACGTGCCCCGCTGGTCACCGGTGATCCAGACCGTACGCAGCATCCTCAGCATGGATCCGCCGGACCACACACGGCTGCGCAAACTGGCCACGAAGGCGTTCACGGCCAGACGGATCGAGATGCTCCGGCCCCGCGTCCAGCAGATCGTGGACGACCTGTTCGACGCCATGATCGCCAACGGTGCGCCCGCCGACCTGATGGCGTCGGTGTCGTGGCCACTGCCGATCACCGTGATCTGCGAGATGCTCGGCGTTCCCTACGAGGACCGGGCCGAGTTCCGGGCGTGGACCGACACTTCCCTCGCGATCACGGCGTACACGCCGGAGGAGATCCAGCAGGCGCAGCAGGACCTGCGGGACTACATGAAGGGCCTGCTGACACAGCGCCGCGAAGACCCCCGCGACGACTTGCTCACCGCGTTGTTGCAGGCGAGGGACAACGACGACCGGCTCAACCCGGACGAGATCGTCCAGCTGGCCGCCTCGCTGCTGGCCGCCGGGCACGAGACGACCGCCAACCAGTTCGGCAACTTCGTCTACAGCCTGCTCACCCACCCGGACGAACTGGCCAAACTGCGGGCGAACCACGACCTGGTGAACAGCGCCGTGGAAGAGCTGCTGCGGCACACGCCGCTTGGGGCGACCGGCGGGCTTTTCGTCCGGATCGCCAAGGAGGACGTGGAACTCGGTGGCGTGACGATACGGGCCGGTGAAGGCGTGTTCGCCGACGCGCAGGCGGCCAACCGTGACCCGCGGATGTTCGACCACCCCGACGAGCTGCGGCTGGAGCGTCAGGTCAACCCGCACATCGCGTTCGGCCACGGCGTGCACCACTGCATCGGCGCCCAGCTGGCCAGGCTGGAACTGCAGGTCGCGCTCGGCACGGTGATCCGGCGTTTCCCGGACCTGTCACTGGCCGTGGACGCGCGGGAGGTGCCGTGGAAACATGGCCGCCTGGTACGTGGCCTGCAAGAGTTGCCGGTCACCTGGGCGGAGGTACGCGAGTGAGCGATTCACAGTGGCGGCTCGAAGTCGACCGGCACCTGTGCATCTCGTCGGGGATGTGCGTCGGCATCGCGCCGGACCATTTCGAACTCGAAGGCGACGGCTCGCATGCGCTGGCTGACGTCGTCGACCAGGACGAGGCCGTGGTCGACGCGGCCGAGTCGTGCCCGGTCGAGGCGATCAAGGTGTTCAGCGCGGCCAGCAACGAGCTCGTCGCACCGACCGACTGAGATCGGTGAACTCCGGGCGTGAACGCCTTCACGCCCGGATGATCACCTCGTCGAGCGACTTGCGCACCAGGTCGGGCACCACCGCGTCCCGCGCCGGGTAGCCGACCGCGATCACCGCGAACGGCTTCTCGTTGTGCGGCCTGCAGAGCATGTCCGACAGGAAGTCCATCGAGTTCGGCGCGTGCACGAGCGCGGACAGGCCGGACAGGTGCAGCGTGGTCAGCAGCATCCCCACGGAGATCCCGACCGACTCGTCGACGTGGTAGTGCTTGTGGCTCGCACCGTTCGCGTCGAGATAGAACTGCTGCTCGAACACCGCGATCAGATAGGGCGCGTCGGTGAGATGCGGTTTGTGCGCGTCCGTGCCCAGCGGCACCCGCGCGGCGAGCCACTCCTGGCCGAGCCGCCCCTCGTAGGAACGCTGCTCGTCCTCCTCCACGGCCGTCCGGATGGCCGCCCTGGTCTGGGGGCTCGTGACCAAAACGTAGGTCCACGGCTGCTGGTTCGCACCGGACGGTGCGGTCGCGGCCACGGCGATGGCGTCGAGCACGACCTGCTCAGGGACCGGGTCAGTGGCGAACGTACGGACCGTACGCCGTTCGCTCATCCGTTCCCGCAGGTCAGCGGAGATCGCCATGGACGCCTTCGCCGGAATCCGGGCCGGCTGGTACGGCACGGGCTGGTAGGGCTGGCCGTGCATGGGTGTCCAACTCCTCATAGCCGTTCATCCTGCACCGGTGATCAGGTGAAATGCGCGCACAAGAGGTGAAAAAGGCAGGTAATGGCCCCTTGTGCCCCCTTGATGCCGCGTACCCTCCCGAGCTATGTCGGCGAACTGTCGCATCGGGATCATGGGTGGCACCTTCGACCCGATACACCACGGTCACCTCGTCGCGGCCAGCGAGGTCCAGGCACGGTTCAACCTGGACGAGGTCGTCTTCGTCCCGACCGGCCAGCCGTGGCAGAAGGGCGAACGCGAGGTCAGCCCGGCCGAGGACCGGTACCTGATGACGGTGATCGCCACCGCGTCCAACCCGAGGTTCTCGGTCAGCCGGGTGGACATCGACCGCGACGGGCCGACGTACACCGTCGACACGCTGCAGGACCTGCGGGCCGCACGGCCGGACGCGGAGCTGTTCTTCATGACCGGCGCCGACGCGCTCGCGCAGATCCTGTCGTGGCGGGACGCCGAGAAGCTGTTCGGCCTGGCCCATTTCATCGGCGTGACCAGGCCCGGGTACACGCTCGACGACCACCACCTGCCGGACGGTTCGGTCAGCCTGGTCGAGGTCCCCGCGATGGCGATCTCGTCGACCGCGTGCCGCGACCGTGTCGCGCTCGGGGAGCCGGTCTGGTACCTGGTCCCGGATGGTGTCGTGCAGTACATCCAGAAGCGCAACCTGTACTCCGATCGGACCATCGAATGCCGGCCGGAATAGCCTGGAGCCCGCACGGCCACGCCCAGGTACCCTCATACCTCAATCGCTGAAGGCCGGACAAGGAGAGATGTGGCTGCTACGCCCGACGCACGCAGGTTGGCGCTGGTGGCGGCCAACGCGGCGGCTGACAAACTGGCCAGTGACATCGTCGTGCTCGACGTGTCCAACCAGCTGGTGATCACCGACTGCTTCGTGATCGCCTCCGCGCCCAACGAACGCCAGGTGGGCGCCATCGTCGACAACGTCGAGGAGAAGATGCGCGAAGCCGGCACCAAGCCGGTCCGCCGCGAAGGCGCCCGCGAGGGCCGCTGGGTGCTGCTCGACTTCGTCGATGTGGTCGTGCACGTCCAGCACACCGAGGAACGCTCGTTCTACTCGCTTGAGCGGCTCTGGAAGGACTGCCCGCGCATCGAGTTCGACCCTGCCGAGCCCACCCAGGCCGGGCAGGAGACGTGACGCTTCGCCGCCTCGTGCTGTGGCGGCACGGGGAGACCGACTACAACGCCTCCAGCCGGATGCAGGGGCATCTGGACTCCGCGCTGACCGAGGTCGGCTGGAACCAGGCGCGGTTCGCCGTGCCCGCGTTGGCCCGGTTCTCCCCGGATCTGGTGGTCGCGTCCGATCTGCGCCGGGCGACCGACACGGCGACGGTGTTCGTCAACGCGACCGGGGTGCCGTTGCGCATCGACAAGCGTTTGCGTGAGACCAACCTCGGCAGCTGGCAGGGCATGACGGGTGCCGAGGTCGACGAGATGTCCCCGGGGGCACGAACCCTGTGGCAGAACGACGCGACCTGGGCACCGCCCGGTGGCGAGTCACGTGTCGAGGTCGCCGCTCGTGCCATCGAGGTCGTCGCCGATCTCGACAAGGGGGACGAACAGACCGTCATCCTGGGCACGCACGGCGGCCTGATCACCGCGCTGACGGGCAAGCTGCTCGGCCTGCCGGTGGAGAACTGGCCGCTGCTCGGCGGCATCGGCAACTGCCACTGGACCGTGCTGGCCCGGCGGGAGAGCACAGGACAGGCTTGGCGGCTGATCGCGTACAACGCCGGCATAACCGGATGACCAGACTGCTGTTCTTCGGCGACTCGCTGAGTTTCCACGGCCCTGATGGCCCCATGCCCGCTGACGACCCGCGGCTGTGGCCCAACGTCGCGGCCGCGGAGCTCGGCGGCACGACGGAGCTCGTCGCCGGTTTCGGCTGGACGGCCCGGGACGCCTACTGGTCGCTGGTCGGCGATCCTCGCGTGTGGACGTTGCTGCCCAAGGCCGACGTGCTCGTTCTTGGCGTCGGAAGCATGGACACGCTGCCTTCACCGTTGCCGACGTACCTGCGGCAAGGCCTGCGGTACCTGCGTCCGGACGGGCTGCGGCGATGGGTTCGTTCCCAGTACCTGGCCGCTCAGCCCTGGCTCTCGCAAGTCATGCGCGGACGCCCGGTCGCCCTGCCGCCCGCGTTGACGGTCCGGTACCTCGATCTGATCCTGACCTCGATCCGGGCGCTCCGCCCCACCCTGCCCGCGGTCGGCGTGTTGCCGCCCGAGCACCGCGCGCCTTCGTACCGCGGGGTGCACACCGGGCGGGTGCCCGGCGCTCGGGCGATCTCCCGGTGGGCCGCTTCGGCCGGTGTCCCCCTGCTGGACCTGGCAGCGTTGACCAGGGACCACGTGCTCGGCGGGCAGGGCAACGCCGACGGGATGCACTGGGGCTGGGACGCCCACAAAGTCGTCGGCCGGGCTTTGGCCGAGTCGGTCGGCTCCGCCGGGGTGAAAGAGACGTAGGCTCGTCGTTCATGCCGGTCGTCGTAGTCACTGACTCCACGGCGCACCTGCCGGAGGGCTTCGCCGTCCGGCACGCGGTGCGCGTGGTGCCCCTGCACGTCGTGATGGACGACCGGACCGGTTTGGACGGTATCGACATCGGCCCGACACAGCTGGCCGGGGCGTTGTCGCAACGGCTGGTGGTGACGACTTCACGACCGTCGCCGCACGAGTTCGCCAAGGTCTACCGGGACGAATTGGACGCTGGCGCGTCCGCGGTGGTGTCCGTGCACCTGTCCCGGCACCTGTCGGGAACGTGGGATTCGGCGCGTCTGGCAGCGGAGGAGGTCGGCGCTGACCGCGTCCGCGTCGTGGACTCCCGGACCACGGGGATGGGACTCGGGTTCGCCGCGTTGCGCGCCGCCGCGGCCGCCGCTGACGGCGCGAAGGCACTGGAGGTCGAGGCGGAGGCGGTGACCACCGCGGCCCGTGCCAAGACGTACTTCATGGTCGAGACGCTCGAGTACTTGCGCCGGGGCGGGCGCATCGGTGCCGCGGCGGCGTTGGTCGGAACGGCCTTGGCGGTCAAGCCGGTTCTGCACGTCGCGGACGGGCGGATCATGCCGCTGGAGAAGGTCCGGACGACCAGCCGCGCGATGGCGCGCCTGGTGGAACTGGCGGTCGACTCGGCCGGCAGCGGACCGGTTTCCCTTGCCGTGCACCACCTTGCCGCACCGGACCGGGCCGCCGAACTGGCCACCCGGCTGGAGGAACGGCTGCCTCGGTCCTCGGGCTGCGTGGTGTCCGAGCTGGGCGCGGTCGTCGGCGCGCACACGGGCCCGGGTGTCCTGGGGGTAGTGGTCCTCCCGGACTGACCCGCTACCACAACCCACCGACAATCCCGCCCCGGAAACCGGGTCGAAGCCCGGACTTGTCCACAGAGCCCCCTCTGTCCACAGCCACCCACCCCGGCCCCGGGCGTCCCCCGCGGAACCGGCCTAACGTCGAAGACATGTTCGAAACGCTCCGGCGGAAAACGGCCGACGACAAGGACCCCAGGACAAGGCTCAGGGAGCTGGCGACCGCCAGTACGGTCACCGTCCCCGAACACACCGAGGAATGGATAGACGAGACACCACCGGAACCCGTGGCCCGGCCACGCCTCAAGAACCTCCGGCTGCCGGTCGTCGTTACGGCCACCGTGGTCATCGCGGCCTGCGCCACGATCGGAATCCTTGTGGCACAACCGGACAAAGAAGTACCGCCGCCACTCCCGGCCGCTGTCGTCACCACGAACACCAGTACCGCCACGGGAAGAATCGTGGTGAGCGTGGTCGGTCGCGTACCGAGACCAGGGCTGGTGACCTTACCGGAAGGCGCCCGCGTGGCCGACGCGGTTCACGCGGCAGGCGGAGCGTCCGATCTGGACACTCTTGCTCTCAACATGGCTCGTCGCCTGAGTGACGGCGAACAAATCTACGTCGGCATCCCACCACCACCGGAGGCGGCGCCCGCACCCCAGTCCAAACCAGCCAAGATCGACCTGAACACAGCCACAGCGGCGCAACTCGACAGTCTGCCGGGCGTCGGCGCTGTCACGGCGCAACGCATCATCGACTGGCGCACCGAACGCGGCCCGTTCACGGCCGTGGACCAACTTCGCAACATAGACGGAATCGGCGAAACCCGTTACTCCAGACTGAAGGACCTGGTGACCGTACGATGACCATCCCCTTCCTGCCCACAACACCCCACAGCTGGCCCTTCCCGCCCGCGGAAACGTTCTGGCTCACCGCCCTTTTCGGCCTCCTGCTCGTCGCGAAACTCCGCCTCCCACCGTGAGCCGCCCCTGCGCACAACTGCCGTGCGCGACTCTCCAGCGGCGCTGTGCCTGAAAGGAGGTGAATTCATTGGCAGACGTCAAATCCCGCGACCCGCTGAAGAATCGGGACTGGCGGCTGGTGCCGGCCGCGCTGGCCGTGTGGCTCGCCGCGCTCCTGGGCCTGCTCGTCAGTTGGTGGTGCGCGGTCGTGATCGGTCTGCTCGGCGGTGTGGCCGGAATCCTTGTCCTGCGAAGACGGTGGCCGCGGCTGGGCGGAGACGTCCGTGGCCGGTGGTTGCGGCGTGGCATGGGGTGGTCCCTGCTGGTGTGCGGGGTGCTCTCGGTGGTGCCGACTTCCCTGCGGTTGCGCGCGTGGGAGCAGGATCCGCTGAGAACGCACGCGGCAAGAGGCGAATCGGCGCGGTTGACGGTCGTCCTGTCGGACCGGCCCCGGCCGATCTTCTCGGCGGGATTCGGCGGGCAGCAGGCCGGTGCGCGGTTGGCCTCGGTGTCCGGTGAGGTCGAGCACGCCACAGTGGACGGACAACCGGTCCCGTCCACAGGGGCGGTGGTGCTCCTCGTTCCTCTGAAGAACTGGTCGGACTTGTTGCCCGGGCAGGAAGTCCGCGCAGGCGGGCAGCTGGCGCCCGGTGACTCGGCGGTAGCCGTTCTCCGTGTGCGAGGTCCGCCTGAGGAGGTCACGCCCGCACCGGTGTGGCAGCGGGTGGCCGAAGCGATGCGAGCCGGACTGCGTCGGGCCGCGGGAGTGCTTCCGCCGGAGTCGGCAGGGTTGTTGCCCGCGTTGGTCGTCGGCGACACGTCGGTGTTGCCGCAACGTGTGGTCGAGGAGTTCCGTGCGGCCGGGATGGCTCATTTCCTCGCGGTCAGCGGTGCGAACTTGGCCATCGTGGGTGTGGCGACGTTGCTGTTGCTACGGACCTTGCGGCTGGGACCGCGGCTCTGCGCCGCCGGTGCCGCGGTGACCCTCCTGGGGTTCGTAGTGCTGGCGGGACCGGAACCGAGTGTGTTGCGGGCCGCGGTCATGGGCGGCGTCGGGTTGCTGGCATTGGTGATCGGGCGTGAACGGGCCGCGTTGCCTGCGTTGGCGACGTCAGTCGTCTTGCTGGTGTTGCACGACCCGATGATGGCCACCAACCTCGGCTTCGTGCTGTCCGTGCTGGCCACGGGTGCGTTGGTCCTTCTGGCCGCAAGGTGGTCACGGTCGATGGCCGACCGTGGTGTGCCGAGGTTGTTCGCGGAGGCAGTGGCGGTCCCTGCTGCGGCGCACTTGGCGACGGCTCCGGTGGTCGCCGGGATGAGCGGACAGGTCAGCCTCGTGGCGGTCGGCGCCAACCTGCTTGCCGCGCCAGTGGTCGCGCCGGCGACGGTGCTCGGGTTGTTGGCAGCGCTCGTCGCCGCGCCGTTGCCGTGGCTGGCGGAGTTCTTCGTCTGGCTCGCCGGACCCGCGCTGTTCTGGATGATCCAGGTCGGGCGGCACGCCGCCGCGATCCCCGGCGCGGCGCTGGACTGGCCCGCCGGATGGTGGGGAGGGATACTGCTGGCCTTGGTCCTGGCCGTCGGCGTGGTGCTGTTGCGGCACAGGCGACTGCGCGTCCTGACGATCGCCGTGGTCGTCGGACTGGTGGTCGTGCTCGTCCCCGTCCGGGTCCTGGCACCAGGATGGCCGCCGTCCGGCTGGTCGTCGGTAGTGTGCGATGTGGGACAAGGCGACGCGATCGTGCTGTCGACCGCGGAGCCGGGGCGCGTCGTGCTCGTCGACACCGGCCCGGATCCCGGTGCTGTCGCGGGATGCCTCAGCAGGCTGGGAGTGTCGCGGATTCCGTTGGTGATCCTCACCCATCTGCACGCGGATCATGTGGGCGGACTGTCGGCGGTCCTCGACGAACACACGATCGGGGCAGTCGCGGTCGGCTCCGGGAGGTTGCCGGAGTGGGCGTGGCGGCAGGTGCGGACGGAGGCCGGCCGGTCGCGGGTTCCGCTCCTGAGGCTGACCGCCGGTCAGCGGCTGGACTGGCCAGGTCTGGCGATAGAGGTGCTCGGCCCGCGGCACACCGACAGCCGGGAGAAAGGCGAGGCGAACGGCACAGAGATCAACAACGGGTCGGTCGTCCTGCGCGCGACCACAGGCAGCGGGCGGATTCTGCTGACCGGTGACGTCGAACTGGCCGCCCAGACCGACTTGCTGGACACCGGAACCGACCTGCGGGCCGATGTCCTGAAAGTCCCGCACCACGGGAGCCGGTCCATCGTGCCGGAGTTCATCGCCGCCGTCCGGCCACGCATCGCCATGATCAGCGTCGGTGCGGGAAACCGTTACGGGCACCCGAACTCGACGACGCTGGGACGGCTGATCACCGGCGGGGCCACGGTGCTCCGCACGGATCAGGACGGCGACGTGGCCGTCACAGGTGACCTCTCCGTGGTGCGGCGAGGCAATCCACGCGGCCCACCCCGGTAGCCCGGGACGGGCCGCCGGCCGGATGCCGGCAGCCCGTCCCGGAAGCCGGAAGCCGCTGTCAGAAGCCGAGTGCTTTGTGGACGGCGTCAGCCGACGGCGGGACGGTGGCGCGCGGGCCGACCTTGGTCTCGATGGCGTCCAAGGTCTTCAGTCCGTCACCGGTGATCAGCAGGACCGTCTCGGCCTCCGGGTCGAGCTTGCCGGTCTCGATCAGCTTCTTCGCCGTCGCGACGGTCACGCCGCCCGCGGTCTCGGTGAAGATGCCCTCGGTACGGGCCAGCAACCGGATGCCCTCGACGACTTCCTCGTCACTGACGTCCTCGATCGCGCCCTGGGTGCGGTTGACGACATCGAGCACGTACGGGCCGTCGGCGGGGGCGCCGATGGCGAGCGAACGCGCGATGGTGTCCGGGCGCACCGGCTGGACCACGTCGTGGCCCGCCTTGTACGCCGCCGACACCGGCGAGCATCCGGTGGCCTGCGCGCCGAAGACCCGGTACGGCGTCTCGTCGACGAGCCCGAGCGAGCCGAGCTCGCGGAAACCCTTGTCCACCTTGGTCAACTGCGCACCGGAGGCGATCGGCACGACCACCTGCTCAGGCAGCCGCCAGCCGAGCTGCTCGGCGATCTCGAACGCCAGGGTCTTGGACCCTTCGGCGTAGTACGGCCGGACGTTGACGTTCACGAACGCCCAGTCCTCGTGCTCCGCGGCCAGTTCGGTGGCCAGGCGGTTCACGTCGTCGTAGTTGCCTTCGACGGCGATCAGCGCGCCGTCGTACACCGCCGTGGTGAGAATCTTGGCCCGCTCAAGGGAGGACGGGATCAGCACGACCGACTCCCAGCCGGCGCGGGCGGCCGCGGCGGCGGTGGCGTTGGCCAGATTGCCGGTCGACGGGCAGGCCAGCACGCGGAAACCAAGCTGGCGCGCGGCGGCCAGCGCGACGGCGACGACGCGGTCCTTGAAGGAGTGCGTCGGGTTTCCGGTGTCGTCCTTGACCCACAGGCTCTTCACGCCGAGCGCGGCGGCGAGCCGGTCGGCCTTCACCAGCCGGGTCAGGCCGGGCTCGGTGTTCGGGTGGCTGTCCACATCGGACGGAACCGGGAGCAGGTCACGGTAGCGCCAGATGTTCTTGGGGCCCGCTTCGATGTCCTCCCGCCGGATCGGGCCGAACGAGTACTTGACCTCGAGCGGGCCGAAACACTCCGAACAGGCGAACTCCGGGGCGAGGGGGATCTGGTGACCGCACTCGCGGCACGACAGTGCCTGGGCAGGTCCGAGGTCGAAGGTGGTGGGCGCACCGACTGTGGTCGTCATCGCGAGGTATCTCCTCATCTTTCCGGCTTTCGCCGGTCGGAATTGGCACCGTGTTCGCCACCTGAACGGTGTGCGCCGGTTGCCGGGGCTTCTTCGGGCCGATCCCTCTGCCCCTCTGGATGAGCAATATTCGGTTGTGGGTCTTTCAGCCGGACACGTTACGGCACGGCGGTTACCCGATGCCACCCAAGGCGCCCACTATCCGGGAGCGCGGCCCGTGGCAGGATGCTGGGTGTGAACGCCCCGGCCGTGACGCCCGAGCCGCTGCAACTGGTGCTGGGCGAGGAAGAGCTACTGGTAGACCGCGCGGTCCGGGCCGCGCTGGAAGCCGCCCGGCTGGCCGACCCGACAGCGGACCTGACCAGGGTCCGGGTGGCTGATCTCACAACCCCGCTGCTGACCGAGCTGGTCAGCCCGTCGCTGTTCGCCGAGGCCCGCGTGGTCGTGCTGGAGGCGGCGCACGAGGCGAGCCAGGAGATCGCCGACGCGATCATCTCCTACGGCAGGAATCCGGCGGACGGTGTCGTGCTCGTGGTGCTGCATTCCGGCGGCGGGCGCAGCAAGGTGGCCAAGGCGTTGCCCGCGGCGCTGAAGAAGGCGGGCGCGAAGGTGACCGAGTGCCCCAAGCTGACCAAGGCTTCGGAGCGTGAGGAGTTCGTCCGGCACGAGATCCGCGTCGCGGGCGGCCGCACCGATGCCGCGGCCGTCGCCGCCCTGATCGAGACCGTCGGCTCGGACCTGCGCGAGCTCGCGTCCGCCGCGGCGCAGCTGGTCGCCGACACGGACGGCAAGGTCGACGAGAACGCCGTCCGCCGCTACCACAACGGCCGCGCCGAGGTGAACGGCTTCGCCGTCGCGGAGAAGGCGGTCGTCGGTGACCTGCCCGGAGCCCTCGAGGCACTCCGCTGGGCCATGCAACTCGGCGTGCCGCACGTCCTCGTCGCGGACGCCCTCGCCGACGCCGTGCGCACCGTCGCGCGGGTTGCCCCGCTGGGCCGGATCGACCCCTTCAAATCAGCCGGTGAGCTGGGCATGCCGCCCTGGAAGATCCGCAAGGCCATGGGCCAGACCCGAGGCTGGCACCCGGCCGGACTGGCCGACGCGATGCAGATCGTCGCCCAGCTCAACGCCGACGTGAAAGGCGCCGCGGCCGACCCGGGCTACGCGCTGGAACTCGCCATCATCAAGATCGCCCGCGCCCACCGCCGCGCCTGACCTACGCCCTGGTCCGGGCACGAAAAAGCCCGCACCTGCCGAGAGCGGTGCGGGCCTTGTCGCGGTTGTCAGAGGCTGTTGGCGCGCTTGGCCATCGACGACTTGCGGTTGGCGGCCTGGTTGGCGTGGATGACGCCCTTGCTGGCGGCCTTGTCCAGCTGACGGCTGGCGACCTGCAACAGCTCCATGGCCTTGTCCTTCTCACCGGCGTCGGCGGCCTCGCGGAACTTCCGGATCGCCGTCTTCACCGAGGACTTCACGGACTTGTTGCGCAGGCGAGCGGCCTCGTTGGTCTTGATGCGCTTGATCTGGGACTTGATGTTGGCCACGCGGGTACTCCTCAGTGTCGCTATCCGGATTGCCGTACCGCGCCAGCCGGCCCCGCGATCGCGGGTTTCCTCCAGGGCGGAATGCCACACGGCACGACCGCACAAGGGTAACAACCCGTTACCGCGGCCGGCGAATCCGCCCCTGCGAGACCTGGAGCACCGCCGGATCAGACGGTCTTCTCCTCCCGGTCCGGGCCGAGTTCCTCGAACAGCTGACGCTGCAGGTAGGGCAGGGACTTGTCCGGTTCGGTGAGCAGTTCCCAGGCGGGCCCGCCGTGCTCGGGCCACTCCGTGACGCCTGCCTTGGCCAGCGCTTCCGTGCCCTCTGGCGTGGTCAGGTAGGCGTTGAACCGCTGCACCAGGTCGGGGGTGCGGTACTGGTACGACACCCGGGCGGAGGAGAAACGGAAATCGCGCCATACGGCCGCCAACGCGGGCAGCTTGACGAAGGCGGACTTCGCGGCCTGGTCGTCGGACGCACTGGCCGCGACGGCTTCGGCCTGCTCGGCCCGTGTGCGGGTGTGCGACTTCGTGATCAGCTGATACGGCCGCAGCACGGCCCTGGGAAGCCGGGACTCCCAGGGCGAGACCAGCTGGAAGTGCGCAAGCTCCCGGCCGGTCACCGCGCGCAACTCGCTCACCGACAACCCGCCCAGCAGCGGCAGGCCGAGCACCAGGCACCGGAAACCGCCGCTGTACTCCCGGACGTCCGCGCGCATGTCCGGGCCCAGCCGGATCTCGTCGGGCGTGCGGCACCCGGCGACCTCGGCCACCTCGTCGACCATCTGCCACAGACCCGGATGTAACTTGCGGTTGATCCACGCGCCCTGCGTCTCCGGCTTCGTCCGGCGCATCAGCACGTACCGCACGAAAAGCCACAGCAGCACGACGATCAGCAGCAGCGCCGCCCACGTGGCACTGAAGAGCATGGCCACGGCCGTGAGTACCCCGGCCGCGAGTGTTGCGAGCAGTACGAGGTACCCGGCCAGCATGGTCAGCCCCTGGTACGTGCGGCCACCGCGGCGGCCACCCGTGCGAACCGCTCTGGTTCCAGCACCGCGCCCTCCCTGCGGATGTCGTCCTCGTCCAGCTCGTACATCCGGTCCCACGAGCCGTTGCCCAGCCCGACCCAGCCACGCTGGCCCGTGCGGTCCTTGCTCGACAGCATCATGGCCAGCAGCCGCTGACCGTTTCGTCCGATCACCAGCAACGGCCTATCCTTACCCCTGTCCGGGTCCTCCTCATAGGGAACCCAGGCCCAGACGATCTCGCCGGGATCCGCGAGGCCGTCGAGGTCGGGGGAGTAGTCCAGCGTCGAGCCGGGCTCGATGACATGCACCTGCCGGACACGGCCGTGGGCGGGCTTGGGGTCTTCGCCGGGATCACGCACGCGGCGAGCGTACTGGTCATGGGACTATTGAGCGGTCAGGCATGCAAACAGCGAGGGAATCAGTGGCCACGTTCGCCGATACGACGTTCACGCCGCCGGAGCGCATCCGGAACTTCTGCATCATCGCGCACATCGACCACGGCAAATCCACCCTGGCCGACCGGATGCTGCAGCTCACCGGCGTGGTCGAGGAACGCGCCATGCGGGCTCAGTATCTGGACCGGATGGACATCGAGCGGGAACGCGGCATCACGATCAAGGCGCAGAACGTGCGCCTGCCGTGGGTGGTGGACGACGAGGAGATCGTCCTGCACATGATCGACACGCCGGGGCACGTCGACTTCACCTACGAGGTGTCGCGGGCGCTGGAGGCCTGTGAGGGCGCGATCCTGCTGGTCGACGCCGCACAGGGGATCGAGGCGCAGACCCTGGCGAACCTGTACCTGGCGCTGGAGAACAACCTGGCGATCATCCCGGTGCTGAACAAGATCGACCTGCCCGCGGCCGACCCGGAGAAGTACTCCCGTGAGCTGGCGCACATCATCGGCTGCGAGCCGGAGGACGTGCTGCGGGTCTCCGCGAAGACCGGCGAGGGCGTGCGTGAGCTGCTCGACGCGGTCGTGCGCCAGGTCCCGCCGCCCGTCGGCGAGGACAACGCGCCCGCCCGGGCGATGATCTTCGACTCGGTCTACGACACCTACCGGGGTGTCGTGACCTACATCCGGGTGGTGGACGGCCGGATCACCCCGCGGGAGCGCATCCGGATGATGTCCACCGGTGCCGTGCACGAGCTGCTCGAGGTCGGCATCATCTCGCCGGAGCCCAAGCCCAGCGCGGGCCTCGGGGTCGGCGAGGTGGGCTACCTGATCACCGGTGTGAAGGACGTCCGCCAGTCCAAGGTCGGTGACACGGTCACCTCCGAACGCAAGGGCGCGACCGAGCCCCTGGCCGGGTACCGCGAGCCGAGGCCGATGGTCTACTCCGGGCTGTACCCGCTGGACGGCTCGGACTACCCGGACCTGCGGGAGGCGCTGGACAAGCTGCGGCTCAACGACGCGGCGCTGACCTACGAGCCGGAGACCTCGGCGGCCCTGGGCTTCGGTTTCCGCTGCGGCTTCCTCGGCCTGCTGCACCTGGAGATCACCCGCGACCGGCTGGAGCGCGAGTTCGGCCTGGAGCTGATCTCCACGGCGCCGAACGTGGTCTACCGCGTCGTGACCGACGACGGCACCGAGACGACCGTGACCAACCCGTCCGACTGGGTCGACGGCAAGATCATGGAGGTCTACGAGCCGATCGTGAAGACGACCGTGATCTGCCCGAGCGAGTTCATCGGCACGGTCATGGAGCTGTGCCAGGCCCGGCGCGGCCAGCTCGGCGGCATGGACTACCTCTCGGAGGACCGGGTCGAGCTGCGCTACACGATGCCGCTCGCGGAGATCATCTTCGACTTCTTCGACTCGCTGAAGTCCCGCACCCGCGGCTACGCCTCGCTGGACTACGAGGAGGCGGGCGAGCAGACCGCGAACCTGGTCAAGGTCGACATCCTGTTGCAGGGCGAACCCGTCGACGCGTTCAGCGCGATCGTGCACCGGGATGCCGCCTACACCTATGGCACCCGGATGGCCACGAAACTGCGCGAGCTCATTCCGCGGCAGCAGTTCGAGGTGCCCATTCAGGCGGCCATCGGTTCTCGCGTGATCGCCCGGGAGACAATTCGCGCGATGCGCAAGGACGTTCTCGCCAAGTGTTACGGCGGTGACATCACCCGTAAGCGCAAACTGCTGGAAAAGCAGAAGGAAGGCAAGAAGCGGATGAAGATGGTGGGCCGCGTCGAGGTCCCCCAGGAGGCGTTCGTCGCGGCCCTGTCGACCGACGAGACGGGCGACAAACCCAAGGGCAAAAAATAGCACCCGTGTGGGTGAGCGGCCGGCTCCGGCCGCTCACTGGTCGATGGGCGGATGGCAGTCACATGCCCTGACCAGGTGCCAGACCCAGCTCGGGTCGCCGCCGAACGGTGTCCCGGCCCGGACGCATTCCTCGGCGTGGACCTGGTTGTTCGGGTAGTAGTAACCGGTGGTCTGGCAGATCGTGCCGCCCCGGGTCAACGGCAGGTCGGTGCCGGTGCCGCGTGTGCTGTCCATGATTCTTCTCCTATGTCGTTCGTGACCGGATATCCCGAGAATCCGGATCGCGGCCGGTGAAGTCGAGCGTATTTCCCCCTTCGGGTGACGTGAGCAGGACAACTCGCCGGGGTGTGCCGGGTGGTCCCGCGGATCTGTAGACTTCGCGGCTCAACACCGGTCGGCCGGTTTTCCCGGCGGGGATTCCACCGCCCCGGCACGAATGGCGTCGTCTCGAGTGAGGTCCGCGGCCGGGAATACAGTTCCCGTGATGGAGGCGCCGGAGAGATCGGCTCCGGACAGGACGGCGCCGGTGAGGTTCGCGCCGGACAGATCGGCGCCGTGCAGCGTCGCCCCGGACAGGTTCGCGCCGGTCAGGACGGCACCGGACAGGTTCGCCTGCGTCAGGTCGGCCTTGTCGAGGTGCGCGTGTGCCAGCCGGGCCCGGTTGAGCTGGGCACCCGCCAGCCGCGCCCGGCTCAGCACCGCGCCCTGGGGATGGTCGGACGGCAGGGTGGGCTCGCTGAAGTTCGCGCCGACGAGATAGGCGCCGGTCAGGTCGGCGTCGATCAGCGTGGCTCCGCGCAACGCGCTGCCCTGCAGCTGGACGCACCGGAATCTGGCTCCGGGCAATAGGAGCAGGTTGAGGCACGTGTGCCGCAGATCGACAGCGCGACCGGCTTCGAGTCCGGAAAGGACAGTCAGGACGGTGTGCGTTTCGGTGTCGATGCCGTCGTAGCCGCACGGTTTCCCGACCAGGGCCCGGTGTTTGCGCACCGAAGCCGCCAGGATCGCGGTGACCGCGGCCCGGTCACGGGGCGATTCCCGGGCGATGCTGTCCAGTTCGTGGATCCCGCCGAGCTTGACCAGTTCGTCGGTGCTGGCGAAGTGGTCGATCGCCCGGTTGAAGCGATCGGTCACCTGGCCGCGCTCGGCGATCTCGACCTGCCGCCGCGTCTCGCCCAGGGAAAGGCCGGTGAACACCAGCGCGCCCGCCGCGGTCAGCGCGGTCACCAGTTGAACCCAGTCGAATGACCCGCGTTTCCTGCGTGATCTGGCCACGTAGGGGAACATCGGCAGTGCGCCGGCGAGCCAGCACTACTCGAAGGTGTGGGCGGCGAACTCGTCCAGCAGGCGGATCGCCTCGGCGTACTTCGCGCGAAGCCGATCTTGCGTCTCGGCGTCGAGCGCCGCCAACCGGACCGGATCGGTGGTCGCCGATGTCCGCGCGTTTGACCTGAACGGCGATCGGGTCCGCGGCCACGCGCCTGAGGTAGTCCGGCATCGCCTCGCCCGGGACCTTGCTCAACGCCACGACCGACGTGATCACGTCCTCAGGGCAGCCCGCGGAGCGAAGGTCCGCGGCCGTGAGCGACGTGTCCTCGATGACGTCGTGCAGCACGGCGGTCATCTGGGCATGCGCGCCCCGCACCCGCGCCATCACGCGCAGCGGGTGGTCGATGTACGGGTTGCCGCTCTTGTCGACCTGGCCGGCGTGTGCCTCGCGGGCGATCCGGATGGCGTCATCGAGTACGAAACCCATGCGCGTCATTGTGCGCTTCGCACACAAGAGCCGAACTAGGGGTTGACAGCGACTATTGGTCTAATCCATTTTAGTGGTGTAGACCACAAGCCGGGCGCGGGTGTGGAGAAAAGAACATGGTCAGCAGGACCAGGCGGCTGCTCGCAGCCGTCTCCGCCGCTATTGCCGCGCTCGCTCTGGTACCGGCCGGGCAGGCCGTCGCCGCCAACATAGTGGGCAACCCGGGCTTCGAGACGGGCACGTTATCCGGCTGGTCGTGCACGGGCGCGACCGTCGTGAGCAGTCCCGTCCGGTCCGGCACGAAGGCGTTGGCCGGGACGCCGAGCGGGCAGGACTTCGCCCGTTGCACCCAGCAGATCCCCGTGCAGCCCAACACCGCCTACAAACTCACCGCGTGGGTCAACGGCAGCTACACCTACCTCGGTGTCAACGGCAACGGCCTGGCCGACCGCAACACCTGGGCACCGGGAACCGGCTGGACGCAGTTGAGCCTCGACTTCACCACCGCGGCGTCGACGAGCAACGTCACGGTCTACCTGCACGGCTGGTACGGCCAACCCACGTACTACGCCGACGACGTGTCCCTCGACGGTCCTGGTGGGACACCGACGATCCCCGCCGCACCAACAGGATTGAGCGCGAACGCGACGAGCCCGACGAGCGCGAGCTTGTCCTGGAACGGGCCGTCCAACGCGACGAGCTACCGCGTCTACCGCAACAACCAACTCGTCGCCTCACCGACGGCCAGTTCGTACAGTGACAGTGGCCTGACGGCGGAAACGACCTACAGCTACCAGGTCAGCGCCGTGAACTCGGTCGGTGAATCGCCAAGGACCACAGCGGTTTCCGTGACGACACCGCCGACAGGGGGCGGCAACCCGGGCGGTCCGTTGCCCAAACACGTGCTGACCGGCTACTGGCAGAACTTCTACAACGGCGCCAAGGCGCTGCGGCTCGCCGACGTGCCGACGACCTACGACATCATCGCGGTTTCCTTCGCCGACGCGGTCGCGGGCCGTGCGGGCGGTGTCACGTTCACGCTCGACTCCGGTCTTTCCTCGCAGCTGGGCGGATACACCGACGCGCAGTTCCGGCAGGACGTCAAAACCGTGCAGGCACGCGGCCAGAAGGTGATCATCTCGGTCGGCGGTGAGAAGGGCACGGTGGTGGTCGGCGACAACACCGCGGCCACCAACTTCGCCAACGACATCAAGAGCCTGATCAGCACCTACGGCTTCGACGGCGTGGACATCGACCTGGAGAACGGCATCCACCCCGGCCCGATGGCGACGGCGTTGCGCAGCATCCACGCGGGCGGCGGCAAGATCATCACGATGGCGCCGCAGACCATCGACATGCAGAGCACCCAGGCCGGGTACTTCCAGCTGGCGCTGAGCATCAAGGACATCCTGACCATCGTCAACATGCAGTACTACAACTCCGGCACCATGCTGGGCTGCGACCAGGGGGTGTACGGCCAGGGCACGGTCAACTTCCTGACCGCGCTGGCGTGCATCCAGCTGCAGAACGGCCTGCGCCCCGACCAGGTCGGGCTCGGCCTGCCGGCGTCACCCAGCGGCGCCGGAGGCGGCTACCAGTCGCCGTCGAACGTCAACAACGCACTGAACTGCCTGGCGCGCGGGACCAACTGCGGGACCTTCAAGCCGAGCACCACCTGGCCGGGCATCCGTGGCGCGATGACCTGGTCGATCAACTGGGACGCCTCGAACGGCTACCAGTTCGCGAACACTGTCGCACCGCACCTCGACACCCTGCCTTGAGGTGCACCGGGAGTGGCTCTCGCCTCAGCCCACGGGCGAGAGCCACTCCCGAGTTCTATCCTCGGCTCATGTTCCCTCGTGTCATCGTCGCGCCCATGGCAGGTGGTCCGTCCACGCCGGAACTCGTCGCGGGGGCGGTGAACGCGGGAGCGTACGGCTTCCTCGCGGCCGGGTACGTCACGCCGGAGGCCCTGGCCGGGCAGATCGCCAGGACCAGGGACCTGACCTCGAAACCCTTCGGGGTCAACGTGTTCGTCCCCGGCGAGGAGTCCACTGAGGATGTCGCCGCGGACCTGGCGGCCTACCGGGACAGGCTGAAGGCCGCGTACGGCACCGAGCCGGGTGACTCGACGTGGACCGACGACCACTACCCGGCGAAGATCGACGTGCTGGTGGACGACCCGGTGGACACCGTCTCGTTCACCTTCGGGCTGCCGTCGCGCGACGATGTCGCCCGGTTGCGGGCCGTCGGCAGCAGGATCGTGATCACGGTGACCAGTCCGGCGGAGGCCCGGCAGGCCGCCGAGCTGAGCCCGGATGCCTTGTGCGTGCAGGGTTTCGAGGCAGGAGCACACCGTGGTGTGTTCGTCGACGACAACGCCCCGACGTACGGTTTGCTTGCCGCGCTGCGGCTTGTCGGTGCCGCGGTCGACCTTCCGCTGATCGCGGCGGGCGGTCTGGTGCACGGCGCGGACATCGCCGCGGTGCTCACCGCGGGTGCGGTCGCCGCCCAGCTCGGCACCGCCTTCCTGCGCTGCCCCGAGGCCGGGACCCAGCCGTTGCACCGGGAAGCCCTCGGCGGCAGCCGGGAAACCGCGATCACCCGGGCGTTCAGCGGCCGGTCCGCCCGGGCCATGGTCAACCGGTTCATGACCGGCAACGACCCGGCTCCGCGGGCGTATCCGCAGATCAACAGCATGACCAAGCCGATCCGCGCGGCCGCCGCGAAAGCCGGCGATCCCGAGGCGATGTCGTTGTACGCGGGCCAGACCTACTCGCAGGCGCCGCAGGGACCAGTGGCCGAAGTGGTCGCCCTGCTGGACAAGCAGCTGCGGGACGCGATCAGGTCCGTTGGCTCAGCACTTGACCAGGCCACTCGTTGACGGTGAACGTGTCCGTCTTCACGAAGCCGTTGCGTTCGTAGTAGCGGACGAGCTCGCCGGTGCCACCGGCGTAGCAGTCGACGCGTACCAGCGATATGCCGCGTTCGCGGGCCAGCGAGACGGCCTTGTCCAGCAGCTGGGAGCCGATCTTCTTGCCCGCGTGCCGCCGCGAGGTCAGCAGGAGCCGGACGTAGATCTCCGGCTCGTCGACCAGCGGCACGTGCGGATCGGGCTTGCCGGCCGTGACCAACACGCCCACGGGCTCGCCGTCCAGCTCGGCGACCCACAGTTCGCCTTCGGCGAGGATGTCCCTCACGCGCGTGATCCTCGCGGCGTTCTGTGACCACGGCTGCGTGCCCCATTGCTGGGTGTTCCCCTGGGACACCATCCACGCGACGGCCTCGTCGCCCAACGCCAGGATCGTGTCGAGGTCGGTGTCGTCACCGGCACGAATTCGCATGTGTTCTGTCTACCTCAGATCCGTTGGACCAACACCTGGCCGGGCCAGTCGTTGATGGCTGTGAATGTCTCTGCTTTCACGAAGCCGTTGCGTTCGTAGTAGCGCACGAGGTCTCCCGTGCCGCCGGCGTAGCAGTCGACGCGTACCAGCGATATGCCGCGTTCGCGGGCCAGCGAGACGGCCTTGTCCAGCAGCTGGGAGCCGATCTTCTTGCCCGCGTGCCGCCGCGAGGTGATCAGGAACCACACGTAGACCTCCGGCTCGTCGACCGGCTGGACGTGCGGCACGGGGTGGTCGCCGGTGATCATGGCACCGACCGGTTCGCCGTCCAGTTCGGCGATCCACAGGTCGGCCGCGGCGATCATGTTCCGGACGCTCTGGGCCCGGCCGGCGCTCTGTGTCCACGGCATGGTGCCCCACTGGTGGATGTTGCCGCGCGCCGCCATCCACGCGACTGCCTCGTCGCCCAACGCCAGGATCGTGTCGAGGTCGGTCTCGTCACCAGCGCGAATTCGCATGCGTCATGTCTACCCCACTGGACAGAATGGTCTCGTGATCGACGCGGTCGCCGACGAGGCCGCGATCGGGGAGCCTGGTGCCCGGCCGGTCGTGGCGGCGCGGTTGTCGGACCCGTGTGGCAGATTGGAACCGGTACCGATGGGCGTACCGGCCGACGTGGTGACGGGGGAGTTGTGACCCAGACAGAGAAACTCGCCGACGAGGTCCTCGAGCTGCTGATCGAACAGGACCCGCTCGGCGAGATGATCCAGGGCCTGCCCGGCGTGGACAGCAGGCTGAGCGACCTCGACGAGGCCGCCGAGGCGAGCCTGCGGTCCCGGGCGCTCGACGCCGCCCGCCGGGCCCGGGCGCTGGAGACCGACGACTGGGGCACCCGGGCGGTGGCGATCGACCAGGCCGAGGCGATCGTCGCGCGGATCGACGCCAAACTGGTCGAGACCGAGGTCGCCGACCTGATGGTCAGCCCGATCGCCCGGCTGCACTCGATGCTGCCGATGGTCCGGCCGAAGGACGCCGAGGCCGAGCGCGACTACTTCACCCGGCTGGCGACGATTCCGGAGTACCTGGCCAAGGCGGCACAGCGGCACCGGACCGGGATCGCGGCGGGACGCACCCCGGTCGCGTCGCGGGCCGCGTACGCCCTGACTCACCTGGACAACTACCTCGCCCACCCGGAGTCCGACCCGTTGCGCCAGGTGCCGGTGACGGACACGGCCGAGCGTGACCGGCTGATCGACGAGCTGGTCCGTCCCGCGTTCGCGAAGTATCGGACGGCGATCGCCGAGGACGTCGCACCGCACGGCCGGCCGGACGACAAGCCCGGTCTGTGCTGGCTGCCTGACGGCGAGGCGACGTACGCGTCCCTGGCCCGCGTGCACACCACGACCGACCGGACAGCAGAGGATCTGCACCAGACCGGTCTGGCGTTGATCGAAGCGCTGGCCGAGGAGTACGCCGAGATCGGCGGCCGGGCGTTCGGTGTGCGGACCGTCGCCGAGGTGCACCACCGGCTGCGGACCGACCCGGCTCTGAAGTGGACCAGCGCCGAGGAGTTGCTGGCCGGGGCTCGTGCGGCGATGGACCGTGCCGAAGCCGCGGCGCCGCGGTGGTTCGGGTTACTGCCTTCGCAGGCCTGTGTGCTGGAGAGGAGCCCGGCTGCCAGCGAGGAACACGAGGCGGGTGCGTACTACCACCCGCCCGCGTTGGACGGCAGCAGGCCGGGCATCTACTACGCCAACACCTACCGGGCGACCGAGCGCGACCGGTACATCTCCGAGGCGACCGCGTTCCACGAGGCCGTGCCGGGACACCACTTCCAGTGCACGATCGCGCAGGAGCTCACGTTGCCGATGTTGCGCCGCTGCGCGGCCATCAACGCGTACGCGGAGGGGTGGGGTCTGTACTGCGAGCGGCTGGCGGACGAGATGGGCCTGTACTCCGACGATGTCGCGCGGCTCGGCATGCTCGCGATGGATTCGGTCCGTGCCGCCCGGCTGGTGGTGGACACCGGGCTGCACGCGTTCGGCTGGTCGCGGCAGCGGGTCGTGGACTACCTGCGGGACAACACCGTGATGTCCGATGTGGAGATCCAGAGCGAGACGGACCGCTACATCGGGATGCCCGGCCAGGCACTGTCCTACATGGTCGGCAGGCTGGAGATCCAGCGGCTGCGCGCGCGAGCCGCGGACGAGCTCGGTGCGGCCTTCGACATCAAGGCGTTCCACGACCTGGTGCTGGGCAGCGGCCCGTTGCCGATGGCCGCGCTGGACCAGGCCGTCGCGGAGTGGACGAAGGCTGCCGCGTGAACGGTGGCCGCGTGACCGCCGGCGAGATCGACCGGATCGCCGACCGGCTGCTGGAGCTGATCGGTTCGGAGGACCCGCTGGAGGCGAGCCTGTCGGGAATCCCGGGACACGACCACGAGCTGCGTGATCTCAGTGCGGACGGGCGGTTCCGCGACCGTGCGGTGCAGCTCGCCGCCGAGGCCGAACTGGCCGAGCCGAGCGTGACCCGCAGCGTGGTGCTGCAGCTGGCCGCGTCCTTGGTGGACAAGCTCAACGCGGGCCTGTCCGACCACGTGGTGGCGAACTTCCTCACCGCGCCGGCGATCCGGCTCGCGACGTACATCCCGCGCGTCGTGCCGATCACCGAACAGGCCGAACGTGCTTACCTGGAGCGGCTTTCGGCGATCCCGCGCTATCTGGGCCAGGCCGCGGAGCGCAACCGTGCCGCGGTCGCGGCGCGGCGCTTCCCCGTGGCCAGGATGGTGCGGACCGCGGTCGCGCACATCGACCGTTATCTGAACCAGGACGGTGACTTGTTCGCCGAGGCGGTGCTGAGCGGCGGCCGGACCGCCGAACGCGACCGGCTGCTCACGGACGCCGTACGCCCGGCGTTCGCGCGGTACCGGGAGGTTCTGGACCAGGAGATCGCGCCGCACGGCAGATCGGACGACAAGCCCGGGCTGTGCTGGTTGCCAGGCGGCGACGCGGCGTACGACGCGATGGTCCGCGTGCACACGACCACTGCGCGCACGCCGGAACAGTTGCACCGTACGGGCCTGGAGTTGATCGAGGCGCTGGCGGACGAGTACGCGACCATCGGCGGTCGCGTGTTCGGTGTGCGCACCGCGGCTGAGGTGCAGGAACGCTTGCGGACGGACCATTCGCTTCGCTGGGGGAGCGCCGAGGAGATCCTGACGCACGCCAGGGCGACCATCGAACGGGCGGAACGTGCCGCGCCGCAATGGTTCGCGCGCCTGCCGGAGAAGCGGTGCCAGGTCGAGGCGGTTCCGGACGCCGAGGCACCCAACGCCGCCGGCGCGTACTACACCGCGCCCGCGCTGGACGGGTCACGGGAAGGCACCTACTGGGCGAACACGTACCGGGCGACCGAGCGGGACCGCTACGGCGCCGAGTCGATCACGTTCCACGAAGCCGTGCCGGGGCACCACTTCCAGATCGCGCTCGCCCAGCAGTCGACCGGCCTGCACCTGTTGCGGCGGCTGGCGTCGATCACCGCGTACGTCGAAGGATGGGCGCTGTACGCCGAACGGCTGGCCGACGAGATGGGCCTGTTCTCCGACGACCTGGCGCGGCTCGGCATGCTGGCCGAGGACTCCTTGCGAGCCGCGCGGCTGGTGGTGGACACCGGTCTGCACGCGATGGGGTGGACGCGTGAGCAGACCGTGGAGTACCTGCGGGCCAACACGGTGATGACCGAAGTGGACATCCAGTCCGAGACCGACCGCTACATCGAGGACCCGGGGCAGGCGCTGGCGTACATGGTCGGCCGCCTGGAGATCCAGCGGGTCCGCGAACGCGCCGAACACGACCTCGGGGATCGCTTCGACATCAAGGAGTTCCACGACGTCGTGCTCGGCGGAGGAGCGTTGCCGATGCCCGTGCTCGACGAGGTCGTCGGCGAGTGGGCGGTCACTCGGGGCGGGGCGTCTCCTGGAACGTGACGCGGTAGCCGAGCGCCTGCATCATCCCGGTGAGCATCGACCTGGTGTTGGTGCGGGCGCGTTCGACCAGCCCTGACCGCTGCGCGGCCTCGCTGATCTTCTGTTCGGCGGCGACGTAGAACTGTTGCTGCTGCGGCGGTTCGATCAGCGCGCCGATCGTGTCGATCAGGCCGCGTTCCTGGCTGAACACGTAACTGCGCTGGTTGTCCAGGTTCGGCTTGGCCAACTGCGGCGGCGGCAGCTTCAACTCGACCGAGGTCCGGTCCTCGGACACGACGATGTTGCCGTCGGCGATCCCGCCGAAGTCGACGAACGCGTCCACCGACCCGGCGGCGACGAACAGGGTCCGTTCACCGGCGATGGACGACGGCACCCACGGGACGTCCTTCTCGATGTCCACGACGACCTGGTAGTCGCCCGCCGCGGCGTGGTACTGGCTCAGGTCGCGCATCGCCTGCAGCACAGCGGGTTGTGATCTGTCTATTGTGGACGAACCGAACTTCGGGATCAGGCCGGCGATCTGCAGTGCCGCGGCGATCACGAGCAGTGCCGCGGCGGTCAGTGCCGCGGGTTTGATCCAGCGTGCTTTCACGGGCCACCACCGCCTCTCAGGCGTGGGGTACCCACTCCTGAGAGGCGGATACTCCGCTATTCGGAGGTGCCGGAGCGGTCGCGGCCGGTGTTCAGCAGCGACTTGCGCCTGCTGTACAGGAAGTAGATCAGCAGACCGGCGGCGAACCACCCGGCGAACCGCAGCCAGGTCATCGGCTGCAGGAACGTGATCAGCCAGATGGAGAAGACGACGCCGATCGCGGGCACCACC
This sequence comes from Kibdelosporangium persicum, assembly GCF_013280595.1. Lineage (GTDB taxonomy): Bacteria > Actinomycetota > Actinomycetes > Mycobacteriales > Pseudonocardiaceae > Kibdelosporangium > Kibdelosporangium persicum. The sequence goes on from NZ_JAAATY010000011.1 coordinate 197,468, forward strand.
GGCATGCCCGGCAGACGGAACGTGCGCGGCAGGTCCGGCCTGCGATAACGCAACACGATGACCGCGATGCAGACCACCACGAACGCCAGCAGGATGCCGATGTTCGTCAGCTCGGCGACCTCGATGATCGGCAGCAGCCCGGCCAGCACGGCCGAGATGATGCCCGCCAGCCACGCCACCCGCACCGGCACCTTGCGCACCGGGTGCGTCTTGGCGAACCACTGCGGCAACAGACCGTCACGGCTCATCGCGTACCACACCCGCGTGACACCGAGCATGAACGTGAACATGACGGTCAGGATGCCGACGATCGCTCCCGCCGCGATCACCGTGCCCAGCCCGCCCAGGCCGACGCTGGCGAAGGCCGTGGAGAACCCGCTGGCCGGGTCGATCTGCGTGTAGTCCTGCATGCCGGTCAGCACCAGGCAGGCCAGCACGTACAGCACCATCGAGATGACCAGTGAGTAGATGATCGCCTTGGGCATGTGCCGCTGCGCGTCCTTGGACTCCTCGGCCGCGGTGGACATCGCGTCGTAGCCGAACACCGCGAAGAACACCAGCGCCGCTCCGCTCATCGCGCCGCCGAGACCGTCCGGGGCGAACGGCGTGAGGTTGCCGGTCCGGACGTAGAAGAACCCGACCACGATGACCAGCAGCACGACCGCGACCTTGATCGCGACCACCGCCGTCTCGAACCGTGCGGCCGACTTGATCCCTCTGGTCAGCAGGAACGCGATCAGCAGACACAGCACGACCGCGATCAGGTTGACCTTGTACGTGCCCGCCGCCACCCCTTCCGGCTCGGTGCCCGGCGCCCCCAGCATCCACTGCGGCAGGTCGATGCCGATCTGGTCGACCAGGAAGTTGAAGTACCCCGAGATGCCGATCGCGACCACCGCCACGATGGCCGTGTACTCCAGCAACAGGTCCCACCCGATGAACCAGCCGACGACCTCGCCGAGCACGGCGTAGCCGTACGTGTAGGCCGACCCGGCCTTCGGGATCAGCCCCGCGAACTCGGCGTACGAGAACGCCGCCGCCGCGCTGGCCACCCCGGCGATCAGGAACGAGATGACCACGGCGGGCCCGACCCCCGCCACCCCGTTGGCCGGATCGCCGTGCGCGACACTGCCTGCCAGGCTGAAGATGCCGGCGCCGATGATCCCGCCGACACCGATCGCCGTGAGCTGCCACAGACCCAGCGTCTTGGTGAGTCCTGTGCCCGTACTGTCCTCGATCTGCTCGATGGGCTTGCGGCGGAAGATCCCCGACCCGCCACCCAACCCACTTCTCTGTAGGTCAGACATCCACCGAACATAGTCCCGTGATCGCCCGGCGGCCGGATGAGGAAATTCCCACTACGCTCGCGGCCTACCGGGTGAAGACGATCTTCCCGGCGGTGTCGCCGTCCAGCATGGCCCGGAAACCCTCCTCGGCGCGGTCCATCGGCAGCTGAGTGCCGATCTTCGGGCGGACGCCGGTCACGTCGCAGTACGCCAGCAGGTCGGCCAGTTCGTCGCGGGTGCCCATGGTCGAGCCGATCACGCTCAGCTGCAGGAAGAACAGGCGCTGCAGGTCCGCGTTCGCGTCCGGGCCGCTGGTCGAGCCGGAGACCACCACCACTCCGCCGGGCTTCAGCGACTTCATCGAATGGGACCAGGTCGCTTTGCCGACCGTCTCGAACACGCCGTCCACCCGCTCCGGCAGGCGGGCGCCGGACTCGAACGTCTCGTGGGCGCCCAACGACACCGCCAGCTCTCGTTTCTCCGCTGATCGGCCGGTGGCCCAGACGCGGAAGCCCGCCGCGCGGCCGAGCTGGATCAGGGCGGTGGCCACGCCGCCGGACGCGCCCTGCACGAGGATCGTCTGACCGGGACGCAGACCGGACTTCACGAACAGCATCCGGTAGGCCGTCAGCCATGCCGTTCCCATGCAGGCCGCTTCGCCGAACGACAGCCCGGCGGGCTTGGGCAGGACGTTGCGCGCCGGGACCACCACGGTCTGGGCGAACGTGCCCTGGTGTTTCTCGGTCAGCAGGGTGCGCTTCGGGTCGAGGGTCTCGTCGCCGGTCCAGCCCGGCGAGCTGATCACCGAGTGGAGCACGACCTCGGTGCCGTCGTCGAGCACGCCCGCGCCGTCGCAGCCGAGGATCATCGGGAACTGCTCGGGCTTGATGCCCACCCCGCGCAGCGTCCACAGGTCGTGCATGTTCAGGCTCGCCGCCTTGATCGTGACCCGCACCCAGCCGTCCGGCACGTCCGGCGACGGCCGGTCACCGATCGTCAACGCGGCGAGGGGGTTGTCCGGCTGAGGCGACGCTGCATACACGGCGAACATGCCTTGCAACTTACCGATTACGCCATTCGTGCGCCTGTGGGCTCGGCCACGGCGTAGCCTCGGGGCGTGTCATGGTTGTCCGATTGGTGGAACGGCGTGGAGCTGTGGATCACGCAGCTGCCGTTCCCGGCCCAGTTCGCGATCGTGATCGCGGTCCTGTTGCCGGTCTGCACGGTCGGCGCGTGGGCGATCGACCGCGTCGTCGACTTCGTCGCGAGCAAGGTCAGCCCGTCGCGCAACGCGGAACCCGACTGCGATTAGGGTTGGGCGCCATGGGGTCGCGCAAACGCATCACGTTCGCCCTGATCGGCCTGGTCGTGCTGGTGGTGGCGGGCTGGCTGATCCGCGACGCCTCCTCCGGATCGTCCCCGGGACCGGCGCACCTGCCCGGCCACGACTCGGGCCTGCCGGTCACCGCGCTGTCGCAGCTGCCGCCGGAGGCCACGGCCACCTGGCGGCTGATCGAGAAGGGCGGCCCCTTCCCGTCCACTCGGGACGGTGCGACGTTCGAGAACCGGGAGAAACGCCTGCCGGTCAAGGCCAGGGACTACTACCGCGAGTACACCGTGCCGACGCCGGGCAGTGACGACCGCGGCGCCCGCCGGTTGGTCCATGGCCAGGAAAGTGAGTTGTACTACACCGAGAACCACTACGACTCGTTCGTTCTGGTGGACCCGGGGAAGTGACGATGCGCTACGTGCTGGACGGCAGTGAGATCCGCACCAAGGCCGCGATGCTGGACGCGCTGGCCGAGGCGATGGACTTCCCGGACTACTTCGGGCGCAACCTGGACGCGCTCAACGACGTGGTGAACGACCTGCCGCCGGGCGAGCACACGCTGGTCTGGCGGTCGCCGCGGACCCTGCGCGAGGCCGACCCCGGCGACTACGAGCAGTTCGCCGACATCCTGGGCAACGCCGACCGGCTCACGCTGGTGCTCGAGGACTGATCGGCGACTGGCTGATCGGCGTTGGGCCGCTCGGCCGTTGTCGGTCCGGACCAACACATCTGCGGCGTGTTGTCGCATCCGCACCACCATCCGGCCGAAGCCTTCCACCGTCGGTAGCTCTGTGAATACCGTGGGAAAGGTCAAGCGTTGAAACGTGAGTTACCCTCGGGTACCGAGCCTTGAGGGATTACACCACAAGGAGGCATCGATGAAGCTGGCTCCCCTGCGGCTGGCCACGGTGGCCGCGTTCGCCCTTGCACCCCTGCTCGCGCTGGGCACGACAGCATCGGCGGCGGTCCAGACCATCAACTACCAGGTCCGCGCCTCAGCCTTCGGGCAGACCGCGGAACTCGTGCTCAACCAGGACATCGACGCCACCGCGCCGGCCGGCGTCGCCGCGGGCGGCGCGGTGACGGTGACCATCGACCCCGCACCCAACACGGTTCCGGCCGAGGGCGGCGGCTACGAGATCAGGGAGATCAAGAACATCGCCCTGAAGCTGCCGGTACCGGCCAACTCCACCTTCGTCTCGGCCACCGCGACCGGCGGCTCGGGCCTCGGCCCGGCCGCGCCGACCGTCGGCCTCGAAGGCGGTGACGTCGTGCTGAAGATCGCCGGTCCGCTGAAGGGCGGCGCGGCCTTCGAACTGCCGACGGTGACCATCACGCTGACCGCCGGTTCGTCCGGCACGATCGAGACCAAGCTCGGCGGCACCAGCTACGACGCGCCCGGGCTGACCTTCACCACGGTGATCACGGCGTTCGGCCTGCCGATCGACGCGGCCACCGTCGCCTATCCGGACCCGAACCCGGTGCTGACCAGCACGACGATCGGGTGAGTTCCGGCCGGTCAGGAAGAGACATGTGCTGAGGGCCACCCGGCGCGGGGTGGCCCTCAGCACCCGTTCCCGTTCCCCCATCGGCGAAGATTGAGCCATGGCTGACGAACTGGTCCACATCGCCGTCGACCGCGGCGTCGCAACCATCACGCTCGACTCACCGCACAACCGCAACGCGTTGTCCCGGCAGCTGCGGAGCGAACTGCGCGGGCATCTCTCGACCGCGGTCGGCGACGACAACGTCCGCGTGATCGTGCTCGACCACACCGGCCCGGTGTTCTGCGCGGGCATGGACCTCAAGGAGGCGGGCGGAGCGTCCGCGGGCGACCAGGGCGTCAACGAGTTCCCCGAAATCCTCGAGCAGATCCGTACCAGCCCGAAACCCGTCGTCGCCAAGCTCGCCGGGCCCGCCCGTGCTGGCGGCGTCGGCATCGTGGCGGCCGCCGACATCGCCGTCGCCGCCTCCACCGCGACTTTCGCCTTCACCGAGGTACGCATCGGCGTCGTGCCCGCCGTGATCTCCGTGACCGTGTTGCCGCGCCTGCTTCCCCGCGCCGCGCACGAACTTTTCCTCACCGGCGAGACCTTCGACGCGGCCCGTGCCGTGGCCATCGGCCTGATCAACTCCGCGGTGCCCGCCGAGGAGCTGGACGCCGAAGTCAGGCGCTACACCGGCATGCTGGTCCTCGGCGGCCCGGTCGCCCTGGCCGCGACGAAGGAGCTGCTGCGCTCCGGACCCGGCGACTTCCCGGCCATGCTGAAGCTCTCAGCCGAGTTCTTCGCCAGCCAGGAAGGCCAGGAAGGCATCACGGCCTTCGCGCAGAAGCGCAAACCCACCTGGATCCCCTGATCACCCCTCGTGAGTGTTTATCGGTGTTCTAACCCTGACAAACACTCACGAGGGGTGGTCAGCCGGTTTGTTCGAGGGTGGTGCCCTGGAGGGCTTCGTCGTAGCGGTGCAGGATCAGTTCGGCGACGTCCGGGTCCGCGCCCAACGGGTCGGCGATCACGGCATCCGGGTCCATCTTCAGGGCCGCGTCGTAGACCCGGTCGGGAAGCAAGCCCGGAGCCAGGAACCACGACGCCACGGCGATCCGGGACGCTCCGCGTGCCCGCAGGGCCGCGGCGGCGGTGGGCACGTCGGGAGTCGCCGAGGCCGCGAAAGCCTCGATCGCCCCGGCCCAGCCGGACTGGACGGCCCACCGCTGGGCGATCGCCGCGACCCGGGCGTTCGCGCGGGCGTCGGACGATCCCGCGCCGGCCAGGATCACGCCCAGCGACGGGTCGCCGAAAGCGGCCCCGGCGGCGGTCAGCCGACGCAAGGCCGCGGACTCCAACCGGGGTGACGGGCCGAGGACGTCGGTGACCGAGACCGACAACCGGGGATTGCGTTGGCACGCCTCGTGCACCAGGGCCGGGACGTCCACCTTGGCGTGGTAGGCCCGGCCGAGCAGCAAAGGCACCACGACGACAGGCCCTCGCAGGCCCGTGAGGACGTCGCCGAGCCGGGGCGCCGAAAGGTCCATGAAGGACACCCGGGCGTCCAGCCCCGGCCGCATGGCCCGCACGACGCCGACGAGCGAGGTGATCGTCGCGGCGGAACGGGGATCGCGGCTGCCGTGGGCGACTGCGATGAGAGGGATCACGTCAAGGCTCCGGTCAGGCCGCGCGTTCGCAGCACGGCCCGTTCGATCGGGCGGAACACCAGCAGGTCGATGCCGATCCCGACCAGCAGGATCAGCAGGATCGCCGTGATCACGGTCGGCATGTCGTTGAAGTTCGAGCCCTCGTTGAGGTACGCGCCGAGGCCGAGCCCCAGGTCCGGGCTCTGCGCGATCAACTCGGCCGCCATCAGCGACCGCCACGAGAACGCCCAGCCCTGTTTCAGGCCGGCGATGTAGCCGGGCAACGCGGCGGGCAGCAGGATGTGCCGGGCGGCGGCGAACCGGCCGGCGCCGAGTGTCTTGCCGACGCGCGGCAGGATCGGCGGGATCTGGTCGATCCCGGCCACCAGGCCGTTGGCGATCGACGGCACCGAGCCGAGCAGCACCACGAAGTAGATCGTCGCGTCGTTCAGGCCGAACCACAGGATCGCGGCGGGCACCCACGCCACCGAAGGCAACGACTGCAACCCGCTCAGCAACGGGCCGATCGCGGCCCGGACCACCCGGACCTTGGCGACCAGCAGACCGAGCGGCGTCGCGATCACCAGCGCGGTCAGGAACCCGAGCACGGCACGGTGGATGGACGTCCACAGCACTTCCCAGATCCGGCCGGTCTCGGCCAGTTCCTCGAAGCGGGACCACACCGCCAGCGGCGCGGGCAGCTGGAACTCCGGCCAGAACGCCGCCGCCCACAGCGCCTGCCAGACCGCCACCAGCAGGACCAGCGCGACGAGCGGCGGCAACGCGGACCGCACGAACCGGCGCCAGCCGGGCTCGGTCCGGGTGGTGGCCGGGCTGTCCAGCGCGTCGAGGCCTTCCTCGACCTTCGACAGGTCCTGGACGTCAGGACTTGGCATGGGTGCTGATCACCTCTCGCAGCCGGGCGGTGATCTCCTCGGTGAGCGCCTCGGCGGCACCGTCCTGAGTGGACCATTCCTGGACGACACGACCGGGCCGCGACGACAGCAGGACCACGCGCTGCCCGAGGCGTACGGCCTCACGGACGTCGTGCGTCACGAACAGGACCGCGGTGGACGTCCGCTCGTAGACGCGCAGCAGTTCGCCCTGCAGCACGTCCCGGGTGATCGCGTCGAGAGCCGCGAACGGCTCGTCCATCAGCAGCAGCGCGGGCTCGTCGGTGCCCTGCACGCGCTGGGTCGCGGCCAGCGAACGGGCCAGCGCGACCCGCTGGCGCATACCGCCGGACAGCTCGTGCGGACGCTTGTGCCCGGCGCCGCCCAGCCGCACCAGCTCCAGCAGTTCGGCCACCTTCGCCTTGCGGTCGGCCTTGCCGAACCCGGCCAGCCGCAACGGCAGGTCGATGTTGCGCGCGGCGGTCAGCCACGGCATCAGCGCGGCCTCCTGGAACATCACCGCGGGACGGGAGGTGTTCAGCTCGATGCTGCCGCCCGTCGGCGCGTCCAGGCCCGCGACCAGGTTGAGCAGCGTGGACTTGCCGCAGCCGGACGCGCCGAGCAGGCACACGAACTCGCCCGGCGCGACCTTCAGGTCGACTCCGTCGAGCGCGACCACCGCCTGCGGGCCCCGGCCGAAGACCTTGCTCACCCCCGAAAGGGACACAGCGGTACCGGACTGCACGTGCTCGAGTGTGGCGGTCATGGCCCCTCGTCTCCTACTTCTGGTCCAGTCCGGCGGCGTCCACCGCCGGTTTGCCGGTCGCCCGCAACGCCTCGTTGAGCGCGGACAGGTCCGCGAAGCCCTTCAGGTCGGCGGCGGACTTCACGATCCCCGCGGTCACCGAGTCCTTGGCGAGCTGCGGGAACGTCGACGCGATCGGGTCGGTGGTCAGTTCGATCGCGGTGAACGAGCTGTCCAGCACCGGCTCGCTGAGCGAGTTGCCGGTCAGTTGCCTGAGCGTGTCGTTGACGACCTTCTTCGCGTCCGCCGCATTACCCTTGGCCCACTCGATCGCGTTGACGTGCCCCCGCAGGATCGCCTGCACGGTCTGCGGGTACTGCCGCAGGAACTCCTGCCGCACGATGATCACCGTGGTCGGGAACCGGCCGCCGGGCCACAGTGACTTCTCGTCCAGCAGCACCTTCGCGCCGGCGTCCAGCACCAGCCGCGACGACCACGGCTCCGGCAGCCACGCGCCGTCCAGCTCGCCCTTGCGGAACGCGTCCAGCGTCTTCGGGTTGTCCAGGTTGGTGATCCTGACGTCCGGCAGGTTCTTCTCTGTGATCAGCTTCTTGAGCGCCACGTCCTGGGTGTTGCCGAGTGACGGTGTGGCGATGCTCTTGCCGGCCAGCTGGTCGATCGACGTGATCTCCGGCCTGGTGACCAGTTGCGCGCCCGCGGACACCGCGCCGGAGACCAGCTGGATGGTGCCGTTGGACTTGGTGAACGCGTTGATCGCCGGGCCGGAGCCGATGAACCCGATGTCCAGCGACTCGCCCAGCAGCGCGTTGACCTCCTCGGGGCCCGCGTTGAACGTGGTCACCGAGAGCTTGGTCGAGCCGAGTTCCTTGGCGTAGAACTCCTTCTTGTGCCCGATGACGGCCGGCGCGTGGGTGACGTTCGGGAAGTACCCGAGCCGCACCTCCGCGGCAGGCCCCTGTGCCTGAGCAACCGGCTCATCGCTTCCGCCGGCACGGGTACACCCCGCTGCGAGGGCTAGTGCCGCCGCCGCGGCGGCCAGTGAGCGAAGTGCGCGACTCGTGCTCAAGGACGTTCCTCTCAGGCGCAGGGAAATGGGATCAGGGGCCAGGGTTGACGGCGTCCCGGACGGGCAACGGCGCGCCGACCAGGCCGGCGGCCAACGTCGTGCCGTCGCTCGCGTCGATGACCAGGAACGCCCCGGTCCGCCGGTTGACGGTGTAGTCGTCGACCGGCAGCGGCTCCGCGGTGCGAATCCTGACCTGGCCGATGTCATTCAACTGCAACAAGTCCGGCAACTCCACGCTGGACAGCCTCTGCTCGTCGAAACGGGTCACCAGGTCGGTCACGAACGCCTGCGTGGTCTTCGTGCCGTGCTTGACCAGGACCCGCGCTCCCGCGCGCAAAGCCTTGTCCGCCAACCAACACAGCGTCGCGTCGAACTCGTCGACCACGGCCGGGGCAGCGTCCGCGGCGGAAATCAAGTCGCCGCGGGAAACATCCAGATCATGGGACAGCACCAGCGTGACCGACTGGCCCGCGGTCGCCTCGGCCAGTTCACCGTCCGGGGTGTCGATGCGCTGGACGACGCTGCGCCCGCCGGACGGCAGCACCACGATCTCCTGGCCGGGCGTGATCGTGCCCGCCGCGACCTGCCCGGCGTAGCCGCGGTAGTCCGGGTACTCCGGCGTGCGCGGGCGGATCACGTACTGCACCGGGAACCGGAACGGCACGTGGTGCGGGTCGGGTTCGACCGGCACGGTCTCCAGGTGCTCCAGCAACGTCGGCCCGGTGTACCAGGGCGTGTTGGCCGAGCGTTCCACGACGTTGTCGCCGACCAGCGCCGACACCGGGATCGTCAGCACGTCGGAGTCCGCGTAGCCCAACGCGTTGGCGTGCGTGGTGAACTCCTTGGCGGTCAGCTTGAAGTTCGCCTCGTCGTAGCCGACCAGGTCGATCTTGTTGACCGCCAGCACGAGCCGGGGCACACCGAGCAACGCCAGAACCGCCGCGTGCCTGCGGGTCTGCTCGATCACGCCCTTGCGTGCGTCCACGAGCAGGACGCCCAGTTGCGCGGTCGACGCGCCCGTGACGGTGTTGCGGGTGTACTGCACGTGTCCCGGGGTGTCGGCGAGCACGAAGGACCGCTTCGGCGTGGCGAAGTACCGGTACGCCACGTCGATCGTGATGCCCTGTTCGCGTTCCGACCGCAGACCGTCCACCAGCAGCGACAGGTCCGGCGTCGCCAGTCCGCGGTCCGCGCTCGCCCGGTGCACCGCGTCGAGCTGGTCGGCCAGCACCGACTTGGTGTCGTAGAGCAACCGTCCGACCAAAGTGGACTTGCCGTCGTCCACGCTGCCCGCGGTCGCGAGCCTGAGCAGATCGCTCATCAGAAGTAACCCTCCCGTTTGCGATCTTCCATGGCGGCTTCGGAAAGCCGGTCGTCGGCGCGGGTCGCGCCGCGCTCGGTCAGCCGCGACGCGGCCACCTCGGCGATGACGTCCTCGATGGTGCGGGCGTCCGAGTCGACCGCACCGGTGCAGGACCCGTCGCCGACCGTGCGGTAGCGAATCGTCCTGCGTTCCAGCGTTTCCCCGTCGCGGGGGCCGCCCCACGGGCCTTCGGCCAGCCACATGCCGTCGCGCAGGTAGACCTCGCGCTCGTGCGCGTAGTAGATGTCCGGCAGTTCGATCTTCTCGCGGGCGATGTAGTTCCAGACATCCAGTTCGGTCCAGTTCGACAGCGGGAACACCCGCACATGCTCTCCCGGACGGTGCCTGCCGTTGTACAGGTTCCACAGTTCGGGACGCTGCCGTTTGGGCTCCCACTGGCCGAACGCGTTGCGCAGGCTGAAGATCCGTTCCTTCGCGCGGGCCCGCTCCTCGTCACGGCGGCCGCCGCCGAACACCGCGTCGAACTTGTTCTCCGCGATGGTGTCGAGCAACGGCACTGTCTGCAGCGGATTGCGGGTGCCGTCCGGGCGTTCGGTCAGCCTGCCGTCGTCGATCCAGTCCTGCACGTGCGCGACCAGCAGCCGCAGCCCGTGCTTCCCGACCACCCGGTCCCGGAAGTCGATCACCTCGGGGAAGTTGTGCCCGGTGTCCACGTGCAACAGGGCGAACGGCACCGGCGCGGGCCAGAAGGCCTTGAGCGCCAGGTGCAACAGCACCGTGGAGTCCTTGCCGCCGGAGAACAGGATCACCGGGCGGTCGAACTCGCCGGCCACCTCACGGAAGATGTGGATCGCCTCGGACTCCAGCGCGTCGAGATTGGCCGTTCTCCGGTCAAGCGCGAGCGTCACAGATACCCCCTTCTAACCGTGCAGTCCGCACTCGGTCTTGTTCTGGCCCGCCCACCGGCCACTGCGGGGATCGGCGCCGGGCGCGACCTTCGCCGTGCAGGGCGCGCAGCCGATGGACAGGTAGCCCTCGGCCACCAACAGGTTCTCCAGGATCCCGTTGCGGTCGATGTACGCCCGGAACTCCTCGTCACTCCACGGGGCGATCGGGTTGATCTTCACAAGGTTGTTGCGCTCGTCCCACTGCACGATCGGAGTGCCCGCACGGGTCGGCGCGTCGACCCGCCGCACCCCGGTCACCCACGCGTCGTAGTTGGCCAGGGTCCGCCGCAGCGGGATCACCTTGCGCAGGTTGCAGCACTGGTCAGGGGCGCGTTCGTAGAGCTTGGGGCCGTACTCGGCGTCCTGTTCGGCGACGCTCTGGTCGGCGGCGGCGTTCAGGATGTTGATGCCCGAGTAGGTGGCCGCGACCGCGTCCCGCAACCCGATGGTCTCCGGGAAGTGGTACCCGGTCTGCAGGAACAACACGTCGAAGTTCGGCTTGACCTTGGCGGCCAGGTCGATCAGCACCGCGTCCTGCATGTTCGACGCCAGAATCCAGTTGTCGCCGAACGTCTCGGCGGTCCACGCCAACGCCTCCAGCGCGCTGGCGCCGGCCAGTTCCGCCGAGGCCCGCTCGGCGAGGTCCTTCAACTCATCGGTCGCTGTTGTCACCTGGACACCTGCCCCACTGAGATCCCGACGAACTTCACGACGAACACGCGGCGGCAGCCGGTGCACAGCCAGGCCGCGTGCGGCTCCTCCTGCGGGCGAAGGTCCTCGTCACCGCAGTAGGGGCAGTAGAAGGGTGTTGCGCGCTCAGTCACTTCAGATCAGCCTCATCCGCGCGCTGGACCCACTGTGCGAACCGCTCGCCTTCGGAGCGCTGCTTGACGTAGTTGCGCACGACCCGCTCGACGTAGCCGGACAGTTCGGCGCCGGTCACCTTGTGGCCCCGCAGTTTCCGGCCGAACCCGGCGTCCAGGCCCAGGCCGCCGCCCAGGTGCACCTGGAAGCCCTCGACCTGGTTGCCGTCCTCGTCGGTGACGATCTGGCCCTTGAGCCCGATGTCGGCGGTCTGGATCCGGGCGCACGAGTTCGGGCAGCCGTTGATGTGCACGGTCACCGGGTGCTCGACGCCCGCCTGGACGTCGGCCAGCCGCTGTTCCATCGCCGAGACCAGTTCGGCCGCACGGGCCTTCGTCTCGACGATGGCGAGCTTGCAGAACTCGATGCCGGTGCACGCCATCACGCCGCGCCGCCACGGTGACGGGTCGGTGTGCAGGCCCAGCTTGGTCAGTTCCGCCCGCAGCGCCGGCACCTCCGGCTCGGCGACGTCCAGGACCAGAAGCTTCTGCTGCGGGGTGAACCGGACGCGGGTGGAGCCCGCGCGTTCCGCGGCTTTGGCGACCTCGACGAGGATCGACCCGGACACCCGGCCCGCGATCGGCGCCGCGCCGACGTAGAACTTGCCGTCCTTCTGCCTGTGCACGCCGACGTGGTCGAGGACGACCTCCGGGATCTGCGGCGCGGGGCCGTCGATCATCCGGTAGCCGAGGTACTTCTCCTCCATCACCTCGCGGAACTTCTCGGGGCCCCAGTCGGCGACGAGGAACTTGATCCGGGCGCGGTGCCGCAGCCGCCGGTAGCCGTAGTCCCGGAAGACGCTGATGACCGCTTCCCAGACCTTGGGCACCTCGTCGAGCGGAACCCAGGCGCCGAGCCGCTTGCCCAGCATCGGGTTGGTCGACAACCCGCCGCCGACCCACACGTCGAAACCGGGCCCGTGCTCCGGGTGCACCACGCCGACGAACGCCACGTCGTGCACTTCGTGGGCGACGTCCTGCAGGCCGGAGATCGCGGTCTTGAACTTGCGCGGCAGGTTCGAGAAGGCCTTGTCGCCGATGTAGGTGTTCCTGATCGCCTCGATGGCCGGGGTGCCGTCGACGATCTCGTCCTCCGCGATGCCCGCGACGGGGGAGCCGAGGATGACGCGCGGGCTGTCGCCGCACGCCTCCATCGTGGTCATCCCGGCGGCTTCGAGCTTCTGCCAGATCACCGGCATGTCCTCGATGCGGATCCAGTGGTACTGGATGTTCTGCCGGTCGGTGATGTCGGCGGTGTCCCGCGCGTACGTCTGGGAGATCTCGCCGATCACGGCCAGCTGCTGCGTGGTGACCGCCCCGCCGTCGATCCGGATGCGGAGCATGAAGTACTCGTCGTCCAGCTCTTCGGGATCGAGCGTGGCCGTGCGGCCGCCGTCGATCCCGGGCTTGCGCTGGGTGTAGAGGCCGTACCAGCGGAACCTGCCCCGCAGGTCGGCCGGGTCGATCGAGTCGAAACCACCGTGGGCGTAGATGTTCTCGATCCGGTCACGGACGTTGAGCGGGTTGTCGTCCTTCTTGCTGCGCTCGTTGGGGTTGAGCGGTTCGCGGTAGCCGAGTGCCCACTGTCCCTCGCCCCGGCGTTGCTTGGCCCGCTTGGGGGTGGTGGTTGGCGGAGCCATGTGGCGTCCTCTTCGGGAGTCGGGGCGCTCGCACACGCCAGCCCCGCCTCACCCGAAGAGGGGAAAACCGGCGTATCCGACGCCGGTGAGAAGAAACAACTGTTCCGGCGAACGGGTCAACGCCGGCACAAGTCGCTGTTGACGCGCAGGAAATCCACGTGACGACGAGCCACGAGGAGGACCGGCACGACAGCAGACATGACTTCAGCGTGCCACGCGTCCATCAGGTGGTCTACTGCCATCCGCATGCTGGGACGATGGTCACCCGCCCTTGACCGTCGCCGGGTGAACCCTCTGTCCGGCGACGGACGCCTGGATCAGTCCGTCGGCGGCGGGTGCGAGAATCGAAGGCGTGGCCTCCACGCTTCCCCCTGGTGATCCCGCCCCGGCCGACGGCACGCTGCCGCCCGAGGCGGTCGCCGGGCTGGGCAGCAGACCCTTCGGGGTCTACGTCCATGTGCCGTTCTGCGCGACCCGCTGCGGGTACTGCGACTTCAACACGTACACCGCCGGTGAGCTGGGGACTTCCGCCTCGCCGCAGTCGTGGCTCGAGGCTCTGCGCCGCGAGCTCGACCTGGCCGCTCGTGTCCTGGGATCGGCGCCTCCGGCGAGCACGGTCTTCGTCGGCGGCGGGACGCCGTCGCTGCTCGGCGCCGACGGGCTGGCGTCGGTGCTGGACGCGGTCCGCGGCGCGTTCGGCCTCACCTCGGCGGCGGAGGTCACCACCGAGGCGAACCCGGAGTCGACGTCCCCCGAGTTCTTCGCCGAGATCCTGCGAGCCGGTTACACCCGGGTGTCGTTGGGCGCCCAGTCCGTGGCGCCGCACGTGCTGCGGATCCTGGACCGCAAGCACACACCCGGCCGGCCGGTCGCCGCGGCGGGCGAGGCCCGGGCCGCCGGGTTCGAGCACCTGAACCTGGATCTGATCTACGGCACGCCGGGGGAGCGGCCGGACGACCTGCAGGCGTCGCTGGACGCGGTGCTCGACGCCGGAGTCGACCACGTGTCGGCGTACGCGTTGATCATCGAGGAAGGCACGGCCATCGAGCGGCGCATCCGCCGTGGCGAGTTGCCGTCGACGGACGACGACGTACTGGCCGAGCGGTACGAGCAGGTCGACTCGGTGCTGTCCACGAGTGGCTTCCGGTGGTACGAGGTGTCGAACTGGGCGGCGTCCGTGGCCGCTCGCTGCCAGCACAACCTCAACTACTGGCGCGGCGGTGACTGGTGGGGCGCCGGGCCGGGAGCACACAGCCACGTCGGTGGTGTGCGGTGGTGGAACGTCAAGCACCCGGCGCGATACGCCGCGACCCTCGCGGAAGGCAGATCACCGGCCGCCGCGCGGGAGATCCTGTCCGAAGAGGACCGTCGGGTCGAGCGCGTGTTGCTCGAACTCCGCCTGGCGGAAGGACTTCCGCTGGGCGTGCTCGACGAGTCCGGCGTGGCCGAGGCGAAGGTCGCGGTGTCCGACGGGCTGCTCAGCCAGTCCGCGTTCGACGCGGGCCGCGCCGTGCTGACCGACGAAGGCCGGCTGCTCGCCGACGGGATCGTGCGCCGCCTGTTGCCCTAAGCCTTGATCAGCGCGTCCAGTCCGGCGATGAACGTGTCGATCGCGAACTCGAAGCGCTCGTGCGCGGTCTGCGCCGAGAACAGCGGTCCGATGGCGATCAGGTTCGGGAACGTCCCCGCGGGCAGCGACCGCACGTACTCGGTCATCTGACGGGCGCGTTCGGCCATCTCCTCCTGGGAACCGTCCCGCCACGAGGTCACCTCGACCGCGTAGGCCTTGCCGTACAGGCCAAGCGCGTCGAACGCCCACGCCGCCTGGGATTCCGACAGCCCACCGGCGCGCAGGATCGCCAGCATCGCCTCGCCGTGGCGCAAGGCGTTGGGGCCGGCGGGGATCATCGCGTTCATCACGACCGCGGCGATCCCCGGATAAGCGATCATCGCCTTCACCTGACCGAAGCACAGCTCTTTCAGTTGGTCCCGCCAGCGCGCCGGATCCGCTTCGGGCAGCTCCACATCGCCGAGGACGCGGTCGAACATCAGCTCGCACAGCTCGTCGCGGTTGCGGACGTGCGCGTACAGCGAGGCCGGTCCGGTGTTCAGCGCCTGGGCGACCCGGCGCATCGACAGCGCCTCGATGCCTTCCTTCTCCAGCAGGCCCAGCGCCGTGTCGACGATCTTGTCGCGGCTCAGCGGCTGTCGTACGGGCTTACGGGCGCCCGTGCGCCACGGCGGGTCCGGTAGCTCCACGCGAGCACTCTACTTGACACGAACATCGTTCGTAGATAGAACGGTGTTCGTCGAGTCGAACACCGTTCGTTATGGAGGAATCGTGGACGTGTTGGTGGTTGGCGCGGGCTTGTCCGGGCTGTCGACGGCGATGTTCCTGGGGCTGCACGGTGTGCAGTCGCTGGTTGTCGAACGGCACGCCACTACGTCGCTGCATCCCAAAGCGCGAGGGCAGTTCCCGCAGACCATGGAGGTGTTACGGCTGGCGGGAGTCGATCAGCGGGTGATCGACGCGTCCCCGCCGGACTTCGAATTCCGGATCATCGTCGCCCCGTCGGCCGCCGGGCCGGTCTTCACCGAGATCCTGGTCGACAGCGAAGGTCCTGACCTCAGTGCGTTCTCGTCGGCGGGCTGGGCCAACACCAGTCAGGAACGACTCGAGCCGATCCTCGCCGGCCGCGCCCGTGAGCTCGGCGCCACCATCCGCTTCCGCACCGAACTGGTCGGGTTCACCCAGGACCAGGACGGAATCACGGCGTTGCTGCGTGACCTGGAGACGGGACGTGAGGAGACCGTCCAAGCCGGGTACATGGTCGGCGCGGACGGCCACCGCAGCCCGATCCGTCAGGCGCTGGGCATCGGCGTGACCGGACGGGGCGTGCTCGGCACCGGCGTCGGCGCGATCTTCGAGGCGGACCTGTCGGCCATGTTGCCGCGCAACGCGTTGGTGTACCTGCGGAATCCTGACCTGCCCGGTGGCGGTGGCACGCTGGTGAGCACCGACGAACCGGGACGGTATTCGCTCGGGGTCGGCGCGGGGGAGTACACCGACGAACGCTGGATCGAGACGATCCGGGTCGCCGCCGGTGTTCCGGGTCTGGACGTGCGGCTGGTGGAAGTCGGCGGCAACACCGACATGAAGCAGTGGGTGGCGGACCGGTTCAGCTCGGGACGTGTGCACCTGGTCGGCGACGCGGCCAGGGTGATGCCGCCGACCGGTGCCTTCGGCGGGAACACGGCGATCATGGACGGGTTCTGCCTGGCGTGGAAACTCGCGATGGTGGTCCGTGGTCAGGCAGGTCCTGGGCTGTTGGACAGCCACACGCCCGAACGGCGGCCGTACTCGCAGTACATCGCCGAACAGCAGTACACCTTCTATGTCCAGCGGATGCGTCCTGACCTGGATGACGGCACGCTGACGCCGATGGCCGACCCGATCTCGATGCTGTTCTTCGGCTATCGGCAGATCAGCGACGCCGTCGTGCTCGAACCCGGCGATGAGGGCGAACTGCTGGAGGCCGCGCCGACCGGGCGTCCCGGCTCACGTGCTCCGCACGTCGTGCTGCCGGACGGGACCTCGACGATCGACCTGTTCGGCCGCGGCTTCGTCGTCCTGACCGGCTCCCAGGCCTGGGTTTCCCAAGCGGAGGCCCTTGGGCTGACAGCTCACTTGCTCGAAGGCGGCGACTGGGTGAAGGCCTACGGAGTGACGGAGTCGGGTGCGGTACTGGTGCGGCCGGACTTCTTCGTGGCCTGGCGCACGCCGGACGCCCACGGAGACCTCGCGGCCGGCCTTCACGACGTCCTGAAGTTGAGCGAATTAGGCTCAAGTTAGGGAACAAAGCTTGACTCAACCTCGTTGACACCGGTGTTCGGCCAGGGTGGCCGAAAGGTGTGATGGGAGGTTTGAGGATCATGGCGCTGCCTGCTGTTCGTACGCTGGACCGCTGGGACCCGTTCCGTGAGTTCGACAGCCTGTTCACGCAGCTGAGCCGGTACGACCGGGAGGGATGGGCACCCCTGGCGGACGTGACCGAGACCGAGACCGGCTACGTCGTCGAGCTCGACGTTCCGGGCGTCCGGCGCGAGGACGTCACCGTCGACCTGACCGGCACCGACCTGTCGGTCACCGGTGAGCTCAAGGAGCGCGAGAAGGTGGGCCTGTTCCGGCACCGCACTCGCCGCACCGGCAAGTTCTCCTACCGGTTGTCACTGCCGCGTGACCTGGACGCCGACAAGGTGGCGGCCAAGCTCGCCGACGGCGTGCTGACCGTCACGGTCGCCAAGAAGGACGCGGCCAAGCCACGCCGCATCGAGATCACCGCGTAGTGCGGGTGGCCGGGACCGGCCGGGTGCTGCTGGCCGGCATGTCACACGGGACCGTCACCTTGGCGGACCCGTACCGCTGTTGCAGGCTCTCGACCAGATCGGCGGTCTGACCGGCGTAGGACACCATCAGCGTAGCCACCGCGGGCATCGACTCCGGCCGGGCCCGCGCGAGCAGCTCCGGCTGATCGGCGAACGCGCGCTTGAACCGCTCGTAGTTCTGCGCCTTGGTCATGAACGAGGCGTAGTGGAACCGGGAGTCGTTCTCCAGGTCGTTCGACGCCTGCTCCATCTCGGCGTCGGTGTCGAACAGGATCTCGATGCTGTCCTGGCAGTTCGGCGGCCGGGCCGGGTCGCGGGTCGCGAAGGAGTCGTACGGCTGCGGCTCTGTGCGCTGCGGCTGTCTCGCGGTCAGGATGATGACCGCCGCGCCCGCGATGGCCAGCGCGACCACGGCGATGATCGACAGGAGCAGGCGGGGCTTCACATCTCGACCGTAACGCAGTCAGCGTGTGGCGGTCGTCCAGGTCAGGATTCGGCCTGCGGCGGCGCCTTGTGCGGATCGGCGGACGACATGGCCCGCGCGCCGAGTTCGACCAGGCGCGCGCCGAGCCGGACGCGACCGGTGACGTCGTCGGCCTCCAGGTACTTCAGTTCCTTGAGCGTGTGCACGATCCGGTAGATCGCGCTGCGCGACAGGCCCAGTTGCGTGGCGATCGCGTTCGTGGAGATCTCCTGGCGCAGCCCGACGTGCTCCAGCACGGCCAGCCCGCGCTCCAGCGTTCCGGTGTGGCTTTTCCTCTCCTTCCCGGCCGGGGGCACGGACGCCTCCTGTGGGGTCCCGTTGCTGATCGGGACGACATCCCGGTACAGGTTCTCAGCGAGCGAGCCAGCCACCATCCACCGCCAATACGTGTCCAGTTACGTAGTCAGAAGCCGAACCGGCCAGGAACACCGCGGCGCCGCCGAGATCCTCCGGGGAGCCCCACCGGCCCATCGGGATACGACCCACGATTTCCGCGTGCGCCGCTGATCGGCGCGCAGCGCCGCGGTGTTGTCCGTCGCGAAGTAGCCAGGGGCTATCGCGTTGACTTGTACGTTGCTTGCTGCCCATTCGTTGGCCAGCGTCTTCGTCAGCCCCGCGACCGCGTGCTTGCTCGCGGTGTACGCGGCGACCCTGATCCCGCCCTGGAAGCTGAGCAGGGAGGCGATGGTGATGACCTTGCCGGAGCGCCGCCGCAGCATCGGCGCGGCGACCGTCTTGGTCAGCTCGAAGACCGAGTCGAGGTTGACCGACATGACCGCGCGCCAGTCCTCATAGGAATGGTCCGCCGCCGCCGAGCGCCGGATGATGCCCGCGTTGTTGACCAGGATGTCGATCCGGTGCTCCGCCAGGATCTCCCGCGCCTTGGCGGAGACGTCCGCCGGCTCGGACAGGTCCACAGTGACCACAGTGGAGCTACGGCCGTGCGCCTCGATCTCCCGCCGCACGGGGCCGAAGTCGCCGCCGTGGCCGAGCAGCACCACATCCGCGCCGGCCCCGGCCAGGGCGACCGCGACCGCCCGGCCGATGCCGGTGCGGGCCCCGGTCACCAGTGCGGTCCGGCCCGCCAGCGAGAAAAGGCTGTCCAGGTAACTCATCGCGGGTCCGCCACGGAACCGGTGTCGTTCCCGGCCAGGTGGTTCCGGCGCGGCGCCGCGGTGCCGAACCCGCGTGCCTCCGCCGGGCTGGTCGAGTACCGCACGTCGACGGTTCCTCCAATGCGCGTTGACCGGGACGGTGAACCGATGATCGAGGGCGAACGTTAACAAACCTGCCAAACCCAGGGAAGGTTTAGACCACTGGTCCATTCGGGTGGTCGTCGGGGACGGCGCCCGGATCTCCGCTGTGAGGCGCTGAACAGGTGAGATCAGCCCGCGCCGTGGATCAGCCGGAGTTTGGGCCGTGCGTCGGTCAGTCCGATCAACATCCGCAACCGAGGCAGTCCAATGTGGAGCCGTTCGGCCAGGGCGGGCAACGTGAGGCCGTTCGCGGCGGCCAGATCGATGGCCAGTCGCAGCAGTTCCGGTTGCTCACCCGGATAACCGGAGTTGACCGGCTCGTCCGTGCGCCAGCCGAGCCTGGTGAGCGCGGCCATCACGCGTCGCAGCGTGGATTCGCTGTAGACGCCCAGATCCTTGCCCCGGTACGCCAGCGCGACGGTCGAGACCCCGTAGGCGTCGGCGAGTTCCTTGAGCGCGGCGATGTCGGCGGGTGACGGCAACTGGTCCCGGATCTCGTCGGCGGGCATGAGGAACTCGGCGGCGAACAGATTCGCCTCGCGTTCGTGCCGCGGGCTTCCGGGCTCCGGTTCCGGATGCAGCAACAGGTGCCCCAGCTCGTGCGCGACCGAGAACCGCTGACGCATCGGATTTCCCTTGTACGTCAACGCGATGACCGGCCGGCCGTGCAGTGCGGACGAGAAGGCGTCGATGGTGTCGCTGTCCAGCATGGGAATGCGGGTGGTGACGATCCCGCGCGCTTCGAGGTTGCGGACCAGGTGCGCGGTTGGCCCGGCGTACACGCTCCACGCCTTGCGTACCGTGCGTGCTGTCGTGGCAGGGTCGCCGTGCGGGATGCCCATCGGAATGCCGACGTCCACCGCGGGGAGCTCGATCACCCGGTCCAGTTGTTCGACGATCTCCCACAGCAGCTCGACATGGGCGAGCGCCTGCTGGCGTTGCACCGCCGTCGTCGCCCGCAGTGAACGGAAGTGCGCCTGTGCCGTGTCCAGGTGCAGCTGCGGCCGGCCGACCGTGAAGAACGACGGCGGAACCCCCAGGGCCTCGGCGCACCGCGCCACTGTCCCGGCGCTCGGCCGCGACTGGCCCAGCTCGTACTGCGACACCGCCGCCGCGGTCCGGTCGATCGCCTCGGCGAGGTCCCGTTTCCGCCACCCGGCGAGTTCCCGCGCCATCGTCAGCCGGGCGGGCGCGAACGCCTGGGCGGCCGCGGCGGCATCCGGGTACACGGTCGAGCTCCCGTCGGGTGGGCGGACAGGTGATCATCACTGGACGCGTGACATCGTGGTCCAAGTACGGAGAGTGGCGCCAACCGGGCGACCCGTCACCCAGCGGATCCGTGCCGCTGCTCCGTCCGTGGCCGGATCGGGATCTCCGGCGGCGACTGGTCGAACAGGGTCGGCCCCGACGGACTGCCCAGCCATGGACTGGCCTTGCCGGTCTCGGTGGCCGCGATGTCCTGCAACCGGACGACCCAGTCCCACGTGATGTGCCCGTCGACGAGGGTGCCCTGTCCGGCCCAGGCGTCGGTCAGCCCGCCTTCCTCGGTGCCCGCCCACGGCAGCAGGAGCAGCTGCCGCCCGTCGAGCCAGGCGTCCCGTCTGCCGATCAGCGCCTCGTCCTCCCGGGGCGCCAGCAACTCCCGCCGCAGGTCGCTGATGTCGCCCAGGGATCCGTGCGGGCCCGCGGGCGCGTTGAACTGGTACACCCCGACGTGGTCCAGCTTGAGCAGCACCGACTGGAACGCCGGATCGGCGTCGAACCCCGGGAGGTCGACACCCAGCGACTGCGCGGTCCGCAGCAGGTACTCGTAGCGGTCGGTGCCGAAGCTGGTGTTGTTGTTCCAGTTGCCCCGGTGGTTGTTCTTCCGCAACGGCTGGAGCTCGGCCGCGGCGTCGTGCGCGTCCTGCAGCCACTGGCAGATGTGTGTGACGAAGTCGAGCAGGTCCACCGGCCGGAGCAAGGCCGCCAGCCGCTCGACGTGCGCCGGATCGTTGCCCGTCACCACACCCTCCTCACTTGAGTCCTCGTGGCCGCCGTGCTGCCCCTGCTTGATTTTCACACGCGATCATGTCACCGCCGGGGAGGGGCGGTCGCCGGGCGTGTCGCCGTGGCCCAGGCCCTGAACACGCCGCCCCGGCCCGCCGGGAAGACGTGCTCCGGGCACTCGGCACCAAGTGGTGGCGCACACCCGGCGGGTGGCTCCGTAAACTTGAGGTGAGCAATGTCAGGGTCGAGCGGGGAGGGCAGTGGTGAACGCGGACGAGCGTCGTTTCGAAGTGTTACGGGCCATCGTCGCCGACTACGTGTCCAACCACGAGCCGGTGGCCTCCAAGGCGATCGTCGACCGGCACAACCTGGGTGTTTCCAGCGCGACGGTCCGCAACGACATGGCCTCGCTGGAGGAGGACGGCTACATCATGCAGCCGCACACCAGCGCGGGCCGCATCCCGACAGACAAGGGCTACCGCCTGTTCGTCGACCGGCTCTCCGAGGCCAAGCCGCTGTCCACGGCCGAGCGCCGGGCGATCGGCACGTTCCTGGAAGGCGCGGTCGACCTGGACGACGTGCTGCGCCGCAGCGTACGGCTGCTCGCCCAGCTGACCAGGCAGGTCGCCGTCGTGCAGTACCCCACGCTGACCAGGTCCACGGTCCGGCACATCGAGCTGGTGCTGATCACACCGGCCAGGCTGATGCTGGTGATGATCACCGACACCGGCCGGGTGGACCAGCGGATGGTCGACCTCGGCGACGTGATCACCGACGAATCGCTGGCCAGGATGCGCACCAGCATCAACTCCGCGCTGGCCGGCCAGCGGCTGACCGACGCGGCGGCCAAGGTCGCCGAGCTGATCGACAGCTCGCCCAACGAGCTGCGGGACGTGATGACGCGGGTCGGCTCGGTGCTGGTGGAGTCCCTGGTCGAGCACCCCGAGGAGCGGCTGGTGCTCGGCGGCACGGCCAACCTGACACGCAACGTGGCAGACTTCCCAGGGTCGCTGCGCCAGGTGCTGGAAGCACTCGAGGAGCAGGTCGTCATCCTCAAGTTGCTCGCCTCGGCGCGCGACGCGGGCACACTGACGGTGCACATCGGCGGCGAGAACGAGGCCGAGGAGATGCGCAGCACTTCCGTCGTCTCCATCGGCTACGGCGGCACGGAACTGCTCGGTGGGATGGGCGTCGTCGGTCCCACGCGGATGGACTATCCGGGAACTATCGCGGCCGTCCGCGCGGTTGCCAACTACGTCGGGGAGATTCTGACAGCTCGATGAACCACAAGTCGATTCAAGACGGGGCAGAGCCGGGTGCGGTGTCACACCGCGGACCGCACTGCGGCAGGAGGACATGACGAAGGTGGCCAGGGACTACTACGGCATCCTGGGCGTGCAGCGCAATGCGGGTGCCGACGAGATCAAGCGCGCGTACCGCAAGCTGGCGCGTGAGCTGCACCCGGACGTCAACCCGGATGAGGCGGCGCAGCAGCGGTTCAAGGAGGTGACAGCCGCCTACGAGGTGCTGTCCGACCCACAGAAGCGCAAGATCGTCGACATGGGCGGCGACCCGCTGGAGAACGCCGCCGCGGGCGGCGGTATGCGGGACCCGTTCGCCGGGTTCGGTCTCGGCGACATCATGGACGCCTTCTTCGGCGCGGCCGGTGGCGGCACGCGCGGGCCGCGCAGCCGTGTCCAGCCGGGCGCGGACGCGCTGATCCGGATGCGGCTGACCCTTGAGGAGTGCCTCACCGGCGTGAGCCGTGAGCTGACGGTGGACACCGCCATCCTCTGCGAGCTGTGCCGCGGTTCGGGGTGTGCCGAGGGCACGTCGCCCGAGGTGTGCGAGACGTGTGGCGGACGCGGCGAGATCCAGGCCGTGCAGCGGTCGTTCCTCGGTCAGGTCGTCACCGCACGGCCGTGCCCGGTGTGCCGTGGCCTCGGCGAGGTCATCCCGGACCCGTGCCGCCAGTGCGCGGGCGACGGCCGTGTCCGGTCGCGCCGCACGATCGTGGCCAAGGTGCCGCCGGGTGTCGCGGACGGCATGCGCGTGCGGTTGTCCGGCCAGGGCGAGGTCGGTCCTGGCGGCGGCCCGGCCGGTGACCTGTACGTCGAGGTCGAGGAACAGCCCCACCAGACGTTCGAGCGGTCCGGCGCGGACCTGCACTGCACGTTGCGCGTCCCGATGACCACGGCCGCGCTCGGTGCCGTGCTCCCGCTGGAGACGCTCGACGGCGTCGAGGAGCTGGAGCTCGAACCCGGCATCCAGCACGGCGCCGAGCTTGTGCTGAGCGGCCGGGGCATGCCGAAGCTGCGCCAGTCGGGCCGGGTCGACGGCCGGGGTGACCTGCATGTGCATGTGGACGTGGAGGTGCCGACGCGCCTGGACGCGCGGCAGCAGGAGCTGTTGCGGGAACTGGCGACGCTGCGTGGTGAGGACGAAGGCGGCCTGGCCACGACGAACGGCAAGGGCGGCGGGTTCTTCTCCCGGATGCGGTCACACCGTTCCCGGTAAGGATCCCCGGTGAGCAGCACACCACCGCTGTTTCTCGTCGACGCGCTCCCGAACGGGCCGGACATCGTCCTGGACGGCCCTGAAGGACGGCACGCGGCGACGGTGAAACGCTTGCGCGAAGGCGAAATCCTGACGCTGTCGGACGGCGCGGGCGGCTTGGCGACGTGTGTCGTCGACGGCCCGGCCGGCCGGGATTCGTTGCGGCTGCGGGTGACCGAACGATCCGGCGTGCCCGCGCCGCAGCCGCGCGTGGTCATCGCGCAGGCGTTGGTCAAGGGCGATCGCGGTGAGCTGGCGGTGGAACTGGCCACGGAGGCGGGCGCCGACGCGATCGTTCCCTGGCGCGCGGCACGCTGCGTGGCCAAGTGGGACGACGGCCCGCGCGGCGAGAAAGCGTTGGCGCGCTGGCGGAACACGGTACGGGAAGCCGCGAAGCAGGCTCGTCGCGCGTGGGTGCCGGAGGTGCTCGATCCGGTCGGCACCAAGGGTCTGGTGGACCTGATGGACGGCGCGCTCGGCCTGGTCCTCGAAGGTTCCGCCCAGCGCCGGCTGGCGGACGTTTCCCTGCCCGCGCAAGGGGACATCGTGATCGTCGTCGGGCCGGAGGGCGGCGTCAGCGACGAGGAGATCGCGGTGCTGGAAAGCGCGGGCGCGCAGACCGTCCGGCTTGGGCCGAGCGTCCTGCGCGCCTCGACGGCGGCGGCCGTGGCTCTCGGAGCCATCGGCGCGCTCACCGCGCGCTGGTCATGACCGTGCTGATGCCGCGAGGTGTCAGCCGAACGGGTTCGCGTCTAGCTTGCAGACGTTGCCCGCCTCAGGGAACTTCCCCGAGATCAGGTAGTCCCGCTTGACCTGCTCGGTGCACGTGCTCGGCGCCAGCATGGTGGAGTGGCCGTAGCCCTCGGTCAGGAAAACCCTTGCCCTGGCGAGCTCCGTGGCCGGAGGAGATCCCGTGTTAGTTGATCTTCTCCTCGCCGGCCGCTCGCCGGAGCATGTCCCGTGCGGTGTTCGCGGTGGAGGCGTGCCGCAGGATCGGGCCCGCCTTCTGCTCACAGCGGTACGCCAGCTCCTTGGACTTGTCGTAGAACGGCGCCTCCCCCGCGGGGGTGACCGGCATTTCGGGGAAATCGCCGAAGAACGCCTGCTGCTCGGCGAGTGTGTCGAAGCACCGCACGGCCGCGCTGCCGGCGATGCCTCGGGGATCCCACGAGACGAGGTCGAACCGCGACTTCAGCTCGCCGGAGCACAACCATGGCCATTTGGCCCGTTCTCGAAGGCGCTGCAACCCGCCCGCGCCGGGCCCGCCGAAGTTCACGAACAGTGTGCCGATCCGTTTCGCCTGATCGGTCACGGGCAGCTTGATCACCGCGAGGTCGATGCGCGTCCCGAACGGATTGTCGTAGTCCAGCGGCACCGAAACCGTCGAACACTGGAATCCGTCATCGCAGTCCGACCAGGTCAGCGCCGGTGCCGCTGCTTCTTGGGCAGCGGCGACGGGTAACACGGCCCCGGAACAGACAGCCGCGGCCGCGCTCGCCATTACGGCGAAACGGGCCACGACACCCCCAGCAGTCTTGCGCACAGGCAGGCATCCGTCCTTGGCGAGGGGAACACGGAGCGAACGCCCCGAGCCACTGGACGCGCGTACACTGAGGGAGGTTGCCGTCCATCGGGAAAGATCAATTTTCTCGACCTGGTGGCGCACTTGGTGATGGACGGTCTACGCTCTGCCTCGAAGGCCGAGGCCTTGGTGCCCACCTGGGCACCGACACCGACTTGACGTCTGCGAGGGCGTCAGAGAAGCCGCCGGACACCTCCCCCCTCGGTCCGGCGGAGCTCCGCTGCGGCGGGCGTATGCCCAGCCGCAGCGGAGCGTCCAACTCGCTCGCGCTTCGCGCTCCCGGTTGTGTTGCCCGCCGCGTCTGGGCCTTTCAGCTTCGCCGATTATGTCGGGGGGCCGAGCCCCCCAAACCCCCACGAGGCGTGCTCCTCGTTTTCCAGCGTGCCACTGGTGCTTTGACTAGCAGTTTTTCGAGGCCGGTGTCCACTGCAGTGGACGTGCTCCGTGAAAACCGCCCGAGCGTGCCCATTAGCATTCGCGCATGAACTCCGAGTGCTTGTTCTGCCGGATCGTCGCCGGTGAATTGCCTTCCACCGTTGTTCACGAGACCGAGACCACTTTCGCGTTCCGCGATCTGCACCCGCAGGCGAAGACACACATCCTGATCGTGCCGAGGGCGCATTACAGCGACGCGGTGGACCTCGCCAAGAACGAGCCCGCGCTGCTGGCGGACGTGACGCTCGCCGCCGGCCGGATCGCCGAGCAGGAGGGCCTGGCCGAGCCGGGCTACCGGCTGGTGTTCAACACCGGCCGGGACGCCGGCCAGACCGTTTTCCACGTGCACATGCACCTGCTCGGCGGCGAGCAGCTGGGTCACTTCGGCGCCCCGTGAACAGGTATTCGCTGCGACTTGCCGGTGCGTCCGGCTAGCATCGTCTCTTGTCAGCACCGAACGACTAGCAGGGCGCGTCAGCGCAGAAAGCAGGCCAGAGGCCTCGTGGCCGGTACCGCACCGGGTGGAGCCGCCCGATCATCCGAGACTCCCCTCACCGGGAAGAACGGCTCATCTCAGGTGGACCCGAACGCGTCCGCCGACTCCTCGGACCAGCCCGCCCACACGGCGCAGTCCAGGTTCTCCGTGCCCGACGCGACGTTGTTGTCGCTGCTCGGCTCGCGTGACGAGAACCTCCGCATGGTCGAGGAACTGCTCGCCGCGGACGTGCACGTCCGCGGCAACGAGGTCACCTTGTCCGGCGCGCCCGCCGACGTGGCGTTCGGCGAGCGGGTCTTCGCCGAGCTGTCCACCCTCGCGGGCAGCGGCCAGCCGTTGACCGTCGACGCGGTGCGCCGCTCGATCGCGATGCTGTCCGCGGGCACCGCCGAGTCACCCGCCGAGGTGCTCAGCCTGGACATCCTGTCCCGGCGCGGCCGCACCATCCGGCCGAAGACGCTCAACCAGAAGCACTACGTCGACGCGATCGACAAGCACACCGTCGTGTTCGGCATCGGCCCGGCCGGTACCGGCAAGACGTACCTGGCGATGGCCAAGGCCGTGCAGGCGCTGCAGGCCAAGCAGGTCAACCGGATCATCCTGACCCGGCCGGCGGTCGAGGCGGGGGAGCGGCTGGGCTACCTGCCCGGCACCCTCTACGAGAAGATCGACCCGTACCTGCGGCCGCTGTACGACGCGCTGCACGACATGGTCGACCCGGAGTCGATCCCGCGGCTGACGCAGGCGGGCACGATCGAGGTCGCGCCGCTGGCGTACATGCGTGGCCGCACGCTCAACGACGCGTTCATCATCCTGGACGAGGCGCAGAACACCACGCCGGAACAGATGAAGATGTTCCTGACCCGGCTCGGCTTCTCGTCCAAGATCGTGGTGACCGGTGACGTGACCCAGGTCGACCTGCCCGGCGGGCAGCGCAGCGGCCTGAAAGTGGTCCGGGAGATCCTCGACGGCGTCGAAGACGTCCACTTCTCCACGCTGACCAGCGCGGACGTGGTCCGCCACAAGCTGGTCGCGGACATCGTGGACGCCTACGAGCGCTGGCAGGCGGTCGACGACCAGGCCGAGATCCGCAAGCCACGCACCGGCAGTGACCACCGCCGGGGTCGATGAGGTTTCCGCAGTGAGCATCGAGATAGCCAACGAATCCGGCGTGGCGGTCGACGAGGCGTCGATCGTCGCCGCCGCCCGGTTCGCCCTGGACCGGATGGGCGTGAGCAGGCTGGCCGAGCTGTCGGTCATGCTGGTCGACCTGGACGTGATGGCCGACCTGCACGAGCGGTGGATGGACCTGCCGGGCCCGACCGACGTGATGGCCTTCCCGCAGGACGAACTGGACTCCGTGCGCCGCCCGGACGCCTCCGAGGCCGGTCCGGCGCTGCTCGGCGACATCGTGCTGTGCCCGGCGTTCGCCAAGGACCAGGCCCGCAAGGCCGGTCACAGCCTGCTGGACGAGCTGCACCTGCTGACCGTGCACGGCGTGCTGCACCTGCTCGGCTACGACCACGCCGAGCCGGCCGAGGAGCGGGAGATGTTCTCCCTGCAGAACCGGATCCTCGCCGACTTCCGGGTGGCCAGAGCCGAGGCCAGGCGGCTGGCCGTCCAGCGCAGCGCCGACGACAAGGTGCTCGGCGCGGTGGGGCTGGACGAGCCGAAACGTCCCCATAACTGAATCGAGGCCGCGGTGACGTCGAACTCCGCCACGCTGCTCGTAGTCGCGGTGTTACTGGTGCTGTTCGCGGGTTTGTTCGCCGCGGCCGACGCGGCGCTCAGCGCGGTCTCCCGGGCCCGTGTCGAAGGGCTGGCCCGGGCCGGGCGGGCGGGTGCGCGTCAGTTGCTGTACGTCGTGGCCGACCGGCCACGGCACGTGAACCTGTTGCTGCTGCTGCGGTTGACGTGCGAGCTCGTCGCGACGGTGTTGTTGACGGTCGCGTGCCTGAACCTGATCCAGCCGGACGGTCTGGCCGTGCTCATCGCGGGCGTGGGCATGGTCGTCGTGTCGTACGTGCTGGTCGGTGTCGGTCCCCGGACCCTGGGCCGTCAGCACCCGTACACCGTGAGTCTCGTCGCCGCGGCGCCTGTGCGTGCGCTCGGCCTGGTGCTCGGGCCGTTGAGCCGTCTGCTGATCGTGATCGGTAACGCGATCACGCCGGGTCGTGGTTTCCGGGAGGGTCCGTTCTCGTCCGAGGTGGAACTGCGGGAACTGGTCGACCTGGCGCAGGAGCGCGGCGTGGTGGACGAGGACGAGCGGGAGATGATCCACTCGGTCTTCGAGCTGCGGGCGACCATCGCGCGTGAGGTGATGGTGCCGCGCACCGAGATCATCTGGATCGAGCAGTCGAAGTCCGTGCGGCAAGCGCTTGCGCTGTCGCTGCGCACCGGGTTCACCCGGCTGCCGGTGATCGGCGAGACCGTCGACGACATCGTCGGCGTGGTGAACCTCAAGGACCTGGTCCAGGGAGTGCTCGACGGCGGTGACATGACCCGCCAGGTCCAGGACCTGATGCGGTCCGCCGAGTTCGTGCCGGACACCAAGCGCCTCGACGACCTGCTCAAGGAGATGCAGTTGTCGCGCAACCACATGGCGATCGCGGTCGACGAGTACGGCGGCACCGCGGGCCTGCTGACCATCGAGGACATCATCGAGGAGATCGTCGGCGAGATCACCGACGAGTCCGACACCGACGACCGCCCGCCGATCGAGCACCTCGAGGACGGCGCTGTCCGCGTCAGTTCCCGGTTGCCCGTCGAGGACCTCGGCGAGTTGTTCGGCGCCGAGTTCGACGACCTGGACGTGGAGACCGTCGGCGGCCTGCTGGCGCAGAGCCTCGGGCGGGTGCCGCTGCCGGGCGCCGAGGCCGAGGTCGCCGGGCTGCGGATGCGCGCGGAGGGCGGCAAGGACAATCGTGGCCGGATGCGTATCACGACCGTGGTGGTGTGCCGTTCGGCCAAGTCGCTGGACGACGTACCGGTGAAGGAAAGGAGCGGCGAGCGTGGCTGAGCTCGACCCGGAGGACAGCAAGATCATCACGCTGGCGCGGTCGGCGCGGGCTCGGACCGGCGCCGCCGAGGGCGCCGCGGTGCGCGACACGATGGGCCGGACGTACGCCGCGTGCACGGTCTCGTTGCCCTCCTTGAAACTGACCGCGTTGCAGGCCGCTGTCGCCGCCGCCGTGGCCAGTGGCGCCGACGGTCTTGAGGCGGCCGCTGTCGTGACCGAAGCGGACTCCGTGGACGCCGATTCGCTCGCCGCGGTGCACGATCTGGCGCCGACCGCGCCGGTGTTGCGTGCCAATACCAAGGGCGAACTGCCGTAGGCGAGAATGGACCGGTGAACATTCCCGACGGCCACCGGTCAGGTTTCGCGTGCTTCGTGGGTCGCCCCAACGCGGGCAAGTCCACCCTGACCAACGCGCTGGTCGGCACCAAGGTCGCGATCACCTCGAGCAAGCCGCAGACCACCCGGCACGCCATCCGGGGCATCGTGCACCGGCCGGACGCCCAACTGGTCATTGTGGACACGCCGGGGCTGCACCGGCCGCGCACGCTGCTCGGCCAGCGGCTCAACGACCTGGTCATGTCCACGTGGTCCGAAGTGGACGTGATCGGCTTCTGCCTGCCCGCGGACCAGCGGATCGGGCCCGGCGACCGGTTCATCGCCCAGCAGCTGGCCAAAGTGTCCAAGCGGACCCCGGTGGTCGGCGTGGTCACCAAGACCGACCTGGCGAGCCCCGCGCAGATCGCCGAGCAGCTGGTGGCCGCGCAGTCGCTGATGGAGTTCGCCGAGATCATCCCGGTGTCGGCGGTGGACGGTTTCCAGGTGGGCCAGCTCAGCGATCTGCTGGTGGCGCAGCTGCCCGACGGACCGCCGCTGTACCCGGAAGGCGAGCTGACCGACGAACCCGAGGTCACGCTGGTCGCCGAGCTGGTCCGGGAGGCCGCGCTGGAGGGCGTGCGGGACGAACTGCCGCACTCGATCGCCGTCGTGGTGGAGGAGATGGCGTTCCGGGAGGGCCGGGACGACCTGATCGACGTGTACGCCGAGCTGTACGTGGAACGCCCGAGCCAGAAGGGCATCATCCTCGGGCACAAGGGCGAACGGCTCAAGAAGGTCGGTACCGCGGCGCGGACCCAGATCGAGGCGCTGCTGGGCGCCAAGGTGTTCCTGGACCTGCACGTGAAGGTCGCCAAGGACTGGCAGCGCGATCCGAAACAGTTGCGCCGGCTGGGTTTCTGATGCTCGGGCGGCACCGGCTCGACGTGCGGACGGCCGAGGCCGGCGGGCGCGGCGAAGTGGCGTTGGCCACGCCCGGCGGCCGGATCGCCGCGCGGCTGGTCGACGTCCTGATCGTGTTCCTGCCGGTGTACGTCGTGCTCAGCGTCGTCAGCCCGGACAATCTCCTGGCCGTGATCGGGACCGTCGTGCTCGGCATGGTGCCCTACGACACCCTGCTGACCATGAGGACCGGTGCCACACCGGGAAAGCGCATAGCCCGGGTCAGGGTCGTGCGGACGGACACAGGGGCGCCGCCCGGCTTATCGCGGGCGTTCGTCCGAGCGGTTCTCGGTGTGCCCCTCAGCCTGGTGCCCGCCGTGACGGCGCTGTTCGACGAACGCACACACCGCGGCTGGCACGACCGTGTGGCCGGAACCCTCGTCATTGCCGAATGACGCCCTGGTAGGTGCGATAATCGCCGGGTGACCCTGTACCGCGACACCGGCGTTGTGCTGCGTGTGCAGAAACTCGGTGAAGCCGACCGGATCATCACCCTGATCACGCGCCGCCACGGCAAGCTGCGCGCGGTGGCCAAGGGAGTGCGCCGGACGACCTCGCGGTTCGGTGCGCGCCTCGAGCCGTTCTGCCACGTCGACGTGCAGTGCTACACCGGCCGGACGCTGGACGTGATCACCCAGGTCGAGACCATCGACGCGTTCGCCCCGCGCCTGGTGGACGACTACCAGCGCTACACCGCGGGCTGCGCGGTCCTGGAGACAGCCGAACGCCTGTCGGCCGAAGAGGGCGAGCCGGTGATGCGGCTCTACATGCTCGTCGCCGGGTGTTTACGAGCCCTGTCAGCGGGCGAGCGCGACCCGTCCCTGCTGCTCGACGCCTTCCTGATGCGCGCGATGGCCTTCGCGGGCTGGGCCCCGGCCGTGTTCGAGTGCGCCAAATGCGGCGCCCCCGGGCCGCACCAGGCCTTCAGCGTGCCCGCCGGGGGCGCGGTGTGCCCCACCTGCCGCCCGCCTGGCTCGGCCAGCCCCGCACGCGACACCCTCGTCCTGATGGACGCCCTCATGCACGGCGTGTGGGACACCGCGGACCTCTCCACACCCGCCACCCGCCGGGAAGCCAGCGGGCTCGTGGCGGCCCATCTGCAGTGGCACCTGGAACGCCAGCTGCGGTCCCTGCCCCTGGTGGAACGCCGCAGCCAGTAGCCGCTCCGGCGAGAACCCCTGGCCGCGGCCGGGCCCGGTCGATCGGAGGGTGCGCCGGCGAGTGAGTACCTTGTTGGTGCCAGTGTTGTTCGCATCTTTGCCAGTTCGCATCTTGAAGGAGCAGTACCGTTGCTTCGCCGACGCCGCGACCGCGAGCGGCCTGAGTTCCGTCCGCCGGATCCGCATCCGTCCGGCGCCAAGCCGCCCGTGCTCGACCAGGTGCCCGCCCACGTCGCCATCGTCATGGACGGCAACGGGCGGTGGGCCAACCAGCGCGGCCTGCCTCGCACCGAAGGCCACAAGCGAGGCGAGGAGGTCGTCCTCGACGTGGTCAAGGGCTGCATCGAGATCGGCGTGAAGTGGCTCTCGGTGTACGCGTTCTCCACCGAGAACTGGAAGCGCAGCCCCGACGAGGTCCGCTTCCTGATGAACTTCAACCGCGACGTCATCCACCGCCGCGTCGACGAGCTCGACGCGCTGGGCGTGCACGTGCGGTGGGCCGGCCGGCTGCCCAAGCTGTGGCGCAGCGTGGTCAACGAGCTCAAGATCGCCGACGAGCGCACCAAGGACAACGACGTGCTCAACCTGACCATGTGCGTCAACTACGGCGGCCGGGCCGAGATCGCGGACGCCGCCAGGGAGATCGCCAAGCTCGCCGCGGCCGGCAAGATCAACCCGGACCGGGTGGACGAGCGGACCATCGCCAAGTACCTGTACCAGCCCGAGATGCCCGAGGTGGACCTGTTCATCCGGCCGTCGGGTGAGCAGCGCACCTCGAACTTCATGCTGTGGCAGGCCGCCTACGCCGAGATGGTGTTCCAGGACATCCTCTGGCCCGACTTCGACCGCCGTGACCTCTGGCGCGCCTGCGAGGCGTACGCCAACCGCGACCGTCGCTTCGGCAGTGCCATCGACGCAGCCATCGACGCGGCCGAAGCCGCCAAGGAGACGACGTGACGAGCGAGGCCGCGCGCACGGCCGCGCTGTTGACCAGGGCCCGTGAGGCGCTGGAGCTGTACCACGAGATCTTCATCGACGACGACGGCACGCTGACCTTCCGGCACGGCGACGTACCCTGCGCCGTGCAGGCGATGCAGCTGGCGGAAGGCCTCAACGTGCTGAGCGTGCAGTGCGTGGTGGCGTGGGATCTGCCGGATTCCCCGGAGGTCGTGACGTCGGTCGCCGACAGGGGCGGAGAAGCTCTGTTCGGCACGGCGGCGGTCGTGCACACTGATCACGGCATCGACGTGACCCTGCGCTACACGTTCCCCGCGGAGGGTCTTGACGTCAACGCACTGGGCACGTTGTTCATGCTGGTCGTGTCCGGTGCGTCCCAGTTCCGGACGGACCTACTGGCGGGATCGCAACGGTGACCACAGTCGCGGCGGACCAAGAAGACACGCATCACCATCCCAAACCCAGACGGCGGCTGCCGATCGGATCACTGGAGATCCTCTGCGTCCTGCTCGTGGTCGCGGTGGTGTTCCAGGACTCGCTGGCGAGCCTGCTCGGCTCCGAACTGATCCGCACCGCGGCGACGAGATTCGTCGCGGTATGCGTACAGGCGATCCCGTTCCTCGTGCTCGGCGTGCTCATCAGCGGCGCGATCGCGGCGTTCATCCCCGCCAGCGCGTTGCGGAAAGTCCTGCCGCGCAGGCAAGCGCTGGCCGTGCCGGTCGCGGGCGTCGCCGGTGTGGCCCTGCCCGGCTGCGAATGCGCGTCCGTGCCTGTGTCGCGGCGGCTGATGCAGCAAGGCGTGGCCCCGTCGGTCGCGCTGGCGTTCCTGCTCGCCGCACCCGCGGTCAACCCGATCGTTCTGGTCGCGACGGCTGTGGCGTTCCCCGGCAATCCGGAGATGGTGGCAGGCCGGTTCTTCGGCTCGTTGGCCACGGCCATCGTGATGGGGTGGCTGTGGGCCCGTTTCGGCAAGCTGGAGTGGATGGCGGAGCGCGCGTTGCGGCGCATCCCCGACCGCGACGGCCGTTCGCGTTGGCTGACCTTCGTCGAGACGGCCCGGCACGACCTGGTTGACTCCGGCGGGTTCCTGGTGATCGGTGGCCTGACCGCGGCGATCCTGGGCGTGGTGGTGCCCGCGTCGTGGCTGGACAGCCTGAGCGAGCAGATCGTTCTGAGCGTGATCGTGATGGCGTTGCTCGCGGTGATCCTGGCGATCTGCAGTGAGGCGGACGCGTTCGTGGCCGCGTCGCTGTCGATGCTGCCGCTGTTGCCGCGACTGGTGTTCCTGGTGGTCGGCCCGGCGGTGGACGTCAAGCTGGTCGCCCTGCAGGCGGGCACGTTCGGCAAGTCGTTCGCGTTCCGGTTCGCGCCGGCGACGTTCCTGGTGGCGATCGCCTGCGCGCTGGCGGCGGGATATCTGGTGGGTGTGTGATGAAGCGTGAGACGCAGAACATCCTGCTCGTGCTGCTCGGCGGCGCGCTGCTGAAAATCGCCTTGAACGGCACGTACCTGCGCTACGTCAAGCCCGGTCAGCAGGCCTGGCTGATCGGCGCGGGCGCGATCATGGTCGTGCTGGCCTTCGTGTCGATCACCCGCGACATCATCGCGGCCCGGCGGCCCGAACAGGTGGTGGCCGAAGTCGACGACCACGGTCACAGCCACGGCGGCTTCCAGTCGCACAGCACGTGGTTGCTGATCCTGCCTGTCCTGGCGGTCTTCCTGGCGCCACCAGCCCTCGGCGAGGACGCCGTCAACCGCGCGGCGGGCCGGACGCCACCGCCGCCGTCGTCCAGTCAGGACTTCAGCTTCCCGGCACTGCCCGCCGGTGACGTCATCGACCAGCGCGTGATGGACTTCGTCGAACGCGCGGCGTGGGACAAGTCCGGCTCGCTGAACGACCGCAACGTCCGGCTGACCGGGTTCATCGTGCACAAGGACGACTCGACGTACCTGGCACGCCTGGCCATCGGTTGCTGCGCGGCCGACGCGTATCCGGTGAAGGTGAAGCTCGACGGTCCCGGGCTGGGCACGCTTGTCAGCGACACGTGGGTGAAGGCGGTCGTGCGCTACCAGCCTGGTTCGTCGACGACGGAATCCCGCCACGTGCCGACGGTGACGCTGGCGGACATCCAGTCGGTCCCGGAGCCACCGGACCCCTACGAGTACTGACCCGTGTCATGGCGCCGCGTCCCGCACGCGGCGCCCCAGCCGAGCCGTGCCTCAGTTCGACTTGGTGCACTCCGCGCACGTGCCGAAGATCTCGACGGTGTGGCTGACCTCGGAGAAC
Organism: Kibdelosporangium persicum; assembly: GCF_013280595.1. Classification (GTDB taxonomy): domain Bacteria; phylum Actinomycetota; class Actinomycetes; order Mycobacteriales; family Pseudonocardiaceae; genus Kibdelosporangium; species Kibdelosporangium persicum. Next base: position 232,598 of record NZ_JAAATY010000011.1, read on the forward strand.
CCGTTCTCCTCGGCGACCCGGTCGGCCCACTTCTCCACCGCGGGTCCTTCGACCTCGACGGTGCGGCCGCACACCCGGCACACCAGGTGATGGTGGTGGTGGCTGGAGCACCGGCGGTAGATGGCCTCGCCGGTGTCCGTGCGCAGCACGTCGACCTCGCCCGCGTCCGCCAGGGACTGCAACGTCCGGTAGACCGTCGTCAGCCCGATGCCCTCACCACGTTTGCGCAGTTCCTCGTGCAGGTCCTGAGCGGACCTGAAGTCGTCGAGGTCGTTGAGGAGTTCGGCGACCGCGGCGCGCTGCTTGGTCGAGCGCCGGGCCGTGGCCGGCGGCGTGCGGTTGATCGTCATCAATTGTGAGCCTCCTCCACATGGGTGACCGCGTCCACCACGATATGCGAGAGATGCTCATCGACCAGCCGGTAGACCACCTCCCGGCCGTGCCGCTCGCCGTGCACGACCCCCGCGGACTTGAGCACCCGCAGATGCTGGCTGATCAGAGGCTGGGCCACGCCCAGAGCGTCGACCAGTTCGTGCACACACCGGTCCGACTCGCGCAGCTGCAGGACGATCGAGATCCGCACCGGCGCGGCCAACGCACGCAGCAGATCACCCGCGGCCGTCAGCGTCGCCGGGGCGCGTGCGGGCGCGGGTTCTGTGGACGTCCGGCCCGGCGAATGCTCGCTGGTGGCCGGGTCAACGCTCACGTCTGTGGTCGACTCCTCGAACATCAGCCACCTCACTGACTAGGGTGCACCCTGGTGACTCAAGTCTAGTCGCTAATGAATTCGGTAGTCGTGTTCAGCGCAGCTGAGCGATCGCAACGGCGACGAGAATGCCGAGAACAAGCACCCGCAGCAACCGTTCGTTGACGCTGAGTACGGACCACGTGGTGGCCAGCAGCACCCCGACGCCCACCACGAGCACCCCGAGCAAAGCGGCACCGAGCACGCCGCCGACCAGCACACCAGCGGCGAAAATCCCGATGACCACGACGAAGACCGCGATCGGCCGCACCCGGGCCAGCGGCCCGTCCCCGGAGATCAGCGGCGCCCGCATGTTCCTTCTGCCTCGCACGGCGTGCCTCCTCGGCTCGGCGATACCGTGTCGTCGCATCGTAGTGTCGTGCAGAGAGGCGCAAGCGCGTGCTGTTGGTCTGCGGTTTCACCGTGCCGGACACGGACTCGGCCGGATTCACGGCCCAAGCCACCAGAGCGGTGGAGCTGTTGACGGCCCAGCCCGGCTGCGTCCGCGCAGTCCTCGGCCGCTCCGCCGACGAACCCGACCGCTGGGCACTGACAGTCGAGTTCACGTCCGTGGTCGCCTACCGCCGAGCGATGTCGCCCTTCGACGTCCGCGAGCACGTGATCCCCTTCCTGTCCCGCGGAGACGCGTCGGCCTACGAAATCCTGGCAACCGGCACCGACGGCGCCGTGGACCAGCGAGTCAGTGTGGTCGCCGCCGATGCGGGCACCGCAGGGCCCCGCGACGCCAGCGGCCCCGCCACTCCTCGCGCCTGACCCTCACCGGCCTCCTTCGGTCTCTTCGGCCTGTTCCTGCCATCCCGTCGCGCCCATTACCTGCCCGCGCCTACCCACCCCTGCCATGCCATCACCGTGCTGCGTCATCACCGCGTCGCGCCTGTTGCCCCGTCGCCCCTATCGCCCCCCGTCGCGCCGTCACCGCGCCGCGCCCCATACCCCTCTCCGTCTGGCCCCTTGGGCCCGCCCCGCCCCCGCCACCACCTCCGTGAGCTGGGCCGATGTGGCTTCGGCGACCTGGGAGGGCGCGCTCGTCACAGCCTCATCCGGCCCGGGACGTCGGTTTGTCCCGGGCGAGCGCGCAGGAATGAGAGCCGTCGGGCGAAGACCCCCTGGTTGGGCCAGTGCCGTGGCGAGCTCAGGGCACTGACGATCGGGTTAGTGCCGTGGCCGAGATCGCCGGGCGGGCGTCTTCGGGTGCTGTTCGGTTGTGCGGTGTGCGGCCTGGCGGAGGCGTTAATCACGCTGCGTGTGCGCAGGTGGGGCAGGTGCAGTCTGCGCACGTGCAGTTCGCGCACGAGTCCGCACAAGACCCGCACGAGCAGGCCGCGTGGTTGCACGTCGGGCAGGCGCAGTCCGAGCAGGAACACACCGCACAAGAGTCCGAGCAATGCGGACAGGTGCAGGCGTCGCACTCGTCGTAGTGCACTCCGCGGTCGGTCACGTGCTCCCGGTGCACGTGACCGTCGTGCAGGTAGTCCACGTGGTCGGCGTGCACGATCGCCTCGTGTCCGCAACTTGGGCCATGGGTGTGGCGGTGGGCTTCGGCCTGCTGGTGCGCGACCGTGGTCATGGTTGGTCCCTTCGGCGGTATCCTTCCTACTGAATGGTCGTATTCGTATCCGTGCATCACAACTCGGATCCGTGACGATCAAGCCAATGGAGTGATAGGGGAATCCCCTCGTGGTGGCCGGTGACAGGCGGCTACCCTGGCACTCCCCGAGCTTTTCCCCGTGTACCTGCATATGGAGTGTTCGTGCCCGCCGATCGGATAGATACCATCGTCAGCCTTTGCAAGCGCCGTGGCTTCGTCTACCCGTCCGGGGAGATCTACGGTGGCACGAGGTCAGCTTGGGACTACGGGCCGCTCGGTGTCGAGCTCAAGGAGAACATCAAGCGCCAGTGGTGGAAGGCCGTCGTCCAGGGCCGTGAGGACGTCGTCGGCATCGACTCCTCGGTGATCCTGCCCCGTGAGGTGTGGGTCGCCTCCGGCCACGAGAAGGTCTTCACCGACCCGCTCGTGGAGTGCCTGAGCTGCCACAAGCGCTTCCGTGCCGACCAGCTGGCCGAGGAGTACGAGCAGCGGTCCGGCAAGCCGACCGACGAAGCCGACCTGTCCGACGTGCCGTGCCCCAACTGTGGCACCCGCGGCCAGTACACCGAGCCGCGCGCGTTCAACATGATGCTCAAGACCTTCCTCGGCCCGGTCGAGACCGCCGAGGGCATGGCCTACCTGCGCCCCGAGACCGCGCAGGGCATCTTCGTGAACTACCTGAACGTGCAGACCACCTCCCGCCGCAAGCCGCCGTTCGGCATCGGCCAGATGGGCAAGTCGTTCCGCAACGAGATCACGCCCGGTAACTTCATCTTCCGCACCCGCGAGTTCGAGCAGATGGAGATGGAGTTCTTCGTCGAGCCCGGCACCGATGAAGAGTGGCACCAGACCTGGATCGACGAGCGCATGCGCTGGTACGTCGACTTGGGCATCAACCCGGACAACCTCCGTCTCTACGAACACCCCAAGGAGAAGTTGTCCCACTACTCCAAGAGGACTGTGGACATCGAATACCGCTACGGCCTGGCCAGCGGTGAGTGGGGCGAGCTGGAAGGCATCGCCAACCGGACGGACTTCGACCTGACGACGCACTCCACCCATTCCGGTGTGGACCTGTCCTACTTCGACCAGACCACGGACTCCCGCTACCGCCCGTACGTGATCGAACCGGCCGCCGGTGTCGGCCGCTCGCTGATGGCGTTCATGCTGGACGCCTACCACGAGGACGAGGCACCCAACGCCAAGGGCGGCGTGGACAAGCGGACTGTGCTGCGGCTCGACCGCCGGCTCGCGCCGGTGAAGGTCGCGGTGCTTCCCCTTTCCCGTAACGCGGACCTCTCGCCGAAGGCGCGCGATGTCGCCTCGACGTTGCGCCGCAACTGGAACACGGACTTCGATGACGCCGGCGCGATCGGCCGTCGCTACCGTCGCCAGGACGAGATCGGTACTCCCTTCTGTGTCACGGTCGACTTCGACTCGCTCAACGACCAAGCCGTCACCGTCCGGGAACGGGACAGCATGACCCAGGAGCGAATCTCGATCGACAAGCTCGAGGCCTACCTGGCCGCTCAGTTGCCGGGCTGCTGAGCAGCCTGTTCGACGGCTGTGGCTTTCCCGGCCCCTCGTGAGTACTCAGCCAGCGAGTACTCACGAGGGGGTATCGGGGAGGTCCGGGTGCGCGCCGCCACGTCGCATTCCCGGCCGTCACCCTTCGCATCCCATCGGCTGTCCGGCTCCACCTGTCGTCGCCGTGGGAAGGTCCGAGGTGCGGCTGCGAGAGCCGTCAAGCGTTGTTCCTGATCGACCTCAGGGTCTCAGTGATCACTCCTTTCCGGGCGTTGCCGGACTCCGGACGGTGTGCGGGAGGCGCCTGCCCGGGCCGCGGTCGGGACACGGTCCGAACTGGTCACATGGCGCCAGGGCATGAGTGAGGAGAGGGCCGGAGCGGTAGGGGGAAGCCGGTATCCGGCCCTCTGTGTGGTGCCTCGGCTGGTGACCGCCCCGCGACGCGGAGACCATCAGGATGGCCCGTGTGGACGGTCAGTGCGTGGCGTCATAAGGGCACTAGGATCTCCTTTCCGTTGAAGTGACAGGGTTCCGCGTGATCGGGCGGGCTGGGGCGGTGAACCCGGCCACGCGGGGTCTGCGGCTGTCGAAGGGGCGGTGCCGCGGGTCAGACGCGGGCGCGGGCCTGGTCGAAGACGGCCATCAGTTCGGCGATCACTCCTTCCGGGTCGGAGCGGATCCGGGCGGCGGGCGTGTGCAGGACGAGGAGGCCGGTCGCGGCCAGCCGGGAACCTCGTTTCAGTGCGGTCGGGTAACTGGCCGGAGCGGGGTCGAAGTCGAAGGCGTGCACATCCCACGCGAGCTTCGCCTCCTCCCATGTCCCTGTGACGGTGCCCAAGGGATTGCCTCGGGCGTCGTCGACAGGCACGTTCCACCGCGGCGGGGGTAGCCCAGCGCGGAGGACAAGACCGCGGGCGGAGGACGCGACGCCTGAGCGGATGCGGGCGCCGATGTCCTGCAACACCTCCAGACACAGTGCGGTGCCACGGTGTTTGCCCATGACCAACTGGGTGTTCAACTCGTCGAGCCGGACACCCTTCTGGAACACGACTTCGGCGAACAGGGCGCTCACCAAAACCCGGCTGGTGATCCGCCGCGCCGCGTCAACGGCGGCCCGGGCGAGCGGGACCGTCAACAATCCTTGCCGCAGCACAGGACGAGGCGGAGTCGGCGTTCGTTCCACGAGTACGTCCACACTGCTGCGGACAAAACGCTTGCTGGGGATCAGAAGGTGTACGCGCCCGTGGGGAAGAGCCGTGCGGACACCATGGAGTGCGAGCGCGTCATGGCCTGTGACGACAGCATCTTGGCCCGCGTAGCGCAGTGCTGCCTGAACGAGCTGCCCCCGGGTGGGCGCCCTGCTGTCCAGGAGCAGGACACCGGGTAAAAGACTCTGCCACGGCCCGCCCGGCGAGCATCTTCGTTTGACTGTGGCACCCGTCAGACCGAGATCCACCAGATCCGAGGTACGGGCGATGCGATGGGGAAAGAGAGTGGAGAGAGCGTCGAGGTTGATGAGGTCGCGGTTCGTCATGCGTCCACTCTCGCGGGCGGGGGCGCTGGGCGAAAGCGGACGGGTTGCGGGCTGTGGACAACTGTCGACTGTGGATAACTCGACGTAGATGATCTTTGTGGCGCGCGGATTGTCGGCGGTTCGTGGTAGAGGGCCCACGACAGATGTCATGGGTGTGATCGTGACGGGCGGCCTGATGCTCAGGGTCGGAAACGAGCGATCATGGCCACCATGCGAGAGCGCGGAGCGGCGATCCGGATCGCCGGATTGGCGCCGGATACCTTGTAGCAAAAAGACTTGTCGGCATGAAGATCGCCTACCGGCGGTCCTGCTCGTCAGGGCCGAGGCGGCCGGACTCGCCGGGAACGGGGCTTGCTCTGCCCGGATTCAGGCCTGGACCAGCGGCGAACGAGAACTGTCGGACCCGTCTGGGATGATGCCGGAGTGAACGTCGAAACCCGGACTGTGGGGATCAAGAAGTGGATCAGGCGAGGCCTGATCGGCTTCGTGCTGATGCTCGCCCTGGTCATCGGCGGCACGGGGTTCCAGGTCTGGCAGCATGCCCGTCAGGACGATCGGACCAAAGCGGACGCGGTGGTCGTGCTGGGCGCGGCGCAGTACGCGGGCCGCCCGTCACCGATCCTGGAGGCCCGGCTGCAACACGCGAAGAACCTCTACGACCGTGGCGTGGCCGAACACATCATCACCGGCGGCGGCCGCCAGACAGGCGACCTTTACACCGAGGCCGAAGCGGGGTCGCGGTGGTTGACGTCGCGTGGTGTGCCGCAGGACAAAGTGATCGCTGTCGGCGAGGGCAGCGACACGTTGGGCACGATCGACGCGGTGGCGAAGACCGCGTTGGACCGGGGCTGGCACACCGCGGTGATCGTCAGCGACCCATGGCACTCTTTACGCGCCCGCACCATGGCGCACGACGCGGGGCTGTCGGCGTGGACATCGCCGACGCACCGGGGCCCGGTCGTGCAGACCAGGGAGATCCAGGCGCGCTACATCCTCAGGGAGACGGCCGCGCTGCTGTACTACCGCGTTTTCAACGCCCCGGCCGACGACATCGGTGTTGATCTGTAGTGAGCGGGACCAGACCGGGCTACACCGAGCACGACGTGGCTCGGATGCTCAACGAGCCAACGAAAGGAGGTGGGCTGCCGGGTTTGGCGAAGCCGAGACGAAGTCCGTTCGCGCGGGACCGCGCGAGGGTGCTGCATTCGGCGGCCCTCCGCAGGCTCGCGGGCAAGACGCAGGTCGTCGGCCCCGGTGAGGGCACCGAGGTCTACGGCGTGCCGAGGACACGGCTGACGCATTCGCTCGAAGTGGCGCAGATCGGCCGGGAGATCGCCGAGGAACTGGGCTGCGACCCCGACATCGTGGACACCGCCGGACTGGCCCACGACATCGGCCACCCGCCGTTCGGTCACAACGGCGAGTCGGCACTGGACAAGGCCGCGGCCGAGTACGGCGGATTCGAAGGCAACGCGCAGACGCTCCGGATCCTGACCAGGCTCGAACCGAAGGCCGGGGATGTCGGGCTGAACCTGACCAGGGCCGTGCTGGACGCGTCGGTGAAGTACCCGTGGCCGCGGACGGCGGGGACGCGCAAGTTCGGCGTGTACGAGGACGACCGGGCGGTGTTCGACTGGCTCCGGCAGGGCGCGCCGGAGCGGCGGTGCTGCATCGAGGCCCAGGTGATGGACTGGTCGGACGACGTGGCGTACTCGGTGCACGACGTGGAAGACGGCGTACGGGCGGGCCGGATCGTTCTCGGCGTGCTGGCGGACGCGGAGGAACGGGCGGCCATCGCGGAACTGGCCGCCAAGCACTTCTCCGCCGAGCCGTTCTCCGAACTGGAGGCCGGCGCGGCGCACCTGCTGGACCTGCCCGCTGTCGCGGCGGCGGTCGGGTACGACGGGTCGATCGGCGCGCAGGTCGCGTTGAAGCGGTTGACGAGCGAACTGGTCGGGCGGTTCGCGTCAGCGGCGGTCAGCGAGACCAGGCGGGTGCACGGCGAGGGGGAACTGACCAGGTACGGGGCGGGCCTGGTGGTGCCACGGCAGGCGGCTGTCGAGGTGGCGTTGCTGAAATCCTTGGCGCTGCGGTACGTGATGAGCGACCCGGTGCGGCTCGCGATGCAGGACCGGCAGCGTGTGCTGTTGACCGAGTTGCTCAGTGCGCTGCAGGAGCGAGCACCCGAGAAGCTGGAACCGGCGTTCCAGCCCGCGTGGCGAGACGCGGGTGACGACACGCAGCGGTTCCGGGTGCTGATCGACCAGGTCGCGTCGTTGACCGACGCACAGGCCGTGGCCTGGCACGCGGCGCTCGTTCGCTCGCGGTGAACTGCCGTCAGGTGTGGCCAATGGCACACTCGGGATATGGCCAACCCACTTAAGCGCGCGATTCGCTCGGTACTCCGGCGACTACTGCGACGCCGGGTGCCCGCCGGTGGCGGGCCGGGGCGCCCCGGCGAGGCAGGCGGTTCGGCAGGAGTCCGCGAGCCGCGCCGCCCGAAACCCACAGGCCCGCAGTCCGCCGCGGGCGTCAAACCGGACCCCCAGGAGGGACAGACGATCACATTGCAGGACCCGCGCCGGTGAGCCGGCAGTCGCTGAACGTGCGGGCGCATCTGGATTTCACGGTCGCGTTGCAGGACGTCATCGCGGCGGCCGGTGACCCGGCGGGCAACACCGTCTGGTCGCCGTTCTCGGTCGCCAGCGCCTTGGCGCTGGTCACCCGTGGTGCGGCGGGCACGACCAAGGACGAACTGGTCTCGCTGCTGCTCGGCGACAAGTCGGCTCAGGTCGAGGACCTGATCCGGTTGCTGGACAAGGCCGAACGGCTCGCCGAGCCGCACGGGGACCAGCAGACGCCGGTCCTGGAAGTGGCCAACACGTTGTGGGCGGACAAGCGCGTCAGGATCCGGCAGGCGTTCGCCGCGGCGCTCGAGGCCATGCCGAGCGGTTCGGTCCGTCCGGCGCCGTTCCGCGACGACCCGGAGGGCGCGCGTGGGCAGATCAACGCCGACGTGGCGGCGACGACCAGGGACCTGATCCCCGAGTTGCTTCCACCCGGCGTGATCCAGGCGGACACCATCGCCGCACTGGTCAACGCGCTGTACTTGAAGGTCTCCTGGCGCAACAGGTTCGAGGAGGCCGCCACGGAGCCGCGCCCGTTCCACACGCCGGGTGGTGTGGTGCGGGTGCCGACCATGTGGCTCAGTGAAACGCTGGGCTACGCAAGGACTTCCGGCTGGCAGGTGGTGGTGATGCCGGCGGTCGGCGGCGTCGAGGCGGTCGTGCTGCTTCCGGACGATGACTCGTCCACAGTGGACCGGCTGGCGGTGGACGCGACGACGTTGGAGACCTTGCTGGACAAGCCGAAGCGGCAGAAGGTCAGCCTGCGGATGCCGAAGTTGCGGCTGAAGCTGGGTGCCGAGCTGACCGACGCGCTGAACCAGCTCGGGGTGCGGACCGTCTTCACCGACGACGCGGACCTGAGTGGGATCAGTGCGGACCCGTTGGCCGTCCAGGCGGTCATCCACGAGTCGGTGCTCAAGATCGACGAGCAGGGGCTGGAGGGTGCGGCCGCGACCGCGGTGATGATGCGGACGCTGTCACTCGACCTCACACCGCCGGTCGAGGTCGACGTGGACCGTCCGTTCCTGTTGCTGGTGCGGCACAAGGACAGCGGTGTCGTGTACTTCTCGGCACGGGTCAACGACCCGGCCAAGACGGACTGAGGAGTCCGTCGGCATAGGCTGGCGCGATGTCACCTGTGCGAGTTGAGCGGTCTGGGCCCGTGTGGACGGTCGTGCTGTCGCGGCCGGAGGCACGCAATGCCGTGGACGGGGAAACGGCACACGCGCTGGCGGACGCGTTCCGCCAGTTCGACGCGGCCGAGGACGCGTCGGTCGCGGTGTTGTGGGGCGAAGGAGGAACGTTCTGTGCCGGGGCGGACCTGAAGGCGGTCGGCACCCGGAAGGGCAACCGGGTCGAGCGGGACGGCGACGGTCCGATGGGACCTACCCGGATGCGGCTGGGCAAGCCGGTGATCGCGGCCGTGGCCGGGTACGCGGTGGCGGGCGGGCTTGAACTGGCCACGTGGTGCGACCTGCGGGTGGCGGCGCAGGACGCGGTCTTCGGCGTGTTCTGCCGGCGGTGGGGCGTGCCGCTGGTCGACGGCGGCACTGTCCGGCTGCCGCGACTGATCGGGCAGAGCCGGGCCATGGACATGATCCTGACCGGGCGGGCCGTGCCGGCGGAGGAAGCGCTGGCGATGGGCTTGGTGAACAGGGTCGTTCCGGTGGGTGAGGAGCGTGTGGCCGCCGAGTCGCTCGCGGCCGACCTGGCGCGGCTGCCGCAGACGTGCATGCGTCAGGACCGGCTGTCGGTGCTGGACCAGTGGGGCTTGGACGAGCGGGCGGCGATGGCACAGGAACTCGAGCACGGGCTGATCTCGCTGGCGGATAAGGCGCTGGCGGGCGCGGCACGGTTCGCCGCCGGTGCGGGACGTCATGGCGCCACGGCCGCCGAGGAACAGTGAACTGGGCTGTCACACAGTCCGGGGCTGTCTCGTCTGAGGGGTGACCCAGACGAGAGGACGAGGACGATGTCTCGGATTGTTGGTGTGGCACCGAAGAAAGCGGGTTTCTTCGGCCGGATGATCTACCGGATGGCGGCCAAGCGGTACGGCGTCCTGATGGAGCCGCTGGCCGTCTCCCGGCACCACGGCGGCGTGTTCTACACGTACGCGGTCCACGAGCTGATGGCCGAACGTGTCAGCAGGACGCTGCCGAAATCCGTGCGTGAGCTGGCGGTCTACCGGGCCGCGGTGCGGCTCGGCTGTGAGTGGTGCATCGACTTCGGCACGATGCTTCAGCGGCTGGACGGGCTGGACGTGGAGCGGCTGCGGGAGATCGACGACTACGCCACCTCGCCGAGGTTCACCCACGAGGAGCGGCTCGCGATCGCCTACGCGGACGCGATGACCGCGACACCCGTACAGGTCACCGACGAGCAGGTCGCCGAGTTGACGGAGGCGTTCGGCGAGAAGGGCGTGATCGAACTCACCTATCAGATCGCGTTGGAGAACATGCGGGCTCGCTTCAACAGCGGGCTGGGCATCACCGAACAGGGCTTCTCGTCCGGCGACGCCTGCCGGGTACCGCTCACCCGGTGACGCCTGGCCCTAGAAAGTGACGCGGGTGAGTTTCTCCGGGTTCGCCACGTCGTAGAACCCGGCGATCTTCCCGTCCCGGATGGCGAACGCGGACACCCGGCGGGTGAGGTCCAGGTGTTCCGCGTCGCCGGGACGGTCAGGGAACAACACGCCGAGATCGCCGTTGACCAGCACCGGCTGCCCGACGCCTGCCATGCCCGTCTCGGCGAGGCCGTAGCGGACCATGAGGCCGAGCAGGAAGCGGGCGACCTTGTCCGCGCCGTGGATGACCTGGCGCGCGGTGCGGGCCTTGCCGTCCGCGTCGCCGACCAGCGCCACGTCCGGGTGCAGCAGTTCGACGACCGCCTGCATGTCACCGCTGGCCAGCGCGGTCATGAAGCGTTCCAGCAGGTCCCGCTGCTCGTCCAGGGACGCCCGGGGCGGGGGATTGGCGTCGGCGACGGCTTTGCGGCCCCGGGAGGCGTACTGGCGGGCGGTCGCCGGGGAGACACCGAGGATCTCGGCGATCTCGTCGAACGGGACACCGAAGGCGTCGTGGAGCACGAACGCGACCCGCTGTTCCGGCGTCATCTTGTCGAGCACGATGAGAGCCGCCATACGAACGCCGTCGTCGCGCACGATCGTATCCAGCGGGTCCTCGCTCGGCTGCCCGCCGAAGGAGGTCACGACCGGCTCGGGCAGCCAGGAACCGGTGTAGCGCTCACGGCGAACAGCCGCGGATCGCAGGCGGTCCAGGCAGATCCGGCCGACCACGGTGGTCAGCCACCCCTTGAGGTCCCTGATCTCCGAACGGTCCACAGTGGACAGTCGAAGCCATGCCTCCTGCACCGCGTCCTCGGCGTCGGCGAGCGTGCTCGTCAGCCGGTACGCCACCCCGAGCAGGTGGCTCCGGTACTCGGAGAACTCGTCGGCGAGAGTGTCCAGGCTGACCGTCACAATCGCATCGTAGGCGCCAGGCCTAACATGGACCGTGTGGCAGGACGGATCCGGGAGAGCGACATCGCCCTCGTGCGTGAGCGCGTCAGGATCGACGACGTAATCGGCGAGTATGTCGCTTTGCGTCAAGTCGGTGGGGGAGCGGTCAAAGGCCTGTGCCCGTTCCACGACGAGAAGACGCCGTCGTTCAACGTGCGCCCGACGCACGGCACGTTCCACTGCTTCGGCTGTGGTGAAGGCGGCGATGTCATCGCCTTCCTGTGCAAGATCGATCACCTGAGCTTCGTCGAGTCCGTCGAGCGGCTCGCCGAACGTGCCGGGATCAAACTGACCTACGAGGGCGGCGGCGCGAGCGTCCAGCGTGATCGCGGCACCCGGACCAGGCTGATCGACGCGCACCGCGCGGCCGCCGAGTTCTACGCCGAGCAACTGCACACCCCGGAGGCCAAACCGGCGCGCGAGTTCCTCGCCGAGCGCGGGTTCGACCAGGCCGCCGCCGTGATGTTCGGCTGCGGGTACGCGCCGGCGGGCTGGGACACCCTGACGAAATACCTGCTCAGCCGCGGCTTCGAGCTGACCGAGCTGGAGAAGGCCGGGCTGTCCAAACCGGGCAGGCGGGGCCCGATCGACCAGTTCCACCGCAGGCTGCTGTGGCCGATCAAGGATCTGGGCGGCGACGTGGTGGGCTTCGGTGCCCGCCGGATCTACGACGACGACCCGATCCAGGCCAAGTACCTCAACACCCGGGACTCGCCGATCTACCACAAGTCGCAGGTGTTGTTCGGCCTGGACCTGGCGAAACGGGAGATCTCCAAGCGCCACCAGGTCGTGGTGGTCGAGGGCTACACCGACGTGATGGCGATGCACCTGGCGGGTGTCCCGACCGCGGTGGCGTCCTGTGGCACGGCGTTCGGCAACGAGCACATCGCTGTGCTGCGCCGGCTGCTGATGGACGACAAGTTCTTCCGTGGCGAGGTCATCTACACCTTCGACGGTGACGAAGCGGGCCAGAAGGCCGCGATGAAAGCGTTCGAGGAGGACCAGCGGTTCGCCTCGCAGACGTTCATCGCCGTCGCCCCGGACGGCATGGACCCGTGCGAACTGCGCCAGGCCAAGGGCGACACGGCGGTGCGTGACCTGGTCGCCCGGCGGCAGCGGCTGATCGAGTTCTGGATCCGGTCGGAGCTGGCCGGGCACGATCTCGACGCCGCTGAGGGGCGCGTCCAGGCGCTGCGCCGGACCGTTCCGATGGTCGCGCAGATCAAGGACTTCTCCCTGCGGGACGAGTACGCGCGCCAGCTCGCCGGCTGGATCGGCTGGGACGACATCCAGACCGTGGTCCGCCGGGTCCGGGAGACGGCCAACGGCAAACCCGCGCCCACGCCGGCGCGCAAGGCGCCTGCCGTCGACCAGAACCAGGGCGCGCTGGCGATCGAGGTCGAAGGCCCGAAGCGCCCGAAGCCCAACGACCCGGAGCTGCACCTGCAGCGGGAGGCGCTCAAAGCGGCGTTGCAGGTCCCGCACCTGGCCGGGCCGCATTTCGACAGCCTGCCCAGCGAGGCGTTCACCGAGCCCGCGTACCTCGAGCTGCACAAGGCGCTGCACGCCGCCGGTGGCGCGTCCTGCGGGCTGGCCGGGCCCGCGTTGTTCGACGCGGTCAGCAAGAACTGCCAGCACCAGGTCGTCCAGTCGCTGGTCAGCGAGTTGTCCGTGGAGGCGATGCACTCGCACGGCGAGCCGAGCCTGCGGTACGTGGACAGCCTGATCGCGGCGCTGAACAAGAGCCTGGTGGCGCGGCAGATCGCGGACATCAAGTCCCGGCTGCAGCGGCTGAGCCCGCTGGAGAACGCCGACGAGTACCGGCAGCTGTTCGGCGATCTGGTGGCCATGGAGCAGTACCACAAAGCGCTGGGGGAGCAGGCCGCCGGGAGCTACCCGTGATCCTGCGCCGATTCGTCAACCGGCTGACCGGCCGGCGGACGCCCGACGACTTCGACGGCACCCTCGAAGACGGCGAGTACGTGATCGCCTCGGCGGAGGTGAAGTCGGGCGGGCACATGGTGGCCACCTCGCGAGGCCTCTGGCTGCCGGGGTCCCGCCGGGTCGGCTGGCACATGATCAGCAAGGCGACCTGGGGCGGCGGCACGCTGGTGCTGATCGAGGCGGTCGAGGCGGCCAAGGCCGGGGACGCGGTCGTACTGGCGGACCAGCCGCCGGTGCGGTTCGTGTTCGTGCAGAGCGGCAAGCTGCCGGACATCGTCCACGCACGGGTGACGAAGTCCATCGTGTCCCGCCATCGCCAGGAACTGCCCGGTGGCGGCGCGTGGTTCGTGCAGCGCAGAGTGCCTGGGCAGGATGGCGTCGTGCTGCAGGTGCGGCCGGACAAAGGGACCGACGAGGCCGCGGTGCGGCGGGTGGCCGAGGAGGTCGCCGCGAAGTTGAGGTTGATGAAGCCGGACCTCGAGCAATAAAGTACGTACGTACGGTTTGCTGGAGGTGGTTCTATGTGGGATCCGGACAAGTACCTGACCTTTGCTGATCACCGCGCACGCCCGTTCTACGAGCTGATCGCCCGCATCCAGGCCAAGGCGCCCCGTCGTGTGGTCGATGTCGGATGCGGCCCCGGCAATCTGACCACGGTCCTCGCTGACCGCTGGCCCGACGCGAAGATCGAGGCGCTCGACTCGTCCCCTGAAATGGTGGAGGCGGCGCGAGCGCGTGGCATCGACGCCTACGTCGGCGACGTCACCACGTGGAAACCGCAGCCGGACACCGATGTCGTCGTCACCAACGCCGTACTGCAGTGGGTGCCTGGGCACCCGGACATCCTGCGCCGTTGGGTGACGGAACTGCCCTCGGGCGCGTGGATAGCCATGCAGGTGCCTGGCAACTTCGACGGCCCGTCGCACACGCTGGTCCGTGAACTCGTCGCGACCTCGTGGCGCTCACGTCTGGCTGACGTCGACCTTCGCCCCGCGGACGCCGTGCTCACGCCAGTCGGCTACGCCGACGTCTTCGACGGCTGCGAAGTCGACACGTGGGAGACGACGTACACCCAGGTACTGACCGGCGACGACCCCGTGCTGGAGTGGATCACCGGGACAGCACTGCGCCCGATCCGCGCGGCTCTGACCGACGACGAATGGGCGCGGTTCCGTGCCGACCTGGCGCCCGCTCTGCGCGAGGCCTACCCGCCCAGGAACGACGGCCGCACCTGGTTCCCGTTCCGCAGGGTGTTCGCTGTCGCGCGGGTCAGCTGACCGGCTGCCGGTTGTTGTTGCGGCCCAGTTTCTCGCCGATCTTCTGCCGGGCGACCCCGGCCGCGCTCTGCAACGCCGGGTGCTCGATCAGGCTGTGGTACGCGCGCATGATCTGGTCGTACCGTTCGCGTCCGGCCTTCGCGCCGAGCACGTAGCCAACAGCAACTCCAGCCAGGAACACCTTCATCGTCACTGCCTCCTGTGCGTCGACTGCGTGAAGTCCATCTTCCCGCAACAACCACCCCCCTGCCGCGCTGCCCCGGGGGTATGCGCTAGAGTTACCCCCTGTCAGGCCAAGGCAACCCCAGGCCGGGCAGCGGCAGTCCTCCATAGCTCAATTGGCAGAGCATTCGACTGTTAATCGAAGGGTTGCTGGTTCGAGTCCAGCTGGAGGAGCAAAACCCCAGGTCAGCGCACCTGGGGTTCTTTATATCCGAGGGCCGGTAGCTCAGTTGGTCAGAGCAGGGGACTCATAATCCCTTGGCCGTGGGTTCGAGCCCCACCCGGCCCACGGGCTCTGGGCGACCCTGCTCGGCGCTGGAGCGCCTCGCCGGGTCGCCCGTCATCATTTTGGGGGCCGAGCCCCCATATCCCCACGGTCGGGTTTCTTGCGTTCGCAGTGGGTTCGGGCGTTCTGTGGTGTTGGACCACTGAGGACCGGCGGTGATGTCCGGATATGGCCGGGCTCGGGGGTTGGCGTACTCGATCACGAGGTATGAGTCGAGCGGATGACGTGGTGTACCAAGGGTTTCGGGCGTTGCGGTTTTCGCTGCGCCAACGCGGCTAGCGGGTCGGCAGGACTGGGCCGCCGGTCCAGGTGGAGAAGATCAGGTGGGTCTCCACTCGGCCGACCTCGCGGCGGGCCGTGTACTCGTCGAGCACGAGGCGCTGGAGGTCGGCCGTGCTCGTGCAGGCGACGTGCACGACGAAGTCGCTGGCTCCGGTCACGTGGTGCAGGGCCAAGGTTTCCGGCAGCGACAGCACATGCTTGACGAACGGGTCCACCAACGGCCGTGCGTGCGGCTGGACCTGTACCGCCAGCAGGGCCTGGATGCTGCGGCCGACCGCTTCGGGAGCCACCGTCGCGGTGTAGCCGGTGATCACGCCGAGGCGCTTGAGCCGCGCCACCCGGTCGAGGCAGGTCGACGGCGCCACGCCGACCTGGGCGGCGAGGTCCTTGTTGGCGATCCGGCCGTCGGCCTGCAGGATCCGCAGGATCGCGACGTCCACCGAATCCAGGGTCTCGTTGTCGGGCATGCGCCGAACCGTATCCGGTCGACACCAGGTTAACGACTCGTGCACCGAATCGGGAGGAACGATCAGGGCGGACAACCGAACTGAATACGGAGAACGTGCCACGAACCCGGATGGCCAGGCACGCTGCGGTCATGACTCTCGACACCCGTGCGATCCACGCTGGTCGTGATGATCTCGTTGACCTCGGCGTCCACGCCGTTCCGCTGGACCTGTCCACCACCTACCCGGCGAGGGACAGCGGCGCCGAAGCGTCCCGGCTCGATGCCTTCGCCACCGGCGAACTGGACGGTGGCCTGCCCATCTACGGCCGGGTGAGCAACCCGACGGTGGAGCGGTTCGAAACGGCCCTCGCCGAACTGGAGGGATGCGACGCCGCTGTCGCGTTCGCCAGTGGCATGGCTGCCCTCTCGGCGTGCCTGCTGGCCGCCGTCACCCAGGGCAAGCCGCATGTCGTCGGTATCAGGCCGTTGTACGGCACGACCGATCACCTCGTGGCGTCCGGACTGCTGGGCAACTTCGTCACCTGGGCCAGCGCCGACCTGGTCGCGGGCGCGATCCGCCCGGACACCGGACTGGTCATCGTCGAATCACCCGCCAACCCCACCCTGACCGAAGTGGACATCGCACGGCTCGTCGACGCCGCCGGTGACGTGCCTGTGTTGGTGGACAACACGTTCGCGACTCCCGTGCTGCAGCGGCCCGTCGAGTACGGCGCCAAGATCGTGCTGCACAGCGCGACGAAATTCCTGGGCGGGCACGGCGATGTGATGGGCGGGATCGTCGCGTGCGACGAGGAGTACGCCCGTCTGCTGCGTCAGCTGCGGTTCGCCACCGGCGGAGTCCTGCATCCGCTGGCGGGATACCTGTTGCTGCGCGGCCTTTCCACGCTTCCGGTCCGCATCCGCGCGGCCTCGGCCAACGCCGCCGTGCTCGCCGAGCGGCTCACGCGGCACCCGAAGGTCCAGCGCGTGCACTACCCCAAGATCGGGGGAGCGCTGGTGTCCATCGAGGTGGCCGGTGACCCGCTCGCGGTCGTCTCCGGGGTACGGGTGTTCACGCCCGCGGTCAGCCTGGGCAGCGTCGACAGTCTCATCCAGCACCCGGGATCGCTGACCCACCGCATCATGACGGAGGCCGACCGCGGCGACGCGGGGATCAGCGACCAGCTGCTGCGGCTGTCGGTCGGCCTCGAGGACGTCGAAGACCTCTGGCACGACCTCGACCAGGCACTGCAGAAGGCCTAGAAACAGGCCTACTTGTTCGGCGACACCATGATCGGTGATCCCTGCGGCACCGGCAGCACCTGGACCTTGCCGGACTTGATCGCCTCGTTGACCGCCTGCTGTTGCTGGTAGGCCTGGTATCCCGGGATACCGCCGGGGAAGTTGGCGGCCGCCTGCTTGTCCACGTCCGCGGCCTGGCTGCGCAGTTCGGCCGCCTGCTTGTCCGTCAGGCCCTGCACGAGGGCCGGCTGGATGCCCGGCTTCTGCAGCAGCACCGAGTTGATGCTGATCAGGTCGACGCCCTGGGTGAGGCTCTTGAGCACCTCCGGCAGCTGCGCCAGAACGTCACGCTCCCACTGCGACTTCGACGGCGCGTCGTTGTACAGCTTCTGCCACGGGTACTTCAGCGCCTCGTTGTCCGTCGCGCGGTCCAGCGCCGCGCCGACGTAGTTGCGCAGCAACGAGTTCCAGCCGGTCTTCATCTGCTCGCCGCCGTCGGTCGGGGCGGCGTCGTACTTGTACGCGATGAGTTCGTGGAACATCTGCAGTTTGCCGCCGGGCCAGACCTTCCCGGTCGGGTCGGTGAACTCCGAGCAGTCGGTGTTCAGGGTGAACTTCACCGTCCCGGTCACCTTGATCTCCTGGGAGTCCTGCGTCGTCGACGTCAGCGGTGCCGAGTCGATGCCGTCACCGTCGCCGAACGTGAAATCCCGCTGCCCTTTCGGGTAGTAGTAGTGGTCGTCGTTGACGTCACTGACGTCCCGGTCGGTCTCGCACTCCACGAACTTGCGGGAGTCGAACGGTCCGGCGCCGTACTGCAACGAGACCTCGCTCGAGGTCGGGTTGGCGATGGAACACCCGGTCAGCAGGGCGGCTGCGGCCAGTGTCGATAACGCGGTGAGACGGCGTGTCATGGTTTCCCCTCAGTCACAAGTGCCGGAACGGCCGAGCGCAGATTGTGTCATGGGCCACCCGGGACCGATCCCGGTACAGGCGCGGAACATTCCGGTAAAGCGTTTCCCCCGGATGCCACCATTGTCCGGTGCGTGACTTGCTGCGATGGCAGTTCGACCTGACCTGGTCGCTGCTGGAACTCCACCTCGCCGAACTGACCGCGGCGGATTTCCGGTGGGAGCCTTCGGGGTGCACCTGGGCCGTCCGCGATGGTGTCCCCGACTGGGCGGACACCGAACCGGACCCGATCCCGGTGCCCACGATCGGCTGGATCACCTGGCACATCGGCTGGTGGTGGTCGGTCACGCTGGACCACGCGCAGGTCCGCTCGCCGCGCGACCGCACCGAAATCGGCTGGCCCGGTGACGGTGAACCGGCCGTCCAGTGGTTGCGGGACCTGCGGGAGGAGTGGATCACGGTTCTCGGCGACATCGACCTGACCGCGCAGGCCTCCTTTCCGTGGCAGGACGATCCGACGATGACTGTGGCCCATATGGCGGGCTGGGTGAATTCCGAACTGATGAAGAACGTGGCCGAGATAGGGCAATTGAGGTTGCTGCGCGTCAATTCGGCATAAGTGCGGGTACTGCCCGGACGCGGCCGTTACCGTGCTCGCCGCTGCCAAGCTCGCGTCCGTGAGCCGACTGCTTTCCAGGGGACTAACGTGGGCGTCGTGCGTGTAGCGACGTGGAACGTGAACTCGGTCAAGCAGCGTGTGCCGCGGCTGTTGCCCTGGCTGGACCAGCGCCGGCCCGACGTCGTGTGCCTGCAGGAGACCAAGCTCGCCGACGAGGCGTTCCTGGCCCTGCTGGGCGCGGAGCTCGGTGACCGCGGCTACCAGATCGCGCTGAACGGCGAGGTGCAGTGGAACGGCGTCGCGATCCTGTCCAAGGTGGGCCTGGAGGACGTGACGGTCGGTTTGCCAGGCGCACCGGGATTCCCGCACGCTGAGGCGCGTGCGGTCTCCGCGACCTGCGACGGCGTACGGGTGCACTCGGTGTACGTGCCCAACGGCCGGACGCCCGATTCGGATCACTACCACTACAAGCTCGCGTGGCTGGCTGCCCTGCGTGACGCGGTGAAGGCCGGCCCTGAGGCGGTTGTGGTGTGCGGGGACATGAACATCGCGCCCGCTGACGCGGACGTGTTCGACCCGGACGCCTACATCGGGCAGACGCACGTGACGCCGCCTGAGCGGGCCGCGTTGGCGGAGTTGCAGGCGTTGGGCCTGCACGACGTGATGCGCGACCGGTGGCCGGACAAGCGCGTCTTCACCTACTGGGACTACCGGGCCGGCATGTTCCACCAGGACCTGGGCATGCGGATCGACCTCATCCTGGCCAGTTCCCCAGTGGCACAACGGGTCCAGGCGTCCTGGGTGGACCGGCACGCGCGCAAGGGCACCGGGCCGAGCGATCACGCACCCGTGATCGCCGACCTCGACACCGCGCCTGACGGCGACATCGGCCCGGTCGTGCCGCCGCCGTCCGCTCCCGCCGCCAGGCGCGGGTCGAGGAAACTGCCCCAGGCTAAATAGCGAGCAACGCCCGTTCCGGCAGGCGCGCCCCGAACGGCCGCAACGCCATCCGGAGCAGCACCAGCGCGTTGTCGTCGCCGGCGACCCGGTTGGCGCTGAGCCCGCCGCACGCCAGGCAGCTGTGGATGACCATCCATTCGCCGTCCGGGCGGACCGACAGGCTCAGCGCGACCATCCGCCCGCGACACGTCGACCGCCGGTCACCCGGGATCCGGCCGTCGACGTGCAGGCTGGTCAAGCAGTTCGGGCAGTGGTTGCGGTGAGCCGTGCCCGGGGCGTGGAACGGCACGTCGAGACGGCAGCCGACGCACCGGAACGCGTCGCCCGGACTGTCCCGGCGCTTGTCCTTGGCGCGCTGTGGCCTGCCCCGAGCGGGATTGCGGCTGTGCTGGTTCTTGCGGGGCATGTCAGAGGTCCCCGAACGCTTCCAGCGGGAACGGCGGCTGGGCCAGCGGCCGGACCGCCATCCGCACCAGGATGAGCTGGTTGTCGTCGCCGCTGATCGGGTTGGACGTCAGCTCGTCGCACCGGGTGCAGCGGTGGATGATCATCCAGTCGCCGTTGCGCAGCACGGCGATCGAGATCGGGATCATCCGGGAGCCGCACTCGGCGTCCTCGGTGTGCCGGGAGTGCAGGCAGCTGGGGCAGTGGTTGCGCAGCCGCCCGTCCGGGGCCTGCCTGGACACGACGAGTCCACATCGGACGCAGGTGAACGTGTCCGTGCTGAGGTATGGGTTCTTGATGGACAACTGTGTGCTCCTAGCCGGGAAACTGAAGAGAAGATCACCGGAAGGAGGGCGCCACAGCGCCGGAAATCGCGCTTACTCGGCGCCCTCGGAGCGCACGGTCATCAAATCATCTGCTTTCTAGGGCCCCGCGGCCCGGGTCGGAGTTCGCCGGCAAGGTAGCAACGTCCCGCAGGATCACACCACTGGTTTTTTCGCCAGCAGCGTCTCGAAGTGATCCCGTGATCGTAAGGTGACAGGGGTGCTGTACGACTCGATCGGCGTCGGATACACGACCGCACGGCGGACCGATCCGCGCTGGATGTCCGCGATCCTCGCGGCGCTTGGCGGGGCACGGACCGTGCTCGATGTGGGTGCGGGCACGGGCAGCTACGAACCGACGGATCGTGTCGTCTACGCCGTCGAGCCGTCGAGCGAGATGATCGGCCAGCGCCGCGACGGCGCTCCGCCCGTGGTCCGCGCTGTCGCGGAAGCGTTGCCCGTCAAGGACTCCGCGGTGGACGCGGTCCTCGCGGTGCTCACCGTGCACCACTGGGCGGACTGGCGCAAGGGCATCGCCGAGTTGCGCCGGGTGGCGCCTCGTCGTGTCGTGCTGGCGTACGACACGAGGTTGCACACGGAGTTCTGGTTCGTCCGCGAGTACGTGCCCGAGATCGCCGAGCTGGAGCTGTCCCGGCCCTCGGCGCCGGACATCGCCGGTGAACTCGGCGCGGACACCATGATCCCGTTGCCGGTGCCGTGGGACTTCACCGACGGCGTTTTCCCGGCCTACTGGCGCAGGCCGGAGGCGTACCTGACCGTGCGGGACACGTGTTCCGCGTTGGCGCAGGCGCCTCGGCACGCGGTCGAGCGCGGGCTGGCGCGGCTCCGGGCCGACCTGGCTGACGGCAGCTGGCACGAACGGCACAGGGATCTGCTGGAACTGGACGAATACGACGCCGGATTCCGGCTGATACTCAGTCGCTGAACCACAACGCCGTCCGTACGGTGGCCTGATGCTGATCAGGCGTTTGGACGCGACCAGACTGGACGACTGCCTCGCGTTGGCAGCGAGCCGCGAGTGGTCGCCGGAGCCACACAAATGGACCCTGTTGTTCGAGGTCGGCGACGTCTGGGGAATCGACGACCCGGACGGCGGGCTGGCCGGCTGTGTGGTGTCGACCAGGTACGGCACTCGCCTGTCGGGGATCGGCATGATGCTCGTCGCCGAGAAGTTCGGCAGGCGGGGCCTGGGTACGCAGCTGATGAAACACGCGCTCAGCGAGGCGGGCA
Source organism: Kibdelosporangium persicum (assembly GCF_013280595.1). GTDB lineage: Bacteria > Actinomycetota > Actinomycetes > Mycobacteriales > Pseudonocardiaceae > Kibdelosporangium > Kibdelosporangium persicum. The sequence continues at coordinate 254,367 of NZ_JAAATY010000011.1, forward strand.
CCGAGTCGACCTGGCTGACCGCGACCTCCTACGGCAGGCCGCTCTATGAGCGGCTCGGCTTCCGGGCGATCGGCGAGTCCCGCATCCACCTCGGCGAGTTCCGGCCACCGGCGCCCGGCACCTCCCGCGCAGCGTCCACAAGGGACCTGGCGGCGATCGGGGACCTGGACCGCGAGGTCTTCGGCGCGCCGCGGCCGGAGGTGCTGCGCAGGCTGCCGGTGTTCGCCGAGCGGCTGCGTGTGATCGAGGGCACGGGCTCGATTCGTGGGTACGGCGCGGCCTGGCGTAACGTGGACTACACGGTGATCGGGCCGCTGCTCGCCGAGAACGACGGCATGGCCAGGGATCTGATCGCCGATCTGGCCGCCGGGATCGAGGGGCCGATTCGCCTCGACATCGACGATACCCATCCTGAGCTGCGTGAATGGGTGGAAAGTCAGGGTGTCGGGCGGGGTATGCGGACCACGGTGATGGTGCACGGAGCGTCACTGCCCGGTGACCGGGACAGGCTGTTCCTGCCTCTCAGCGTAGCGACCGGCTGAGAGTCTTCGAACACACTGTCGGTGGGTACGGATACTCTTTCGGACGCCGTACGTAGCAACTACAGCCTTGGGGAGAGCGACGTCGTGACAGCCGAGAGCATCTACGGGGCCGACGACCTGACGCACCTCGAGGGGCTTGAGGCTGTCCGCAAGCGCCCCGGGATGTACATCGGGTCGACCGACAGCCGTGGCATCAACCACCTGTTCACCGAGATCGTGGACAACTCGACCGACGAGGGCATCGCCGGGTTCGCCACCCGGATCGTGGTCACCCTGCACGCCGACGGCAGCGTCCAGGTCGACGACGACGGCCGTGGCATCCCGACCGGCGTGCACAAGAAGTCCGGTCTGTCCGGTGTCGAACTGGTGCTCACCCGGCTGCACGCCGGGGGCAAGTTCGGTGGTGCCGGCTACAAGGCTTCCGGTGGTCTGCACGGTGTCGGCGCGTCCGCGGTGAACGCGTTGTCGCTCCGGTACGACGTCACAGTCCGGCGTGAGGGCAAAGTCCACGAAATTTCGTTCAAGCAGGGCGTGGCCGGTGTGTTCGACGGTCCCGGCCCCAAGGCGAAGTTCGTCCCGCAGCCCGGCCTCGTGGTCACCGGCCGGATGAAGCGGGGCGAGTCGACCGGCACGTCGACCCGTTACTGGTACGACTCCCGGTACTTCGAGAACGGCGCGGCGCTCGACCACGAGGCCGTGCGGCAGAAGCTGCGCAACACCGCGTTCCTCGTGCCCGGCGTCACCTATGTGTTGCGTGACGCCACGCAGGGCGCGATCGAGGAAGAGACGTTCCATTTCCCCAACGGCCTGACCGACATGGTCGAGTTCCTCGCGCCGGACAGTGAGAAGCCGGTCACCGGCACGATGGTGATCCAGGGCACCGGCACGTACTTCGAGAACGCCGCCGACGAGAACGGCGTGATGCGGTCCAAAGTGGAGCGCCAGGCCGAGGTCGAGGTGGCGTTCCGCTGGGGCACCGGTTACGAGCGGATCATCGAGTCGTTCACCAACACCATCCGCAACGTGCACGGCGGCACGCACCGCAAGGGCTTCGAACGGGCCGCGCTGAAGTCGTTGCAGGAGGCCATCTCCAAGACCCGCGGCCTGCTCAAGCCCAAAGAGGACCCGCCCACGCTCGACGACGTGCTCGAAGGCATGACCGCGGTCATCCACGTGCGCATCCCCGAGCCGCAGTTCACCTCGCAGACCAAGGACGAGCTGTCCACCGCGGGCATCACCAAGGTGATCCAGGGCATCGTCGAGAAGTACGTCAAGGCGTGGACCGAGGACCGCAAGACCAAGGCCGAGGCCAAGGTGGTGCTGCAGAAGATCGTCGACGCCGCCCGCGTGCGGCTGACGCAGAAGCAGCAGAAGGACGCCGCCCGCCGCAAGACCGCGCTGGAAGGCGCGGCCATGCCGCCGAAACTGGTCGACTGCCGCACCACCGGCGTGTCCCGCAGTGAGCTGTTCCTCGTCGAGGGCGACAGCGCGCTCGGATCGGCCCGGATGGCGCGCGTCTCGGAGTACCAGGCGCTGCTTCCGTTGCGCGGCAAGATCCTCAACGTGCAGAAGGCCAGCCTGGCCGACACCCTGCGCAACGCCGAGATCGCCTCGATCGTGCAGGTGCTCGGCGCGGGCTCGGGCCGCACGTTCGACCTGTCGCAGATGCGCTACGGCCGGGTGATCCTGATGGCCGACGCCGATGTGGACGGCTCGCACATCCGGACCCTGCTGATCACGTTGTTCGCCAAGTACATGCGGCCGGTGATCGAGGACGGCAGGCTGTACGCGGCGATGCCGCCGCTGCACAAGGTCGTCACCAAGGGCCGCAACCCGCAGACCAGGTTCACGTTCACCCAGCGTGAGATGGAGACCACGGTCGCCGCGTTGCAGAAGGCGGGCAAGCAGGTCGTCATGCCGGTGCCCCGGTTCAAGGGCCTCGGCGAGATGGACGCGGACGAGCTGTGGGAGACCACGATGAACCCGGCGACCCGCTCGGTGCGCCGGATCACCCTCGACGACGCGCAGGCCGCCGAGGACGCGCTGGAACTGCTGATGGGCGAGAAAGTCGAGCCGCGGCGCAACTGGCTGGTGGAGTCGTCCAGCCGGGTGGACCGCGAGGCGATCGACGTCTGAGAAACCGACGTCCGGGAACAGGAAGCACTGACCAATGGCACGCCGTAAAGGCACCACGACAACGCGGGTGGACCCGAGCGCCTTCGACAGCGCGGGCGCCACCGTCATCGACAACTCGTTGAAGACCGAGATCGAGGACTCCTACCTGGAGTACGCCTATTCGGTCATCCACTCCCGCGCCCTGCCCGACGCGCGTGACGGCCTCAAGCCCGTGCACCGCCGGATTTTGTTCTCGATGGAGCAGAACGGGCAGCGTCCGACAAGCGCGTACGTGAAGTCGTCGCGTGTCGTGGGTGACGTGATGGGTCGTTACCACCCGCACGGTGACACGGCGATCTACGACGCCATGGTCCGGATGGCGCAGGACTTCTCGCTCAACTCGCCGCTCATCGACGGGCACGGCAACTTCGGTTCCCCCGACGACGGCCCGGCCGCGAGCCGGTACACCGAGGCACGGATGTCGCCGGAGGCCATGCTGCTGGTCGGCGAACTCGGCGAGGACACCGTCGACTTCCGGCCGAACTACGACGGCTCGCTGCAGGAGCCGTCCGTGCTGCCCGCGGCTTTCCCGAACCTGTTGGTGAACGGGACGTCGGGCATCGCGGTCGGTATGGCCACCAACATGATCCCGCACAACCTGGGTGAGGTCGTCGCCGCGGCGCGGTGGCTGATCAACCACCCGGACGCCTCGCTGGACAAGCTGATGGAGTTCGTGCCCGGGCCGGACCTGCCGACCGGTGGCATGTTGCTGGGGCTGGACGAGGTCCGGAAGGCGTACGAGACCGGCCGTGGTGTCGTGCGCATGCGGGCCCGCGCGCAGACCGGTCCGCTGGAAGGCAGCCGCGGGCGTCAGGCGATCACCGTCACCGAGCTGCCGTACGGCGTGGGCACCGAGCGGATCATCGAGAAGATCACCGACGAGGTGAACAAGTCCAAGCGGCTCACCGGGATCGCGGACGTCAAGGACCTGACCGACCGGGAGAACGGCACCCGCCTGGTCATCGAGTGCAAGGTCGGCGTGAACCCGCAGGCGCTGCTGGCGGACCTGTACCGGCTGACGCCGATGGAGCAGTCGTTCGGCATCAACAACCTGGTGCTGGTGGACGGTCAGCCGCAAACGCTGGGGCTCAAGGCCCTGCTGGAGGTCTTCCTCAAGCACCGCTACGAGGTCGTCACCCGGCGCACGCGTTACCGCCGCCGCAAGCGCGAAGAGCGGCTGCACCTGGTCGAAGGTCTGCTCAAGGCGCTGCTGAACATCGACAAGGTGATCCGGCTGATCCGCAACAGCGAGAACGCGGCGGACGCCAAGGACGGCCTGATGAAGCAGTTCAAGCTGTCCGAGATCCAGGCCCAGTACATCCTGGACACCCCGCTGCGCAGGCTGACCCGCTACGACCGGATCGAGCTCGAGGACGAGCAGGAGAAGCTCAACTCCGAGATCGCCGAGCTGTCCAAGATCCTGGACGACGAGGCGGTCCTGCGCAAAGTCGTGTCCTCCGAACTGGCCAAGGTCGCCAAGGACCTGGCGGGCGAGCGCCGGACCGCGCTGATCGACGGTGACCTCAAGGAGGTACTGGCCGCGTCCAAGCCGGCCGGTCCGCTGGAGGTCGCCGACGACCCGTGCCAGGTGATCCTCTCCGCGACCGGCCTGGTGGCCAGGACCGCGGCGGAGTCCGAGGAAGCCAGCGAGGCGCGCCGCCGCAACGGCCGCGCCAAACATGACACCGTCGCCGCGGTCGTCCATTCGACCGCGCGTGGCCAGATCCTGTTGGTCACCAACCAGGGCCGGGCGTTCAAGACCGACGTCCTGCCGTTGCCGGTGCTGCCGGAAGCGTCCGGGACGGTCTCGCTCGGCGGCGGTATGGCGGCCAAGGAACTGGTGCCGCTGGAGAAGGGCGAGAAGGTCGTCGGCATCGCGCCGCTCGGCGAGCAGGGCGCCGGATCGCCGGGCCTGGCCGTGGGGACCAGGCACGGTGTGGTCAAGGTCTGTGCGCCGGAATGGCCGGTGCGGTCCGAAGAGTTCGAAGTGATCACACTCAAGGACGGCGACGAGATCGTCGGCGCGACCTGGCTGACCGACGGCACGGAAACGCTGACGTTCGTCTCGTCCGACTCGTCACTCCTGCGCTTCCCCGCGTCGCTGGTTCGTCCCCAGGGCCTGAAGGGCGGCGGCATGGCCGGGATCAACCTGGGCAAGGAAGCCGAAGTCGTGTTCTTCGGCGCGGTCCGTACCGACGACGACGAGCACGGCGAGCCGATGGTCGTGACGTCGACCGGGATGAGCGTCAAGGTCACGCCGTTCTCGCAGTACCCGGCGAAGGGCCGGGCCACTGGCGGCGTGCGGACACACCGGTTCCTCAAGGGCGAGTCCCGGCTCGCACTGGCCTGGGTCGGGCCACGCCCGGCCGGCGCGTCCAGCACCGGCTCGGCCGTGGAACTGCCCGAACCCGACACGCGCCGCGACGGATCGGGCCACGCGCACCCAGGGCCGGACGTCGTCGGGCACATCATCGAACGGGACTGACGGAATCCCCTCGTGAGTGGTTATCAGGGTTAGAACACCGATAACCACTCACGAGGTGGTCAACGGGGTTGGGCGGGGGGAATGGGGTTACGAGCAGCCGGAGCAGCAACCGCAACCCGGACCACTGCACGAACCGCAACATCCGCATGTACCTTGCATCGCTCCTCCTTCGAGGCCGCACCCAAGGTTCACGGTAGCCACGCGGTATTCATGCACGTACCGCTACGTGAGTGACGCGCCCGTCAGGGTTTGCGCCAGCGCAGCGCGTCGCCGCGGCCGGAGCGCACGCACACCAACGGCTCGCCCGACCTGGTGATGGCCACCGCGCCTTCGCGGTCACACCGGCCACCTTCCCGGGCGAACGGCACGCCGGGCAGCGTGGGGATGGTGAAGGTCGGTTCCGCGGTCGTGGTGACCGGCGGCTTCGTCGGTTTCGGTTTCGGTGCGGGCGGCTTGGTCGTGGGCTTGACGACCGGTGCGGGGATGCTCGCCTCCCACGTCGGTGTCCATGTGGACGACGTCGTGGACGGCCCTGTCAGGGATGTGCCGCCGGCCGGTGGTGTCTCGCCGAACGTCGGGATGCGGACCGGTTTGCCCTCGCTTGCCTGTGTACACGCGGTGGTCACCAGCACGACGGCGATGCCGGCCGAGCTGAGCGCCACCGCCGCTCTTCGGCTGGTTCGCCGGAGCGGTCCTCCGAACTTGTCCGAAAGCGTATGCATCACCACCGAACAGGGGGCCCCGCCGACAGGGCTGCGGATTCGCCGGTCGTCGCACACTACAACACCAGCGCCGGTAAGTAACCGTGCCGAATACGATCACCCGGAGCCGGGCTCGGCCGGTGAAACCGGCATCGAACCGGCGCGGCTGTGGTACTCAGAACCATGCGGGACGTCGAGACGGTAGACGCGGTGGTCATCGGCTCTGGCCCGAACGGGCTGGTCGCGGCGAACAAACTGGCTGACGCGGGCTGGTCGGTGCTGGTCCTCGAGGCGGCCGACGAGCCCGGCGGCGCCGTGCGCACGGCCGAGATCACGGCCCCCGGCTTCCGCAACGACCTGTTCAGCGCGTTCTACCCGCTCGGCGCCGCGTCGCCTGTCATGAGAGAACTCGAGCTGGAACGGTACGGCCTGCGATGGCGGCACGCTCCGGAAGTGCTGGCGCACGTGCTGCCGGACGACCGGGCGGTCCTGCTTTCCCGTGACCTCAACACGACCGCGAAGTCGCTGGAGACGTTCGCGCCCAGGGACGGCGACGTCTGGCGCGCGGAGTTCGCCAAGTGGCAGCGGGTCCGCGACGACCTGCTGAACGCGATCACGCACCCGTTCCCGCCGGTCCGGGCCGCGGGCGGGCTGGCGCGCCGGCTGGGCCCGGCGGAGCTGTTGCGGTTCCTGCGGATGGCCACGTTGCCGACGCGCAGGCTCGGCGAGGAATGGTTCGACGGCGAGGGTGCGAAGGTCCTGCTGGCGGGCAACGCGATGCACACCGATCTCGGTCCGGACCAGGCGGCGAGCGCGATGTTCGGCTGGCTGCTGACCATGCTCGGCCAGGAGATCGGCTTCCCCGTCCCGGAAGGCGGCGCGGGCTGCCTGACCGACGCACTGGTCACCCGGCTGGCCGAACGAGGTGGCCGGGTCGAGTGCGGCAGGCGCGTCACCAAGGTCTTAACAGGCGGGCACACGGCAGTCGGTGTGCAGGACGTGCACGGCGAGCTTGTGCGTGCGACGCGCGCGGTCCTCGCCGACGTCCCGGCACCGGTGCTGTACCTGGATCTGGTCGGTGAGGAGCACCTGCCGCACCGGTTGCTGGCCGACCTTGAGCACTTCGAATGGGACGCCGCCACGATCAAGGTGGACTGGGCTTTGTCCGGGCCCGTGCCGTGGACCGCGCAGGAGGCCACGCTGGCGGGCACGATCCACCTCGGCGGGGACGTCGACGCCCTCGCCGGGGTCAGCAACGACCTGGCCTGCGGCCGGGTCCCACGCAACCCGTTCCTGCTGATCGGCCAGATGACCACGACCGATCCGACCCGCTCGCCCGCGGGCACCGAGGCGATGTGGGCGTACACGCACGTCCCCCGGGGTCAGCAGTGGACGGCCGACCGGCTCAAGCGCCGCGCGGACCGGATCGAGCAGGTGATCGAGAAACACGCGCCCGGCTTCCGTGACCTGATCCAGGCTCGCGCGATCAACGGCCCGGCCGAGTTGCAGGACCGCAACCCCAGCCTGGTCGACGGCTCGGTCAACCAGGGCACCTCCGCGATCCACCAGGAGCTGATCTTCCGTCCGGTGCCGGGCACCGGACGCCCGGACACCCCGATCGACCGCCTGTACCTAGCGGGCGCGTCGGCTCACCCCGGCGGTGCGGTGCACGGCGCGGCCGGAGCGAACGCGGCCCGCGCGGCGTTGGCGCGCGGCAAATGGACCGGAGGCGCGTACGCGACCATGAACAAGACTCTCAACCGAATCCTGTACGGATGAAGGTCGTAGTCACCGGCGCGAGCGGCAACATCGGTGCCGCCCTGCTGCGTGACCACCCTTGGTGCGCTGTCGGTGTGTCACGGCGGCGGCCGGAGACGAACCTGCCGTACGTCGAATGCGACATCGGCGGTCCAACGGCAGTCGCCCAGTTGACGGAGGCGTTCGCCGGTGCGGACGCGGTGGTGCACCTGGCGTGGGCGATTCATCCACGGACCACCGAGCCGGACATGTGGCGTACCAACCTCGGCGGAACGACGAATGTGCTGCGCGCGGTCGTCGCCGCCGGTGTGCCGCACTTCGTTTGCGCTTCCTCGGTCGCCGCCTACGCGTCCGCGGACCGCTGGCGGTTCGTGACCGAGAACTGGCCGTGCACCGGCGTTCGGGGCAGTGCGTACAGTTTGGGAAAGTCCGTGCTGGAGTCGCAGCTCGACGCGTTCGAGCGCCGGCATCCCGGCGTGAAGGTGGCCCGGATCCGGCCGTGCGGTGTGGTCCAGGGAAGTTCCGCCGCCACGTTCCGGGGGTGGCTGCTCAGCCCGCTGGTGCCGACGTCACTGATCGGCCGCCGGTGGCTGCCCGTTCCACTGTGGACCGGAATGCGGCTGCAGCTGGTGCACTCCGAGGACGTCGCGGACGCCTTGCGGCTGATCGTCGAGCACGGTGCGGTGGGCGCGTTCAACCTGGCCGCCGAGCCGGTTCTGGACGCCGACGAGATCGCGGGCCGGTTCGGTGGCAGGCGAGTGCCCGTGCCGCTCGGAGTCCTCACCGCCGCCGCGTGGGCCACGTGGCGCGCGGGTCTGCAGCCGTTGCACCCCGGCTGGGTCAGGCTGGCCGACCAAGCGTCCCTTGTGGACAGTGCGAAGGCGCGGACGGAGCTGGGCTGGACCGCCCGCCACGACCCCTTCGGCACGTTGGACGAACTGGTCGGCGCGATGCGGTCACTCGGCCGGGCCCCGTACCGCATCCGCCCAGGCCGGCCGAGCCATCAAAGCCAGTCGCCCTAGCGCTTGGCCCTGCCGACAGCGAGATGGCACAGACGAGTGAGTGACTCGCGGTTGCGGGGAACGAGCACCGCCGACTCGACCGGCCCGGGAATCAGCCGGCCGAAGCCGCTCATCCCGTGCTCGGTCATCGTCACCTCGGTCCGGCCGGGCTGGATCTCCTTGAGGTCCAACCGGATCCGGGCGGAGCCGAACGGCCACAGCTTCGCTTCCATCTCCAGCATCGCGGGTGGTTCGACGGCACGGACCACCGTGACGTCGTGCCCCATCAACGGCCACACACCCACGCTGTGGTGCAGCCGGGTGCCTTCGGCAGGCCACTTGTCGTCGACGTCACGGATGTGCGACGCGCCGACCACCCAACAGACGTACAACCAGCCGTCGGCCAGCACGTCGAACACGTGCTGGCGGCCGACCGGCATGGTCATGCTGACTGAGGTCACGACATCCTCCCGGCTTGGAACGCGTCGGTGCCCGCGCGGGCGCGGAACGGCTCGAGGATCTGGCGTTGTGCCTCGGCGCGTTCGATCAACGCGTCGAAGTCGACTTCCGGGATGCGCTCGGCCAGCCCGGCCTGGTCGCGCAACGTCGTCCACATCTGTTTCTTGCCGTCGATGCCCATGGCCAGGAACTCCAGTTCGACGAACCGGCTCAGCGGCGAGTACGAGGTCAGGCTGCCGTTGAGCTTGAGCCTGCCGAGCCGTTCCGCGGCCGACGCCAGGCCGACCTTGAGCGGGTTCATCGGCACGCCGACCCGCCGCATGATCTCCCGGAAGGTCTCGACGTCCTCGCTGATGCCCTGCGCGACCTCGGCCAGCGCGTCGCCGAAGTCCGTGCCGCGGTTGCTGCGCTGCGAGCGCCTGGCCATGTCGCGCCACAGCACGCCCATGGCGAGTTGGTCGTTGAGGTAGATCCCTAGGAAGTCGTTCACCGAACCGGGGTACCCGATATTCGTCGCCGCACGCCGAACCGGTTTGGTACGGTGGCTTGCGGGTATCACGATGCAATGTGGACATTGCTGCAGCCGCGATCTCGTTCGCGCGAAAGGGTTCTGGCCGCTGTGTCGGGGATCCGTGGTTTGCTGCGTGATCCCGTGTGGCGCATCGCCGACCCCGGGCAGGGCCGGGGGACGGGGGTGCTGCTCGTTCCCGGGTTCGGTGCGCCCGATCTGAGTCTCGGCCTGACGCGCACCTGGCTCACCGCTCGCGGGTACCGCCCGGCCGGTGCCCGGATCGGGTTCAACGTCGGCTGCACCACCACGTTGGTCGACCGGATCGAGCGCAGGCTCCGGCGCCACGCCGAGGCCACCGGCGACAAGGTGATCCTGCTCGGCCAGAGCCGGGGCGGCTGGCTGGCGAGGCTGGTGGCGTCCCGGTGCCCGGAACTGGTGCGAGGGTTGTTCATGTTCGGTACGCCGGTGCTCGACCCCCTCGGTGCGAAACCCGAAGCGGTCCGCACCGCCCGGATGCTGACCCGGCTCTCCGCGCTCGGCCTGCCGGGTTTCCTGCGGGAGAGCTGTTTCTCCGGCAACTGCTACGAGAGCAACGCCGCGGCTCTGGCCACGGCGTTACCGCCCGGGATCCCCGCGGTGTCGATGTACTCGCGCACCGACGGGGTGGTGCCGTGGGAGCTGTGCCTGGATCCCTGCGCGGAGTGGGTCGAGGTCGAGTCCACCCATGTGGGAATGGCCCTGGTCCCGGACTTCTACCGGGTGCTGGGACCCAGGCTGGCCGCCTGGGTCACCTGATCAGGGCCGCCTAGTCGGGTGGTTCCTCACCCTCCGTGTCGTCCTCCTGGGTGTCGCCGGCGTGTTCCTTCTCGACTTTGCGCTGGATCGCGCGTGGGTCGACGTCGAGATCCGGCGGCTCCGGCGTTCCGGGGGAGTGCGGCGGATCCGGCGTGATGGGGGTGAACTCGTCCTGATCGCTCATGTCTCCGGGTAGCCCTGATCGAGTCCGCCGACACGTGTTTCCTGGTCCGAACCCGGGGTAACCGATGGATTCACCCACCACGTTAAGGACCCCTGATGACGTTCAACCCGTTGGAGCACAAGGGAATCCCACTGGACAAGCAGCTGCGCAACTGGCGTGAGCTGGACGTGGCACCGGTGGACCCGGACGACGCCGACCCGTACACCCGCTGCCGGATCATCGCGCTGAACGGCATCGAGATCGAGTCGATCATGTTCAGCCACCACTTCGCCCGGGTCTGCCCGGACATGGAGGTCAAGCGGCAGCTGGCCGAGGTGCGCTACATCGAGGCGCAGCAGCAGAAGGTGGTCAACTGGCTGCTGCCGGGTGCCGCCTCGCCGCTGGAGACCACGATCGCCTACGAGCAGGTCGCGGTCGACCTGACCGCGTGGGTGGCCAGGATGGAGCCCGACCCGCAGCTCAGGCAGGCCTACGAGTTCGGCGTGCTGGAGGACTTCGACCACCTCTACCGGTACGCCAACCTGTACGAGATGATCCAGCACCGCAAGGCGGAGAAGATCGTCGACGGACTGACCGAGGTGATCCCGGGCAGGCCGACCAGGTACCACCACCGGCATCCGCACGACAACGTCCGCGAGCCGTACGAGAAGACGACCGCCGACCCGCTGTCGAAGCTGCACGCGCTGACGATCATGGCCGCCGAGCAGCAGACGATGAACTTCTACATGAACGTCGGCCCGCAGTACATGGAGCCGATCGCCCGGCAGCTCTACCAGGAGATCGGGCTGATCGAGGAAGAGCACGTCACCCACTACGAGTCGCTGGTGGACCCCGGCGAGACCTGGTGGGAACGACTGGTCAACCACGAGTACGCCGAGTGCTATCTCTACTACTCGTTCATGGAGACCGAAAGCGACCCGCGGGTCAAGGCGATCTGGGAACTGCACCTGAACATGGAGCTCGCGCACCTGCAGGCGGCCTGCGACCTGATGCGCGCGAACGACGGCCGTGAGCCCGAGGAGGTCGTGGCGCCGGAACTGCCCGTGCCGGTCACGTTCGAGCCGAACAAGGAGTACCTGCGCGAGCTGCTGGACACCCAGATCGACCTGACCACGCTCGGCGCGGGCTACGTGCGGGACGCGCACGAACGGTTCGAGCGTATGCAGGAGACGGTCATGGGCGGCGAGCAGCCGCCGAGCGACGTCGTGGTCGACATGCACACCGAGAAGTTCGGCAGCGACTACCGGCATGAGCTGGAGCGGTCATGACCGAGGACGTCATCGAACTGCTGCTCGGTCAGCACATGCAGATCCGGGACCTGTTCGCCGAGGTCGAGAACACGACCGGCGAGCAGCGGCAGGATGCCTTCGCGCGGCTCGTCCGGCTGCTGGCCGTGCACGAGACCGCCGAGGAACAAGTCGTGCACCCGCTGGCGCGCACGGTGCTCGACGGCGGTGACGGTGTCGTCGACGAACGGCTCCACGAGGAGCATGAGGCCAAGGAACTGCTGAGCAAACTCGAGGAGATCGGGCCGGACCACGGCGACTTCCCCGCGATGCTGCGCCAGTTGCGGGATTCGGTGCTGTTGCACGCTCACCGCGAGGAGAACTACGAGTTCCGGTACCTGCGCGAGCACTACGAGCCCGCGCGGTTGCAGGCACTGGCGACGGCGGTCCGCGCGGCTGAGAAGACCGCGCCGACGCATCCGCATCCCGGCGTGGAGACCATGACCGAGAACGTGGTCGCCGGGCCGGTGCTGTCGCTGTTCGACCGGGTGAAGGACGCCGTCAGCAAGGTCATGTCGTCCTCCGACGGGGACACGGACCGCCGGTCGGCGTCCCGGCCGGAGGACGGCGACGTGGTGGACTTAATCATGCAGGACCACCGCGAGGTGGAACGGCTCTTCGACGAACTGAAGTCCGCCCCGGAGAAGCGCCCGCTGCTCGTGCCCGTGCTGGCGATGATCCTGACCGCGCACAGCCGCGCCGAGGAAGCCGAGGTGTACCCGGTCGCCAGGGAGAAGGCCGGTCAGCCCGACGAGATCGCGCACAGCCAGCGCGAGCACCTGGAGGTGGAGCGGCTGCTGGCCCGGTTGACGCGGACCAGCCCGCAGTCGAAGAAGTTCGAGCAGGTGCTGGACAGGCTGATCAAGTCGGTCACCCACCATGTCCAGGAGGAGGAATCGACGGTTCTGCCCGGGATGCGGGAGCGGCTGAGCCACAGCGCGCGGATGAAGCTGGCCCGCCAGTTCGCCCGCAGCCGCCGGGAGCACATGGGTGAAGTGCCTGGTGAGGCGCGGAAGGACCACCTGGTGACCCAGGCGCACAACGCCGGGTTGACGGTGCGCTCCAGCGCGTCCAAGGACGAGCTGGCCAGGCTCCTCGCCGGGAGGAAAGGCTGAACCGACGACCATGGATCGTGACCGGCGTCACATCGGTCGTCCGGAAACCGGCAATCAGTTCAGTCGGTAAACGAATTTGGCCCTAAGATGGTCGAATGGCGTTGGTCGCGGGCGTGGACTCGTCCACGCAGTCCACAAAGGTCGTCGTGTGCGACGCGGAGACAGGGCAGATCGTGCGGGAGGGCCGGGCGGCCCACCCGGACGGCACCGAGGTGCACCCGGATGAGTGGTGGCGGGCGTTCCAGGAGGCCACGGCGGACGGCCTGCTGGAAGGCGTGGCGTCGATCGGCGTCGGAGGTCAGCAGCACGGCATGGTCACGCTCGACGAGCACGACGAGGTCGTCCGGCCTGCCCTGTTGTGGAACGACACCCGGTCGGCCAAGGCCGCCGAGGACCTGATCGCCGAACTCGGCGGGCCGCACGAGTGGGCCACCGCCGTCGGCCTGGTGCCGGTCGCCAGTTTCACCGTGACCAAACTGCGGTGGCTGGCCGAACACGAACCAGACCTCGCGTCCCGGGTCGCCACGGTGATGCTGCCGCACGACTGGCTGACCTGGAAGCTGACCGGCGAGGTGGTCACCGACCGCGGCGACGCCTCCGGCACCGGCTACTACTCCGCGGCGCAGGGCGTCTACCGCGAGGACCTCCTCACCAAGGCGTTCGGCCGGGTTCCCCGGCTGCCGCGGGTGCTGGCGCCCGACGAGCCCGCGGGCAGGACACCGGACGGAGTCCTGGTCTCGGCGGGCACCGGTGACAACATGGCCGCCGCGCTGGGCCTCGGGCTCGGTGTCGGGGACGTGGTCGTGTCCATCGGCACCAGCGGCACGGTGTTCGGCGTCGCCGGCGAGATCACCCCGGACGACTCCGGCGCGGTGGCCGGATTCGCCGACGCCACAGGCAACTTCCTGCCGTTGGTGTGCACCTTGAACGCCGCGCGGGTGCTCACCGCGACGGCGGGCATGCTCGGCGTCGAACTGTCCGAACTGGACGCGATGGCGTTGTCCGTCAAGGACGCGGGCGGCCTGGAGTTCGTGCCCTACCTGGACGGTGAACGCACGCCGAACCTGCCGGACGCCACGGGTTCCCTGCTGAACATGCGCCGCGACAACATGACTCCGCAGAACGTGGCTCGCGCCGCGGTCGAGGGAATGCTCGGCGGTCTCGGCGCCGGACTGTCCGCGCTGCGGGCGGTCGGCCTTGAGGCGCAACGGATTCTGCTCATCGGCGGGGGTGCCCGTTCGGCCGCGGTGCAGGCGATCGCGCCGGAGGTCTTCGGTGTGCCCGTCGAAGTGCCCGCCGCGGCGGAGTACGTCGCGCTCGGCGCGGCTCGGCAGGCGGCCTGGGCGTGGACCGGTCAGCAGCCCACATGGTGATGTCCGAATATCGCCAGTCCGGCCGCCGGGCGTGCGCCAGACTGGGAGCATGAGAAGCCACACCGTGATGGACAGCCCCGTCGGCAGGTTGACGCTGGTGGCGACGGATGGCGTGCTGAGCGGCCTGTACATGGAACAACAGCGGTACCGGCCGGCCCAGGAGGTGTTCGGCGAGCCCGACCCGGCGCCGTTCACGCACGTCGTCCGGCAGATGGAGGAGTACTTCGCGGGCGACCGGACCACGTTCGACGTCCCGATCGCCTTCGAGGGCACCGAATTCCAGCGCACGGTGTGGCAGGCGTTGTGCGACATCCCCTACGGCGAAACGATTTCGTACGGCGAACTGGCGCTGCGGCTGGGCAGGACCATGACCGCCTCGCGGGCGGTCGGCCTGGCCAACGGCAAGAACCCGATCAGCATCATCGTGCCGTGCCACCGGGTAGTCGGTTCGACCGGTGACCTCACCGGCTACGGCGGCGGCATCGCACGCAAGCGGTTCCTGCTGGACTTCGAACGTGGCGGGACTCTGGCCTACAGCTGGAGCGGGGCCGAGCCGAAGGCGACGTTGAACCGGTCGCACCAGATGACCACGCTGCGCACGCCGTCGAGCGAGGTACCCGCCGGAATCGCGTAGTTCTGGTTGCCGTGGGTCGCCTTGAGCTTGCCGAGTGTGACGTACCGGCCGTCGTCGTACTTGTGCCAGTCGCCGCCCGCGGTCGCGTCGGTCAGCCAGACGTGCAGGTCCGGACCGTCCGACGAGGCCAGTCCGGTGAACCGCAGCACCCGTTGCCCGTCCGGCAGTTCCAGCACCGCGGCCTGACCCGAGGTGGTGTGCTCCTGCGAGACGAACGCGCCGGAAGTCAGCTCCTTCGGCTGCGGGGGCGCGGCGGGCGCGGATGTGGCGGGCGCGGCGCCGGAACTGGCCGGGGCCCGCTGGATCTGCTCAGTGGCGGGCGGCTGCTGGACCGCCGCGACGGGCAGTGCCTCGTCGATGGTGCTGCTCGTGAACAGCCGCCATGGCTGGAACGCCCACAGTGCGAACGCACCCGCGACCGCGACGACGGCCAGGACCGCCCAGGTGACTTTCCTCCGGAACAGTGCACGCATGCCTCCATTAGACCGGTGAACCCGAAGAATCGCCCTTACCGGATCCTTACGACTCTCGGCGGTGGCCGCTGCGACGTCGATCCGGTAGCTTGCGCCGGCATGAGGTGGATTGCTGGTTTATCCGTGATCGCCCTGCTCATGGCGGGTGCGGCGCCGGCGGGCGCGTCCGTCGGCCCGGCGTGGCAGCTCACACCGACCGGGTCGGAGGCCCGGCTGCGTGGTCTGTCCGTTGTGGACGGCAAGACCGTGTGGGCGAGCGGCAGCCTCGGCACGGTGCTGCGCACCACCGACGGCGGCAGGACATGGGCGAGCGTCGGCCCGCCCGGCACCGAAGCGCTTCAGTTCCGTGACATCGAGGCGTTCGACGCGAACACGGCCGTCATCCTGTCCATCGGCAACGGCGAGGACTCCCGGATCTACCGGACGTCGGACGGCGGAAAGACCTGGACCGAGTCGTTCCGCAACCTCGACGCCAAGGCGTTCTACGACTGCATCGCCTTCTTCGACCGCCGCACCGGCCTCGCGCTGAGCGACCCGGTGGACGGCAAGTTCCGGATTCTGTCCACCAGCGACGGCGGCAGAAGCTGGAACGTCCTGCCCGGCGACGGCATGCCCGCCGCGCAGCCCGCCGAGTTCGCGTTCGCCGCCAGCGGCCAGTGCCTGGTCACCGCCAGAACGAAGGGGGCAGGGAACAAGGACGCGTGGATCGCGACCGGCGGCGACGCCAAGGCCCGCGTGTTCCACTCGAAGGACCGTGGCCGCACGTGGACGGTCAGCGACACGCCGCTGCGGAGCGGGCCGAGCGCGGGTGTGTTCTCGGTGGCGTTCCGCGATTCCCGCACCGGCATCGCGATCGGCGGTGACTTCGACCCGGCCAACGAGACCAAGGACGCGGTGGCACGCACCGGTGACGGCGGCGCCACGTGGAGGAAACCCCCGCAGGCACCGAAGGGCTATCGCTCCGGCGCGACGTACGTGCCGTACCTGCCGTTCGCGATCGTCGCGGTTGGACCGACCGGCAGCGACCTGAGCATCGACGGCGGAAACCACTGGCACCAGTTCGACTCCGGCAGCTTCGACACCGTCGACTGCGGCTGGGACGCCTCATGCTGGGCCGCCGGCGAGCAGGGCCGCATCGCGAAACTGCGGCAAAGGTAAGTCAGCACAGCGGTAAATACATTTGGCGAAGGACTGTGGCCGGGCTACAGTCCTTCGCTGTGTTCCGGATGATCGACGTGGCGACGCTCGCAGGCATGAACCTGCTGAGCGCACTGTCGGCATCCGCTCTGTCCGCCGTGTCGTCGGCACTGGATAGCTGACCCTCCTCCCTTCCGCACCTTCCTCCGCGGAACCCGAGGAGGAGGGTTGCGGCTTCGCGGGTTCCGCGTCCCGGCTTCCAGAAACCGAAGGACCAATGAGCAAGCAGGCGTACGTGCGCAGCAAGCCGCACGTCAACATCGGCACGATGGGCCACGTCGACCACGGCAAGACCACGCTGACCGCCGCGATCACCAAGGTGCTCGCCCAGCACAGCGAGGGCACCAAGTACGTGGCCTTCGACAAGATCGACCGCGCGCCCGAGGAGATCGAGCGCGGCATCACGATCACCATCTCGCACGTCGAGTACGAGACGCCGACCAGGCACTACGCCCACGTCGACATGCCGGGGCACGCCGACTACGTGAAGAACATGATCACCGGTGCGGCCCAGCTGGACGGCGCGATCCTGGTCGTCTCGGCCGAGGACGGCTCGATGCCGCAGACCCGTGAGCACGTCGTGCTCGCGCGCCGGATCGGCGTCGAGCACATCGTCGTCGCGCTGAACAAGGCGGACATGGTGGCTGACGGCGACCTGCTCGACCTGGTCGAGCTGGAGGTCCGTGAGCTGCTCAGCCGCTACGGCTTCGACGGCGACGCGGTTCCGGTCGTGCGCGTCTCGGGCCTGAAGGCGCTGGAGGGCGACCCGGTGTGGGAGCGGACGATCGTGGAGCTGCTGGAGGCGGTCGACGAGTACGTGCCGACTCCGGTGCGGCGGCTCGACCTGCCGTTCCTGATGCCGGTGGAGAACGTCATGACCATCACCGGCCGCGGCACCGTCGTGACCGGCGCGGTGGAGCAGGGCACGATCAAGCTCGGCGACACCGTCGAAGTGGTCGGTCTCGAGGAGACGTTCGCCAGCGTGGTGACCGGGCTGGAGATGTTCGGCAAGTCGCTGGAGCGGGCCGAGGCGGGTGACAACGCCGCGGTGCTGCTGCGTGGCGTCAAGCGCGACCAGATCCGGCGTGGTCAGGTGCTGGCCCTGCCGGGCAGTGTCACGCCGCACCGGAAGTTCCGTGCGGACGCGTACGTGCTGACCGAGCAGGAAGGCGGCCGGCGCAAGCCGATCCACGACAACTACCGCCCGCAGTTCCACTTCCGGACCAGCGACGTGCCCGGCGCGGTGCTGATCAACCCGGCACTCGGCACGGCGATGGTCATGCCGGGTGACAGCACCGAGTTCATCGTGGAGCTCGGCAAGCCGGTCGCGATGACCAAGGGCCAGGGTTTCGCCATCCGCGAAGGCGGCATCACCGTGGCCGCAGGCACCGTCGCCGAAATCCTCTCGTGAACACTCGTGAGTGGTTGTCAGGGTTAGAACCCGGACAACCACTCACGAGGGGGTTACTGGGCCAGTTGGGCGCCGAAGGCGTTCAGGGCTTCGGTCACCGGCTGGAAGAACGTGATGCCGCCCTGCCGGCAGTCCCCGGAACCGCCCGACGTCAGGCCGAGTGCCGTGCCGTCCTGGGTGAACAGCGGACCGCCGCTGTCCCCGCCCTCGGCGCAGACCGTGGTCTGGATCAGCCCGGTGACACGGCCTTCCGGGTAGTTCACGGTGGCGTTCAACGCGGTCACCCGGCCGTCACGCAGCCCGGTCGTGCTTCCCATTCGCAGGACGCGCTGGTTCACGCGCGGGTCAGCGGCCCGCCTGATCTGGACCGTGCCGTTGCCGGTGTCGACCGAGCTCGGCGCTTGGGTGTTGCGGTTGTTGTACGACAGCACGGCGAAGTCACCGTCCCCGGGGAAGGTCGACTGCTGGACGGTGGCGACGGGCGCACCGCCCTGCGTGAGCGACCACTGGCGCCCGGCCGCCGTGCAGTGCCCGGCGGTGAGCAACCCGGGGGCGCCGTTGTCCAGGGTGACGTTGAAGCCCAGCGAACACCGCCCCCGGCCGGCGAAGATCGCGTCCCCGCCCTCGGCGAGGAGGGTGAACCGGCCGGGTGCACGCTCCACCCGCACCTTGTCGCTGCGGGTCGTCAGCAGGTTGTTCCACTGCTCGGTGTTCACCGTGCTGTCGGCGGTGACCAGGGTCTGTCCGGTCTCCGGATCGGTCGCCCACGCCGTGCCTGTCATGGTGCGCATCTCGGCGACGGTCGGGACGGCGACGGGTTGCCGGGAACCCGCGCTGGCCTGGGGAATCGCGAAGGCGGCCGTGGCGGCCACAGCGACACCCGCGGCCGCGATGATCGCCTTCTTGCGGGTGATCTTCCTGTGTGCGTTGCGCATGTCGTAGCCCTTCAGCGGTAAGTCCTTCACTACCCGTACGAGCGAACGACTCGGGGCGGTTCAGACCTTTTCGCGTCACGCCTTCTGATCACCAGATGCGCGGAGTCCACGCGCGGGGCGGGCCGGAAACAGTTCGCCGGGATTCGCCGTGCCACGCGTAGCTCGTACTTCTCGGCCCACTTGGCGGTCTCCTTCGACTGTGCGGCCACGATCCGGCGAGCGAAGCCCCACTCGACGACGAGGTCCGCGGCCACCAGGGACCGTCGTGGCCGGGACAACAGCCGTCGGAGCAGCACTGTGGACAGTGCGTAGGGAATGCTTGCCACGACAGAGAAATCGCGGCTCGGCAACGGCACCGTCCGCAGATCGGCGTGCACCACCTTGACCAGTGGCTGGTCGGCGAACCGCCGGGTGAGCCTGCGAACGAACGCCGCGTCCCGCTCGATGGCGAGGATGCGTGACCCGGTCGCGGCGAGCGGCGCGGTGATCGTGCCGGGACCGGCCCCGAAGTCGATCACCAGATCGCCGGGGCCGACCCCGGACGAGCGGATCAACCCACGGATGACGGCGTGGGAACAGAGGAAATGAACCCCGGAGGGGTTGGGAAGCATGGGTCGTCTCCAGCGCGGAACGGGATGGCAGATGAGCGCTGTTGTTCGGAGGCGACAACGACCTGCCGAGCGGTCAGAACCGGGCTCGGCGGACTATCAGCAGGTGGCAGAGGTCGTGCGCCTCACTGGCCGCGGAGGCGGCCCATGCTGAACAAAGTCCCCATGGCGGCGACGTTATCAACCAGGCACAATCGAATTTTCCGCCGACGGACTAGGGTTACTCCCCGGGTACGAGAGGAGCGTCCAGTGGCGGACATCGGGACACACCAGGCGGAGTCAGCGCTGGCCGGGATCGTCGGTGCCGGGCACCTGCTCGCAGGGGACGCGATCGGCGCGGACTACGCGCATGACGAGGCGCTGAGCAGCGAGCCGGTGAAACCGGCGTACGTGGCCCGCCCGGAGACCGCCGAGCAGGTCGCGCAGTTGCTGAAAACCGCCTCCGAGCACCGAATCCCGGTGACCGCGCGCGGGTCGGGCTCGGGCATGTCGGGTGCCGCGCGGCCGCGGCCGGGCGGGCTGCTGATCTCGTTCGAGCGGATGGCCGCGATCCTCGAGATCGACACCGAGAACCACGTCGCGGTGGTGCAGCCGGGCGTGACCCTGGAGGACCTCGACGGCGAGCTGGCCAAGCACGGCCTGGTCTACCCGGTCTATCCCGGTGAGCTCAGCGCGAGCATCGGCGGCAACGTCGGCACGAACGCGGGCGGCATGCGTGCGATCAAGTACGGCGTCACCCGCAACCACGTCCTCGGCCTCGAAGCCGCCTTGCCGACCGGTGAACTGATCAGGACCGGCGGCAAGTTCGTGAAGGCGAGCACCGGCTACGACCTGACCCAGCTGATCATCGGGTCCGAGGGCACGCTGGCGGTGGTGACCGAGGCGGTGCTGAAGGTCCAGCCACGGATGCCGTACCAGGGCACGGTGCTGGCGCCGTTCGTCGACCTCGACGAGGTGGCACGCGCGGTGCCGAAGGTGGTCGGCAGCGGCATCGGGCCGTTGATCCTGGAGTACATCGACGGCCTGACCATGGGCGCGATCACCTACCGCGCGCAGTTGCAGCTCGGCATTCCCGACGAGGTCAGGGAAACCTCGCACGCGTACCTGGTCGTGCAGCTGGAGAACCGCAACGCCGACCGGCTGGACGAGGACATCGCCGAGGTCGGTGAGCTGCTGTCCGGCCTGGGCGCCAAGGACGTCTACGTGCTGGAGGGCTCGGCGGCCAACAAGCTGATCGACGCGCGGGAGAAGGCGTTCTGGGCGGCCAAGGAGGCAGGCGCCGACGACATCATCGACACGGTGATCCCGCGTGCCTCGTTGCCTCAGTTCATGGAGCGGGTGCGGCAGATCGCGCAGGAGAACAACACTTTCGTGGTCGGCTGCGGGCACGCCGGTGACGGCAACGTCCACCTCGCCGTGCTGCAGAAGGACAACGAGGTACGCGACCGCGTGCTGCACGGCCTGTTCGAAGCGGGGATCAGCCTCGGCGGCGCGATCTCCGGCGAGCACGGCATCGGCCGCAAGCACACCGAGCGGTTCCTCGCGCTGACCGATCCGGCCAAAGTGGACCTGATGCGGCGGATCAAGACCGCGTTCGACCCGGCCGGCGTGCTCAACCCCGGTGTCCTCTTTGACTGAGTGTCCTTATCGACCGAGTTGGAGTTCTTGAGAACGATGAACGGCGCACAGGCCCTCCTCCGCACGCTCGTCGACGCGGGTGTGAACGTCTGCTTCGGCAACCCGGGCACCTCCGAGATGCACTTCGTCGCGGCACTGGACTCAGTGCCGGAGATGCGCGGCATCCTCGGGCTGTTCGAGGGCGTGGTGACCGGCGCGGCCGACGGCTACGCCCGGATGGCCGACAAACCGGCCGCCACCCTGCTGCACCTCGGCCCCGGGCTGGCCAACGGCTTGGCCAACCTGCACAACGCCCGCCGGGCACGGACCGGGATCGTGAACGTCGTCGGCGACCACGCGACGTACCACAAGCAGTACGACGCCCCGCTCGAGTCGGACATCGAGGCACTGGCCACCACAGTCGGCTGGACGCGCACGAGCACGTCGACGGAGGCGCTCGCCGCGGACGCCGTTGAGGCCGTGAAAGTCGCGCAGTCCGGCCGGATCGCGACGCTGATCCTGCCCGCCGACGTGTCCTGGGGCGACGGCGGCGCGGCCGCGGCCCCGCTCGCCGCGCCGGTCCGGCCGACGGTGGCCGAGAACGTCGTGCACGCGATCGTCGACGTGCTGCGGTCGGGCGAATCGACCGTGATCCTGCTGGGCAACGCCGGTACGCGGGAGCGCGCGCTGCGTGCGGCGAGCCGGATTTCGCAGGCGACGGGCGTGAAGCTGTTCGCCGAGACGTTCCCGACGCGCATCGAGCGCGGCGCTGGTGTGCCCGCGGTGGACCGCCTCGGTTACCTGGCCGAGCAGGTCACGTGGCAGTTGACGGACGTGCGCAACCTCGTGCTCGCCGGCGCCAAGTCGCCGGTGTCGTTCTTCGCCTACCCGGGCAAGGCCAGCGATTTGGTGCCGGACAACTGCAAGGTGCACGTGCTGGCCCAGCCGGACGACGACATCGCCGCGGCACTGGAGGCCATCGCGGACGTCGTCGCGCCGGACGTGGAACCGGTGCTGCAGGAGGCGAAGCGCCCTGAGTTGCCGCAGGGTGACCTCACGCCGCAGAACTGGGTCGACGTGATCGGCGCGTTGCTGCCGGAGAACGCGGTGATCGTCGACGAGTCGAACACCTCCGGCCTGCTCCTGCCGACCGCGACCGCCGGTGCCCCGAAGCACGACGTGCTCACGTTGACCGGCGGTTCCATCGGTTTCGGCCTGCCGACCGCGGTCGGTGCCGCGGTCGCGGTCCCGGACCGCCCGGTCATCTGCCTGCAGGCCGACGGCAGCGCGATGTACACGGCGTCCGCGCTGTGGACGATGGCCAGGGAAGGCCTGAACGTCACCACGGTCGTGTTGTCGAACCGGTCCTACGCGATCCTCAAGCTGGAGTTGCAACGGGTCGGCGCGGACAGCACCGGGCCGAAGGCGCTCGACTGGCTCGACCTGTCCCGGCCGGACCTGGACTTCGTGTCGCTGGCCACGGCGATGGGCGTGCCGGCGACCCGTGCGGCGACCGCGGAGGACCTGGCCGACCAGTTCCGGGAGTCGTTGGCGCAGCCCGGCCCGCACGTCATCGAGGCCGCCATCCCGACGCTGTTCTGACGGCGGAGCCGGCAGGACGGGCTACCAGAGCGGCCACGGAAACGTCCTGTTGGCTCTCGGTCTGAAGTAACGTCTTATGAGTGACCTCGCAACTACCGGTTGATGCCACGACGGACGATCCTGACGTCCTCGCCGCGTACCGGACGGATCGGGCGGCGTTCTGCCCGAGCGGCACACCTCGGGCATTGGTCAGAGCGAGGTCACTCGACGACGTTGTGGAGACCCTGCGGTGGGCCAACGAGAACAACGTCCCTGTCGTCCCGCAGGGTGCGCGCACCGGGCTGTCCGGCGGCGCGAACGCGCTCGACGGGTGTGTGCTGCTGAACGTGGAGAAGCTCGACCAGATCCTCGAGATCGACGTCGAGGAGCAGATCGCCGTGGTCCAGCCGGGCGTGATCAACGGGACGCTGGCCGCGGCGGTCGCCGAGAAGGGCCTGTACTACCCGCCGGACCCGGGATCGAAGGACATCTCGTCGATCGGCGGCAACGTCGCGACCAACGCGGGCGGCATGTGCTGTCTGAAGTACGGCGTGACGGGCGACTTCGTCCGTGCGCTCCAAGTCGTGCTGGCGGACGGCCGTGTGATGCGGACCGGCCGTCGGACGGCCAAGGGCGTCGCGGGCTACGACCTGACGCGCTTGTTCGTCGGCTCGGAGGGCACGCTCGGTGTCGTCACCGAGGTGACTGTGGCGTTGCGCTCCGCCGCCGCCCGTCCGTTGGCCGCTGTCGCGTTCTTCGACACCATGTCTGACGCCTGCCGGGCGGTCGCCGACCATCTGGGCGCGGGGTTCCGGCCCGCGGCGCTGGAGTTGATGGACGCCGCGACCATCGAGGCCGTCGGCAGGATGCGCGACCTGGGCTTCCCGCCCGGCGTGGGCGCGGTGCTGATCGCCCAGTCCGACGCGGGCACCCGGGCGCCGGAGGAACTCGCCGCCTTCGAGGGCTCCGCCCGCAGGTGCTCGGCCACGGAGGTGATCGTCTCCGACGATCCGGCCGAAGCGGACCTGCTCATGCAGGGCCGCAGGCTGGTCGGCCTGGCCCTTGAGCAGTACCCGGCTTCGCTCGTCGACGACATCTGCGTGCCGCGCCGCAACCTGGCCGTCCTGGTCGACGGGATCGAGCGGATCGCCGAAGAACACGGAGTCACGATCGCCACGTGCGGCCACGCGGGCGACGGCAACATGCACCCGGCCGTGCTGTTCGACCTCGCCCAGGCCGATGCCGCGCAACGGGCGTTCGACGAGATCATGCGGCTGGGCCTGAAACTCGGCGGCACCATCACGGGTGAGCACGGCGTGGGCTTCCTCAAGCGCGCGTGGCTGGCCCGTGAGCTCGACGAGACCGCCCTCTGGTCGCACCACCAGATCAAACAGGCCCTGGACCCACGCGGAATCCTCAACCCCGGTCGAGTGATCAACTCGACTGCCACTGGACGCGGCGAAAACGATCAAAGATCCTTTTAGACGGGAGAGGTGCCGGCGAGGGAGTGTTGTAGCGATGCGAACCTTGCGGCGGGAACTGGCGCGGATCTGGGCGTGCGTGACAGATCGGCCACGGTGGCAGCTGGTGCTGGCGTGTGTGGTCTCGGCCTGGACGCTCGCGTGGGTCGTCGGCCAGGCGATCGCGGCGCCGATGACCCCGTTGGAAGTCCCCAGGGCCCTGCTCGGCTGGGCAGGCGTCCCGGTCGGCTGGCTCGACGCGGCCGCGGGCTGGACCCGTGACCCGTCCCGATGGTGGGTGTTGGCGGTGCTGGCCGTCTGCGGCGGCCTGCTCTGGGCGGCGACCACGGAACGCGCCCAGCTCACCGCGGTCTTCGGCTGGCTCGCCGTGCTGGTGGCGGCGGAGGGGATCGGCTACCACCCGGCGGTCCTGCGTGCGGTGTTCTCGATGATCGGCTTCATCCTGTTGCTCTGGCTGTTGTCGTTGCCAGGCAAGGTCTCGGTGATGAGCAACCGGATCACGCTGGTGCCTCGCGACGTGGTGCGTGCGGGTGCGACAGCCGCCGCGATGGCCGCGATGGTCCCGCTGCTGGCTGTCGGCTTGGTCGTGATCCGTCTGGTCCGTCCGTACGTCACGCGTCCGCCGAAGGCCGTGGTGCCGCGGGCGCGTGAGGCCCAGGAACCACAGAAAACCCTCGTTCGAGACTGAATCGCCACCCTTCGACGGGTGTGGTGCACGCCACACAGTGGTAAAACGGAAGACGTACGTTCTGTTTCCATGGGAGGGTCTCCAATGGCGGATACCCAGAACATCGTGGTCGGTGTGCCGCGCGAGTCGGCCCCTGGAGAACGACGGGTTGCGCTCGTCCCCCGAGTCGTGGGACGCCTGCGGTCCGCAGGGCTGAACATCGTGGTCGAACCCGGCGCCGGTGGTGGGGCGTTGATGTCCGACTGGCTCTACGAGGAAGCCGGGGCCACCCTCGGCGATCCCTGGGCCTGCGACGTGGTCGTCAAGGTCGCGGCCCCGACGGACGAGGAGATCGGCCGTCTGAAACCCGGCAGCGTGCTGATCGGCTTCCTCGGCACGAACGTCGCCGACGCGCTGGCCACCCGGGACGTGCACGGCCTGGCCATGGAAGCCATTCCGCGGATCTCCCGCGCGCAGGCGATGGACGCGCTGTCGTCACAGAGCAGTGTCGCCGGATATCTCGCTGCTTTGCTTGGCGCGCAACACCTTACGCGCTTCTATCCGATGCTCACCACAGCCGCGGGCACTGTGCCGCCGGCGAAGGTGCTGGTCCTTGGCGCCGGTGTCGCGGGCCTGCAAGCACTCGCGACGGCACGACGGCTGGGCGCGCAGACCACCGGTTACGACGTCCGGCCGGAAGTCGCCGAGCAGGTGCGTTCGGTCGGCGCCAAGTGGCTGGACCTCGGGATCGAGGCCGTCGGCGACGGTGGTTACGCCCGTGCGCTGACCGACGAGGAACGTGCCGAACAGCTGAAACGCCTGAACGAAGCCGTGATCGGCTACGACGTGGTGATCACCACCGCGCAGGTGCCGGGGCGGAAGGCGCCGGTGCTGGTGACCGAGGACTCGGTGACCGCGATGCGCGCGGGCAGCGTTGTCGTCGATCTCGCTGGGGAATCCGGCGGCAACTGTGAACTCAGCGTGCCAGGGGAGGCCGTGGTGCGGCATGACGTGACGATCGTGGCGCCGCTGAACCTCCCGGCCGCCATGCCGGAGTCCGCGAGCGAGCTGTACTCGCGCAATGTCCAAGCCCTGCTGGAACTCCTCATCGCCGACGGCCGGCTGAAGCTGGACTTCGACGACGAGATCATCGCGTCCGCGTGCGTGACGAGGAGGTCATGATGCTGGTGCAGAACCTGGCCATCCTCGTGCTCGCGGGATTCGTGGGCTTCGCGGTGATCTCCAAGGTGCCCAACACGTTGCACACCCCGCTGATGTCCGGCACCAACGCGATCCACGGCATCGTGCTGCTCGGTGCGTTGATCGTGCTCGGCCTCGGCGCGACCGGCACCCTCGACCAGATCCTGCTCGTGATCGCGATCGCGTTCGGCACGATCAACGTCGTCGGCGGATTCCTTGTGACAGACCGAATGCTGGGGATGTTCAAAGCGAAGGAGCCACGGGAATGAGCTGGCTCCAGGACCCCGTCACGATCCAGTGCCTGTACATCGTGGCGTTCGCGTTGTTCATCTACGGCCTGATGGGCCTGACCGGTCCGCGGACCGCCGTACGCGGCAACATGCTGGCCGCCGTCGGCATGGCGATCGCGATCCTGGCGACCGCACTGACCCCGGGCATGGGCAACTGGTGGTTGATCCTGCTGGGCGTCGTCCTGGGCACCGCGATCGGGATTCCCGCGGCGCGCAAGGTGAAGATGACCGCGATGCCGCAGATGGTCGCGCTGTTCAACGGCGTCGGTGGCGGTGCGGTCGCCCTGGTCGCGTGGGTCGAGTTCCGGCAGACGCACGGCTTCGCCGGCGAACCCGCGCACGTGTCGATCGCGACGCTGTTCGCCGCGCTGATCGGGTCGGTGTCGTTCTGGGGATCCAACGTCGCCTTCGGCAAGCTGCAGGAGATCCTGCCCGGCAGGCCGATCAGTGTCGGCAGGCTGCAGCAGCCGCTGAACCTCCTGCTGCTGGTGCTCGGGGTGGCCTGCGGCGTCGCGGTCGTGGCCGGTGGCACCTCCGAGTGGCTGATGATCGGGATTCTGGTGTCGTCGGCGCTGCTGGGCCTGATGGTCGTGCTGCCGATCGGCGGCGCGGACATGCCCGTGGTGATCTCGCTGCTGAACGCGTTGACCGGGCTCAGCGCGGCGGCGACCGGCATCGCGCTGGACAACACCGCGCTGATCGTCGCCGGGATGATCGTCGGAGCGTCCGGCACGATCCTGACCAACCTGATGGCGAAGGCGATGAACAGGTCGATCCCCGCCATCGTGGCCGGCGGGTTCGGCGGGACCGGTGGCCCGAGTTCGTCCGGGCCGACGGACAAGATCGTCCGGCAGACCAGCGCCTCGGACGCCGCTATCCAGATGAGCTACGCCCGTCAGGTCGTCGTCGTCCCTGGTTACGGCATGGCCGTGGCCCAGGCGCAGCACGCCGTGCGGGAGATGGCGAAGGAACTGGAGAGCAAGGGCGTCGCCGTCTACTACGCGATCCATCCGGTCGCCGGGCGCATGCCCGGGCACATGAACGTGCTGCTCGCCGAGGCTGACGTGCCGTACGAGCACCTCAAGGAGATGGACGAGATCAACGGGGAGTTCTCCCGGACGGACGTGGCGCTGGTGATCGGCGCGAACGACGTCACCAACCCGGCCGCGCACACCGACCCGGGCTCGCCGATCTACGGCATGCCGATCCTGAACGTGAACGAGAGCAAATCGGTCATCGTCCTGAAGCGTTCGATGAGCCCCGGGTTCGCCGGAGTGGACAACGACCTCTACTACGACCCGAGGACCTCGATGCTGTTCGGCGACGCCAAGAAGTCGGTCTCCGCCGTCGTGGAGGAGCTACGTGCCCTCTGACCTGCGGTGATGCCGTTAAGGGGACCCCCCTGAAACGGCCGTTCCGGGGCGTGTAATCTTATCCAAGTCAGAGCGGAACGGGCCCCGGAAAGCCAAGGGGAACGGAGCGAAGACCCCAAAATTTAGCAGTACAAGCCCCCTGATAGGCTGTATCTCAGTCCGATGGGTGTGCGTGTGTTGTTTGAGAACTCAACAGTGTGTCGATCTATTGAAAGCCAGTAGAGCTTTTATATGAACCTCGTCGTGAGGTTCCTTTGAGATGGACAGATGGACCAGATTGGTTCTGGTTTGTCAGGACGTCGAACACTTCACAAGCATTGTTGGAGAGTTTGATCCTGGCTCAGGACGAACGCTGGCGGCGTGCTTAACACATGCAAGTCGAGCGGTAAGGCCCTTCGGGGTACACGAGCGGCGAACGGGTGAGTAACACGTGGGTAATCTGCCCTGCACTCTGGGATAAGCCCGGGAAACTGGGTCTAATACCGGATACGACTTCGTTGGGCATCCAATGGGGTGGAAAGTTCCGGCGGTGCAGGATGAGCCCGCGGCCTATCAGCTTGTTGGTGGGGTGATGGCCTACCAAGGCGACGACGGGTAGCCGGCCTGAGAGGGCGACCGGCCACACTGGGACTGAGACACGGCCCAGACTCCTACGGGAGGCAGCAGTGGGGAATATTGCGCAATGGGCGAAAGCCTGACGCAGCGACGCCGCGTGAGGGATGACGGCCTTCGGGTTGTAAACCTCTTTCGCCAGGGACGAAGCGAGAGTGACGGTACCTGGAGAAGAAGCACCGGCTGACTACGTGCCAGCAGCCGCGGTAATACGTAGGGTGCGAGCGTTGTCCGGAATTATTGGGCGTAAAGAGCTCGTAGGCGGTTTGTTGCGTCGGTCGTGAAAACCTGGGGCTTAACCCTGGGCTTGCGGTCGATACGGGCAGACTTGAGTTCGGTAGGGGAGACTGGAATTCCTGGTGTAGCGGTGAAATGCGCAGATATCAGGAGGAACACCGGTGGCGAAGGCGGGTCTCTGGGCCGATACTGACGCTGAGGAGCGAAAGCGTGGGGAGCGAACAGGATTAGATACCCTGGTAGTCCACGCCGTAAACGTTGGGCGCTAGGTGTGGGGCTCTTTCCACGGGTTCCGTGCCGTAGCTAACGCATTAAGCGCCCCGCCTGGGGAGTACGGCCGCAAGGCTAAAACTCAAAGGAATTGACGGGGGCCCGCACAAGCGGCGGAGCATGTGGATTAATTCGATGCAACGCGAAGAACCTTACCTGGGCTTGACATGCGCCAGACATCCCTAGAGATAGGGCTTCCCTTGTGGTTGGTGTGCAGGTGGTGCATGGCTGTCGTCAGCTCGTGTCGTGAGATGTTGGGTTAAGTCCCGCAACGAGCGCAACCCTCGTTCCATGTTGCCAGCGGGTAATGCCGGGGACTCATGGGAGACTGCCGGGGTCAACTCGGAGGAAGGTGGGGATGACGTCAAGTCATCATGCCCCTTATGTCCAGGGCTTCACACATGCTACAATGGCTAGTACAGAGGGCTGCGAGACCGTGAGGTGGAGCGAATCCCTTAAAGCTGGTCTCAGTTCGGATTGGGGTCTGCAACTCGACCCCATGAAGTCGGAGTCGCTAGTAATCGCAGATCAGCAACGCTGCGGTGAATACGTTCCCGGGCCTTGTACACACCGCCCGTCACGTCACGAAAGTCGGTAACACCCGAAGCCCACGGCCTAACCCCTTGTGGGAGGGAGTGGTCGAAGGTGGGACTGGCGATTGGGACGAAGTCGTAACAAGGTAGCCGTACCGGAAGGTGCGGCTGGATCACCTCCTTTCTAAGGAGCATTCGACCCTCGCAGAGTCTGAAGCTTTGTCGAGTGGGAGGCCACTAGCAGCGGCGTATGTTCGCTGGGTGGAGCTCAAAGAATCGTGGAACTACTGGTTTTCGGCGCTCAGACAGCGCAGATGGGTCGGCACACTGTTGGGTCCTGAGGCAACACGCGTAGGCGTGCGAGGCTTCTGGTGACCGGAGTTGCTCCGAGTTCAAACCGGCCAGGGTGACCTGGAAGAGGTGTTCTCAGTAGTGGGCGGCTTTCTGGTGTGGTGTTTGAGAACTGTACAGTGGATGCGAGCATCTTTGTGGTCAAGTTGTTAAGGGCATACGGTGGATGCCTTGGCATCAGGAGCCGATGAAGGACGTGGGAGGCTGCGATATGCCTCGGGGAGCTGTCAACCGAGCTGTGATCCGAGGATTTCCGAATGGGGAAACCCGGCACCCGTTATGGGGTGTCACCTGCACCTGAATATATAGGGTGTGTGGAGGGAACGCGGGGAAGTGAAACATCTCAGTACCCGTAGGAAGAGAAAACAACCGTGATTCCGTGAGTAGTGGCGAGCGAAAGCGGATGAGGCTAAACCTACTGCGTGTGATACCTGACAGGGGTTGCGTAGTGGGGGTCGTGGGACCCACTGGCTGGGGCTGTCAACTCAGCGGAGAGTCATAAAATCATGTTGCTAGTCGAATCAGTCTGGAAAGCTGAACCGTAGAGGGTGAGAGTCCCTTAGGCGAAAGCGCGTGATCTCTCTTGGTGGTGTTCCCGAGTAGCAGCGAGCTCGTGGAATTTGCTGTGAATTTGGCGGGACCACCCGTTAAGCCTAAATACTTCCTGGTGACCGATAGCGGACTAGTACCGTGAGGGAAAGGTGAAAAGTACCCCGGGAGGGGAGTGAAAGAGTACCTGAAACCGTGTGCCTACAAGCCGTCAGAGCCTTTCGGGGTGATGGCGTGCCTTTTGAAGAATGAGCCTGCGAGTTAGTGCTGCGTGGCGAGGTTAACCCGTGTGGGGTAGCCGTAGCGAAAGCGAGTCTGAAGAGGGCGTTGAGTCGCGTGGTCTAGACCCGAAGCGGAGTGATCTACCCATGGCCAGGGTGAAGCGCCGGTAAGACGGTGTGGAGGCCCGAACCCACCAGGGTTGAAAACCTGGGGGATGAGCTGTGGGTAGGGGTGAAAGGCCAATCAAACTCCGTGATAGCTGGTTCTCCCCGAAATGCATTTAGGTGCAGCGTCGTATGTTTCACGGTGGGGGTAGAGCACTGGATGGCCTAGGGGGCCTACAAGCTTACTGAAGTCAACCAAACTCCGAATACCATCGTGTGAGAGTGCGGCAGTGAGACTGCGGGGGATAAGCTTCGTAGTCGAGAGGGAAACAGCCCAGAACACCAGCTAAGGCCCCTAAGTGTGCGCTAAGTGGGAAAGGATGTGGGGTCGCCCAGACAACCAGGAGGTTGGCTTAGAAGCAGCCATCCTTGAAAGAGTGCGTAATAGCTCACTGGTCAAGTGGTCCTGCGCCGACAATGTAGCGGGGCTTAAGCGTACCGCCGAAGCTGTGTCATTCATGCATATACATCCAGTGATGCTTTCGAGTGTCTCTGCAGTGGCATGGATGGGTAGGGGAGCGTCCTGCACCCCTGGAAGCGAGCGTGGAAACGACTCGTGGAGGGTGTGGGAGTGAGAATGCAGGCATGAGTAGCGATAGCAGAGTGAGAACCTCTGCCGCCGGATGACCAAGGGTTCCTGGGCCAGGCTAATCCGCCCAGGGTAAGTCGGGACCTAAGGCGAGGCCGACAGGCGTAGTCGATGGACAACGGGTTGATATTCCCGTACCCGCGTGAACGCGCCCATGATGAACCCAGCGATACTAACCACCCAAAGCTATGTGTTGAGCCTTCGGGCGATTCATGTGGTGGAGCGTGGGACCTGAACTGGTATTAGTCAAGCGATGGGGTGACGCAGGAAGGTAGTTCCGCCAGTGAGTGGATGTACTGGTGTAAGCGTGTAGGGCGGTGTGTAGGCAAATCCGCACACCATTGAGCCTGAGACGTGATGCGTAGCCGATTGAGGCGAAGTGGATGATCCTATGCTGCCGAGAAAAGCCTCTAGTGAGTGTTCAAGCGGCCCGTACCCTAAACCGACACAGGTGGTCAGGTAGAGAATACTGAGGCGTTCGGGTGAACTGTGGTTAAGGAACTCGGCAAAATGCCCCCGTAACTTCGGGAGAAGGGGGGCCGTGTGGCGTGAAGGGATTTACTCCTGGAGCGTTGTGTGGCCGCAGAGACCAGCGAGAAGCGACTGTTTACTAAAAACACAGGTCCGTGCGAAGTCGTAAGACGATGTATACGGACTGACGCCTGCCCGGTGCTGGAACGTTAAGAGGACGGGTTAGTCACCTTGTGTGGCGAAGCTCAGAATTTAAGCGCCAGTAAACGGCGGTGGTAACTATAACCATCCTAAGGTAGCGAAATTCCTTGTCGGGTAAGTTCCGACCTGCACGAATGGCGTAACGACTTCTCGGCTGTCTCAACCACAGGCCCGGTGAAATTGCACTACGAGTAAAGATGCTCGTTACGCGCGGCAGGACGGAAAGACCCCGGGACCTTTACTATAGCTTGGTATTGGTGCTCGGTTCGGCTTGTGTAGGATAGGTGGGAGACTGTGAAGCTCGGACGCTAGTTCGGGTGGAGTCGTTGTTGAAATACCACTCTGGTCGAATTGGGTGTCTAACCTCGGACCATGATCTGGTTCAGGGACAGTGCCTGGTGGGTAGTTTAACTGGGGCGGTTGCCTCCTAAAGGGTAACGGAGGCGCTCAAAGGTTCCCTCAGCCTGGTTGGCAATCAGGTGTTGAGTGCAAGTGCACAAGGGGGCTTGACTGTGAGACTGACGGGTCGAGCAGGGACGAAAGTCGGAACTAGTGATCCGGCCATGGCTTGTGGAAGCGTGGTCGCTCAACGGATAAAAGGTACCCCGGGGATAACAGGCTGATCTTGCCCAAGAGTCCATATCGACGGCATGGTTTGGCACCTCGATGTCGGCTCGTCGCATCCTGGGGCCGGAGTAGGTCCCAAGGGTTGGGCTGTTCGCCCATTAAAGCGGTACGCGAGCTGGGTTTAGAACGTCGTGAGACAGTTCGGTCCCTATCCGCCGCGCGCGTAGGAGACTTGAGGAAGGCTGTCCCTAGTACGAGAGGACCGGGACGGACGAACCTCTGGTGTGCCAGTTGTTCCGCCAGGGGCATGGCTGGTTGGCTACGTTCGGAAGGGATAACCGCTGAAGGCATCTAAGCGGGAAGCTCGTTCCAAGATGAGGTCTCCCACCTTTTATAGGGTAAGGCTCCCAGCTAGACGACTGGGTTGATAGGCCAGAGATGGAAGCGCGGTAACGTGTGGAGTTGACTGGTACTAATAGGCCGAGGACTTGTTCACAAAGGTGTTACGCATCCACTGTACGGTTTCTGAGATACCAGGCTGGGCACCTCGGGTGGGGTGTGGTCTGTGAATTTCATAGGTTTACGGTGATAATAGCGAAGAGGAAACGCCCGGTCCCATTCCGAACCCGGAAGCTAAGCTCTTCAGCGCCGATGGTACTGCACTGGGTACGGTGTGGGAGAGTAGGTCGTCGCCGTAATTTATTTCCGGAAGGGCCCCACAGGTATCTGTGGGGCCTTTTCCGCATGTCATG